>JBAWZA010000007.1:0-127195 GCA_037143335.1 bacterium | reverse complement strand
TGACTACGGATCAGAAGGTTTGGGGTTCGAGTCCCTACGGGTGTACAAAAGAAAAGCATCACAATAAATATACATCGTAACCCCTGACGGCAAAAGGCTTTTAGGTTTTCTTATTTAAACTCTTTTTGGTTTGTAAACGAGGTTAATTATCTCTGGTCTGAAGCCTAGATCCCCGACTGCCGAAGGATAACAAACAGGGTAGGAAATACGGACTGATCCCCCGTGGTGGACGTCCCACCGAATTTATCTTCACCTAACCACGAATTCTGAAATGCTTTCTCCGTTTCTTTGTTTTCTGAACTCCACATAGAATTACTGAAAGAATCCGATGACATTCCGAATTGAACATGATACGATGGGACCTGTTGAAGTCCCCGCCGAAAGATATTGGGGAGCACAGACTGAGCGCTCGCGCAATAATTTTAAGATTGGTGGACAGCGGATGCCCGCTGAGATCATCGAAGCATTTGCTTATTTGAAAAAAGCAGCTGCCGAAGCTAATACCGAGCTTGGAGTAATGCCGAAAGAGAAGTGCGATATTATTTCCAAAGTTTGCGACGAAATTCTTGCCTCGAAATGGGATGATGAATTCCCGCTTGTCGTATGGCAAACAGGTTCTGGTACGCAATCGAATATGAATGTCAACGAGGTCATCGCCAATCGTGCTCACGTATTGCTCGGCGGAATGTTGGCAGATGATAAAAAGAAAATTCATCCCAACGATGATGTGAATAAATCGCAATCATCTAATGATACCTTTCCGACTGCGATGCATATCGCTGCCTATAAAATTCTCGTAGAGAATACGATTCCGAATATCACTCTCTTGCGTGATACGCTCGCAAAGAAATCGAAAGAGTTTATGTCTGTCGTGAAGATCGGTAGAACGCATTTGATGGATGCTACTCCTCTTACTCTTGGTCAAGAATTCTCTGGGTATGTATCGCAACTCGATCACGGAATTCGCGCGATTAAGAATTCGCTGCCGCATTTATCAGAGCTGGCTCTCGGTGGCTCGGCAGTTGGTACGGGACTCAATGTTCCGAAAGGCTATGATGTACTTGTTGCGAAAAAGATTTCTGCACTTACTGGATTACCGTTCATCACTGCCGAAAATAAATTTGAATCACTCGCCTCACACGATGCAATCGTTGAAGCATCCGGTGCGCTCAAGACCGTTGCAGTGAGCATGATGAAGATCGCGAATGATATTCGCCTTCTTGCATCAGGTCCAAGAAGTGGTATCAGCGAGATTCTCATTCCAGAAAATGAGCCGGGTTCTTCTATCATGCCTGGCAAGGTGAATCCAACGCAATCGGAAGCGATGACGATGGTCTGCGCTCAGGTCATCGGTAATGATGCGGCAATCACTGTCGGCGGACTCAACGGACATTTTGAATTGAATGTCTTCAAGCCAGTGATGATCTATAACTTCTTAATGTCAGCTCGACTAATTGGCGATGCGTGCAATTCTTTTACCGAGCATTGCGCAGTCGGAATAGTGCCAAATCTACCGGTTATCAAGAAGAATCTGGAGAATTCGTTGATGCTTGTGACAGCCCTAAATCCTCATATCGGCTACGAGAATGCGGCGAAAATAGCAAAGAAAGCTCATAAAGAGGGGACAACGCTCCGCGAAGCCGCGATCGCCTTGAATTTGCTTACTTCCGAGCAATTTGATGAGTGGGTCAAGCCTGCGGAGATGGTAGGTAATTTATGAATAGTGTCACAAACGGGGCGTTAAATGTGTCATATATACGTAAAATCGGAACTTCCATTAGCTTCGTTGAGTTTTAGTGTTCGAACTTATAAAGTGTGAGACTTATGGATGTAGGCGGGTTCCATTTAGGCCGTTTGTATCCAGAGTCAAGGTGAGAGAAAAGACCCAGTGCCTAAGGGCGCTGGGTTTATTTTTTTGCTCCGGTTTGTCACCTTCTTCGCCTCGTTTTTTTCTGGGTAAGGCTCTGTAATATCTCTTTCGCCTTCACTCTGTAACTCTTCGGAATTTCCCGATTAGCCAATACCTCACCAAGCAATAGTTTTGCTTTCTTTTTATTTCCCATCGCAATTTGGCATTCGACGCTTCCGATGTAGGATTTTCCTAATTGTTCTGGTCTCGTAGAATTATCATTCCTTGCTCTCTCAAATTCTGTCAATGCTTTTTTTGTAGCGCCATCGGAGAAGAATAATTTTGCCATTCGGAGCCTGGCTTCTGCCGCGAGTTCGTATCCTTCTTGTGCAGAGGCAAGTTTTTCAAGATGCGAAATAGCACCGCTTCGTTTACCAGTCGAGAGAAGAACAGTACTTGCTTCGAGCATTGCATTGCCTCCGATTTTTGTCTCCTCATTATAGCGATTGACAAGGTCGTCATACACATGAACCGCAGAGTCAGAGAGCCGTCGTTCTGAAGTAAGATACCTCGCATATTCATACATTGCCTTTGGTGCTGCTTCACTGGAATAGTATTCCATTGCGAATGCCTTCGTGAAGTTTGTAGCTGCTTCATCTGTTTCATCAAGTCGGACTTGTAACTTCGCAAGCTCTAAATATGCAAATGATGCGACATCTTGATTTGCATACTTCGTTGTTAGCTCGCTGAGCAGGTCTTTCGCTTCGGTACAGTTCTCGCAAGTGCCAAGCTGTGTTTTAGCGTACATGAACTTTGCCCACGGCAGGAGGGTATCGGCAGGGAATTCGTCGGTGAATCGAGTAAAGGTTTTTGCTGCACCTTGTAGATCGTTCGATGTAAATTGAATCTCGCCTTTTTGATAAAGCAGTCGCGGAGCAAATGACGCATGGGGATTCTTTAACAGGAATGTATCGCAAAGTGCGATCGCCTCAGCATTTTTTTTCTGTCGAGAAAGAACATTAATTGCACCGAAGATTGAGGGCACAAACTCGTCCGCGTTTGGATAGTCCTGAATTATTTTTTTGTAGCGTGTGTATGCAGTGCGGTAATTTCCTTTCTTTTGATCTTGGTAGGCGCCAAGAAAATATCCTTTCGGGGCAAATGGTGAATCTTTAAATTTAGTCGTCAGTATCCGCAACGCTTCATTCGCTTCATCATCTTTTTGGAGTGAGTATGCGGCAACTGAATAATTATAATATGTCCTATCAATAATATTTGATTTCGGATATTTTGTATAGATGGTTCGAAAGAGGTTCATCGCCGATCGTCCGCTATCAGAGAGCATTCTCAACACTCCAGTCTGAAATAGCGAACGAGTTGTTCGGTATTCGTTAAATGTAGGTCGGTCAATTGCTAAATTATAAACGGCTAATGAATTTTTAATATCACCTAAAGCATAAAATGCATCACCTCGTCTCGAGAGAGCATCGTATGCATACTTGGTGATCGCATCAATCTCGATAACCTTTGTAAATTCTTTATCTGCATTTACATATTCACCATTCATGAATAATGTCCAGGCATATCCGTACTGCGCATCAATCTTGCGATCTGTTTCGGGAAATTCAGTGAGAATTCTGCGGAAACAATTCCGAGCTTGAGGCATGCTGTCGGCGCGGAAGTACGCTCTGCCGAGCCAAAAAAGTGCCTCATCAAGTCCATCGGACTTTGCAGTAGTGAGTGCGACGTAAAGTTTCAGATTCTCAGCTGACTCTGCCCACGAACCAAGTGGAAGTAAACTCAGACCACGCTCTAATGCGCACACAGAGCGCAGGACAGTATCATGTTCGGGAAGATTGGCGAGGGCAAATGCGAAGTACTCCGAAGCCTTCGCAAAACTTGAACGACGGTAGTGAATGTCACCCAGCAATACTGATGCAAAGACTCCGGATAGTGACCGATGCAAGACGATCTGCGAAAGAAGTGCTTCTGCTTGAATGGATCTACCACTTCGGAATTCAACTAACGCAAGATGATATTTTGCTTTGTCTGAATAAAGCGCAGATGGGTCGAGCGATAAATTTGTCAAGACATCACGAGCGGCGTCAACTTTTCCTGCACGTGAAAGAGCAATGCCAAGATAGAACCGTGCACGTTCAGGATAATCATCATAGATATAACTTGTGGTAGCCGCGAAAGTGCCTGATGCCTTCTCGTTTTTTCGTTCATGAAAAAAACTTGCTCCATCGGATATTTCGCTATTACTTGAGAGTGAGTTCGAATGCGATGAGGTATCTTCAGAAGCAAGTTCTGAGAATAATGTTGCAGCGCTGT
Organism: bacterium; assembly: GCA_037143335.1. Taxonomy (GTDB): domain Bacteria; phylum Bacteroidota; class Ignavibacteria; order Palsa-1295; family Palsa-1295; genus PALSA-1296. Next base: position 123,012 of record JBAWZA010000007.1, on the reverse strand, counting down.
CATTCGCTCCATTGCCAAGTGCCATCCATCCCCGTTCGAAGGTGATACCATGACGAAGGAAGCGGTACTCCGACGCTTGCTTGAGTGAATCAACCGAGCGATTCAATGACTCCTGTGCCAGTAGTAGAAATTTCTTCGCTGAATCGAATTCCTTGAGATTTGAGTATGCCGAACCTTTCAGTAAAAAAATCTGAGCGAGAGTGTATTGTGAACAATAGAGTACGGAGTCACCACTGAGAGACCGTGAATAAGAAAATGATGATTCGTATTGAAGCGTTCGCTCGGAAGGACTGACCAATGTATTTATTTGCAATCCGAATAACTCATCAGTCCGTGAAAGCTCTTTGAGTGATGAATGGTAATCACCGATTGAACGCAGGAGCGAGGCGCGCTTCAAAGAGGAAAATATCCTTAGCTTCGATGATGGGTTCGACGCAACCGTATCGTATAACTCGCACGCTTTTATGAATCGTAGTTCGTATTCGTATAGCTCTGCAAGTCGGTACTGCGAGAGTGATTTGAGTGACGAACTGCGATGATGTGTAATGCTATCATCATAATGCAAAATTGCGGAGAGCCTTGCAATGGCTGATTGATAGGAGTTTGCCGAAGCGGAAATATCCCTGTTGTACCTGCGAATTTCAGCCAGCCAGTAGAAATACTCAGCGGCAACGAAATTGTTGCCGACAAAAGACACTGTATCAATCTTTAATAAATTTTCTTCAATTGCGGAGCGCTTCTTTGCATCAATGTTTTGCTCCGAAAGCAACTCAAGTGCTGCGAGTAATTTTGCTTCAGAGTAATGGAGTGATGACGACGTTTCATGCTCGATGATTTCATGCAGGGCATTTTGCGAAGCGATGAGCTCTCTGCGGTGATATGCTTCGAGTGATCCTAATTGATACATCGCAGAAGTTTTCTCCGAAGAGCCTCGCATCTCAAGTTCATCAAGGAGTGAACGTGATCCGAAGTGAATATACCGATTCACTATGTCCGCAGGTCCACTGAATTCATCAGTTGGCCATGGCGAATTATCCTTATTGAAGACCGAACTGCGCTCAGGAGTCTGCGCGAGCAGAAGACTCGAGCTAGTGAGAAGAAATGCTATGAAGAAAAATTGGACTGTCGTGCGCAAATGTTACTGGATATCGTTCAAAAATGAGACAACGAATTCCGACCACGTTCTCGGATCTTCAATTACTGATAAATGCCCAACCTCTGGTAGTGATTTGAAAATTGAGCCCGGTATTTTCGTAGAAAGCTCCTGCATTTCTTTTGCAGGAATAATCTTGTCAGCATCGGAAGTGATCACAAGCGTCGGACAACTGATTATTGGCAATAATTCCGATGAATCCTCTCTCAACGCAAGAGTTCGTGAACATGCAGCAATTGACCTCGTCTCTGAGCCTTCAATCTGATTTTTTAAACTGAGCAATAAATCGGAGTTGTTCTCGAACGCATTATCGGATACTAACTTCGGCAACAATTTTTCATATACGGCTTCGTATCCGTCAGTTTCGACAGCAAGAGCAAATTCTTCTCTATTTTTTTTAGCATCCAAAGAATCTGCGGCGGCTTTCGTATTCGAGAGAATAAGTCCTGTAACGCTATCGCGGAAAAGACTATAGTATGCAAACGCAGCATACCCTCCCATCGAGATTCCGCCAATGACTGCTTTCTCTATTCCAAGGGATTGTAATTGTGAGTGTAAATCAATCACTGCTTCTTTCAACGTCCATTGATGAAGATATGGTGCAGAACCGAACCCCGGAAAATCTACGAGAATAATAGAGAACTGCGAGGCGTGAGACTTAATAATCGATGCGGCTTCATCCCACATCACGGACGAAAACGGGAAAGCATGGAGCAATACCAGATGGTTAGTCTGATTCGCTTTGGGGTTTATGTCGCGAAGTGAAATCATTTTGTTAAGAACAATACTGAACTAATTGCCGCTCCATCTTATTTAACTTGGACAGAATAAATCTACGATGCTTGTTTATAAATTTGGCGGTGCGACCACGCGAACAGTTCGAGGCTTAGAGCGCATGCGCGATCACGTTGCAACTGCACACTCCGAGGAGATTCGCAAACTTCGGCGCAAGAAGACGATCGGCGGAATTACGCCCGGCGTAGTCGTAATTATCTCGGCGATAGGTCATACGACCAGAAGACTCCGCTCCATCGCCGAAGACGCTGAAGCAGGGAAGAGTCTTTTCGCTGGAGGAACACTTGAGCGCATCATTGAGCGTCATAGTCAGCTTGCTTCTTCGCTTGATCTCTCAGAAAAATTATTTCAACGAACCGTTGAAAAATTTCACTCTATCGCAAAAGAAATTTCGAGTCTTGTCGAAGGCGTGACTATCACTCGAGAACTCTCACCCCGCACGCTTGATGCATTCCTTGCCCGAGGTGAACAGTTCGCTACGGCTCTCATCGCCGCAGCCTTCGAGGACATCGGGTTGCCAATCGAAATATGTGATGCGCGAAAAGTAATTATCACCAGTGCAGATTATACTGCGGCTATACCCGATATGGGTGCGATAACTCAAAAAGCAAAAGAAATTATTGTTCCAAAACTCAATCAAGGCAAGATTGTCATCACACAAGGTTTTATCGGCTCGACCCCTGAAGGTGATACTACTACGATGGGTAGTGAAAGCTCGGATTTATCTGCAACGTTGATTGGCAAAGCACTTGGCGCTAAAGAAGTGGTATTCTGGAAAAGTGTCCCTGGAATTTTTACGGCCGATCCCGAACTCGTTCCGAAAGCCAAAGCAATCAGGCATCTTTCATTCGAAGAAGCCGATGAAATCGGAAGACGTGGTATTCGTGCGCTATTTCAGAACGTTGCCCAACCCTTGATGGGTGAGGGGAATATGAATCAAACATCACTGAGAGTAACCGCATTAGGAAAAAAAATTCTCCGCGGCACAACGATTTCCGAGACAACGGGAAATCCTGTGCGTTCGCCAAAGCCGATTGCACTTGCACTTGAGCAGAATATCTCCACTGTGTACGTTCGGAAATCGCAGAAAGTACGTCGCAGAAATCCCAAACAACCTGGCAGATTCGACGGGCGCACCGAAGGGATTCCTGCATTTGCTCTGCGTCGAGCTTTTTATTATTGGGCAAGCGATACGGAGATCACGATCTGCTTCCGACGTGATGAACGCAGACAACATTTTAAATCATTGCGCGACGCTGGCTATGAAATTTTGGAGGAGCGTCCGCTTGCCGCACTCTCATTACTTGTCCGAACACGCGACGCAACACAGAATCTGTCGGCGATTCGAGAAAGGCTACTCCGCTCGCTCCGAGTATTCCCGATCAGAGCACTCCTGCCAGTCGAAAGCAGTCTGGTGGTCTTGGTAGATGAAGATAAATCTGTCGAAGCCCTGAAACGACTGCATAGAGAGTTCTTTGAATAAAAAAACTCCCCCTCCTTTTGAAGGAGGGGGTCGGGGGGTGGTTATTACGAAGAAATTTTGTTCGTGCCTAAGGCGTTTAGAGAGCACAATGTTAAAACCGTATGATATAATCAAAGAATTATCAGATCTCGTCAGTCAGGATGTTATTCCGGTCGACGGGTTTCAATTCGCCGATCCAAGTTACAAGTATGAGCCGATAGTTCAATATATCACGAGTCTTAAAAACAGAGTCAAGCCTGAAACTGCAGTACATCAGCTCTTTCGGTCACTGATTACAGATGTGCTAAAAAAAACTTCTGCATTCAATGAAGTCAGGATCGATGGAGGGTTCATCGATTTTTCAGTCATGCAGCAGGATTCCAATCCGTTGCTCTTCGAGTTAAAGCCGCTTTTCAAATTTGAACTTGCCGATTCCAGATTGGTTGCCGATGAATTGACATGGAAACATCATCCGACTCAAGTCACAAATTATCTAAAAGGAAACGATTACGTTATTCTCTGTGACCTAAGGACTGCATACTTATTCAATCGTAATGCAATACTGGAATTTAAGCCCTTCCATGAAATAGCATTTCCTGAACTGCTTCGGCAATTTGTCGATTCGGAGAATAATATCTGGGATGTCATCCGACGCATTGAAGACCAATCGCCAAAACATAATCTCGATCAACAGTTCTTTGAAGACCTTAAAGAATGGTACAATGAATTTCTTAAAGTCGAATTCAACGAGACCGATACGTTATCCAAGGAAGAATTGATCGTTATGCTGCTCAATAAGATCATATTTATTAAGACCCTCGAAGATTTTGGTTTAATTGATTTCAAATATCTTACAACGAAATATGAGATCATCCGCAATGATTGGGAAATGAAAGGATTCGATAAGGTATTCGATAAATACTTCGGCTATATCGAGGATTTTTTCGATGATTTTTACGATACCGAATTATTTAAGGCGCGGTTTTGGCCCCATGTCCTAAAAACAACAGATAATATCAACCGTTTCAAAACGGTATTCGAAGCATCACTCGGACTTGACCAGTGGAACAAGACATTCCAAAAAGGAATGATCCACTATAACTTCCGACAAATTGATGAGGACGTCTTCGGAAAAGCATACGAGCAATTCATTGCTGAAGGAAAAAAAGATTCAGGGATTTACTACACGCCAAAAGAGATTACAAGCTACATGGCAAAAAAGCTTGTGGATCCTCTGTTTGAACCAATCATCACGAAAATTATTGCAGCCGTAAATAAAGATACCGTTGATTTTGCAACGGCAAGAACTCTACTAGTCGAATTGCGCGAAATCAGAATTATTGACCCGACCTCGGGTAGCGGAAGCTTTCTGATCAAGGTGCTGAAGGAAATATTTTCGTGGTATAAGAAAATCGATGACGAAACAAGCTGGGTCAGAACAATTGATTCTGCTAACATCGGAAATATGCCAAAGAATGTTATCGAAACACAGAAATTCCGTGACGAAGAAAAAATATTCAGTCCAATTCATCTTATTTCCTCGATCATTCTTCATCATATCCATGCAATAGATATAGACGAACGAGCACTGGATACTGCAAAGACCAATATCTGGAAGGAAGCCATAAAATTAAGTCCGAAGCATTATAATTATAGAAGGCTTACAGGAAAAGATACACATATCCTGCCGAACCTTGAACTTAATTACGCGTGCGGTGATAGCCTTGCAGATATTCCAATCGAAAAGCAAATTGAAATTCTTTCTGCCGAACACATTGCCCAGTTGCAGGAGCTTCATCGGATTCGAGATGCGTATATTGCAAATCCTTTTGATCCATCTATCATTGATTCAGCAAAGGGGATTAAGAAAATTCTGAAGCAAAAACTGAAGCAAGAAATTCCGGAAATAGCTAATCCTGTTTTTCTGTGCGTTGAATTCTTTTATTGCTTTTTTGATAAAGATGGAACACCATTCCCCGAAGCGAAAAGGGGATTCCATGCCGTTATTAGCAATCCACCATGGGAAGCGATTAAGCCTGTAAAGAAGGAATTTGCGAATCAAGGCAAGGGTAAGAAAGATGTGTTGGATGTTGATGAATGGTTTGCTCATGAATCAGAGTCGAATCCGGCTTTCAATTCTGGATGGGAAGCTTACCGCAAATCCTATGAAACATACAATGAGTATATTTCTCAACAGTACTCTCATCAAGGTTCTGGCGACCCGAATTATTATAAGTATTTCATAGAACGCGATCTCGCATTGCTTCGCAAATCGGGATTGTTAGTTGTGCTTGTCCCGAGCGGAATTCAAACTGATGCGGGGTCTATTGATTTGCGAGAGCTTCTCATTTTAGAAAACTCTCTATCTGAACTTTCATCATTCGAGAATAGAGGCTATAAAGTTGTCATTGATGGCAAGGAAAAAATATTGACACAGTTCCCTGATGTAGATAGCCGATTTAAATTCTCCATTGTTATCGCACAAAAAGAAAAGAACAAGAGTAAAGACAAGACATTTGATGCTCTTTTCTATCTCCTTGATCCAGTCGAATTATATGAGAAAGAGCCAATTCATTATACTCTTCAAATGATTGAGAAGTTTTCACCTGAAATACTCTCAATAATGGAGTTCGAAAAACCAGAAGATTTTGAACTGTGCAAGAGAATTCGAGGAGAACACACTTTATTTTCAAAGCTGCCCATTCGTTTGCATACCGAATTCCACATGACGAATGACAGCCATTTATTCCATCGTCTTACTACAAAGACGAAAGATATTGGATCGAAGAATTTTATCCTTTATGAAGGAAAAATGATTCATCAATTTGAATCACATTTTTCAACACCTCGGTACTATGTGACAGCAAAAGATGCACGAGAACGTATCGAGCCGAAAGAGCGATTCCGAATTAAACGTGACTTAGAACTTGAAAATGGAGATGTTGAAGATTTAATAGTAAAGATAGATTTAGATGAGTATCGGCTTGTTTACCGTGCAATTGGACGATCAACCGACCAACTGACACTGATTAGCTCAATTGTTCCGCCGAATGTCGTGATCGGAAATTCTATGAACTACTTAAAGAATTATGCTTATCAGCTTCAGAAAGAAAAAATTGTACAGACCTTGATTTCGAGAGATAATCTTATTCACATGATGTCTTTATGGAATTCACTCACACTCAATTATTACATTCGCAATAAGGTGTCAGCTAACCTTAATATGTTCTTCATTAACGAACTCCCCATCGCCGAAGCAAATAAAAAACAGGAAGAGAAAATCGTCGAACTTGGTTTCACATTGCTTTCGCTGAATGATGAAAAAGGTGAATTCACGGAGCTTGGCAAACAGCTTGGCGTGAAAGTAAATCCGAAAGCCGATGCGATAAAAGTTCGCGCCGAATTGGAAATCCTCATTGCCCGCGATCTATATGGCTTATCGAAATCGGATTGGGAGTATCTGACCTCAACCTTTATCTACGGAGGTGAGTCGGCCTCGAAGAAAGAGCTTGATAAAATAATCGCGTTATCGAAGGAAATTTTTTAAAGAAAAAGGCAACTCATCTTGAGCTGCCTTTTGCTCTCACAAGTAGAGTCTTGCTTGATACTTCACTTTATTCTCACCCGAACCGAACATCTCCATCTGCTCGCGACTAACGCGGATAATTCTTGCCACGAAAGCTCTCGTGCGTCTTCTGTTTGTCTGAGGTCTCCGCAAGGAGTCCTGAAGGCGTCGGCTCTGTTCGAGCCTTGCTCTTGTCATCGCATCAATTGGATGCAACGGGATTTGTGTTTTGTGGGTCGGCTGTAATTCCCTTCTCGTTTTGTGCTCTCTCTCGGGTTTTCCGGTTGCAGGTACATATCCATAATGAGTATTCACATACTCACCGTGATGGTATATCACTTTGATTGGCCCCGTAACTGGATAACCATGAGAGTTCAAGTACCGCTTGACATCGATTTCCTCCGGACCTCCTTGCCAGAATAGCAGAAGTTCGGCGATGCCATGTCGGTAATACTCGTCTACTTTGAAACAAATACCTTCAAATGCTTGGCTGATAGCCTCACGCAATTGATCGGCATTGGGCTTTAGGTTCTTTACCATATTGCTCTACCTTTCTAAGTGTGGTGTATAGATAACATTACAATGAACAACTTTACTTAGAATTACGGCAACTATCATGCCAAACTTTCGGTAAGAATCGCTTCTCTCCGCCACGGCGGATGTCGGACGTAACAAACGGGTGAAAATTTCGTATATTTGCAGACCATGATTAATGGGATCATACATAAATTGTTAGGAGAGAAGAGTCCGCCACGGCGGACTCTTTGCGTAAGAGGGGTAAAGATGCGTGCGCGAACTGCTAAGTTGATATGGGCTAATGAGTTACAAGGGCTTCCGGCAGATTTTGCGTTACTGAATTCGTCTGATAATTTTCTTTTGAGCACCTCAGTTGGAGGCACAAACCTCCAGCAACCCTTTTGGGTGGAATTCTTTCCGTCAATAGTTGTTTTCAAGTCCCCAAATTTTTGTTAGGGAAAAGAAGCTTATGTTTACAGTACTTGTCATTTTAATCATACTTTTGTGCATTATTCTCACGCTGGTCGTATTGGCGCAAGCGGCTAAGGGTAACGGCCTTGCTGGCGGATTAGCGGCTCCTGGCTCAGTCGGCACGATGTTCGGCGTACGCAGAGCTTCTGATTTCCTGATGAAGGCAACCATCGTCATTGCTGGGGTATTTGTGCTTTTCACAATCGTCGCCAACAGGTTCTTTTTGCCGACAAGCGGCTCGGCGATTGTCAATCCAATCCGCGAGGGTGGTCGTCCGCCTGTGACAGCACCTCCAGCGCAAAGGCAAGCTGCTCCAGCTCAGCCATCTGCTCCGGCAGCAAAATAAATTTTATTTTTGCATTCATATAACTAAGGCGGACAGATTGTCCGCCTTTTTTTGTCCCTTCGGAATTGGAATTGGGCGAATTCAAGCTTCGTAAAGATTGTTTTCTCTCTGACTGTCTCACATACACCCCACAGCCACGATACAATTTATTGGAGGAATAGGCTATGAATAAAATATTCACCGTTGTCATTGCTGCATTTTTGTTGCTTCTCTCTAGCGAAGGATCAGCTCGCCGATTAAAAGTTTTCTCATACCCGAAGGAAATCGCTGCCGGCCAATTAGCTACAGTGATATTTGAGAATCCTGACCCAGAGCATCCCATCTCGCGCAATAAATGTACTGCCGAGAAATTAATTGCATGGATAAAATCAGATGTACCGATTCTTCGCGTTGAGCAAAAGGGCAAGCAGGTCTTTACATCATTCGGTTCGTATTTATCTGAAGGTGACAGTGTGATCGCAACGTTCATGGTACCTGTTTCCCTCGAAGCAGGTCAAGCCACACTCTTTTTATTGAATGATCGTGATGCAAGTGTGCCGTATTCTTTCACCGTAGCACCGATGATGAATTGCACGCTGAAAAAAATCGCAGCACCATATATTTCACCGCTCGGAAAGATAACTGTGATTGGTGAAGGTTTCTTGCCAGCTGAGATCATTGATCCCAATCAAGCAATTAGGGAATTGCGAGATAATGTAGGCTATGACAAGATGTCACTCGCCGAACAATGGACTGTTTTGCATAAACGAATTGCAAGCGATTGGGGACGCGTAGCGATGGGAGATTTTCTCCAGCTCGAACAAGGCGGAAAGAAATGGGAATTGTATGTCGAGTCATGTGGCTTGCTCCGCGATGGATTAGTACTCGATTTTATTGCTCCGCCAGATATTAAGCCAGGCAGTGCCACCATCAGCATGTCACTGAGGAAAGATCATAACCTCATCACGACAAGCACGCCGCTGACGGTGACAGTTCAGTAAGTATCAGTCGCCACTGATAATGCTCTCGGCTTGATTCTGCCACAATGAGCCTGGATTCCCACCTTCGCAGGGATGACATTGTTTGATGTTTAGTGGCACGGACTCTTAGTCCGCGCTTCTAACATCGTAATCAAATCTGCATCGAACCCTGAGCGCAGATTTTCTGTTTTTAGCGCTACTATTTTTATTACTACGTTTCTAAATATCTAAGTATTATTCAACTACTATGCCTACAATCGGATTACTCTTCGGAATGGAAGAAACCTTCCCACCTGCCTTGATCGAACGGATTAACTCCCTCGGAGTTAAACATAAAGTAACAGCGGAAGCATGTTCTATTGATCTATGGAAGAGCGATGAGCCGAAGCACTATGATGCAGTTCTCGATAGGATTTCGCAAGACGTTCCATTCTACAGAGCAGTCTTGAAGAACATGATGCTCAGCGGTACGAAGGTCGTGAATAATCCTTTCTGGATGAATGCCGATGAAAAATTCTTCTCGTATGCAATCTGTGCAAAGGCAGGAATCAATGTTCCCAAGACTGCTCTTGTGCCGAGTAAGACAATGCCACCGGATACAACAGAAAAATCTTTCCGTAATCTGAAATTTCCGCTTTCCTTCGAAGAGATGTTCAACAACATCGGATTTCCTGCTTACTTCAAACCCCATTCAGGTGGTGGATGGAAGAGCGTGTATAAAGTTGAGAATGTTGAGGATTTTTTCAGTGCTTACGATGAGACTGGTGATTTGGTGATGACGCTTCAGGAAAATATTGATTTCCAGGAATACTACCGTTGCTATTGCATCGGCAAATCCGAAGTGCATATCATGCCGTACGAACCTCGGAATCCTCATCATCTCCGTTACCAAGCCGAGTTCAGCCCGAATGCAAAACTCCGTGCCAAGATGGAAGAGGATTGCATCACGATATGCGAAACATTGGGGTATGATTTTAATACCATCGAGTTTGCAGTGAAAGATGGAATTCCTTACGCCATTGATTTCACAAATCCCGCACCTGATGCTGAGCGTACATCAATCGGTGAAGAAAATTTCGAATGGATCTTGAATGCCTCTGCCAATTTCCTGATCAATTGTGCAAAAGAATCGGCAAAGAAGAAGCGCATTGCGAAAAAGCAGAACTGGCGCGAGATGATACTTGCGTAAACCGCTCCGCATTGGAGCAAATGTGAGCCAGAGAAGCTGAGTCCATCACTGGGGCTTTTACCTAATCCTGCTACAGATAATATCAAGATACATCTTGATCTAGAAATTACTGAGAACATCACAATCGAGGTCTATGATATGCTCGGACGAAAGATCACGAACTTCGGTCGCGAATTATCTTCTGACCAAAAGCGGATTACGTTGCGTACCTCTAACCTTCCGAATGGAGTTTATACAGTTATGCTCAGCGGTTCCAAGAATGAAACACAGAAGTTCGTGGTTAACCACTGATAATCTGTGAGTGAAATGACACAAAAAAAATCCGTTTCCTATCCTATTGGATTGTCGCTCTTCGTTAGTGGCATTTTCATTTTTCGTTTTCTCTATAGTCTCGCTAACGATTTTTTTGCAAACGGCGATGATGTATTGCAAATTTATCTCATCGGCTTAAAAGCATTCACGACTCATGCTCATCCGTATTTCGGAGCTGACCTTGTCTATAATGAATCACAAATTCCGGGTTCGCTTCAAGGGTATCTTGTCTCGGCGATGTGGTACCTCTGGAAAATTCCGGAAGCACCGCATATCCTACTCAATATATTATTATTCTTGAGTCTCGGCTTCCTTGCGTGGTTCTTGTCCAAGCGTCTGCCAGATGTTCCGAAGCTCTTGATCGTGATGTATGTTTATTTGCTGCCGTGGAGTATGTGTTACTTCACGATGATCTTGAATCCTGCTTACATGATTTGTGGCTCAATACTTTTTTTTGCTGCGATCTTCGAAATCTATCCATCACTAAAGAAAAATATTTTGCCTGAGTGGCTGTGTTTTTTCATGATGGGCTTTAGTATTTTTTGGGTGATGCAATTGCACATGTCCTGGGTGCTCCTTGGACCATTCACTGCATTAGCATTTTATTATTTATTGATGACGAAGGATCCAAAGAGGATACTCAAGAATCTGGGTGTGTTTCTTGTGGGTTGTGTCATCACCGCAAGTTTCCTAGTGCCGACATTACTGAAATTCGGACTTGCAAACGAGCAAGGCAAGAGCGTGTCAGGGATGCTAGAATTCCATCCTGAACATGCGGTGAATATTATCAATCTTCTTGGAAAATATCTGATCTACGGTTGTTATGATGTCGCTCGGTTCACGGGTAGCGGCACTGAAGAAAGAGTTGGCTTCTTGAAAGAATTTATTTGGGCAGCACCATTCACGGTGTATGTCACGATCATCGGACTTGCACAAGCATTCTTTTTACTCTTCTCATTTTTCAGAAAAAAAGGTAAGGACCCGATGCTTCGGAGCTTAGCGAATATGGCAGTTGGTGGGTTCGCAATACTATTTTTTATGTCGCTATTTTCACGACTCGATCCATCTGCTCATTCCCATGCGGGAATTCTGTTCTTTCCACTACTTGTCATCTTTAGTATTTACGCGATTCGGAGTCTCATCAAAAGAAAATGGGTACTCCGGATGCTCTACGCTTCATTCGGCTCGGCAATAATTATGTATTCTGCACTTGCGATGAAAAACTATGACACCGTTTCTCTCTATAAGAAAAGGGACGTCATCGTAAGAGCATTGGAGCAAGATAATTACAAACTCGTCGGATTGCGGAGATATAAAAAATAATCATAGTAGCTAATGCTTATCGTCCGTGCTCGACACTGATATTTACGGTTCGGGAGAAGAGTCTTCCTTCGGGTAAAGAATTATCATAGAGTACTTCGTGCGAGCCTTTGCCATCGATGAGCGTATTCTTCGGCATCGCGATGCCTTTCGTGCGTAACACATTTTCTAACTCCGTAGCAGCTTCGGTGGCGCGCCTACGCGAGAGATCGTCGTTATGTGTAGCTTCACCAAGGCCATCGGTATAACCGATGATCGAGAGTTTTTCGGCTTGTTTCTTTCTAAATGATTCGGCAACTAAATTCAGAGTCCGTTCATTTTTTGTGCCAAGTGTTGATTCATCAAATGCGAAAAGTATTAAGCTGAATTTCTCAAGCTCATGCTGTCGTTCGTGCTCGACATGAAGTTGCTGCAACTTGATTGCACTGTGTACTTTGACTTCCGACCCGGCACTATCACGGACTTCGAGATTCATGTCAAGCGAATCAATGCCTGATGAGAGTGCCTCTTCGGGTACACTCCACATTTTTTGTTCAGCTCCATTGAAGCTCACTAACTCTCTGCCTCCGATAGAAATCGAAGTGCGGTACGAAGCAATTCCGGCACTGGCGTTGATATGAGGCTGTAAAAAAATCCTTGGTGGATTGGCTATATGTTCCGTGCGCGTAACAATGAGTGGATCGGTAAGTGATTCTTCATTCGAAATAATTTCAACACGTCGGTTTTCCGCTTGTCCCTGCGGAATATCAGAAGGACTTGCTTTCTCCGGAAGAAGTCTGGATGCAATCTTTATGCGTTTGGGGTCAACCTGCCAAATGGTTGTGAAGTATTCCTTGATTCGCTCTGCCCTTTTTTTCGCAAGTGATAAGTTGCCTGATTCTGACTGAGTATTTGATGTGGTGCCGGTAAGAACGACGTTGAAATTGGTATTCTTTTTCAATCGCTCACCTAATACATTGAGTGAGTTGTGGTACATCTCGATGAGGCTTTTTTGATTCGTGCGAGCTGGCGAAAAATCCTTCATCGCATCTGTGCTCGAGCCATATACCTTGTAGCGTGAGGGGACCTCCGAACTTCCTTCATCAAAAAAGATATAGTTCAGCATTGGGTAGGCATAGTGAACACGCACCTCTTCAACATCTAGCTGTGCAATAGTTTGCTGGTTGCCATTAGGATCAACGGCTTCAATGGAAGCGCGAAGCGGAGGTTTTTTTATTTCGGGACGTTCTATTCGAATCGGTATTTGCTCGTGGTATGAATCGGTGAGCGTATCGAAACGTGGTTCCAATTGATAACGAAGTGTAATACCGCCTCTGATACTTTCTCCCCGCCAGTATGATGTAGTGCCACCAAACGGAAGGAGATATTCTATCTTCGGAGATGCCGTGAGTCTTTTCGAGAGCGGAAGATCGGTCTGAATGCCAAGTGATAATCCAACCAAAATCGTTGATGCATTCGGAAGCGAACCAGAGCTTTCGAGCAATTCACGCGCTGGCCCTGCAGGAGTCAAGATGAGATCATTCGTAATAGATCTTTCGGTCTTCGTATATTTTTTATCGAACAAATAAAATAGAGCTGGTCCACCAAAAACCGTAAGCGCTTTCAGAGGTTGCCAATCTGCATTGAATTTCAATCCGAGTGCTTTGGTAGATGCGGAGATAACATGATCGAAGTGGACAGTGTGATCAGATCGAATGCCACCGGTAGTATCGCTTGCGCTACCGAATTCTCCCCACGCGTGATCGGCGCTAAGATTTTCGTACGACAGTGTTGGAGAAAGCGACCATGTGCCATTGATTGGGATTGTCACCGTTGCTGAAAAATTTATCCCATTCCCTTTGCCGCTCTGAAAAATATCACAACCAGATGAAAGCGATGGAGGTAAAATATCGTCATGGAAGAAATTTGCACCGTATGATGCGCCAAGTCCAATCGTCGGTGATGGGTGTGAGATGATTGTGGTTCGAAAAAAGAGTGAATCCTTATAAGCAATCGAATCAGTCGGTGCTGATTGAGCGCGGACGGTGCTGGCAATCAGCAGGAAGAGAAATATTTTATGTTCTGTGTAGTGTCGCAAATCCGAGCGTGAAAGATTCGTGAACTAACAAGAACAATCGAACCGAAGTTAACGGCACCGACTTTGTTGAGTAAAAGATATTTATTCCCGCGTAAACAGTAACTATTTCGGGTCGTCCGTTTTCGGGAGCTTCACACCAATTTGATTGATACCACCCTGAGTTGTCCCTGACGATGGGGGTTGGATTGCCTTCAGAGTCACTTTGTGATGTGTTGGTGTACTCTGCTTAGTCGCAACGACCTGAGTTTGAGGTACCTCGCTCACTGATGCTGGCGTTGACACTACGGGCGACGTCGTCGGTTGAACAATGTGCTGGGATGGAGCTAACTCTGTTTTTTGGGTTGGTTGAATAGCGGTGAGCGAATGAATTCCGTAGCCACTGAGTACAGAAACAGTAACCATCGAAGCTGTGACGAGCGCGCCAACCTTCGAGGCGAACATCGTTTTCAGGATGGTTGCTTTTGCAACCGGCGCAACCGATGCAGCATCCGCTGTTTCCGAAGCAAGTGCCGCCACGCCAGTGATGCCAAGTGTCGTGAGCACAGCAGAGCGCATGTTACGCGATGGAGTTGTGAGTACCTCGTCGCGATGGATTACATTCTTGAGAATGAGTTCGGAGCGGAAAGATTTTCTCAATCCATCACTTGATGCAAGGGATATGAGAAAGTCTTGCTCTTGTTCCGGAGAAAGCTCGTTATCAATATATGAACTGATTTGGTCGTGTTGTGTCATCTCGTTACTTAATTCTAAAAATTATTTATGCTCTACTTTTAATTCCAACCATGCACCGATGATTGTGCGGAGTCTCTCACGGGCGCGATGTGCTCGTGCTCGGACGTTTGGTGCATTTGTCCCCATGATGCCAGCGATCTCGTCATACGTGTAGCCGACATACTCTCGTAAGATAAAAGCTTCGCGCTGATTAAACGGAAGTTGTGCTAGTGCACTTTGCAATAGCTCGCGCATATCCGAACTTTCGATGTCAGAATTACGCATAAATAATTCTGAATCTTCCGGCAACTCATCAAGTGACATGTTGACGGTGTTGCGATTACCACGCATCGAGTTCAGGCAGAAATTCCGGGCAACAGTAAAAAGCAATCCTGAGAATTTCTTGATCTCAATTCTCTCGCCACGCATCCGATACATTCTAATCCAAATATCTTGGAAGAGATCTTTTGCCTCTGCCTCGTTCTTCAGAAGACGCAAGCAGTAGATATAGAGTGACCTCTCGTACGCGTCATAGAGCGTACGAAAAGCGACATCATTACCGCCTAAAAAACTGTGAAAGAGTTGCGTTTCACGATCCGGATTTTGGACGCTGGCATCTGCCGTAAATTCTGGAGTTGGAATCAAGTGCAAGTCCTCTTCCGGAGCCGATGATATTATTTTCAGCGTTTGTTTCACGTATGGGTTTTCTTGGTCTCTGATTCCTTTACCTATAAGACACAGAAATCACTGTTTTTGTGACACTTAGGCACGGTTTTGTGCACAATAATAATACCAGACTTTTGTGGAAACCGCTCTAATAGGCTGAAAAACAGCTGTTATTCAGCGAATTTTCCCACATCCCAATCTTTTGGAGGCAATTCGTCGCGGTAATGCTGGACATACATCATGTAGTTCGACGACCCTTCCTCGACCATTTGCTTTTCGGACTCGTTAAGAGGGCGAATCACTTTCGCAGGTATTCCTGCCGATAGCATCCCTGCTGGGATATGAGTATGAGGAGTGACAACTGCCCCTGCGGCAACGAGTGCGCCTTCACCTATGACAGCTCTGTCGAGGACAACCGCATTCATTCCGATGAGTGCTCCATCGCGTACAGTGCAGCCATGCAAAATTGCACCGTGACCAATTGTCACATTTTCTCCGACTTGAGTTGGATTCTTGAAATGTGTAACGTGGATGACGACATTATCTTGAATGTTGGAATTTTTTCCGATGCGAATGCGCTCGACATCACCTCGGATTACGACGTTAAACCACACGCTGACATTCTCTTCGAGAACGACATCGCCAATCACTCGTGACCCTGATGCTAAAAAACATGACGGATGAATTTCAGGGAGCTTCCCCTGGAATTCAAGAACTTCTCCGGTCTCTGATGTAGATTTCATAACTGGTATAGCGAACTAAACGACGCTCACTGCCGCAGCTTTTGCAAATGCAAGTGTACCACCGGCTAAGATGATATGTCGTTGACGCTCGGTTAGTGGGGAAGTCACTTGGTAAGTGAGCTTCTTTGTTTTATTCGTAACCGTTATATTTTCTGGGTGGTTTGCAATTTGCTCGTGAGCATTTTCGATGACAAGTTCATCACCTTGAGCAACAGTTTCGTAATCAGCCGCATTCAAGAATGTTGCGGGAAGAATTCCGAAGTTAATTAAGTTCGCAAGATGAATACGAGCAAAACTCTTCACTACAACAGCTGAGACTCCAAGAAATCTCGGAGCAAGTGCTGCGTGTTCGCGCGATGAACCTTGTCCGTAATTCTCGCCGCCGATAATCATTCCACCACCCCATTCTTTTGCGCGTTTTGGAAAATCCGGATCAATACGAACAAGAGTGTGCTCGCTGATTGCAGGGATGTTCGAGCGCAGTGGCAATACCTTCGCACCTGCTGGCATGATATGATCTGTCGTGATATTATCACCCATCTTCAAGAGTACTTTGCCCGAAAGATTCTCTGGCATTGCACCAAATGAAGGAAGAGGTTTGATATTTGGTCCGCGAATAATTTTTACACTTGATGCATCCGCTTGTGGAGGAATAAGCATATCATCGTTGATGATGATCTCATCCATCTCGCCGATATATTTATAAGCAATCCCCGTATCGCGCGGATCGGTGATGACACCCTTCAGAGCCGATGCCGCTGTGGTCTCTGGCGAAGCAAGATACACTTTTGCGTCTGCTGTGCCTGAACGACCTTCAAAATTTCTATTGAATGAACGAACCGAAACTGAGCCTGATGGAGGCGCTTGTCCCATCCCGATGCACGGTCCGCACGCCGATTCAAGAACTCGCGCACCTGATGTGATGAGGCTTGCAAGTGTCATATCCTTATCGCGAGCAATCATCTCAAAGACTTGCTTCGAACCCGGAGTAAGTGTGAAACTTACCGATGGATGAATCGCGCGGTCTTTGAGAATATATGCTGAGATTCCGAGATCGTGATAACTTGAATTTGTACAACTTCCTACGCACGCTTGTGCAATAGGCATACCAGCTATGTCGCGCACTTTCACAACTGCGTCGGGCATGTGAGGTTGAGCGATGAGTGGCTCAAGCTCGCTCAAATTAATTTCCATATCTTCATCGAACGAGCAACCTTCATCGGCTTTCATTTCTACCCAACCCGCAACACGTTTTTGCGATTGCATGAATGCTTTTGTCTTTTCATCCGATGGGAAGAGTGAAGTTGTTGCGCCAAGTTCAGCACCCATGTTGCAGATCGTGAAGCGATCGCTGATCGAAAGATTATGCGCGCCTTCTCCGTAATACTCGACGATTCTACCCGTTCCACCTTTCACCGTTAAGCGGCGAAGCATCTCTAAGATTACATCTTTTCCCGTTACCCAATCTTGAAGTTTACCGGTAAGTTTTACGCCGAGCACTTTTGGCATACCAGTCCAGAACGGCTGTCCTGCAAGTGCCATGGCGATGTCAAGTCCTCCTGCGCCGATGGCAATCATCCCGAGTCCGCCAGCTGTTGGTGTGTGCGAGTCGGAGCCAAGAAGAGTATCGCCCGGGATTGCAAAACGCTCGCGGTGAACTTGGTGACAAATTCCATTACCTGGGCGTGAAAAATAAAGTCCGAATTTTGCGGCAACGGATTGCAGATACTGATGATCGTCTGCATTCTCGAATCCTGTCTGAAGCATATTATGATCTACGTAGCTGACAGAAACTTTCGTCTTTGCCGAATCGAGTCCCATTGACTCGAACTGCAAGTACGCCATCGTACCTGTAGCATCCTGAGTGAGCGTCTGATCAATGCGAAGACCGACTTCGGTGCCGGGAGTAGGTAAGGTAGAGTGTGAGACTAAGTGTGCAGAAAGTATCTTATGCGTCAGGCTTTGTTTCATAATATTCGAGGCTGGTGTTGGTTATAGCACATATATAACAACAATCTCAGAAAAATGATTTGATTTTTTGTCATAGGTCCGAATTACTATCGCCCAGGTATAGACCCTGCTCGTTTTGTTGTATATTTGTATTCGGCGACCGCACCCGGTGATAGAATTCGAGTGGGGATTGACCTGATTGTCTCATGAATAGATGATGAAAACCTGTTCATCGTACCAGATTGTGAGCCGCCTCCGGCTTAATGGTATTCCTATATCCAACACAGATTGTATTATTCACCTTTTTAAGGACTACTACAATGAGACAGTTCATATCGTATCTCGGGACCATACTCTTGCTGAGCATATTTCCGCTCGCCTCGATTCAAGCTCAACAACCCATCATCGCTCCGCAACTTGTGATGCCGCCGAACCCATCCCCTTATTTATCGGATTGGGAATCGAATAAGGAAAATATAATTCTGACGGCAAACTTATCACAGCCTTACAATCAAGGCGTGAAAATATCTGCTCAGCTGAAATTGAATGGACAGTCAATGGTTGTGACAAAGCCTGAGAAGATGCCGGTCCTATCACTGCAACTGGGCGTGAATACTTTTCGAGCAATCGACATTATTCCTGTTGCGGCACTTAATTATGTGCAAGGAGCACAATCCTCCGTGCAGCGGACAGGGAAATTGCCTGAGGGTATGTATGAAATTTGCGTGAGCTTCATCAATGCCGAAACCTTGGCTCCCCTATCGAGTCCCTCTTGTCAAGTATTTACCATTGCCAATATCGGTCCCCCTACACTCATCTCGCCGCCTGATCGAGCGAAGATTAGTCTTGGTGCTTTCAATCTGGGAGCAAAGTCGCAAAGTAACCAAGCAACGAGTTCACTGCAGTCAATACCGATGACGATCAGTCAACTCCTACAATCTGCTCCGAATGAAATTGGAAGTCTCATTTCGTTTTCGCTCCAATCAGCCAGTACTCAGAAGTACTACTACGTTGATCCAAAAATTACGGAACGTGATCCAGCCGAAGCGATGCAGTTTCCGATTCCGATGACAATTAACCCCGGAATAGGTTCTGCTGGGGGTGATGGAGCGTCTCAGTCATTGACAAACAGCGGTTCTATTACATCGGGGCAATCACAAGATTCTGAAGCGGTATATGCTTTTCATTTTTCACAGTTATTGAATAGCGGAACTCCAGAAAAGGGGAATGAACCGTTACCAACTTTTTCGTGGTTGCCACCTGCCCCAAGTCCAGCAACACCTGTGAAATATGCATTGCGAATTGTCCCTGTTTATCCCGGTCAATCTGCCAATGATGCACTTCAATCAACGTTAGCAACAAGCAGAGATGTGATTTATTTTGGCACGACATCGGCCAATCTTTTGGCTGATGGTTTGCTCGGTGTGATTTCTACAAATCTGGTTAGTACTCCTCATTTTGTATGGGCAGTGCGTGCAACAGATGTTCAAGGAAATCCTATCGGTGGGAATAATGGCTGGTCTGTTCCTCGTACATTTGATGTAACTGATCCCGTTCCGAGTTCACCTCCTCAGTTCGAAACGAAGGAGGGATTCTTTGATGTGTTCGAGCGAATCGAAAAATCGCCTTGTCCATATACAAGTAAAACACTCGTCAGGAAAGTAGTAACCCCATGTGAAAAAGGAAGCCGAAAGTCATACGAAGTATGGCGTGTATTTACCTGTTCACTTCTCCAAGGACACCCAGGTCCCCATCATGGCACAGTCAATGAAGTATATATCTTGAAAGGTACTATCTCCTGTAACACTGGGGATAAGGTCCCCGATGGAATGACGCAAGAGCCAGTACCTGCAGCGAACAAGGTTGTGGCTGGTAATACACTTGATAATATTCCCGCCGAACGCAATACAGTTATATCGGCAACTTCACTCTATTGGAATCCAAGAACAGGGGAGACTAAGTCATTTGTAAAACCCACCGATGCACCAACAGGTTGGATAAATCTTGATTCTATTCCTCCGATACCTGGCGTAGCTCCGGGAATGATGGTGTCATGGCTGCCAGGCAGAGAACCTCGGCTCTATGTTGATACGACAAACGGAAAACTACACTGGGTCTTTCCTCCGAAACTACCGCTGGCTGGATGGACTCCAACTGTTCCACCAAGTGTGATAATTGTATCAACGCCCGCAAGTATTTCGGGAGGAATAAAATCTGGCACAACGACTCAATGTCCTCCATGTCCATACCGCTACAAAGTTGCGAAGGGACACATCTATGTCGCTGGCGGTGATGGCAACTGCAAGAAGTATGCAGTCTTCGAAGTAACGAGTTGCACATTATGCAGAGGTCATTCGGGGGATCACGAATGCGTTCGCGAAACATTCTATGTATTAGTCGGGACTCTGCCGTGCAATGATCATAAGACTGACCCTCCTCCGCCAGATCATCATGTAACTACATGGGTGGAAATAAATAAAATACCTGCAAAACCGTTTGACGGAAAAGATGTGACTGCCGGAGGTGCTGTGACAAAAGAACCATGTCCCGCGACAGAGAAAAAACTTCTTCGCACAGTTGCCGGTCCATGGAGAAAGGTAAGCACCGAAGTCTTCAGCGCAGGCCTGAAAGGCAAAGGTACTTGGGCTTCTGCTACGGTAAAGTGGGAGCGTGATATTTGGAATGTCTATTTCGTAAAACATTGCACACTCGAAAAGGGACATGGCGGGCCACACGTCTGGAATGCCGGCGGAGAAGAATGGCAGAAGGCAGCAACATTGAAAGAAACGAGGGACTATGGAGTTGGGGTAGCGCAAACACCTCCGACTGATGATGCTGGTAGTTCAATCCCTCAAGAAGAACCACCGCGCGGTGCAGTGATTATGAAATAATGTTATGAGTTGAAGCGGCTGAAAAATTCAGCCGCTTTTTTTTGAATACTATTTCCAAATCTAAATTTTTTTAAGTAACCTCACATGGCTTCTGCCATCGTGGTAGTCGTAGTCGATTTCATCAACGAGGGTATGGATGAGGAAGACTCCGAGTCCGCCTGGTTCGCGGGCTTCGAGGCGTTGGCGGATATGATCTGTGTCAGGGAATACTTCAGGCACAAAGGGCTGATCCGAAAGCCATGATATTTCGCAGACAATGGAGTGCGAGTCGAGTTCGAAATAACAGGTGCAAATAATTTCACCAGTTGTTGCAGCGTGATCTATTACGTTTGTCACAACTTCATCGGCAGCAAGTTCGAGCGCATGAAGTTCTTTTGGTGGAAGATGCTCCGCAGCTTCTACGGTTGTGATAAACGCCCTCAGCCGCGCAAGGTATTGCGTATCGGCGGGTAGCGATATAGAGCGAAATGCCGTCACTTACTTTGCTGAATAAGAATTGAGCGCCGAGTGCAGATCGGGTAAAATATCGAACACAATCGGAAAACCTAAGAGATCAAGCACATGAAATATTTTTTCTGGTACAGAAATTAATTTCATATCACCTGATTGCGAACGAACTTCTTCGATGAGTCCCATCAGAACTCCGAGTCCCGCACTGGAGATATACTCGAGTCGTGAGAAATCGAGAATGAGCTTCGATTTCTTTTCTTGATTGACTCGTTCATCCAAGAACTTTTCGAACTCGGGCGCCGTATGCGCATCAAGCTGACCAGTTAACTCAACCAAAGTAATTCCCTCTGCCGGAGGCGCAGCCTCAACTGCTTCAAAGTGTGATGGTGATGGTAGTGCCATGTGTTTGTTCTTACTGTGTAATAAATCTATATTTTTTTGATGAGCACGAACGTCGCATCATCAGTGAATGATGACGTACCTGCGTAACTCAATACTTCTCCGAGAATATGATCAATCATTTTCTCCGTATCACTTTCATTCCGTGCATTGCTGGCGATCTCAGCAAATCTTTCGTAGCCAAGTTCCTCGCCCTCGATATTTCGGACTTCTGTAATTCCATCGCTGAAGAGAATCACGAGATCGCCGTGGTCAACGGGTAATTCTTTTTCTTCAAGAACAGCATCGAATATATTTTTTCCGACAAATCCGACGCCCATGCCTTTTGGCTGAATATATTCACTACTTCCGTCGGCAGAGATTTTGAGCAACGGCATATGACCTGCGCGAGAATATTTTATCATGCCGTCTTTGAAACTCAGTGCAGTCAGCGTTACGAATGAACGACGGAATCCCTGTGCCGTGACGTTGCGCATCAGTGCGTCATTTGTGCCGATGAAAAGTTCGCGAACGCTCATCATCATAGGCGCAAGGGCTTGGACGATTCCTTTTGTCTCTGCCATAAAAATGGAAGCAGAAATTCCTTTCCCCGAAACATCGCCGATTACGACGATAGGTGAACCATCCCAAAGTACCGAGAAATCATAATAATCACCACCAACTTCATACGCAGGAATACTGATTGCACTGATATCAAAACCTTGAATATGTGGGACGGTGTCTGGTAATAGAGTCTTCTGCATCGCCCTTGCTGCACGAAGCTCGCCATCGAATTTTTGTTTTTCGATAGAGTCAGTCAACAAGCGCGCTGTGTCAAGAGCAAGTGATGCAACGTCACTGAAAGCAGTTAAGACAGTTACATCTTCATCGTCGAAACCATATTCTCTCTCTTTGGCAACGTAAAGTGCGCCGCGCAATTCTTCTTTGTGCAGGAGCGGAACAGCAATGATGGACGAAAGTTGTTTCGGATGATTGTGAGTAAAGCCTTCTAAATCCCATTCATCATTGATAAACGATCCTGATGTGAGCAATACTGGTTTCTGAGTTTTCGCTAACTCTTCTGAAAGAGTGCGTTCAACCTTATCGAAGGTTCTTACGTACGGCGAAAGCTCATTCGTAATTCGCTCCGCAATTTCGGGATGTATCGAGTTATACGAACGATAGACAGAACCGTCCTCTGACATCGGGAATGATGGTACCATCTTCAGTTCGAGCCATGCGCAATCAGATTTCGTTGCTTCGCGAGCAAGGCTTGTGATCTGATCGGCAAGTTTCGGAATGTCGAGTAGTAACTCACTCGTTAAGACATTGGAGCTAAATTTCGAGAGCTTCGCAAGTGACTTTACCTCTTCTGCTCGGCGTTCGACAAGTTCAGAAGATGATAATGTGAATAGCGCATTGAAAAAGATCAGTCCGAAATATGATGCGAAACCGAGGAGTGCAACAGTCGTTGCGCTTTCAAGAATCGAAGCGTAATGCTCGAATAATTCCGATGAAGTATAGAGTCCAAATGCTGCGATGCTCAGCAACGAAGCAAGTCCGCTGTAAACAAGCACATGATTCTTTTCTGAACGAGATACATGCGGAATCCATTCGACGCGAAACCACAAGAAGAGCGTAGAGAAAACGACAAGTCCGCGAAAGCCATAAAGAATTATTGTTCCGAGTGTGTCACCAGGAAGAAAGTCTTCGCGCAGTAAGTACTCCATCCCGCTGAAAAGGATGATCGGCACCAACCAGATCATTAGTCTGCGCCGTAGCTCAATTGTTCGTTGCCAAAGAAAAAGAAATCGAATAAATCCAACCAAGAGGATGGAAAATCCAACAAGCCAGATGGAGCCAATCAAGTCAATGCTCGTGACAGCATTCGGATTTTTTGGTTCGTATTTCGGTCCGTGAGCAATCGTAAATAACTCAGGCAATAACGCAAACAAACATCCGATGAGGAGAGCCGCAGTAAACCATCGGAGGATTTTCACTGGCACGACACTTGCCTCTGACTTGCCTACCGATCTGGAGAGATCGCGGTATCGAATAATAAACGGTGTGAATGCTCGTGACCAAAAATAGAGACCGACGACTAATAAAATTGTCCGTGCAATATCAAGCGTTGTCCCTTGTAACTTAGCAAGTGAGCGTGCAACCAGATCAATAATGAGAACGAGCGAGAAATTGATAAACCCGAAGACTGTATTGACGACTACGCGGGTACCACCAGCTCGGACTACAATGAGTGAGCGGCGCCAGATCGCATTCCAAAGTCTGATTCCGTTTCGTGCCATACCGGGTAAGGAATACGCTTTTCTTGCTCGGAGAGTTCAGCGATTATGCTGCCTTTGCCAGCAACCGCTCAACACGTTCGCGATTACGATGATGCACGGATAACTTCATCCTAACGGAAGTATCGCCGAACGCTCGCTCTTTGACCTCAGCAAGTTCATGAAGTCGCGATGCAATTTCATAGTGACCGAGGGGCACTTCGACCGTCATCTCGCTTGATGACTCGCTGATAACACTTTCGATTTCAGTCTTTAAGGTGGCGATCCCGGCATTCTTCGATGCGCTGATAAACACTGAGTGTTTGTAATGCGCGTGAAGCTCTTCAAAGATATGTCGGTTCTCATGTTTCACTAAATCCGTTTTGTTGAATACCATAATAACTGGTTTTCCAATTACGTCAAGTGCTTCAAGCGTTTGCTCGACGATTGCAATATGTTCATCGAGATCGGAATGAGAAACATCCACAACATGAAGCAAAATATCCGCCTGTTCGACTTCGGCAAGAGTCGTCCGAAATGATGCAATCAGTTTTGGGGGAAGCTTCCGAATAAAACCAACAGTATCGGTAAGCAAAATTTTTCTGCCGTGCGATAATTCCACAGCCCGAGTAGTTGCATCGAGCGTAGCAAATAGTCTGTCCTCAACAAAAACTTCTCCAGCAGAAATTGCATTCAAAAGTGAAGACTTACCTGCATTAGTATAACCCACTAGTGCTACACGAGCAAGCTCATCTGATCTGCCTTCGCGTCTTGTTTCTTGTTGTCGTTCGATAGCGGTGAGTTTTTCTTTGAGTTTCGAAATTCGGGTATTGATAAGTCTGCGATCTGTTTCGATCTGCGTTTCGCCAGGTCCCTTCGTGCCGATACCACCGAACTGCTTTGATAAGTGAGTCCATTGACGTGTTAGTCGCGGGAGGAAATACTCAAGCTGCGCAAGTTCGATTTGGGTTTTGGCTTCACGAGTTCTTGCCCGCGATGCAAAAATATCGAGAATCAATCCTGAGCGATCAAGGACTTTAATTGCTAATTCCTTTTCAAGATTTCGCACTTGAACGGGGGAGAGGTCATCATCAAATATGACGATCTGAAGTGAAAGCATTTCGACATGCTTCTTCAATTCTTCGACCTTGCCCTTGCCGAGATAGAGTGCGCCATCAGGCAATTGTTTTTCCTGAGTCAGACGCAAGAGAACATCAGCTCCCGCTGTATCAGCAAGTCGTTCAAGTTCATCAAGATGCTCAGTGGCTTCGTGGCGGGCAGTTTCGGTATTGGAGCGAATTAGGACGGCAATTGCAGCCCGTTCGCGCTCCTTGGTATTAGAAAAATACTCGTATGTTTCTTTCAAATGTTTTTGAGGTCTCCTCTATATCAATTTAACGAGGAATTGAAGTGTGATGTTCCATCTCAACTTGCCCGCTTCGTTACATCAAGCATCCGATCAAGAGCTACTCTTGCCCATTTTTTATCAGTATCGCCGACGATGATTTGGTTTCGAATCTTTCCGCCATCTATATCTTCTAAGATTCCGAGCAGAGCCTCGGGTGAAATCCGATACATCGTGGCACATTCGCAAGCATAGGGCGCAAGAGTTGTGATGAATTTATTTGGGAAGTCCTTCTTTAACCGATTCACCAAATGGTGTTCAGTCCCGACTGCCCAACTTGTTCCGTCGGAAGCCTCTTCAATCGTTTTACAAATAAATGAAGTTGAACCGACAAGGTCAGCTTTACGAACAACATCAAATGAACACTCCGGATGCACGATCACCTTGATGCCTGGATAGAGTGCACGCATAATGTCGGGATGTGATGGCTGAAAATGTTGATGTACCGAGCAATGCCCACGCCATAAAAGTATTTTTGATTTTGCAACTTGCTCAACCGATAGTCCACCAGTTCCGCCTTGCGATTGATCGAAGAGAGTGATTTCATCAAGTGGAATTCCCATTTGATAGAACGCCGTGTTTCTACCGAGATGTTGATCAGGGAAGAAAAAGATTTTTTCAAATCCTTGAGCAAAGGCCCATTCAAATAGGAATTTATTATTCGAACTTGTCGAGACTGCTCCGCCATGTTCACCGCAAAATGCTTTGATGGCAGCACTAGAGTTCATATAGGTAATTGGACAAATCTTTGATGTATCCGTAATTTCGCCAAGCGCATCCCATGCATCGAGTACTTGCTCAGTACGAGCCATATCACTCATTGAGCAACCTGCTTTCAGATCAGGCAAGATAACTTTTTGCAAATCGCCACTCACTACGTCGGCAGTCTCCGCCATAAAATGCACACCGCAAAAAATAATACATTCACGATCAGATAAATTCGCGGCGTACTTTGCAAGCTCAAATGAATCGCCCGTCTTATCAGCAAATTGAATAATATCATCGCGTTGGTAGTGATGTCCAAGGATGACGACCTTCTCGCGAAGTTTTACTTTGAGCTGATGAATTCGTATTACTATTTCAGCTGATGTCGTTTCCGCACTCAGAAAATCTTCGACAGTAGCCGACGATAATTCCTGTGATATGATAGGCAGTTCAGTGAGTGTTGACATGCTAAATAATTTCAAAAGGCAATTTGACGATCGTCGCTCCGGATTTTTCGACCCCTACGTTTACCGAAATTCCTGGAATAGCGAATGCAGTCTTAATGAATGCTAAGCCGATGTATTTTTCTAATGCTGGTGAATAAGCAATGCTTGTCACGTCTCCGATATGTTCTCCATCTATTGTCGCAATCGGCGAGGGTAGCGAAGCAATGTTGTATTCCTTCTCAATTTCAATACCCATCAGATGCCGTTGTACTTTGTCATATGTATCCAACCGAGCAATTACCTCTTGTCCGATGTAACAACCTTTCGTCCAGCTTATCGCTTGAACTAGAGTCGTCTCAAGCGGATTATGTTTTTCGTTCAGCTCATTCGGTGAAGCAGGAATTCCGGCTTCTATCCGCAAAAGATTATACGTGTCTTCATCAATGACTGTTCCACCTTTCTCATTGATTCGCGCTTGCAATTCATCCCAAACCATTTTGCTATTTGTCGCCTCCACCAACATTGCCCATCCGCTCTCGATGATACGATGAGTTTTTTGCAATTTAACTTTCACTCCGACTATTTCAATCTCGATGGAATGAAAATTCATCAGCTCCTTCAGACCATTCGGGACAAAACCTTGCAGGAAATCAAGCGCTCTTGGACCGAAGATAAGAAAATGGGATATACTACTTGTTGCATTCTCGAATTTGGCATCCTCCATGATGACAAATTTATCAAGCCAATCAATGACGTATTGCTCTCGAGCGTGACCTGTAAGTAGCGTAGCGTTCCTGCCTTCAGAAAGTACGGTCAACAAATCAACTATCCGACCCTTTTCAGTAGTGAGCACAGTCTGCGCACCAAAACCTGGCTTATCAATAAGCGGAAGCAGATCGTTCGTTGACATCCGATGGAGCAAATCAATGGCATCCTGGCCAGTTGCTTTCACTCTGCCAAAATAACCAGATCCGTCGAATAGGGCAAGAGACTTATGTGCTTTGGTATATCCTTCAAGATTCATTGCCACCTAAACGAAATCGCTAAGTGATGAATTCAGTAACATCGGTAGCAGAATGGAGTATATTTGTCATTGATTTAACCTTTTCACCAATACGAATATGACAAAGCGCAGTCCGATAGCAGTATTTTTCTTGAGCATCATCACCTTCGGAATTTACATCATCGTTTGGCGAGTCAAGACCAAAGATGAAATGAACAGACTTGGAGCGAACATTCCGAGTGCATGGTTGATGATTATCCCTCTCGTAAACTTTTGGTGGTTATGGGAATACGCCGAAGGTGTAGAGAAAGTAACCAAACGTGGCATGTCCCAACCAGTTGCCTTTATCTTACTCTTTCTTCTCAGTGCAATCGGAGATGCGGTGATTCAAGATAGCTTCAATAAAGTTGATCTTGTTTCGACGAACTAATACCGTAAGTCTTTCTACCGATAAATCTTCACATCAATCGTCGGATAAACTCCGGACACATTCTGCAATCCGAAGGGAGTGAATGCTGCTTGCCCTTGAGGGACTGTTCCCCAGAGAACTGGTTGGTGGAACGGAGTTACGGGATCAGTTTGAAGAACTGCTGGCTCGAGGCTAACTAACACTCTTCCCATTCCGGTCGTCAAATCCAGCACTGGCGAAACATCGTTCGGTGATCTGCCACCTGGATAATTAAAATTATCTTTCGCCGATTTTGAATCTTTTGCTTTCACACCTCTTATATATCCGAGAAATGTATTCACCGGCGGTGTAGCAGATGAGTCAATCGTCCACATTCCATACTGCCAAGTACCGGGTAAGAAGGGAAGCGGATCCGGAGCAAGCGATTTGCTCGTATTAGTTGGATCATTCGCATTCATCAGATAAACTTCGCCTTTGTAGTTAGCGGCTGTCTTTGCTGCTGAAGCAAGAGTGGCATTCGCGATGATAGTAGATTGATCTGTCCCAAAAACTTCTTCGACATCAGCACGCATCGTTGTCGTGCCATAGGTTGTCGTGCCAACGATTGGTGAACCCACAAGATAAATCGCTTTCGGTTCATCGGTTATGCTATCAGGATTTTCGACCGATAACTCGGCATCACTAATCAGCGTAAAATCCACTCCGATATTTGCTTTTGCTTTCGAGAGATCGAGTCCGAAGACACTTGTATCCACAACTCTAAATGTCCCAACTAATTTCGAGACCGATGCACCCTCGTGCATACCTTTGATAGGTGCTACCGTTCCCTTCGGCACATCGCACCACAACGCATACACCTCGCCTGCTCTGCTGGCAGGTAGGTTATGGAAAGTAAGAGATAACGATTGGACTCGGACAGGCTCCGGTGAATATTTACAACTTCCGAGCATGCCGCTCAATACGACGCAAGCAAAAAAAATGGTTTTCTTCATTCAATTTCTTCTAATATTCGTGGCACATAACATAAGACACATTTCCCGCTCAAAAAGTAACAAGAGAACCAGACTAATGAGTCAACTAAGGAATACAGAATCTACAAACTCCCTCTGCATAAGCCCCTGTAACTCCTTATCCCATAACACTTTCGTTGTGCACACACCGAGCCACTCCTCTTAACGAAAGAGTCCGCCGTGGCGGACTCCCCCTAAAAAAAATCATTTTGAAACCCTCTTTTCATCTCGGATGCAAATATACGAAATATTCTCTCAAATTGCAATGGGTGCCCTCAAGAATGTTAACAGTTTGTGAATAACATCGCACCCCGCCTGTCATTCCCGCGAAGGCGGGAATCTGGGGTGGGGTCGTATGGACAGATCCACCGCGGCGGACATTCTACTCTTTTTGTTGAAATGTTACTTGTTCAGAGTTTCTTTTCATAGACTCTGTAGGTCTTATACCGTTTGCCATTCATCATTTCACATGCGCGGTTCATCATGTCGTTGTCATCGAGAATCCATGATGCTTCGCCGAGTTTGTAGCCCTTTTGTTCGGCAACTTCGATGGTTTTACGATAGAACATTGCATCTATTCCGCGATTTCTGTACGCCTTAGCAACTCCTAATACCAAAATTCGAACAGTGTTAATTGGTTTCTTTTTTGTGAGCAGATTCCAAATGCCGACGGGCAGGTTCATGACTCCGCGCGGTATTCGTGGTCCGGCGGCGAACGATTGATTGACATCTGGAAGCGAAAGAGCAAACCCCAAAGTCTCGCCGTCTTTCTCTGCAAAAAAAATAAGATCCGGATCGTAGATTTGTTTTAGATCGCTGGCAAGAAAATCAAACTCTGCATCTGTCATCGGTACGAAGCCCCAATTTTTTTCCCATGCGGCATTGAAGAGATCGCGGATGCGATTCACTTCATTCGTAAAATCTTTTTTATTAAATGGACGAATCGTGATGCCTGCTCGCTTCTGCATTGCATCGGTTACACGAATTAATTTTTCAGAGCGTGACGTATCAGTCGAAAGCAACCAGGCATACAGATCTTTTGCTTTCGCATATCCACTGGCTGAAATAAGATCAATGTAGTATTCTGGATTGTAGGTCATTAGCAATACGGGAGGCTTGCCAAAACCCTCAACCAGCAGACCCGCCTCATCATTGAGTGATGGATTCACTGGACCAATTGCTTCGGTCATGCCGTGCGATTTCAAAAAATCCTCTGCCGCTCCGAAGAGTTTTGTTGCGACGGTGTGATTGTTTATACATTCAAAGAATCCGAAGAATCCTTTCTTGTCGTTATGAAAATTGTTGTGATTGTGATTGATAATTGCGGCAATTCTCCCGACAATCTTATTTCCATCCTCAGCCAAGAACCATGCAACTTCGGAGTGCGAGTAAAACGGATTTATTTTCTCATCCATGAGCTTCATCCGATCCATTTCGAGAGGGGGTACCCAGTTCGGATCATTGCCATAAATATCCCAGAGAAATCGGACGAAGCGAAGTTTATCTGCTTTGGAATTTATTTGGCGAACGGTGAGCGACATATCGCTTAACGGTTAAAAACAGTTGTAGCTTCTTGAATGATGGCGTTCTCTTTTTCTGAAAGCTTTATCGTACGGGCGATGGCATCATCAACCTGAAACTGTCCTGCCGAGAGTTTGCTTTGAAAATCCATATACTTATCATTGGCGGATTTATCAGTATTAAAAGTCACATCATTTCCCTTACGCGTCATTGGTACAGTCTTCATAAACGTCAGTGCCGATCGAATATCAGTTATGAGAAGTGAGAGCCGTTGTGAGTAACCCGTGAATGCCGCTGATTCTGCTTTATATGCTGTCAGAAAATGATCGAGGGCTTGTTTTTCGTCTTCCTGATTCACCATTGATCTCAAGATGCGAACGCTATCGGCAAAAATTCTCAAATTCATTGACAATTGCTGGCGGTGCGATTCGAGGAAGCGAAGATATTTCGCAACTTGTGTGAGGTTGCTTGCAATAATATCAGAGTCGAGATTTTGCGGAGCCAGTGGCTGCATTGCTTCCAATTCCTTTTGCAAGCCCTGAAGCTTCACATTCCGTTTGTTCACTGCCGCAATCGAGCGGAACAAACAACCGAGAGTCAGAGTCTTTACGCTATCCGGTGTCTCGGGAGTTTGGGCAATGGCAACGGATTGGTGCAGTGTAATACACAATGCTAGCGCGGGAAGCAGTAAGATATTTTTGTAGAGACGATTCATATTGCGCTCGAACTACTTATGAAGTTTACCGTAAGCCTTTTGCATCATCGAGGAAGCATCAATGCTTGCTTTTTGTGACTCTGCTCCGGCAGTTGCTAATTTTTTCTGAGTCTTCTCGACTTCGCTGATGAGCTTGTTATAGTCCTCGTACTCTTTCTTATCAGTGAACTGAAGTTTCTTATCGGCGATGGTGACTTTTGAAGATGCCATGAAATCCAGGACCTTGATGACGTTCGTAAATACCTTCGTCAGTGAGAGAGTATACTCATCAAAAGCATTTTGATCGAGTTTATACGCGTCGAGAAAATCTTTCATAAATCCTTCTTTCTGTCGAGTCGGAAGAAGCAATCGCAAATCCTTGAGTGAATCCTGAATAGCACTCATCATCTTCTTGCTGAGGTCACGATAGACATCAAGGTAGGAAAGGAAATCCTTGATCGTCTCCTTATTTTTTGGGATAACCGATTTCTCGAGTGAGGGCACGTCAAGTGCCTTAATGGCATTGACCTTCGCAAGCTGTTCATTAAAGAGTTGTGCTCGGATATTAATCGAAGCCATGGTCGAGTCAATGAGGTTTGATCCTCTGCCATTAGCAATGTCAACTGGCTCCTGCGCTTGAGCTACGAGCGGTAGGAGAAGAATCGCAACGAAAAAAGAGTAAAATTTCATCATTCAATATGTTCGCGTTAAGAATACAATATATATACAATCGAAGTGCAGAAAAATATCCCGCTAAAAACGAAAGGTCAATTTTGCCGTCGGCATAAATCCCATTGTCCCATCTCGGTAACGGGCACGCTGAAGCTCGCCCTCCAGATGAATTGGCGTGTTATGATCTCGTGCAAGGAGCACTGCGTCAATCACCGATAGTACGCGATTGAGTATTAACCCATAGAGAAAATCATCAGCTACTTCGTATTGATGATTCATATCCTCTCGCATAAAAGCCGCCTTTTGATACTCGGCAGAGTGCTCGGGAATTCCGTCAAGATTATCGCGCCACCCACCCGTGAATTGAATATACTTCGAGATCAATTCGTAGTATTGCTGAGAGCCTCGCGCCGGAAGGTTATGCGTAAGATTCGGAAAAAATTCGCGCAGAGAATCTTCGGCTCTATTGATTTGTGAAAAGTCGTTTGAGTCCGAGATCCGGTATTGCTTGCCCGCACGACCCAAAAGAAAATTCAGTGTGTCGGAATATAATTTGCTTGACCAATACGTGTCAGAATATTTTTGGAATGAAGAATACGCATCATCGCCTTTTGAGATATAGTGATACCGTTCGAACCACAAGCCTGCATCAATTGCCGTAAAAATTATTCCGCGCCAAATCTGATCACCGACGTAGTACTCACCCAATCCCGGCAACACTGCTGAGAGTGCACCAGCAAGGAATCCGCTCTTATGTGTCGGAGTGTTTGGCGACTGAGCATCAAGACCTGGTATCACCATGTGCTCCGATTCATGAGGCTGGAAGAATGTGCGCTCGCTGAAATCGGGAATCTCATAGTTCGCTGTCGCATGTACTGGTGGGCGTAGAAACTGCGCAGAGGTAACGCCGACAAAAGAAACCACCATAGCAAAAAAGAGCGCTGTAATCGCGCTCCATTTTCGAATAAATATGAAGGTGTTTTTACTGATGTGTGTCTCGTGTTATTCTCAGCAGTTTCTTTGAGCGGGTCGGAAAAAATATGTTACCACTTAATTCCGAGACTAAAGCGGAGCGTATTTGCGAGCGGATGATTTTCCTCGAAGGTGCTGATATAGCTGAAGTCGAAGTTATAGACATCGTATTTCAATCCTGCTCCGAAAGTAAGGTATCTTCTTCCGCCGACAACAGATCCTTCAGTATAATATCCAGCTCTCAGCGCCATCAACTGATCGTACCAATACTCCGCACCTAACGAGAGCATGAGGGATTTTCCAGTATTCTTATCCCATGAAGTGACAAATGCTTTGGGGAGGTTGTCCGAAATACCAGATGCTGAATCACGTTTGACAAGGAGCTTCGAAACGTCAACGGCAAACATGAGATCATTATACTCATCTTTGATGACTTTATACGAAGCACCAACGCGCAAGATCGTTGGGATCGGATCAGCTTGTTGAACATCTACGTACTTAATCTTCGGTCCGATGTTGGCAAGGTTAATACCGACAGCGAGGCGATTCGCTAGTTCTTCGATGTACGAAGTATCGGGGCGCCACATAGCACTCACGTCAAAACTCACCGAACGTCCGATGCCTTTTTGTTTTTCCTGTCCGACAGTAAGCGGAGAGAGCGATGATTGGATATAACGGACTGTGCCCCCAAAGCCCCAATCTGGCGAGAGTTTGGTAGCATAGGCAAGTGCGATCGAATACTCGAATGAGTGGAATTCGCCAAGCGGATCAGGCGAGGTTTCGGTCGTGTAAATAAACTTTCCGAGATTCAAAAAGATAATTTGCGCACCGATTGTGCCACCAAATTTTTCTTCGTCATTCCATTTGAATGTGCCGTACTCGTAATAGAGGTCGCTGTTAAATTGTGGTAACCACTGCGAGTGTGTCAGTACAATTTCTTTATTGCTCTGGAAAGCCAAGCCTGCTGGATTCCAATAGATCGCATTTGCATTATCTCCGATACCAGTACCAATATCACCCATTCCGCTTGCACGAGCATCGGGAGAAATAAGCTGGAAGGGGACAGCAGTGGATGTCGTCTGCGCCGTGGCATCGGTGACGAAGAAAATTCCTGCTATAAGTGCAAAAAGTAAACCGAAATGAGTGCGTCGCATTGTAGTTGTTATAATAAAAATTTATTGTCCTCGCATAATAATAAACGTACCACCGACAGCCGTTGATACGCCAGAAAGACGCTCGGTGGCTACGATGCGGTACACATACGTACCGTCAGGTAATAACGTGGCAGTATCGTCGCGGCCATCAAAATGGATGCTCACCGCATTCTGCGAAATTCCTTGAGCCGATAGCTCGCGTACTTTCTGACCGATGATACTAAAAATCGAAACAGTAATATCCACCGGACTCTCTGGTGCTGCCGGTTGCAAAAAGATTATCTCTGCCGCATCACGCGTAACGGGATTTGGTCTGATCTGCGTTCCATAGAGTGAGTAAGGTTGTTCTGCTTGGGCGGTGAACTCCACTTCGCCGAATGCAACATTATTCAGCGCATCGAATGCACGAACCTTGAGCTTGTGCGTACCAAGCGGAAGTTGTGTTTGTTGGATTGCTGTGCCTGAGCGATAGTCATCTTGCTTTGATGTGTAACTTGAAGCAAGGTCAATCGAGCCTGAGGTCGAGTCGTCTATCCATGCAATAAAGGAGTGTCCGATGCTCGAGGTCGAAGTATTCAATCCACTGAGATCAAATACGTCAACAATGATCGAAGAATTCAGAGGCACAATGTCACCTGATTTAAATCGGCGTGAGCCAATGTATGGCGTGAGTGTCGGTCCGTTCGGATCTTCAGATACTCTGGCTGTATCAACTCCGAAGACCTTGATATTACGTTTTATTCCCAGTGCCGTCTTTGCATTGTCGTCTGTTTGTGCCAAGACGCTGAGTTTTGCATTTGCCGTATCGAACTTAATATCCTTGGGTACAATAAACGATGTCCGGAACATACCATTCTTTACCGAGGCAGTGCCGTGGTAGAGAATCGGTCCGTCAACTGTCCAATTATCAGTGATAGGTTGCGAGGCAAGGAATGTCGTTGTTGCCGTTACATTTGTCGGTGCATCGAAAAGCGTGACGAATGCTTCGCCATCGAATTGTGACTCACGGTCGCTTCCGTCGCAATTATTCGATACATGCCCAGAGATGCTCAGTTGTGATAGCGCAGGTATCACACGCGGAGCGTCAGTCGCACCAACGGCAGATCCATTGATAGAGTCAATAGTAACGAATTGATGGGGGATGAGCAGACGTTGCGTCGGATCACCAAGAATAAAAAATTTATCTATGTTACCGGATCTGCCTATGATGCGACTTGCGACATAGCATACTCCGATCGGTGCAGTACTAAATGGCATCCCACAGCCAACTTGCAAGAGTGTCTTATAGAACTCGGGCATTCCAGGCTCGGCGCCGAAGACCGATCTGCATGTACCAAGCGATGCGATCACTCCGCCATCAGCCTTTGTAACGAGTTGTACACCGCCTGAGATAGGGGCTTGATAATTATCGTAACGGCTGAAGTCACACGTTGCCGTTGTCAAGAATGCCAACCGATTGAAGTTGGTCATTTTGTTAATTGTTGTTGGGACGGTGAGTATAGCCTCGTTTGCCCAGATGACAGGATTTCCGTGACCTACCCAGGAGATAACCGCCGAGCCATTATTAAATGCATCAACGACGGCGCGCTCCATATCGGGTTTTCTTCTGCCTGCGGCTGTGAACGTATTTGGATACGCGACTCCGAATATATCATCAATGAGTATCCGCTCCGGTACCTCTGATATTTCATCTTTGGAATCATAAATATGCTGGATAGGGTCAGGTCCGCGTAAGTCTTCGTAATATCTGTCATCTGAGATGAACGAAGCTCTTGCTCGCCATTCGCCGCCATCGCTTGATGTCTCGTACTTAATTACTTTCGAAGCAAATGCATCGGCTTCGTCCGCGTTGTGAACGACAATCCTACCGACAGCCACATCCATCCGATCGGAGCCGGGAGTGAGCTGGACATAGAACGCATCATCCGGATCATACGAAGGTTGTGCAGTCCGAAGCGAACCCGGTTGGAGTGCGTTTGCAGGTGAACTTCTCCAATTTTCATAAATAGGTACGGCAAGGTTGAGGTTTGTCGTCTTGTTTCTATAATCACAATGCCCATTGCCAAAGAGCGTGAAGTATAATGGCTTCACCGTATTATTTGCAGTGGTGTGGTGGAGTGTGTATGCAAGAAAATCTCTGATCGCACTGTAATCTATGGCGCCGTAACCAAACTCTCTGTAAATATCTTCGGTCGTCACGACAGCAACACTCAATGCAGGCGTTGCCTGACCACCAGCGCGACGTTGCTTTGCCAGACGGTTTGCTGCATCCAAAAATTCTTTGGGTGTGACAATAATATCTTCTGCACCGCTCTGACAAATTCCTTCATGAAGCGTCATCGGCGAAGTGGCTGTGATGGATGGTGACTTGAGTGTGGAAGAACTAAATGCAATGAGCTGTCTGAGGCCTGTTGACTTTCCCTGAACCATCACTGGCATTGTTCCACCGTTTGCATTCGAAATCTTGATCGGATTCCATGGATCGCTTACGTCCCAAGCCTCGCCACCAGAAGCGTTAGTAAAGTTGTATTGCAATGCTCTACCATCGGCTAAAACATAGAACGGTACCTGGCTCGAAGCAAGTGATGCTTGTCGGCGATAGAAAATTTCTACGAAGTCAAGCCAAAATTTTCCGTTCTGATCGTCAGTGGATGCCGTAAATGAAAGCGAGTTGCCTTGTGCGCGAACTTCGTTTGTCAGCTTGTATTCGGTTCTCCAATTCCGCGACGTATAAATTTCAGCGTCCACCATGTTATAATCTTCAATCGGCGCAAGAGGTGTCCCATTGATGGTG
Organism: bacterium; assembly: GCA_037143335.1. GTDB lineage: Bacteria > Bacteroidota > Ignavibacteria > Palsa-1295 > Palsa-1295 > PALSA-1296. The sequence goes on along the minus strand of JBAWZA010000007.1, from coordinate 85,994 downwards.
AATGTGACCGTATGCTTTCCGCTCTGAGTTGTGTGTGCATTAAATGCTGGTCTGAGTATTGTCGAGTCTGGAGTGTAACCGGGGAGATCGCCGAGTGACGCAGTTGCATCGCGACCATTCGGAATGTCCTCGCCCAAAAATTCTCTGCTGATACCAGGATCTTCAAAAATATTTTCACTTTCATGAACAGCAACTACTGGGACGGCATTGAGTTGAACCGGAGAGTTCACCGATTCTAATTGCGTCGTCATCACCTTGCTCGTACCACTTCCAGCACGCAGGAGATAGTGTCCTGTTGTGGTGAATGGATTTAAGAGATGATACATACAATAGAGCGGAAGATTCGCACCATCGGGGTGGTAGTACCATTCATTATTACCTGGCTCGTAGAAACGAATTTCATTGAGCGAGCCATCACTATTTTTCATTATTTGAATTGCGCATTCGTGCAACTCTCCACTCGTGGCACTCACAACCTCCGGAACTGTAGCTCCGCCATAACCGAAGAGCTGAAGTGAATTCGGATCGGGGTTCAGAATACCGGCTTTCGCAAGATCACTCGCTGTCAAGTGATAAACTCCTTGGTCATTCGTCGAGATCATCGCCCATCGTTCAGCAATTGCTAACGTCCCATTTTTTTTCGAGAAAACATCGCGGTACGAAATTCCTTTCGTGACCTCAGCCTTTGCCGATTGGTAAAAGTCGGCGATATTTCCATTGGCAAATACACTCTGGAAAAGCTCGGACTCAGTCGCAGGGGTAGAAACATCTGTCTTTGCAGAATTCGGAGCGGTGAATGTAATCTTTAAAACAAGTTTGTTCAGCAGTGAAATACTATTTGTCACGGCATCAAAGTCAATCGGGTTCACTCGTAATTGCTGTGAGTATGCAGTACGGAAAACGGTTGGCGAGGCAAGTGAGAATAGGGAAGTCTTCTTGGCACTCAACGCATTGGCTAACTTCGTATAGGTTTCAACTGGTGTCTTGAATTGGTCATTCGCGAAAGTCCGCTTCGGATTTGGTGCAAGAATTCCTGATTGCGATGGCTTGTATTCTGCTTTTAGGATGGATATATTTGCTTCATCGTTTGAGGGCAAAAGTATTTGTATCGGTATCCACTCTGCCGCAGGTTCGCCGACAGCAATCCCGTTCAACGAACCACCGGCAACAGAAATTTTGGTGTAGGCTTCGCCTGTCTTTGCATCGTAAACAATTTCGGAAGAGTATTCTGGATGAACGGAGATGATAAGTTCTTGGGCTGTCGAAGAAATGACGGAGTAGGAGGACTTCGGAGAATGAGGGGACTGACCGAATATCGGCGAGCAGACGAGGAGCACGAAGAGCGGAATCAGATTCCGAACGCTAAGCCTCGATGTGTGTAAGTTATTTCTACGCATAAAGATATTCACGGGCTGGTGTAAAAAGCCGTTTCCGTCTTGAACGTCATCATTTTTTATTTGATACACCGGGGATGGATTTATGCCACCGCGTTTCTTGCGCCTCAAACAAAGAGGCTGGGAATCAGGTCTATCAGTAAATCGTAGAAATCTTCTATAGGCTTATGATATTGTGGTTAATGCGTCCGAGGTCAGATGACCGGCTCTGGTTTAAAGCATTTTTGGGGCAAAGTAGTTCGCAAAAAGTGGTCTGTGGCTACCCTTGCTTCCTGCAATAAAGATACGGCTTTTAGCGGGTTTGTTTCAAGTAGATTAAAAGATCTGAAATAGTGGGACGGACTCTCTGCTCCGTGCCGTATTTTTTGACGGACGGACTAAAGTCCGTCCCACTGAGAACTACCCTCAACCCCTTGTCTTTCCCGCGAAGGCGGGAATCCATCCCCGTAACACCCGAATCCCGCCTTCCTAAAGACTAACGACTAAAGACTTTCAACTTACTAACTACTCATGTACGATCTTCACCGTCTTCACCTCGCCACTTAAAGTTGAGAGTCTTGCGTAATATGTCCCCGACGGGAAAAGCTTTCCATCAATTGCTATCTTATGCTCGCCTGCTTGTTTCATGCCTTCGCCTTCAGAAAATACTTCTCTGCCGAGAATATCATATATCACAAGTCGAACAGGAACCGCATCTGCAAGCTCATACCGTAGCACAGTTGCATCCGTAAAAGGATTGTTCGTGGCAAGAAATAAAGTGATTGCACTTCCACTTTGCCGGTCAGGTGAAACAGCTTTCTGCGGGCCACGAAGTATTTGCAAGTCGAGAGACTCCAATGTAACTGCAGAAGTATCCAAAGGTTTATGAATAGAGTCCGCTCCTACCGTATCGCGCCAAATTTTTACCTGTACGCTGCGAATACTGTTTCTAAAATCAATCAAAGAGAACTTATTTTCAGGGCAGCGATTTAGATCGAGTAAGAAATCAATTATTGCTACCTCGCCATTGTTATCCACCCCTCTTCCAGGTTGAAAGTACTGGAATGTTGTAATCATTGAACTGACATCGGAACAGTAATAGAGTGTGTCCGTATTAAGATATAAAACTTTTTTTAACCAATTACGATACTCAAGCCATCGGTTGTTGACGTCATTCATAAATGACACGGCTCCATCTAACTCAGAAAAGGCATGGAATGAACCATTTTGATTTGCACACATTTCAATGTACAAACGGAGAGTGTCGTTAGCTTGTACATACTCACCCGCTTGTATGGCATTATGCCCATTATTCTTTAGTCGCGTGCAGATATCGTAGCTCTGTCCGAACACCATTCCTGTCGAGAAAAATAGTGCAAAGCACGCGATCACGATATAGAATAATTTACGCATTGTATACTCCACAAACTAACCTCACTATTTCCGATGTCATTCCTGTTAAATGAGGAATGCTCTTCCGGGTCGTCTAAAATGGTTTGAAACCGCTGATAGTAAAACTATCTTTGTAAAATCTCTGAAAATATTCTCTCACCCCGGAGGCCAAGCCAAACTTCTGCCACCGAGTAAATGGCAGTGCAGATGAGGTACGGATTGCCCGCCGTCATCATTGCAATTAAAAACTAATCGGTAGCCGCGCTCATCAATCCCTTCTTGCTCTGCGATTTTTGTGGCAACAGAAATCATTTTCGAAGTGATAACTGAGTTCTCTTCGGTGAGATCATTTAATGTTGGGATTGGCTCTTTCGGTACGATTAAGATATGCACTGGGGCTTTTGGCGCAATGTCATGAAAGGCAATAACAGCCTCATCTTCATAGACGATAGATGCTGGAATCTCGCGCGCGATAATTTTTTCGAATAACGTCATTTCGTTTGTAGCTCTGCTAAACCTGTAACGGGATGAGGGGAGAGTTTTCCAATTCCAAGATCATAGACAACCGATCCAAATTCCATCTTGACGTTCGTAGTCTCGATAAATCCTTTTGTGAATGGTCCGAATGCCGAGGATGTCGTTGCACCAGCAGGGAGTGCGGCAAGAACTCTGAAGTGTGGATCAAAATACATTTCCGGACTATTAAAAAAGATGGGACTTGTCGGACTCACGCCGTTGGGAGTGTTCTCACTTCTTTGAAGAATCCCAGCTTCAGGCTGGAACATTGACGGATTCGAGATGAGTGAACCATGTTCGTAGAGATAGATCGGCATACTCGCTGAGTAAGAAAATCGAGCGATCAGTGGTGCTTCCCATTGATTCAATAGTTCAGGAGTCAATACGAACCGGACGGTTACCGGTTCAATGCGCTCATCTATTTTTGCCTTATTGACCTCGCCGCGAACTATCTTCGTTGCCGAGTTGCGAATATCATCTGCTGCCTCAGAGCCTCGGTTTGTGCTAATGCCATTATAGAGACCAGCAGCGATCATGACGATAAAGCCAATCGTGCGCAGCAACCCATCTACCGCACCACGCCTGACAGCAGGTCCGCGTGAGTATGATCCCGCTACAAGCAGAAATGCCGAAAGCCATAAGAATGCAGAAGTCTCGATTCCAAGTGGAGTAAGGAAAACACTCAACAATGAAAGAATGAGCAGTACGCCACCCGCTCCCTTTGTTGAACGAGATTGCCACGACACTTCTTCCATTGGCAATAAAAAAGCCCGAGCAAGCGACGCAAGTACTAAGAGGATGACTGTTGTGGTGATGCTAATGGCAATAATATCCGAACCCGGGAATCCGGCTTCTAATACGACCGGTGAAATAGTAGCAGCAAAAAGCAGGTGCATCGCACCGCCACTTGGTATTAACCCGCTTGTCGAGAGCATGAAAATCGGAGCTGGATAGAAAATACGCAGGAGTAATACCACAAATCCGGGAAGTACTAAACTTGTTACACGCGACATATTCGATAACCATCCCTGACTCAGGTGAACACTACGTCGCTGTTCATTTGCAACCGCAATCACTAAAGCGATAATGCTGACAAACGCAAGTGCATGCGACCATGCTACAATCGCAAAACCAATGGCAAGCACCCAAAAAGTCGTATTCCGTGGTTGGTCTTGTTTGAGCAAGTGTGTTATCAAAGCCATCCCGAGTGTCTCGGCAATAAGGTACGGCATTGAGCCAATAAAAAATACTCCGCTCCAGACAAACACGGGCACAAGAAAATACACAAGCGCCTCGCGGACTCGCATCACCCGCAAGAGTGAGAGCATCACCATCCCTCTGAGTAAAATCCCGACGAATACGATGAGGAGCCGAGTAATTACTTCGCTACTCAAAAGAAACGAGAGAAGGCCAGATATAAGCGGTACAAATGTATTCGCTGCAGGAAGCGGAATCATAGTCAAGCCATCTTTAACGGAGCCGGAAATATGCAATCGCACGGCATCACTCTGCAGCGCCCAGAGACCTGCATCAATCGGGAGGTATTTATGAAAAAATACCCACAGCGATTCAATGACAAGGACAATTATCACTAATGCCCTTGCCTGACGCTCACCCCGACCTATGGATTCATCATTCATCTAATCTTCTGTATCAATCCGAAATGGTACACACCCTGACTATCAGTATGAGTCACTGACTAACGAGTTGGAGGCAGGATTGAATTCAAATATACGCTATTTTTTTTCTAAAGCGGAAGCGTGAATGGACTACTGGCTCCGGACAGCCTTATCTAATCGGCTCAGCAACTCCTGAGCTTGCTTGGCGATCTGCAAGTGCTCTTCTTGATGCTGAGCAGTCGCTGATTCAGCGGGAGCACTGATGAGTGATTGAAGAGTTTTTCGAAGTGCGGCAATATCGGCGTAATCAGATGCCTCACGTTTTTTTTGCGATAGAAAAACTGTGTATGTTGCAAGTCCAGGTAAGAATTCGGGATCGAGTTCTACCATTTTCTGAAAACTTCGCCGTGCAAGTGAATCATTTCCCAATGTACCATACGCCATAGCCGAGTATAAGTAAGACCTGGTTCGCATTGAATCGCGAGCCAACGATTTCTCTAAGTAAGGCAGTGCGCCTGCAATCTCACGGCTATATTTCAACATCAACCGAGCGCGCAATTCGTAGCCGTAAGATAGATCGGGATGTAATGTGATAAAATCATCAGCGTATTTTTCAGCGTTACTTAACGAGATAAAATTCAGGTCATGATAAACAACGACAACTCCATCCTCAAATAAATCGCCGAGTGTCACGCTTGTGCCAGCATGTGGTTTGCCAAGACGTGCACCGCTAAATTCTTCCTGAGTGAAGGTGCTATCAGTTCGGATCAACGCCAAATCGTCAACAATTTTTAGGATATACTTTTTTGATTCTGGTGAAAGTTTCGCCGCCAAAGATTGCGCTCTGCCGAATGCATCTGTGACTTGAACTGGATACGGGTGGATAGAAATTATTTTCATATCCTCATAAATCTGACCCTCTTCGTTGCCAGTGGACATGTAAAACTTCCGAAGATTCTCGAACCCGTACTCCGCATCATTTTGATCGATCAGCGGTGTGTAGATTTCAAGAATATCTTGATACCTGTGCGTGGCAGATGCTGTATTGATATTAACGGCGAGCCATGAGATAGCCGAAACAAGAGCAAAACTAGAGATTGAACGACTAAGGCTTGCGAACTGATTTTCATCTTTGATTACATCCCTGAAAATTCTGAAGGCGAGAATTGCAAAGAATATCCCAAGTACTGCAGTGACATCCCAATCGCGTCCTAAGCCAAAAATAAAACCGCCACCGACGAGATACGCTTCGAAGAAAAAGATATTGATGACAAGATATTGTACGGCACGGTCACTCCAGTTAATTTTTTTCCAACCGGAAAGAATGCAACCAACAATCAGCGTAATCGGGACGAGTGCAAGAAGTACATTCTCATTCACAATATCCAAGAGATGCTGTGTATTAAAGAGAGAGTACTTGAAATCTTCGAGCGGGAAAAGCGGGATGAATGGAAATGATCTTCCTGTCGGCATCTTGAAATGAAAACTCCACTCAAATACAAGATACACAACTAAGAGAAACACCAACATTCCCAGTAGATATGGATATACGGTTCGACGAGAGTTAACTTCTTTCGTCTTCGTCAGATAAAGAAATCCGAGTGCAGGAAGTAATAATAAATTTTGAAAATGCAAAAATACTGAAAGCAAGATAGTGAGTGTGACTGGTAGTAGCGAAGACTTACCCTCCAGATATTTGAGAGTGTAGTAGCATGTCCACAACACGACAGCGTACTGCAACGGATATGTTTCCATGTATCCAAAGAAAAAGAGTGTGCCGGCGGAGGAGAGAAGTAAGAAGAAGAGCAATACCTGCTCTGCTCGATTTTGAGAAAATTCAGTCGCAATTTTCGATGCACCTGCAACGTAGATCAAACCACTGATCAAACTTATGACGGTGAACGGGAAAAAAGAATCTGCATTGCCTCCGAAGAGCATTCGCAAATAGTAAATGCCATACTGCAAATACATTGATGGAGCCTCTGTCCACCATACTTGCATTTTTCCGTATGCACGAAAATTAAAAAGATACCCAACAAATATCGAACCATCACCAAGAAAAGACCATGCGACTTGAACTACGCAAAATAAAACTCCAAACCCTGCAAGAAATAGTATTGAGACTGGTTTGGGAAGTCTCATTACCTGTAGTGAAGTAAGGAGGCTTTGAGATGAGGATCGCTTCGAATTAATTGCGAGAGAATTGATCAGCAATGTAATCAGTGACAGCATTGGGAGCTGAGCAATCAGCGATGGAACATAGTGTAAGTAATTTATTCCCCACAAGGTAGATATTGGAGAAAATTGAAGTACAATACATGTGAGTAGAACACATGCCAGCGTGGTCACTATAACGTAAAATCCCCTGACTTCCTTCGTTTTACTCATGGGGTCTTACCCGTTACGCTGCGCTGCTAAGATTACCGTTTCATACTGTTCACTAAATTTTCCATTGGGGAAAGATGCCTTGAGTACCTGATAAGCGGCTTCGATAAAGTGCGGGAGTTCAGCTTGTGCTATGCCTATTCCGATATACGATTTAGAAAGGAGAAATCCGATATACTCCTCGGTGCTATACTCGATTTCAAAACCAAACGTATATCGGTCTGAAGGCTCAAAGTAGGTTGAGTCTTCGAAGTGGGTAGGGAAATCCACACTGATAATATCCGAACCTCCTCTATAGGCAGGGTTGTATCGCTTGATGAGTGCCATCATATTCACAAAATATTCGTCCGTCGTATTTGTGGCTTGATTCCAAATCACTGCGAGTTGTTTATGCGATTTGAGTATTCGGTTTGCTTCTTGGAGAGCCATCGGTTTATCAAGCCAATGGAATGCTTGTGCGATGATTGCTAAGTCGAGTGAATGATCAGGTAGCGTTGTCGCTTCAGCCGGAGCTTCGATGAGTTGAATATTGGAAAGACCTGTATTTTCGGCAGAGGTTTGAAGTTGCGCAAGCATAACTGCCGCTGTATCAACAGCATAGACAGTCCGCACATGTGGTGCTAACTCCAATGCAATACGGCCAGTGCCAGAACCAATGTCGGCGATGTCGCTTCCCTTATCAAGTTCGCCGAGAGTAATAAGAAAATTCAGCGCATCAGCAGGATAATGAGGCCGGTAGGCATCATACTGTTCTGCGAGTGCATTGAATATAGTCTTATTATCGAAAAGCATGTAGATTCTAGGAAACAAAAAATCATTCCGTACGAGTCATTTCGACTGAAAGGAGAAATCGTTATGCCTGAAATATTCTGATTTTAACGATTTCTTCCGTTGGTCGAAATGACAGTGGTTGGGCGATGGATAAATGTTGATTCACCGACAATGATCTTCACATCAGAAGTATCAACCGAGTCAACCCTTGCACTCGCTGGTCCGCGTTTTGTCCATTCTATCAAGCGTTGTAGTGCCTCTTCTGTTCCCTGCGCCTCGATGAGTACACTTCCGTCACTTTGATTACAGACGAACCCGGTAAGACTTAATCGCTGAGCTTGTTCGTCAGTATAGTAACGAAAACCTACACCGTGTACCTTGCCTCGAACAACAATGCGAATCCGTCTCACGCAAATTCTTTCGTAATGTGTCGTGCGATAACCATTCGTTGCACTTCACTTGTGCCTTCGCCGATGGTCAGGAGTTTGGAGTCGCGCCAATATTTTTCGACCGGAAATTCTTTGATGTATCCGTAGCCGCCATGTATCTGAACTGCCTCTTCGGATACTTGTACACATATCTCGCTTGCATAGAGCTTTGCCATGCTCGCTTCTTTACCGAATGGAAGACCTGCATCTCGTGAAGCAGAGGCACGGTACGTGAAGAGTCTGGCGGCATCAATCTTCATTCCCATCTGGGCAAGTTTGAATTGTGTTGCTTGTTGCGCGGCAAGCGTCTTACCAAATTGTTTGCGTTCTTGAGAATATTTTATCGCAGCCTCGAATGCTCCTTGAGCAAGACCAACTGAAAGTGCCGCGATACTAATTCGTCCGCCATCCAGAATTTGCAGAGCTTGTGTAAAACCTTGTCCTTCTTCACCGATGAGATTCATAACCGGAACAGAGACGTTATCAATCAAGAGACTCGATGTCTCTGATGCGCGCATACCAAGTTTATTTTCTTTTTTCGAAGCAGAAAAACCAGGCATTGATTTATCAAGAACAAATGCACTAATGCCATGCGCGCCCTTCGATCTATCCGTCACTGCCATGATGACAGCAGTATTGCCGTAACTGCCATGCGTAATAAAATTCTTTGAGCCATTTAATATATAGTGGTCGCCCTCGCGCACTGCGACAGTTTGCGTTCCTCCGGCATCACTTCCTGCACTCGGTTCGGTGAGTCCCCATGCACCCATCACCTCGCCAGAAGCTAAGGCGGGAATATATTTTGCTTTGAGCGAATCAGAACCAAATTTCAGAATATGACCGGTGCATAAACCATTATGCGCTGCAACGGAGAGTGCGATGCCAGGACATACACGAGCAATTTCTTCGATGATGATTGTATTCTCGATTGCGCCAAGTCCTACTCCATCAAGTTCCGTTGGCACCATGATTCCCAAGAACCCGAGTGAAGCCATTTTCTTGAATACTTCCATCGGAAATATCTGACCCTCATCCCACTCCGAGACATGCGGTCGGATTTCCGCTTCAGCAAAGTCCCGAGCCATTTGCTTGATTGCTTGTTGGTCGTCGTTCAGTGTAAATTGTAAAGCGTTACTATCCATGTAGATAAAATTTCGAAATGAGAAAGTGTGCAAATATAGTGCATTTGCACAAAGATTTAATAAAACCTATTGTCCTAACAGCCCCAACACATACCTTAATCCCTTGTTGTCACAAACGGGAAGTCATCCCCAGTAATTGCTGGTAATAAGAAAAGAGAAATCGGCTTGCCTGCAGGTACAACAAAATTAATGGTTTTGGTGATAGCACCATCTTTGAGTATTAGCGATTGCGGTCCCGGCGTCACATCAAAAAATTCTACATCAAGCTGTTTCATGCTCACAGTTCTTCCTCCCAACGTGAATGCGATAGCTGTACGATCTGGGGAAGTGTTCACGACCCTTACTCTTCCCATGCCTCCTCTTGAGGAAGTTGAATCGCGCAGTATGAGATGCGTACCTGATGGTGAAGTTGAGCCATCGTTTAACTTCGTTTTTTCTATCGCAATCAGTGAATAGTATTCGTCCTTATTAAAAGCAACGGGTGCAGTGAATTTATCCAATGTATCGCTTCGATCTACATTGAAGAACCAATACGTTGCAGTGGCATCATAAGCCGGCGAAAGCGCTAGATAATCTGTTGCAAAGCTGTGAGGGATCGCAGTCACAAGGGATTGATTCGGATAATTACCCCGAGGTACAACATCAAATTTGCCTTGGATGAGCAAACTCAATTTTGCCATTCGTGTAGCATTCACAAGTCGCACACCCATATTCTCGAATGCGACGATGATATTTCCATTGCCAGCAGGATTATCCGAGAGCACAAATGCAGAAACAGCTCGATCTTTTCCGAACGGATGACTTTCGCCACGAATGAGTGACGTCACAACTAAACCTTTTAATAAGGATAATTTATATGGGAAAATAAGTACGACGTTTTTCGGATTTCCCTTTTCAGTAACTTTTAATGAATCAGCACTTGCTACATCAATCCCAAAGTAAGGATTATCAACACCATACTCGATCGTGGCATTTGGGTTGCCATCAGGTTGATTCCAATACACATCCAACGGTGGGAGGTCTTGCACGGCATCTATTAACCTGATCTCCATCAAGCCCGGGACTGCAGGTTGATTATCATCTTCGATTCGTAATACTTTTCGACGATCGGCATCGGTCGGCGAAATTTTCGTCCCCCGTCCCATCACGAAAAGTGTCTGCAAATGGAAATTGAGATTGATGGTATCTGTCATCAAGATATTTTTTCCAGCAGTATCTGAAGAAACAATCACCGCTAATTTATTTCCCGGCACAAGCGGCGAGCCATCTTCGTAGGTCGAATAATATCCAAAACCTGTCAGAACGCCATCGTGCATAAAATTCGAAGGCTGCTCATAGAGGAAATCCTTCACGAATATCTTGCCGTTAATACGAACCGTGATCTTCTCCTGATCGGGCATGGCATTAAATATCCGTACCTTCACAATCCCAAGTTCGGGATAAGTGCAGTCAGTTTTACAGCCGTTCAAACACAGTGCACCAATGAGGCACACGATGAGACTGAATATGATGGGGGTAACTCTCTTCTTCATAGGATTTCTCTATCAGAATAATAACAACAGCCGTGTGCAATAGTTACACACCGAAAATGATGGTAAGAGGAGAGTGGCAAATGAATCGAATGCAAAAGGAAATCCTGATCCAGATTCCCCCTACCTCACATGCACAAATTTGCGAATTCCATCGCGGGTGGTGTTTTGGTAGGCGACACGGACGATGAAGGAGCCAGCGGGCAGGTCGTGTGTGTCTATGGTGAGAACGTCATTCGAAATTTTGTACGGCGGATAATATTGTATGCCGAGAAGATCGAGGAATTCAACTTTCCTTACGTTTTGGTTTTGACTTAGGTGCAGGTTAACGACGACGGTTGCAGGGTTGGGAAAAGGCCAAAGGTAGTAGGTATTACCTGTTGATAAAAGGGGTGCTGATTGAGGATTTGAAACTCTTGCTATCCAAACATCGAATTTTCCGTGATTCCCTAACACTTCGCCATCAACTGAGTTCGTAGTACCGCAAAAAATAATATCTCCGCCAGATGCTTGACAGATGCTTAGCCCAAAATCATCACCGAGACCGCCGTAGGATTGGTGCCATTGAATTCGTCCTACTTTGTCCAACTTTATCACCCACAAATCTGAGGAGTCGTTGTTGCCGATATGGCTATCAACATCACCATCCCTTGAGCGTGAATCTCCGATTACTAAAAAACCACTATCGGACGTATAGGTAATTGATTTGACATTATCATTACGTTCGCCGCCAAAACACTTTTCCCAAATAATATTGAAATCAGAGTCAACCATGACAACCCATGCGTCTAGATTTAAAAATCCTGGCTTTGAAGGTGGGTCGTCTCCAAGATGATGGGAGGAAACATCACCATCAAAAGATCTAGTGTATGCGCTAAAAACAAATCCCTTAGTAGGTAGTTTTAACAAACCCGTGGGAATTTCTGAATTTCTACCCCCTAAGCATCGTTGCTGTTTTACAGTATCTCCTCTGGAATTGACCCTCACCATCCAGACATCTTGGGAGCTACCTTTTCCATTCGAATCAAAGCCATGGACACCAACATTGACGTCGGAATTGCTAATACCGCCAATGAAAACCAAGTCACCGCCCCCGCTCTCAACCAGTGAGCTAGCACCATCCGGTCCGTGACCACCATAGCATCTTTGCCACTGGATTTTACCATCCGGAGTTAATTTTGCAAGGTATGCATTTCCGAATTTTTGGTTGAGATCATCGTGTGCTTGATTATTAAATAAGCCTTCATCATCTGACGTAGTCCAACCGGCAACTGCATATCCGCCGTCGGCAGTCTGTATGATTGCATTCGCCGATGATGCGCCTGAGTACCCGCCTGTTAGTACCTGCCACTGAATTTCGCCCGAATTTGATATTTTAAAAACCCAAGAATTTGAAAGCGTGTCGTTGAATGGCACAATCACCGGTATATGGTAAGGGATGCCCCCATCTAATGAAGTAGTCCAGCCAGCTACCACAAACCCACCATCGGAAGTTTGGATAATGGAGTTTGGGACATCATCGGCACTTCCGCCAAAACATTTTTCCCAAAGGAGGTCACCTGAAGGTGCAATCTCAAAAATGCAAACATCTAAATTTCCGTGACTATCAGAAATTGATCCGTCTCTTGAGTTAACTGCAGCGGCTATAACTAGTGTCCCATTTGGCAATTGAATCATAGAAGTGTTCCCTCTACCACTTACGCCATCAGAACCTGATCCTCCGAAACATTTCTGCCACTTTATCTTCGGAGGAATTTGAGCGAATGAACTGACACCATACAGTAAAAAGAATAATAGTGTCCCTACTAACTGCTGTTTACGTATTATCGTGAAACTCTTCATTCCAATATTCATGAGTGCTGACAGATGTGCCGACAGTAGTTTCCGTCCAAAAAGCAACCCCAAAATTCTATGAAAGGGTTCATATTTCATTAGACAGTACACAATATGAAACGGGCTGCACAAAAGTCGCTTGCTTACATTGACGCAGCCCGATCCGAATCTCAATCAAAATGTAATAATTGCGTCTGTACACTGACTACCACCGCACTGCGAATTATTCGGTGCGCTAATTTTGATATGGTACGTTTGTTGAACGTATGGACTATCATATCGGTGACAGATTCGAAATGATAGGCATCCATTATCCGCTAGACCATTCCCAGAATTGCCAGTATATCCCAACTCTCTTGGATCACAATAACTACATTTTTTGCTACAACCTCCGCCAGTTGTACAAATTACGCCATCAGCACAGTTGCCGTCTAAGATTGCAACGTCTGCATCAGCGCTACAGATACTGTGGCAATCTGTAGAAGAGACAGAGCTAACTTGGAATTTTGTAGGTAAAATTCCTGTACATTTATCCATGCACAGGGTTACAATTATGCAAGCCTGGCAATGCTTAACATTATTTGCGTTTGGGCCACACATGCCGTCGCCCGAACAACCATTACTATCTTGGGCAGCGACTGCGGAAATAGTAAAGCAGTTAGATTGTTGACTAATCGTGGGTTGAGCAAATAAACTGAGTCCACTGCAAGCACACATCGCAAATATCGAAACCGCTAAGGCGATTCCTTTCAGTTTAGAATTTAGGTTTTTCATGTTTGTATCTATGAAAAGTAAAAAAATAGCACTGAATTCAAATGGGGCTTACCTCCTCCACCGCAGACAATCCCCATTCAAACTGCGATGTAAAGACTAGGCCTACGAGGCAAATCGTAGCAAAATCTTTCACCACAAAAATACGGTCACATTCCTCATATCCGCCTTGCATGAAACACCCATACAACAACCATGAACCACCTATGAAACACCCATAAACCTGTAACACCCTAACCATATTTTTTTAGATAGTCTTGAGAAAAGTTTTGAGGTTGTCTTCATGAAGGAGTTGCATTTTTTTACGGCTATTTGTTCGATGTTTCTCGACAGTCTCTTCACGTATTCCAAGAATTTCACCGATTTGTCCGCTGGAGTATTTCTTCTTGACTAAGATGAGGACTCTCATCTCTGTCTCCGAAAGTTTGCTGCAATGCTTTGCTATTGCAGTCTCAATGCGGTCATATTCTCCGTTTGAATTTTTATAAAGCTCATCCCAACTCGGCAGTGGAGTTTTTGCAACCAATTCTTTCCTTTTGTTTGACATGTGCTTGTCTCCCTTATTTATTTGTGCGGGAGACAACTTTCTTGGCTCAACAGACGAATTTACTTCGTTCGGCGGGGGGGGGGTACCTTCAGTTTTTAGTTCCTTTTCCATCGTGATTTATACATGAAAAAAAAATGTTGCAAATCTCACTTACCAGAATAAAAAAGAGCAACAAAATGTCCTCGGCATTCGCCGACTGATCATCTCATGCTCCCGTTGCATCTATCTTGACTCTACAAATATAGTAATAAATTCGTACGGTTGTTCGAGATGTACATAAAAACTAAGACCCTAATTGTTTAAGTATTGATTCATGCCGGCATAACAATTTCTCCCTTCTGCTTATGTCCGTCGTATTTTCGTAGAGCTTATGTCGAATTATTATTTCATCAGTGATTGCCACCTCGGCTTTGGCAAAGATCGCGGAGCCGATCGCCAACGCGAGGAGCGTCTGCTCTTGGTCTTGAATAAAATCAAGGTGGAGGCCAAAACAGGGGTTGCGAAGCATCTCTTCATTGTTGGCGATCTTTTTGACTCGTGGTTCGAGTATCGGCAGGTAATTCCACGCAGGCACGTTCGGACACTTGCATTGCTCGCAGATATTCGTGCACTTATCCCAGTTGAGTACTTAATGGGTAATCACGATTTCGGACATCGTAATTATTTTCGCGATGAGTTGGGGATTACTGTCTATAGTGGTGACATCGAGCGTGAATTATTAGGCAAAAAATTCTATATCGCACATGGCGATGGCAAAGCATTGAATGATACGGGGTATCTAATCCTAAGAAAAATTCTTCGCAATAAATTTTTGCTGTGGTGCTTTTCGTGGATTCATCCTGATATCGGAATCTGGGTGGCGGAAAGAATGTCGGGCGGTTCGCGAGCATACACTGATAATCGCGATGCACTTCAGAAGCAAGACGGACTCCGTATATTTGCGGAGAAGAAGATTACCACTGACCACGTTGACTACGTAGTCATGGGACACCGACATAAACCGCAACAAGATGCAATAGGTGATGGCTACTACATCAATCTCGGCGATTGGTTAAAGAGTTACACCTACGGCAGATTTGACGAGGAAGGCTTTCATATAGAGCGAGCCTAGTTTATTTTTTGAAGGAAATCCATTTGAGAAATTTCGACGTAAGGATTCGCAACGCGTGAACACAGAAGACCACGAAATACTAGACGAGCAACCGCACGAGCCTTACGAGCCGTACCCTGATTTCCCCGAATCTCAGTGGGAGAAGATTGTCCGCTTTTTAAAAAAATGGCAATTGCAGTTAATCATTCTTGTAGTTGTAGGTGGCGGTGGCTCGGCACTTACGATTGCCGTGCTTCATGGCGTGCCGACGCTTGACCAATTAGAGAATCCTCATCCCGAACTTGCAACGCGTATCATAAGCTCGGATGGCGAACCGATAGATCAATTTTTTATTAAGAATCGCACAACCGTAAAACTTCGTGAAGTGCCGAAGGCGATGATAGATGCGCTCATCGCAACTGAAGATCGCGAATTTTACGATCACTGGGGGATGAATATCTGGCGTAACATCAAAGCATTCTGGACGGATGTCGTAACACTCTCACCCAAGCAAGGTGCAAGCACGATTACTCAGCAGCTTGCAAGAAATCTTTATCTCTCGCAAGAAAAAAGTGTTCTCCGCAAACTTCGTGAAGCAGTGAGTGCCGTGCAGATCGAGCGAACACATACAAAGAACGAGATCCTTGAAATGTATCTCAACGTCTGCTACATGGGACGCGGTGCTTATGGCGTTGCAGTGGCAAGCCAGATTTATTTTGGTAAAGATGTAAGCAAACTTTCTCCATCGCAGTGTGCATATCTGATTGGCGTTCTGAAAGCTCCCGAAAATTACGATCCCGAAGATAATTATGATCGAGCAATCAACCGTCGCAACACGGTAATTGATAATATGGTGAACGTGGGGTATTTGGAAAAATCGAAAGCGGATAAATATAAACAAGATGGCATTAAAGTAATGGCATCGAAGACATACCAAGGTATGGCTCCGCATTTTGTCGAAATGATTCGTCAAGAATTATCAAAAAAACCTGAGCTTGCCGGGTACGATCTTTATCGCGACGGATTGGTAGTTTTCACTACACTCAATGCCACCATGCAACGTGCTGCTAACCGCGCGGTTGATGAACACGTGAGTGAGTATCAAAAAAACATCGTTGATAAATCGTGGAATTGGAAAAATCATGGACCGCTACTTGATTCTATCGTACTCCATGCCGCGCACCAAAGTCCTTCCGCGAAGGCAATCGAGAATGAAGCCGAAAGAGCGAAGTACGAACGCAAGCTGCGAATTGATCCGAAATTTATTGATAGCGTCAAGAAGGCGGAGACTCGTTTGCAAGCAAGTCTAACATGCCTTGATCCGAAGACGGGTCAGATACTCGCAATGGTTGGAAGTTCGAACTACCGACTCTTCCGGTATGGGCTTAACCATGCAACACAAATTGTTCGTCAGCCCGGTTCATCGTTCAAGCCGTTTGTCTATGCAAGTTGCTTCGAGAAAGGCTATACGCCAGAGTCAGTCGTTTCTAATGAGCCAATCGAAATGCAAGATGGTGATAAAGTCTGGCGCCCCGGAAATTTTGAAGGCGAAAGCGTCGGGGGGAATCGTACAATTGCTGAAGCATTAAAGTGGTCAATAAATCTTGCGGCTATTCATGCACTCCTCGAGCTTACGAGTGCAACGGATGTCGTGAAGATGGCAAAGCGAATGGGAATAAAATCGAATATTCCAGCTGTGCCATCAATCGCGCTCGGTTCTGCGGAAGTGAGTCCACTTGAACTTACGAGTGCGTACGCCGTATTCGCGAATAACGGAATCAAGACTGTCCCTTACGGAATTCTCAGAGTCGAAGATCGCAATGGCAAAGTTCTCTATCGTGCGAAACCTGAGTACGAATTTGTCTTCGATCCGAAAGTTGCGCAGATGATGACGATTTGTTTGAAAGGGGTTGTTGAGGGTGGAACTGCGAACTCTGGCATCCGCCGTTTCTTCAGCTATCCCGCCGCTGGCAAAACGGGGACAACGCAAAATTATGCTGATGCCTGGTTTGTTGGTTACACCCCAATTTATGCCGCAGGTGCTTGGGTTGGCTTCGATGATAAACGAATAACCTTTAGCGGTGCCAACGGCCAAGGTGGCAGAGCTGCCGCACCGATATGGGGAAGGTTTATGAAATACACCTACGATGCACTCAGGCTTCATAGTACAAACTTTAATACAAACTGGAGTGGTGTCGTATCGATCCCAGATTCTTTGAGGCGAAATGACTCGGCTGTCGGGCCACAAATTCCGACATCCGATCCGCTCTTGCCCGATGCAAAAAGAGGCGAAAACTCTTCACCTGCGCCCCACGACGACAAGAGAAAATAAGAGGTTTTCTCGTGAACGGCAAAAAAATTTATTATATTCGTTACCCAAGTTTCGACAATGCTACCCCGTACTGGCATTAACTGAGGCTCGGGTGCGACAGCATTTTTCTGCCTGATGACATATTTTCGGGATAAGTGCTAGAGAACGGTTTTATTGTGTTTGAGCGTTCTTTATTCCGGGAGAGCAGTGTGAGTTGTCTGCATGTGTGTGTGTCGTCATTCTGCCATTTATTTAATCTCACTCAAGTAAGAAATCACTATGAAATTTATTGCCCCTAAGCGTGCCATAATCGTTGGATTGGCGCTCGTTGCCGTCTTTTCACTTTTTGCCATAGCCACCACAAGCTCGGCATTCAAAAGTGCTTCAAAGAAAAGAACTGAAGCCGCGAAAGTATATGCCACCAAAGCAATGGTGTTGCCACTTGTTAAACCATTACCTGTTCCAGTGCCGGATTCAGGGGTGAATTCATTTAGCAAACTCGTCGTAAAGAATCTTGGACCATTAGTCAATGGTAAGACTCACGACATGAGTCCAACAGTTACCGCAGACGGGCGTACGATGTATTTTACAGGTACTGAGCGTTCAGGCGGAAAAGGACGTGATGACTTTTGGGTAACTCACAGTCCAGAGAATAATGATACCACTTGGTCGGACCCTGTCAATCTCGCCGATATCAATACACCAGAGTCTGACGGCGCAGTTTCTATTGCTGCCGACGGACAGACTTTATACTTCGCGACTAATCGTAATACCACCGTCAAAGGCGATCAAAATATTTGGGTTGCTACTCTGGACGGAAGGGAATGGAAAAATATCCACGAGATTGGTGCTCCAATCAATACGACAAAATGGGAATCTCAGCCTGCTATCAGTCCTGATGGTAAGAAATTATTTTTCGCCTCTAATCGTGAGGACACAAAGAACGTCGACATCTTTGTGTCGCACTTGCTCCCAGACGGAAGATGGACAGAACCTGCAAATTTGGGACCGACGATTAATACAAAAAAATATGATGGTACACCGTTTATGTCGGCTGATGGTTCGACGTTGTATTTCTCGTCGGATGGACATGGCGGTCTTGGCGGATTAGATTTCTTCATGTCCGAGTTCAAAGGACCGACAGACCAAGATTGGACCGAGCCAGTTGCTTTGCCAGCGCCGATCAATTCTTCTGCCGACGAAGTATTCCTTACCGTTCCTGCATCGGGCAATGTACTTTTCTTCGCCTCGAATCGCAGTGGCGGTTCGGGTGAATATGATCTTTATGTCGCAACTAATCCACCGAAGCCAAGGCCTACACTTGTTCTTCGTGGTGTTTGTTACGATTCTACTACAAAGGATAAACTTGCTGGCCATGTTGTAATCGTTGACGAGCAAACTCGCGATACAGTTTACAATAAAGAGGCTAATAGCTCAACAGGTGAATATCTCTGTGTACTTTCGGCGAATGCCAAAGGTCAAGTCGGCGGAAGTTATTTAGTAAGTGCGACGTACAGAGATTATTTCCCCTATCCACCAACACGCGTGAACATTCCCTTGCGCGACGATACATCACGTATTATCACACATGACATTCCGCTTTATAACGAAGAGCCACCGATTGTGAAGTGGGTAACGACGACACCAGTATTCATGGCTCAGTATCCTAATAAGTATCCGAACTTCAAGGGTCTTATTGTGAAGGAAAAATTGACGATTGATCTTTATGCTCAGTTGCCGATGATTTTCTACGATCAGGCTCAGAGTGCTATCCCAGCTCGTTACGTACTTTTCTCAAGCCCAGCAGAAACGCAGAGCTTCAGCGAAGATACGATCACGGCAACATTCAATGGGTACTATAACTACTTGAACATCCTCGGTTCACGTATGCGCAAACACCCTGATACAAAAATCACGATTGTCGGTTGCTTATCTATGGAAACAGCTGCTGAACAATCACTCGATCTTTCACGTGCTCGCGCTGAAGGTATCAAGAAATATCTTGTAGATATTTGGGGCATTGACGCTTCTCGTATGCCAATTGAAGCAAGAAAATTACCAGAGAATTCAGCGCTCTCAACCACGCCTGAAGGATTGCAAGAAAATCGCAGAGCACAGATCAAGGCTGATGATTGGGAGCTAATCAAACCGATCAAGCGCGAGCAGATCATCAAAGAAGGTGATTGGAGAACAGTTGTCTTCTCGATGAAGAATGGTTTGAAAAATGATCAAGTCGCAAGCCGCGAACTTGTGATTACTCATAAGGGCGAGCCATGGGCACGTATCAAGAGTTTGGGTGATATTGCTTCAACCACTTCCCCAGAATGGAATTGGCGTTCAGACGCTTCTCGTAAATACCCTGACGATGAATCCGATCTCTCTGTTCAGCTGCTTGTAACCGATAAAAACGGTCGCGTTGTTAAATCAAATATTGATAACACAGGTGTTCGTCAGTTCACACAGAAAGAAGTTACAGCCGAGCATTTTGCGGATAAGACTCTTGAAAAATACAACCTTATTCTGTTTGAATACAATAGCTCGAACATGGGTAAGTGGAATCATAAGATCCTCGAGGATTATGTATTCCCACGTATCAAGGGTTCATCGGATGTTCAGATCAATGGATACACCGATAACCTCGGCACAGAAGACTATAATATGAAGCTCTCAGAAAACCGTGCGAATGCAACAAAGAAAGACATTGATGCGCACATCAGAGGAAAGGTGAAAACCATGGTATCGAAGGGATACGGAAAAACAGAACCACTATTCCCGAACGAACTTCCTGAAGGTCGTCAGTACAATCGTACTGTGCAGGTCAAGATCGAAACTCCGATTAACTCAGACTAATCGTAAATTTGATGTTCAGAAAAAGCGCCCCCAGTGGGCGCTTTTTTTTTGTGTAACATTTTATGGAAAGAGTGGTTATTAGTAGTGCATTTGGGTATTCATCACTTATTCATAGCGGGGATTATGAAATCGTCATTGCTTCGGATCGGATCGGTATTTTTCAGCACTATACTTCTTACCACTTCTGCTCATTCCCAGACGAAGATAAATTCAGTTATCTCGAAGGAAATTATCTCTGGGGATCCAGTTATTGGCAGAGATTACTGGTTCTGTTCTCCGATGAATTATTCCGCGAATACAAGTTCTGATAAATATTTTACGATATATGTCACTTCTCCGAAAACTGGCACCCTGCATCTTCAAATCGGAAACAATCCCCCGATCACGAAGGCAATAACTGCAAATGTCCAGACAACTTTTGCAAGTCCAACTGCGAAGAATCCGTCCGGTAGTATCCCGATTACTACAGAGCTGAAAACTTCCGGCGTCGTAGAACCTAAGGGTATTCATGTGTGGTCAGATGATGCTGATCTATGTGTAAATTTCATGTCACGTGTCCCGTATACTTCTGACGGAACGTATATTATACCAACGACTGGATGGGGCAAGGAATATGTCGTTGCTGGATATGAATCAATAAATGATCCAACAGGCGGAGCCGATTGGCCCTCGGAATTTGCTGTCGTCGCTAATCAGGATGCCACGATTGTTACGATCACCCCCGCTTGTGACTTACGAAAAGATGGACAAATGAGTACAGCCGAGCATTTAGCCGGACAACCCTTCACAGTGAATTTGAACAAAGGTGAATGTGTACAATATCAAGCTATTCTACCCACAAGTGCTCCACCAAATGTTACTGGCACATATATCAGCTCGAATAATCCAGTCGGAGTGATGGGTGGTTCGGTCTGCCCGTACATTCCCTTTCCAAACGGCTATTGCGATTTCGTGATGGACATGCTTATGCCAATTAGATCCTGGTCTAATTCTTATTTCACCTTGCCGTTTGCCGGAAGAAAATACGGTGGTGATGTGTATCTCATCATCGGGAGCAAGAATGGTCAACAGATTCTTCGGAATAAGCAGCAGGTCGCTCTGGTAGATAAATATACATACTATTACATCGAGGATGAGCTTTCACCCAGTCGCCCCTCCATATGGGAGAGCGCGGATGGTTCGCCATTTTCGCTTACACAATTTATTCCGAGTGCTAAGTTCGGCGCACCCTCCGCTGGCACTGCGCGCAATCAAGGTGACCCAGCGATGGTCGTGATTGATCCAACCAGTGATTTTCGGAAGAGTGTGATATTTCAAAACCCAAAGATTGATCTGGCAAACGGTCAAGCCACATTCACGAATTATCTGAATATTATTATCCCAAGCAAAAGTGACAGTGCCCACACCTTGTACGATGGAATTCCACTTGCGGCATCATCGATAATTCCTAATGTTACGAAGATAGAGAAATTGAAGATAGATAGTTCGAGTTGGATTGGGTATAGACTTTCTTACAAGACGAACACAGGAGATGGTGCACATACCATCGTTTCAGACTCTGGAGTTGGTGTCTATCTCTATGGCTACGGGACGGATGACTCCTATGCATGGAACGGACAGATCAGCGCACGAACGACGAATGCCGTCGTTGATACGATTCCACTTACTGCGACGATAACTGATGATTGCTTTAACTCACATGGCGTGATTCGTGACAATCAAGTTGGTGGCTCGGGGATCAGCTCGATCGGCCTGGATTCATCAAGAAATATGAAGTTCACAATTGATACGTCCCTCATACCTGGTGCTGGGATGCTAAATTCATTTTATGATTTAAAAGTGATTGTACCCGAAAATCCTGCCTATGCACAAGTATCTGTCTATGATGTTACAGGTAATCGTACCACCATCACCAGCACATACACTCCGCAACTGTTTACACTTACTCCATCTGTCTTGAGTTTTGGGAGAAATTTGACAGGGAGTATGTCGGTTCTTTATGATACACTTACGAACCATGGTACGATTGACTTTTCGATCTCGGATATCACGCTGAAGTTTCATAGCGGAACAAAAGGATTCACGATTGATAGTAGCGGTGGTTTGGGCGCTATCAAACCAGGTGAGTCACGAATAATCAAAATTCGCTTTACTGCTACAAGCGACTCTGTGCGAACGGATACATTACAATTCTCGAATGGATGTCTGACATTTTCGGCTCTGGCTATTGCGAATAACTCAGCTGATTTCACGATCAGCAATTTTGACTTCGGCTGCGTTGACACCGGAAAAACAAAGGTTGCCGATGCGATCTTCCCTCACTTGCTCTACAAAGGCAACATCAACATTGATAGTATTTGGGTGGATGACGGAGTGCACTTCAAATTTCTTGGAGTGCTCCCAGTTGAAATAGCAGAAGGAAGTAACATTGGCTTCGCTTTCCAATACCAACCAACTCAGATAAGTCACGACACAACAATCGTGCATTTTCATAGTATCGAAGCTGGCGAGCATGTTGCACGCCTTACTGGTTGCGGATTAGTCCCTTCATCAGTAAGAACCGAAGGATATTCATCAGAACTTGAAAAGGGAAGTAGCGTCGAGCATTTGATTCGCGCGATGTTGGATAAGGGCGCAGATCTCGCTCTCTTGCCGCCGACTCCGAATCCAATAAACTACAACGAAGCGAATGTTCGGTTCACTTTCGGCTTATCAGCCCGAACGCCGCTCGACTTGTCGCTCTTCGATATGCTTGGCAACCGAGTGGCGACGGTGGTGAGTGATGATTCGCATCCAGCGGGAATATTTTCTACGGAATTCCGAATCACCCCAGTTATTCCATCCGGTACATATATTTTCCGTCTTGCAGCCGAAGGCGAGGTTATTTCCGGAAAATTAATCATCGCGAAGTAGATATTCACAAAATCAGACACGCGCACAAAATGGCAACTCCCGAAGCCTTTTTGGCGGAACTCTCTATGTGCTGATGGGTTTGTATTTATTGCATATTTTGTTACCCTGAGAACCGGGGGTTTTTGATGATTATGCCGATAGAATCCGCGATTGTGTCACACTTTCTCCTGATACCGTTTTTTTGGATTGTTGCATAATTTTTTGAGTTGTAACTTCGACCCCCTCGAAAGCGTTTTTACTATACAGGACATTTTTGAAAACAGACCTATGAAGCTCGTACATTCTCGTTCACTCTTTCTCGCCCTCGGATTGCTTGCAATTTTTTGCGGCTTCTCCAGCTCCACTCTTCACGCCCAAGGCAATATCCGTATCACGCATACGCAAGAGAAAGATAACATCAAGGACGGTCACTATCTTGGCAGAGATCTGTGGTTCTGCATACCGACGAATTATGATCCAAACAAAAGCTCTGATAAATATTTTCAGGTTTACGTTACTGCGTACAGAAATACAACAGTACATTTTCAGGTGGGGAATGATCCGATTGTGAATAAACCAGTCACAGCAAATCAAGTCACGATTTTTAGTAGTCCCACCTCTAAGACACCGAGCGGAGATATTAAGCTCTCAACTGAAATGAAGTCCTCAGGTGTAGTTGAGCCAAAGGGAGTACATGTTTGGTCGGATAATGCTGATATATCTGTATATTTCCTTTCCCGTGTCCCTTATACGTCCGACGGTTCGTACATTATTCCGACCACTGGTTGGGGCAAAGAGTATGTTGTCGGCGCTTACGAGTCTATAAATGACCCGACAGGTGGCGCCGATTGGCCTTCAGAATTTGCGATTGTTTCAAATCAAAATGGCACTACCGTAACAATTACTCCTGCATGTGATCTTCGCAAAGATGGAAATCGTTCATTCCCAGAGCATCCTGCCGGTCAAACATTTACTGTAAATTTAAATCGCGGAGAATGCGTCCAATTTCAGGCTACACTTCCAACGAGCGCACCACCAAACGTGACAGGCACCTATATCAACTCAAACAATCCGGTCGGAGTAATGGGAGGATCGGTTTGCCCTTATATCACCTTCCCAAATGGATATTGTGATTACGTACTTGATATGTTGCAGCCTATCCGTACGTGGTCCAAGTCATACTTTACCTGTCCGTTCGCTGGAAGAAAATATGGTGGCGATGTCTATCTTGTGATAGGTTCAAAAAATGGTCAAAGGATTCTACGTAATGGCGCACAGGTTGCTTTGGTTGACCGTTTTACATTTTATTATATTGAAGATGAGGTTGCTCCGAGTACGCCTTCTCTATGGGAATCCGCCGACAGTTCGGCATTTGATTTGATTCAATTTGTTCCGAGTGCAAAATTTGGCGCCCCGGCTGCCGGTACGACAAGAAATCAGGGTGACCCAGCAATGGTAGTTGTTAATTCAATTGACCAGTATAGCAAGAAAATTATCTTTCAGACACCTAAAATCAATCTTGCATCGGGACAAACGCAATTCACCAATTACGTTAATATTATTCTTCCTAAGTCAAGCGACTCAGCAAAAACGTTGTATGATGGCTTCCCATTATCCTTGAAAACAAATATTCCGAATGTACAGGTGAAAGAAAGGTTTAATATCGGAGCAACGGGTTGGATCTGTTATAGATTAACCTATAAGCAAACCGCTGGCGATGGCAAACATCAAGTTACATCAGATACTGGTGTTGGAGTTTATATCTATGGTTACGGCACCGATGATTCCTACGCATGGAGTGGTGCACTTGGAACAAAGACCGTCAATGACCCTGATACAATCCCACCCATTGCAATACCTGGGGGGCCATGTTTTAATGCACGAGTAGATTTTACCGATCAAGGGGTTGGGCAATCAACCTTATCCTCTTACGGACCTGATAGCGTAGAAAATATTGATTTCGAGGCTGACACAAGTTTCATTGCTGGTGCAAACTTGGAGCATTCGTATTATAATATGCATATTCTCGACAGCGGGAAGGACGCGTACTTATCCGTGTCGATTTATGATGTCGCAGGAAATAGAACGACAGTAACAAGTATTTACAAAGCTGTAACGGCAAAGATGTACCCGAATCCGATTAGTTTTGGGACAGTGCTGGTTGGCAGTACTGGTTTCAAATATGATACGATCTGTAATATAGGCGAAGCACCTTTCCATTTTGATAAAGCTAACTTAAAATTTAAAACTCCTGACTCTGCAATCGCTCATGGATTTAGCATTGACAGTGTTGTCAGCGGAGATATTCCAGTCGGAGGTTGTCGGATTGTGAAGCTGAAATTCTTATCCAATAGACCGCCTACGGTAACGGACACTTTGATTCTTAACGATGAATGCTCCGGAATTTCTTCCGTTGTCAAAGGTAACGGAGGTGAACCAAGTTTTGATCTTGGTGGATATGCCTTCGATTGCACGATCCTAAATTCGAACCGAGCTTCAGTGGGATATAATATTACTGACCCTACGGAGACTCCAGTGCAGATTGATTCGATCTGGTTGGAAGGTTCGGGGGCTTTTACCTACGATAAAGCTTCGCCCGCTACGAATAAATTCCCGTTCATAATTCCAGGAAGCAGTATCCTCGGTACTTATGGCATAGAAGTGAAGTTTAATCCGCCAACCAAAGGCTCCTATTTTACAGTGATTCACGCTCTCAATATTGATAAGCAAACTGGCAAGCGCACAATCAAATCGGACACTATCTGGGGAATTGGCTGTGCTCCGGATGTTATACCATCGCCTGGTACAACCCTTACAGACTGTGGTGTACCTGTCTCAGTGAAAGTACCTATCACCAATCGGATTGATAGTATTTATACTATTTCAGATGTGAT
The DNA here is from genome assembly GCA_037143335.1 of bacterium. GTDB lineage: Bacteria > Bacteroidota > Ignavibacteria > Palsa-1295 > Palsa-1295 > PALSA-1296. The sequence goes on along the minus strand of JBAWZA010000007.1, from coordinate 59,651 downwards.
TGGGTCAGTAGGTGGTGTGACATCTGCTTCGGGCTTTGCAAACAAGTTTGATCTCGAAGATGCCTCAGGTACTTTGATCACAGTATTCCCTGATTCAATCAAACCTGGAGAAACAGTATTTGCATCTGTGTTTTACACTCCGCCACCTCAGGCGTCAGGATGTTTTGTTGATACGCTTGTCATCAAACGTCCGGATGGCTCACGTATTGGTGTAGCGGCGCTTACAGTTTGTGCTCAGTATCGCGATTTTGTAGTCTCGAAAAATAATGTGGACTTAGGATCGGTGCCGTTTAATTCGGGACTCATACAAAATTTCTTTACAATTTGTAATGATGGCGGTGATACAGCTACGATCAAAGATATCACCCAGCTATCTGATCCAACGAAGTCAGCTTTCCACTTTGTACCTGCAAAGAATAAGGCACTTCCTGTGAATATAGCGCCAGGGCAATGTCTTGATGTTTGGGTTTCGTTCGATCCATCGAATAGTAGTAATCCAACTCAGCTTGACTCTTTCGCAATTTCGAGCAATAGTTGTAATATAACTGAGAATGCAGTCGTACAAGCTGAAGTCACTTTGGGAGGCAATCAGTTGGCAGGCTTTACTCAGCCAGCAATTTTCAGTTGCGATTCCAAAACGAATAATGCCGTCTTCAACGACGCTGTTGGTGGAACGATCGATTCGATCGTGATAACTGGTCCGGATAAGGCGAATTTCAATGTGACTCTTACTCCTGCTCCGCCTATAGCAGTAGCAGCCAAAACGCCACTCAATATTCCGATTAGTTTCTCGCCAAGCCCTGAGGTTCCTGCTAGAACGTACAATGCCGTTGTGGTTGTGTATTTCACAAATGCAGCTGGAATCCACAGCACAAGCTCAGCACCAATTACTGCGATTGCCCAAGGTTGGAATATGACCGTTACTTCGAAGCCGACAAATCCTGTCGCTTCAGCTGGGACGTTCGTTGATATTCCTGTACAGATTGATTTGGATAAACATGCCTTGGTTGCACCAACTGTGTCGTATTTGAACATCAATCGTGTTGAGTTGACATATTCCTATAATCAAAATATTCTTGATTTAGAGAAAGGCGATTTCAACAAAGCAGTTACTTTCCCTGCTGGCTCTACATGGTCGCTTGATCTTGCTGCCTCGAAGTTAGATGTAGCTGCTCAGACGCTTCTTATCGTACTGAAGAATTCATCGGTACTCACTGAAGCAGAGCTTGGCAAGAAATTGGCAACAATCTCTCTGAAGGCTTCACTGCCTGTAGCCGGGGTATCTACGCAAGTACTTCTAACCGACTCGAAGATCATCACGACATCAAACGTGACGATTAGCTCGTGCACCGATGTCGCTCGTAAGGATTCAACATTCAGCCTCGTGTATCTCTGCGGTGATTCGACGCTCCAACGTTGGATGAATGGGCAGATTCCGATCCGCGCATATCCAGTCAGTCCGAATCCAGCGGGTAATTCGGCAGGTTCAGTTTTGGATTTCAAATACACTTCTCGCATCATCGGAAATGTATCGTTATCCATCTATGATGAGCTTGGCCGTGAAGTAGCGAAGGTGCTCAACGATCAATACATCCCCGCTGGTACGTATGAGGTTCGTTTCGACGGCTCGAAGCTTGGTGAAGGAACCTACGTGTACAGATATTCACTCAATAAGCGTTACGTTTCGAGCGGAAGGTTCATCATTCAAAAATAGTTGGTAGCATAAAATGAGGGTACAAAGTAATTGTACCCTCATTTTATTTTCAAGTACTGTCACACTTGGACAACTTGCATTGTCTATGTGTATGTGACACAGATGCCCCCCGAATGCCTCTTTAACATGAATCTACGAAGACAGCAAAGCAGGAATTTTTGGGGTGCACGGAGTGTAGCATGTGCTGTCGTGGCTTTTTTCCTCTTGTTTTTGCATCCGCCTGCTTTTTCTCAGACATCGCAAATTCAGCATACCATCTCAAAGCTTCAAAAAGAGAACACCTACCTCGGGCGTGATCTCTGGTTTACAATGTGCAAAAATGCCGATAATCAGGCAGGGAAGTATTACTACCTCTACGTTGCATCGCCAAGTAATACGATTGTCAATATCCATATCCCCGGCTTGAACGATATTCGAACACGCCTAACCGCTGGCGTGGTGTTTACGCAAAATATTGATCTCTCGGCAGAGGTAACGACAAGTGGTGAAGTCGAAAATAAGGCAATTCATGTCTGGTCTGATGATGCTGACTTGACAGCGTACTTATTATCGCGGAATCCGGGATCATCGGATGGTATGCTGATTATCCCAACAACTGGCTGGGGTACCGAGTACGTTGTTGCGTCCTATCAAGCACTTTTTGTCGGCTATTCACCTGGCGTGGATGATTATCCATCGGAGTTTAGCATCGTCGCGAACCAGAATAATACCGTTTGCACAATCACACCAACGGCTGATATTCGCGCATCGTACAATCCCGATTTGGTGATTCACAAAGCAGGCGTGACATTCTCCGAAATCTTACAACGTGGGCAGTGTGTGCAGTACATGAGTACGCAAGCTCAGGATGCAGATAATTATGATCTTACCAGTACGGTAATTACCAGCAATAAACCTATCGGAGTTATCGGCGCAACACAGTGCTCGAATATCCCCGCTGATTATCTGTACTGCGATCATATTTGCGATATGCTCCCACCAGTAAGGACATGGGCGCGGACGTACCAGACGGTGCCATTTGCTCAACGAACTGGTGGCGATACCTATCTTGTCATCGGAACAAAGCCTGGACAAGTGATCTTTCGCGATACGAATCAGTATTGTATCTTAGGAAATAAGTATAGCTCGTATTTCCGCCCCGACATAACTGACGCTTCGACATGGTCAAGCTCAGACCCATTCCTGTTGGTGCAATATATCAATAGCGCTACATGGGAAGCCGAGCACGGCTCAAACTTATTTCCGGCGGGCGATCCAGCAATGGTGGTGATTAATTCGGTTGAGCAGTACGTAAAGCACATTATTTTTCAGACTCCGAGCATCACCAACATCTTTCAGAATTATGTGAACTTGATGGTCAACACTCAGGCAATCGGTTCTACAACACTCGACGGCAAAGCAATCAGTAGCTACCCTTATACAAGTTCGCAACCTGTGCCGTTTTCAAATTATACTGCTTTCCGTGTTGGTTCGGTTCAGCCGGGTACGCATGTTATCAATTCAGACTCAGGTGTTGGGGTATATATTTACGGGTTTGGCAAGGAAGAGTCCTACGCTTGGAGCGGTGCGCTTGGACTGCGGACTTTCAACGACCCTGATACAGTCCCGCCGATCACCACCACATCAGGAGATTGTTTCGATGCGATGGTGAGTGTTGCTGATAACCACGTAACGCCCCGTGCTTCGAAAATTTCGGAGATGAAATTGGACTCGATTTACAACATGATCTATACTCCTGATCCGCAGTATCAAATTGGTATTGCGTCTGACTCAACATTTTATTCGCTTCTTGTTATTGATAGCTCGAAGGAAGCGTTTTGCAAAATCGAAATCCATGATTACGCTGGTAATCGCACGAATGTCGTCAGTACCTATACTCCACAACGCGCAACGATAACCCCGCCCGTTCTGAACTTTGGTTCGGGAGCAATCGGTGTAACGGCGTGTAAATCGTTTGTGATTTCCAATACTGGGACGATTCCTTTTTCTTGGAAATCTATTGATTTGGTATTTAAGAATAAGGGGTTCTCTCTCGGCACGATAGGTGGTAGCTCGGCGATTCTTCCTGGGCAGTCGCGCAACCTCTCGGTATGTTTTACTCCGCGAATCCCAACTCCGGCATTCGATACGCTTATGCTATCCGATGGGTGCGTTGCAATGAAGGCAGTCGTTATTGGTACTGGTGGCGGTCAAGACTTTTTTGCGAGCAACGAAGATTTTGGTTGTGAAATCGTGGGTAGTTCTACGCATCGGTCTGATATTTTCATCAGCAATCTTTCAAGCGTAGCAATCGTCATCGATACAATCACGATTGATGATCCTCGCTTCAAACTTGCGACAACAGTCTCATCACTTTCGCCATTATTTATTCAGCCATTTGATCAAACTCCTGTTGAGTTTGTATTCACGCCCGACCGTGTAGGTCCGATTGTTTCTCATGCGCACTTTCATTGCCCAACGCTTGGCAACCCACCCGATCACCTCTGGAAGGTTGCTGAACTTCGTGGCTGTGGCAATGTATCAAAAGCTATGATGTCCAAGAATATTGACACATCTTCAGTCTGCGGAACAGCTATACCACTTACCTTCACGGTTATATCAACTGGTACTGCTCCGATCATTATTGACACACTGATTTTCCAAGGGGACACGAATTTCAAACAGCAATTTTTTGTCTATACTACGCCTTCTGGGATGCCACTTCAACTGCCGATAACGCTCGGACCGGGTGAAGAATTTTCCGTGAACCTTAACTTTATACCAGACGTGAATACAACGGGTGTGCGCACCTATTCAGTCTTTGCGATTAGTGATCGTGGCGATACGACCAATACAGTAAAAGCAACATTGCATCAGATTTTCCGTCGGTTAGACCCAAAAAAGGACACGGCTATTATACCAACTGTTCAATATGGTAGCCCCGTGGTTTCTGATGTCTTGAGCTACTGTAATGATAATGAGGATGTGGTAACCATTACCGAGTTGACGCAATTGCCAGGACCGTATAGCAAGGCATTTCGCATTTCGAACTATACAGTAGATGGAATATGGCGGACACTTCCGGTTCATTTAGCCAGCGGGCATTGCTTGAGTATTATGGTTCAGTTTGATCCGTCGTATTCAACTGATACGCTACAAAGCTCGGGATTTTCGATTACCTCGGATGCATGTTCTCAGATTCCAGCGGCATTTGCAGTAGCATCAGTTCAGTTGAATGCACCTACAATACAGGGATTTACGATCCCAGCGCCGATACTTTCGTGTGACACGAAATCGGCTGACGTAGTTCTTATTAATGCCAATGTCTCGGGAAGTACACCGCTAATTGTGTTGGGTATAGCAGTCTCCGGTGCAGACACCGGAGTTTTTATCCCAGAACTACCAACGCAGGCAACGCTCCTAGGTGGCGCGAGTCTGAAAATACCGGTGTTGTTTGTGCCAAAACCTGGAGTGACGATGCGCAGCTATCTTGATACGGTTATCGTAAGTTTACGCGACCCATCTGGGAGGGTCATCTCCTTAAAGGCAATCGTATCAGGGAGTGCATGTGGTATGGCGGCAGATATTTCTTCGATCTTTGCAATTCAATCGGCTTTAGCGGGACAAAATACCATTCTCGTGCTTCCGATAGATGTTTCGATCACGAAGAACGAATTAGGTGCTGACCCTTCAATATTGGGTATCTCCAAAATTGCTCTAACGTATCATTATGATTCGCAAATTCTCAGCTTGCGGGGCGATAAATTGATTACGGCTTACCACCCAAATTACGGATGGAGTTTAGATAATAGTTCGAGCATCAACGAGCAAACCGGAACCTTGACTCTCGTGCTGACGAATCCGAACACATTAGATCGTACGATGACATCGCTCGGTGAGATTCATTTTTATCCAACGCTTGCTCCACGTGGCGAGAAGTCAACTCTTGTTTCCCTTGATTCAATCGCAGTCTCCACTTCGGCAGGAACAAGCCCTACGGCTTGCCTTGACCTCACACGAAAAGGCACACAATTTTCACTCATCTACACGTGCGGGGATTCCGTTCTTGCTGAGTATCTTAAAAGCAGCACCTCGCCATCAATGATTAAGCCGATCACTCCGAACCCAGTCTCGAAGCACGACGGAGGCACCCTGCATTTTGAATATCTCACCCGCACCGAAGGCAAAATTTCTCTGCTTCTTTTTGATGAGTTGGGGAATATCGCCGGACGTGTGGTCACTGACCAATACCACCAAGCAGGCGCATATAGGGCTGATTACAGCATTCGCGGACTTGCAACCGGATCATATTTTTATCGGTTTCAAGTAGATCGAAAACATCCAATCAGCGGGAGAATTATTATTCAAGAGTAAGTGTTGATTTTGCTGATAGGTTGTGTTGTGCCACTATGAAAACCGTTTGAGTTCTACGAATTCTTAACAGACAAGTTCAGTTTTTCCTTTTCGTACGCTTTCGGGAAAAATGGATTTTTCATGGGGTCGCAAAAAAAAGCAGTATATTTGACACCCGATTGATTGTAACAGGCAGTCGGATTATTTTTCTAACACACACACGTACACAAACACAACGTATCATCTCTTTTGCACATCATTAGATTAAGTATGAAAAAATTTCTTCTTTCACTCTTTCTCGTTGGAGCTTTCGTTGGGTTCACAACACCGATATTCGCTCAAGGCTCATTGGTGCTTAACCCTGAGTCAACAGGCGGCTTCTTGATTGGACCTATCGCTGGAATCAATCTTGTTAGTTACAAGACGAATAGCTTCGCTATTTTGAACTCAGAGCCGGATTGTTTCACAGCGCAGAATGGCTCGGACGTGGCACCTTTCTTTGGGCTTTCTGCGGAATTGCCTCTTGGAGAGACTATGCAGAATTTTATCATCGTAGAGGCAATCTACGACTCCAAGTCATCAAAATTCACTACTCAGAATCAATCTCGAGCGATTATACCGACTAAGAAAAATGGCGTTGTCGTAGATGGTAGCGTGACAACTTCGGAAACTGCAACTCTAAATTACCTGCTTGTCAATCTAGGCTATAAGTATAATTTCACAACAGGTCCAGCACCAGTTGGTCCCGCGATTCAGCTCTGTATTAGTGCTGGCCTGCCGATGACTTCACGCTTGAACAAGTCTGTTGATGTAAAGGCATCGAGTGGAGTTCCCGGTGCTGGTGCTGTTAGCGAAAGCAACCAGACATCAGCCGTTGAAGTTAAAGATCACGAGCCAGGTGTGACCGCTGCTTTCCGCGTCGGAGCACGTGCACAATTTGACTATGACATCCCGCTTACAGAGAATGGTAGTTGGGTTGCTACTCCGTGCGTAGGTTATGACCTACCTTTTACTCAGGTTGATAACTCTACATATAAGTGGACTGCCTCGTCTCTTTTCTTTGGGGCTTGTTTGCGGTATTTTATCGGCCACTAAAATTGTTGTCAAAGACACTTCTTTGGAAAAGCTCTCGTTTGTAACGAGAGCTTTTTTATTTCACTTTATTTTTCACACAACGAACGGTTATGAATACTTGGAAAAAGATCGGGGATTTTGGGCAGAGCCTTTGGTACGACAATATCGGTCGGTCGTTCATGACAAGCGGTGGCTTGGCAGCCATGATTCAGGATTTGGGTCTGAAGGGTGTGACCTCGAATCCCGCAATTTTTGAAAAGGCCATTTCAGGTGGCAGGGAATACGACGAGGATATCCGCTCGTTGATAGGTGCTGGCACATCCACCAAACAAATTTACGAGAAGCTAACGACCGACGATGTCCGGCTTGCTGCGGATATTTTGCATGAGGTCTATATCACAACCGGTGGAGAAGATGGATACGTGAGTATCGAATGCGACCCAACGATAGCACATAATACCGATGAAACGATCGCCGAAGCCCAGCACCTGTGGAAAGTGGTTGACCGCGCAAATGTGATGATTAAAATTCCAGGCACACTGATGGGAATTCCAGCGATTCGTCGGACGATTGCCGAGGGCATCAACGTGAACGTGACTCTGCTATTCGGTTTGGAAAATTATACAAACGTAGCGCGAGCCTATATTCAGGGTTTGGAAGATAGGCGCAAAGCTGGTAAGGATATTTCTGGTATCAGAAGCGTAGCAAGTTTCTTTTTATCCCGAGTGGATTCGAATGTAGATAAATTACTTTCGACAAAAGGCGCGGAGCATCAATCACTTGCTGGCAAAGCGGCGAATGCCAATGCGAAGCTTGCCTACGAACGCTTCAATGAAATTTTTCATGGCGCCGAGTTTGCGAAACTCCGCGAAGCAGGTGCGCAGGTACAACGATGCCTCTGGGCAAGCGTCAGCACGAAAAATCCTGCGTATAGTGACGTGCTCTATATTGAGCCACTCATCGGACCCGAGACCGTTACAACTGTTCCTGATGATACACTCAAAGCATTTGGCGACCACGGTGTGGCAGCGAATACTCTCGCTTCCGGTTTAGCCGAAGCACACCATGTTATAGATTCGCTTCGCGCAATTGGCATAGATACTGAACGCGTTGCTGAGGAGTTGCAAATTGAGGGCGTGCAGAAATTTGAGGAAGCCTTTGCAAAGCTCTTGGGAATTGTTGATGCCAAACGGAAGCAAGTTGCCGAAGCAGTGGCGTAATTTTTTTCTACATAGATTTTTTTGATTCTCTTTTAAGGAACAACTACCCTTCAACGTGTCAATACTACAATTAGGAATTCCGGGCTTCCAGTATCCCGATCTCTACCAACCCGAAAAATTATCAGAGTTACACACCATATTCCTCGCCAGGATTGCCGAGAAGGATGCCTTACTCCACCAGCGGTGGACGAAGTATGCCACTTCAATGGGCGAAGGACACACTCCGGTTGAGATTTCGCAGTTGCTCGTTGACCTCGCTCCGCATATCGGCGCATTCGTAGCCGAGTTATTCGGTATCGAAACGAGTCGTAAGTCCCTCCTGGATCTTGCAAGCCGAGAGAAAGTAATCTTCAAATTCAAGCAAGATATTCTCCTTCGTCAGGCACTCAAGAAATACCCGACACTCGAGAGTTGTATGGCAGTAGCTTCTACTGGTGAACTTGTGGATTTTTATGATAAGACTCTGAAGACAACGTTTGCAGATAATTTTATTTCCAACGATGATGAGCTTGCCACAGCGATGATGGCATCGGCACTCATGGAGTATCAAAAGATTGAGAGCACAGAGCTTGCAACATTAGGTGAGAATCCGATCGAAAAATTCCTTGCGTATTGTGCTGCACTTCATCACGATGAACACCTACACAGTCGTGTAAAAAATTGGGCCAGTTACATTGTCCCAAAAAATATGAATTACTCCCACTTGGTTGAGATTATTCATCCAGATGAACTCATCAAGGAGAAATTCATCGGTCCCGAAGCTGAGTACCGCAGACGCGATGGATTTGCACTTACGGATGAACGGATGAACTCGCGTGAGGTCCGCGGCGAAACAGAGTATTGCATTTTTTGTCACGACCGCTCGAAGGATTCATGCTCGAAAGGATTGCACGAAAAAGATGGATCGCTCAAGAAAAATCCGTTGGGGATTCAACTTGCAGGCTGTCCGCTCGATGAAAAAATTTCTGAGATGCACTTGCTTCTCTCACAAGGCGACGCGATCTCGGCATTAGCACTTGTGATACTCGACAATCCGATGTGCCCAGGCACGGGGCACAGGATTTGCAATGATTGCATGAAGGGCTGTATCTACCAGAAGCAATCCCCAGTGAATATTCCACAAGCCGAGACTGGCGCACTCACGGATGTTCTCCGTATGCCGTGGGGTGTGGAAGTCTATGGTTTCTTGACAAGGTGGAATCCACTAAATATCAAGCGTCCGTATGCCTTGCCTTTCAATGGCAAAAAAGTGATGGTTGTTGGTCTGGGACCCGCAGGATATACTCTCTCCCACTACCTTCTCAATGAAGGCTACGGAGTAGCAGGAATTGATGGCTTGAAGATAGAGCCACTACCACAAGAACTTACAGGCGCTGTGCAAAATGGCAATTGGATTGCACCAAAACCAATCGAACATTGGGATGAGATTTATTCGAATCTGAACTCGCGTACGATGGATGGCTTCGGCGGTGTTGCCGAATATGGAATCACTGTTCGGTGGGACAAAAATTTCCTCACCCTCATCTATCTCACACTTTCGCGCAGAAATACATTAGCAATCTACGGCGGAGTCCGCTTTGGTGGCACAGTGACCATTGAAGATGCATTCGATGGCTACGGATTCGATCACATCGCGATTGCGTCCGGTGCAGGCAAGCCGACGATTGTGCCGATGAAGAATAATCTCATTCGCGGAATTCGCAAGGCAAGTGACTTCTTGATGGCGTTACAACTCACAGGTGCGGCAAAGAAAAATACTCTTGCGAATTTACAAGTTCAACTTCCTGCTGTCGTTATCGGCGGAGGACTCACCGCAATTGATACTGCAACAGAGCTTGCCGCATACTACCCTGTGCAAGTAGAAAAAATTCTGGAGCGCCATAAAATTCTCTCGAAAGAGTACGATGAGGATGTGCTGCTCTCACGGCTCTCGGCTGAGGACAAACATATCCTCCAAATTTTCCTCGATCACGGAAGACAAATCCGCATGGAGCGCGAGCGCGCACATTCATCGGGCGAGAAACCAAATTTTATTCCACTCATCCGCAAATGGGGAGGCGTGACGCTTGTCTATCGTAGATCACTGAATGAATCCCCAGCATATCGGTTGAATCACGAAGAGGTTGAAAAATCGCTTGAAGAAGGAATATATTACGTTGAGAACATGTCACCCGTGGAAGCGATCGAAGATGAGCACGGCGCAGTGAAAGCAATGCTTTTCGAACGGCAGAAAGAAAAAGACGGCAAGCTCCGAGGCTCAGGTGAATTTATTGAGATTGCGGCGAAGTCGGTTTGTGTAGCGGCAGGTACAAGTCCGAATACGATTTACGAACGAGAATTCCCAGGCACATTCAAAAAAGATAAATGGAATAATTTCTTCCAGCCATTCCATTTGAATGGCGAATTCAAAGAAGCAGAAGCAGGATTTTTTACAAGCTACCAAAAAGATGGAAAGTATATTACTTTCTATGGCGACAATCATCCGCGCTATGCAGGCAACGTTGTGAAGGCAATGGCTTCTGCGAAAGACGGATTCCCACACGTGAATTATTCACTCTTCAAAAAATACAACATAGGTTCTGGTGAAGGCTTTGTTCCGATCAACACATGGTTCGAATTCAGGAAAAAATTAGACGACGAATTTTTAGGTAGTGTTGTCAGAGTCGAAAGGCTCACACGCACCATCGTCGAAGTTGTGATCAAGGCTCCAGCGGCTGCGCGACATTTTCATCCCGGACAATTTTATCGCCTTCAGAATTTTGAACGGCTTGCCAAGGAAATTCATGGCACAAAGCTCACGATGGAGGGCCTTGCACTCACGGGTGCATGGGTTGATAAGGAGCAGGGATTACTTTCGCTGATCGTACTTGAGATGGGTTCAAGCTCGCGCCTCGTTGCAGCACTCAAACCCGGCGAACCAGTGATTGTGATGGGACCAACAGGCACACCAACCGAAATTCCTGAGAACGAAACAGTTCTTCTGGCTGGTGGTGGACTTGGTAATGCCGTCCTTTTCTCAATCGCAAAAGCGATGAAGGAAAAAAATAACAAGGTGATTTATTTCGCTGGCTATAAAGACGGATCTGATCTCTTTAAGCGCGACGATGTCGAAGCAGGAACTGACCAAGTCATTTGGTCAACTGATACAGGAGTGGAGATCACACCAAATCGTCCGCAAGATGCGCACTTCCGAGGCAATATCATTCAAGCGATGTTAGCGTATCATAACGGACAGCTTGGTGTCGAGCGGCTCTACCCCCTTGGCACTGTTGATCGTATCATTGCAATCGGTTCTGATAGGATGATGGCCGCAGTGAAAGCAGCAAGAAGGCAGGATGGGGTTCTTGGGCAGTATGTAAAAGAAAATCATACTGCAATTGGGTCAATCAACTCCACCATGCAGTGCATGATGAAGGAAGTCTGCGCTCAATGTTTGCAGAAACATGTTGATCCTGTGACTGGCGCAGAAACTGGATTTGTCTTTAGCTGTTTTAATCAAGATCAGGCACTCGATGTCGTGGACTTTGCAAGTTTGAACGAACGATTGAAAATGAACTCACTCGAAGAAAAAATTTCACTGGCATATTTCGAGCATCTGCTGAAGGTCGAGCCAATCGAAATGGTGTAATTCATTACAAAAAAGAAAGGAAATCACAACATGAACATACATCGCATACTTTTTTTTCTTGCACTCAGCACGATACTCTTCAGTGGGTGCAATAAAGGCAATGATTTCAGTGGACCGATTAACTCGTTCAAGCGCTACCCATACGAGAAATTTCATCTCAGCTACGAGCTAACAGGCAATGCCCGTGGCACCGAAGAGGTCTATGTTGCGGGCTACGGCAAGGACGAAGCACAATTTTCGAACTCCGAAATTTTCGGAGAGCAAGGCGGAATCAATGCCGAGCATCACATTCTTATTACGCATATCAGCCGAGTCTATACCGTTGATACAGATCGCCGGAATTTTATGACCACTCACATGGTCCATCTCGATAGTCTTTACCATCTCGATGAAAAAGACATTCCAACCCCGATTCAGTACATGCAATCTGAAATGAAAACCAATTTCCTCAAGAACGTCGGCAGCGATATCGTGGATGGTAAACCGACATCGAAGTGGCAAATGGGTGATGGGGAAGTCACGGTATGGATGTGGAACGGAATTCTCGTGAAGAAAACGGCAGGAGTTGGCGAGAATACCATTGTCATGACCATAAAAAATATTGACACACTCTGGGCTGTTGATACAATGAAATTCAAAATTCCTGCTGGTTACACCGAAGGTAAAACACACGAACTCGATGCGCCCGAATCAAATTAAACTCGACAAAAATCTCGGAGAACTCCGAATCACCTGGGATGATGGCATGGTAGAGATACTCCCCATCAAACTCTTGCGCGACGAATGTCCATGCGCAGGATGCAAAGGTGAAGTCCTCTTCGGCAAAATGTATAAACCAGCTCCGCTCACGGTGTTTGCCGAAGGTATGTACGAAATTGTAACATTGAAGGCTGTTGGGCAGTATGCTATTCAAATCGACTGGAAGGATGGACATGATACGGGGATTTATTCATGGGAGTATCTGCGGGCATTACATGAAGCCGTCACAGGGGTTACGCCAGATGGAGTTTGACCCACAGATTTCTGAAACCTTACAATATCGTGTTTCCGTTTTCACACGTCATTTTTTGACAGGGTAGAATACATTTTGAGAACATCAACTATGCGCGCATTAAGCATTGGTTTATTATTAGTTGTCGGATTGGCCTTACAGGCCTCGGCTCAGGTGAAGATCACAAAGGTCACGGACGATCCACCTTATAGCGGTGAGGCGCTTGCCAAGTATTGCTCCAATCCCAATAAGCATTTGATTATCGAGACAAAAGAAGGCAAGCTTGTAATTCAGCTCTTCGACAAAATCGCTCCGAACCACGTTGCACAGATCACGAAATTTGCCTCGGAAGGGAAATATGATGGGTGCACCTTTCACCGCTGCATCGAAGATTTTATGATTCAAGGTGGTGATCCGAATACGAGGGATGACGATCTGACTAACGACGGTTTCGGTGGCATGGGCGAAATGCTCAAAGCAGAGTTTAGTGATATTTCTCACGTTCGTGGGATATGTTCGATGGCTCGGACGAATGATCCCAACTCCGCGACGAGTCAATTCTTTATTTGTCATGGTTCACCGACATTTTTGGATAAGCAATACACCGTCTGGGGTCAGCTTCTTAAGGGATACGATGTGATGGATAAGATTATGAAACTGCCACGAGTCAGTGGCGACAACCCTGGGAAAGCAGCTACGATGACAAAAGTTTATATAGAAGAAATTGGTGCACAAAAATCGAAATCACCAAAAAAATAATTTTCAACTAATCACATAACCAATGAAAAAATTATCGTACCTTGGAATACTCTGTTTTGTATTCCTTTTTCTCAACACTGTATCAGTAAATAGAACTATGGCTCAACCAACACAAGTAGCTCCTTATTCGGGTGCTGAACTTGATAAGTACTGCTCAAACCCGAAGCATCTTCTCGTAATCGAGACGAAACTCGGCACAATGAAACTCCAGCTTTTCGATAAAGTAGCTCCCAAGCATGTCGAGCAAATTACTCGTCTTGCAAAGGAAAAATTTTATGATGGCTGCACCTTCCACCGTTGTATCAGCGGATTCATGATTCAAGGTGGTGACCCGAACTCGAAAGATGATGATTTGAATAACGATGGAATTGGTGGTGCTAAGACCAACATTCAAGCCGAGTTTAGTGCTGTCCATCACGCTCGCGGAGTAGCTTCGATGGCACGCGCACAGGATCCGAACTCTGCTTCGAGCCAGTTCTTTATTTGTCACGGCGACGCAGGTTTCCTTGATAAGCAGTACACAGTCTGGGGACAGCTCATTTCAGGGTTTGATGTTCTCGATAAGATTGCCGCACTCAAGCACATCAGCGGAGATAATCCTGGCAAAGCTGCCGAGATGACGAAGGTTACTGTTGTAGAGTAATACATTTTACGACTATTGCTGTTTTTTTTATGGCGCATCATTTTGGTGCGCCATTTTGTTTTTAGCATAACAATATGATTGCTTCGATTTCGGGAATCACATATATCTATTGGGCTTCACTGTTCATGCACTTATTCAGTGCAGTTGCGTGGTTGGGGGGCATCTTATTTTTGACGGGTGTGTCGCGTCCGATCTTTGAGTACTACGGCGAAGATGCGATTGCAATATCGCACCGCATTAAGGTGCGGTTCTTAGGATTCACGTGGATGCTACTGTGGACTGTGTTTGTAACTGGTATCATTATTTTACTTTGGTCACCAAAATTTATTTTTCTTGATTTCGGCACACTCTGGAGATTATTGGCGCATCTGAAGATCGTCTTATTTTTTTGTTTAGCTTCAGTGAGCTTGCTTCTTCGTAAGACTTATAAGGAGTTAGATACATTTTTCGCTGAAGCGACAGGATTCTCAAATGTTCGCGATAGACTCCTCCTCCGCATTCGCGTCTTGGAACAAATGGAAGTCAGCTGCGCGATTGCAATTCTCCTTGTGGTAGCACTGATGCAGGTGTACGGATAAATTAGATATTGACGAAAAAACTCCCCTCCTTTTTAATGAGGGGGTTGGGGGGTGGTAATAAAAAATTATTGCGCAGCCATATTCAATGCTAATTCATTATATAACAACAACTTATGAGCGCAAAGTGACCCTTTTATGGTCTCCACCAAAAAAAAAGCAATAATTCGAGAACCAAGGTGAAATTATTTGTGTCGTTATGTGTCATATAGGTATAATTCAGAAGAAGTTCACTTTCCCAGCTTTGGACTTTATTCAACTGAACATTTACTACAGCCATGAAAAAAACACTACTTCGCCAGGGGCTTTTCCTCTCTCTGGTACTCATCGGAATCTCGGTGTCTTCGCAATCCTTTGCAAGACATTTTGTCCGTACAACTGAATATCGTACGGTACAAGTAAACTTCACACCTGCAACGGATAATAGCGTCTTAGCAGATTTCACTTCATCGGGCACAAGCTTCTCCGGAATCTTGCGTCTTCCAGCATCGGTGCCAACAAGCCCAATTCTTTTTGATGGTGGTGAGCACGGCCATCACGGCGAAGGGGGACCGGATGAAGATGATGATTCACTTGACGGTCAAGATACGCTCGGCGGACCACAAGATTCTCTTGACGATCATGATGGCGGACCAAACGGTGGCGGACCTGATATGGGTGGCGATACATCACATTGCGGCGGACATGATTCATCTGACATCGGCGAAGGACCACATGATGAGAATGATACTGTTGATTGTCATCACCATGGCGGAAACGATAACGACGCTGATGATAGCACCGCAGTTGTCGATAGCAATGCACACACACTCTTCGGTGGTGCAAAGACGAATATTGTTATGAAGTCACACGGGCAGAAGGCAACAGTTAGCCTTACGTTCACGAATAATCTTGCCACGAGCGTGACAATTAATAGAGTCGCTCTTGCATCTGGAAAATATTTCACGATTGCAAGTGGTGCTCCTACGAAAGCTATGACTCTCAAAGCTGGTGCAAGCATCAACCTGAAGGTAGCATTCAATGCGGCTGACCAGGCTATTCACAATGACCAATTAGTTGTGACATCGAATAGTGCTCAGATCACGAATCAAATTTCGATTCAGGCACAGCAACTCTCTGCAGCATCGGTTGCGTCGTTACCAACGGGAGTCTCAATCACGACATACCCGAATCCAATGGTGACATCATTGAAGATCAATCTTAACGGAGTAACATCCGCATCAGCTGTGATCTTCAACTTGTCAGGTAATCAAGTTCTCTCGACTTCACTTAGCTCAAGCGAATGGAATTGGAACGGTACATCTGCTGATGGCACATTGCTTCCAGCCGGAACATACTTGATTCGCATTAACGGAGTTAGTGCTGATAACACAGCATTCACAACGACAGAGAAAATCGTTTTGGCAAGATAAGCCACTACAAAAATATTCTTTCACAAAGACCGTGATCAGAAATGATCGCGGTCTTTTTTTTATGGGTAGTGCATGGATTTCATAAATAGTTAAGCTGTCATCTCGAGGAGACCGGAGCGGCAACGTGGCGGTCGTGGATTACGGAATGACGATAATAGTTGATTGCCACGTCTTACTGAAGCACAATCTGCAATGACGTTATTGAAAACGAGGTTATCACTTCCTGAAAAATTATTCATGTGAAAAGCAGTGAAACACTTGAAACTAATTGCTGATTTTCGGGTCAGTATTATGTGAGGACGAACAAAGAAAAAAACGTCACAAAACATAAGGAGACTACATCATGACCATGACCATTATACGCCAAACCGCCGGTGCTTTAGCACTGATAAGCTTTGTACTCATCGCTGCGACCGCAATTATTTTTAGCTAAGATGTTATTCCAATTTTTTATGGAATCGGATCATGCTCATCGAGAGCATCACCACTCCAATGGAAAACATTGCCAGAAGCTGAGGCCACAGATTCGAAAATCCGTCGCCTTTTAAGAAGATATCGCGCACGATCTCAAGAAAATATCGGAGCGGAATAATGTAAGTAATATATTGAATCCACTTCGGCATATTTTCCACAGGGAAAGTGAAGCCACTCAAATAGAGGAATGGAATAAAAATAAAAAATTGCATTGTCATCGCAGCTTGCTGCTGAGAGTGCGATACTGTCGAAACAAAGAGTCCGATGCCGAGTGATGAAAGTAAAAATACTCCGCTACAGAAAAAAAGAAAGAACACACTCCCTTGCATCGGCACGTTAAACCAATATCTCCCGGCAGTAAGAACAAGTAGCACATCAAAGAAGCCGATCAGAATAAATGGGATCAGTTTTCCGATCATTAACTGCCACGATTTTATCGGAGTAACAATCAATTGCTCAAGTGTCCCGACCTCTCGTTCTTTCACAATAGCCATAGCTGTGAGCATTCCAGTAATGACTAAAAGAAGAATCGCCACAATACCGGGTATCATGAAATTTCTGCTCTTGAGTTCGGGATTGTACCAGATCCGCACATCACTTGTGATAGAACCGATCTGAGGTTTGAGTCCAGCTCGATCTATCGTTCGTTGCAAGATTTGTTGGTTGTATGCTCCCGCAATCTGGGAAGCATATCCTAACGCGATCCCAGCAGTGTAACCATCAGAGCCATCAACTAACATCTGTACTGGTCCGCTTTTACCTCCGGCAATATTCTCCGCAAATTTTGGCGGGATAACGATTGCAACTTGTACACTACCGTTATCAATCAACTTATCAATCTTGTTGTAATCATCCAGACTCCGTTCAATGGTGAAATATCCTGAAGATACAAAACTTCTTGTGAATTCACGGCTTGTCGCAGTCTTATCGAGATCGCAGATGGCAAGCGAGATATTATTCACATCCGTCGTTGCCGCATATCCCATAAGCAACAGCTGAAGAAGCGGTGCAATGATGATCGTAGCGCGAAGCCGTGGGTCGCGCTTGAGTTGGTTAAACTCCTTGATGATAATAACAATTATTGTCTTCATCCGCTCTTAGAGTTTTTGTTTTTTGAGTCTGCGAATAGAAATCGTGATCATAAACGTTGCGAAGATCGTCATCGCGAGCCAATCATCCCAAAATGCTCCGATGCCAACACCTTTGAGCATGATCGCTCGGATAGCATGAATAAAAAATCGTGCAGGCGTTAAGTATGTCGCTACCTGAACGGCAACTGGCATCGAACGGATCGGGAAGATAAATCCGGATAAGATATTCGATGGCAACGTCGAGACAAGCGTTGCAATTTGAAATGCAACTTGTTGCGAGTTGGAAATTGTCGAGACCCACAAACCAAGCGAGAGAGCGCAAATTAGATAAAGCAAAATTGTCGCCAGCAAATAGACGATGCTTCCCTTAATCGCTACTCCGAAAACGAAGTATGAAATGCCTAATAATATCGCAGTGAGAATAAGGGAAATCGAAAGGTATGGCAAGAGCTTGCCCGTAATCAGCTCTAACGGCGTTACACGCGAGACAACCAGCTGCTCCATAGTCCCACGCTCTTTTTCGCGCACGATGGACATGGTTGTAGCGACGACGCATGTGAGAATAAGCATATAGCCAATCAGACCCGGTATCTGAAATTTAATCGTCGAGAGCTCGGGATTATACCAAGCTCTTGGCCTGAAGTCAACGGGCAAATAAAATGCTCTGCCGATTTTTTTCATGGCTTCGGTTCGAAGGTTTGATGAATATGAAACAATCGCTCCCGTTGTATAACGCACGACCGATGAGGCTGTGCTCGAGTTCGACCCATCAACGATGATCTGCACATTCGCCGCTTCGTTCTTGAGTAGATGATCTGCAAAGCGCGGGGGAATCACAATTACAGCGGATACTTTTCCATCATCAAGTAGATGATCACCTTCGGTTTGGGTATGCACTCGGTACGCATAATCGAAGTAGTCGGTGTTTGTAAATGATCGGATGAGATCGCGCGATTGATTTGAGTTGTCTTCGTCACGAATAGCAAGTCGGATATGTGTCACATCAAAATTCACCGCAAAGCCTACGAAGAGCATCAGGAGCATCGGCACAAGAAAAAGCACTGCCAGCGTTCGGGCATCCCGCCTGATCTGCAGGAATTCCTTCCACATGATGGGATATACACTCAGTAGAAAATTCATTAGGCTTCTCGCTTTTCTATGAGGTGGATAAAAACGTCTTCGAGTGATGGCATGATGGTATCCATTCGTGATACACTGATGCCTTCACTTGAGAGCACTCGAATGATTTCGGGTCGCGCCGCTTCCGCATCAGGCGTTTGAAGATGAACGGCTGTGCCAAAAAGAGAAATTTCTAATGCCCATGGCTGTTCAGAAAGGACTGTCATTGCTGAACTCGGATTCGAGGATTCGATTTCAAGAATCGGAGTTTTGATGTACTCAGTCTTCAATTGATGTGGCGATCCGCGAGCAACTAATTTTCCTGAATCAATAAGAATAATCTCATTGCAAAACTCCGCCTCATCAAGATAGTGAGTGGTAACAAGTATTGTCGTGCCTTGGTCTGAAAGTATATTTATCAATTCCCAAAAACTTTTTCGCATCACCGGATCCACGCCGCCAGTTGGCTCATCCAAGAAAATAACTTTCGGTTCATGAATGATTGCGCAACAAAGCGCCAGTCTCTGCTTGAAGCCGCCTGAGAGAGTGCCAGTGATTCGGGTGCGCTCATTAGTCAGGTGCGACATTTCGAGCGCATACTGCTTGCGCTCCTCTAATTTGTTTTTACTGAGCCCATAGACACCGCCGAAGAAGTTGAGATTCTCTTCGATGGTAAGATCATCATAGAGCGAAAATTTCTGCGACATGTATCCGATGCTCCGCTTGACCTTTTCGGTTTCAGTGAGGACATCAAATCCTGCAACAGTCGCTTTGCCAGAGGTCGGGGCGATGAGGCCACAGAGCATCCGGATGGTGGTGGACTTGCCGGCTCCGTTCGCGCCCAAAAAGCCGAAGATCTGGCCTTGCTCTACGTCGAATGAGACATCGTCCACAGCAGTGAACGCGCCGAATCGCTTCGTCATATTTTTGACTTCAATTGCCTTCATTCGCAGTCGACATCATTGATACAAAAACATTCTCCAATCGCGTTGGCATTTGCCGCCAACTGAGGATCTCAATTTGCTGTGAGCGGAGTTCGTCCAAAATCGAATCAATCGTCTTGCCATGATGGGTTAGAATCACATTGAGTCTATCGCCATACAGCTGCACCTCCTGAATGTCCTTCCACTGTTTCGCAATCGCGTATGCTGATCTTACGGGGTTGCAAATAACTTCATAAACTCTGCCCGCCATTTTGTCACGAATCGTTTGCGGAGCATCAAGATCAAGAAGCTTGGCTTTATTCATCATCGCAACGCGAGAGCAACGTTCGGCTTCATCCAAATACGGAGTTGCCATCACGATAGTTATTCCTTGGTGCAATAAATTCGAAAGAATTTTCCAGAAGTCACGACGCGAAACAGGATCAACTCCTGTCGTAGGCTCATCAAGAAAAATGACTTCAGGCGAATGAATGAGCGTACATGCAAGGGCAAGTTTTTGCTTCATACCACCTGAGAGTCTCTCGGCAAGTCTATCACGTGCGGCAGTCATTCGCGTGAACTCAAGCAGTTCGTTGCGACGCTCAGCGAAGTGCTCGACATGATGGATTCGAGCAAAAAACTCGATGTTCTCATCAACAGTGAGATCACCGTAGAGTGAAAATTTCTGAGAGAGATAGCCGATTTTTTTTACAATCTCTTTTTTCTCTTTGACGACATCATGCCCGAGTACCGTAACGTTGCCTTTATCGGCAGTGATGATTCCGCAAAGAATCCGAATTGTCGTTGACTTGCCAGAGCCGTCCGGTCCGACGAGACAAAATAGCTCGCCTTTCTCCACTTTAAGTGACAGCGAATCTACGGCTTTGATTTTTCCGTAACTTTTTTCTAAGCCGTCTATGGTTATGACAGACATGGAGTTTATTTTAGCGTTGCATCAGCAGGCATCCCTGGCTTCAGGCTGCCATCGGCATTCGGCACTTCGATCTTCACGGCAAAAACTAATTTCTCGCGATCTTCAGTGGATTGCACATTTTTCGGAGTAAACTCTGCTTGCGGAGAAATATAAATTACCTTGCCGGCAAATTTCTTATCTTTATAAGTATCAATTCCAACTTCAGCAGTCTGCCCCAATTTTACTTTTCCCAAGTCTTTGTCGCTGATGTAGATCGTGAGCTTCACAGGATCGGTTACACTAATGGTAACAATCGTAGCGGAAGGACTTGCAAGCTCGCCTTGTGAAAGAACTTTATGCGTCACCATTCCTGAGACAGGAGCAATGACATTGCAATCATGCACCGTTTGCAGAAGTTGATTCGATTGGCCTTTTACTTGATCGAGTCGTGCCTTCGCTGCAGAAATATCCTCCGGTCGTGCACCCGATTTTAATTTTTGATAATTATCCTCAGCGGCATTGAACGTTGCTTGTAATGCATCTACTCTTGTAACTGCATCATCATGTTGCTTCTTGGTTGCGGCATTTTCTTTTAGCAATGCACCGACTCGGAGTTCATCTTCCTTCGCATTTTTCAAATTCACCTGCGCTTGCTTCACCAGCTCAGCTGATTGCTCAATATCTTCATGCCGCGTGCCATGCTCGAGCAATAGCAACTGTGCTTCGGCTTGAGCAATCGCTGCAAGCGACTGGCGATAGTTTAGTGCATAAATAGTTGTATCAACAGAGGCGAGCGTATCGCCTTGATGAACGATTGAGCCTTCCCCAACGCGAAGCATGATAAGCTGTCCGGGTGACTTGGCGGTGATGTTCACTTCGGTTGTCTCGATCGTGCCCGTTGCTGTAAGCTTCGAGTCGTCCTTGCCGGAGCAACCGATCATCGCCAGGAGTAGCGCGAAAAATAATAAATGTTTTAACATAGTAGGAAGAATAAAATAGTAATAGCGTTAGTGGTAGTTCGATTCGATTTCGCGTCCTTTGTCAGTAAGGATTCCGTTCAGCAACAAATCCTTTAAGCCTGCGCGGGCAGTAGTAACAGAGGTCTCGTTATTGGTGAGAAAACTTTCATCCAATAATTTTTCTGTTGCCGCCATTTGTACTGTGATGAATAATTCAGGATTTACTTCTTTCCTGAAGAGCCCCTTCTCCATTCCTTCGGCAAGTAAACTTGTCCAGAGCGTGCGAATCCTCTCGTTACGAACTTCTTTGATTTTCTGCCACAGTTGTGGGGTATTCCGCCTGAGATCGGACATGAGTTTCACGCTTGCGAGCGTCAGCAGACATGCCTGCATTCTTTGACCTATCGCGTGGAGCTTGTCAACGGTGTTGAGATCGCTCGCCATGACCTCTTCGTGAATCTCCTTTATTGAAGCGCCGATGTTTGCGATCATCTCATCGGCAAGCTCCTCTTTGGAGCGGAAATACTCATAGAGCGTCTTTTTGCTCATTCCCAGAGTTTCAGCCAAGTGATCCATCGTGGTATGGGAATAACCTACGGTACGAAATTCTGATTCGGCAACGCTGAGGATTCTGGCTCGTATGGTATCGGTTTGTGCCATTGGACACCTAAAAAACTAAAATCGTGTTAAAAGTTTCCTAAATCTGTTTTGAATTTTAAATGGGATGGCTCTAGGCCGAAAAATGTCATTTCGAGGTCTCCTCAGCGACCGAGAAATAGTTATTGCAGACTATTTCGGGCACAACGATTTCTCCCTACGGTCGAAATGACCATCTAGGGATTTGATCCAAAAAACGAAAAAAGCGCAGGAAACTGCGCTTTTTGGAATGGGAATACTGTGTGGGCAATACGGGATTCGAACCTGTGACCTCTTCCATGTCAAGGAAGCGCGCTAACCAACTGCGCCAATTGCCCATTGTTAGTCTTTAGTCGTTAGCTTTTTAGCGAAACGACCCTTTCTATTTGCTGACGACTAACGACTACTAACTGCCCGACGGTTCCGCTTAGATTCTCTTGGTTAGGGTCCGAACGATCTGACGATCTTCGATACAATCAGCGAGTGCTACGATAAGATCGTGGGTCATATCGTCATAACTATCCTCAAGGTTATCGAAGCTTTCGTTATTCGAACATTCATAGACCTCGACGAATCCGTTAGCCTTCTCGTCGGAAGCGTAAATGCTGACACGAACGGTCTCTTGGGAGCTATTAACGGCTCTTGCGTACTGCTCTGCTAATTTCTGATATGCGGCAACTTTTGCAAGTTTGACCGGATAGGATATTGTAACTATTACGTTTGCTGCCATTTTGGCGGTGTATATTTGGATAGTTTAGAATGCAAAGTTACG
Organism: bacterium; assembly: GCA_037143335.1. Lineage (GTDB taxonomy): Bacteria > Bacteroidota > Ignavibacteria > Palsa-1295 > Palsa-1295 > PALSA-1296. The sequence continues at coordinate 36,416 of JBAWZA010000007.1, read as the reverse complement.
GATTTATTTGGGACTATTCAAGGAATTGCGTTAAAAAAGCTAAAGATGAAGTTGCGGGGCGAAGCCGGTTTTCTCTTCGGTGTACTCTTTTACGCCATTATTTGCACGTCTGTAATTCTGTTTGCAAGCCCACTTTTCCGAGCTTTGGGATTCGAGTACTCTGCGATTGCTTCGATGCTCATCAGCATCCAGTTACTCTACTATGTATCGAAGAAAGCATCGAGTAGTCCGAACCAGTCTCTCAAGAATCTTGCCTCGGTGCATGGATTCGAAATCCTGATCCTCATTCACACCCCGCTACTTGTTTCGGTTGTTTCGCTACTCTGGATTCCAAATTGCTCACTCGTCGATGGCTTAATCTTCTATGCCGAGCTAGTCTATCCGACAGCAATACTATCCATACTCATCGCACTGACATTTTTCTCCGTACCTCCGAAGAATGTTTTACGCAGAAATCTTAGCATCGCGTGTTTCTGGATTCTCACACTTATCATCAGCATACTCCCCGGATATTTTTCGCCCAAAATATACACATACGGTTGGCAGTACGGTTTTTTCCCAGGTTTTGTATGGGATGAGGCGATGGAGTTAGGCAGTCCATATTGGATGTCACGGATTTATGAAATACTATTTTTTTCATCACTTCTAACACTCCGTCCCTTCAAGTTTAAGAAATTATTTCGGCGGTATTCGCGCACTGTGGCCCGCGCCCACGGCTTCAAGTTCTTTGCAACGTCTGCAGCGATTTACCTAAGTGGCAGTTCGTACCTAAATCAGTTTTTTTCGATAAATGTAAATCACTACCTGCGGGAAGCAAAAACGATACACTCCGTTCACTTACACACCGCACACAATAATTTGACGAGCGATGAACTATTACTTGTATCATCAAGCATTGCAGACGATGTAAGCGAGATTGATAGCATTTATCACATCCATTCACCAGAACGCATCGATGTTTATGTATTTCCTACATCCGACGACTTATATAAATATGTCGGCACAAAAGAAGCGAGTATTTCAAAGCCGTGGCGAAGGGAAATATATATTGCTAAGCCAAACCTATCATCATTGAAGCATGAGTTAGCACATATTCTTCTAGCAGACCATGGAAGTTTTCCATTCTCGATAAGTTGGAATACAGCGTTGACCGAAGGAGCGGCGGTTGCAATTGAAGATGACTTTGATGGGATTAGGGATTGCGATGATGTTTCGCGGAGTATCATGCAACTCCACCCACAAGACGGTGTCGCTGAGATCATGCAACCTGCAGGATTTCTGTCTTCTTCCTCACTTAGGTGCTACGAATTATCAGGTTCCTTCAGCAAGTATCTGACTCAGAAGTATGGCGAAAAGAAATATGTGCAAGTGTACACAAGTAGAGATTTTGATAATGTGTACCAGAAATCAATATCTAGACTTGAATCTGAATGGAAGCAATCTCTCAGAAATAAACAAACGGTGATGAGTAGTTATGATTCACTCCGTACGAGATATTATTTTGATCGTCCGTCGGTTCTTGGTCAGCCCTGCCTGAGGCGTATCGGTAAATTATTTAAGTTGGCAGATGAATACTACCTGGATAAAAATTATTATGTGGCTGATAGCCTCTACCGAGAACTCGTGGCAGAGTCAGGTAGAATTGCGGCAATTCGAGGGCGGGTGTATTCGCAGTTGCATCTTGGTAATCCCGATGTTGCTCTCAAAATTTTAGACACGACTACGCAAGCTAACACTCCTCTCAATCTTGCCGCACTCAGAATTTTACGAGGTGATGTCATCATGATGGCAACAGGTGATAAGAAACGAGCAATCGCTGAATGGGATGAAGCATTAAAACTCGAACTCAGCGATCAATATTTTATTTCTGCATATATCCGAAGATTTGCACTTGCAAACGCAAACTCCACACCAGCCGCGCAAAAAGTATTGTATGATCTCTACTTTTCCGAAATAAAAAAGAGTATGTTTGATGATATTTTTTCTCTTGAGCCAGAGTTTGATCATTTTGAACCAGGATTCTACATTGCCCGCTTGATGCTTTACACTCTCGCGCTTGATCGTAAGGGTCACGTTCGGGATGCCTACAAGATCTGGAGAGATGGTAGCAAAGATATTCAAGCGGGATTTCAAAATAGAGGTGAAAGCGTAAAAGCAGAATTTCAGGATTTCGATAAGCTTTTTGATTCACTTGCTCAAAGAAAATTCAAGCCGTACTCGAAAGCATTTGATGAGTTACCCGCCGTTCAGATCGACAATCACAACCGTATTGTAGAGGACTCGTTTTATCGCACTCATACATTGTTCCGCAAGTGATTTTCTTACTTGCAATTTCACAATAACTTGGTCTCCGAATTGCTTCTCGATAATAGGCGAAAATGGAGCGACGATTCGTTCGAGAATAGGGAAATCCTCGTACGACAGCGTAATATGATACGACTCGGTAATGAGTACTTGCTTAATTGTAGCAGTTTCGATTGCATGTTTCGCGGCTTCGGCGTACGCACGAGCAAGTCCACCGGTCCCAAGTTCTGTCCCGCCAAAATACCGTGTGACAACGAGCAGACAATTCGTAATTTCTTTTGAGGTCAGTGCAAGGAGAATCGGTTTACCTGCAGTGCCTGAAGGCTCGCCATCATCTGCGGAGCGCACAAGCTCGGCAGGACGCCCGATGCGATAGGCGTAACAATGATGTGAGGCATCGTAAAACTCTTTGCTAATAGCCAAGAGATGTTCGCTAACTTGATCTCTGGAAGAAACAGGAATGATGTCTGCGATAAATCGCGAACCCTTCACCTTCAATTCAGGTGCTCGGTGGCTTGAGGCAACTGTAAAATAGTAATCGGCGAGTGAATTCATCTTATGACAAATGGTGAACAAGTCAGAGATGGTATTAGTTAAGAATGCGATGGAAATGTTATTGATGATAGGATAAGATAAAGTATGAACATAGGAATCACGTGCTACCCGACTTATGGCGGATCAGGCGTCGTTGCAACAGAGCTTGGTAAGTCGCTTGCTCAACGCGGGCATAAGGTGCATTTTATTACGTATGCACTGCCGATGCGCTTAACGGCAATCGGGCAAGCCGCCGATAGTTATATCGAGAATATTTTCTACCACGAAGTAGAAATGTCCACCTATCCGCTTTTTGAATTCCCGCTTTACTCGATGGCACTCACCAGTAAGATGGTTGAAGTGGCGAAGTATGAAAAGCTCGATCTGGTTCACGCACATTACGCTATCCCACATGCGACATCGGCATTGCTTGCAAAGCAAATTCTTCATGGCAATCTTAAAATTGTTACGACACTTCACGGAACAGACATTACCCTCGTTGGACAAGAGCCGAGCTTCGAGCCGTTGATGAAATTTTCGATCGAGTCATCTGATGTGGTAACATCTGTGTCTGAATATCTCAAGAGAGAGACCATTGAAAACTACGGCGTAGAAAAAGACATTCTTGCAATCCCAAATTTTGTTGATACCGAAGTATTTCATCCGGTCGATGCAAAAAATCTGCGTAGGTTGATGGCTCCGAACGATGAAAAAATTCTGATTCACGTCTCAAATTTTCGCGCAGTCAAGCGGGTAGGCGATGCGATCAAAGCATTCAAGATGGTTCTTGATAGCGGAGTGAAAGCAAAATTCCTCTTAGTCGGTGACGGTCCCGACAGAACCGAGTGCGAAGCACTTGCGCGTACGTTAGGTATTTGGCAGCATACACGGTTTTTAGGTAAACAAGCAGAACTTGCAACGATACTATCAGCAAGCGATGTATTTATCATTCCGTCGGGGAATGAATCATTCGGTCTCTCTGCTCTCGAAGCAATGGCATGTGGTGTACCAGTTGTATCAAGCGACATCGGCGGACTTCCTGAAGTCAACGTCGATAACGAAACGGGATTCATTGTAAAAATGGGCGATGTCGAGACATTAGCACAAAAGATCCTATCACTTTTTACGGATTCCGTTCTGCATAAGAGGATGAGCAACGCCGCACTTAATCACGCCGTTAGTAATTTCACAAAGGAGCAGATTGTCCCGATTTACGAAGCCGCGTACGAACAAGCATTGGCCTTATGAAGATTGTACTCGTCGGAACTGCATATCCGTTACGCGGCGGAATAGCCCACTATGTGTCACTGCTCCACGATGCATTAGTGAAAAAGGGGCACGAGGTGAAGGTCGTTACGTTCTCGCGTCAGTATCCTAACTTTCTTTTCCCAGGAAAATCTCAAGAGGAAAAAGGCGATGCAGGGAATCCGCTTCGGTCTGAGCAGATCATTGACTCAATCAATCCACTGACATGGCGGAGGGCAGGAAGAGTAATTGCGAGTTTTGAACCTGATCTAGTCATCTTCAAATTCTGGCTTCCGTTCTTCGCGCCTGCATACGGATTGATCGCAAGAGTAGTAAAAAAAATAATCGCAAAAAAGGGAAAGAGTGTAAAGATCACCTTCATCGCAGATAACGTAATCCCACATGAAAAAAGAATTGGCGACAGAGCTTTCACAAAGTATGCGTTCAAAGCCGTTGATTCGTTCATCGTACAATCTGATTCAGTTGAGCGTGATCTTCGGATAATTTCTCCGAATGCGAAATCAATTCGGCTTGCACATCCAATCTATAATATTTTCGGCGAAGCAATTGACAAAACGGAAGTGAGGAAGATTTTGGGAATCGCTCCGAATGCTCCTACATTATTATTCTTTGGTTACATCCGTAAATATAAAGGACTTGATATTTTGCTCCGCGCCATGCCTGAGCTTCTCAAAACATATCCGGATATGAAACTCATCGTTGCCGGCGAGTTCTATGGTGATGAAGCAGAATATCGCAAGCTGATTATTGATCTAAAGATACCACCACAAAACCTATTGCTTGCGACAGACTATATTGCCAATGATAAGGTCGCACTCTATTTTAGCGCTGCGAATGTCGCCGTTTTACCCTACAGAACCGCCACTCAATCGGGCATTATTCAGATAGCATACAATTTCGATCTTCCCGTTATTGCCACCGATGTTGGCGGTTTGGCAGAAGTGGTCATTGATGGTGTAAGTGGATTGATTTGCAGCGAAGCAACTCCTGAATCGGTTGTGCAAGCTGTCGAGAGTTTCTTCCGCGAAGGAATTGAGGAAAAGCTCCGCTCCGGAGTCCGTGAAGAAAAGAAGAAGTATTCCTGGGAGACTTTTGTTGAGGGGGTTGAAAAACTTATAGCATTGTAATGCCGAAATTCCCACCACGAACTCAGGAAAAAGTAAATCTTCTCACCAAACGCGAGGATATTAATTCGTATGATCGCTATTATTTCGGTTATCAGTACGGATTAGGTTCGGAATATATCGCACCGTATCTGAAATCACGCGGAGTAAACTTGGACGGCGCACGCATTTGCGAGATCGGCTGTGGAGAAAGTGGAGTGCTGGCGGCACTATCCGAAGAAGGTGCAGCGGAAGTAGTAGGTATTGATATCCGTGACCTTGCAATTGAAAGTTCACAAAAAATATTTGATGCTATCGGTATCAAGGGTGAGTTCGCAATTCATAATATCATCACGCAGCCTCCCCCAGAGAAGTGGCGTGCGCATTTTGATGTTGTCCTGCTTCGCGATGTGATTGAGCATCTAGAAGAAACGGAGCTGAGCCTTCGGCATGTGATGGACTTTATGAAGCCCGGCGGTTGGCTCTATGTAGTCTTTCCACCGTACTACTCTCCATTCGGAGCGCATCAACATTTGTTGGATAATAAAGTCTCACGATTGCCGTTTATTCAATTACTTCCTGACTCGCTCTTCACAAAGGCATACAAGAATGCACGTCTGCAAATAGACGTCGAAGAAGTTTCGATGCTCAGGGGAATACGGCTAACAATTTCGAAAATGCGTAGGGCAATCAAAAATGCCCTGCTAGATTTGGTGGATGAGCAACTTTATTTTCTCCGCCCTGTTTTCAAACTGAAATTCGGCTTACCGCCGATCAGAGCAAATTTTCTGAAACGAATTCCCATTCTCAGAGAGTTAGTAGCGCTAGAAGCTTCATATCTGCTTCGAAAAAAATAATTGTTGTCTGAGTTGTGTAACTCGCGATGTCATCTTGTGTTTATTGCACATGAAAATTGTTTGGTGTTGTCTCGGCTGTGTGTTGATGTGCGCTGGTGTCAGTGCGCAGATAAATCCGTACGCACGGATAACAGACAGACGCGCATTAGCCCGACTCAGTGGACCTGATGCCCTCCCGCTCCGCTACGTTAATCGGTTTGGTTATCCTCCGGATAGGGATCCGATAGATAGCAATTTTATTTTAGCGCAGGATAATGGCGCAGGAATAATCTCACATCTCTGGGCGACAACTACAGCGAGGGATTCAACGACAAGTTTCAAACTCTATATTGACGACAAGTTAATCGTGTCGTCGAATTTCCCCTCATTTTTTCGCACCGAGCACGGAGCACTTCGACCGCCATTTGATAGCCTTTATCCTGGTGCATTCGTTTCTGACGTACAGATACCATACAAGAAAAACTTTAAGATTACCTACATCGGCGAAGGATGGAATGTATATTATGCCATTGCATGGAGACCTGTTCAAGATTCGAATCAAGTCACGAGCTTTCAGCTAACTCCCTCGCCAACCGTTGAAAGCTATCAGCGTCAGGCCGAATCAGTATATTGGGGTGGGATAACTCCCTGGCAATATGAATCGGTGATCAAAGCAAATGATAGTGCACAATTTTTCCCAGGCACTACGCGTACCGTTTTTCATTCAAAGGGAAATGGTATGATCGAAAAAATAAAATTTTCATCTGATACACATGACTATGATACCATAGATTCACTTTGGTTGAATATCTATTGGGATGGCTCACCATATCCAGCAGTGCATGTGCCGCTTGCCAATTTCTTTTGTGCATCAAACGGCGGGACGAATGTTTCAGCTTACTCGCTCAGGGTTGATTCAAGTGGTCTTACTTCATATTTCCCAATGCCATTTGGTCATGAAGCAAAAATAGATGTTGTAAGCACGCTCGATCATCCGATTCAATTGCGAACGCAAATCGCGTACACGAAGGAAAAAATTGATAAGAATGAGTACGGATATTTCCATGCACATTTTGCCGAGACAAATCCTACACGCTATCATATTTATCATCCCGTATTACATGACGTAGGGCGCGGCAAGTTCGTAGGGCTTTATCATTACGCCCCACATAATTGGGAAGGTGTCGTGCTTGAAGGCGACCCAAGAGTATATATTGATTCTAATCCAAGAAATAATTTCCGATATACTGGCGGGGAGGACTACTACAATTCTGGTTGGTGGTTTCTCGGGCAGCTTTTTTCAAAACCCTTTGCGGGTAATCTGAACTTCTTTAAGGGATTTTATCGCTTCCATGTCTTGGACGCAGTTGATTTCCTGAAGAGTATTGATTTTGATTTGCAGCCTGGCGCGAACACCGATCTTATGGTTGATTTCCGAACTATCGCATACTATTACAAACAGCCGTGTTCGTTTTGGGTATCGCGAGATACCATACGATCCGGTCAGCGGTGGGTCGTGACTGGAGTAGGATATACGCCTCACACGCCTATTGTGGCAACACTTGACAGCACTGAGACGATCTTCACGACTTCCGCAAATGACTCGGGTGTGTTTTCTGCAGTACTGATCGTCCCGCCTTCAATCATAACTGGTGCACGGACTCTTTCGATCAATAACGAGAAACGCGCCGAGCCTATTTATATTTTATCGGCTCCTGCTATACGACCGATGGTTGATACGCTTCCCGTGACGCTTCGGTGCAACGACACAGTTCGTGTGACAGGTACAGGTTTTGATATAGGTGAGAAAATTAATATCTATTTAGATAGTATTCTTCTCTCCGATTCAGCGACGACAGCTGGTGTTGATTATAGATTCGAGACGATTGTGCGAATGCCAAATATCGCAAATTGGAAATACCACCTACGTGCAGTAGGAATTCACCATAACGAGGCAATAGCAAATGATCTGGTGAGCTTGACACGCATACGCCCTTACGAATTTGAAGACTTGATAAATACCGCCACGCCTGATAGCGGAAATTTTTACCGCAAGCAGCTTAGCCCTGACTGGGGGCGCAAATGGAGCCAACAAGCCGTTGCAATATTTGAGCCTAAGACCACAAAAGAAAAACTACGATTCAAATTTTATCTGCCCGTTTCGGATACATTTAATGTGACACTTATGATGTCAGTAGGGATGCGGTTTGGTAACTATTCTTATGCCATTGATGGCAAAAACTACGGCACGTTTCATGGATTTCTTTATGATTCGACGAGTCAGGATAACCTCATACCCGGTGATACCCAGAGGCTTGGTTCAATATATTTTGCGAAGGATACACATACTATTGTCTTTACATGCGTCGGCAAGGACTCTGGGGCACTCGACTTTCGACTTGCCGCTGATGTCTTGCTTCTGACGCCGACGACTGTCATGCCTTTGCCGAAGGGCGTGTTTATTCTGCCGAGTGATCATCAAAGTGGCATCCTCGATAGTCCAAAAGTATTGGAGCGGATGATACGAATTTACCCGAATCCTGCCGATAAGGAAATTACAATTGGCATCGACTTCATTCCGGGAATCGTTGACGGACTCATTGGGGTCGAGTTGACGGACATCTTAGGGCATACAGTACGATGGCGGCATAACGTGCCACTCAATCAAAATGGATTCTCTGAAAAATTTAATCTCGAAGGGTTGCCAGCAGGAAATTACGTAGCAACTTTAAGCATCGAATCCGGCGGCACTCGTGCAATTGTACACAGCTTAATCCAAGTTCGGGAATAACCACAATCCTTTCTTCGTTCATGGGAGCAGAATACCAACTGTTACTTAAGATTGAAATACGTACTTTTCATTACCTACTACTTTCCGCCAGCCGGTGGACCCGGCGTTCAGAGAGTTACAAAATTTATTAAGTACTTGCGGGATTTCGGATGGACTCCGATTATCCTCGCGCCGGATAATCCCGAGTATCAAGCACGCGACGAATCGCTTGTGAAAGAATTGCCTGCTGATCTCATCGTTCATCGCTCACATATTTTTGAGCCTTATGACCTCTACCGAAAGTTTACTGGTACAAAAGAAGGACTCTCGCTCGACATTAATGTTTTCGGCGATGATCAGAAGCAATCACTCAAGCAGCGAATCGCCCATTTTATCCGCGCGACTTTTTTTATTCCTGATGCAAGAATAGGTTGGTATCGGAGCGCAGTGAAGGAAGCGAAAGTGATTGTGAAAAAATATCCGATTCAGATGATCTACTCATCTTCACCACCTTATACGGTCTCTGTTATCGCACGACGAGTCTCGAAGATTACCGGCATCCCATATATTGCCGGTTTCCGCGACCCGTGGTCAGGGTTTGAAGTCTCCGCTCCAAAGCGTTGGTGGTTGCCACGATTTATTGATACAACACTTGAGCGGTTAGTCTTTCGCGATGCAAAAAAAATTGATGTTGCATGGAAGGGGATTATCAATGATGCTCGTGAAAAATTTCCGAACCTTGCGGTGTCAAAATTTACGCATATCCCAAATGGATTCGATAGTCTCGATTATCCCGAAACCGATATTTATAAACGGGGGGAGCGCCGAGCATCAGATAAATTTGTGATTACCTATTCAGGCTCTCTCTATGGTCCGAGAAATCCGAAGAATTTCTTTCGTGCAATTGAGCTTTTGCTCAACACCAAAGCGATTGACCCAAATAAGATCACACTCAGATTTGTCGGACGTTGTGGCGCTGATCTGAATGAAATGTTCGAAACTCCAGCCATCAAGCCTCTTGTTGAGCGATATGACTACGTGCCACACTCAAAAGCTGTGGAGTTAATTTGTGATAGCGATGCCTTGCTCTTGATTGTTGATGATATTCCGAGTGTGAAGCATATCGTGCCTGGGAAAGTGTATGAGTATCTCGGAGCAATGCGCCCGATTCTTGCAATCGCTGAGCCTGATGGAGCGATCGGGAATTTGCTGCGCGAAACAAGTGGCGGCGAAGCTGTCGCACAGAGCGACATCGAGGGGCAGGCGCGAGTGATTCAAAGCTATTATGATGCATGGGTGGATGGAAGGTCAGCATCTGATAAAATGAATATTCCATTAATCCTCCAATACGAACGACGCGAGGCGACAAGAAAGTTAGCTGAATTATTTGATGCGAATATTGCATGAGTATCACTTGGAAACAGGCAATCGCAGATGCTTCGAATTCTCTGAGTCAGCACGGGATCAGCGATGCGAAAAGTAATGCCGACTTTCTTGCACTTCATATTCTTGGACTCTGGAATCGGAGCGAACTAAATCCCTTTCTCGAAAATAGTATTCGAGCAGAGGAGTTGGCAGAGTTCGACAAACTCATGCAACGCAGATGCTTACACGAACCGCTCCAGCATATCATCGGCGAGACAGAATTTTACGGACTGCGGCTATTCACGTCACCTTCGGCGCTCATTCCACGACCTGAGACCGAGATACTTGTAGAGGAAGCAATTCGTGAATGCCATGAACTGCTCACTCGTGAAATCCGAATCTTAGACATCGGCACAGGTTCAGGCGCAATTGCTCTTGCTCTGGCGTCGTCGAATAAAAATTTTGATGTTCTGGGAATTGATGTAAGCGAGAACGCGCTTGCCTTAGCGGAGAAAAATAAAGTACGAGTCGGACTTCGTAATCTCACCTTCGAACAAAAAGATATTTTTTCGCAAGGCTTTCCTTTCGATTGTTCAACGCCATTCGATCTGATCGTTTCAAATCCCCCATACATTCCGGCAACTGACATTCTCACACTTGAACTGGATGTCAGAGATTTTGAGCCACACATTGCACTCACCGATAAGGGCGATGGATTGCTTTTCTATAGACGAATTGTGGAATTGTCAAAACAACTTTTAACACACGACGGAAAAATCGTGGTGGAGATCGGATTTGGCCAAACATCTGAAGTTATAAAAATATTTTTATCAGGCGGGTTGACAATTCTGCGAGTGGTAAAAGATCTTCAAGGCATTGAAAGAGTTATCGTAGCATCATGCGCTTATTAATTCAAAGAGTTACGAGAGCAACGGTTTCCGTTGAGAGCGAACTGATTGGTCAGATCGGTGCTGGCTTCCTCATCTTTGTTGGAATCGGCGCAGAAGATACGGAGCAAGATGCTCAGAAGATGGCATCAAAAGCTTGCAAACTTCGCATTTTTGACGATTCCGATGGGAAGATGAACCTTGATATTTTACAGACGGGCGGAAGTGCGCTTATCGTAAGCCAGTTCACACTCTATGCCGATACCGCCAAAGGGAATCGCCCGAATTATACCCAAGCGGCTAACCCTTCTCTGGCAAAATCGCTTTACGAGCGTTTTATTGATGAATGTATCACGATTCTTGGCACCGAAAGGGTGGCTCAGGGGAGGTTTGGGGCGATGATGGACGTTGAACTTATTAATGACGGACCTGTAACAATTTGGCTGGATAAGTGTTGATAAATAGAGGCTGTTTCGCACTATCCCCGATAATACGAAACGCTACATTTTGAAACCGGTTCGTTTGCTATTCGTTTCGATTCATGCTAATCCACGAACCGATTTCGTACATAAAGATTTTGTGAACTTCAATACTTGAGGAGATACTATGAAATCAAGAGTAATTATTCTAACACGCACCCTTTCTGTCGCATTTTTCATCTTTGGTCTGACGCTCTTCGGATCACCGACTGCCTCAGCGCAGGATTGCGGAGGAACAGGAAAGCCTATTAATAATACGAATTCGGGCAAAGAGTTTCTTGTCTGTTTTATGCGCAATGAAAACCCTGAATGGGATTTCGGTAACGCGTCGAATTTTCAGGATATTTTTATCGCCGCTGCCTCAGCGGATTCGGCAATTGTTACAATCAATTGCAATGCATTCCCAGACCTTAACAAGGTATTTCGGCTCCCACCAAATGGTGCAGTGACATGGAGGGTAAGTACCGACCCTGTTATCGTTGGACATTCCGACGACGGCATACTGAACTCGGACGAAGTCGTTGACAAAAAAGTTTTCAGAGTAAGCTCTAATAATCCAATCACTTGTTATGGATTGAATAATAAAAATCAGACTGCCGATGCCTTCGTCGCTCTTCCTAAACAAGTAGCGTCGACCGATTATTACGTGCTGACGTTTCCAACCTCGAACATTGGCCCATTTGCATTCCCTGGCCAAACACAGCCATCCGAGTTTTGTGTTGCAGCCTTTGAAAATGGAACTAACGTAACTATTACGCCGAAGGTACAGACCGTCGGTCAGCATAAAAAGGCATTCCAAATAACTTTGAACGCTGGTGAGTGTTACCAAGTACTTGCCGATACAAGTATTTCGCTTTCCGATCTTACTGGATCTCATGTGACATCAGACAAGCAGGTCGTTGTCTATGGTGGTCACTCGCGTTCAGAATGTCCAATCGGGTTTACCCATGCTGGTGGGAATTCATCGAGTAGAGATCATTTGGCTGAAGCAATGCCACCGCTCACCACTTGGGGGTATAAATACATTACAAAAAACTTTGGTACACCAAACCACCCATCCGCAGATGTCATTCGAGTCTTAGCCTCAAACAATGGGACGATAGTGAAAGTAGATGGCATACCTTGGGGAAAGCCATTTGCTGCTGGGGAATTTCGTGATACGACAGCAAGCGATGGAAACGATCTTTCCCAGTTGATGGCAATCGAAAGCGATGATCAACACCGAATCCTTGTGGGGATGATTGCGCACTCATCTCTGGCGAGCTCACCAGCTGGCGATCCGTTCCTGGTAATTTTGTCGCCCGTTGATCAGGCTTTTAGTGATTACACATATTTCATTCCCGACTCGAAACTCTATTCAGAGCATTGGTTGATTATTTTTGCTGAGGAAGCAGCGAAGGGAAATATCTCGATAGCTGGGGCCGCTGCGATTCCTGCATCACAGTATGTACAAGCACCACAACTTACGGGCGGAAAGAACTATTGGGTAACAACCGTAAAACAAAGCAGTGGCATTAAACGAATTACAGGTCCAGGAAATTTTATTATCCTTGCATACGGCTGGGGTGACGTAATCTCCTATGGATACACTGCGGGTGCTCTGTATCGAGGTTTAACCGCATTCAGGCAAGTTATCCCTCCACCTGTTCCAGCGGCACCGGGGAATGGGACACACCCTGCCGCTACGCCGAGTGTGATTGTTCGGAACATCCTCAATGAAAAGGTGTATTTCGATAGTATGAGTGTGACGTATCACCAAAACGCTGGACGCAACGTCGTACACTTCAAGGAAGATATTGTTAATGAGATAGGAACACTGGACATGGGAACAGAGAACGCTATGGAGCTTGTAACGGAAAAACCTGTAACAGCGCCTATCATTGGCGATATTCGTATTTGGTCTCACTCTGCTCAATGGAGAGATTTGACACCTGTAGATTTTTCGTTCAACATTCAACCACAGAACGTAGCTGGCGTAAGTCAAGCACAGAGTGGCGGACTCTTCCTTGAGCATTATCCGAATCCATCAAATGGTTTGGTAAGTGTTCACTTTAATCTTGGCATTGCTTCGAAGGCAAGCCTTCGCATTTACGATTTACTTGGAAGAGTTGTCCGCAATGTGATGGACGCGAGAAGTCAGAGTGGAGAGGAGTACATCCAAGTTGATACGAAAGGGCTTCCTGCAGGAGCATATACACTTGAGTTGAACGCTCCTGAACTCGGTTTGACAAAACATTCGAGTATGCTACTCGTTGAGTAAATTTCTGAGGAACGATGCCAACTTTGGGCGATCTGAATGAACATAATTTCGTTTCGGATTGCGGAGAGAAGTTCTGATGTTAGATGATAGTAAAGCGAGCTACACCAAGTCTTCGTTCTCACAGATCAGTACTTTTTGCCCTGATTTGTCTTTGCACAGTTTTTAGTCTCGTAACGAATTCGCTCCGTTCGCAGGTAACGCTTCAGCCTGTTGCGGTGAGTGTTAAGGTATCGCCTGATACGATAGATTTCCAACGTCTGCATGTTGGCAGGACTTCTGATTCATCATTCACCATCAGCTCGCCCAATGGCAATAGTTTTGATTTAGTTGATTCGTCTTTTAGCAAGAGTATTCACTCTGGTCAATTTATTTCTGACCCGGGAAAAATCAGCGTTACTCGTCCCGGAGAATTTATAAAATCAGTCGTCCATTTTCATCCGACGAAGCGAGGAAGTTTCAAGGATATGTTGTCTATACAAACGGCGCAAGGCGTTTCGACGAGTATCACGATAAGAGGCATAGGTATTGATTGTGTGGTTCATGATTCACTTTATGACTTCAAGAAAGTAAAGGTAGGTGCAACATCTTCGCTCCCAATTAACGTAGGTAATTCTGGTGATGATACAACCACAATCGCCTCAGTAGTTATCGTTGATACGTTAGATGGAAAAGATTTCGGACTTGTTTCTCAATCGCTTCCACAAGCGCAACCCTCGAAGTGGTTGTTACAATTTAGAGGACCTGACAGTGTAAAAACTTACCAAGCATTCTTTGCGCCGACTGCGTCATCGCCTGTCGCTGTTACGGACTCAAGAGTTCGTACCGCGCTGGTTCGAATCACATCCACAGATGGTCGGAGTTATTATGATACGTTGATTGGTCGAGCAGTCGAACCGTGGATTGAGGCTTCGCCGATGGTGTTTGATTTTGGAGTAATTTCAAATCCACCTGCCTCTTCGCCAGCGATTGTCTCGCTTCCTGGTTCTATTACCAATAGTGGTTCCGCCTCTGCCATACTCAGTGGATTTTCTAGCACGCACGACACACTGTTCTTTATTTCTGCAGCTACGGGACCGTTGAATGTAGCGGAACAGTCAACATTTCCATTTTCGATTAACTTCAAAGTTGATTTTGCAGGTGATTTTATTGACACTGTTTTCATCAACAATGATTCGAGGAATAAGCCACTCTTAATTTTGAAAGCGAAGGTTCGCGCAAGGTCACCTCATAACAACAAGATTTTTTACGACACAGTACGGACATGTACACCGATTGATACTGTATTCACGGTATCAAATCCCACGCGTGTGCCAATTTTATTGCAGGATTTTCGCATCGCTGGCGGCTCAGGTGGTTTCGAGCTTTTGGATACAGATTCAAATCAGTACCAAATTCATAATGGGGTGAAGGTGAGATTGACATTCCCGTTCTACATCGGTCCGAATTCTGATCTTGTCTTGCATCTGCGTTACCGCTTTCCTCAGGACTCAGGCAATGGCAACCAGATTGCGAAATTTATTCTCATCGAGCCAACTGGCGGTGATGACGCAGTAGCCATCTATGACACGCTCGAACTCGAACTCAATCGCAAAGCGAATCTCCTATATCTGACGGCAACAAAGCCCAAGATGAAGCCAAGTTCAACCGATGCACCGTTCCGCTTGCCGATTCATCTTGGCGGCAAACGCTTTGGGGAAACAGAAATTGATACTGACACTCTTCGTATTGTTTTTTCGAATGCAATGATCAGACCCATCGGGGTTGATAGGTCAAATTCATTCACGGAAGAATCACCTAAGAATAATATCCCACCACAACCCCAACCGTCGTGGGATGAGCCAACGTTAACCTACAGCATCCCGTGTACTGGTTTACATATTTCATCAGATGTGGGGAAGGATTCGCTTGTTATCACACTACTCTGCAAAGCATACGTCACAGAAGATACTTCTACGGTCATCTCCATTGGATATACAAAGCAAAAGTGTGGGTTGATTGTGCCACTGACTTCTACAACGGTTCAGTATGCTGATGAGTGTGGTGATGTAACGGTAAGAAATTATTATCTCAATCAGAATCCGTTTCTCCGGATTACTTCAATCTACCCAGTTCCCGCAACCCGAGCCGAGCAGGGGATTACTTGTGAGTATAGGACGCGCAAGGGGGCAGAATTATCATGGAAACTTTATGACCAAAACGGTGTCTTATTAACGGAATCGTCGGGTTTCAAGGCGGGCGCAGATTTCGGTTCCTTTCAGATTCCCATGAAACAAATCCCTGTCTCAGGGACTCTTTACTTGCGAGTCTATGCACGAGATACTGTGGGCGACTCGGATATAATCGTTCACAAAACTCTTGTAATCATAGGGTAGCGTTTTGATGGTTGCGGTAGGCACGAAATTATGACAAATTTTCTACAATTATTCAGCAACTTCCAGCCTACAATTACGTTTATTAAGGACATCGCAGAACACTAAATGATCATGCTTGAATAAGGAAACAAAGCACATGAAAACCCCTCTCGGCATCATACTGATTCTACTTGTTTTTGGGATAACCATCAACCCAACAAATCTCCGAGCACAAAAGAAAGATAATCAAGGCAAAGAGTTCTACGTTGCATTCGCGGAGAATCATGGCAGACAGACAGGGCAAGGCTCTGACGAGTATCTAAATTTTTTCGCGCTATTCTTGACAAGTAAAGTTGATGCAAATGTTACCGTAGAAGTTCAAGCACTCGGATTCAACAAACAAGTTGCTGTTAAGGCAGGAAAGATTACAACTGTAGAATTACCCGACGGTCAGCATGTCGGTGATCCGACGGTTGAGATAACAACAAGCGAGCAGATTATGCCGGGGATGGCAGTACATGTGACAAGTGATCAAGAGATCACAGTCTATGGCATGAATCATAAAGATGCTTCGAGTGATGCATTCCTTGCGTTGCCGGTTGATGTACTTGGCACTGAGTACCGTGCCATCTGTTACCAGACCTCTTGGCCATCAGGATTCGCCGGTGGTGGGGCAACACCGAGTGAATTTTGGGTTGTCTGCGTAACTGATTCCACGAATGTAACCATCACACCAAAAGCTATAACCCAAGGTGGGCAACCAGCGAACGTGCCGATTAAGCTTCTGATGTATAAAGGTGATGTGTACCTTGTCGAAGGTACTACTGACGTTGAAGCGAATGATCTTACGGGTTCTCTGATCGAAGCCGATCAACCGGTTGCAGTGCTCTCTGGTCATGTACGCGCTGAGATTCCGCATGGCTACACGAACCAAGATAACCCTCCGTTGATGAGTCGGGATCATTTAGTAGAGCAATTGCCTCCTGTGAGTGCGTGGGGAGATTCAGCAGTGGTTGTCCGGTTTGCCGGTACCGATCTACCTGATCTCGTTCGAGTGGTTTCGTCTGAAGATGGAAATGAGATACGGGTCAACGGGGTATTGCGCAAGACTCTCCAGGCTGGTGAATTCTTCCAAATAGATCAACTAACAGCACCAGTTGCAATTCATGCGACAAGTCCGATCTTGGTTGGTCAGTATATGCATACGAGCATTGTTTCCGTCAATAGGAATGGACGAAAACCCAACGGCGATCCTGCACTCGCTTTAGTTTTTCCGGTAGAGCAATATGACACAGCCTACACATTCATGTTGGATGAAAATTCTGCGTTCGATAAAAATTATGTGAATATCGTCGCTGATCCGGGGGGGACTGCAACGATGATGCTTGATGGAACGAAGATTACGGCGCCTCCCTATAGTGCTGCATTTTTGCCGATACCTGGTTCAAGATATGTGTATGCACAGATTCCACTTCCTCAAGGATCGCATAATATTTACTCTACGATGCCCTTCGGTATCACGGTGTATGCCTTAGGTCCGGTTGATAGTTACGCATACCCTGGTGGAACATTGTTAAAAACAATTACACCTTTCAAGACGGTTGATCTTGTGATAGATTTTGGTGATCGTGTGATGACGGCGGAGAATACGCCGCCTGCCGCACCTGGGACATATTTATACACGAAAAATTATTGGGATACCACTGTCTATTTGCAAAATATCTCGAGCGACCCTTATTTGATTGAAGGTTTTGCAACAAGGACTGGCGATGATGCAAATTTTGAAGTTATTGCTCCGAAGACTCCTCCTGCTCACTCGATTGGTCCTGGTGCAATTGATTCGATGACCATCCGATTCAAAACGATTGACCCAGACGTTCGCAAACACACGAAGATCAATGCTGTCACCGAGCATTTACGTGCGTATGTAGTGGATGTTTATGGCAGAGGCATTTTGCCGAATGCTCAAGTATTCGCTGACTCCGTTGGTATCTCGCATATTGATACACTTGATTTCGGAGTTTTTGATGCAGCTCTTGATCCTGCGAAAGACTCGTTCGTTTATATTTTTAATAAAGGCACAGCGCCACTCAACGTATCATCGGATGCGATAGCAGGCATACCGTCATTCTCAATCCCAACTCCACGATTACCGAAATCAACACCGCCGTATTCATTGCAAGCTTATAATCTTCTGAGTTTGAATGCGTCTTCGGCTCAAGTAATTCTTCGTTTTGATCCAGCGGGACTTGCGAATGGTTACTATCAAGCGGAGTATGACGTTAATTCTCAAGGACAATCTCGTCGTGTGATCCTAATCGCGCGCGTGAAGACAATTTTGAAGAGTACACTTACGAATGCAAAATTTGATACGGTGTTCTTATGTCTTGAACAAACGAGTAGCCTCTTCATTGATAATCCAAACGACTTCCCCGTTACAGTATGGGATTTGAAATTAGGTGGCGTCAATCCGCAGGATTTCAACCTCATCACCGCGATTCCGTTAGTCATTGACCCGAAGTCGCGAGGCGAGATAAAACTTTCTTACGCACCCTCAGCAACAGGCGTAAGCTCTGCCACGGCTACAATCAGTTTGGATCTACCAAAAGGCTTTACTCAGACGCTACCGCTCTCTGCTTTTGGTGATCAACTTACTTCGAGTTTTTGGGCACGATCAAATATTCATATACTGCCAACCGAGGAAACATATTTCCCGATTTATGCTCGAACTCCGCTCGAAAAATTTGGTTCACCGAGTTTTGTGATGACGATTGATTATGATCCGTCACACTTACTTGATGATCCCTACACAATGGTTCAGGAGAATACCTTGACTGCTGGGGGTGAGTGGGATGTAAATACTGATTCAATAGGACATTCAATCTATAGTTATCACACTCTTGATGGTTCTATCCTCAGAGGGGGAGGACCGGATGTTGATACGCCGCTGGTGTATTTGAAATTTAAATCAGTTCTGAATAAGGAAGATAACCCACTTCACTTCCATCAGGATATAGATATTAACTATAATATCTCATTCGACAGAAGCCCGGTGCCACCAGGATGTATTTTGTCGCTCGCTCCGAATGGTAGAATCAGTCTTGATTCGACATGTGAGACAGTGTATCTGCTTCAGGATACGTTGTTATTTCCACCGGAAACATATATCTCGCCAATTTACCCGAACCCCGTCGCAACGTTTGCGAAAATCGAATTCGATAAACCTTCGGATGGCAACTTGCGAATTGATATCATCAATACACACGGCGATGCAATCACAACGATTATTGATGAGCCACGAAAGAAGGGGACGTATAAGCTTTTGTGGGATGCTCGCGAGCTACGACCGGGTGCATATTTTGTTCGGATGACTTCGGATGGCACCGTAAAGACAAGGCAGGTTGTGATTCTGAGGTAAGTTTTTTTTCCCTATGAGTGAACTCTGAGAATTCACCACATCGCCCTGCGCTTCTTACACTCATTGCATGTGCGACGGGGATTGCCCTTGCACGGCTTTCAGGTGCACATCTTCCAATCGAATTATTCCTTTCTCTTCTTCTTTTTTTACTTTCTGGCATAGCATTGATTTGGTTTCGGAAGTATCCGAATATTCTAAGGCTCTCGCTTGGTTTGATTTGCGTTGTTGCATTCGGTTTTTCCATCCTCACGTTTCAGGAATATCGGTTTGATCATTCGCAATCAAGACGAATATCACAAATCTATGAGGGTGATGCAATTATCTACGGAAAAATTACAAGCGATCCGAATGCGAGTGCAGATGTCATTAGCTTTTTTATCGAGACAGATTCGTTACGTGTGAATTCATGCACGTTTGCAATCTCGGAGAAAATCGCAGCATCAATTGGTCACAGAATTCCCGCACCCTCTGAAACTCTACCGAAGTATGGCGCGCGAATAAAACTATTCGCAACGCTTAGCCCGCTCAAGCCACCGAGCAATCCTTACGAAGTACCATTTGACATGAAGCTGAAAGAGCATAATGATGCAAAAGCCCGTGCGTATTCAAAATCTATTTACGATCTGTATATTTTGGATTCGCCAGAACCATCGTTCGTGGAGATGGTAAATATATTTTTCAGGAATATCGATGTTCAATCCAAATCTTTAATCGTTCGATCCGTACAAGATTCAGTGGCAGCAGGATTTGTCTCTGCTGTTGTGCTTGGAGATAAAAGCAGTTTGCCACAGGAAACGCTTGATGATTTTCAGAAAGCAGGGCTTACGCATCTTTTAGTCGTAAGTGGATTTAATGTGGCGATAATCGCACTAATTGTTGCATACCTTTTGCGCTTATTGGGACTCGCTTTTCGAAGAGTGCGGATAGCAGTAAGTATGATTGTGATATTGTTTTATTGTTTGGTAGTGGGTCTTGAGCCGAGTGTCATTCGTGCTCTCATTGCAACGGAGTTCATTTTTCTTGCACTCTTCTTAGAGCGTAAACCGGATATGGGTAATGTAACGGCTGGTGCAGCACTGCTCACATTGCTTCTGCGACCCTATGATTTATTTGACATCGGATTCCAACTATCATACGGTGCGGTGTTCTCCATCGTGTTTATTTACACCCGACTTGAGAAAGTATGCGTTAGCTCAGAATGGAAGGATTCAAAATCAACGTACGCACAATTCTCACAACGGTCATTGCAAGCAGGTTTGTTATCACTTTCGATTTTTCTGGGCTTATTACCTGTTTTCCTTTTTCATTTCCACCGTGTCTCAGTCGTCGGACTCATCGTGAATATCATTGGTGTGCCGATCGCGGGACTTATCACAGTGCTCGGATTTTTACTCCTCCCAATTTCGATTATCAGTCCGTGGGTTGGCTCACTGTATGGTGAATCGTTACTCTGGCTGACAAATCTGGTTACGTTCATCGCGCATATATCTTCGGGATTTGGATGGTCCGTGCTTCAATTGCCACGCCCCCAAACCATTGTGATTGTTCTGTATCTTTTGGGATTATGGTACATGGTCAATTCCCAAACCGTGAAAACAATCGTGTCGCGAAGCTTGATGTGCGGAGCGGTAATGCTTGCGCTGTTATTTATCGCAATTCCATTTTCGAGTTCAGTGATTCACGAGAACGGGAAAGTATCCATTCTCTTTTTTGATGTAGGTCAAGGCGATGCAATCTTGCTCACGTCCGCTGAGGGGAAAAACTATATGATTGACTTCGGTGGAATAAACCGAAATTATTCTCCGATCGCAGATCGAGTAATCCGACCGCTCTTTCAAGCAGAAGGAATTCGCACTATTGAAGCTGGGTTTGTAACGCACATGCATATTGATCATTACGGAGGTTTGAAATCAATCTTGGAAAGCGAGCATGTGCATCAGCTTTATACTTCTGGCGAACGAACGCAAGGTTACGCCGCATTTCAACTCGATAGTATCATACAAAGCCAGCATCTTTCTGTTGAAAGAATTCATCAAGGACAAGAAATAAGGTTAGCGAAAGACTTGTCAGTTTTTGTCCTCAATCCTGAATCAACTACTGATGAAGTAACTATGGGGCTTTCATCACAAGGGATGAATCACAACTCTTTGGCTTTGAAAGTGGTCTATGGAAATTCATCGGCTCTGTTATTAGGTGACATAGAAGGCTCGGATGAAGAAGCGCTTGTACATCGTTATGGTGATTTTCTGAAATCGGATATTGTCAAGGTGGCGCATCACGGTAGCCGAACAAGTTCGACTCCGGGATTTGTAAAGACGTGCAAACCCAAGTATGCGGTAATCTCTGTTGGCAAAAATAATACCTTCGGCCATCCAGCGATAAGTACCCTAAAACACTGGGTCCACAACGGTGCTCAAGTCATGCGAACAGATAAATCAGGTGCATTATTATTTGAATCCGATGGAAAAACTTTTTCCCAAGTTGAATGGCAATAATCTCAGGAGTGTATCCAATACCATTTTGTGATCGGGTAGAGCTGAAGAGCGGGAAATGGAATTCGGAAATGATCCAGTATCTCAGCAATGATTTCCCACACTTTCCCTTTAATTGGAATTGCTTTCAGAGAAATATCAAAGCCGAGATAGAATTGTGATTTCGGGATGGTGCCAGCACGAGATGACAAGAATTTCACCTGCTCTAAATTTTCTACTCCATACCCGACAGCAACGTTCAACCACTGCGGATACCACGCTGGCATAAGTGGAGCGGGAGATGTGCTCAGCCAAAAGAATTGACTTTCGTCATCGTCAATGATTGAGTGATATGCTCCAGACTTAAGTGCATCCGAAGGCGAGAACCCAATTTTGTAATCAATGCTCTTGAGTGCAGGAAGATATTCTTTCATCATCGAGAAACCCGAACCCAAAAAATCTGCAATTTCATCGCCAGGTGAGAATCCATAATAGGCTTCCTTGCCATGAACACCGTCGCCGATCTCTACTAGTGTCTGAGCGAGTAATGATGCCCCAAATCCGATCCATCCAGAGGTCTTTGCATCCAAACCTGCTTCGACATAGCAACGCGTAATAATATCGGCCGTAGTCGAGGCATAGAATGCATGACCCAATTTATCGTTATGCATTGCATAAGGCGGATCGTTCGAGAAATGAAAAGGTACCGGCGATGAATTCCTCCAGAAGTCGTTGTAATTATTTGCCAGAGCAACGCCAATCACAGCGACTGGTGCGATTGATGGAAGTATTGGACAAACGTCGAGAGTCCGAGATGAGTCAGCCGACTTCTCCTGCGCTCTTATCGGGAGCGAGAGTGAAATTAGTACGAGTGCGATTACAGCGGGCTTCATGCGATTCATGCTCGGGACGGACTAAGAGTCCGTCCCACTATTAGGTAGTGTGGAGGTAAGTCCGCCATCACTTAATCACACCAAGCTTTTTCCCGACTTTTGTAAATGCCGCGATTGCTTTATCGAGATGTGCTCGCTCATGCGCGGCAGAGAGTTGTACTCTGATTCGCGCTTGACCCTTCGCTACAACGGGATAGAAAAATCCAATCACATAAATTCCTTCTTCAAGTAATTCTGCGGCGAATGCTTGAGCAAGTGGAGCATCGTAGAGCATGATCGGAGTAATTGGATGTACGCCAGGCTTGATGTCGAAGCCTGCATCAGTAAGTTTTGTACGGAAGTATAGTGTCGAATCTTCGAGCTTGTCGCGAAGTTCTGTTGTCTTGCCGAGCATACGTAATACTTCAAGCGTCGCGCCAGCGATAGGCGGTGGGAGTGAATTACTGAAAAGATACGGACGCGAACGTTGTCTCAGCATTTCAATAATTTCTTTTCGCCCAGATGTGAACCCGCCCGCCGCGCCACCCATTGCCTTGCCGAGCGTTGATGTAATAATATCCACTCTTCCCATGACGTTGCGATACTCAATTGAACCGCGTCCAGTTTTTCCGATGAAACCAGTTGCGTGTGAATCATCCACCATCACAAGGGCATCATATTTATCTGCAAGGTCACAAATCTCACCAAGCTTGGCAATACTTCCATCCATCGAGAAGACGCCGTCAGTGACAATCACACGTCTGCGATTGCTCTGTGTGTTGTTTAGGATTTGCTCCAGCTCTGCCATGTCCGAGTTTTTATATCTGAATCTCGCGGCTTTTGAAAGTCTCACTCCATCAATGATTGAAGCGTGGTTGAGTTCATCGCTGATAATCGCATCATCCTCACCGAAGAGAGGTTCGAACACTCCGCCATTCGCATCAAAGCAGGCGACGTAGAGAATCGTATCATCTGTTTGCAAGAATGCCGAAAGCTCGCGCTCGAGATCTTTATGCAAATCCTCGGTGCCACAAATAAATCGCACGCTCGACATTCCGTACCCATGCTTCTCCAACGCATCATGTGCGGCTTTAATAACTTGTGGGTGTGAGGAGAGTCCGAGATAATTATTCGCACAAAAGTTGAGATATGTTCCCGTTCTGCCTTCAACGGAAATCTCCACTCCTTGCGGAGTGGTGATGATGCGCTCCGTTTTATATAGGCCAGAGTCGGTAATCGTTTGCAACTCTGACTGAAGTTCTTCTCTAATTTTTCCGTACATACTTACTACTCATTTAGTTATAGTGCTCCCATTGTGTCAGCATTTCGGTGACGATGCCGAGTGAATAATGATTCACGACATTTTTTACGAATTTCGAAAAATCATGCATCGCATCGGAATCCGCTTTATCCGAAATTGCTCGAATAACGACGAACGGCACAAGATGTTCATGGCATACTTGCGCAACTGCAGCGCCTTCCATCTCGATGCAGAGTAACCCGTTAATCTCTTCTCGAAGTTTTGCGATTTTTTGTTTATCAGCAATGAATTCGTCTCCAGTCGCGATTGTACCAACGGCAATCTTCGGCGTGAGAATGCCATACTCAGCAAGAATTTCGGAATCAATATCTGCGAGTCCTGAACTTGCCAGAAACCGCGCCGCAGCCTTTTCGGCATGAGTTCGTAACTCAAGCTGAGAGATGAAATGAGTTAATCCCAGCAGTGGGATCTCAAATTTTTTGAATGCAGGAATCGGGCTTGCATCCATATCATGTTGCAACAAATCACGTGCGATTACAATATCACCGATATTGAGATCGGGATCAGCGCCACCTGCAACACCAGTAAAGATTACTGTTTTAACATTGAAGTTCGTAATGAGCGTCGTCGCACTCTGTGCGGCAGCGACTTTTCCCCAACGTGAGAACACAGCAACTACATTTTGTTCGCAAAGTTTGCCGGTGATGTAGTCTCTGCCTCCGATAGTGGTTATTTTTTTACCAGTGATATTTTCAGAGATCAGAAAAATCTCTTCGGGCATTGCGCCCATTATTCCAATAGCCATTCTTTAGATTGAGAATATTTTTTTGATTGCTCTATCAAGCTGTTCGTATTCTGACATGTCGTTATATACTTGACACGAGATACGAACATAAGTGTGCCCACCGAGTCCGCCGATGACAGGAATCTCGATATGGAATTCGTCGCGGAGCCTATCATGCAAATTCACAATGCGCTTGTCATCATCTTTCGGATTACCAGGCAACTCAATTGTTGCAAGCATTCCGATCATATCATCTGGAGCAACGATTTGTGATCCCCACGATTTCGAGAGCATCTTCCGTGCTTCGATTGCGAGATTATGTCCGTAGGTTCTCATATTATCAACGCCCATCTCCTTGATGAAAGCAAGTGCGGCAGAGACTGATAGCCATGCCGTTGGGTCGTGCGTGCCAACCCAATCGAATTCGGATTTGAATGATGTGAGATAATTATGCGAGATATTCGTCGGATGAATTTCTTTCTGATGCTTAGCGTCAACATATAAAAATGCCGATCCTTTCGGGGCATAGAGCCACTTATGACAATTGCCGGTATAAAAATCCGCACCAAATTTTGCCATATCGAGTGGAAGCATACCAAGGGCATGTGCACCGTCAATCATTACTGGAATCCCTCGCTCTTTAAAAAGGGCAATAATCCTCTCGATCGGATACACAAGGGCAGATGGGGAAGTGACGTGGTCTATGATCGCGAATTTTGTTTTGTCTGTTATTGCTTTACGAACTGCCTCGACAACTTGGTCGGCGGTTTGGATGGGGAAGGGAATGACGGCTTCGACGACAGTCGCACCTGAGACATCCGCGGCGTAGTGCAAGGTCTTGCGCATCGCACCATAGACGTGTGTGGTTGTCAGAAGCTCATCACCTTGCTTCCATTTCGGCATCAGCGAGCGGACGACGGCATTCACCGCAGAGGTGGCGTTATCGAGGAATACAATGTCGGATTCCTTTGCATTCACGAATTCGCCGAGCTGAGTGAGCGAATTTAGCATCGCAGGGTGTGCATCCACGGTGATGAACTTCACGAGTTGTTTTTCCATCTGAGATCGCCACTCGCTTTGGGCAACGAGCACATCCCGCGGACATGCACCGAATGAACCGTGGTTCAAAAAGGCAACATTTTCATCCAGTAACCACCGTTTGCGAATCTCTTTCCCGAAGTGAGCTGTCATAGAATCTACGAATAATTTCAATCTTTTTGGAACAACGTTTCGCTAGAAAGAGTTATGAAGTCCGCGCA
Organism: bacterium; assembly: GCA_037143335.1. GTDB lineage: Bacteria > Bacteroidota > Ignavibacteria > Palsa-1295 > Palsa-1295 > PALSA-1296. The sequence goes on along the minus strand of JBAWZA010000007.1, from coordinate 10,196 downwards.
AGTCCACGGAGGGCTCGCATAATGGTATTGCAGCAGTCTTGAAAACTGCCAGCCGCAAGGCTATGAGAGTTCGACTCCCTCGCCCTCCGCTCGCTTTTATGATTTCCACCCCAGAAACGCCTATCTCCTTCGCATCCGAGAAGGAGTTCACCAACTGGCTCAAAGCCAACTACACGCTTACAGAAGGCATTTGGCTCCGATATTACAAGAAATCCACTGGAATTCCTTCGATCACGTATGCCCAAGCGCTTGACGTTGCACTGTGTTACGGTTGGATAGACGGGCAGGCGAAGCCATTTGATGGGGACTCATGGCTCCAACGATTTACTCCGCGTCGTGCCAAAAGTAACTGGTCCAAACGAAATACCGAGCATGTCGCAAGACTCATCGAGACAAAAAAGATGCGGAAGCCGGGCTTGCTCGAAATCGAGAAGGCAAAAGCCGACGGCAGGTGGGCAAAGGCATACGATTCATTCAGCCAGGCGACGATACCAGATGATGTGATGGCAATGATTAAGAAAAATGAGCAGGCTCACGATTTTTACAAGACTCTCAATAAAACCAACCTCTATGCTATTGCATATCGAATCCAAACGGCAGTGAAACCAGAGACGCGTGAAAAGAGAATCAAATTAATACTCGAAATGCTCTCAGTAGGAAAGAAATTTCATGGCTAAATACATGGCATTGCTCCGAGGTATCAATGTTGGTGGGAATAAGAAAGTCCCAATGGCGAAGCTGAAATTAGTTATGGAAGATGCAGGATATAATAAAGTTTGGACAATCCTTGCGAGTGGGAATCTTATGTTCGAGACTAATTCAACCACTATCCCGAGTCTGACAAAAAAAATTACTTCACTTTTAGCGGAGGCATTTGGTTTCGAGATTCCCGTTCTGCTTCGGACTTCTGCTGAAATTCAGAATCTCATTGCCTCCGATCCCTTCAAGGGAATCGTTGTCACCAAAGACCATAGACTCTATATCACCTTCTTGTCAGATAGCATCAACAACAATCTGGATTTACCCTACACCTCGCCTGACAAGTCATTTACCATATTACGGCAGGAGAATTCCGAACTCATTAGTATGCTCGATCTTGCTCATGGGGGCACATCTGATGCAATGGCAATCCTTGAAAAAACTTACGGAAAAAATATCACAACGAGGAATTGGAACACCGTTCTGAAACTGATCAGAACAGAAGATTAAGGCATATTAGTTGGGGGTGCAGGTGTAGCTGGAACCACTGGTTCAGGGACAGTCGCTGCAGGAGCGGTATAATTAGCTTCTAAAGATTTTGAAGTCTCTTGAAATGTCACTTGCGCATCGGCAACATGCTTATCAAACTGCGCTTTTGATTCTTGAAGCATATCCAACGGCTCTTTCATCACAGTTTTGAACTGATCTTCCAAGCCCTCTTTGGCATCCTTAAATTTGCGCAAGCCTTTCCCGAAACTTGTCGCAAGCTCGGGTATCTTCTTCGGTCCGAAAAAGATGAGGATTACTAAAAAAATGACGAGAACTTCCGCTCCGCCTAAATTCTCAAACATACTTAGAGACTCTGCTTATTTGGATTGAGTTGAATCGGTCGGAGCATCATCGGATTTTCCCTCTGAGGCTTTCTTGAACTCATTCATTCCCTTGCCAAGTCCGCGCATGAGTTCTGGGATCTTCTTGCCACCAAAGAGTAGCAACACAATGGCAACGATAATGAGTAGTTCGAACGCACCTAAATTTTTGAACATGTGAATCCCTTAATAATAAATTGTGCCTTGATAGGCTCTGAGCAAAACTTGATTAGAACCAAGAAGGTTCAGCTAGAGACATCACTTCCGTCCCCACCACGATGTGCGGTACGAGCCTTTGCGAGGTCCGCGCACATTCCGAATTGCTCCTAAGAGCAACGAACCCAGTGCGATAAGAGCAATCACTAATACTGCAACCTCTAAAAAAGCCATGGATTCGTAATTTAGGTGGTGATACTTATGCTAATGACGTGGTGGTTGCGAATTCGAAATGTCTGAGTATTGAGGCAAAGATTTTTTTTCCATCAGCACTTCCGAGCATCGCTTCGCAGGCGCGCTCAGGATGTGGCATCATACCCATCACATTACCAGCTTTGTTGATGATACCAGCAATATTGTTTTTTGAGCCATTCGGATTCGCTTGGCTCGTGATGTCTCCACTGGGTTCGGCGTATCGGAATACCACTTGCTTCTCAGACTCAAGCTCGGCAATCACCTCAGGGTCTGCCATATATAATCCTTCTCCGTGAGCGATGGGGACTTTGATTACTTCACCAGGGAGCAATGAGTTCGTAAATCGTGTGTCGGTATTATCGGCGCGTAGGTTCACCCACTTACATTCAAACTTGAGTTTTTCATTGCGGATAAGTACACCGGGAAGCAATCCCGATTCGCAAAGTACTTGAAATCCGTTGCAGATTCCAATAACAGACCCGCCATCGTTGGCGAATCGAATGACATCTTTCATGATTGGCGAGAACCTGGCAATCGCACCTGTACGCAAGTAATCACCGTAGGAAAATCCGCCCGGGAGAATGACGAGGTCAACATCTTTTCCGATACTATCGGATTTATGCCAGACGAATTCGGTATCACTGATACCCATCACATGCTTCATCGCATGCATGGCATCGTGATCGCAATTTGAGCCAGGGAAAACTACGACACGTACCTTCATGCAGCAAACTCCTTGATATCAATGACTCTGTAAGTTTCCATGATCGGGTTAGCGAGGAGTTTCTTGCTTGACTCTTCTGCTAACGCTTGCGCCTGTTCCTTGGAAGGCGCATCAATAGCGAGTCGGATAAATTTTCCGATTCGCACATCAGCGATCTCTTTCAAACCCAATGAATCAAGCGCATGGTGAGTGGCTTTTCCTTGCGGATCAAGGATAGCCTCTTTGCGCTCGGTTGCGATATAAACGTGGTATTGCATGGAGTGGTTAACAAATTTTTTTTTCTCTTCGTGCGAGAAGTTTTACACCCCGAACGTTGACTCTTCCTCTTTCCCTAATTCTTCCTCGTCAAAAAGGGAGGATGCTTTCCGTTCCTTGCTCCATCTCCTGAGTCGTTCGACAATTGCTCGGACTAAACCAAAAATGATAAATAATAAGAAGAATGGAAAGATCGCCTTGCCCTTCGTGACAAATGCCAGGATAATCGCAACGAGCACGACAATGAATTTTGCAGGTTCTTTCCGAATCGCCGAGCCAGAAAATTTCGGCAGTGTTTCATACTTCACCGTGCTCACCATCATTAATGATGCACCGATGACAACGAGGAAAAGAGCAGGGTCTTTGAGGGAAGTGCCAAACAATATAGAACTTTGTGGCAAATAATAAAATGTTACGAAGGACAGAATAAATAACGCGGCTGATGGGATCGGCAGTCCCTTGAAGTAATCCTTATCAAACCCAACAAGTTGCACGTTGAACCGAGCTAAACGCAATGCCCCGCAGATCATTGGTAGTGCGGCAATGAGAATGCCAATCGTTTCGAATTGGTAGAAGTAGAGTTTATAAACGATTGCACTCGGAGCGACACCAAAGGTCACCAAGTCAGAAAGAGAATCAAGTTCAACTCCAAACTCGCTGGCGGAGTGTGTGAGTCTTGCCATGAATCCATCGAGTGTATCGAAGAGTGCACCCAAGACAATGAACCAGCCCGCCTTCTCGAATTCTGAATCAATAAATGCCGTCTTGATTGCGATGAATCCGCTGAAAAGATTCATCACTGTGAAGAGCGACGGTATGATCGAGCGTGTAACTTGTACTACTGATCTTTTTGCCATTGCGCTAATACAGTTTCACCCGAAGCAGTGATGTCGCCTTCCTTCACCAATAGGTGCGAGTTTACAGGTAAATATACATCAACTCTGGAGCCGAATTTTATCATGCCGAATCGGGTGCCGACAGTCACCGAGTCTGCAAGTTTGAGTTCGCAAACAATTCGCCGGGCAACGTATCCCGTTACTTGATTAAAAAGCAGGTTACCTTGTGGAGATGATAGCCCGATCATCATCCGCTCGTTCTCGTTTACTGATTCGGGAGTACTTGCAACCAAGAATTTCCCTTTCACATAACGGAGGAATTCAACCTTGCCAGAAACTGGAATGCGGTTCACATGCACATTAAGTGGCGACATGAAAATAGAAATCAAGATTGCTTTTGATTTCAGGAATTCGGGTTCGTCCACTTCCTTGATGAGTACAATTTTCCCATCAGCTGGGGAAATGATACAATCTTCGAGTTTCTTTCCCTCAAGATTCGGAGTCCGATCGGGATCGCGAAAGAAATTCAGTGAGAATACCGTAAGAAATAGTGCAAGAAAATAGAGCACGAAGCGAATCCACGTTTCATCCGACCAGATAGCAAGTGCTACGAGAACGGCGACAGTGATCGCAATGCCAATTAGTACGTCAGTACCATAACGAGTGAGCAATGTGTTGCTTTGTAACGGTTAGTGGGTGACTTTATCGAGCATCTTAGCATAAGCTTCTTCGACTCCGCCAAGGTCAAAACGGAATCTATCTTTATCCAATTTTTCTCCTGTGGCAGCATCCCAGAATCTGCATGTATCGGGGCTGATTTCATCGCCGAGTAAAATTTCGTTTTTGTGCCAACCGAATTCCAATTTGAAATCCACAAGCGTTATGCCACGTTCAGCAAAAAAAGATTTTAAGAGATCATTGACTTTCAGCGCACTGGATTTAATGTGTGCGATGTCATCGGGCGTCGCAAGCTCCATCGCAATGGCATGGCTATCGTTGATAAGTGGATCGCCCAAGTCATCACGTTTGTAGGAAAACTCAAAAGTTGGTTGAGCGAATACCATACCTTCTTTTGCATCGTAACGCTTCACAAACGATCCTGCTGCCCGATTGCGTACAATCACTTCGAGCGGTACGATGTTGAGCTTTTTAATGAGCATCTCATTCGGAGAGAGCTGTTCGACGAAATGGGTGCGAATTCCGTTGGCTTCGAGATACTTGAAAAGTGCTGAAGCAACAGTATTATTCGTCGTACCCTTCGCATCCCACGAGCCTTTTTTCTCGCCATTGAAGGCGGTTGCATCATTCTTGAATTCTTGAATTACAAGATCGGGCTGTCCAACGACAGACCATACTTTTTTTGCTTTGCCTTCGTAGAGTTGTTTGTCTTTTTGATATTCTGCCATAGTTTCTTAGAAAAATCCTACAAATATACCTAAATGAAAAAATGCACCATTGCCATTCACATTCGCAAGAGCACCGCTGTCTTTAATCAACACTCCGTCATCCACCTTCCATGATGCCATCGCCGTGATCTGGTATCCTGCGGCAAGCCTGAGCATCATCCACTTGAGTGGAGCATACTCAAACTCCACTTGTGGTTTGATGAGGAACATGTTCGCATGGTAGGTATGCGTCAAGTTCAGCGCGCCAAAAGATTGATAGTCAAACTCGGATGCGATGTTAAATGTATTTCTATCCACCGCTTGTTGCGCCGTTATCTCGACGCTTCCTAAGCCAAACTCCGAGCCGACGAGCAGGTGGAATCGCTCTTTATTGAGAATCGAATAATCGAACGATAGCCCACCGTATCCGACTTTATAGGTCAACGATCTCATCGTTACCTGCCCCGCGAATGGTCCGGTTGTGATAGTGTCAGGCACACAACACACACTGCTACTGCCGCTCATCCCGACTCCGCCGATTCTCAGATTCTTCAAGAATGGGAAGGGAAGGAATCCTTGACCACCGATAAAGAGGCTCTGCGATTTTAGGTCTTGGTGAATAAATGGTTGAGCGATTAATTTGTTAAAATCAGTGAGCGATGGGAGGTGCAAACCGATGATGAGACCGCCACCAATCCAAGAGTATTGGGGCGTAACAGCGAGATCATCGGTATAGAGTTCTTCATCATTGTAATGGGTCGTATCCTTTGCAATGTTCGGCTGAGCCTTACTCACTGTGGTCACAAAAAAAAGTGTTGCCACATAAAAAAGGGAACGGATGTATCTATTCATTTCGTAGTCAGGTTTCATTTCGTCCGAGCAATATGCTCAGGATGATAGTGAAATTTGAATTATTCGGTTTGTAATCGAACTACAGTAAACAAAATTACCTCAAATCCATTCAAGTGGAAAACATTTCAGCAATTACCAGGCTCCCAAAACCGGAGCGTGGCTCCAAACTCGAACTCCGAACCGATACCTTCGCATTCGAAGGCAAGGCAGTGGCACGCCGGGAAGATGGCTATGTCATCTTTGTCGAAGGCGCATTGGCACATGAGTCCATCATCGCAGAAATCCAAAAGGCAAAAGGCAACTTCGCTGAAGCTATTGTAGTCGAAATCCTCCAGCCATCGGTTGAGAGGCGCGAAGCCATTTGCAAAGATTTTGGGATATGTGGCGGATGCTCAATCATGCACATGAGCTATCCTGCCCAGTTATTTTGGAAAACCCAGCAAGTAAGAGAGATTTTTCAGCGAATCGGAAAAATTGAGAATCCCCCCGTCCATGATGCTATTGGAAATGAAAGCAGAGAGTTCGGTTATCGGAATAAAATGGAGTTCTCGTTTTCGGAAGAACGGTGGCTCACCGCCAAGGAAATAGCTGGGGGTGATGTCGCCGATAGAGATGCGCTTGGGTTGCATGTGCGCGGTAGATACAATCGAGTTATTGATACAACTTATTGCCACATTTCACATCCAATCTCGAATAGGATATTAGAGTTGACACGCGAATTCCGCGACGAAGAAAAACTCCGAGTCTTCGATCCAGATAAAAATCCAGATGGATTACTCCGATTTCTCGTGATTCGCAATAGCTTTGCGACTGGCGAGATCATGGTGAATATCGTTACTTCACGGCATGACGCCGAATTGATGGAGCGATACTCCGATCTGCTGCGGAAGAATATTCCTGAAATTGCAACCGTTATCAATAATGTAAACTCTCGCCGTGCTCAAGTCGCTGTCGGCGAAAAGGAATTTATTATTTTCGGAAGCGGGACGATCACAGATACGATTGGTGGAGCAACATATCAAATTTCTGCAAATTCTTTTTTTCAGACAAACACTCCGCAAGCCGAAAAATTATATGCAATCGCTGCTGACTTCGCGAAGCTCAAACCCACTGATATGCTTTGGGATCTCTATTGCGGCACAGGCACCATTTCGCTTTTCGTAGCGGGTAGAGTGAAGAGTGTCTTGGGGATTGAGCTTGCTGAATCATCAATCATTGATGCCAGGGCTAATGGTAAGCAGAACAAGATCAGTAATGTGAATTTCATCGCAGGCGATCTTCGTAAAGTATTGCTCGATGAAGTTACGATGCAAGGACATAGCAAACCCGACGTATTAATCGTTGACCCACCACGTAGTGGAATGCACCCCGATGTCATTACGGAATTATTAACCTTAGCACCGGAGAGAATTTCATATATCAGTTGCAATCCCGCAACTCAAGCTCGGGATATAGAACTGCTTTCAGTTAAATATGATGTAGAGGCACTACAACCAGTAGATATGTTTCCGCAAACATGGCATATCGAATGCGTTGCAGAGTTGCGATTGAGAAAATAATTTTCTATGTGATTAACCGACGGGCACAGCTCCCATATCGCGAATTAGCGCCAATTCAAAATCGCTACGCTCTACACTATCATCAATGGTAACCATTGGGGCAGGACTTCGGTGTTGACTATTCGAACTTTGTGCTGATGGCCCTTGCGAATTGGATTGCAAAGGCGCTTTCCGTTCAACACGTTTCACCTCGTAGGTGAGAGTATCGTTGGCAAAGAACTCTCGCAAAAATTTGGTGAAGAGTTCTTTGTTGCGGGAGAATGTTTCCTCGCTATGTTTTTTGGAAATGCCGATGGTTTGCATCTTACCCACAGAAGTGAGCAACTCCACATCTTCGCAGACGAGTCGGAACGGGATACTCTTAGCTGAAACGAATTCAATGAATTCACCCCATTGCGAAGCAACGTCGGGGTCGTCGTTCGTCACTTGTTGATTGTCTATCGTTGTTCGTCCTTCGTCTTTCGTCGGAAGTGCGGTAGCAGTTGTAGCTACTGGTGACGATTGACGATTGCCGACTGACGAACGACGATCTGACGATGCATGATCTCCGGTCGGCAATGATTTGGCATCACCCTTCAACGATTTCAATTCATCAAGCAAAGACCGTATATCCACTGCGCGCTCAGCCATTGTCATCTCGACAAGCACAAGCTCCAATACAATTCGTGAGGACTGCGAGCCTTTCAACCTCTCAAGCGCTTTGAACCCGAGCTTTGTGAGGCGCAAAATATCACCCTCAGAAAAATGCTTTGCTTCTGTGGCGTATTTTTCCTGATGAAATTTTACGACTTCAAGCAGTTCACGCTTTCCGGTTACAATTATTGTAAGGAAATTACGGAGATGCTCTAAGAGTCCTTGCAAAAATTCTTCGATGTCATAGCCACGCGAAACGACTTCGTAGGCAAGTGCGAATGCTCTGTTGGTGGCATGATCGCGGATGGCATCGGTTACTTCAAAGAAGAAATCAGCATCAATAAGATTTAATGCCTCGCGAAGCCGTGTCGTCTCGACATTTATCCCGCAATAGGCAATTGCTTGATCATAAATTGACTGCGAGTCGCGCATCGAACCATCGCCTTTTTTTGCGATGAGCAGGAGTGCATCATCGTCAATCGTGATTCCGTCACTTGCCGAAATATGTTTGAGATGCGAAACGATCTGATCAATTTGGATTCTGCGAAAATCGTACCGCTGAGTTCTCGAGAGAATTGTTGCGGGTAGTTTTTGTGCGTCTGTCGTTGCAAAAATAAAAATCAGATGACGAGGTGGCTCCTCTAACGTTTTGAGCAGTGCATTAAATGCCGCCGCCGAGAGCATGTGAACTTCGTCAATAATAATTACGCGATATTTTCCTTGCAGGGGCGGGTACTTGACATTTTCGCGCATCTCGCGAACATCATCGACGCCGTTATTCGAAGCTCCGTCAATTTCGGCAACGTCCATCGAAGAACCATTGGTGATCGAAAGACAAACTTCGCACGTATTGCATGGCTCGAATCCATTCGCTTCGGCATTCGGACAGTTGATTGCCTTCGCTAATACACGAGCAACCGATGTTTTGCCACATCCGCGCTGACCAGTAAAGAGATAGGCATGAGCAAGCCTTCCTTCGCGGATAGCATTGAGCAATGTATGAGTGATGTGGTCTTGACCAACAACTTCATCGAAGCGTTGCGATCGCCACTTTCGGGCTGTTACCTGATAATGTTCTGACATATTGTCCGAGTAAGAACAGTTGACGGAGAACAGAAATTCAGTCGAAGAGAATTGCAGCCTTTTCTCGTCGGATCTGCCATCCCTGCCCCGATCGAGTCGAGGGCAGGCTCATCCGTGGGAATGACACCGAGATTTGTATGGTTCAATTTACGAAGTCTATATCATGAGTAAAATACTCCATATCGCAATCGTCACCTGCGCAATATTTTTCTGCGTAAGGATGGCTCACGGGCAGAGTTATGATACCTGCGCAAGACTTAAAACTATTGCCTATAATGCCCCCCAAGATGAATCGGGGTATCAAAAACAATACGACACTCTACGTGTATTTATAGAACATTGTGCTTTATCTGATTCCCTATCTTGGAGAATGTTCAGCCATCTTGATGCAGCAAATCAATTCAGAAGTAATGATACTAATCGTTACCCACAGTACCGGAATTGGTTGGTATCGGTACTTAATTTGAATAAAGTTGTGCCACAGTATTTCTGTGCTTGTATGGCTTCTATAACAAGCACTTATCAAAAGACACTGGAAGTTTTAGCCCTCTGGAATTATCTTCGAAATAATCACCATGAATGCTGGGGTCCACCAGCTGACAAACAATACTCTCAAGATAGTGCGATAGCAGCCCATTCTGGTCAAAACCCGAATCATCTTCCTTCGATGAAGGATTTGGGTTTGGACAGTATTTTGAATATACAAAATGGCATTCAATCTACTACATCTTTTTACATGTCCCATCTTGCCTCTGTCACCCCCAACCCCTTCACCGCCGAAACAACACTTGACTTCACGCTCAATCGCATGACGTATGTGACGGTTGCGGTGTATGATGAACTTGGTCGGTGGGTATTGGGAGATTCGCATTGGTATTCTCTTGAAGCTG
>JBAWZA010000006.1:0-128479 GCA_037143335.1 bacterium | reverse complement strand
GAAAGGAGGTGATCCAGCCGCACCTTCCGGTACGGCTACCTTGTTACGACTTCGCCCCAATCACCGATTTCACCTTAGACGCTTATAAGGCGGCTTTGGGTGCCCTCGGCTTTCATGGCGTGACGGGCGGTGTGTACAAGGCCCGGGAACGTATTCACCGGGGTGTGCTGACCCCCGATTACTAGCAATTCCAACTTCACGGAGTCGAGTTGCAGACTCCGATCTGAACTGAGACAACTTTTTAGCGATTCGCTCCACCTCGCGGTATTGCTGCGCGTTGTAGTTGCCATTGTAGCACGTGTGTTGCCCTAGGCGTAAGGGCCATGATGACTTGACGTCGTCCCCACCTTCCTCACTACTTGCGTAGGCAGTTGGTTTAGAGTTCCCACCTTTACGTGCTGGCAACTAAACCCAGGGGTTGCGCTCGTTGCTGGACTTAACCAAACACCTCACGGCACGAGCTGACGACAGCCATGCAGCACCTGTACAGCCCCCCTTGCGGGTACACAGCTTTCGCTGCTTTAGACTGCTTTTCAAGCCTAGGTAAGGTTCTTCGCGTTGCATCGAATTGAACCACATGCTCCACTGCTTGTGCGGGCCCCCGTCAATTCCTTTGAGTTTCACCCTTGCGAGCGTACTCCCCAGGTGGTTCACTTATCGCGTTAGCTTCGACACCTACCCTGAGGGCAGACATCAAGTGAACATCGTTTAGGGCATGGACTACCAGGGTCTCTAATCCTGTTTGATCCCCATGCTTTCGTGCCTGAGCGTCAATACCGGCCCAATCTGCTGCCTTCGCCACTGGTGTTCTTCCGAATATCTACACATTTCACTGCTACACTCGGAATTCCACAGATCTCTACCGGATTCAAGACTGATAGTATCAAAGGCAGTTTCGTCGTTAAGCGACGAGATTTCACCACTGACTTACCAGTCCGCCTGCGCACCCTTTACACCCAGTAAATCCGGACAACGCTCGGATCCTACGTATTACCGCGGCTGCTGGCACGTAGTTAGCCGATCCTTACTTTTCGGGTACCATCAAGTGGGTAGTAACCCACCATTTGTCCCCGACTACAAAAGTTTACAACGCAAAGCGCCTTCATCCTTTACGCGGCGTTGCTGCTTCAGGGTTTCCCCCATTGAGCAATATTCCTCACTGCTGCCTCCCGTAGGAGTCTGGGCCGTATCTCAGTCCCAATGTGGCTGATCATCCTCTCAGACCAGCTACTGATCGTAGCCTTGGTGGGCCGTTACCCCGCCAACTAGCTAATCAGACGCAGGCTCATCCTTGAAAAAACTTGATCAATAAGTGATGCCACTCTATGATTTTACGGAGATTTAGCCAATCTTTCGACTGGTTGTTCTCCCTTCAAGGGCAGATTGCCTACGTGTTCCGCACCCGTGCGCCAGTTCCGTATTGCTACGGTCCTTGACTTGCATGTGTTAAGCACGCCGCCAGCGTTCGTCCTGAGCCAGGATCAAACTCTCCGTTGTATTATAGTTAAAAACTATAATCAAGCTGAGTGCTTGATACCTGTACCAATCTGGATAGATTGATGCAAGAAAATGAATCAAAAAAATTCACGGAAACTTGCTGCTTGATGAGTTAGACTCCTCAAATCAAAACAATCATTGCTGATCATCTTGAGGCAAGTTACCTTGTACTCATCCTGCTGACTTTAAAACTTCTCCCATGTCAATGAACACTTTTAGGTTTACCCGACTTACCAAAGAAAGAGAGTGAAGACCACCTCTTTTCTCAGCGGGCAGGGTTAAACGAGAACGTTACCCCCGGAGTTCCGAGATTCCGAAAAAAATCTCAAAATAATCTACTCCGCCTCTAACCCATCTACCAAGAAGCGGGACTTTATGCGCTCTCCAGAGAGTTTGTTATACTGCGAATAAAAAAAATAAATTATGCGATTAGCAATCACTGCCATCATACTTGCCTCTAATTCGATCGTTTTCGGACAGCAATATCACTCACCTGTCACTGAAAAAGTAAAAGCTCGCCAAGATTCCATCATCGAACGATACCTTCGGCATGGCGCTTGGGAGCATAGCTACCTTACTCAAGAGTGGCAACTGTGCATTGATAGTGGTTTGGCCGTTGATTCGACAGTCGCATATCTCTGGCAACAGAAATCAATGCCACTCTTCAAGACAAAAAAATATGAACTTGGTTTGCAAGCGCTCGAGAAGGCTGTACTGTATGATCCCTACTGGCTCGACTATAGCGGATTCATGAAGTGTATCTTCGCGAGACAGTACGCAAATGCGATTTCTGATTTTAACGAAGCATACGTGCATCACGAACGAGGATCATTTATCATGGATCATCCTTATGAATTTTACATCGGCATTTGCTATTTGCAACTCAACAAATTTGATAGCGCAAGGCAAACACTTCAAGACCTACTTGATCGCGACGAGAAAACTCGCGGAAGGAATTGGTCGCACTACCTTGATATTTTCTACACTGGCATTGCCTATTACGAACTCAGAGATTTTGATAAAGCAATTGCACTTTTTGACAGGTGTCTCGAAAAAAATCCGCACTTCTCCGATGCTGAATACTACAAAGGACTAACCTTGGAGTTACTCGGCGATACAACCGGCGGCTCAGCACTCATCAAAAAAGCAAAAGAGGATTTCGACGAAGGCTACACCATCAACGAAGACAACGCGATCTACGAGGCATACCCTTATCAGGTGAATTGGAAGATGGTAAGGGTAAGGGAGTGAGGGGTGGTCAAGTTTTAAAACAACCTGATCTAAACTGTATGTTATGAAGATCTTCTGTTTTATCAATCTCCACTATTATCGTTCGCTTTGAGTACTTGCTTCAACTTGATTTTGTAAACCGAATTCGGGCGAAGTCTTTCTGACATTGAATTACTCGCCTTAGTATTGTGAAAATCTGTCTTTGCACATTTGCACTGAGCTAACTCGGAATGCTAATTCAACTTCACTGGCGGATTATTAATCCCCACAAGTGCAAGCTTGCCTTTTTTCATATTGCCGAGGGCATCAATCTCGAAATCATTTTCGCCAGTGTGGTTCTTGATGTATGCAGCGGCAAGTTCGTTTCCTTTTTGATCAAATGGAATAAACTTACCTTTAACTAGAACTCCATAGCCACTCTTTGCACATGCTTCTTCTGTAAGACACGTCTTCGTGTGGTTTTTCATTTTTTCGACATCGCCAGCGCGACGCTTGGCGCACATTTTGTCCATGAGATAGCCCTTGAACGATTTTGCCTCAGGCTCTTTCTTCTTTGCTTCACCAGTGGTTGTGAGCAAGAGTAACGCAGCAAGTCCTAATAATATTTTCATAATTTTTATTCGAAGAAATAGTAAGTTCAAGTTGTAAATACGGTCTCAATCCGTTTGTAAAGAATTGCGAAGATGTAACCCATCGCCGTACCGATCACAATCCCACCGAGCATATCCGATGGATAGTGCAATCCCAGATACGGTCTCGATAATGCAACAATAAATGCAGGTAGAAAAAGCCAGTAGAGTTTTCTATTCTTCGGAAAAATTACGATAAAGAAAATAACCGCGGCAAAATTATTCACAGAGTGGGAAGATGGGAAACTGAATCCCCCACGTACTCCGTCAGGAGTTCTCAGCCAACTGAGATTCGACGTGGAATCATGGATAACCGCACACGGCCGCGGCCTTGCTACAGCCTCTTTGAGTACTCGGTTCGTAACTAAATCGGAAACACCAACCAAAATAAGCAATGCCGTAACCATCCGCAACCCCTTCATTCTGAACTTCGCGATCAAGAACACGAGCAAGAGGCAATACACTGGTACCCAATGTTGAACATTGGTGGCATAGATCATTACTCCATCAAGCCACGCAGCGGAGAGTGTAACATTTATGAAGTACAGAATTTCGAGATCAAGTGAGTACATATTGCGATTTGGTAACATAAACAACACCGAGTTATTCGTGTGGTTCACACTGATTTGTCAAACTGTTGTCGCGACGAAATTATTTCGTATTTTTGCTTCATGGAAACACCAACACCTAAGCCTTTCTACTCCCATTCGTGGTTGAATGCCGTGATCTTCGCTCTTGCTATTTGTACAGCCTCGTGGATGCTCTCTTCCACATGGCGAAAGACGCACGAAACGAAGGAGACGATTAAGGTCACTGGACTTGCCGAAAAGAATTTCGTATCCGATCTAATTGTCTGGAGCGGTTCATTCAGCCGAAAGATGATGTCAATGCAGGATGCCTTCGCCGCACTCAAACGCGATGCTGATGCGATCGAAAAATATCTCATCACAAAAGGAGTGAGTCAAAAAGAAATTGTCTTGAGTGCTATCAGCATCAATAAGGAGTACAAGAATACCTATGACGATAAAGGCCGAATCAAAGATACCTATTTTGATGGCTACACCTTGCGCCAGAGCGTTGACATTGAGTCCAAAGAAGTTGATAAGATTGAAACAATGTCACGTGAGGTAACAGAGCTAATTAACTCAGGAATCGAATTCAACTCCGAGCCTCCAAGATATTACTACACCAAACTTGCTGAGTTAAAACTTGAAATGCTTGCTGCTGCGACAGCAGATGCAAAAGCACGGGGTGAGAGAATTGCAAAGAATTCGGGTGGTAGTCTTGGCACTCTCCGAAATGCTGCGATGGGGATTTTTCAGATCACTGGTCAAAACTCGAGCGAAGAATTTTCTTACGGTGGAAATTTTAATACCTCATCAAAAAAAAAGACTGCTTCCATTACAGCACGGCTTGAGTTTGGAATTGACTGAAACCTCTGCTAATCGTGTCGTATGACTATCTGTTGATAAACAATTCAGAGTATGCGTATTCTTGTTATAGAGGACGAAAAAAAAGTTGCCAAGTTTCTTGAGCAAGGACTCAAAGAAGAAAAATATACGGTTGATGTTGCTTTCGATGGCGAAGAGGGATTATCGAGAGCGATGGCAGAATCGTACGACCTAATTATCACCGATTTGATGATCCCAAAAAAATCTGGCATCGAACTCATTCGTGAGTTGCGAGCGAAAGGTCGGACTACACCGATTTTGTGTCTCACTGCAAAGGCAGAAGTTGGCGAAAAAATCGAAGGACTCGATGCAGGCGCCGATGATTATTTGACAAAGCCTTTTCTTTTCGAAGAAGTTGCTGCACGAGTTCGTTCGCTCCTCCGCCGTTCGGATATTGAGAAAAAAACTCAGCTAACGTCGCATGACCTTGTCCTCGACACAGTAACCCATACCGCAAAACGCTTCAAACCCGGAACTACGGAAGAACGGAATATTCCGTTGACAGTCAAAGAATATGAGTTGCTTGAGTATCTCCTAAAAAATAAAGGTCGAATCATGTCACGCTCCGTTATCACTCAACATGTGTGGGGATACACTTTCACGATGGGATCGAATGTCATTGATGTCTATATCAAACGCCTCCGCGAGAAGCTCGATAATAATTATGAAGACAAAGACAAATTGATGATCTCTGAGCGTGGCACAGGATATGGAATCAAAGATTAGTCGTCGTTGAAATCGTGGCATATTTATTTTGCGTACCTGCGTTAACCAGCATTATCATTGCGCAACTCAATCGATAAATTTGTTTTTCTTCTGCTCGGACTAATGCTGGCTGAAAGTGTCTGTGCACAGGACAGTCTTCAGCGCGTAGCGCAAAATGCTTCGGATTCACGCCTACTAATGGCACCAACTGCCAACTCGCTTTCCGCCGATAATGGTTATATCAATTTTGCGGGTGTCATCTTCCCGAATTTCGGATACGGTATTTCAGATGAATTTATGATTCGCGGCGGGTTCACACCATTCACGGTCTCTGATCACGTCTTGTATTTCGGACTAGCATCATTGCAGGTTGCTGACTACGGTTATCTGAAATTAGCTGGCGGGGTTGCTCTCACTGACATAACTGGCAGTAGCCGCGGATGGGAGTCAGCGATATACGGGTTCGGTATCGCTTCCTACGGTACCGAAGCTGGGGGGGTGCATCTAGGGTTCGGAGGCGGATATTCCGGGAAGACTGAATCAAACTCTGCGATATTCATGATTGGAGCGGATTATAGAATTTCGAAATCATCAAAAATTATTTCTGAGAACTGGATCGTCGCCGAATCAGGTTCTGGTGCATACTCACTTGCAATTCGTATTTCTGGAACGGCACTAAGCGGTGACTTGGGGGCAGTGATGATTACAGCCAGTGGTGATCAGAAAGTTACCGGCATAATTCCGTGGATTGGATTAACATTTTTTTTATGATGTCTTGAAGACTTTAATTTATTACATATTCAGGTAGAGAATGCTTCGCATAAGACTCGTTCTCTGGTACTCATTTCTTGTAGTACTAACGGTTGCGGCTGTTGGGGCAGCTCAATATGTGCTCCTGTACCGATCACTCGCCGAGGATCTTGATAATGATTTGCTTGATGATGCCAAGACTGCGCTCCACTTGATTAGCAACCGTCCGTCCTATCACTCCCCCACGGAAAACATTCACACACGAACGAACCTATCAGGCAAAACTCTTAAACAGCTTGTTGATGATGCGATCAGAGATGCTCCGGATAGTATTAGTGGGCAGGATTTGACTGACCGAGTGCTCAGCTCGCTCATGGACGAAATGCTTGGAGAGTTATCTGGCAAAGATAGTAGCGGAGCCGACCCTTTCGATGCGCTTATACAAAGAACACTAACAAGCAGACGCAATGATCTAATCGAAATTTATCCCTTATTTCCCTACGGGAAATTAGGAGCCGCAGTATTCCGAACAGAAAATCTCGGATTAGATACATTGAAAAAAATTTTCCATATCGCGGATCGTACAATCCAAGATAGTGCCAAAAGACTTGGCGAAGTCGAGCTTAAAA
Source organism: bacterium (assembly GCA_037143335.1). GTDB lineage: Bacteria > Bacteroidota > Ignavibacteria > Palsa-1295 > Palsa-1295 > PALSA-1296. The sequence continues at coordinate 121,588 of JBAWZA010000006.1, read as the reverse complement.
ACGAGACTCTCCGCGCTACAGTGGCTTCCAATAACAGGTATCTTGTTATTGCTGCATACTCCGAAATTGACATTTGGGATGTCATTGCCCGGTCACAAAAAACCTATCTCTTCATATTACCGATCGCTCTTGTTATAGCGTCATTAGGCGGTATCGTACTTGCTCGGAAGGCACTTCGACCAATCGAGGAGATTGCTACAACAGCAGAAGACATTGGTGCCCGAAATCTTTCACGTCGGATTGAAATGCCAGCACGTCAGGACCGAGAACTGACAAGTTTGGTAAGCACACTCAACTCCATGATCTCACGCCTGGAAAGTTCGTTCAATCAGATTGCGCAATTCTCTTCGGATGCTTCGCATGAACTCAAGACTCCGCTTGCAATACTCAAAGGTGAAATTGAACAAGCACAGCGTAGCCTTGCGAGCGAAGCGCAACCAAATAAATACGAGATTCAAAAACTCCTGACTAGCCTCATGGAGGAATCGGAGAGAATGCAACGTATCGTCGAAGGATTACTCCTTCTCTCCAAAGCCGACGATCATCGTTTACCACTAACGCTCCAAACTATTTCAATCTCAGAATTTTTGAATTCAATTGCGGAAGATGCGGAAATTATCGCAAGCGATCGTGGACTCGAATTCACTACCGACATCAGTCCAAACTCTGCTTCATGGCAAGTTCGTGGCGACCCCACATTTCTCTATCAAGTTATGATGAACTTGATAGATAATGCCTTTAAATATACTCCCAGCGGCGGAAAGGTGACACTCTTTCTGCAACGAAAAGATCAGCAGATCGAATTCGGTGTACAAGACTCTGGTCCGGGAATTGCTGTGGCAGATCAAGAAAAAATTTTCCATCGCTTCTTCCGTTCAGAATCTGTAAGGATGCAACAAGGCACGGAGCATAGTGTTCGCTCATTAGGATTAGGGCTTGCAATAACGAAATCAATCGTCGAGGCACATGGAGGCACTATCAGCGTTGAAAGTACACTCGGCAATGGCTCTCGATTTACTATTCGCCTCCACAATGCCGATACGAATATATTGTGAATAATTTTTCACAGCATTTTTTGTATCAAAACGGCATCGTTTTGCGTTAAGATAGTCATGAAGAATGTGAAGCTATTTTTGATTCTACTTTTGCTCATGGCGACAGCCTCGACACGTGGCGCATTTGCACAGAATCCTTCACCAAAATCCTCGGACACGAAGGTCGAGCATCCGCGTGAAGACCGTAAAGAAGAATTAACGAGAAAATTATTGGAGCGGAAAAACGAACTCCGCAGAGAAGACCGCGAAAAAGCAAAGGTCCAAAAAAATCACGAGCCTAAGGAAGAGCAAAAAAAGAAGTAGTTAGCTACTCAACTCTTCCAACCTCGAAAGATTTCCGTTCGTCTTATACCAACCGTCAATACTTAAAAGTTCGAACGCTCGTTTGAAGTGAATTTTTGCTTCGTCGCTTTTTCCGAGAGCGAATAAATCCTCAGCTAACTCCTCGCGAATATAACCATCATCTTCCGTTTTTGATAGGAGTTCATCTAATGTATTTTGCATAAGATCAGCGGCATTTTCTGGATTTCCCAAAAATCTCAGACACTTTGCAATATCTTTTTTAATGAAAATATCTGCCGATCCTTTTCGTTCGATTTCATAGGCTTCAAGTTTTCTAAAGTGCTCGAGTGCATTGACATAATCTTTGAGCACCAAAAAACTTTCACCGATATTGTTGTAGAGCGCCCTTAACCATGCGCGGGCTTTTTCACTTGCAACTGCCATCTCAATGCCCTTGAGATTCCACTCAACTTGTTTAATCGGATCACGCTCGGCAATGGCAATCATATGGATTGCATCAATCGCAAGGCTCTCCTCACCGATTGTCGAAGCCAGTTCGGATGCTTCGATGAAAATGGGCATTGCCAGATTCTGCTGATTTGATGAATTAAATGTTCGCCCCAATTCAAGCAGGTATCGGACACGTGCCAACTTCATATCATCACTGAGCATGTCACGAACCCCTTCGAGTAATGTATGCGCCTCAGCAAATTGACTTCGAAGCGAAAACGTACGAGCAATCTGCGTCAGCAGTTGCGCATGATAAGAATGGTCACCTGACGAAACGGCGAGCGGAAGTAATTCCCGAAACTTTGTTTCAGTCTCAATCGGGTCGTTGTAATTCCAGAGTTTCATAAAATCTGGAAGATTAGCTTTGTTAGTCATCGAATCTATCATACCCAATGAACATGCTTTAAATAAAAAATTATCCCGCGCAACTATCATTCGCCTTACTTTTCCCTCGGAATAAATGTTCAAAGAACACATGTCACACGAAGCAAATGTCATACTCGTAGCCGCTGGTGGCGGTAATCGGTTTGGATCGGAGAAGCAATTCGAAATGCTGGGTGGAATTCCCCTCTACCAGCACAGCCTCAACACATTCGCCAATCATCCGAGAATTGGTCGAATCGCACTGGTGGTATCAGCCAAAAATAGTACTCGAATCGAATCCGAAATCGCAGCTCACCCAGCTCGGTCACGAATCACTCTCATCTCCGGTGGCGAGACACGTCAAGAATCTGTCTCTAATGGCTTAGCAATTTTTGCAAAGGCTGACGAGTATTCGATCATCCTTGTTCATGACGCCGCACGGCCGTTTCTAAGTTCGAAATTGATCTCCGAAATTATTGTCGCCAGCGAATTGCATGGTGCTGCGATAGCCGCGATTCCTGTCGTTGATAGTCTCAAAAAAGCAAATGACGGTTTTGTGAATTCATCAATATCGCGTGAAAATCTTTGGCGGGCACAAACTCCGCAGGCAGCCTCCGCAAAAATGCTTCGAGATGCATTCCAACAAGCAGAAATCGACGGTTTCACCGGCACTGATGAATCGCAACTTATGGAGAGGATAGGCGTAAACCCTTACATAGTTAGGGGCGAGGAAAAAAATATCAAGATCACCCACAGGGCTGATCTCGAAGTAACACGGTAGAAATCTAAGTGACTGAGTAAATGTCTTAGATTGCCGAACAATAGATAGAAAACTGCTGTTACAGTCAGGCTTAACATATTTGGATACGATGATTAGTTTACTCGTTGTTGTTCTTGTCGGATATTTGCTCGGATCAATCCCTTTTGGGGTGATGATCAGCAAGCACTTCAAAGGATTCGATCTTCGCACAAAAGGATCGGGTAATATGGGTTCAACCAACGCTTTCCGCGTGTTAGGATGGAAGCTCGGCACAGTGGTGCAGGTTCTTGATTTAAGCAAAGGAATCGCCGCCGTCGTTGTTGCGACTATCCTGTTCAACGGCCTTCCGTTTCATAATGATACTCCATTTCAGGATATCACCGTCTTCAGATTTTTTGCTGGCATAGCCGCAGTACTTGGTCATTGCTATACAATCTTCGCAGGCTTCAAAGGTGGCAAGGGTATTAGCACCGCCGCAGGAATGCTCGTAGCAATCGCACCGATCGAAACGGGTATCGCTATCGGATTTTTTCTCCTTATCGTTTTTACATCCGGGTATATTTCACTCGGCTCAATCAGCGCGGCTATCGTTTTCCCAACGACAATGTTTGTGAGGCAGAATATCTTTGGAGTTGATATTTATGGATATCATACCCTCATCGTTGGGGCAATAGGCATTTCATCATTTTTGATCTATCGCCATCGCTCGAACATTGTCCGCTTACTTGCCAACACCGAGAATCGCTTCGATAAACTCAGAATTTTCTCGAAGCAAGGCGCTGCATAAGCGTTGTGTTTCGTCGCTGTAATGATTTTCGAGAGGAGTGACATTCGTATGCTCCTCTTTTTTTTATCAGAATTGTTTGTGATTGCTGAGCTGAATAGATGAGAACTGTTGTCATAGGCGCTGGTGGTTGGGGCACGACGATTGCTCTGCTTCTCAGTGAAGGCGGTCACGATGTGACTCTGTGGTCACGCACTTCTGGGTTAGCCGAACAAATCTCAAGTTCACGGCAGAATCCTTCTTACCTTCCAGGAGTAGAAATTCCGCCAGCCATCAACATCACGAACGCATCTGCTGACTTACGCGATCGAGATTTGTATGTCTTCGCCGTGCCATCCCAATCTCTGCGAAACGTTGCCACTGAACTTGCACCTGATATTACAAATCCGACAGCACTCTACATGAGCGCTTCCAAAGGTATTGAGCGTGGTACATTGATGCGGATGACGGAAGTTATTGGTGATGTCTTAGGAGTTCAAGAAAACCGCATCCTTGCCTTCAGCGGACCAAGTCACGCGGAAGAGGTTGCTCGGAAAATTCCGACATTAGTGACTGCTGCGTGCACTGATCAAGAAGCTGTGAAGAAAATTCAGCACGCTCTTTTTCTCCCCTTCTTCAGAGTCTATTCAACAAGCGATGTGATCGGCGTGGAGCTTGCTGGAGCACTAAAAAATGTCATCGCAATATGCGCTGGCATTATCGAAGGCGAAGGCTATGGTGATAATACCGTCGCCGCACTCATCTCTAGAGGGCTTGCAGAGATGCGTAGGTTGGGAATCGCACTCGGAGCCGATGAGCAAACATTTGCTGGCGTAGCGGGTCTGGGTGACCTCGTAGTGACCTGTTTGAGTAAGCACTCAAGGAACAGAAGAGTGGGTGAGGAAATTGGAAAAGGAAAAACATTGACCGACGCACTTGCTGGAATGAAGATGGTCGCTGAAGGTGTATGGACGACTGAATCAGCATTGCAACTTGCAAGGAAATTCAATATCGAAATGCCTATTGTCGAGGAGACATACAAAATCCTCTTCGAAGGGAAAGATCATAAGCTTGCCATCCGAGACTTGATGAGGCGTGAAGCAAAAGACGAGAGAATGTGAACCTATTCTATTATCAGATTCCCCGAAGCTCTAATCAGCCCGCCTTCGACCAATCTGTACACATACATCCCTGAAGATAGCGCATTTCTATAAATTGAAACTTCTTGCGCACCGGCAAGCACAACTAACTTTTTAACTTCTTGCCCCAGCAAATTATAAAGTATTAATTCCGATGGTGATTCAATATTTCCTTTGAACATAATCTTCGTCTCGGTCTTGAACGGATTCGGAAATGCCGAACTTCGTAGTCGCGAGAAAACAAAATCATGCACCGAGCTCGGCTTGGAGTATCCGAGTTTCGCCACCCAGAAGTCTTCTTTGAACTGGTGATCATGGACATCACCATCGTCGGAATCGGCAGTACCAGCAAGTACAAAACCGCTATCACTGCACAGAGCTACGCACAGACCAAACTCATTCCCACTACCTCCTAAAAGCATTTGCCAAAGAAGATTGCCTGAGGGATCGAGTCTCAAAAAGTAAAAATCTGACTCACCATGATTAGATGAAAAACTTCCCGTTGTGGATGATGTACTACCGAGGGCAACGAAGCCTCCATCAAGGGTTTGCTCGACTGAGTAAATTGCATCAAGATCTTCTCCACCGAGTATTTTCTTCCACTCAATCTTCCCGTTTTTATCGAGCTTTACAATCCAATCGTCGGGATTTGCAGGAGTGCTCCTTGTACCTACATCGCCATCCGTTGAAAATGTGAATCCTGCAACGATGCAACCATCATCTTGAGTCGGTGCGATTGAATACGCCTCGTCAATTCCAGAACCGCCGTAGGTTTTCTCCCAAACGATCTTGCCAACCGAATCAATCTCGATCGCTAAAAAATCGTCGTCGCCATGGTTAGTTGCAATATCGCCATCCGAAGAATTGGAATAACCCCCGAGCAGGAAATGATTGTTCTGCGATTGAGCTATGGAATATCCGTAATCTCTCTTTGACCCGCCATAGGATTTCTGCCAAAGCAAATTTCCCGCATCATCAATACGCACAACCCAAAGATCGGCTCTACTATTATCGCCGTGATGATTCCGAACATCACCATCATTTGAGTATGAAAAGCCGTTAACAATAAATCCCCCACCAGCCACAACCGCTATTGACGTTGCCTCATCATCATTTGAACCACCAAAAGTTTTTTGCCACTTGAGTTTCCCGAATTCATTGAGCTTCACGACCCAATAATCCTTGCCACCATGATTAGTGATTACGTCCCCATTCAATGATGAAGTAGTGCCCGCAAAAATAAATCCACCATCAGGTGTTTGCTGTATCGAATTCGCGATGTCATCCTCATCACCTCCAAAATCGGATTGCCATAATAATTTACCTGTACTATCGAGACGAATCACCCAAGCATCGGTTGCGTCTGCTGTGCCATGGTGAAGAGTGAGATTGGAATCAGATGAACGAGAGAGACCTGCGATGATGTAGCCATTATCAGAAGTTTGTTCTACCGAAAGTGCTTGATCTTCATCGCTCCCACCGAAACAATGCGACCATTCAATCCGAGGTGCGATCGTTTGCGCACTCAGATGGAGTGGCTGAGATAGGAGGATTAAAAAAAATACAATTCGGTATCTCATTGAATGAGACTTTAGTCAGCTTTGACGACTCGTTGTGTGAGTACTGCTTCGCCTGCGCGAAGTTCTACGATGTATGTACCATTACAACCAAATGCGCCATTACCCAACTCGAGAGAATGATCGCCACTGTTTTGCATTCCCAAATTCTCTTGATAGACCGTACTTCCTGACACATTGAGAACGCGAACAGAAACAACTGTTGGCTCAGCGAGTGAATAAGCAAGATTCGTTGAAGACGCAAACGGATTCGGATAATTCGTCTTCATCTTGAGTAAACCAGAGTTCTGAGTCTTAACTGAAACTTGAGCATCAGTGAACGAACCAGACATCCCGACTCCCCCCACGCCACCGTGTTGCATACAGTAGAATGTGTAGGTACCAGCAACCTTGACTACGTAAATAAATGTCATCCCTGTTGTAGGAGGAACAATCGTGTCCGCACCCACGGGTACTCTATCGAATTTCAATGGATGAAAATTAAAGGAGCCAACCCACTGCATCGTATCGCCGACCATCACCGAAGGAGTAACCTTTGGCACAAAGTTAAAACCGGCAGCACCGCCAAACTCAACTATATGGGTTGTAGCATTAGAGGTACTCACACCTACGAGAGTTACGAACAAAACAGCGAGACACAAATTTTTCACAAATTTCATAGCATTAAAATTTTAGACTTAAGACAGAGCAATAACGAACACAATTCCTAAAAAGTTGAGAAATCCAGATTCGCATTATCCACACTGTAGAAAAGAACAATCATACTTACAGTGGCTTCACTTCCGTGAGTTTATAATCACCGTGTCCGCCGGGATCGCTGAATTTTACTACCTTCTTTACATTATTCGAGTATGTCCAGATTTCGACGGGCTGTTCACCGACAAGGAATGTCCGTTCGATATTTGTTGGTGCACCGAAGAGTATATATATTTTTCCTCGGTCTGTGGTTGCCCCATCAAGTACACGTGGTCCACGTGCGAAATTAAAATATGCGTAGTCAGCGCGCTGGTAAAACTCTGCCATCCTTTCGTTATACGATGTCTCCGGCGTGGGGTCCCGATCCTTCCAGAATGAATACAATTTCCGAAGTTGCTCATCGCGCGACCCGCTTGAGAGATTTTTATATTCCTCTTCAGTAGTTATATGCGCAAGAGGCGGAACTGCATCACGAGGATTATCGAGTGAAAGTGGCATGGAATGCCATTGCAGTTCAATAGGCTGAGTAAAAGAACGAACGATATTTCCAGAGAATACCTTTACATCAATTCGATACTTCCCTTGCTCCAATTTCTTCCCCGGGATTGTACAGAGTACGCTGGCATAATGCGACAAGCTATCGCTCGTCATTGGCTCCGAGAGTTTATACAATATCTCGCTGTCAACAAGGCTTGTCACAAATAATTGACTTGGAATAATTTGATCACCGTGAATAGTGATATTTCCCCGAGAAACAGAAAGGAAGTTTTTCTCCTCCAAAAGATTTGACGTTTGCGTTAATCCGATATTCAAACTATCCAATTTCACACCCACCGGCATTGCGAAGGAAATTCCCGTCATGAGATCATGGCTGAACTCCGTTGTTGCTCCCCAGTTTTTCATCCTCAGTATATTGCCATCACCAGCTCGATCAAAAACGTAAACATCACTGCATCCTAGCACATTTGAATCCGCACCAGTCACAGACTTCGCATGATGATAGGGTCGCAATGTTAAATCAAAGGAGTTCGGACGATTTGCCAACCGTGCTAAGAAGCCATCGCGCACCTCAAAATGTAGCTCCACCGATTGGGGCAGTTGAATATCCGTTAGCGGCATACTCCGAACGTAAGATCTCCAGGCATCCTTCGATGTCGTTTCAGCGAATGTTGCCGCATAGATTGTGTCGCGGGTGTTCAGGGCTTTGAGTACGGAGCCAGCCGGATGTTCTCGAAGTTCGATGGAAAGATCACGAACAGCGTAATACTGTCCAAGTGAGGCGTGAGCTTTATCTGTTTTTAAAAAAGAGAAAAGTCCGTAGGCTGTGTTCACTCGAATTTCCACGGAAGCAGCATCCGCCGATTGTATAGCTGCCGCATAAAACTGCTCACCGAAATCAAAATAATCACGCATATCATGACCGAAGTGCTGTGCACGAACTTCTCCACTGAATAGAATGCAAGCCATCGCAAGAATCCATACACGTAGTACGAACTTGATCGGAGAATGCGAAAACAACTTGGTATTCATGTTTCTTGCCGCTGCTATTATCTAATTATTCTGAGCGCCTTCGAGCACCCATTGTTTCAGTCCCTGTCTGTGATTACTGTTCAGATTTATCCCCGGATGGAACTCGCGTCCGAAGACAACTTGCAACAGCCCACACGTTGTATCGCCAGGTTGGTTGACAACGTTCGTTGCCCTTGTTCCGTACCAACTTGTCAAGTCCACAAAATTATTCGAGCTTCTCGCCGCATCATGGCAACCTGAGGAGTTGCATGAAACAGCAAATAATGGCTCGACTTTCTGCGCAAAGCTAATATTTTCAGCAGGAAATACTACGTCGTTAGACGAAGTAATATCCGAGCTTGAGCAGCCCATAAGCATCAACACCGAAAACAGATAATTGTAGCGAGAATTCATCTGAATAATTGTGGTCTCCGTTGGTTGAACGTAAGTCCGATAACCTCTCATTCCCTCCCCTATAAGAATACGCACCCGATTTGGTGTGGTTTCGGGATAATTTGATCTCATAACGGAGAAATTATCCCTCTTCGGCAATGGTTTATCGGTGCAATAACTTCGAATGAATATCCTGTGACCCAAACACCGAAATTCAATCCCGCACACGACATCCCTCGGCTCCACGCCCTCGCCGCGAAGGGCATTTATCTTGGTACTTCCAGCTGGAAATACGAGGGTTGGTTGGGACAGGTATATAATGAGGATTACTTGAGGACATTAAAAGGAGAGAGGGTACTCAACAAATCAAAATTTGACAAGCAGGCTCTTTCAGAATACGCAACCGTGTTCCCCACCGTCTGCAACGATTCGATGTACTACCGATTGCCTGATGTGAAGCAACTCGAGGGAATAGAGAAAAAATTGCCTCAGAGTTTTCAGATGACGTTCAAATGTCCCGAAAGTGTCACACTTCGATCCGAGCGCGCTTTTATTCGCGGACAATCGCCTGCGTTAAACGAGTACTACCTTGATGCGGATATGTTTTCAAAATATGTACTTGGTCCTATCCGTGATGTATTCAAAGAAAAATTAGGAACGATCATATTCGAATTTTCTCCGTTCTTTTTCGAATCCGGGTGGGGAGCACGAGATTATGATCACGAGCAATTCGTTAATAACCTTGATGATTTCCTCGGCAAAATTCCGAAGGGATACTCTTACGCAGTAGAAGTTCGCGATCCTATTCTCATACATCCTGGTTATGATGACTATCTGAATTCACTTCGTTCTCACAACATCACCCACGTTCTCAATGCGCAAACGTGGATGCCACCTATCGAAGAGCAAATGAGGCGAACAGGAATTTTCACATCAAACGAAATTGTCATTCGTGCACTCACTAAGCGAGGGATGAAGCACGAAACGGCAGTGAAACGCTACCAGCCTTACAGTGAGACTCTGGAGCCGATGCCCGAGATGCGCGCGGCAATCGCAGAGCTAATGGTGAAATCAGAAAAAGAGAAACGCATGTTCCGGGCGTATGTCAATAACAGAACGGAAGGTAATGCTCCGAATACAATTCGTGCTATTCTTGATACCTACGACGAGCTTCGATTTGCCGATGTTTCTGCGAAATAATGAACCATCACTGAATATTGTTCTCTCAATAAGGTAACAAGATAAAATTTGACTACACTAATTGATCGGATTTTCGGAAAGCAAAAAATTTGGCTGCATGTCGGATTGTTCCTCCTCACGCTCTACACGACAACGCTCGCTGGTGTAGCTTGGAGTGGGCATGATCCATCTGAGATTACAAATTTTGGATTCGGGTTAGAGTATGCTCTGCTACTCTTGCTTTTTTTGTCGGCACATGAGTTCGGTCATTTCATCGCGGCACGCATTCACGGAGTAGATACTACACTACCCTACTACATTCCTTTTCCGGGTGCGATGATGGGAATGAGTCCGAACTTTGGCACATTTGGTGCGGTGATACGAACGCGGCAAAGAATTCCGAGCCGCTCTATTATTTTCGACATCGGTGTTGCTGGTCCTATTGCTGGATTTATTGTCTGTCTAGGTATTCTCGGCGTAGGCTTCGCAACGCTTCCTGGAATCGAGTACTTAAAAAATATCCATCCAGGCTACCCGCTCATTCCATTCCAACCTGGTACTGAAATTGTCTTCGGAAAATCGCTACTCTACTCTTTTATGGAGAAGACATTCGCAAATCCACATGGCTACATCCCTCCAATGTCAGAGATGTATCACTACCCTTTGCTCTGCGTTGGGTGGTTCGGGTTATTTGTTACGGCGCTCAATCTCTTGCCTGTTGGACAGCTTGATGGCGGTCACCTTATGTACGGACTTTTTCCGAAACACATTCATCGCGGTATCGGCATATTTACAGTTTCTATTCTTGCACTCATTTCGCTACCAGAAGTGATACTGCAACTTGCAGGAAATTCTCTGCCTCACTGGCTGAGGTGGTTGGAGAGCATTGCACTTCCCGGCGGATCATCGTGGATATTTTGGGTCATCATGATTTTATTTATCATCAAACTCCGTCACCCACCAGCGATTGATGAATCGCCGATGAACTTGAGGAGAATCTTGATTGGAGCGATGACAATTATTATTTTTATTCTTTCATTTACACCGACACCACTTGTACTGGAATAGGATACGGTTGCGATTGCCGGAGCTTCTTGCATTCGGAGCGCTTGGATTTCTGCAAATATTTCACCTCGGTATTGGCGAGATACTCCCTTATGATGAATCTTTGTACTTAATCAGAGTACGAGCGATTGAGAAATTTGATTGCTGGCTCGACCAAACACAATATGCTGTTGGCGGGCTTTACTCTTCTACTCATCCGCCTCTTGTTATTTGGATGATGACGCTAACGAGAATGTTATTCGGTACTGGCAACTTCTCGTCAAGACTTATCGCTGCTCTAGCAGGTATTGTTGCATTGCTAACCCTCTATAAACTCCTTTCAAGATTTTATTCACGGTGGACATCACTTCTATCTGTTGTTTTTGTCGGTACTGCTCAGAATTTTCTCTGGTACTCTCATCATGCCCAGCTTGACATTCCTCTACTCGCTTTCGTGATTATTGCATCATATTATTTTGTAGTTGCGATTGACGCCGATGATTTTCTTAGCTCGGTTCTCTCTGGACTATTCCTTGGCTGCGCTCTCCTGACAAAAGCAGTACAAGGACTCTATATTCTTCCGTTCTTTATTACTTACGCCTATCAATTTCGCAAAACCAATTCTTTCCGACTTCTCGGATTAACGCTCGGTTTAGGCTTCATGATTGCCATACCTTGGTACCTCTTCATGACATTGCAACACCCCGACTTTACGAGTCAGTATTTCGGACTTGTAAATTCTATTCAGTCTGGGAGTTATAATAATCGTAGCGATACAAGGTGGTGGTACTACTTAAATCAATCGCTGGTATCTTACCCAATACTTTCAATAGCAATTTTTGGGGTAATAGGTCGACTGAAATCCAAAGTACAAGAAAACAAGAGATCACGAGCAATACTACTCCTCTCGATTATTTGGTTTGTGGCGATGCACATTTTTGTTTCTTCGTTTAAAACGCAGATGCCACATTTTACGCTACTGCTGACAGTGCCAACCATTTACTTCGTGGCAGCAGGGATTGAGCGTATATTAACTACGCAGTATCGAACTATCATACTCGCTTGCGCCACTATCTTAAGTCTCATCTTTTTTGCCTGGAGCAGTAGCGAAATAATTCGTGGAGCTATCAAAGGACAATGGCAGTTGGAATGGTCGCCAGAGGTTATAGTTTCCTTCGGAATACTCCTTGTAATAATGCTTCTGGGTTATTACTTACAAAGGGGCTTCAAGTTAGAAAATGGTTTAATTCTTATTTTCCTTCTTGCTTCAGTTTCTTATTTCGGCTCATTCGGTCGCATTGCCATGCGTGATGAAACGGTTTACATCGATGGAGCAAAATCCGTTTCAGAACTACTCAAAGATAACCCAACTATTAATTCTGTGACTGCATACTATGACGATGTCATATTCCAATCACAACTGCCACAGCTAAATTATTATTCTGACGGACTTTTTCTGGGCTGGGACAACACTCGTAACGGAACTGCTAGGACATGGGATAAACTTGATCAATTGCGAATCTCAGGTGTGAGACCACTTACACAAGCAACCATTATTTATAACTCCTGGGATGGATTCCACAAAGCGTCAGAAAATCAGAAAAGCCTACTCAGCCGAATTAATCTATACCACGGAAGTTATTACCGGCAACACCTCCACACAAAAAAATATGACCTATATTGGGGCAGGAAGTGAATGCTGTTTTACGAAAGATAAATCAACGTGGTTCCTAGCTCAGTAGTAGTTTGGAGTTTATCTAAACAAAACCTAATCCCTTTAGCGGCAACCTCAAGTGGAATTGTTGCAATTGGCTCACCTTTGAATGGCAAAATAATATAGTACGGAATCTCGTACGGCAACCATTCATTAGCTTCAGGGTAGAACCCAAGTATTGGGATACTCTCCGCGCTTGCGATATGAGCGATACCTGTGTCGGGTGTAACGACAAGTTTGGCTTGGCGAATGAGCGTAAGGAGGTATTGGAAATTCTCTGTATTGAAGTATTTACTGTTTTTTAGACTCGAGCCGATGATGGCATCTTTTATCGCATCCTCATTCTCTGGTAAGGAAATCATGAAAATTACATAATCGGGATATTCAGACTCCACAACTTTTGCAAGCTCCAGATTTTTTTGCAATCCCCACTTCCGAACTTCGGGTGCATCAACATTTATTAGGATATACTTATTTTTTCCTTTTTCTGACAGAGATGAATTAATCCTCTCAAGTGCCTCTTGATATGCACTGGGTTCGATCATCAGCGTCGGTCGAACCGGCTGAGCATCAGGAAGATCAATCACTCCACGGAGAAGACATTGAAGTTGTTCGGTCATTGGCATCTCGTGCTGTGACCGTGGGAGTCCAACAAGTTTAGAAAAAAGTGCTTGATGGCCTTCGGCATTCGGAGTACCAACTGTGACATTAAAGCCATTCGCCGTGGAGCGCCTGCTGATAATTCCTCCGCGTGTCTTCTGATTGAACTTGCACATCACAACCAAATCCCAGCCATCAGTTCGTGCTACTTTTGCTTTTGCGAGAACATCACCGAGTGATGTTGCAGAATAATCATAGATCACATCCACATCAGTATCGGCTTGAAGTACTCCCAAATTCTTGTAACTACCTGCGACGCCGATTTTTATTGATGGCTTCAGGGATTTTAGGATGCGCCACAACGGTGTAGTGACGACCATATCACCGAGCGCATCGTAGCGGATAAAAAGTACGCTTCTGATTTCGTCGAGGCTTAGTTTCCGATCAAGTTGCCGAACTCCGAGGAATTTCCCTAATAATCGTAAAGAGAGGAGTTTATTGAATTTCTCGATGCCTTTTATAAGTCGCCGAAAAAATGGAGGTTTGGCTCCATAAACTTTTCTCGGTCTGTACATGTAGCTTTTTGAAGCCATAGTCTCCGAATCTGTTTATGAATTATCTACCTCTACCACTCCCTCAACACCTGCTCGCATCTGAATTGTATAAAGCCTGTGATAAACTCCTTCGCGAAGGAGCAATTCTTCGTGTGTGCCGATTTCTATAATCTTGCCTTTTTCAAAGACAGCAATGCGATTCGCTTTTTGAATAGTCGAAAGTCTATGCGCGATCACCACTGCAGTGCGATGTTCCAAGAGCTTATCTATCGCACCCTGCACTAACATTTCATTCTCAGTATCGAGAGCACTTGTCGCTTCATCAAAAATCAGAATTGGTGGATTCTTCAACAATGCTCTTGCAATTGCAATTCGCTGACGCTGACCGCCAGAAAGCCTGACTCCACGATCACCCGTCATTGTTGCATACTGACTCGGCATGGACATGATGAAATCATGAGCATTCGCTGCGCGAGCGGCGGCTTCGATCATTTCCTTCGATGCATTTCTATTCCCGTAAGCGATATTATTATATATCGTATCATGGAACAGAACCGTGTCCTGTGTGACGATTCCGAATAGTTTTCTAAAACTTACGAGATCATAATTTGTTGTGTCATTTCCACCCATCAAAATTTTCCCTTGCGTTGGATCATAAAACCGCGCAAGCAAATCAACGAACGTAGTCTTACCAGCACCAGATGGACCGACGAGTGCCAGAACTTCATTCGGTTGAATCTCGATTGAAATAGCATCGAGCGCTTCTTCGGTAGAGTTCTTATACTGGAATGAGACGTTCTCGAATCGTATCGGAGAATTAACCGAAGGTGGCGCTTCGAGAGTACCCGACTTCACCGATGGCACAGCATCGAGCACGGAGAAGACATTATCAGCAGCTGCGGAGCCTTCGTGCAACTTACCTACAACTTCACTTAGTGAACGAACCGGTTGCATTAACTGAATGAGGACAATCAAAAAAATAAAGACATCATTGCCAACCATTCTTCCAGCAAAAACTTCGTGCCCTCCGAACCACAAAATTCCAATGAACCCAATGATTGCAAGTGTTTCATTAAGTGGACTGATGGTTTGGCGAATCCGTGTGAGTCGGCGAGAATATTGGAAGTGTTTCCGGGTTTCTTCTTTGAACCGTGCAATTTCAAATTGCTCCATACCAAAAGATTTTACCACCTTCACTCCGGTAAACATTTCTTGTGCCACACTCAAGTACCCGCCGATATTCTCTTGTATTTTTTGAGCATATCCTTTGATTGTCTTTCCAAGAAAATTGATAAGTACCAAACTTGAGATTGCAATGCCAAAACCGATTAGTGCCAGATTCGGATTGATGAGAAAAAGTGAAACTACAAACCCAATCGCTTGCAAGGGTTCACGGATGAGGGTTGCGACACCTGATGTGATTGTGCCGTTCGTCACACCAACATCATCCGTCACTCTCTGTAATAGCTGCCCTGTCTTACGGTCGTAATAATAATCTAAGGAGAGAAGTGCTAATTTTTCGAAAACAAGATCGCGCAATTTTTTACTCATGCCACCTTCAACGAGAGACATAAAATAATTCGCAAAGTACTGAAAGATATTTTTGAGTGCGTAGGCAACAAAGATGAATATGCAGACCTTCAACAATGAAGCTTCACGAGTACCGCTGAGAAAATAATTCTTAAAAGTATCAATTATAGACTCGGTGTTCGGAAGCATTTTGGCTCCAGGTTTCAAAGACTTTTGAGAGATGGGACCGTCATCAGCCCTCAAGAGAACCTGAATCGTTGGCAATAACGAAAGTGTGACTATGACATTGAAGAATGCAGTGAATACGTTCAGGAGTAGTGCGAAGATAAACTTCAGCCGAAACTCCTTGGCGTATGGAAGCAATCTCTTATAATCGCTAAAGATCATATTTCGCTTGCCTCCTGCTTTGTCATGGTTGATTTCGTTCTGATCGTTTGCCGTAATTTTTCGAAAGCAACAATAACCTCTTCAACGTTTAGGTGGGAAAGCGATGGTTGAGCAATTATCATCTCGTAACGAACACCGATCGGTGTCCAATAATGCAAATCAGGCGGAGATGGCTGGTAAACCGCCACGACGGGAATATTATATGCTGAGCACAGATGCAACGCCGATGTATCTGGCGAAATTACAAACTCACAACTCGTCAGCTCCGCGGCGTAACCAGCAAAAGAATCAGTCGGTGTTTGAACTGAGATTCTGGTGTCGTTGGTTAGCACTGCAATTTCGTTTGCTGAGTCCAGATCTCGTTGCTGAAAATATATTCTCACTTCAGCTGCCATTCCTAAACGAATCAATTGTACCGCGATTTCAGCGCCTTGTTTCGGAGTGAAACATCTATCACGGACACCAGCGGAGATCACTAATCCAACCTTTCCCTTCACGATTGGTTTGCGAATATCCACCAGCTGAGGTTTGAGCGATATTGTTTCAGGATCAATCCCAAACGGACGAACCAATTCGAGCATTCGCCTGGCAATATGATATTTTCCCCTATTCAGAAGTGGTACGGTAATATCGTAAGAAGTGGAATTTTCTTTCTCGATTCCAATCGAGTGTTTTGCGGCTATCGCGGCTACGAGAATGCTCGAAGTGCTCGATGGATTGTCCATTAAGTCAATCAACACATCTATCTTACGGTTGCGCAACCGCCTGAGCATCGCAATATCAGCAAGAGGTTTTTTTTGATAGACACATATTTCACACTCGACCGGGAGCAAATCCACTATGCCTTTATTATTCGAGCCAAGCAAAATAATGAACCGAGCATCAGGAATTTTTTCTTTAATTGCTATGAGAACAGGCGTGGAGACAATTGCATCGCCCAAACGATCTTGGCGTAAAAAAAGAATTGTTGGGTTTGGTCGGAGGCTAAGTACTTTTGAAGATGAACGCTTGCGACTGAGACGCGACCTATACTGGAGAGAGGAAATGAAAGCCCTCCGAAGAGCTAGCTCAGCTCGCTTCCCAATTTTCCCCAGTTTCGATTCAGTCACTCTCCTTCTCCTATAAATGGAAAAAGTCGTTCGCATTGCGCGAACGACTTTTTTGCTGAGTCAGATTACACTCAGCGAACAGTCTGATTCTTAAAAGCTGAAAAACCTTTTTTATCAAACGTGCGGAATGCACGGGCTGTTGCCTTGATCGTGATAAAGCGATTATTATCAGCATCCCAAACGCGCTTCGTCTGAAGGTTAGGGATAAAACGTGTCTTCGAGCGATTCACTGCATGGGAAACATGGTTTCCTGCATGAGGTTTTACTCCGGTTAATTCACAAACTCTTGCCATAGTATTATTTTTCTATAAAATTATTTCAAGCCACCAGCTACGAATGGAAGCAATGCCAAATGACGTGCATGCTTGATTGAACCCTCAATGACGCGCTGATACTTTGCACTAACACCGGTGATACGATTCGGAAGAATCTTACCACGATCATTCAAGAAACGCTCAAGGATACGGATGTCGCGATAATCAACGTAAGTAATGTTACGAAGTTTGAGTGGGTCAACTTTTTTCTTATTCGGATCGCGCTTCTGACGTTGGTTTGTACCGTACTGTCCAGGGCGTTGGTTCGCCTGATCCTTGGAATTGAAAGCTGTTTTCTTTTTTGGCGGCATCTCTACTTAAAAAATCTTTTGAGTTGAATGAAAATTATAATACGATCGGATCTCCTCCACCCTCTGGCTCGGCAAGGCGTGTGATGCGATCTTCAAAGAAGTAATCTTTACCTCTTTTGGTAATTCCAATAAAACGGATAGGGCTAACCTTAGCCTTTTTTCCAAGCTGTGGAATGAACTCAACTTTTTCAACCGACTGCTTCTTTACTTTATCACCGAATGTCTGTTGTTTAGCCATAAGAGCTTACGTGTTACGATTATGAGAAAATACGTGCTTTTCCGTTACAAGCCGAGTATTAACGGATTTTTGTCATCGGAAGTTCAAAAAAAAATATCGGTTACCCGAAACCGTGAAGGTGGCGATTACCGCACTGCCATCACAGGAGATTTGAGCACATCAGAAACATGGAAATGATTGCGTTCAGAATTCAGGGCAGTGAGAGTGATTGGCGCAACAACTTCGAGCGTCACGTGCGCTGTCCCGGATGAAGTAAAGCCCAGTTCTGTTGCGGCTCCGCGAGATACATCAATAATTCGATGCTTCACGTACGGACCGCGATCTGTGATTTCGACGATACAAGATTTATTGTTCAGGGTATTCGTAACCTTCACCAGTGTGCCAAAGGGTAGTGTCCTATGCGCAGCGACAAACGAATTTTGGTCAAACTTTTTACCCGATGCGGTCTTGCGATTATGAAAGCCATGCCCGTACCAAGAAGCTGTGCCAACCATAGAAAGATTAGGGGCAGTTGAGTGGCGATGAGAGCGATAGTGTTGGCGTTGACGTTGGGATGTTTTGGATTTCGACGGCTGGTCTTTCGAAACTGTATTTGCAAATGCTGTCGCGCCGAAGGAAAGCAGACTCCCCAACCAGATAAAAATCGTGGCGAGTGCTACACGCAAGAAAGTCTGCACTCTGTGCCGGAGAATTTCCTCAGCACTGATTACTTCCTTTGGAAGATCGAGCAAGACTTTGGTTAGTCTCTCTTTCGAACGTGGCAATATGTTATCCTTCTGTTTCAACTTCTCACACTACGCCCATGAGTCCAAGTTAGTTTCATTAGTTTTCCACAAGTTATTCACGGGAATCTTTGAAATATGACTTATACTGTCTATCGCCGAGTATATTATTGAAATTATTTATATTTTTTAACTTAGTAGCTTCTGGAAATACCTCTGCAACGATTACGGTATCCTTGCTTTCAGGTGCCGATGCTAAAATCTCGCCGTTGAAATTGATGATCGCAGATTTTCCAACGAACACTAACTCTAGTTCAACGCCATCCACGACACCAAATTCCTTACCGACTCGATCAGCGAATACAAGGATCACCTTATTCTCGAATGCTCGCACCCGAAGCGTGTCCAACAGCATTCCAGTGGTGGTAACGATATTCGCCGGCATTGCAATCACTTCTGCGCCGCCAAGCACCAGTGATCTCGCGGCCTCAGGAAACCGCCAATCATAGCAGATCATGATTCCGAGGTTTAATCTCTCGCCCGTTCGCATCTCAATTTCACAAACCGGAAAACCGAGGTCACCTACAGAAAAAATCTGCGTCTCATAATAAAATAAATGTACTTTCCGATAATGTCCGCAGATTTTTCCGAATCGGTCAATTGCTATGGCGCTATTGTAGAGCTTCTCACCATCTCGTTCAAGAAATCCAATGACAATTGCTATGTTGCATTCCTTTGCAATCCGTCGAAGTCGAAGAATAGGTTCATCCGCCAATTGTTGGGATGAAGCAGTGGCACTCTTGATGTCTGTATAAAAATATCCACTCAGGCAGAGTTCGGGAAACACGAGCAAATCACAGTCCGCTGCACGAACATAGCCTTCGACAGAGGCAAGATTAGCCTCAACATCCATAAACTTCGGAGAAAACTGAACACAAGCGATTCTCATCATGTACCCGATCTATGAAGGCAATGCCGTAATCCGAATTTTTCATCAAACCGAATTTTCAGCCTTCTTCAGTAATAACGTTCTTTCTCTCCCATTCATTGTCAATTCAGCGGCGCGAGTGAGTTCATACCTTGCCGCTTCAGGCTGACCATTCTCAGCATGGATATGACCAAGAATGGCATGGTAAAGATAATAGTTTGGAAGTGGGTGCGTTTCCAATAATGCTAACGCAGCATCCGGACCGTGTACTTTTAATGTTGAGACTGACATGTGAAGTGCAACAAGCGGGCTTGGTTGTAGTTGATACAGACGTCGGTATAGGCCTTGAATTGCATCCCAGTTTGTTCTTTCGAACGAGATCGCGGTTACATGAAGTGATTGAATGGCGGCTTCAAGATGATACGACGTAGTAAATACGTCGGGTTCTGATTTCCGAAAATAGTACATGCCCCGATCCATCAGTTCGCGATTCCACCTTGAACGATCCTGTTCTTCTAGTAAAATAATATCTCCAACTTCATTAGTCCTTGATTCAAATCGCGCAGCGTGGAAAGTAAAAAGCGAGACCAGAGCGTACGTTGTCGGCGTAGCTGTGCTTGGTTGATGCGCGAGAAGGAGTCCAAGTCGCAAAGCCTCAGTGCATAAGTCTTTACTGATTAAACCATCGCTTGAGGTTTGCTTGTAGCCTTCGTTGAACAACAGATAGAGACTGCGTAGTACGGCTTCAAGTCTAATTACTATTGCTTCACGCGATGGCACGTCAAGCTCAATCCGATTATCTCGGAAATATTTTCGTGCACGACCCAAGCGTTTCTCTATCGCAGAGTCTTGGACGAGAAATGCTGTTGCGATCTCGTGGACACCAAATCCACATAAGGTTTTCAATACTAATGCAATCTGAGATTCGATAGGAATTCCCGGATGACAGCATGCGAACATCATGCGAAGCTGAGAATCACTAATCTCCCAGTTCAAAAAATTTTGCTCCAAACTCATTGCTTCTGAGGCAGCACTCAGACCCGGAAGAATCTCGACGGGATCGCGTCCCGCACAATTTCTCTTGCGAATCCAGTCAACAGCCTTGTTTTTCGCAACTCTGTGTAGCCATGCGGTTGGGTTTTCTGGAATACCGCGAAATGACCAGGTATGTAGTGCCGCAAGAAGCGATTCCTGTAGAATATCCTCGACCTCACCCAGCCGTTGAAGACCGAACGCTCGTGCCAACGAAGAGGCAAGCTTACCCGACTCTTGACGGAATAAATGCTCGACTACTTCGTTGACGCGCTCGCTCATGATAAATTACATAGGTTGCACAGGACGGATTTCCACATTCCCGCCTGTCTCAAAGCATGGGCAACCCTTTGCAATTTCAGCTGCATGTGCAAGATCATTTGCTTTAATGATCGAGAAACCGCCAATAAGCTCTTTGCCTTCGGTGTAGGGTCCGTCGGTAATGATTCCACCGACAGCGACTTTTTTGCCACTGCTCTGAAGTGGAGCACCCCAATCTTTAAGTTGACCTTCAGCCGTCAGTTTGGCAAACCAATCCTGCCAACGACTCATCTGGGCTTGCATTTGCTCTGGTGTTGGCATGGACCCGTCACTATCGTGACCGCGATATAAAAATACGAATTCGTTCATGGTAGTATCTATTATTTGGTTAAGAAATTCTCTGTTCTCAAAGCTCAGAGTTTGTTTGATATCTGTATATCGTTCACCGGAGGCAGAACCGGACAAAATATTTACGAAATTATTTGTTCTACCATACTAACCACTTGCTGGACTTGGTCTTTGATCTGGAGCAGACTGGTATCGAGTTCAATTGCATCATCGGCTTTTCTCAACGGACTTAGCTCACGTTCGGAATCGCGTCTGTCTCGTTCATGAATCTGTTTGGTCAGAATTTCAAGAGCAACAGGTGTGCCTGCCTGTTCGAGCTCATTCATTCTTCGCAGTGCTCGCGTCTCGGCTCCCGCTATCAAAAATATTTTTAATTCTGCATCAGGAAATACTACGGTGCCAATATCTCTTCCATCGAGAACGACTCCGCCGTTCTTCCCAATTTCCTGCTGCATCTCGACCATTCGCTTACGCACCTCTGGCAATGTGGCGAGTTCACTTGCGAGTGTGGCAATTTCAGGGGCAATAATTTCAGCATCTACATCACGACCTTCGAGAAGAATTTTGCCATGCTCATCAAAATCTAAATACACTCGCTCAGCTAATCCGCTGATTCGAGTATCATCACTGTCTCGAACGCCCCACTGTGAAGCATAGAGTGCAAAAGCTCGGTACATCGCACCAGTATTAATATGCAGGTAACCCAATTGCTTTGCAACTTCACGAGCAGTAGTACTTTTGCCCGAAGCAGTGGGTCCATCAATAGCAATGATGATTCCGTTTTGGCGCATTGTCTATTTGCAGAGATTAATTTCTGAACTCTGTACTTAAGATTGTTAACTCCGAGGGGTACCTCAAACTTCCGATCGGCGTCGAAACTGATGGCTGAGCCTTCAGTGCAAGTTTCGATGCGCCTTGACCGCTTATTGCGAGTGCAAGATTAATAATGTCATCGTATCCCTTATCCCCGAAAAATTTTACGAGATCAACCGATACTTGCAAAGGAATAATCGTTGTGCTCCCACCATCAGGGAGTGAAACCGGTCCGCCGATATTTCCTGCAATAGTCTCTCTTCCATCAATCATAAGTCTCCATGGAAAGTTTGTGAGCGAAAGTGCCGAAAGCGCACTCCCGTTCTGGTGTGCATTCGGATTCTTTACAGCTACATTCAATACGAATGTGAGCGGGAGCGAACCTGTGCGAAATGCATTCGCCAAGTTCAACCCGTCCATGATACTGAAATCTTTAATCGAATGCTTGTTGGTTGGGTCAATCCCTGAAATGCGGTAACCAACTGCATCATTGAGTTTGAACTGAGCACGCGTCAATCCTGCAAGAGAGTTCAAAGTAGCGCAGGAATTAAATGTCAAAACTAAACCTAGAGAACCAACTGCCAATAGGCAAAAGGTGAAAGTGCGTTGTAACTTTTTCATAGAAATAGATTTATTGTAAAAGAAAAACGCCTTGCTTACACAAGGCGTTCATTACTTCCTTTTCATTTAGCAACTGAGCTACATATTTGCGGAGCGGACGGGACTCGAACCCGCGACCTCCTACGTGACAGGCAGGCGTTCTAACCAACTGAACTACCGCTCCAAACTTCCCCTGAAAGTAGAGCGCATATAACTATGATTGCCAAAAGGAAGTTCGGACTCACCATAAAAAAATACCCGCCAAAGTGGCGGGTATGAAGAATAATTAGAATACTAATCAAATCCCAAGCAAAGCACTCACTAGGGCATCATCGTTTTTAGGAACATTGGGATTAGTCGTATTTTCACTGAGAGGGTAAATGAATCGCAGGTTTTGTTTTGGCACCTTATCCCATAATGGGAATTCTGGCGTTCTTCTCATATCATTATATGCTTGCCCTTGGCAAAATAGTTGAAGCCACTTTTGCTTTAAAACCTGCTTAAGCACCTCACCTTGACTACTTGAACTGAAGGCGGTGAGTCCAGCACCTAACCGTATGGTGTTGACATCTGTGACGGCGCTCGCAATACCGCCACCCTCTCCCCTTGCTTCACACTCTGCTTTGATTAATATATTCTCTTCGTAAGAAATGATTGGGAATGGTTCTCCATAGTCACTATATAGTTTCATCGTTGAGGCCTGTAAGGGATTGGATTCTAAGCTGTCAGTAGACGACTCTTTATGGGCAGTATATCCAGAATATTCACCTGAATCATTCTTATTGAAATACTTTGCTAATCTGTTGTCGCCAGCTTCACTCTTAAGACTATCAATGAATTTCTTTTCTGCCCGATAGGGAGAACCTGCTTCATCTTTAGACCAGTGTCCCCAGGGAGAATAACCTCCAGCATTTGAGTTATCATAGAGTGCATAAAGGTTTCCAGAGGCGTCATTAATACCCAAGGTAGCTTGTAAACTAGCTTTTGCGTAATCCTTGATATGGAGATAGTACCGTGCCTTCAACGAGTGCGCGACTGATTTCCATTTCGCACCAGATCCATTAAATATCAAGTCCTGAGAAACCTTTGCGCTAGGGACACTTGCAAATCTTATGATTGCATCATCCAAGAGTCGTTGAACTTCGCTGTGCACAGATTTTTGGTCGACGTAAGTTGGCGGGGCTAATGGGTCAGCAGGATCGGCAGGTATTGGAGCGGAACCAAAATATGCAGCGATTTCCCCGAGCATTGTAGCCTTGTAACACTCTGCCATCCCAACAACTAAATTGGCATAAGGAACTTGTCCAGTACCAAAAACTTTGTCTGCGTGGTTAATAATGTCATTTGTAGTTTTTATGGCATAGTAACCATTCTTCCACATCTCATTCGGAGGCCCATCTTCCGTGAGGATATAACTATCGTAGGCTACTGGTTGTGCCCTCCCCAGCCCAGGTGGCGCGCATAACTGATGAGTCCATTGGCTTCCGACTCTTGATCGCGCATTGCTGTAAAAATCACCTATCCCAACTCCTTGCAATGTGATAAGCAGAGAGTATTGTCCTTGAATCGTAAGAATCGCAGACTCGCTGATATCATTTGGGTTGTTGTTCAAGTTTGGGTCGATACTACATCCGCATAGCGATATTAGTAACACTATCCAAACAGGATAACTGGGATTTCTGAAAATGTTTGCTCTATTCATTGTTGTTCTCCTTCTGAAATTTTTTTGGATTAGTAGGTAAGTGATAAGCTAAGCCTATATGACCGAGATTGAGGAATAGTAAAATAATCATATCCTCTAGATTCACTCTGAGCGAATGTATTAATCTCAGGATCATATCCCGTATAGTTAGTCCACGTATGTAAGTTTCTGACAGTTGCTGTGATTCTTACGTTCTGGATATGCCAATCAGTCAATCCGTGCCAGTCATAGCTTAGACTAATCTCTCGGAGTTTAACATACGACCCATCTTCGACAAAAGGTTCATTAATGTAGAATCCATTGCCGTATGCTTGGTAATAGAGACTGCGAGTTGCAGGAACGGGTTTATTGGGATTTGAGTAGTCCATCACAGTGTCGCCTTTGAAGTTAATCCAAATAGCGTCCCGGTCTTTGGTATCGGCTGATGTCCCAAAATTATAGAGTGTACCTTTTGTCCCGTTCCAGACTTGCTGACCAATCATACCATCGACAAGGAAGCTAAAGGTAAAATCCTTAAAAAAGGTAACGTCATTCTTCCATGAGAACTGCCAGTGTGCGTTCGGATCTCCAAGAATCACACCATTCGAGTTCTGCATGGGTGCACCCACGAGATTTAGACCAAAATCATCTCCAACAACGGTTTTTGATTCAGCATCAAAATGAGAATATTGAATTTCTCCTTTCGAATCTCTGAGCCAACCTACACCATAAAAAACACCTAAGGGCTTTCCTACAATTGCGGCATTATTCATTCCTGTAAAACCACCTGTCAGCAGAATTGCCCCTCCCGGTGCGACGCCGTTAAGCGATGTTACCATGTTGTAATTCCGGAAATATGTAAATCCTGTTCGCCATGTGATGTCGTCTGTCTTAAGAGGTAATATATTAATAGTCCATTCAAATCCAGTATTCCACATGCTTCCGCCGTTCTTCTGAACTTTGTCATATCCAGTGGAGGCTGGTAAACCCACGTTGATAATCATGTCAAAAATGGATTGATGGTAATATGACATCTCAACATCGATACGATCATTCAGCAACCCAAGATCAAACCCTAACTCTCGTTCAATATTAAATTCTGGACGGATGTCGGGATTTCCAGCAAAAATCTCAATTTGGTCGGTCCCTCCACCTTGACGGATACCAGCGTATCCTCCACGGGCAGCGAGAATCGGTGTCCTTCCCCAGGGATCATTAAAACCGTACGTTGTATAGGGTGAACTTGTCGCATAAGCAGATGGGAGTGAAGGATTCCCGGCTTCTCCGTAGGATGCACGAAGCTTAAACTTGCTTATAATACTTTTGACGTCCGACCAGAACGGTTCTTCCGAAATCAGGTAAGATAAACCACCACCTTTATAATAATGAAAAGAATTATTGACTCCAAAAGTGGAGCTGTTGTCACGCCGTAACGTAAGATTGAGATTGATTCTATCGAGCCAAGTTCCTTGTGCCGTTAAGAATCCACCTTCAGTTTTTGTGTGGAGCTCGGTAGATTGTGCCGTTTGACTCGAGCCAGCACCGAGTTGATCAAAAAAAGGTAGTGTCGAAGTTGAAGCCACGTCATTGAGATGCTGTGTTCCCCAAGTTGATTGAGCACCCGCCTCGAACCTCGTTACCAATTCATCCATCGGCTTCCAAACAAAATGTGCAATAAGATCTGTATTGGCATTCGAAGTAGTTGTTAGCTCGTGTCGAACAGATCCTTGACGATTCGGAGCAACACTTGCACCGCTTCCTACGGCAATCCGTTCAGAATTCTCATATTCATAATGGTCAAGTCCTACCCTTGCTTCTAGACTACCCCAACTAAATGGAGTCCAGTTCAGAGTTGAGCTATGCGTAATCCTATCAACGGCTGAGCTGTAATGATTATTTTCTAGTGTCCAGATTGGGTTATCGTAGCGGGCATATCTACGCTGGGATCCATCTGGCTCATATGCAATGTTATTATCAAATTCGGGCGACGTCCGAAGTGCCCCCAATAAAATTCCGGCAAGATTACTCCCTTCTTGAGGCAGACTCATCTGAGTAGTAATATAATTCGTATTTGATTGAATGCTGAGTTCTGGAATAAAAAGTGCACCCAAATTCAGACGAAGATTATGGCGAGTCATGTCGTTGTTCAAGGTTATTCCTTTCAGATCCTCTACGGTCCCACTAAGTAAATAATTAAACGATGGCACACCTCCAGATATGGAGATTGTATTAATCAGCGATGTTCCATTTCTGAATCCATCTTTAGAGTGGTCAAACGTGGGTGTACCAGGTGCCAATTTTGGTCCATAAGATGTGCTACTGCCAGGCGTTCCAGGAGCACCATTTGATCCCGGTGCATATGGTACATCTTGGCCGTAAATTGTCTGAAGAGGAAAGGATCCTGCGAGCATGTCAGTCTGTGCCGACGAGCTAAACATCACCGTGGATTTTGTGATGTCATTTGTTGCGGTACCTCGCTTCGTTGTGATAACGACTACACCATTCGCGCCTAGTGAACCATACAGAGCAGACGCAGAAGAGCCTTTCAACACGACCATCGACTCAATATCTTGCGGATTAATATCAGTGATCCGGTTCCCCAACTGTACCAAACCTTGATTTTGGTGATCATCAACAAGTGAAGAATTGTCAATTAGGATCCCGTCCACTACATATAATGGCTCGGAACTCCCCGAAATTGTCTTGCGTCCCCTGATTGTCAGATACGTTCCTGCACCCGCAGTTCCACTGGATTTACTGACGCTTGTGCCTGCTACGCGTCCGCTAATAGCATCAATAGCGGTTGGTGACACAACTCTTACAATTTCTTTCCCATCAACGGCACCTATAGAAGTACCCAGTGTTTTTCGATCAATATCCCCGGATAATCCCATCACGACAACATCCTCTTGCTGCAGCGCTTGAACGGAGATCGCAAAATCGGCGGTCGCGGGTTGATCAGCATCAACTGTTACCGATGCGGACTTATCTGAATATCCAAGAATATGGGCAAGAATAGTGTGCTTACCAGGAGGTACGTTGGCTATCCGATAATTTCCTTTGGAATCAGTTCGTCCGCCGAGCTTTGTATCGGTGATCTTTATCGTGACACCTATGAGTGATTCTTTCGTATCAGCATCTTTGACGTGGCCTTGCACAATTCCTTGAGAACGAACAGTACCGATGAGCACGGTACAAATCCCAAGAGCTACAAACAGCTTCATTGCGAAGTGATGCACGTTCGGAATGCACGACTCGCTTTGTTGTTTCATAGTCATAAGCGTAGTGAGTAATTTTTAAAACACAACAGTGAGAAATATCAGGGGGTACTTGGTTCACTTCTTTAGTGATACAGAAATTCACGAAGTACTATCGTCCCTGCACCCTCGATTCGGAGGGTGAACTTTCACATACAATAATACTACATTTTTTTGAGCTTTGTGTGAAAATGAAAAAAATCGTTCGGGATGAGGTCGGAATTAGTATAATAGGGAGGGGGATGTAAATAAAACGGAGAACTTGTGGAGCTGAGGGGACTCGAACCCCTCACCTTTTGAATGCCATTCAAACGCTCTACCAGATGAGCTACAGCCCCAATTCTTGTGCGGTGCTAAAACCTCTTTTGAAGGAGTGTAGTTTCGTCAGGCTACTTAAGCATTCCAGAACTGGCGATCAAGACTGCGGTATTGAATCGCTTCAGCTAAATGCGGGTTCTCGATGTTCTGACTCCCAGCTAAATCAGCAATTGTACGTGAGACTTTCAAGATTCGGTCATACGCTCTTGCTGAATGTCCCATGCGTGTCATTGCCATCTTGAGCATACTCTTCCCTTCCTCCGAAATCTCGCAATACTCCTGTATAAGTTTTGAGGAAAGGTCTGCATTCTTATAGACTTTGTTCTTCGGGTTCTGTTCGTTGTATGCTTTGTAGCGTTGCGATTGAATCTCCCCAGCCTTGAGAACGCGTTCACGAATTGGCTTCGAGTGTTCGCCCATTGATTTTTTTGAAAGCTCTTCGATTTTTACACTCGGCACTTCGACATGAATATCAATCCTATCCAATAGCGGACCCGAAATTTTACTCATGTAACGAGAGCGCAATTGCTCGGAGCATGTACAAGGGTGAAGTGTCGATCCGAAATTTCCGCATGGACAAGGATTCATCGCGCACAGGAGCATGAAGTTAGCTGGATACGTCACTGTCATCTTCACGCGCGAAATTGTCACCTTGCCGTCTTCGAGTGGTTGTCTGAGAACTTCGAGGACATTCCGCTGAAACTCCGGCAACTCATCAAGAAAAAGAACTCCGTGATGCGCGAGTGAAATATCGCCAGGACGGATGTTATTCATTCCGCCACCGACAAGCGCTGCATCGCTGATGGTATGATGAGGCGCGCGAAACGGACGAGTGGTGACGAGCGGAGTATCCGCTGGAAGAATACCAGAGACCGAATGAATTTTCGTAGTCTCAAGTGCTTCGTCAAACGTAAGTGGCGGAAGGATGGATGGAAATCGCTTCGCAAGCATACTCTTGCCGCTTCCCGGCGAACCGATCATGATGACGTTGTGTCCGCCGGCGGCTGCGACTTCAAGAGATCGCTTCACTGTCTCTTGTCCCTTTACATCTGCAAAGTCCAGCAAGCCATCGTGCTGATGAGTTTGGAATAAGCCACCAACATTTATTTCCGTTCTCGGAATAATAGTCGTCGCATTTACTAAGCCGACTGCTTCACGAAGGTTTGCAACACCGAAAATTTCTAACTCTTGCACGAGTGCAGCTTCACGCGCATTCTCCATAGGTAAAATCATGCCGCGAAGGTTCGGCATTTCTCGCTTCATATCACGAACATGGAGCGCAACGTTGAGTGCTCCATGAATCGGACGAACAGAGCCATCAAGTGCAAGTTCGCCTAAGACGATAAATAGTTTTAGTACGTCCGCTTCAACTCCGCCCATGGCCGCGAGTAAGCCGAGTGCAATCGGCAAATCAAACGCACTTCCTTCTTTACGAATATCTGCTGGCGCAAGATTGATTGTAATTCGTTTGGAGAAATCGAATTGCAAGCCGGAGTTTTTCATGGAGGCCATGACTCGCTCCTTACTTTCTCGCACTGCGGAGTCGGGCAGACCGACCATGACAAAATTGGGCGACATATTTTCTATGTGCGACTCGATTTCGACAGTATATGCTTCGATCCCTTGGGTAGTGGCGCTGAAACAGCGTGAGAACATGAACAATCCTTTCTAAATGTACAGAATGCAAAGATACGAAACACTCTTCGTTAGCCTGTGATTAGTGGGATGAATAATTTTCGGATTATGTTCAATCTCGGTTAGATTTTTTTTAAGAATACTCTGACAGAGTTGCATTGACGCTACGGATATACAACTACTTATAGTCAATCAGCTTAACTACAGATGCCTGATATTTTTATTTCATATTCCTCTCACGACCGAATGCTTGCGCTTGAGCTTGCTGAAAAGCTTCGCGCCGCAGGTTATGAACCGTGGATAGATCAACACGGCATAGGTGGTGCTACGCGATGGGGTAAGGAGATTGTACAGGCTATTAACGCCGCCAAACTTGTCGCCGTGCTTATATCATCATCATCACTACTGAGTGATAACGTGGTGAAGGAGTTGAATCTTTCCGCACAAAAGAAAAAGCATCTGCTCCCGATCATGCTCGAAGAGACGGAGCTAACCGAGGAGTTTGCTTATCACTTGACGGGATTGCATCGTGTGAACATTGATGACACAAATTCAATACTTGATGCTCTCGAAAGATTAGACATACGTTCGTCGCTCTCACGACAGACGATTATCCATCCGACGAGTTCTTCGAAAGATATTCGACTTGCTGTACTTCCGTTCGATGATCTTTCACCATTACATGATAATGAATGGTTCGCCGATGGAATGCTGGATGAGCTTATCACAACGCTCGGCGCTTTGGAACACATGAAGGTGCCAAGCCGGACGGATGTGATGTATTATAAAAAACATCACCCAAAAGCACAAGAAATCGCAAGCGATTTAAACGTTCGATACTTAGTAGGCGGTAGCGTCCGCAAAGCCGGCGATAAAATTCGCATCAATGCTTCACTAACGGACGCTTTCACCAACCAACAACTCTGGACTAACCACTACGACGGGAGCTTCGATGATGTTTTTGATCTGCAGGAAAGAGTGTCGAAGGAAATAACAGGTACGCTGAGGTTGAGACTAACCCCACCTGAGAAGCAAAAGATTGAAGCGAGACCGACGAACAATCCTGATGCATATGAATATTATTTACGCGGATTAGAATCTCAGCGAAAACTGACGAAAGAAGGATACGAGCAAGCAGTCACACTCTTCGAAAAAGCAATCGAGGTTGATCCAACTTATGTGGACGCCTACCTATCGATTGCGAACGTAAGTGGCGCATACTATCGCCAGTGTTCTCGTGCTCCGAAGTGGTTAGGAGTTGCCGATAAGAATTTGGAGAAAGCTGAGTCTCTCTCTGGTACTACGGGAAAAACACTTTGGATTCGCGGAGAGCTTGCTTGGTTGCGAGATGAATTAGAAGAGGCAGAAAGTCTGCTCATCCAAGCAACTCGACTTAATCCGTATCATGCACAAACATTTGATATTCTTGGTCATATATATTTTCAGCAACATAAATTCGAAAATGCGGCTACAGCCTTCGAGGAATTTCTCCAATTGAATAACGACCCAATTGCCTACAACAACCTCCTACTTTCGATTTCGCGAATACCTGACCCTGCACGACTGCTCGTAACTGCAAAAAGAGCAATGAAGGAAATTCAGAAACACCTGAATCGACAACCAGATGCACCAATCCTAAAATTATTTTACGCATATTCACTTTTTTGGGCTGAGCAAAATGAGGATGCTCGCGTCGTCGCTGAGGAGCTTTTGAATCATCCCGAAATTGACGCGAATGTCTTGTACAATCTTGGAAGTCTTTACGACGATCTCGGGGATTCTGCAATGTATATCGAACTTACAAGACGCTCGATTGACAAAGGATTTAGAGGAATTGATGGACTCAGGGGGCAAAAATTCAATGATCCCGAATTGCAAAAGCAGATTTCTGAACTTACACATTTCTTGGAGAGAAAAATCGAAGAAGAAACAAATAACGATTGAGTGTTCAAAAAAAAGAGAAGCCCGAAGGCTTCTCTTTTTTTTGATTTACACTTTAGGGGACAAGTGATTGGTCAACAATCGTAACGGTAGCCCCACTATTCAATCCCGGTGATGAATACTGCGAGACTTGATACCCTGGATTTGACCCAGCATCATTCGGTCCTGATACCACATTGGTAAATGGCATCATTGGTCCAGCAGCAGGCACTATCATTACTGCAACCGAAAATGTCAATGCCCGTCCGCTGACCGAATCTGGCATTAGCACTCGCTTCGCAAAACTCCCTTTTGGTATAGGGATTGGATTAGGAAAAGGCTGATTTGTAGTTGGTGGATTGGTCTGAGAAATAACCATTTGCATATTTTGCGCCCCGGTACCATAAACAATAATATCTGTTGGGTTACCATCCGTAGCAGGAATGGCAGTTTTAATCGGACTGACTATTACGGTTGATGGTCCAGCTGCCGGACCGCCACCGCCACCACCCATTATGGACGGTGGAGTAATCTGCGTAATTGCCCCTCCTTGTGGCCAACCGTGGACGTTCGCTGCTGGGTGATCGGTATGCGGTCCTGGACAGCCCCAAAAGGCGGCGAGTGTAAGAGTAAGAATTGAAACTGAAAGTAGTTTTGTCATGGTAGTTAGTAAATGAATGGTGAAAAAAATTACTTGAAATAAATCCCCCAGTCTTTGAGGACAGGGCTATCACCGGTATCAGTGGAATAGTAAATTGTTAAAGTCCAATCGCCCGCCATTTGAACGCCACTAAAACCCTCAAAGAGCGATTCCTTCGGACGAACGAAGCCAAGTGTCGGAGAGACGTTTGCCGGATCATGGGACTGCACAGGCACGGTCGCCTCGTCACCGAAAACTATATTAGGATTTGCACCCCAAGTCTGTGGGTATGGCACTGGATCTCGGTCCATCAAGAACACCTTTTTGATGCAGGTGCTGGGCTGGTTAGTACGATCTTGCATCGCCCCATACCCGAATGACCCTGTAAAGTTACACCGACATACATCTTCCCAATAATTCCAGTTGACCCGATGTGAATTTTACTCACAATGCTTCCTGCATGTGCAGTCCGCGAATCCCGTTCGGTGCTAAATGAGGCACGCGCAAGTCCAGTCATCATTGCAAGTGACCGGAAAGCATCAAGCCTCCCTGCACCATAAAGTTCATGGGTATCCGAGTTTCCAAAATCAATTGATCCCCGTTTGAAGATTCCTGCAATAGTTATGGGGTCTGTCGCTGGGAATTGAGATAAAAGTAGCGCAGCTACTCCTGCTACATGCGGCGCAGAAGCCGAAGTTCCGTAGAAAATACTAAACGTAGGTACAGAAGTACTGATGCCATCAAACGAACACAGGTCGGGCTTGTGTCGTGTCTGAGGTATTGATGTTGAAGCACCAACAAACGGGTTAGATACCCGAGAAAAAATCGGAGTAACCGGCCCACACGAACTGAGCGGGTCAACTTCGGAGTAGGTTGCTGTTTGCGCACCGATAGATCCGCAAGTAATTGCGTAGGCGGAGGCTGCATGACCGAGTACGCTGCCAGCTCTCTGAGTATAAGCTAGATGATTATAACGAAAAGAGCAACGGGCAACAAGTTTCAGGTTCTGGGCGTTCGGACTTGCGGATGCCCCGACCACAACAATTCCAACGTCCATCTCTGATGAACTCACGTTTTGATATTCGATAAATTCCATCGCTGTTCCTGAGAACGGATCATTCGTGCTCGTCTCAGGTAAGATGACGTTTCTCTGCTGATCCACTACATAAATGTCGTAGTCATGGGTAGGAGCGTAAAAAGGGTCGTCCCACTGTAAAACAGCACTGAGGGTAGCCCCAGGTGGAAGATGGATAGTATTGACGGCATCACCGTTATAAAAATTTTGGGCATTCACGTTGATAAGCGATCCGTTCAAACTCAAACTGAGACTAATAGGATTATATGTAAATGAACAAACATCTTGCCCCCAATTCCCTGCGGATGTAACACAAACAACATTATTCCCTGTGAGATCAGAAATCACTCCTGAAATTGGTCCATCTTCAAAAAAAGGCTCATCAAAAAAAGTATAGTCATCAACGATCACCTTGCAATTATGTGGTGGTGTAGCAAGCTCACGCATATTTCTACAAAACTCTGTAACTGTCGCTCCTGCCGTCGTGAAAGCAAGGCTTGCACGTGGTGCTACATCATGAACAATTTCCATCATCGCAAGTCCCTCGTGTGTCCGAGTAGCTGGGACTACCCCGACATCCAAATTATCTCTAAGAATCTCCAAATTCATCGGTAGTTCATGATTCGCTTGGCGTGACGAAATCATATTTTCAGAAGAACCACAATCATTAGACATTACTCCAACCTTGACCCCTTCTCCTGTTGCAAGAGGCCAAATACTGGAAACAAAATCTGACTTGAGCCTCGGTACGCCTTCGGAGAGTATTGGGCCTTCATTCTTGAATGGATTTGTTACGAGCCTTATTTGCTTTATTCCAGCCCAACCTGCAACTTCGGAAATCTGAGAAAGTGAAAGCCAGACGGGTACTATTGGTGAGTAGGGATCAAGAGCAACGGGGTAAGCTGGCGTGGTCAGATGTTGGAGTTTTGAAGCACACACATCAGGGGTTAGACCTGCGGGACCTGTTGCAAGATAAAGATTAACATAAACTCGTCCTGCATTATCAACTTTCGCCCGTGTTTTGACTGATCCTGGCGAGTATGTATTTGTTGATAGAATCCCATTCGGACCACCGTGCTCAATCAGAGAAAGAATCGAACCTTCGATTTTCCGTTGAGCTGGTGACCGAGTTGGTTTATCCAACACGACTTTAATCAACTCAGATTTACCAACCCACAAAGTACCTGCCTGGCTGAAGTGAGGAAGGCTATCCATAATGAAAGGTTGGCCCAATAACTCTGAACTACAGACACAAAACAATGCGACGATTGCGAGCACAACCCCGCTTATTCTCTCCATGGCTAAATCAATCGTATGATGAAAATGTGATGAAATTTCAAGCCACAAAACTACAACATTTTTACTCGGAATCCAAGTCTTTTACATTTTTTTACAATTATTTTTTAACCGTGGCGTTTTTCGTCTATTGTCGCTTCGGCGGAATGGCGATTTAGCGAGTCAGGTGCAGGCTTTGGAGTAGATGGTTGATTCTTTTGGTATTTCATTGCCCTGTATTTTTCGTACTCGTACGTGTTAGGAAGAATTTTAGGTAGCGAGTCCTCGCGCTCGCCAAAGAGGTAGTACTTGATAAGCTTTCTTGTTATTGGTGCTGAGATCATACCGCCGAATCCTGCATTCTCAACTAAGACGCACATTGCAATTTTCGGATGATCGAACGGAGCGAAAGATACAAACCATGCGTGATCTTTCCCGTGGGGATTCTGCGCAGTTCCTGTCTTGCCTGCAATGTCGCAGTCATGTGCGCCGGGAGTTTCGGCAGAATGTGCTGTTCCACCGGGTTCATGGACAGCCCCCCACATTGCTCTGCGGACGGTCTCAATGACGGTATCCGATATTGCTATGTGATGCGATTTTGTTTTTACATCTTCCCACCTCCCAAGTGTAGAATTATAAACAGCCCTCGCAGCGCGAGGTTGAACCCATACACCATGATTTGCCCAACAAGCAGCATAAGCTGCCTGTTGCATCGGAGTAACTCCGATTTCACCTTGACCAATTCCGTGACTTACCGTATATCCCTTCGTCCATCCCTTTGGATACCACTTATTCATTCTACGAGTATTCGGAACAACGCCGTGACCTTCGTATCCAATGTCTGCACCGGAGGTCGTATCAAAACCAAACATCTTGGCATACCGATACATCGAGTCAATCCCAAGCATCAACGATAGCCTATAATAGAATACATCGCATGAGGCAACTATCGAACGATGCACGTTTACCGCTCCATGAGCAATACGTTTGGATTCATCATTAAACGTGTGATCTCCATAAGTAAAATACCCTGGGCAACCAAGAGTAAAATTGAACGGAATAGTTTTCGATTCGAGAGAAGCCGCCGCCATCATCAGCTTCCAAGTCGAGCCTGGAGGGTACGCACTCTGCATTGCTCGATTATAGAGCGGGTGCGACTTATCGAGCATCACTTCTTGATACTCTGCTTTCGAAGTTCGTCCGCTGAAAATATCAAGATCAAAATCAGGTTTGCTTACGAGTGCCAGAATCTCACCAGTGTTCGGATCAAGTGCTACAATTGCTCCACTTCCAGCACCACCAAGTAATTGTTCGGCATAGACTTGTAAATCAATATCTAATCCTAGCTGGATATTCTCTCCGTCAACGGCATTGATGTCTGCCTTTCCTTCTTTGAAGCGCGCTTGTCGCTGACCGCGCGCATCAACTGCGACATACTCATAGCCTTTCACACCGCGCAAATCCTTTTCGTGATTATACTCCAATCCGGATGTACCTACAATGTCACCTGGGTTATAGTAATTACTATCATCTGACTCACTTGCCTTTTCGAGCATATTCTCAGAAATTTCTTTTGTGTATCCGAGTAGGTGTGATGCTCTGATGGGTGCTACATATTGTCGTTTAGATTCATACGAGGTGAAGACGCCGGGCAAATCTTCATGATGCTCCTCGATTTGCGCCATAATTTTTGGGCTAGCGTCACTCCAAATCTTTACTGGCTGGAATCTGGTATAAGCACCTGCTTGGTTCAAACGGCTGATGATATAACTTGTATCTACACCAAAAATTTTCGCAAGTAATGGTAACGAGGTCTTACGGTAGGGATTAAAATCTTGGGGGGTGAGCATTACGGTGTATGATGGAATGCTCGCTGCTATTACTCGACCTTTTCTATCGTAGATAGCGCCACGGACTGGCACACGCTCGATTCGTTTGATGCCTTGAGCACTCGCCGCACCGCGGAGTTCGGAGCCCTCCCAAAGTTGTAATTGCACAAACCGGAAAATAAATCCAGCAAATACAAGACCAATGAGAATCGCCAGCGTACGCCTGCGAACCGGGGAAGCAAACTCGTGATCTGAAAAACTAAACATCGCAATCAAAACCCAAGTGTTTCAATGCTACGTTCCAATTTCGTAAAATTATTGTATTTTAAAGTGAGGTGCGTTAAATTTTCGTATATTCATATGCATTCACACAACCACTCATCACGCTATGAAAACACGGGTAAGTTTCATCGGAGTTATTGTCATTGTATTTATTTACACTTTTTCGACCGGTTGCAAAAAAGAAGCCTACGTCGAGCCTTGGGTCGAAACGAAGGATGTAGGAATCCTTGCCTATAAATCCGATCCAGAAAATGGAAAGCAGTACCTTGAGGTCATCTACGAAAATAACGGGCACGACTCCTACCGTAAACTCAAATACCAACTGCTCATGAGAACAGGCAATAAGATTGATACTGTGGAGAAGATGATTACTCCGGAAACTATCTTTGGACCGAAACAGCGCCACCTTGTGCCACGCGCTATCGGCGAAACTCCAGCCACCTTTGATGAAGTTAAAGTCGGAAAAATTTGGGCTGTCCCCGAGGGGAAGTAGAAATTTTTTACGCACTCTTGATGTGACGCTTTGAACAGCATACTTGTTCTGAGTGTAACTTTATTACGCCATAACCGGAACCGATGCAATCACTTGTTTTCGACATCGAAACTGTCCCACTACCGTTCGATGAATCTTTCGATGATGTTCAGAAAGAATACTTACTCCGTGGTTGCAAGACTGACGAAGAAATAGAGAACCAGAAACGCTTCGGAGCACTGAATCCCTTGCTCGGTCGAGTTGTCTGCATTGGTATCTACATCCCCGAAACCAAACGTGGAGCGGCGTTATATATTGACTCC
This sequence comes from bacterium, assembly GCA_037143335.1. Classification (GTDB taxonomy): domain Bacteria; phylum Bacteroidota; class Ignavibacteria; order Palsa-1295; family Palsa-1295; genus PALSA-1296. The sequence continues at coordinate 84,150 of JBAWZA010000006.1, read as the reverse complement.
GCTGATGCCGAAGACACCGTTGAGCACGACGAGATGGTAATCAAGTATAAATCGTTTACCGATGAAGCAGAACTCCTTACTCATTTTTGGCAAGGGCTGGAAGAAAAAAGGTATAACGCATTCATCAGTTTTAACGGTAGAAATTTTGATTGTCCATTCCTCATGCTCAGAAGTGCCGCACTTGGAGTTAGACCAAGTGTGAATCTTATGTCTGGCACACGCTGGGCATTTAGTATCCGTGGAAAAAATTACGATGTCGAGCATATTGATCTTGCCGATAAGCTTGTCTTCAATAACGGATTTGATAAAAACGGGGCTACGCGAAAATTTAATTTGGATTTCTACACAAAAGCATTCGGTGTGTCTTCACCGAAATCTGGGGGGATAACTGGCTATGAAGTACCGCAATTTTTTGCTGAAGGTAGATCACGCGAAATCGCGGAGTATTGCATGAGGGATGTTCGCTCAACAGGTGAACTCTACGAGAAATGGGTATCACTTCTTAAATTCTAAACGCTATCAACTACCCTTATTTCATCGCGAAACGTTTTCTCCAGTACAGAAGGAAAAACTCCACTGGCAAAGACGTGAAGGCTGAACGAAAATTCGTTTCGTTCATTGTGGGCATATCCACTGCAGGTGTAGCACTGGGTACGGCAACGCTAATCGTCACTCTTGCCATCTTATCGGGGTTCGAGAAAAAGTTGACCGATAACATCGTCGGATACACCGCACACGCCGAGATAACTTCATTCGGCAACAGACCTCTTCCCGACTATCAAGGCTCCATGAAGTATCTCCTTGGTAAGGTTACCGCTATCACAAAACTCGCCCCGTTTGTTGAGCAGGAAATAGTCCTGCGTTCACCAAGCGGAATTTCAGGAATAGTCTTGCAAGGCATTCGACCTTCAGACTCCATGACCCTTGCACTCCGAAGGATAGTGACTGGTTCGACGCTTCTCTATCCAACATCGGACTCGATCCCAGGCATACTAATAAGTAAGGGTGTTGCAAAAGATCTACGAACGGAAGTTGGAAAATCAGTAACTGCACTTCGCTTTCATGAAGGGATGCAGAGCCGCGAGGATTTGCTTTCGCATTTACAGAAATTCCGTGTCGTCGGAATTTTCGAGACAGGCATGACCGAATACGATAACGGGCTTGCATATACAACTCTTGATGCCGCGCAGAAATTTGCAGGATTTAGCTCAACGCAAGTTAGTGGTTTCAGGGTACTAGGTTCTGATCTCTCGCAGGCTAGGGCGCTGAGTAAAAGCATCTCATCAGTAATTCGCTACCCATATTTTTCCCAAAGCGTCTATGATATTTATCCGACGATATTTGGTTGGATTGAACTCCAGAAAAAACCAATCCCAATCATTCTCGGACTTATTATCATTGTCGCAGCATTCAATGTAATTTCGACACTACTTATCATGGTGATAGAAAAAACAAAAACTATCGGTGTGCTGAAGTCCTTGGGTGCAACAAATTTTGGCATCGCCAAAATTTTTCTAACTGAGGGTTCCGTCATTACCATTTCAGGTGTGCTACTTGGCAACGTCATTGGATTTGTAATCGCGTGGCTTCAACTTACTTTCCAGATTTTCAAACTCCGAAGCGATATCTATTTCATGTCGAGCGTCCCGATCTCGATTGAGTGGCAGCAGTTTGTAATCGTTAGTGTTATCGCGATAGTTATTTCACTATCTGCGATATTCATCCCTGCGCGCATCGCCTCAAGGATTCGCCCGTTAAGCGCACTCAAGTTTGGATAATGCCGACACAAGTTGTAACTGGTGTTATCGTTCGAGATGGGAAAGTCTTGATGTGCCGACGGAGTCGGACTAAACGCTACCCTTTGCATTGGGAATTTCCTGGCGGAAAGGTTGAAGCAAACGAATCGCTACTCGAAGCTCTCCAACGAGAACTTCGCGAAGAGCTTGTCATCGAAGTCCGTAATGCGAAGGTATGGTTCGCGGATGAAATGACATACGTAACCGAAACAAACTCAATCACCTACCACGTTACTTTTTTTCACGTTAGTAATTTCGAAGGTATCCCACAAAATACAGAATTCGAAGAGATAGGATGGTTCGGAGTGGATGAATTGAGAGATCTTCAGCACTTATCCGGCAATTCTAACATTCTCAGAAAAATTAGGGAAGAGGGTTTGCCGTAATGAATGGAGTGATTAATTCAAGGTTCACCTTAACTGCGACCTCTATCACCAATGCTCAATCGTTGATTATTGAGTGGTATAAAAATAATCGGCGACGCTTTTCATGGCGAAAGAAAATCCGTGATCCTTACGAAGTACTTGTCTGCGAAGTGATGGCACAGCAGACTCAAGCCTCGCGCATCGAAGAATTTCTGCCGATATTTCTTAAGCGATTCCCAACAATTGAATCACTTGCAAAAGCAAAATCATCGGACGTGATCAAGGCTTGGCAAGGATTGGGTTATAATCGCCGCGCACTGAACCTTCAAAAGACTGCAATCCTAATAGGCAAAAAGAAATTTCCTGATACAGAAGAACAATTACTCGAACTTCCTGGGATAGGCCCCTACACAGCTCGCTCCGTACTCATCTTCGCATTCAATGCTCACCTCACTACGATAGATGTGAATGTCCTCCGCGTCTTATCGAGAATATTTTCGAAGATGCAAGACCAGAATGCAATTTTCCCGCGTGAAGAAGTGCAGCGCATTGCTGAAGTCATGTTACCGCCAAGAAATTCTCGCTTGTGGCATGAAGCACTAATGGATTTTGGTGCAACGGTGTGTACAAAACGTAATCCAAAATGCTCTGATTGTCCGCTTAAACAGGATTGTAAAAGTGCGAATCTACCAAGTGCTAAAAACGTAACCAAAAATAACGAGCCACAATACTTCGGGAAACCAAAAAGAATTTGGCGTGGGATAATTTTGCGGACAATTGTTGATCATGAGCGGATTACACTAAAGAAAATTATTCGAAGATTAGAGATCGACGATGAAGACTCCAAAGTCAAAACATTTGTTAAAAGCATTTTAGAGGAGCTTATTCACGAAGGATTTTGCCACAAAAAACGAAGTACATATCAGATTCAGTCCAAATGAAGCCTGAACTCCCTGAGCCGTGGCTGACGATTTATGCTGAGCGCAAAGCCGATATTCAAGCTCGCTTGAGTGATTTTGCCTCCGTTCAACCGAGTGATTATTTTTATGAATTACTTTATTGCATTCTCACACCACAATCACATGCGAAAAATGCCGATCAAGTGATTGCGAAACTTCGAGCTGATAAATTTCTTGAACTCGGATTTGATCCGGTCGCTTATCTCCGAGACTCACGCCACTACATCCGTTTCCATAATGTCAAGAGTAAACGTCTCCTGCGGATTCGCGAAATCTACCCGCAACTCCACGCTTTGCTCGGAGCAAAAGACCACAACATTTTTGGACTCCGTGAAAAGGTAATGAGTATTGTCCCCGGTTTGGGATTAAAGGAATCATCCCACTTTCTGAGAAATATCGGCATCAGAGGCTTGACAATTCTTGATCGTCATATCTTGCGTCACCTACACGATATAGGCATCATCGGCAGAATTCCGAAGTCACTCACACCAAAAAGATATTTTACTATTGAAAAGAAATGGCTTCGATACTCCGAACGAGTTGAGGTATCAATGGATGAACTCGATCTGCTTTTTTGGAGTATGGCAACGGGTGAAATACGGAAGTAAAAACTATTTCGTGAAGGGAGTAATCCGATTGTTAAAGTCAGGTCTATAATAATCCTGACTTTCAAATTCCTGAACCCAGCCATTTGTCAACGCAAATTCATCCAGCAAGTCCAGTACTTTTTCATACTCACGTTCACGGATTTTCCTGTTGATGAGTAGTATGCGATCAGAATGTTCAGCTCTCGTATCATTAACGATGTTCGTGGGATAGTACTGACTCATCACCGAAAGCGTAAGCTCGGGCGATATTTCCGAAATCATTCTGAGTGTCTCACGGCTACCAGCTATTTCATTTGGAAGCACAAGATGGCGGATGATTAGTCCACGCTTGATCAGTCCATCATCGCAAATCACGTTACTACTTCCCATCTGCCGATACATTTCTTTGAGAGCGATTTGCGAATGGTAAACATAATCCTTCACACCAGAGTAATCGTACCCTGCTTGCTCATCCGAATATTTTATGTCTGGCAAATAAATATCAACTATCCCTTCGAGCAACTGAAGAACTTCCAATGAATCATACGCATTTGTATTGTAGATGATTGGCAAAGTCAAGCCCATCCCACAAGCAACTTCGAGTGCTTCAACGATTTGCGGAACAACATGCGTTGGAGAGACAAGTCCGATAGAGTGACACTTGTGCTTCTCCTGCAACTCAAGCATAATCTCAGCAAGTCGTTCTGTGGTTACTTCATTCTTTTTTTCTGCCTTCCACCTTTGACTAATTTCATAATTTTGGCAATAGACACACCTGAGATTACAATTGCCAAAAAATATGTTACCTACTCCGTTCGTGCCAGTAAGAGCAGGCTCTTCGCCAAAGTGTGGACAATAGGACGAGACGATTGCTTTCTTGCCGGTAAAGCAACGGGCGATCTCATCATTGAGGCGATTAACCTTGCAATCAAGCGGACAAATTGTGCACGAAGATAGGAGTGAGTTCAACCGCTTCGCGCGTTCGTGCAACTCGCCTGAAGCATAGAGATCAAGGTATCGTGGGCGGTATATCACGAAATCATAACAAGCAAATCACTTAAAGTAGTTGTGGCATTGATACGTAGGATACTTCTTATACGACCTGATAAGATTGGCGACTTGGTGCTGACACTGCCAATGGCAACTGCTATCAAGCAGTTCAATCCTGATGCCCATGTTGCAGTTCTTGTCCGAAGTTACACAGCCGAACTTGCCCGACTCTGCCCTGATATTGATGAGGTCATTGTCTATGATCGCGAGTCCTCATTATCCGATGCAGTAAAGTTGCTTCGCAACAACTCTGCGGATGCAGTTTTTTTCTTCGGTCATAAATTCAAACTTACGCTTGCATCATTTCTTGCACGAATTCCAAATCGTGTAGGGAGGGCATATTTTTGGTTTTCATTTCTTTATAACAAACCCGTTCGAGAACATCGTAAACGAGCTGAGCGTAATGAAGCTGACTACAACGTCAGAATGCTTTCAGCTATTGGGATCACAGCCAAGGAAACACCACTTCCGCGACTCGACCTCTCGCTATTGCCTCAAATTCAAAATAGTGCAAACGGACACTACGCCGTTCTCCATGTGACTACAGGTGGCTCAACGCAGGCATGGAGCGAGGAGCATTTTGTTCAAGTTGCCGAGCACCTTCATACTCTTAGTAATCTGTCAATCATGCTCTCTGGCGTTCCTGCCGACCATGAATTCTTGTTCAGAATCTCTGAGCGAATGAAACTTCGCGGTTGTAATGTTCATATACAACTTACGGAGACACTTCCAGAACTCGCGGCATTACTCGCCGGTGCAGAACTTGTCATTGCAAGCGGGACAGGACCGGGGCATCTTGCGGCTGCATTAGGGGTCAAAACAGTTGGATTATTTCCACTTGTCCGATCTCTATCGAAGGAACGCTGGGGTTTTCGAGGAACATCGGTGGTGAATCTTGCACCGCTAATACCAAAAAAATCTGAATGCCCCGAGTGCAAACAATGTGATTGTATTAACGAAGTGACGCCTCTGCAAGTTGAACAGGCTATCGCTAAACTAACGACAAAATAACGTGCTACTCAAGCTTCTCATCATACCGCTCCTAACTCTGCTTCAACCATCGCCGAGTACTGTTCTTGTCGCACCAAAGCTAAACGAACAGCAGCGCAAAATTCCGAACGAAGCATTCGGTGTTGGCGAACGATTGGTTTTTGATATTACTTATGGCTTCGTCACAGCGGGCCAAGCTGTGATGGTGATACCCGGATATAAGTATGTTGGTGGCAGAAAGTCCTATGAGATCAATACCTATGCTGTGAGCAGTGAGGCATTCGATAATATCTTTAAGGTCCGTGACAAGTACTCCAGCTTTGTTGATGTCGAAGGCATATACCCACACCGCTTTGAACAGCACGTGAGTGAAGGTCACTATCGCCGTGACTTTGAAGCATTTTTTGATCAGGACGAATTAACGGCAGAAACAAATGACGGTAGCAAGTTCAAAATTCCTCAATACGTCCACGATATATTGAGTGCGTTTTACTACGTTCGTACACTTGATCTGACTCAGTATCACAAAGGACAAAAAATTAGCTTACAAAATTTTTATGATGGCAAAACCCACCCGCTTGATGTGATGATTTTAGGGAGACAGCAAATCCAGACCGAAGCCGGGAAATTCGATTGTATAGTGGTTGAACCAATGGTAGTAGAGGGCGGCTTATTCAAGAATGAAGGCTCCATCCGAATTTGGCTCACAAACGATGCGAACAAAATGCCAGTAAAAGTCTCCACCAAGGTTATCGTCGGAGCGATTGACATAACGCTCACAAAATATTCTGGCCTAAAGAATCCTGTCACGTCAAAGGTCGAGTGAGTATGGTATACGAAACATTTCGACCTGAGTCTCTGCCCCGTAATACACCTGTACTTATAATCTTGCACGGATATGGAGCCGATGAATTTGATCTCTTACCAATCGCTGAGAGAGTCGGTGCTAAAATTCTCACCATAAGTATCCGTGCTCCAATAGCCTTGAGTTGGGGTGGCTTTGCTTGGTGTAATCTCTCAGCTACTGCAACTGGATTTACTCCCGATCTGAAGACTAGATTAGAAAGCGAAGCGATGCTCGTTCGCGAAATTCCAAAAATTATCAAGACTGAAGGCGCTGATCCAACTCAAACATATCTGATGGGATTCAGCCAAGGAGCAGCGCTGTGCTATTCTTTAATGGCGAGCACAGCATTATCAGAGTCAGGTATTACGGTGAAGGGCGTGATGGCTCTCTCAGGTTATATCCCAGAAGATGCTCGCGAGAAACTATCAATGAGTGATCTTTCATCAACATCTTTTTTTGTCTCTCACGGAAGATTCGATGATTTAATCTCTATGAACGAGATGTATGCTGCGAAAAATATACTCAATAATGCTCATGCAAAAACTTTTGCAAAAGAATACGAAATCGGACACGGACTTACCGAAGAAACTGTTTCAGACCTCCGAAGTTGGATAAATGAGTTGTTGCCAAATTGAAGTGGTGTGGACTCTCAGTCCGCGCGAACGGACTAAGAGTCCGTTCCACTATATCTGAATATACGATGTCGAAAACAATGATCGCGCTACGCAAAACCGAGCGCAAAAGGGGAGCTGAAATTCAAGAAATTCCTATCCCCGAGATAAAAAATGATGAAGTACTCATAAAAATCGAAGCATCAAGCCTTTGCGGTACTGACGTTCATATTTATGAATGGGATTCATGGGCGCAATCTCGAATAAAAAATGTACCCTACACCGTCGGTCATGAAACAACCGGCACGGTTGTGAAAGCCGGTAGCGCAGTTGGTCGTGCAAAAGAAGGTGATGTCGTCTCCGTCGAAACGCATATTCCCTGCTTGCATTGCAAGCAGTGTATGACAGGACAAATGCACATTTGTCACAACTTACAAATTCTCGGAGTCGATCGTGATGGGGCTTTCGCAGAATATCTCGCTGTTCCTGATGTTGTGTTATGGAAAAATGACACAAGCATCGCGCCGGAATTTCTTTCTATTCAAGAGCCACTCGGCAATGCAGTCCACGCAACGCTCGTAGAACCTGTCCACGGCAAGAGCGTCGTGATCTTGGGTGATGGACCGATCGGACTTTTTGCCGTTGGAGTAGCGAGAGCGGCAGGTGCGACGAAAATTTTTCTAACTGGAATGGAGCCATTCCGTCTTGACATCGGCAAACAAATGGGTGCCGACCGAGTCATTAATGTGACAAAAGAAAATGCTGTCGAGATTGTCAAAGACGCTACTGATGGTATCGGCGCTGATGTCGTGATCGAAATGTCAGGCGCTCCGCGAGCTATGACCGATGGAATTGCCATGCTCCGCAGAGGCGGTAGATATTGCTTTTTTGGAATTTTCAAAGATAATCTCGTGCCGACGCCGCTCAATGATATCGTCTTTAACGGCGGTACTTTTTATGGGATAAATGGCAGACTCATGTTCGATACATGGTTTACCGTTTCAAATTTATTGGCATCGAAGAGGCTTGACGTAACACCTGTTGTCACCCATAAAATGCTACTCACTAATTTTGAGGAGGCGTTTGAGATGATGATCGAGTCACCAAAGAAGGTCGGCAAGATAGTGCTCTTCCCGGATGCAGCTATGATGAAGGGACGCCATTAATTTTTTTTAAACCTACAATCTTAAATTTTCATTTTGAATTCTCTCTTACAAATCGGTCATTCACCAGACCCAGATGATGCTTTCATGTTCTATGGCTTTGGCTCAGGTAAGGTTACAATCCCTGGTTTTACAATTGACCACGTTCTTGACGATATTCAGTCGCTCAATGTTCGCGCAATGCAAGGTGAGCTTCCAGTCACTGCAATCAGTGCACATGCTTTTCCTTATGTATCCGATAAATACTGGATCATGAAGACGGGTGCTTCGATGGGTGAAGGCTATGGACCAATTATCGTCTCGAAAAAGTATAAGACGATGGACGAGATTCAGGGAAAAGTAATTGCTCAACCAGGCAAGTTGACAACAGCAAATCTGTTACTTCAAATTTGGTACGGGCATATCGAATCAAAAGAAATGGCATTTGATAAAATTATTGATGCAGTTTTGAATGACGAAGTTGATGCAGGACTGCTCATCCACGAAGGTCAGCTAACATGGGGTGATTATGGATTAAACAAACTCGTTGATTTCGGTACAAGATGGGAGTCAGAAACGTCTGGTCTTCCGCTCCCTCTAGGTCTTGATCTTGTTCGCAAAGATTTAAGTTACGAAACAGCAGTACAAATTCGCGAAGCATTGCAAGCATCTATCAAAGCTGCATACGATGACCCCGAAGGTTCGATACCCTATGCAATGCAATGGGGACGCGGCATTGACAACGCACTCGGTGAAAAATTTGTAAAGATGTATGTCAATGATGTCACCTATGATATGGGTGACCGCGGCAAGAAAGCATTGCAACATTTATTCAAGATGGGATCTGATAGAGGGATTATTCCAGTAGTGCCGGAAATCGAGCTTTTATGATTTTCTTTTAGATGGACGGACTCTCAGTCCGTCAGTCTCAACTTATAGGGAATGGTCCACTGATATGCCGCTCTCTCCTTCAGGATACCACACAATCTCAATTGCATTGTCCGAAGGATCCTTAAAGTAAAACGATTCGGAATGATCGCGATGAACCACGATTTTCCCTTTTACTTTCTCCGCAAAATCTTCTAAATCTTTTTTGGTGTGAACACTAAAGGATAAATGAGGCGGATGCTCGCCGGGAGTTACGAGCGCAAGATGCGTACCGCCGATTTCCAGAAAAGCCCAAGTTGCATCTTGATACAAAATCTCAACCCCCACGAAATTCTTCTCATAGAATTCGATAGAGTCCGAGATATTCGTGCTCGTGATTGCGATATGATCGAAGTGAGTATGCATGGAATTATTTGGTCATCTCACTCAAAGCCAATAAGTAGGCTCCTGTACCCCACCAGTATTCTCCTTGCGTAAGTGAACGGTAGTATTCAGCAGTGCCAGGCCATGTGCCTTCGGAGACGCCGATGAACTTGAAATCTTTATCAACCATTTTCGAAAGTCCGGCTTCGGATTTACGAATCACCGCATCGCACTCCGGTCCTAATATCCGAAGTGCTTTTCCCCTGCGATAAGCAAAAAGAAACATTGCCGTTGCTGATGTCTCTTCGTACGCTGTTTTATCATCGAGAATGGTCCGCCACAAACCACTTTTTGCTTGATAGGAAACAAGGTTGCGTGCAAGGTTTCTGAAAATTGTTACGAGTTCATCATACTCTGGTGATCCTTTTTTCATCAGTGGCAAAATCTCAGCACATGCCATCATCACCCATCCATTGCCTCGTGCCCACGAACCTTCGCTGCGCTTCCCGGTTGCATTCTCCTGACAATGAATGTAGAATGGCTTCTTCCCGTCTTGAAGAATTTTTAGATGCAGTTTGATCTGCTTCATCGCCTCTTCTTGCCATTCAAGCCCCAGGTACGTTCCAAGCTTTGCAAGGATAACAGAGGAATAATACACCGTATCAATATAGATATTCGGTAAGTCTATATTATGCAAAATCACACCGTCAGGATTCCGCAGTGATTTTGTTGTGATGAAATCAAACATCCGCTTTGCGGTTTCATCAAGTTGCATTTTCACTTCCGGAAAAAACTTTGCGATCTCGGGATAGAGTAATCCAAAGCTCCAGGAGCCACAGAAATAATTTACCGAAACTTGTTCCGTCAAATGAAAATGCACCCAATCGCGTACGAACTCACGCGTTATCTTGTCGTCGCGAACTTCGAGGCTACGGAATAATCCGTACATCGCAAGTGACTGTCCCCAATCTGTTGATTCTGATTGAGCACGGTGGCGTTTACACCATGAAGTTCTTACGCGTTGTAGGATTTCGATACTGAGCATTAGGTTTGAGAAATAAAAATGTACGGGTCGTTGCACCGTCAACACAAACTTCGTAGTGCAATCATTGTAATTGACAGACGGTCTAAAAGACCGTTCCACTTAGATGGCAGTTAAGCCTCCATTGCTGTGACTGGTGATCTGCCGAATCTTCTGTCTAACTCATCTAAAGCAAGTTTGATTACAATTGGTCTGCCGTGAGGACATACGTATGGCATTTTGGTCTGAAATAGCTGTTCGATGAGCGAATGCATCTCTTCTTGCGAAAGTCTGTCTCCGGACTTGATTGCGGCTTTGCAAGAGAATCCAGCGGCTAACGCCTCGCGTGAACTGAACGTACCGAGGCGTTCTAAAACTTCGTACTCCTCCATCATCTCGCGCAAGATCGTTTCTTCGCTACCACTTTTGACATCCGCAGGCACGGCATCTATTACAACCGATGTACCACCAAAGAAGCGGAGATGGAATCCAAGAGAAGTCAGTTGATCGTGAAGCTCACGAATCTGAGCGACTTCCCGGGGAAGCAATTCTACTGCTTGTGGAAATAATAATTCTTGTGAATGAGCTGATCCGTCTTCAAGTGAATGAAGAATTCTCTCATAGAGTACTCTTTCATGTGCGACATGTTGATCGACGATCATCATGCCTGATTTTATTTGGCAGAAGATATACTTATTGTGCATCTGCCACAAAGTCGGACGGTCGGAAAAAACTTCCGTCGCAATCGCCCTACGCTCAGCCGCCGAAGCTGGCGGCGAAGGAAGTGGTAGCGAATCACCACTCGACTGTGTTTCTTGTGGAACGAGTCGTGAGGTGGAATTCCCAAATAAATCTTGCGACGACTTGCCAAATAATCTATCAAGTGTCTGGGTGCCGTTACTCGGAATCGGTGGCTTACCGACAGGAATTTTTTCGAAGCTTGAATTTCGTGCTGGCGGCGCAGTTGCGTGCTCTGGGTAGCGCAACCTCATCTTCTCACCTTGGTTAATCGCAGTAGGCAACTGCATATCAGGAGCCAACGCACCTTCGGCTGCATTCGCTTGGGTAGCGCGTTGTAGTGTCGTAGTCAGCGTTCGTCGAACCTCTTCAATTAATGCGCGCTCATCTTCAAACTTTACTTCAAGTTTTTGCGGGTGAACATTCACATCTATCTTTGATGGATCCACTTCGATAAAAAGAAAACACGATGGGAATGCCCCTTTCTCGACCAAATGCTCATAAGCATTCGAGACAGCAAACGAAAGTCCACGTGATGAATGGATGGGTCTGCCGTTGATAAAGAAAAGCTGTTCCGTTCGCACGCGTTTGACAAAGCTTGGAGCACTAACGAATCCATGAAGATGAAATTCATGTGTCACATTTTCCACTGGAAGCAATGCTCTGCGCAAATTCGAACCAAATATTTGTTCGATGCGCTCAGGCAACGGTCTAAATGCGGGAAGATCAAAAACACAATCATGATCGCTGACTAGTACGAATCTGACGTGGGGATTGCTCAGTGCCGCCCGTGCAACGGTATCAACGATATGCTTAAATTCCGTAGCCTCGCTCTTCATGAACTTGCGTCGAGCTGGTACATTGAAGAATAGGGTACGAATCGCAATCGCCGTTCCTTCATCACATGCCTCGGAGCGAATTTCGCGTTTGATACCGCCTTCAAGTTTTACGAATGTTCCAAGCTCATCCTCTCTTCTGCGAGTACGCATTTCGAACTGTGAAACGGATGCAATTGAAGCTAATGCTTCTCCACGAAAACCATACGTCTTTAATTTTTCTAAATCATCAAACTCGTTAAGTTTACTCGTCGCATGTCTCTCGATTGAAAGCTCCGCATCCTCTCGCGTCATACCAGCGCCATCATCAACAACTTGTATGAGTGCGCGACCAGCCTGTTTGATAACAACAGTAATCGTCTGCGAACCCGCATCAAGTGAGTTCTCGATTAATTCCTTTACAACCGATTCGGGTCGCGTCACGACTTCACCAGCTGCAATTTTTTGCGCCAAAGTCGGCGAGAGTTTGTGGATGATTGACATTCTTATGCTTGAACTTCTTCTTCAACTGTATATGATTCGCCTTCGAAAGTGGCATCACCAAACAACGCTCTCGAAAACTCGTAAGGATCAAAGGGTTGCAAATCATCAATTTGCTCACCAACTCCGATGTAACGAACAGGCATGTTCATTTCATTAGCCAATGCTATCACAACACCGCCTTTAGCAGTGCCATCAAGTTTAGTGAGTATTAGCCCCGAGATCGGTGCAACCTTCGAAAATTCTTTCGCCTGCTGAAGTGCATTCTGCCCTGTTGTAGCATCAAGTGCAAGCAACACTTCGTGCGGTGTATCGGGTATAAGCTTGCGCATGACACGAGTCATCTTTTCAAGCTCCGCCATGAGATGTGCCTTGTTATGTAACCTTCCCGCAGTATCAATAAGCACAACATCAGCAGATTTCGAAATCGCTGATTGTAGGGTATCGTAAGCCACAGCTGATGGATCAGCTCCATGATGCTGTTGAATAATATCCACCCCTGCCCGCTCTGCCCACACCTCGAGCTGCGAATTTGCTGCGGCACGAAATGTATCAGCGGCGCCAATGACAACTTTCTTACCAGCATTGCGATAATTAAATGCCAACTTTCCTATCGTTGTCGTCTTGCCGACGCCATTGACACCAATCACCATAATTACGTAAGGCTTTTTATCAGCTGGAAGGTCGAAAGGATTTTCACGTGTGGTAAATTCACCGTTATGTGTCAGAGCATTCGTAATCTGAATACGGAGTTCATCTCGGAGTTGAGAAGCATCCGACCATCGCATCTTTTCCATGTGGGCGATGAGATTCTTCATGATTAGCTCGGTAGTGGAAAACCCAACATCAGCCAGAAGCAGTGTCTCTTCAATCTCACCGAGAAGTTCATCATCAATTTTTCGAGAGCGATGCAAGATTCTGGTAAATTTTCGGATAAGATTATCCTGTGTCTTTACCAGACCTTCTTTGAGTCGCGATATTTTGAAGCGGTCGAAAAATCCCACAATGATGTCCTTACTACCTTGTTGTGCTTCTTAAGAGCTTGAGCGTCCGATTCACATAAATCAAAAATGAAACGACGATTAACGTTGTAGAAGCAAGCCATCCCAACACCAAATTTTCATGGGAAACTCCGCATACGGAAAGAAAAAGGCAGATTATAGTCAGGAGAATTGCAGACTTTCCCCAATAATTCGAAGGCAAAATCGCACCGATTCTGTCTCGGGTAGCAACAGCTCCGACAAGTAGCACAATATCCCTACCGATCACGACCAAAACAAGCCACATCGGTACAAGGCCTTTGGTTATCATTGCAATCAGTAATGCCGCAACGAATACTTTATCTGCAATCGGATCAATGGCTTTGCCAAACTCGGTGATAATCCCTGTCTTGCGTGCCACATATCCGTCGAGAATATCGGTGATATAGGCAACTCCCATCACCACCGCAGCCGCAAGATTTGAATCGTTAGAAATAAGATAAACTGCCGGAATCGCAAGCAGAATTCTAATAAAGCTAATGGCACTCGGTACGGTTAAAATCTTGTCCGAGGCATGGTATGGAGATTGGTTGGTCATGTATTACTCTGAACTGACCGAAGATTTTTATCCTCTCATTGTGAGGATGAGAGGATAATATTCATAAGATTACTTAGGCAGCTTTTGCTACTTGTGCTCCTTGCGGAAAGCTATTTGGGTAAAGCAAGCAACGAACCATGTGGTCATCTCCATCACTTGTGAGAGTTGGGTGAATGGTTGAGCACTCCGCAAATGCCTTCGGACATCTCGGGTGAAAGTAACATCCTGTCGGAGCATTCGCTGGACTTGGAACGTCACCAGTCAAGACGATTCGCTCGCGCTTTGCTCTTGGGTTAGCAATCGGAACGGCTGAGAGAAGTGCTTCGGTATAGGGAGCTTTCGGAGCGGCGTAGAGAGATTTATAATCAGTGACTTCGACAATTTCGCCCAGGTACATTACTGCAACCCTATCAGAAATATGTTTAACGACAGATAAATCATGAGCAATAAAAAGATACGTAAGCCCCAACTGTTGTTGAAGATCCATGAGTAGATTCAGTACCTGAGATTGAATTGACACATCCAATGCACTCACGGGTTCATCGCATACAATGAACTTTGGCTCGACAGATAGTGCTCGTGCAATGCCGATTCTCTGCCTCTGGCCGCCTGAGAACTCATGCGGATATCTCCTTGCATGCAAAGGGTTTAACCCTACTATCTTAAGTAATTCCTCAACGCGATCTTTGATTTCAGCATCTGAAGTTCGGAGTTTATGAACCTTCAAAATTTCGGTTAGCATTCCGCCGACTGTAATGCGAGGATTCAATGAGGAATAAGGATCCTGAAAAATAATTTGCATCTGCCGGCGCATCGTCCGAAGGCGTTGCTGATCCATCTTCGTGACTTCTTCTCCCTCGAACTTTACTGATCCTGCTGTCGGCTCAATGAGTCGGATGATGCAACGACCCGTTGTCGTTTTGCCACAACCGGATTCCCCAACCAAGCCGAGGGTTTCACCACGCCGGATAGTGAACGACACGTCATCCACAGCCTTCACATTGCCGACTGTTTTGGAGAATACTCCCTTTTTAATCGGAAAATATTTCTTTAGCCCTTTGACTTCAAGCAGAATATCTGACATAGCTTATCAATTAAATTTCTCAAATTTACGAAGAAAATAGTACAGTCCCCTCAAGACTGCTCCGAGCCGAGAATTCGTTACCAATGAAATGCCAGTCCAATCGCTGGTGAGCCGTTGCCAAGCACAGAAAGATTCACCTCGGGTGAGACACCATTTCTTGCCTCTGCATTACTCCCTCCGCGCTCCGGATGAGCAACAAGAACTCCGAAACTGTACCCTATTGCCATACCCAATGGGATGTCGCTCCACCAGTGAATACTTGTTGAAACTAAACCGACAGCAATTGAGCCAATAATCGGATAGCCGACATACTTAATCCATTGCTGTTCTGGGTAATTCTCTATTATCACTTGAAGCGTAGCCAGAGACGTGGCGATGTGTCCTGATGGAAAAGCGTCGTAGCTCGGAGTATGCTTTGCATATTCTTTCTGATTCGGAAAAAATTGCCAGTGTCCTGTGGGGGTACTCGCTCGGTTCGGGCTTTCTCTGCCCGTCAAGTGCTTCAATAATTGAATCACTCCGCCAGTTGCAAGAATCACCTCTACCGTCTGAGATGCCGTACGAATTGCTTTGTCATCATTAAATGCAAATCCTGATGCTAGGAAGGCGAGCGATATACCGAATTGCACCTTACCATCCCCTAAGTAAGATGTTACGTCATTGATCTTGCGAAATGTCGCATTACTTTCATACGGCTTTTTGAATGCCTGCCATGTCTCGTAATCCGTAATAATTGTTAGAGCGGTGAGTGCAGTGAGCCCCCCAATGATTGGTAGTTTCTCCGTAGTAAATGTTTCCTTTGACCAATGCCACCAATCGCGAGGGATATTCGTAACCCAATCGAATGGGGATGGGCGACCGTCATCCATCCGGATTTTCTGCTCAAATTTAATTGTGTCATTGCCAGTCTGAGTAGAATCAGAGGCAGCATTGCTTACGCCACCCATAGCAATGAGTAGAAGAGCACAAAATAATATTTTCAATACTAAAAAAGACTTATTATTCGTATGACATTGCAATCGAGACGGCCACAATCGCTGCGGTCTCTGCTCGAAGTCGGCGGCTGCCCAGTGAAGCGACTTGTGCACCGAACTCCGCAGTTGCTAACAATACTTCGGCTTCATCGAATCCCCCCTCGGGTCCTATGACGAGTGCCAGAGATGAATATTGTTTTCCTTGAAGGAAATATGGTAAAGTGTCTTGAAGCGGAGCAGATTCATGAAGCAGAATAATTTTCCGTCCTTGATTCTTCGCCAATTCTAATGATGCTCCAAGGCTAAGCGGTGAATGCAACTGAGGCTCGGTTGCACGGAAGGATTGCTTGCAGGCTGTTTGGATGATTCTCCGAATTCGTTCGGCATTAACGGTTCGCTTTTCGGTTCTCTTCGAATACATCGGGATAATTTCGCTCAAACCGATTTCTGTTGCCTTCTCGGCTATCTCCTCAAATTTTGATTGTCCAAGTGTGATACCCTGAATCAGCATGAGGTTCAAACTGGGCTCGTTGTGTTTAGGCAGAACTTCAACTATCTTGCCTACCAATACCCATTCATTCTTTGAGGGGGAATCTATGGAAGTTGTGCTTCCTTTATAGCAGACACCTTGAAGGTCTGTTGCGAGAAATTGATCTCCGATTTTTAAACGAAGTACACGAGCCGCATGGCGTGCTTCATCGCCACGAAGAAGCAAGTCCATGGCCTCAAGGTTTACATCGGATTTATCAACAACAAAACATTCCATAGCAATACTAACACTACTAATGAATATGAAAATCCGCCCTAAGGTGAAGTCGAATGAACTATCCCAAAAAATGCGTAGTTAGATTCTCATACCGTAAAAATAAATCGTATGGATAGATACCTCATTATTTCCCCTCATAGTGCCGATGACTGTACTGCCGTTGTAAAGCAAGTAATTGCCGCAGGATTCAATAGCCATGTGGACTGGGGTTGCAAGGATGACGAACATACTGCTTGGGCAATCCTTGAAGCGGATTCACACGAACAGGCAATGATGTTCGTGCCGCCTATTATGCGCCCAAAAGCTCGTGCAGTAAAGCTTGTGAAATTCGGACAACTCCGAGATAGCGACCCGCACTAAAATATCTGGTGAGTTCTCCATTAGACTGCCTGACCAGCTGCCCAGCCCGAAGACCAAGCCCACTGGAAATTGTACCCACCGAGCCAACCAGTCACATCTAAAACTTCGCCAGTAAAAAATAGCCCCTTCACATCATTGGCTTCCATCGTCTTGGACGAAATATTTTTAGTATCAATCCCACCAGCCGTCACTTCGGCTTTTTCGTAGCCTTCGGTGCCGCGAGGGATAACCTTCCAATGGTGGAGTAGTTCGGAGATCTGTCTTAAATTTTTATCTGATATTTGGTTAAGTGGTTTAGAAGGGAAAAATATTTCACACCATTTCACCACGAAATTTCTTGGGAGATACCGAGACAATAATTTTCCAAGTTCAAGATTTTCACTCCGATATTTGAGTAACACAGCATGAATATCTATGATAT
This sequence comes from bacterium, assembly GCA_037143335.1. Lineage (GTDB taxonomy): Bacteria > Bacteroidota > Ignavibacteria > Palsa-1295 > Palsa-1295 > PALSA-1296. Next base: position 66,294 of record JBAWZA010000006.1, on the reverse strand, counting down.
CAAAAAGATCGATCTCGATAACGTCTCCCGGTTTCCAGTAAGATGATATCTGTAATATTGCAGGACCTGAAAGACCCTTATGCGTAAAAAGCATGGACTCTTTAAATATTATTCCTTTACAACTTACTCTTACGGCAAGTGAAATTCCGCTCAGCTCAGAAAATATGTTTCTATCTTCATCCTTCCACGTCAAGGGTACTAAAGCAGGGTAGGGTTTTATAACACCTAACCCGAATTGTTTTGCAATGAGATAGCCGAAATCTGTCGAACCCATTTTCGGTATGGACAATCCACCAGATGCAATCACGAGAGAGTCGGATTCGAATTCGCCGATGGAGGTAGTTAGAAAAAATACATTTTCTTTCTTCACTTCGGTCACTGTAACGTTTAAGGATATTTCCACACCCACAACCTCGCATTCCTTCACGAGCATTTCCACGATCTCTCGTGAGGAGCCATTGCAAAATAATTGCCCAAGGGTTTTCTCATGATACGGAATGTTATGCTTTTCAACTAAACCGATAAAGTCCTTTTGTGTATAGCGCGCAAGGGCCGATTTACAAAAATGAGGGTTCGCCGAAAGATAATTCTTTGGGGCAATTTCAAGATTTGTAAAATTGCATCTTCCACCACCGGAGATAAGAATTTTCTTGCCGACTTTCTCGGTATGTTCAATGAGAAGTACCGTCCTTCCACGCTTCCCAGCCTCGATGGCGCACATCAATCCAGCAGCGCCAGCACCAATTATAATAACATCGTATTTTTTCAAGAAACCTACAACGAACTTCAGAGAAGGTTTATTGCTCGATGGTTCTGTTCTCTCAGAACACCCCGCATCCATTTCGAATCATTTAATGGTTACCCTTGAAATAAATATTGCATCTTGCCAACCAGCATCATTTGCATTTCCATCAATCTTTATCTCCCCTGTTCTCCGCTTAATATTCAACGTCGGTTTGAGTTGAGGATGAAAACTGGAATCAGTGTTGCCTGAAGTATTCGTTACTTGTGCTGAAGCAGAGCAGACCCAGAGAAATAATCCAAAAAAAATAATTCGTAGTGAAAGGTGCATTGTGCGATAAATGATAAGTTGATAGCGCCTTACGGCAGAGTATCGAAAGGAGTTACATGAATTAACATCGTTCAGAAAATAATTTCAGATCATGTTAAGAAATCATTTTACTGCTTATCGTTGCACATTAACGATTAATCGAAGTACCACCTATGCCTTCAATTTTCAAAAGCACTGCAGATTTTTCTATTCGCTTTTTCCGAAAAAGTTATGAGCAACTTGAACTGCTCGAACAAAATGTCGTCCGTACCATATTGGACGGCGTTGGGATAAGTCGAAATATAAACAAGGAGTTCACGGACCAGATGACATTCGGCGAAAGAGTCGCCGATAAAGTTGCAGCATTCGGTGGTTCATGGACTTTCATCCTCATCTTCGTTGCAATTTTAGTGAGTTGGGTCGCAACAAATACCTACGTCCTACCAGGCAATCAGATCTTTGATCCATATCCCTACATCCTACTGAATCTATTCCTATCAATGATCGCCGCACTCCAAGCTCCGGTCATCATGATGTCACAAAATCGGCAAGCTGAAAAAGATCGGCTTGAAGCGGCGAACGACTACCAAGTCAATCTCAAATCCGAACTCGAGATAATGGACTTGCATCGAAAGATGGACCAGCTCCGCGAAGAACAATGGGTACAACTTCTCGAGATGCAAAACAAACAGATTGAACTGCTGACGGCATTGCTAAGCCAAAAAGACATTGCAATCGAAGACTGATTTGGAGTGAACCCCACATGATAAATTGAGGTTTCTTACAGACCTTTATCATTCACCACTATGAAGAAAATACTTGCGTTCTGTCTGCTGACAACTATCATAACGTCGGGTTGCAACCTGAATAAAGTTACCGGCGCAACGGATAATCCCCACGAAACAAAAATTTTCGTTCAGCTTAGCGGAACCTACGCCGCATACGAAGTCGCTGATGTTATCATTGGCGGAGGTGGTGCGACTACTATTGGGCAAGGCAACCAACCCCAAGCTTACGCAGCCGTTGACCCTGGTACCTATACCATCACAGCAACTGCTCATAATGTTAAAGGAATCTGGAGCCATACGACCACACTTGTTCAAGGTGACCAAAAAACGATTAACCTTCCATGTAACGATGCGACAGTTATCGTACAACCTGATCCACTCTGGATTGGAACACATAATAATTTTGATGTGAAAATTATTGATGGAATCGGAGGCACTGAAACATTCTCGGTCGGAGCGGGTGCCACAAACTCGACAACCGTTCATCCTGGGAAGGACGTTCAGATATATGTGACCGATGCTGTTAGTGGTACACTCGTTGGTTCAGCCATTGTTAATTTGTTTTACGATGCAAAATTTACGCTGAATGTCCCGTATCATTGAGGCCGGAATAATCCGAGAATTCGTGCACAAGCCACCACAACTCCTTATGCTACAAACATATAGCTGTGCACATCACCATCATTTTCTCCCCTCCTAAATCATCTCTTCAGCACCAAATCCGCATACCAACAATCCTTTAAATATCTCATTAACCACCGTCTGCAAATATACGAAATTTTTCCCCAAAATGCAATAGGTGCCCACAAGATTTTAGGTGCCTATTTGGAAAAAAGATTTTGAAGGGTTGAGGCTCGCGATTCAACACAAACGAGCATCTATGATAATTTCAACCGAGAGGATGACAGCAAGACGATATAGCTATTCTATTTTGTCACTTTTCTCAAGATTATGCCTTGCACATAAAAGCTGAATGTTAGCCGTCTTCAACGAGGTACCACCTTTCGCATAGGGTAGGATATGGTCAAAGTGTAAATTATCTTTTGAGCCACATTTTACACATTGTCCTTTGTCACGTTTCCATACCTCAAGTTTTACGGACGTTGGGATCAATCTATTATGTACCAACTCCTTTAAATCTGCTTCTCTTTTTTTGCGCTCGTCTGTTGTGGAATCTGAAACCAACAACTTAAACTTAAATACATTTCTGTGTTTAGTTTTTTCTAACCAAGCATCGACAAGCTCAAATACACCATTATAAACCCAAATGCCATCTTTGATTTTTTCATACACTCGAACAAGTTCGGGTGCGATCTTACGATTCTTAAATTCAGAAGCAGCCGCAAAAAATCTTCCGTTTTGGGTAGGAAGGCCAGAAGGAAATGCCATTGGCTGATCTTCCAATTTTGGATCATTAGAAAAATTGCGCTGTACGTCGTGTCCCTCGTATATCAATACTCTTCCATCCTCCTCGACTCTATCGTGATATGGAGCACCTTTACGAATAGACATAAGAATTACACTTACACCACCACCAAGCTTGAAGTTCATGCCACGTTGTAGTGTTGCACCATCCTCATTGGTGCACATTTCGTGGTAGGAGATTACATCCCCGGGTTGGAGCATCAGTTAAAATCCTTCGCACTAAAAAATTTGCTCATCGGCATTCCAAGGGCTTTGCAGATTTTTTGGATGTTGACTATAGAAATATTTCTCTTGCCATTCTCGACACTCGTAATGTAGGTTCTGTCTAAATCGGCAAGATAGGCTAAGTATTCTTGCGATAGCTCTTTAGAATTTCTTATTTCGCGAATGCGCGCGCCCAATGCTTTTTTTATTTCCACTGAACAAAACTACAACATTGTAGTATAAAAGTCAACGGACTATGAGTCACATAATCCACGGATCATTTGTTTAATGATCTGTTATTAGACCTTTACGACTTTTTTTGAAGTATGAGATACGAGGCTTTGCATTTTGACGAAAATGGTTTTTGGGATTCTGTGCAGTTTGAAAACGAATTGCCAATTCAATTTTGGAAGGATGATGTACCCGATCAAGAACATCTTGATGTTCTGTTAAAAGCTTGGAATGACCAATCTGTCTATCATACAGCTATTTCTGGTGACTCAGAAAATTTTGAAGGCGTGGAGAAGTATTTAGTACACAACAATCGACACTGGTATGTTTGGTGGAATGGTAATATGTCTCTGGAAGAAATAAAGCATTTACCGAGTGGAGAGATGTAGAATCTTCCTGTTTTTCTGAAAATTACTAACCCTTCATAAACCCATAACTCCTCTCAAAAGCTTTTTTGAATCCTTCTATTTCATGATTAAGGATGACTATAGTGAAGCCCTTCTCACCACCTAATTCTTTTTTCAATTCAGAAATGGACATGAACTTCTTGCCGTTTGCATCTTCCTTTATGTCTATGAAGAACCTTCGATTCTCGTTGCCTGACTGCGAAGTAAATAGATTGGTTTTTGAGCGAATTTCGTCTCTTTCATTCGCATTAATTCTGCGAACACCTTCATTAACTTGCTTCGATTGGGCAAGATGAGTCGTTGATTTTGTGGTTCTTCTATATAACCAACCAACTCCAACTAACCCTGCCGCTGAAAGTAAAATGATCAAGTAATTCATATTGAAAAAAGGCTTCTAAAGCTTAGGCAACGCAGACAGATAACAAACGTTCAAATTACCCAATTATGTGCACATCCTGCGGAGCCTTAACCTTGTTTTTTCTGTTCTAAAATAGCGTGAAAAATGCCTGTTTTGGGCATGTTTTCTCGGAATTAAACACTCTTATCTTTGATGGCTAAAACACAAGACTACGGCGCGCAGGATATTCAGATTCTTAAGGGGCTTGAGGCGGTTCGGAAACGGCCCGCTATGTATATCGGCGATGTGGGTCCGCGCGGACTGCATCACCTTGTCTATGAGATCGTTGATAACTCCATTGACGAAGTTCTTGCTGGCCACGCTTCCGAGATTTCGGTAACGCTCAACGAAGATGGCTCGTGTACCGTCATTGATAACGGACGCGGAATTCCTACAGGAATTCATCCGACCGAAAAGGTAAGCGCGATTCAGGTCGTTATGACTGTCCTTCATGCCGGCGGAAAGTTTGATAAGAATGTCTATAAGGTATCGGGCGGACTTCACGGCGTTGGTGCTTCGGTCGTGAATGCACTGAGCGAGTGGTGCGAAGTTGAAGTGTATCAGAACGGTGAAATATTTTTTCAACGCTACGAGAAGGGCGATCCGAAAGATAAAGTAAAGGTCATCGGCAAGACGAAGATCACGGGCACGAAAGTAACGTGGTTGCCTGATGCAGAAATTTTCAAGCCTTCTATCGTGATGCGTTTCGATTACTTGCGCGAACGTATGATGGAGCTTTCCTTCTTGAACCCTACAGTAACGGTGAAGATGCGCGATGAGCGCTCAAAGGAGGAGGAAGTTTTTCATGCCAAGGGTGGCTTGCGCGATTTCGTAAAGCATACCGATCGGAATAAAATTTCACTTCATAAGCCTGTTTTTGTCGAGGGCATGAAGGAGAATACGCCAGTCGAAATTTGCTTCGAGTATAACGATAGCTACAACGAAAATCTTTTTTCGTATGTCAATAACATTAATACTCATGAAGGCGGTACGCACGTAGCAGGTTTCAAGACGGCGCTGACGCGTACGATGAATACGTGGGCGCAGAAAAATAATCTCATCAAGTCGGATAAGATCTCCTTAACAGGAGATGATTTCCGCGAAGGGTTGACGGCTATCATCTCCGTCAAAGTCGCTGAACCACAGTTCGAAGGACAAACCAAGACAAAGCTCGGCAACGGCGACGTTGCAGGAATTGTGCAGTCTATTTTGAGCGAACAGCTTGCCGCTTTCCTCGAAGAGAATGCACCGATAGGCAAACGAATCATTGAAAAAGTAACTCGCGCTGCCGAAGCTCGTGAAGCCGCCCGTAAGGCGAAAGATATGGTGCGCCGCAAAAATTCGCTGGAGAACTCGGCGCTTCCTGGCAAGCTCGCCGATTGCTCGATCACTGATCCGGAGCATTGCGAAATTTATTTAGTCGAGGGTGATTCCGCAGGTGGCTCCGCAAAGCAAGGACGCGATAGAAGATTCCAAGCGATTCTTCCACTAAAAGGAAAAATCTTGAACGTGCAGAAAGCGCGCTTGCATAAGATGCTCGAGAACGAAGAGGTCAGAAATATTTTCACGGCGCTCGGAGTAGGAATTGGCGAAGGACAAGATTTGCTGAAGTTGCGTTACGGTAAAGTCATCCTGATGGCTGATGCTGATATTGACGGCGCGCATATACGCACGCTGATACTGACGCTATTTTATAATCACATGCGCGACTTGATCGAGAACGGAAATATCTACATCGCACAACCACCGCTCTATAAAGTGAAAAAAGGCAAGCAGGAATTTTACGCCTACAACGACGAAGAGCGCGATGAAATTTTGAAGCGCATCAAAGCTGCGCGCAAGAACGGCAAGGACGAAGAGGAAGTCGCCGAAGATCAGGATTTCGTAGCGGACGAAGGTTCGGTCGCAACGCCCGTTGCACCGGATATGAAAGGCATTGTGATCTCGCGCTTCAAAGGATTAGGCGAGATGAATCCCGAACAGCTCTGGAGCACAACGATGAATCCCGAAACGCGCACACTGCTCCGCGTAAACATCGAATCCGCATCCGCCGCCGCCGATGTCTTCGAAACCCTCATGGGCGACGAAGTCGAACCCCGCCGCGCCTTCATCGAAAAGAATGCGACGTATGTAAGGAATTTGGATGTGTAGGGAATGCCTGAGATTTATTAATTTTAATATTAACTGACAAATATATGAGTATAGGATTAGGTGAAGAAGCGCCGAATTTTACGGCAAAGACAACTGAAGGAGAGATTACTTTTCATACATGGATGGATGGTAAATGGGCAATGTTCTTTTCCTATCCGGAAGATTTTACTCCAGTATGCACAACAGAACTTGGCGCAGTTGCAAAGCTGATGCCCGAGTTCGAGAAAAGAAATACGAAGGTCATCGGACTCAGCATTGATTCAGTCAGCGTACATAACGAATGGAATAAAGATATTGACGAGACTCAATGTACGGCGATGAATTATCCTGTTATCGGTGATGACGATTCCAAAGTCTCGAATATGTACGATCTCATTCATCCGAACTCATCGGGAAAGCAGACGATCCGCGCAGTCTATATCGTCGGGCCTGATAAGAAAGTAAAACTTTCGATGGAGTACCCATCATCAACTGGTAGGAATTTCAAAGAAATTCTTCGCTGCATTGATTCACTTCAGATTGCAGAAAAATACGACGTTGCAACTCCCGTGGATTGGAAAGACGGAGATGACATGATTGTAAAACCTTCGGTGCCTGATTCTGAACTTGAAGCAAAATTTCCGCAAGGTGTCACGAAGATCAAATCCTATCTTCGCACGACGCCTCAGCCGGTAAAGTAATATCGTGCGAATTAACCGCGAAAAACTCCGAATCTCACCGAGGTTTGGAGTTTTTTTCTTTGTGCAAGAATAATATTTTGTTGTCTGTCTCATAACACAATCATATTAACGTAGTATTGGGATGCAAGATGAATTCGATAGCATTGTTCCTTCATTCCTACCAGAACAAATTATGAGCGGTTCATTCAATCGAGGGAAGTCCAGCTGATCTAAACACCAAATCAACTGTCTATCGATGTTGGTTAGGTGCGCATCCATTTCCACATCATCAGTGACGGTATCGAAGACTATTGGTATTCGGCACAGAGGGGATTCTAGCTTCGGAGCATTTCCCTACTCCTGCGTGTTTAACGTCGCTAAGCAAAAAACGACCTTACTACGAACACGTGAAACTCGAACACATACGGAATTTCTGCATTATTGCTCACATTGACCATGGCAAATCCACTTTGGCTGACAAGCTATTGCTTGAGACCAAAACGATTGCCGCTCGTGAGATGGAGTATAATCAGGTACTCGACGATATGGATCTCGAGCAAGAGAGAGGTATCACGATCAAACTTCATGCGATCATGATGAAGTATAAACCACCTGCCAACCTACTCCTCCCGAATGAATTGGAGCCAAATGAATATATCTACAACATGGTAGATACTCCGGGGCATGTGGATTTCACGTACGAAGTATCCCGTTCACTCGCTGCTTGTGAAGGTGCAATACTTGTGGTGGATGCAACACAAGGCGTCGAGGCGCAGACAATTACAAATCTCTACCTCGCCATTAATGCTGGACTTGAAATTATTCCTGTGCTCAATAAAGTAGATTTGCAATCAGCAATGATTGATGAAGTCTCGAACCAGATTATAGAATTACTCGGTTGCAAGAAAGAAGATATTCTCCTTGCAAGTGCAAAAGCAGGAATTGGAATTCCTGAAGTACTCGAAGCGATTCGCTTACGCATTCCGCCGCCTGAAGGCGACCCGAGCGGTACGCTCCGCTGTCTTATTTTCGATTCAATTTTTGATTCGTACCGAGGCTCGATCGTCTATATCAGAGTATTTGATGGTACAATCTCGGTTGGTGACGAGATTATGTTCATGTCGAACAAGACAAAGTACCGAGTCGAAGAAATCGGAACTCTCAGATTAGGTAGAGAAGAGAAAAAATCTCTCACCGCAGGTGATGTCGGCTATTTAATTGCAGGTGTGAAGAATATCAAGGATACTCGCGTTGGCGATACCATCACATCTTTCCGTAATTCTGCTTCAGAGCCAATCTCAGGATTTAAGGAATCGAAGCCGATGGTTTTCGCGGGACTCTACCCGCAAAACGCAGAAGCGTACACCGAGCTTCGCGACTCTCTCGATCGACTTGCGCTGAATGACTCGTCATTGATTTTCGAACCTGAAACATCTGTTGCACTCGGCTTCGGATTCCGTTGCGGATTCTTGGGTCTGCTCCACATGGAGATCATCCAAGAGCGACTCGAGCGCGAGTTCAATCAGTCGCTCGTTACGACTGTGCCGAACGTAGAGTACAGAGTCACTACGACATCCGCAGAAATAGTCGTTGTTGACAACCCTTCATCCATGCCACCTCCAGGCCATATCGAGTATATCGAAGAACCTTATGTGCGCGCACAAATCATTGTGCCATCGGAGTATGTCGGTGCGATTATGAAATTGGCAACTGAACGTAGGGCTATCTATAAAACCACTACGTATATTGACGCCACTCGAGCAGATATTCAGTATGAGTTTCCACTCTCGGAAATCATCTTCGATTTTTATGACAAGTTGAAATCTATTTCGCGCGGATATGCTTCACTTGATTACGAATTCTTAGAGTACCGCCAGTCCGATCTTGTAAAGTTAGATATACTTCTGAACGGCGATCCTGTTGATGCCTTCAGCACAATTGTACATCGAGATAAAGCATTTGAGTGGGGCAAAAAATTGTGCACTAAACTTCGCCAGCTCATTCCACGCCACATGTTCGAAGTAGCCATCCAAGCCGCTATTGGAGCGAAAATCATCGCACGCGAGAGTATTAGTGCGATGCGTAAAGATGTAACAGCGAAGTGTTATGGAGGTGACATATCTCGTAAACGCAAGCTCTTGGAGAAACAGAAAGAAGGCAAGAAGCGTATGAAGCAAGTCGGAAGAATCGAAGTGCCGCAAGAAGCTTTCTTAGCAATTTTGCAAATTTCGGATTAAAGTGATGGGGATCGGTTCTGTATTCTTGCGTAGTTCTCATCAAAATTATTTGTACGAGATGCGTTTGCAAAACCATCCACCTATTAACATCTACAACAACTAATGGCAAAACAAGAGCCAAAACAAAAAACGTTAGAAGAGCTTCGCACAGAGGCTGGATCTAAAGCGTCCTCAAAGAATGTAAAGCCAGTAAAGAAAAAAGATGGCTTCTGGCGGTCGCTGATTATCGCAGCACTTATCGCCATTGGTATTCGATCATTTTTTGTTGAGGCTTTTCGAATTCCAACGGGGTCAATGAAAAATTCATTGCTCGTCGGTGATTACCTCTTCGTTAACAAGCTTGCCTATAGCTTCAAGTCACCGAAGTACCTGCCATTCACGAATGTCAAGATTCCGCATATCGGCTTCAACACCTTCAAAGTCGATCGTGGAGATGTGGTTGTGTTCGAATTCCCTGGAAATCGCGATGAGATCATCCCGATGGAAAAGAATGTGAATTACATCAAGCGTTGTATCGGTATCCCAGGTGATAATATTGAAGTTCGCAATAAGCAAGTGTATGTCAATGGCGTAGCAATGGTGAATCCCGAAAAATGGATCACCTCCAATGACACCATGCCGAAAGGTCATCCTGAGCCAGGTGGTAATCTCTTTCCAAAAGGAATCAGCAATTGGAATCGTGATAATTACGGACCGATTCACGTTCCAAAAAAGGGTGAGGTAATAAAACTCAATGCGAGTAACTACGAGCAGTGGGCAGTTTTTATTGCAAGAGAAGATCATAAAGTAGATATGGAAAATGGTATCGTTCTGATTGATACAAAGCCTGTATCTTCCTATACCGTCGAGCGTGACTACCTTTGGATGATGGGTGATAACCGCGACAACTCACTCGATTCACGCTATTGGGGATTCGCTCCGGTTGATAATGTGATAGGCAGTGGTCTCTTTATTTATTGGTCCATGTTTAATCCGCCGTACGCGCCTACCGAAGGCGATCCAGACGAAGTGCAGAAATTCCATATTCGTTGGGATAGAATATTGCATGGAGTTCACTAACCCTTCATCGCAATTCCTAATCACAGATGGAAAACAGAACGGGAAGCGAGCGCAGCTTATCTGCTTATTTTCATATTCCATTTTGTGATACTAAGTGTGTGTATTGTGATTTCTACTCAATCGAAGATAGGAGTTCGCAATCACAATTCGTCAAACTGATTTGTCAAGAGGTTGACTTAAAACTTGCTGCTCATCCGGAGTTACTGGGTAGAATCTTGCAAACAGTATTTTTCGGAGGTGGTACTCCTTCCCTATTGGAGCCTGACGAATTAGCAACCATCATCTCGCATTTCAAAAAATATTTTTCGCTCTCTGAGTCGGCAGAGTTCACACTTGAGTGCAATCCAGGCACCGTTACTCCCTATAAACTCAATAGCTATCGAGAGCTTGGAGTGAATCGTTTGAGTTTTGGCGTTCAATCGTTCAATGAAGACGAACTCCGTTGGCTCTCACGAATTCATTCTGCTGATGAAGCACGCTCTGCTATCAAAATAGCACGTTCCGCTGGTTTTGATAATGTCAGTCTCGATCTTATGTTCGCTCTTCCAGGCCAAACCAAAGAAACATTATCATATTCACTCGATCAAGCACTCGCACTAGAAACCAATCATCTCAGTGCGTACAATCTCACGGTTGAAGAAGGCACACCACTCAATCGAATGGTGAAACTTGGCCAAGTTGGTGAAATGTCGAATGAAGAAGCTGCAGACTTATTCGAATTCGTTCAGACACGGATTATTGAAGGCGGATTTGAACAGTACGAAATCTCTAACTATGCAAAATCTCCTGACACTCGAGCACATCATAATCTAGTGTATTGGGACGGACAGAAAGATTATGTGTCATTTGGACCATCGGCACATGAATTTCTTGGAGGCACCAGAGCTTGGAATGTGTCGTCGCTCGATCAATATGGCGCAATGATTACAGACGGAAAGATACCTCGTATAAATTCTGAATCTCTTCCACTAATCAAACGTCGAACCGAAAATCTGTTCTGCCAACTGCGCTCAATAGGTATTGATCTCAAAAATTTTCAGAATACTTTTGGAGAAGATCTTTTGATTCACCCCGAGCTTCAGATGCTAAAAGATGAAGGAATGATTACTCAATCAAAGAATCACATCTCACTTACAACAAAAGGTTATAGATTCTGTGATGCAGTGGTATTGCGTCTGATGAAATGACCTCGCCACTATAACCTGATAGCCTTCATTATATCTCATTTAAAATAAACACGGCGCGGATCTCTCCGCGCCGTAATGAAGCGCTGCCTGCATTCATCACCTTTTCATCATTCATCATCTGCAGGCAGCGTTTGCCTTTCGGCATTAGCTTCAACTTTTCATCATCATCACTACACTTTTTTTACTTCATCAGATGTCAGAGTAATATCTTTGATCGTTAATGCTCCCGACGGACAGCGCTTTACTTGCGTAATGATTCGCTCGCTATCGCTCTGCCCTACCGAAATCCACGGAATTTCCCATGGATGAAAAACTTCGGGTAATCCGCCAAAACATTTTCCTGAATGTACACAGAGTGCACTTTTCCAAATAACTGTTATCTCCCCGTTTGTGTACTCTCTAACAACGTCCCTCATAGATTTCAATAATCGTGTTCGTTGGTACTAACCCCGTAACTTATCAAGTAATCTATTGAGTTCTTGCGCCTCGCTCTCGCTAATTCCTTCGAGTGCATTAAGCCAATGATCTTCCAGGACATCAATTTCTGCAAGCAGCTTTAGTCCGCTTTCACTGATCACGACATCTACTTGTCTCCTATCACTCGGACATTCGCGTCGTATGACTAATTCTTTCTGGACTAACTTCTCTACCAACCTGGAAGCGTTTGAGCTTTTATCAATCATTCGCTCTGTCACGAGATTGATCGTCGCTGGATTGCCGTGCTGTCCCCGAAGTATTCGCAGGACATTGTATTGCTGTGGTGTCAAGTTGTATGCCTTCAGCTTCGTAGCCGCTACTCGCTCGATCCAACTTGAGGTGAAGCCTAAATTAATTGCGAGTTTGTGGTACTCGTTCTTAAATTTCGACTGTTTGATCTCCTGTCCTATTTCCACTGGTGTATATACGTCCCTACATTAGATGTTGTTACACGCAAATAACTGAAAATCTTAAAAATCCGTTTCCGAAACAAACATTTTTACTTAAGGGAACGAAGAGTATCGAAAAACTCATTCTCAGTAGTTCAAAACACCACATACTCATGAATTTGAAACGAACCCATTACGCTTTTGCTGGCATCAGTTTCTTGGTTGCTTTTCTTACCTATTTTTTCACGATGCAACCCTCCATCCCCTTTTGGGATTGCGGTGAATTTGCGGCAGCGGCATGGGCTATGCAAGTACCGCATCCACCTGGGTCTCCACTCTGGACTATTATCGGGAGGATAGCAATGATATTGCCAACGATGGCTGACCCTGTCGCAAGGTATAACCTCTTTGCGGTACTCGCTTCAGCTGGCACGGTGATGATAGCATACCTTACTATTGTTCGATTGATTACACTTTGGAGAGGCAAACCAAAATCTACGACCGATGTACTCACACATTTCGGCGGAGCATTAGTCGGTGCGCTCAGCTATTGCTTTACTGATAGCTTTTGGTTTAATGCTCTTGAGTGCGAAGTGTATGCGTTTGGCACACTCTTCATTGCACTGATTCCCTGGTTGATGCTGATATGGTATGATCATGCTGATGAAAAGCATTCGGAAAAATACATTCTCTTGGTAGCATACGTGATCGGGCTTTCGATGGGCGTTCACCAACTCGGGTTGCTTACGATATTCCCGTGCTTCATGCTTATCTACTACAAGCGGAGAAATGAGATCACGATTTCATCGTGGCTTGGCATGGTTGTCGCTTCTGTCGTTGCTTTTTTTATTGCATATAAGTTAGTACTCTCGCAACTTGTGGAGTGGCTCGGCGGTGGCGGGGTTGGCGAGGTGATCGCACTTGCTTTACTCGGCGGTGCTATTTATGGAATTTGGTATTCTCATACCAAGCGTAAACCACTTCTGAACCTGAGCCTCTGGTCAGCGATGCTGTTGTTCGTCGGTTACTCGACATATACGATGATGGTTGTTCGAGCGAATCAAAATCCTCCGATGAACGAGAATGCTCCTAAAAATCTTGCTCGCCTGACAAGTTTTATTAACCGCGATCAATACGGGTACCGTCCTCCATTCCCTCGCCGAGTTGCAAGTGACGAAGGAAATAGATCCGGTCCGACGTGGGATAAATATACGAGCGATGCAGATTTCTTTTGGCGTTATCAGACTGACCACATGTTCCATAGATATTTGGAGTGGAATTTTATCGGTCGCGAAAGTGACAAGCAGGATGCGGGGGTTGATTGGAGTAAAACACTTGGCATTCCATTCCTTCTCGGACTCTTCGGTTGTTACTGGCATTTCAAACGTGATCCGAAACGTGCACTGACACTCTTAGCCGCGTTTATCATGATGGGTTGGATGACTGCATGGTATCAGAATCAGCAGGAGCCTCAACCACGAGAACGAGATTATTTCTACGTCGGAGCATTTTATGTTTACGCGCTCTGGATAGGCATCGGCGCTACTGGTCTAATGGAAGTCATGCGCAGAAAAAAATCAGAGATGCCCGATAATGGCAAGAATTTATCGCATGCAATTGCAACGGGTGAAGGAAACACTGCACTCATCGGAGGAGTGCTCTTGGCGGCGTTAGCACTTGTCCCGCTCAATCAATGTATCGGGCTTGCTGGGTTAATCGGTGGCAAATCTTTTGACGAGAGTTCAAAGTGGGCGGAGTACTCAAGACAAGGAAATTATATCCCATACGATTACGGATATAACATTCTGCAAAGTTGTGAAAAAGATGCAATCCTCTTTACGTTTGGGGATAATGACACCTTCCCCATTTGGTGTTTGCAGGACGTGTATGGTGTTCGCCGAGATGTCCGAGTAATTCAACTATCGCTTTCGAACATCGGTTGGTACATTGAGCAACTCAAGAATCACGAACCTTGGGGAGCTAAGAAGGTACGTCTGAGTGATTTCACAGACGCATCTCTCAATGCAAAAGAAGGTTCGCAGATGGCTCCGCATTATGCGAGCGGTGGAATGCGTGCACAATCAGTCCCAATTTCAGCTGAAACTGTCAGGTACATCACCGCAGATTCTGGCAGGTCAGCCACAACTCTTAATTGGCAGCAGACAGGCACGTTCGGAAATCCAAAGGAAAATAAATACATCTTCACTGTCAGCGACCAACTTATCGTTGACATCATCAAGAACAATATAAATGATCGCCCGATTTATTTTTCGACATCTGTTCCAAATAATTATCGTTCTGGTCTTGATCCATTTCTTGCGGCTGAAGGAATGGCGCTTCGCCTCACACCAGATACCCATCCGGACTTTCGGTCAGATTATGGCGGACCTATCTTCGAATCAAGGATGAAGGAGTATCTCCTGAATCCACCGACAATCCCTTCGACAACGCCGCGTAAAGGAATGCTGGTACGAACATACAATGATCCGAAAGCTCATCACAGCGAACTCGATGCGGAGTACTCCCAAAGTTACTACGAATGCTACCTGAAACTCTCAACCTATGAACTTCAACATGGAAATAAAGTTGAGGCATTACGGGTATTAGATTCAATGGACCGCAGACTTCCGCCAGAAATTGTGAAAGTGGATATGCTTCTCTACACCGTAATCGCTGAGCAATTCAGTCAATGCGGTGACAATAAGAATGCAGAGAGATATGCTAAACTTTCGTTGGATGTGCTCAAGCGAGGCGACCCAAGTAGTGGAAGTACAGAGCAAGACCAACAACGCCACTTGCAATTTGAACTCATGCGTTCAGGGATGGAGATGATCGTTGGTAATTACGACGAGGCGATTCGCCTCTTCGATGAACTTGAGAAATATACTCACGACAGGATGTTCATTGCCAAACGCTATGAAGCAGAGGCACGGAAACTTGAACTACAAGGCAAGAAGGCTGAAGCCTTAATTCGGTATAACTCCGCAATAAATATGCTCGGAGTACCAGATAGCCTGATTCCTCCAGAGTTGCAAAGTTTAGTCGAGCGGCGGAATAAACTCCGATAAAACTTAACGAATCACTTGGAAGAATCGGCTGGAATTTGTGCCGTCGCTCAGAGTGATTCGGAGTATATAATTCCCAGTAGTCAAGCCATCGAGTGAAGTGATCGTGAGTGTATTATCGCCAAGATTTAAGTGCTGACGAGTAACACCTGAGCCAACCGTTCTGCCAACGGCATCGGAGATGGAGTAGCTTACAGCACTCTCCTTCGGAGAAGAGACTCTGACCTTAATCGCATCCCCTTGGGAGAGCGGGTTCGGATAGATTGATAAAATTTTCGGTGCACTTGAGGGAGAAATGGTTTTCTCGACTCCCGCCGCGGGCATGATGATGCTCTTCACTGTAAAAGTGTAGGTATCATTTGGATCGCCAGTGAGAGCGGTGATAGTGATCTGATCTATCATCGAATCCGTCCGATCGAATGTCAGTGAAGTATAAGGCGTGTAAGAAAATGTCATACTGCCGAGGAATCCCGAGTCCAACCTGCACGCTTCAAACTTCGTAAGGCTATCAATCCAGCTCGCGTAGCAATTGCAAAGACAAATACCTGCGCTATTGAGTAAATGCCCGAAATCATCCATGGTTGTATCCATGACGCGAATCCGTGTACGCTTGAAAATGATCTGCACTGGCTGGGAAATATTATTTCTGATCTGACCAACAAGGTCAAACAAACCACCTGCAGGTCCCATAATGGTAGTGTCCTTGAGGTTAAAGCTGATGGCTTTGGGGTCGGAGGATTCCATTACAAAAGTATTAACATCCGGAAGGATGCGCTCCGGGTTAGCTCTATTCGGGTTAAAAATACACCGAGAATAATCTCTGTCAAGCCGTGACCCAGTTTCACCGGAAATCGGTTTTGGTTGGACCACTACCGAGCCATTTCCTTGACCAAAAGCAATCACTGGAGTTAAAAGCAGAATGCAAACTAGAAACTTTTTCATAGAATTTTCACAAAGTTCAAACACACTTGGCAAGATAATAACCCAATTTATTGCGAATTGTTTCAGCTTTTTGGTAAAAAATGAAGGATAGATCTCTTAATGCCGTATTTTTGTAGTATGGACAAGATAAAAATCGCTGTAATTGGGTGCGGGAATGTCGGACAAGTGGTTCACTTGCCGATTCTTGCGAAAATGAATGACGTGGAAGTCGTTGCGGTCGTTGACCCTGACGAACGCAAGGCGAAGGCTGTTGCGCTCCGCTATGGGATACCTGCGACGTTCAAGACGATTGACGCATTGCTCAGCTCTCCTCTCGGTAGTGAGGTTGATGCTGTTGATATTTGTACATCAACAGATCAGCACAAATCCGCCGCCATTGCTGCTATGGAGGCGGGCAAACATGCACTCGTCGAAAAACCAATCGCTCGTACCCTCAAAGAGGCAAAAGAGATCGCTGATTGTGCAAAAAAATACAATCGGAAATTAATGGTCGGTATGAACAACAGGTTCAGACCCGATACAATGATTCTGAAATCATTCATTGAGAATGGTGAGCTTGGCAAAATTTTTTATATCAAATCGGGTTGGCTCAAACAGCAATCATCCGCGGCTGCATGGCAACAGCAAAAAGAAAAATCTGGTGGCGGTGTTTTCTTAGATCTGGGAATCGTAATGCTTGATATGGCACTCTGGCTTCTGAATTATCCCGAGGTCTCGACTATCAGCGCGACAAGCTACCACCAGTTTACAAAGAAAGTAGAAGACTCATGTGCTGTTTTTCTACGATTGGCAAATAATGTCACCTTGACCATTGAGTCAAGCTGGACGTTCCACCGCGAAGGCGACTTTTTTTATTGCAATGTATTCGGCGACAAAGGCTCAGCATTTATCAATCCACTCCGAGTCTATAAAAGTGTTGCCGGCAATTTAGTTAATCTTACTCCGGCAAAATCCGATTCCCAAGTAGCACTTTTCAAGAAGTCGTACGAAAACGAACTTCGACATTTTGTTAATGCCATCCGTGGATTAGTCCCGTTGATTTCGAGTGGAGAAGAATCACTTGCCAGAATGCAAGTCGTTGAAGCATTCTATCAATCAGCCGCAAAGCAGAAAGAAATCGTGATAAAAAAGTCAAAATAAAAGCACGCAACGGCTAATATTAGTGGGATTTATGATTGAACGTAAAAGTCCTTTATGATTGTTGCTTAATCGACCTTTTCATTCATAATAGGCATGAATCCCGGCATCTTTATTAGTTACTCTCGTCAAGACGAAAAACAAGCAATGCACTTGCTTGCCGTATTAAGACGCGAAGGATATACCGTATGGATTGACCAAGAGTCAATTGCTGGAGCATCAATCTGGTCAGATGAGATAGTCCATAACATTAAGCAGAGCGATATTTTTCTCGCACTCCTCTCGGAGTCGTCGGTAGCTTCGAGCAACGTTTCAAAAGAAATTGCCATTGCCGCCGAACACGGAAAGATTATCCTTCCGATTGAAATCGGAACAGTAAATCTCCCCGGACGGCTAGAGTATGCACTTGCTGGAATCCAACGAACGAACTACCATGATGAAGAAGCAATTTTACATGCGGTCAAGAGCCAAATCTCACGGATGGAGGAAGGCGAACCTCACAAAGAATCACAAATCGCAACGCATAAATCTCGAAAACAAAAAGCTCGGAAGCGCATTTATTTTGGAATAATTGGAATAGTTGTCATTGCTGTTCTAGTCTTTTTTTTAGCATCAAAATCTCGTGTTAAAGCCGATGTAGGGATGTCGATTGCAGTGCTTCCTTTTAGCACGCTCAACATGGAGAATGATAGCACAAAAAACTTGGACATTTTTTCAGAAGGCATTCAAACTCGTCTTTCGAAACTCGAAGGTTTCTCACTGGTAAATTCAACACTCACTGCCCGCTATAGGAACACCAACTTAAATGCTACTGCTATCGGAAAAGAGCTGAACGTTCGATATGTCATCGAAGGCATCGTTCGGAAAGAACATGATATTGACTTTATAGCTGTAAGACTCTTTGATACCCAACGTGGCGGCGAGATTTGGGAGAGCAACTATACTTGCAATGCCATTGAACTCTTTAACCTACGGGATAAAGTTAGTTTGGACCTTCATGGTCACATATGGTCACTTTCTGCCGACGAGGCCACCATAAAAATAATGGAGAAGGATGTTGCTTTACATCCGAATGATGCATCGAAAATTGCAAATTTGGCGACTAAACTTATTGGCAGTGATAAATCTCGATCACTCTCTCTTTTCCAGCGTGCGATCAAAATCGATTCAACAAATGTGAGCTATTTTCTTCTGGCTGGGATTGTCTGTGCTCGTCAAAATGATCGGTATCAGTCACGGGATTATGGAAGAGCGGCTGTTTCTTTATGCCGCCATCTACTCCCAAATCATCCAGATAGTCTGACATTGGCTACGAATTATGCGTTGGCACTTGATATGGCTGAGGAAACCGAAGCAGCGACAAAATGTTTTGACTCTTTATTACTTCTTCACCCGAAAGATATCCGACTGCTCTACAACACTGCGTGCTGCTACGCAAAGCAATATAAGGGGGATAAGGCGCTGGATATTCTTGACTTCCTTTTCACTTTTGCTCCAGGGAAGAGAGCAGAAGTCATCTCCGACCCTGATTTTGATAACATCAGAACAAATCCTCATTACTCACGCACTATTAATCTTCACTAATTTGACAAATAAACGGAGAAAAAATCTGAAACAATTCTGTAGTGTTTGTGTTTAAAGCCGTTTATAGAAATAAACTTCAAACTAACGAAATGATTTTTGATCTCGCCAAAGCATTGTGGCAGCCCAATACGATCTGGAATTCTACGGATACGTTAGAGTACTTGCACGATGAAGTTGATACCATCATTGACCTGCCTGTGAAGGTTGTGCTATTTAATGACAACTTCCATACATTTGATGAGGTGATTTCGCAAGTTACGAAAGCAATCGGATGTTCATCCGGTCATGCCGAAAAGATTGCCAACGAAGTCCATACTCGTGGCAAATCTGTGGTATTCGATGGTGCGATGTCCGAATGCCTGCGTGTGAGCTCCGTTCTTGAAGAAATTGGTTTACATACTCAGGTAGTAACCTAACAGAATCCAACTCTTTTTTTCAAAGCACCAAAGTAACCCATTTGGTGCTTTTTTCGTTTTATGTTGTCTATGACTTCAACCGAAATACGCCAAAGTTTTCTTGATTTTTTCCGCTCGAAGGGTCACACGATTGTCCCAAGTGCGCCGGTAATTCCGCATGGGGATAAAACTCTGCTTTTTACCAATGCTGGGATGAATCAGTTTAAAGATGTTTTCTTAGGCGAAGGCACCCGTACTTACACTCGAGCAGCAGATACACAGAAATGTATCCGCGTATCGGGCAAACACAACGACCTCGAAGAAGTAGGCAGAGATACCTATCATCATACTCTCTTCGAGATGCTCGGTAACTGGAGCTTCGGTGACTATTACAAGCAAGAAGCGATCGGTTGGGCTTGGGAGCTGCTGACAAAAGTGTGGGGCTTGGATAAAACGCGTCTCTACGCAACAGTCTATGAGACGGATGACGAAGCCGCTTCTCTATGGATTTCGGAAACAGACATTGACCCATCGCACGTCCTACGATTTGGAGCAAAAGATAATTTTTGGGAAATGGGTGAGACCGGTCCGTGCGGCCCGTGCTCAGAGATCCATTATGATAAGACAGCCGATAAATCTGGCGGACATCTTGTCAATATGAGTTCGCCGGAAGTGATTGAAATTTGGAATTTGGTTTTTATTCAGCATAACCGAAACATTTCAGGTGAGTTAGAAGACCTTCCGCAAAAGCATGTGGATACCGGAATGGGATTCGAGCGAGTATGTGCAGTCATGCAAAACAAATACTCGAATTATGATACCGATGTATTTGAGCCATATATCAAATGGCTAAGCGAGCGCAGTGGAATTGCATACGGACACAACGAAGAGACCGACACTTCCATGCGCGTGATCGCCGATCATATCCGAACACTAAGTTGCGCGATCGCTGATGGAGCCTTACCTGGCAATGAAGGAAGAGGGTATGTTCTTCGACGTGTACTCAGGCGTGCCGCTCGCTATGGGAGAAAGCTTGGGTTCAAGGATCCATATCTATGCGATCTGACTGCTGTAGTTGTACAAATAATGGGTTCGGTTTTCCCAGAACTTAAAGAACGGAAAGATCACGTTTACCGAGTAATCAAAGGCGAAGAGGAAAGTTTTAATGCAACCCTTGATAGAGGCTTATCTCTCTTCGACGAAATCTCCTCACACGAGACAGAGTCAGAGTCACCATTCATAAGCGGTGTAGATGCGTTCAAACTTTATGACACGTTCGGTTTCCCGATTGATTTGACACAGGTCCTTGCGCTCGAACGTGGGTTGAGTGTTGACATGAACAAGTTTGATGAATTACTCACCGAACAAAAGAGCCGATCTAAAGCAGT
Source organism: bacterium (assembly GCA_037143335.1). Classification (GTDB taxonomy): domain Bacteria; phylum Bacteroidota; class Ignavibacteria; order Palsa-1295; family Palsa-1295; genus PALSA-1296. The sequence continues at coordinate 45,121 of JBAWZA010000006.1, read as the reverse complement.
ACATGCTTCAAAGAAGCATAAAGAGATTGCTACGACTTCCCTGCTAGATGTTCAATCACAATTTACAGGTTATGAAGAATTAGAAGACGAAGGCAATATCATTCTCGTCGAGGATGATATGGTCGTTCTTGATAAAACACCCTTCTATGCTGAGTCCGGAGGACAAATCTCGGATACAGGTATGTTGGTGATAAACGGAGACCCATACCACGTCACTGATGTCCGCAAACTTGGTGGTGGCGCGGCTATCGGCCATGTGATTGAAACCGAAGGTGGCATGATTCCAGAAGGTGCGAGGGTGAGTGCTTCGGTGGATCGTCCACGTCGCTACGACATCATGCGCAATCATTCGGCAACGCATTTGATGCACTCAGCTCTTCGCGAAATTTTGGGACAACATGTTCATCAAGCTGGTTCGCTTGTCACTGATGAGAGACTGCGTTTTGATTTTGCTCATTACCAAAAAGTAAGTCCCGAAGATATTCATAATATCGAAGAGTTGGTCAACGATAAAATACGTGAGGCAATAAAACTCCAGCATCATCGCAACATCCCATTCGGAGAAGCAAAGAAAATGGGAGCACTCATGTTCTTCGGAGATAAATACGGAGCGACGGTGAATGTAGTGGACTTCGGTCCTTTCTCACGTGAGTTCTGCGGTGGAACACATATCCAAAATACATCCGAGATCGGCCTATTCAAACTTGTCTCTGAGTCGAGCATCGCAAGCGGCACGCGGAGAATAGAAGCAGTAACAGGCAAAGGTGTCGAACGCTGGATTTCGGAACAACTCACGAAGCTCACCGACCTCTCTTCCGAAAAGGAAAAATTAGAAGATGAAAAGCGAAAGTTAGAAAAAGAAATTTCTAAACTCAAAATTGATTCACGGAAATCGGAAGCAGAATCCATTGTTAACTCTGCAAAGCTGATTGAAGGCACGAAGGTCATGCTCGCGACGGCGTTAGTCTCTGCAAGTTCGAATGAAGAATTAAAAGCATTCGCCGAACTGATTCAGGCAAAGATGACAATCGGAGTTGTCATCGTAATCGGCGCAAAGATTGATGATGGCGCATCGCTGATCGTGATGGTCACGGATGATCTTGCAAAAGAAAAGAAAATCCAAGCAGGGAAATTGGTCGGTGTGATAGCCCTACACATAGATGGCAAAGGCGGAGGCAGACCGAACTTCGCGCAAGCAGGCGGAAAAAATCCCTCTAAGTTGAAAGAAGCATTGAGCACAGTTGAATCAAGTGTTCGCTCTATGCTTTAGAGCCTATTGCTCTAGTAATAGTACCCATAAATCACGTCCATTTCGTCGGTGCTTTTGAGTCCGAAGATAAGTTTGTGATCTGTATTATTAAAATATGTAACTACACTACGAAGTCCCTCTCCAGGGTGAAGAACGATTGGCGGATCATAACTCTGCATTGCAGGTTGCGCCCAATCCCTACTCTCATAAACCAATTCTCCATTCCGAGTGCCGCCCTGAATATAAATCTGATACTTCTGACCCCACTCGTGGTTATGTGAAGTTAGTAAGAACACATTCACATCCTTGTTATTAGGATTTAACCACCCATTGTCGCTGACAACTGTTTGTTTACCAGCGGGTAAGTTGAGGGAGTTATTCACGTTAAAAAATGGTACGGCAATGTTTTTTACCTCGCTTGGATTCACTGTATAAAAATTCGCATAGCATTCGCCAGGGAGTTTTGAATTCGTGCGATTAATAAAATGGGTGTTGACATCGATTCCAATATTTGCGGGAAGAGGTAGTGCAACTCCAGGAGGAAAACTATACTCTTGTTCTTCGATCATCGACCCACCTATGAATAGACGATCAGGTCCGGTGAGTTCAGTGTAATTGTACGTTCCATCGGGATTTCGAATGTCGCGTATTTTATCATACTGAGGCAAGGTTGCACCTTGGGGATAGGCATATAGAGCCAAATGGTGGCTGTTTGTACGAATCCTCGAATGAATTCGATTCACAAAAATTGGCTGTGTATTTCCTAATTTCCGAAATTCAAAAACTTCGCGTTCGAAATTTGGCGCAACATCGAATTTTCCGATCGATACCTGATACCCTGTTCCAGCAGTTGGCGGTGGAAGCGGTACGAAATCGGCTACAGGAGATTTGGTTGTATCATCTAAGAGCGTGGCATCGGCAACGACTCCCGTATCTGGGGCACCAGCATTAATCCAATCATGAATAAATTTCTGCTGCCCACTACTCAGTGGTGCATACCCGAGAGGCATGATATTCCCATAACTCTTTCCATTGGGCGCACCGTGAACTTTGAGGTAGAATAAACTGCTATCAGCAAAACCTTTTTTGATTCGGAGCAAGCCATCGGCGGAAGCATTTTTTTGGTGAGATTTGATACCCACAAGATTTGCATACGCAACCGTGGGATCAAGAATAAGCTCAGACTCAATCGCAAATTGCGCGCCTGCCGTGTGGCACTGTGCGCAGACGGGGGTGATGATCTTCTGCTGTAAAAGTTTGAAACTCGGAGTTCTGGTATCGGCTACCTGAACAGGAGTATCTGTCTTGCTACAAGACGAAAGTCCAAGCGCTACCAACAATGTGATGAATAAGAGTTTCCTGTTCATAAAATCGATAAAAAATGTAAGAATAGAAACCGCTTTCGTATGAATAAGTTCTGAATAATTTCAATGCGCCAATCCCGACTCAAAAGACGCGCACAGGGTGTCTCTACGATATTACCGAACCTCCGCTACTACTTTATTGGATTTTGCATGAGGTTTCAAAAATGAAACGAATGCATCAAGGTCGCGGGTGAAGCCTGGGAATGTAGCAAGTGGCTGGTCATCAGGGGTGATGATTGCATAGTACGGCTGAGCGATCGTATTAAATCGAACTTCCTCCATCGTGCGGTTGGAGTCATTGAGTGGTGTGCCGTTATCAGCGTAGAGTCTGGCTAATACAAAATCCTTGAACAGAGCTTGGACTTCATTGCGCTTAAATATTGTCGCTTCCATCGCACGACAATTTCCGCAGAGATATCCGGTAAAATCTACGAAGACATTCTTACCCGTTCGTTTTGCTTCAGCGAGAGCTTCGTTATACCTCAGGTGCCAGAACAAGCCACTCTTCTGATCAGCAAGATTGTCGCGGCCGTTGGAACCACTAACGGAAGCTATTGATACTGACTTCAGAGTCAATGTTTGATTCTCTGCCTCTTGTGGCAAGAATGAATCAATTTCACCCAACGGCTTATTTCCAAATCCGGTAAATAAATAAATTCCGCAGCTTAAGAATACAATGGCGAATACTGCACGAATCGGACCGATATGCTGAGATGGCGTGTCATGTGGCAAATTAAATCTGCCCAGCAAGTACATCGTGGTGATTCCGGAAATTGCCATCCATGTAGCAAGCACAAAATCGCGGGTAAATATATGCCAATGGAAGATGAGATCAACGTTGGAAATAAATTTCATCGCCGCCGCTATCTCTAGGAATCCCATAACCACTTTCACACTGTTAAGCCATCCGCCGGACTTCGGCATCGCCTTCATTGCTGTTGGAAAAAGTGCAAGCAAGAAAAATGGAAGGGCAAAAACAGACGCGAAGACTGTCATACCAATGAGTGGCACAAACCATTGCCCTCTTGAGAACGAAACCATGAGCGTACCTACAAACGGGACAGTACAGGTGAAACTTGTCAATGAAAAAACAAATCCCATCAAGATTACGGAGACAATCTGATTCTCGTGTGTGGTTGCCTTTATGTGAAGTTTATTCAAGACTTCATTCGGTACACCAAGCTCGTAGAGTCCGAATAGATTGAGTGCAAAAGCAACAAAGACTATGGCGATAATGCTATTAACGATTGGATTCGCGGCGAATTGATTGATGCCAGAAGATCCGAATAAGAGTGCGAGCAAAAATCCGAGGACAACGAATGTCACCACAATGCCGACTGCATAGAATGTTGCATCTTTGACTGCATGTTTCTTGGAGCCTTGATTTCGTTTTGTAAAAAAGCTAACCGTGATTGGTATCATCGGAAAGACGCAAGGGGTCACCAATGCGAGCAATCCGAATGTGACAGCCGTCAGAATAAAACTCCAAATTGATTGATCTGCAATTTTATTTAATTCGTCGGCAGTGACGCCATTACCAGTTGCTATCGTTGGTACTACCGGCGCTACGACAGACTTTGCAACGGAATCGCTCTTAGGAGATTGTGGGATTTCCGAGACGATTTTATCTTCTTCGCCAGTCCCTATGGTAATTGTTAATTGCAAAGGTTTCTGTCCAAGAAAAAGCATCGGCACAGTGTATGTGCTAGGACTTATGCAGATGGACTCGTTGCACGTTTGGTAAGCCATCAAAAGATACAATGCTGACTTGCCGACTTCGGCGGCCGCTTTCACTTTGATGTGAGCAGTAATATCAAAATCATTATAGAACGATTTCGTGGAAGCCATGAAATTCGAATCGAACTTCGAGGTGATCGCACCGCGCTCGTCAAATCCGATTAGCTGAAATGTTTTTGAAAATTCGTCGGGTATCTGAAGCGTTAACGGAAAACTTGCTTCAGCATCGGACTTGGAAGAATAGACATGCCAATGCTTCCGAACCTTGAAATGGATTTTAGCATCGAAAATTTTTCCTTGGGAAAAATCTTGTTTGGAGTCAATAGTTATCGTGAAAGTAGCACTGTCATTAGCGAATTTTTCACGAGGCTTCCCTATTTTCTGGGCGTGAGCATTGCTACCGAAAGAGGCGAGAAAAGTAACGAGAACAAAAATGAATATTCTTTTATGAAACATTTTACACAAAACGGGCTTCCATCAATGCTCGTTCCAATTAGAGGCGTACTAATTCCAACGAGAAAATTTAGTGGACGCTGTAAATGGTCACCCCATTTTTTGTTGATTCATGAATTCGTGCCTTTGTATTCCCTTCCGAGCGTAACTCAGCTAGATGCTCTTCGGCTTCAAGATTATTGGAAGTGGTAAATCCTGATGTCGAACGCGCCGAGTGTTTCTTGGTTACCTTGGGTGCTGGTCCGTCAACTTCGTTTTGCGCAGAAGGTGCGGGTTCGTTCTCTACCGCGGCAGGATTTCCCGAATGTGGCGGTCTCATCCCCATTGCAGTGTCATTTCCATGCGGTGGTCGCATCATCGGCGGTGGCATCATACCCATCATGTGATGCCGCATCATCATTTCGCGTTCGTTCGATCCGTCATGCCGAAGGATTGCAACCAAAAGCACTGCAAGTGCCATAATTCCGAGAATTCCTACAACTAAGGAAAGAACCGTCATTGGGGTCCAACCACGATCTCTCATTTGCGGTGCGCCATATCCTGCGCGAAAGTCATCTGCCATAGTATTTCCTTTTATAGAAGAACCCTCTGTAGCCACTTTTGGTGCTCCTGATCCGTAGAGAAGCGCCGCAACGTCTTTTTCGGGGATGTTGTAGCGCGACGCAAGGCGCTGAACTGGTTCGTCGGATTTCGCACTGCCAGAATCATCAGCAGCCATTAACAGGTGTGGTTTCATCACTTTTTTGAATAGGTCGTATGAACTTTCCGTAAATTTACGAAAGATTTTCATACAAAACCCATGAAAAAGCAAAATCGGTCAAAGGATTTTTCGGCTACGGTTAGTCGAAAGAGGGCGCACGTGGAACTTGTAGTATCGGAACAAGTTGAATTCCGCCACACCAGCACAGGTTTCGACCGTTTGAGGTTCCTCCATAATGCCCTACCTGAGATTGCATTATCAGATGTAGATACCCATACTATTTTTTTGGGAAAGCAACTTAAATCCCCCATCCTCATCTCTTCGATGACTGGAGGATACAAAGAGGCTGAAGAAATTAACTCGGCACTTGGAAGATTGGCAAAGGTCTTTGGCGTCGCCGTGGCGGCTGGCAGTCAACGCCAAGCACTCGAAAATAAAAGCTATCATAATTCATTCAAAGTCCTTCGGAAAGAAAATCCATCCGGCGTAGTTTTCTCGAATATTGGTGCAGTCGAGCTAGTGAAGATTATTGAATCAAAGCAGATCGCGAAATTACAAATGCTCATCGGACTCCTCGAAGCCGACGGACTCATTATTCACCTGAATGCACTGCAAGAGTTAATGCAACCGGAAGGTGAACCAAATTTCCGCGGAGTGTTAAAAGCAATTGCTGAGTGCGCGAAAAAAATTCGCCTACCAATAATCGTCAAAGAAGTAGGAGCAGGAATATCGAAGGAATCAGCCCGGCGATTAGTGGAAGCTGGGGTAAGAGTGATTGATCTCGCAGGTGCTGGTGGTACAAGTTGGGCTGGCGTAGAAATTTTGAGAAGGAAGAAAAAGGAACGTAGCAACTTGGAGCCATTCTGGGATTGGGGAATACCCACCGTTGATGCATTACTGCAAGTACAGGAATTGCGCAACACCATGACTTTCGGCCTCATCTCGAGTGGTGGGATTCAAGACGGAATTGATATTGCAAAATCAATCGCACTCGGAGCCGATCTTGTTGGCATCGCAAAACCACTTATCACTGCCTATATGACAAAAGGCGAGAAGGAATTGCATAGCGTGATGGAAGTGTACATTCAACAATTGAAATATACAATGTTCCTTACAGGTTCGGCAACAATTGACGGACTCTCGAAGCAACCGTTACAACGATTTTAGCGTTGGCAACCGCCGATGAATGACGGAAAAGAATTTTCACAATTGACCCAAACGGCGCTCGAAAAAATCGAAAGCCGACTAATCGAGATTATCCCAGAATCTCCGCGAAGTCTTTACGATCCTATCCGTTACGCACTTCAAGCAGGTGGCAAACGCATACGCCCACTACTCACTTACTTGTCATCAATCTCAGACGAAAGTGCAAACTGGCTTGCAGCCGCATGCGCAGTCGAGCTACTCCATAGTTTTACACTCATCCATGATGACATTATGGATAACGCCGACACTCGGCGAGGCAGGCAAACAGTACATATCAAATACAATGTCAACTCCGCAATTTTATCAGGTGATACCATTGTAGCACTTGCGCAGGAAGTATTAGCAAGTGGCAAGTACGAGTTTGGTGATAAGATGATGTCCGAATTTGCTTCAGGCTTTCGGGCGGTCTGCGAGGGACAGGCCTACGACAAAGAATTCGAAACCAGCGAGTCTGTTACTCTTGCTGATTATCGCAACATGATTGACCTCAAGAGCGCAAAGCTCCTCGAGCTTGCAGCTGTCTTAGGTAATTATTCAGCTGGAGGGAAAGAAGTCGAGACAATTCGAACCTTCACACATCATATCGGCATTGCATTCCAGATGATGGATGATTTGCTTGATCTAACTGCCGAATCCGCTTCGCTTGGAAAAATGATCGGCGGGGATATATTAGAGGGTAAACGCACGTTCCTCTTTATCTCGGCACTCGAGAAGATTGCTTCACTAAATCTGCGTGACGAAGAATTACTCATCAGAATTAGAGATAGAGCCGCCACGGTAGAGGACATCCCGAAAGCAAAAGATTTATTTCACTCGTTAGGTATCATTGAGAGTGCGCACACCGAGATACATACAGAAACGCTTCGAGCAAACGAAATCTTGAAACAGATAAAGCATGAATCGCTACGCTCGGCATTGCTATCGTATAGTAACTACCTACTGCGAAGAACGTATTAGTCAACTATTCTACAAATTCATAAACGTGATAACACGAAACGTCAAAGTACTTAATCGAGCAGGTATGCACACTCGGCCTGCCGCCGCAATCGTAAAGCTTGCCAGTGGTTTTGCATCAGACTTCTACATCAACAAAGATGGCTTCCAGATAAACGGCAAATCCATTATTGGAGTAATGACACTCGCAGCAGCACAGGGAACAGAGCTAGAACTCTCCTTCGACGGACCTGATGAAGAAGCAATGGCCGACGCAATGGCCGACTATTTTGCCAAAGGATTCGAAGAAATGTAGCCTAAATGGGGCACCTCGATATACCTACTTAATCAAGGCAATAACGACGACATTCCTGCCGAGAGTCTTGAACCTAACTCCATTTTTTTATACAACAGTGATCGTTATATGACCTGTCTTACTGGTTTTCATATCTCTCACAGTCCCAGATTTTCCGACATGTGTGCCGCCAATGACCTTACACTCGTCGCCGTCTTTTAAGTTTGTTGGTTTTTGAGTTGTCACGAAATCACCTTTTCTACAATATTACTTATTGCTTAATTATTTTCTTCGTCACTACGGAATTCTCCGAAGAGAGTCTGATATAATATGTGCTCGGAACTAGCTTAGATAGATCGAGCGTCATGTCTGAGAGATGCGGATTCTCTAACCTCATCACTGTTTCTCCAAGGCTATTGATGATTGAGATGGTTCGATAGGTTGAGGGTAAACCGTGAATAGAAACCACGCCGCGTGTTGGATTTGGAGAAATAGTAAGAGTTGGAAGCGACGTATTCTCCACACCCTCCGACTTATCAAAAATATGAATTGAGAACGTATCCGTGATTGCACTCTTCCCAGCAGAGACTGTAGTGAGGGTAAAGGTTTGATCTCCAGGTGTCCAAAACGTGACAGTCTGCGAAAGACTTGCAGAGATTACACCGTCATAGATAAATGGTGCAGTAGCCGTTGGTGGATTAGCTCCCGAACCAAAACTCCAGTAAGCCGTCGCCACTGGATCACCGTGTATGCAATCCCACTCTAAGTTGAATGTAATTGGTATTCCGATAGAACCGGTGTTCACACCATTAAGCGGTAGTTGTGCATTCGAGAACCCAGTGCTAAAAGCCAAGCAGGCCACGAGAAAAATAGCTAGCTTGATACCTTTCATTTTCATATGCGTCAAAGATTATGAAGAATAACAAAACATGGGTTTCGAACTTAGCTTGACCGTAGCGCAGTAATAATATCCAACCGCGATGCTCGGAAACTTGGCAAGAAGCCACCGACGAATCCCATGATGATCGAGAAGATTAGCGTAGCCATCACGATTCCTGGGGAGAGCGCAAAGTTAAAAGATATTTCCGACCACGTGGTGAAATTGGTGGTTGAAACACTTAAGAAAGTTAAGAAGAATGCGGCACAGAGTGCAATACCCCCGCCTATAAGTGCCAAGAAAAGGGACTCGAATAAAAACGCACCTAACACACTCCTACGTCTGAAGCCAAGTGCACGGAGTGTCCCTATTTCAACAGTTCGATTTGCGACAGCCGCATACATCGTTATCATTGCTCCAATCATCGCACCAAAGCTGAAGATGATCGTAATCACCATTCCCAGGATTCTGATGAACGCTGCAAGCTCCTCGGATTCGGCAGCATAAAAATCCTTCTCATGCAGAACCTTAAAATTATTCAGCCGTGGATCAGCTTCAATCTTAGATTTTAATGAGTTGAGTCCTTCTGTATTTTTCAATCTGAAGATAATATCCGAAAATGCTTCCTGACGGTTGAATGCCTGCATGATCTGTGAATTATCCGCCCAGATTTCAGACGAGAATGCGGAATTGCCGCCATCAAAAAGTCCGACAATGTTCCAGTTTCGTCCTCCGAATTTCAGTGCGCCCCCAAGTCTTGCCCCTTCGAAACCGCTAATGATTTTTTGCGAAACGATAAGTTCGGAAGTTCCGAAATTAAACATTCTCCCTTCAGTGATTTTAATCTGCGGGCGAAGCGCTACCCCCGCTGGCGAGACACCTCGGACGTTAATATTTGCAAGATCGCTTGAGGTTGTCCCTTTCTTCTGCAAATTGATCATCGTCATGACCTCTCTGGAAAGAATCGGTTTGCCGTCAGACCCAACGGCAACTTCAGGCTGAGAAGCCAGAATATCCGTTACATCAAGAGGAATCTGGCTTAGCGTCTCACTTTCAGCGGACTTGAGCAGAATAATGGCATTATCATCCGACCCAGTTGCGACCAAGGTGCGCTCCAGGCCAGCAGCGAGCATGAGCACTGCACAGAAGACGAAGACGACGAGCCCAACACCGCCAAGCGTCATAATGGTAGTCACCTTTCGCGTCCATAAATTTTTGAAGCTATAGCTTAAAGGTATTTTCATAGGTATGTTCCTTGTTATCCTATTGTGCGCAATCCATCAACTATCGTCATGCGTGTTGAACGCAGAACGGGGAAGATTCCTGAAACAATTCCAACGAGAAGTGCAAATGATCCTGCCAAAATCACCGTCCACGGATCAACAACAACGAACGGGAAAAATCGCGCCATGCCGACGGCGAATCCACTGACAACTGGGTATGTGAGCAGGATTCCTAAAAATCCGCCAATCAATCCAATTGCAATGGATTCTCCGAAAATAATCACCGCGAGTTTTTTAGAGGTAAAGCCCAAAGTCTTGAGCACTGCATATTCCCTGGTACGTTCTCTGGCAGCCATCAACATGGTATTACAAAGCACAAGGAAGATGATTCCGATAATCACATAGGATACAATCTGTAAACCGGTGATAATCGCACTCGACATAGAAATAAATCCTGCAGCAAAAGCCTTTTCTGTTTCTGTCTTGGTTTCGGCATCGGAATTCTCGAACAACGCATCCACTTTCTCAGAAATTCGCGCTGCATCGTCAGGATTGTTGATTTGAATCATGTACCAACCGACTTTATTTGCGCGGCGCGGACTTGTCTGCATGAGCCTCTCAGTGAGATAGTCCCATTGAAACCACATTTGTGTTTCATCAGTCGTAGGTTTCTTACCATGATAGATTCCACGAACTGTGAACTCCCATTTACCAGGATAGATATCGCCGTCAAGAGGCATGATATCGCCAACCTTGAGATTATAATCCTTCGCAATGCGCGCTCCGATAACACATCCCGAGCGATCAGCAATAAATGCCTTTTTCTCATCCGGACTTATGACGAACTCTGGAAAGATTTCAAAGACATTTTTCGGATCAACTGCAATGTGCGGAAAGAACTGTTGCTTATCCTTATAAATCCCTCCGAACCAAGTTTGATGCGTAACATCTTTTACTCCCGGGATCTGCTTAATCTGATCGCGATCTGCAATCGGCAGTGAGAAAACAAATGAAATTGCATGACGGGTTGCAAGCCTATCAGGAGCCGCATTTTCTGAATTGGCATACCACGCACCAATGATGGTCTTCAGTAATCCGAACGACATTACGGCAATTGCGATGCCGAGAATCGTTAGCATTGCACGCAACTTATGCCGGAAAATATTTCTGAGAATGAGTTTGAGATTTTTCATAAACAGATATTATTGCAATTCGCCTTTATCGAGATGACGGGTAACATGTGCGCGTTCGGCAGCATGAGGATCGTGAGTCACCATGACAATCGTCTTCTTAAATTCGGTGTTTAATCGGACAAGTAGATCGAGAATATCATCCGCAGATTTCTTATCAAGATCACCCGTTGGTTCGTCGGCAATGATAACAGTTGGGTCGGTCACGATTGCACGTGCAATTGCGACGCGCTGCTCCTGTCCGCCAGATAGCTGCTTCGGATAGTGTTGCATTCTATCCGCGAGTCCGACGACAGAAAGTGCGGTCTCGACATGCTCCTTGCGCTCCTTCTTTGAGAGTTTGGTGAGCAACAACGGAAGCTCGACATTCTCGAAAGCCGTAAGAACGGGCAAGAGATTATAGAATTGAAAAATAAATCCAACATGTTGCGAGCGCCATGCCGCAAGTTGTGATTCGTTAAGTGCACCGATATTTGTACCGGCTACGGTGACTGTTCCACTCGTTGGCTTATCAATACCAGCGATGAGATTCATCAATGTTGTCTTGCCTGAGCCTGATGGTCCCATCAGCGCCATGAATTCAGCTTCAGGAATTGAGAGCGAGAAATTCTGCAAAATAGGTATCTGCATCGTGTCCCGCTTGTATATCTTCGATACGTTCTGTACTTGTACTATTGCGTCTGCCATTGGAATAGGTGCCTATAAAAATTTATTCAATATACGAAAATTATTGAAAGTGTCTCAAAAAAATTATTCTGCCATTTTCACCTTCGTGCCGCTCGAAAGTTTCTCGTCGGGATTGAGGACAACTTTGTCTCCATCCTTTAGTCCGGCAGTGACGGCAATTCCATTACCAGATGCTTCGCCGAGACTTACTGATGTTTCTGTCACGTGTTCGCCGCTAATCACGAATACAACTTTTTTCCCGCCTTTGGTGATCACTGCCGAGGCAGGTACTGTAAGCTTCGGTGTGTTTGAAGTTGCAGTAGATGAGTCCTTCAAGAATAATACCTTCAGGCTCATCTCTGGTAGCACCTTATCGTCGCGATCAATAAAGTCCACCTTCGTCATCACTATGCCCTTGGCGCGGTCAGCAGTTGGTACGATCATGTGAACGATGCCTTTATAGCGTTTATCAGGAATTGCATCAACAGAAATTTCGCATGGCTGTCCGACCCGAACATGACTGATGTTCGTTTCCGAAACATCCACTTCGGCATCGAGCGAATTCATATCAGCAAGTGTCACGATATCGCCTCGTGAACCAGTTGCTGCTCCGAACGGAGTAATCACTACTCCGATGTCTGCGTCCTTCGTCAGCACTGTGCCATCAAATGGAGCGCGGATGTTGGTGAACTCCACTTGTACTTCCGCGGCTTGTACTCCTCTCTCAGCAACTTGCACATTCGCTTCGTAGGTATTGACTAACGCTTTCGCTTGTTTATGTGATGTTTCGACTGCCAACATATCTGCATCCGAGACGAGCGATTTTTGGTAGAGCTTGTAGGTTCGCTGGCGGATAGTATCGAGATTCCAAAGCGATGCCTTCGCGCTTTCGAGGGTTGCCTTTGCAGCATTAAGCCCGGCTTGCGCTTGGGCGAGAGAAGCGCTAACATCAAGGGACTCTAGCCTACCGATAATATCACCTTTCTTGACGTGCGAACCTTCTTCCACTCCGAGAAAGATTAACCTGCCAGTGCCCTTCGAACCAACTGCTGCCTTCCGGCTCGCGACTGCATAACCACTTGCCGTAAGAACGGAGTTCGCTTGAGAAGGATACACATGTTCAACTGTTCCAGCGCGGACGATCACTGCAGATGAGCCGAAGCCCTTGAGCATAAAAAATGCAATCGCTAGCACTGCAATGACAGCGAGAATAATCCATAGTGACTTGCGAGAGCCGCCGGCTGATTCAGTAGGAGTCATCGAAACAGGGTCGCGCTTAATGCGAAGCGCATTCAAATCTTTAGGTTGAGATTCTGTTGGCACAAAAATTTTGGATTGAGTGGAATTCTACTGCAACGGAACAGCACGACCGTCACGGTGCAAAAATACGAACTTAAACTCGACTATGAAAAAAACTAACGTTGTCCGAGCTTTTCGTGTTTCCAAACCACGGCGGACTTGGCTTGGCGGGATGAGTCAGAATGTAGAGTGCAAATACCACCAAAGCAAGTAATCCGACAAGTAATAATTTAGTACGGAATTTCATAGATCAAAAATAGGAACGAATGTCAGACGCTATAGTAGAACTCGACCTTATTGTCCTCCTTGAAGATCTTGAATCTAAAGGGCTTCCCCGTGGGCAGGTTGGGAGAGTGATTGCCGAAATGGGCGGTGGTATCTATGAGGTAGAATTCTCAGATCAGAATGGTCTTCCCTTTTCCTACCTCCCATTGCATGAACGGCAGATCATGAAACTCCTCTTCGATGCCCCCGGCGATGCAGACTACGAAGATTAGAAATTATCCCTCTAAAACCTCTCTATAAGCCCATAACGACCGATTCCTCCCATAATGAAACCTTTCAGCCACGATTATCGTATGTATATACATATAATGTTTCTACATTTATTTTTATCATTGTTTTTACCACTGTTTAGGAAAGGAAAAATATGGCTACATGGATCATAGACCCCGTTCACTCTGAGGTCAAATTTAAGGTCAGACACTTGGTTGTCTCGACCGTTACAGGCAATTTCAAAACGTTTAGTGGCAAGATCGAAGCCGATGCCCTTGACTTTTCGGATGCAAAAGTCACATTCGAGGCTGATATCCACTCGATCACAACCCACAACGAACAGCGCGACGGACACCTGAAGAGCGCGGACTTCTTCTTGGCGGACAATCACCCAACCATGACGTTTGTAACCAAATTGGTCGTGAAAAAATCTGATTCCGATCTTTCCGTAACAGGCGACTTAACGATCCGTGGAATCACGAAGGAGATCACGCTTGATGCTGTATATAACGGCACAATCCTGGGCTTCGGCAACGTGCCAACTGCGGGATTCGAAGTCACAGGAAAGATTAATCGTAAAGATTACGGAATGGTATTCAACGGCTTGACAGAGGCTGGACACATCGCCGTCAGTGACGAAGTAAAGATCGAAATAAATCTCGAAGTCAATAAGCAGGTAGAGGTTTTAGCACAGGCTGCATAACGTTATTTGTATTTCAATTGCATGGAATGGACGCTTATGCGTCCATTCTTTTTGTTAAACAATTTTTGATTGTATATTTGTAGCGTCATTCACAATCATTGGAGGCGCTATGAAAAAAAAATCACATCCAGTTTCATATTCATTCATCTGTTTAATGATTCTTGTTTTTTTGATGGGTGCATCACCACATGCATTTGCACAATCGAATTCAACTATTTCCTACCAGGGCAGACTGACGGATGCAGCAGGGAAAAATGTCCCTGATGGTAACCAGTCTGTTACATTCAAAATCTTTGATGGCTCGGGAACAAGCTCATGGAGCGAGACTCAAAGCGTAGCTGTCATTGGAGGTGTGTTCACTGTTCTACTTGGCAAGAACGTACCTCTACCCAGTCCATTCCCTTCTAATGCAGAATTAGAAATCACCGTAGCAAATACAACTTTTTCGCCACGAACAAAATTTTCATCCGCTCCATATGCACTTGGTGTCTCGGGAGGATACGTTGGCGCTCTGAATCTGAACGGACATATTCTCGGAGGGAACGGAGATACTGTCTCTATCACTTCGGGTAGTAATGTGGCTTTCAAGTTCACAGGTACTAAAGGGGTAACCATAGAAGCTGGCGGGAATCCCAGTACGATCACAGGCGTCCAAGCTGGTAAGTATTTGGTTGGTGGAGGCACGAGCGGTGTTGTCACCGTCGGAGTTGTTATTCCTTTAGAGATACACGAAGATATTCCGAATCAACTTGTGAGTTTAGCGAATGATGGAATCGGAAGAATCTTTTCTGTCTCAGCTCATGGCAACTGCGCCGGTGGCTTTTTTGAAACGGTCGGACCCGGGAATGCAAATACCACATTGCAAATAACGAATAACGGCACAGGAAAAGGCGCATTTATTGAAGCTACAAATCTTTCAACAGGAACTGCGCTTGCAGTATCTCAGGCAGGTACAGGTATTACTGCAATGTTCAACTCAGATAATGCAGCGAATACCTCTTCTGTGATCGATCTAAAAAATGCAGGGATGGGGAAAGCATTATCTATACAACAAATAAATGCCACTGCAAACAATAATGCAGTGGAAGTGCAAAACGCAGGAATCGGAGTTGCAGGCCGTTTTGTAAGTTCAAATAAGACTGCAGATGCTGCTGCTCTAGAGGGCGAAAGTCAGGGCACTGGTGCGGCTATCCATGGATTTAATCCCGGAAAAGGTAGAGCTGCACTCTTCGAAAGTTACTCAGGTAGCACGACAGTACCAACTGTAGAAATTCAAAGTAAAGGCGAGCCAGGTAACGGATTGTTTGTAAAGAAAACAGGTGATGGCGGAAGTGCAGGATATTTTTGGAATTCAAAAGTGACCAACACTACAGATGCTCTCTTTGCATTAACTGATGGCAGTGGAGCGGCAGTATCAGGAAATGGCGGTGCAGTCGGAAGCGCTGGACGTTTTCTGATCGACACACTGATTAACAAAAATAATTGCGTCAACGTATCGACTAAAGGTAGCGGTGACGGAGGGCATTTCACAATTGATAACCCTAACAGCACTGCCAACGCAATCTTCGGCGAAACGAACGGAGAAGGAGTCGGCATGTTCGGGTCTTCTACGCACGATAATGGAACAGGTGTCATAGGAATTGCGAACAAACCGCAATCGATCGGTGTATCTGGAACCACAACCAATGGCTTGAGCGGAGTCAGTGGATTCAATGGCAAAGAAGGAGACGGTGTTACGGGACTAAGCACATTAGGTGTTGGTGTCAATGGCAAGAGTAATGGTTCAGGACCCTCAAGTGATGGTGTGCTCGGAAATTCTACTGCATCTCAAGCTGCTGGAGTTCATGGAATCGAGACAAAAGCTGATGCTTATGGCGTACACGGTTTTAATGCTGTGGGCTACGGTGTCTATGGTGAAACCGTTAGCGGAACGGGCGTATGTGCTTACGGTGGTTCATCTGGGATTGCTATCAATGTCAACGGTAAATTTATCCAGTCTGGGGGTGTGTTCCAAGCAAGCCCTACGTCCACGGTCTGGACTACCAATAAGCCGGCAACAGTAAAACTTAATAATGGTAAAAAGATCAAACTCTTTGCCGAAGAAGCGACAGAGGTTTTCTTTAATGATTATGGCGCAGGAGCATTGCAGAATGGAAGGGCCCATATTACGCTCGATAAGAATTTTCTGGAAACAGTCACGATCGATGAGGCCCACCCATTGAAAGTGTTTATTCAACTTGAAGGTGATTGCAATGGTGTTTATGTTGCCAACAAAACAAACACTGGATTCGACGTCGCCGAACTAAAAGGCGGTTTATCAAATTCACCTTTTACTTACCGTATCGTTTGTAAACGAAAATATTACGAAGACGAACGTCTCGCAACTGAGGCCGAAGATGTTACGTACAATACGAGAATGTTAAAGAAGGCTTGGCCCGAAGAGGTTACAAATCAAAATTCAATGGCAACTCAAATTCAATCAAGAAATTAACTATAAAAAAAGCCCGTCGAATTGGCGGGCTTTTTTTTAAGATTTAGAAAACTTATTTCTTCTTCTCTTCTGGCTTTGCCATTGCAGCACCATCTGGAGGCGGTGGCATTCCATCATGGCTTGGCATCAAACCCATCTGCTGCATCATGCCCATTGCGTCGAACACTCCCCAATGCTCAACGAATTTGCCGTTCTCCCAACGCATCTGGTCAATGCCCTGGACATTAACCTTCTTGCCCGTCGGAGGCATACCCATCATTGCTCCCGAATTCGTAGCAGCCATGTGGAATCTGACGGTAAGGATATCGCCATCAACTCCCATATAATCCACTGTGGATTTCATATCAGGAAATGATGTCTTCATCATCGCTACCATGTCTTTCATTCCAGCAAGACCTGGCTTCTGGCCGGGCATTGGGTCATGATCAACCATGTTCGTGGTTATGTATTTATCGAATTGATCTGTTTTGCCAGCATCCCAAGCGTCAGAAACTGCCTTGTATGCGGTTTTCATTGAATCGGCTTTGGCGTTCATAGCCATATCCGGTGCGCCTTCCTTTTTCTGGCAACCAACTGCCATAAAAGTCACGGCGAGAGCGAGTAAAAAGAAACGTGATTTCATATTGTGTTGTGGATTAAAAAGAAAATTACGGGTGCAAAGTTACGACGAAATCTTACGTGTACACCAAATTCCAATAAATTCGATTTTCGCAAGGTTAGCGTTGCTTTGCTAAGGAACTGTTTATTGCCTTACTTCGTATATTTATGTAAGCCACGTAGTTTTGATTTCATTTTTTATTGAAAACGATTATCGTGGAGCAACAGCCAGAAAAAAACATGCATTCATCGAAGGGATCACTTCCCCCAGAGATCGCCCATGATAAAAATCCAGATGGCTTTAAAAGTCACCATCCCAATTTTTTTGAAAACGTCGTAAAAATATGGAGCGATATAGAGGATAAAAATTATGAGATCTGCTGTATGCTCCTTGTAGGTAAGAACCGCAAGGAAATCGCGGATCACTTCGTCATAACTCCTGGCACAGTTGACAATCACTGTTCTGTTATTAGCCAAAAATTATCTATACCAAAACGTGGATTGCTGGTACACCTGGAAAAAATAGACAGAGGAATACATAATCCAACCAAAGGATAGCTCATGAGATTTCGTGAGAAATCGTGAGAAATCGTGAATACAATTTTTGAGAGAATATGCTATATTTGTAAGCGTCGGTTGACAAAAGTTCTTCATCGTAGGAAGAGCGTGCGTTGCTGGCAAATTAGGTATTTCTTTTTAAAATAAATTATCAAAACAAAACTATGGAAAATCCGAAATCATCTATGAAAGGATTTGCATTCGCGATTTCTTTCTTTGCATTATTCGCATTCACCAGTCTCGTGTCTGCACAGACATGGACTGGTGCTACCCCATGTTACTCATTAACTGTTACAACTACGGCAGCTTGCGGAGTGAATTGTACTGGGGGGAATTGCAATGGCGGTGCATGTGACCATTGTGTCACCTTCACAATCACCAATAACTCAAACTGTTGGATCACCGAATTAACGATAGGCACCTCAAATCAAGTCTGCTTCTCAATTTGCTGTCCGTGGGTTTTTGGAACTCCGGTCGAGAATACATGTGATCCAAATGTTTATACGGGACCTCCTGGTTTGACTGGTCATTACAAACACTTCGTTGGTGGTACAGGTCTAGCACCTAATGGCGGTAGTGCAAGCTTCTCAATCTGCTACTGCGGTGCAGGGCCTCAATCATTTGTTATTTTCGACGAGAGTACAACCGATGCTTGTTGTACTTACGTAGTTGGAACTCCCCCAAGCAATTATTTTACATATTCTTTCTGAGAAAGTCTGATGGGACAACCTCATCCACCAATTGCGTGTTTGGGGTTGTTCTAATTTATATATCAGGAATTTTGATGAGGTATAACAAGATGATCAACCTATGAAACAACTACTAAACCTGACAGTCGCTATTTACTCATGTGCATTAATCCTCCTTCAGCAGAGCAATACATTCGCACAAACAGCTCCTGAAATACAGTGGCAGAGACGCTTTGGTGGGACCGTTGATCAAAGAGGGCTATCTATTGCTGAAGGAGATAAATTAGATGGCAACTATATTTTTGCCGGCTACACAAATTCGAATGACGGTGATGTTGACGGTTATCATGGACCAAACTCTGGTGTACTTCACACGGGTGATGCATGGATCGGAAGTGCAGATGAGTTCCATCTGAATTGGCAAAAATGCCTTGGCGGAAGTGATGTAGAATCAGCAAATTGTATTATTAGAACTCGTGACGGAAATTATGTTGTAACAGGCTGGACATGGTCTCACGATGGCGATTTCATAGATAATCATGGGAAAGGTAATGCATGGACGGCAAAATTTGACTATCGTGGAAATATTATCTGGATGAAATGTTTCGGCGGTTCACAATTCGAGACAGCAAATTGCATAATTGAGACAAACGAAGAGGGAAATGACTTGATGATGGTTGGGCAAACTTCATCTACAGATTGGGATTGTTCAGGGAATGTTTCAAAAGGTGAAAATGATATCTGGGTTGTACGAATGAGTTCGGATGGAAAAATCAGGTGGCAGAAAAATTTTGGTGGTCCGAGTAATGAATATGCAACTGCTGTAAAACAAACACCAGATCTAGGGTTTATTATTGCTGGTACGACATCACAAAATGGTGGCGATGTTAGTGGTTGTCATGTAGGTAACGACGATGCATGGATTATTAAACTTGATCGAAATGGTGCTCTCCAATGGCAAAAATGCCTAGGCGGAACTGGCGAAGAGATTGCTAATTCAATCGCTCAAACATCAGATGGTGGTTATCTTATTGTTGGTGAAACAAATTCAACAGATGGGGATGTCACAGGACTTCATCAAAGCCTCTTTTATTCGGACGCATGGATTGCAAAAATAAGTCCGACGGGTGAATTGCAGTGGCAAAAGTGCTTTGGTGGTTATAATAATGATAATGCTCAGTCCATCATTCCCATTACAGGTGGTGATTATATTATTGCTGGAAACGCTGGGTCAAATAACGGCGACTTTAGTCGTAGTTCAGGACATGATGCATGGCTTACGAGAATAAGCGATAGCGGAGTTGTTAAATGGCAAGTATTTTATGGGGGAAATGCGTACTCAATAATCAATACCTCAGACGGTGGTTATGCTTTTACGGGCTCGGTTACAGATAGTCTACACGGTTACCCTGGCTATGTTTCTATTGTCAAGCTTTTCCCTGATACCGGCAAGGCAAGTGTCGAAGCTGGTTATAGTAGCGACTTTGCAAAAGATTATATTCACGTCTTTCCGAATCCCTCCTCATCCGAAGTGAATTTTTCTGTTGCTTCAAATTTATCGCTACTTACTGTAGGATTTTATGATGTGATGGGAAGACAATACTATACAAGTTATTCTCTCGAAAATAATTCTCTTGCCTGCACTGTCCACGATTTACCCCCTGGTATTTATTTAGCGCGAATCGGTTGGGTCGGTCGAGTCTATTGGCAGAAACAAGATTACCCGGGTGCGTTTACTGTTCCTTTTGTGGTATCGCATTAACGAGGAAATCGTCACTTCATTTTTCGGATATACACCTGCTCCAATTCCTCAAGTTGATCCTTGGTATTTATTCCGCTCACTTCGATTGGGTTTGAGGTTTGGGAGATGGAGATTGAGTCGGCACCGAACTCAGCAATAATGTGGGAGAAGACATCTGTTAAGTAGTATTCCTTCTGATCATTATTCGGCTCCAATTGTGCAAGAGCTGAATAGAGAACTTTTGCATCAAAAACATAGATGCCGGAATTGATCTCTTGAATTTTCCGAATCTCATCAGTGGCATCACGTTCCTCAACGATAGAGCTGAGATGTGCGCCATCTGGCGTGCGCACGATTCTGCCATAGCCTTTGGGATTATCAAAATGCGCTGAGAGCACTGTCCCCTTCGACCGAGTTCGCTTGTGAACTTCAAGTAACGAGCGAACAGTAGAATCTGAAAGCAACGGCACGTCGCCGTAGAGCACTAAAATATCTCCGTCGAAATCCTCAAGCAATGATGCCGTTTGTTGCATCGCATGACCAGTGCCGAGTTGTTCAGCTTGAATTGCGAATTCGGCAGTGGGGTCTTGACTGAGAACGTAGCCACGGACTTGATCTCGTCCGAAGCCAATGATGACGATGGTTCGATCAGTACGAATTTGTTTTCCGAGATTCAGTACATGACCGATAAGCGGAATACCTGCAAGCTCATAGAGTACCTTGGGTTTTGTAGGGTCTTGCATCCTCTTCCCTTGCCCAGCGGCAAGGATAATGGTCGCAAGTGAGCGGGAGGTATCGGACAATTTCGGAATTAGTTAACGAGTTGAAAAGCTTCGAGCGAATGCGTAACGTCTTTCACGCGGTTTTGCTTGTCAACATGAACTACCGTTGGTTGGAAGTAGCGAAGTTCTTCGGAATCCTCGAACTGCCCGTACGAGATAATAATGATCTGATCACCAACAACACCTTTACGAGCTGCGGGACCATTCAAACAGACAACACCTGAACCTGATGGACCTTCGATGAGATATGTCTCGAAACGCTCGCCATTATTCACGTTCACGATTGCCACTTGCTCATAAGGGAGCAAGTCAGCTGCGCGCATCAAATCAGTATCAAGAGTGAGCGATCCCTCATAGTGAAGGTCGGCTTGCGTGACAGTCGCGCGGTGAATTTTGGATTTGAAAAGCGTTCTTTTCATATACGTGTTAGTCAAGCAGAAGGTTATCAATCAGGCGCGTAGTGCCCAATTTAGCCGCAATAATCACGGCAACCTTCTCATCGCCATTAAACGACTCCAACGGGCGAAATGTTTCTACACTCACGATCTCAAGGTACTCTAAGACCCCCTTCTTTCGTAACGAATCGAAATATTTGCTGCCTTTGAGCTTGGCATCAGCTACCGATAACCCAGCTCGAATGTCAGACTCAACAGAACGTAGGGTCTTGATAAGCGTCAATGCTTCGGCACGTTCGCCTTCAGACAAATATCTATTCCGCGAACTCATGGCAAGTCCATCGGCTTCGCGCACGGTCGGACAAATCTCAATCTCAACGGGTACATATAAATCCCCCACCATTTTCTTGATGACGGCACATTGTTGCAAATCCTTTTGGCCAAAGAATGCAGTATCGGGTTGTACCATATTAAAAAGAATCGTCACAACAGTAGCAACTCCGCGAAAATGTGTAGGGCGGATTTGTCCTTCGAAGAGTTCGGTAATCCCCTCAACATTCACGAAGGTTGAGCAACCAGTCGGATAGATTTCTTCAACTGATGGAAGGTAGAGAATATCTGTGCCAACGGATTCAAGTAATTGAATGTCCGCTTCGATTGGTCGCGGATATTTTTCCAAATCCTCGGATGGTGCAAATTGGGTTGGGTTGACAAAAATACTTACAACCGTCACATCGCAAATATTTTTTGAACGTTCGACAAGGCTTTTATGCCCTTCATGTAATGCACCCATTGTCGGTACAAATCCGATTTTTTGTCCGGTATGACGGGTCAAGCGGATGCAAGCTGCCAATTCAGCTGCTGTGCGAATTATCTCCATGAGGATTAGTCGTTGAGTCTACCCAGAGAGCTAACGTTAATGCGTAGGTCGAGCTGGACCTTTCTCTGTACCAACAGGAGCAGTGGTTGGTGGAACCGTACTCGGCTGGGGAACAGGCTCAGAACCTGGGAATGCTACCTTCGGAGCATTTTCAGCGCCGGCAGTTGCCTGGAAGTATTGATACTGCGTGAAGCCTGACATTCCTGCAATGATGCTGGCAGGGAAAACTCTGATGCTGCGATTAAAATCATTCACGTTCTCATTATAACGGTTACGTTCGATTCGTACGCGACTTTCTTGCCCCTCGATCTGTGACATCAACGTCGAGAAATTTGCCTGAGACTTGAGGTCTGGATATTTTTCAACAGTGACAAGCAATCTCGAAAGCGCACTTGATACATTATCTTGTAGCTTCTGAAAATTGGCGAAAGCTTGTGGATCTTTGAGTGCCTCTGCCGTAAGCGTTACTCCTGTAGCTTTGGAGCGAGCGCCGATGACTTCGTCAAGCGTTTGTCTCTCAGCAGCAGCCGAGCCTTGAACTGTTGCAACGAGGTTCGGGATAAGATCGAGACGCTGTTGATAGACATTATTAAGCTGTCCCAACTGAGCCTTGATATTTTCTTCTTTGGTGATCAGCCCGTTACGGGTGCTATTCCACCAAAAGAAAAGAATCAAAATAAAGAAAACGATACCACCAATAATTAACCAGGATTTTTTCATAATGTAAAATAACTTCTTGAAATTTTTATAAACGCAAACCAACATTCATTTGCATCGTCACGATGCGCCACGGACCGAACGCGCCTGATCCGTTACAAAAATCATGATACTCGCCGAGTACGTTCGTGAGTGGGTAACCGAAACGCGCTTCGATCACTACCTCCTTTGCGGAGATGTAGCCTAATTTAACTCCAATACCAGCTCGTAGATCAAGTCTGAATTGGTTATACGTCTCAACTGTCTTCCATTCAGAAAAGCGATCTTCTGCAATTGCACCTTCGCGCTCGGTAAGCCCTGTCGTTGCCAACCCTGCACTTGCTCCGATCAAAAAATATCCGTTCGTCTTATGACTCTGGAGTTTGAGAAATGCCTCAAACTGCGCATACGAAAAATAGTGCGTAACGGGCAGACTCTGCGAAATATCACCAGACCCAGGGATTCTGCCACAAGAACCATCTAAAGCATGTGCCCGCATATCCTGATAGGCAAAATCAAAATATGCTCCTAATGGCTGTCTGTCTTCTGTGAGATCAAAAGCAAGTCCGAACCCATAACCCACACCTTGCGCGTTCTTGGGGAAAGCTTGACCCGATTGCAAATTATAACTGAGGGTGGCGTAAGGCATGATTGTCAATTTCTTGACTGGACCTAAATCCTCACGCAAAACTCTACGACGTGGCACGGAATCACGTGATTGAGAAAAAGCAGGAGAAACGCATAACACGATCGCAAGCAATGCGATCAAGGAAAAAATGTCACTGCGTTTATTCATCATCAATCGAAAATAAAACCTACTCGTATGTCAAAAAGAGTCTTGCTTCTAATCGGACTCAAATTGATCTGGGGTGAAACGAAACCGCTTACGACCAAATTGGGAAAATGTTCTATCTCAACACTATACATCAGCCCAATCGGAATCCCAACAGAAACCGTTGCGTCGGTTGTCGGCCAAACCATGAAGTCAAATCCAATAAGCGGGGATAAATTTTCCCTTTCCCCTGATGGATAAAAAATCCACGGCATCCGAAGTCTAAAATCAAAGCCGAACGCATCGTTTACTTTGTTGTATGAAAACACACCAGCGTTCAAGAAAGTCCGCCCTATTTTCACATCAAAGAATGCTCGATAAAAAAGCTCTGGAAGACCTCTGGCTCTGGCAACGTTCCCAACTTCAAGACCGCCACGCCCAGCTTCTTGCTTGTACTCAAGCGTCCTGTCGGAAATGCTTACCGAGTCGGACTGCTGCGCCATAACCGGAGACGACAGAAGGCACACAAATACGAGGGAGACAAGATATTTTTTATTCAAGGATTTGTCATTGTGCTACGTACTCAGTTACCAGTTCGTGAGACGTAGCCAAAAATCACCAAGCCCAACCAAGATTAACCGCTCCAACCACGTGGAGGGTTGTAAAGGTATTAACACCGGGTATTACGTCCGTTCCTGTGAAACCAAGTCTTCCGCCAATCATTGGTTCAACTGTGAATTGATCGAAAAAGAACTTATAGGCAAAATCGCCACCGATGGAAATCACCATATTGTTTTTCGAAAGATCGTTATTCTTAAAAAAGAAAATCTCTGCCGCTGGTCCGACGCTCATTCCAGACAGTGCACGAGAGTCATTTATGTAGAATCTCCACGCACCACCAGCTCCAAAGGCAGAAGAACCGCTCACTGGGGTTACGAATGCTGCCCTGATAGCGATACTCGAAGTTGAACTGGTCTTAAATTCATACTGAATCGAGAGAATGTTATTGATCAGTTGGTCAATAAAATCTAATGAGATGTCATTGTTAAAGGAGCTTGACCGTTGTGCCTTTGCATTTCCCACACAAAAAAATGATGCTACGATAAAGGTAGCTGCTACCAAAGATCCAAAAAGACGTGTTCTCATAAAATGGAATAATTAAATAAACGATTAGTGACAAATATACGGACTAAAATGCTTATGCAAGCTCATATTCCTTCAAAAGCTGGCGGGCGATGACAATGTGCTGTATCTCAGAAGTGCCCTCGTAAATCTCGGTGATCTTAGCATCGCGGTACGCACGCTCGACGTGTTACTCTCTGACGTAGCCATAACCGCCATGAACTTGGATAGCCTGCGAGGCAACTTCGACCGCCATCGTTGAAGCAAAAAGTTTTGCCATAGCAGCCTCTTTGATATAGGGTTCGTGCATATCTTTCGACCGCGCGGCGCGAAGAATGAGTAGTCTCGCAGCATCAATCTTGACATTCATATCGGCAAGTTTAAATTGAATTGCCTGCAATTCGTTAATAGGCTTGCCGAATGCGTGACGCTCGAACGAATACCTGACGGCTCTTTCATACGCACCGCTTGCAATGCCGAGCGCTTGAGAGGCAATGCCGATTCTGCCACCATTGAGTGATTCCATCGCTATCTTGAATCCGATTCCTTCTTCGCCTAAACGATTTGCATCCAGCACTCGCACACCATTAAAGGCTAAAGAGCAGGTGTCACTTGAACGAATACCGAGCTTATCCTCCTTCAAACCAATTTCAAATCCATCCATTCCTTTTTCCAGGATGAAAGCTGTAATGCCCTTGTGTTTTTTGGTAGCATCGGTTTGAGCGAATACGATGTAGAAATCCGCCGTCGTACCATTTGTAATCCAATTCTTGGCTCCGTCAATTATCCAATCACTGCCATCTTTGCGCGCAGTTGTTGCCTGCTGTGTAGCATCACTACCAACTCCGGGCTCAGAGAGGCAGTATGCTCCGAGTTTCTTACCTGAAGCAAGGAGTTTTAGGATACGCTCCTTAATATCATCCGATCCGTAGTGTTCAAGTCCCCAGCACACTAAGGAATTATTAACCGACATCACTACAGCAACGCTTGCATCAATTTTGGAAATCTCTTCCATCGCCAATACATAGCTTACGGTATCAAGACCTGAGCCACCGTATTGTGGATCAACCATCATTCCCATAAAACCAAGTTCACCAAGCTTCTTGATAATCTCGTAGGGAAATTCTGCTTTCGCGTCGCGCTCAAGCGTTGAGGGTAGTATTTCATTAATCGCGAAATCTCGCGCAGCATCGCGAATCGCGATGTGATCTTCGGTTAGTTGGAAATTCATTGGTGCAAAAATACGAAAAATAGCATACTGATTTTACGGATTCGTCGGATTGACATCTATCTGTGCTCGTTGTAGGTGTCCTGAGTAGTCAATGTAGACTGCCTTCCATTCAGTATAAAAATCGAAGACCGTCCAACCCCCTTCTCGGTGACCATTGCCTGTTGCCTTTACTCCGCCGAAAGGCATGTGGGCTTCGGCACCGATGGTTGGAGCGTTGATGTATGAAATCCCTGTCTCTATTTCCCTCACAGCAAGCAGTGCATTATTGATGTCGCGAGTATAGACACTCGAAGAGAGTCCGAATTCAACGGAGTTTGCTATTGAGATCGCTTCATCGAGTGATTTGCATTTCAGGACAGAGAGGACTGGCCCAAAAATCTCTTCCTTCGCAATGGTCGAATCCTTTGTCACATTCACGAAGATTGTTGGCTGATAAAACCAACCCTTCTTGAGATCGCCATCGGTTGCGCGGTCGCCGCCGATTGCGCAAAGTGCTCCCTCTTTTTTTCCGATACTCACATATCGCTCTATGTTCGCTCGTTGCTTTTCATTAATAATTGGACCAACTTGAACACCTGCTTTTGAGCCATCGCCAAGTTGTAGTTTCTTAGTACGTTCGATAAGCTCCTTTACAAACGAATCATGAATTGCTTCGTGAAGGATCAGGCGTGAAGTTGCGGTGCAACGCTGTCCTGTTGTCCCGAAGGCGCCCCAGAGGACTCCTTCTAGAGCCAGCTCCATGTCGGCATCCGGCATCACGATTTGTGCATTCTTCCCACCCATCTCCAGACAAAGGTGTTTTGTCAACTTGGCACATGACTGAGCTACAATTTTTCCGGTTTTTGATGAACCAGTGAAACTCACAGCTCGGATGAGATGGTGTTCAGTGATGGCACTACCAACAATATCTCCTGCTCCATGAACAAGATTTAGAACACCGGGTGGCAATCCTGCTTCGTTAAGAATTTCAACCAAAAGATTTGCAGTGAGCGGAGTATCCTCAGCCGGCTTGAAGACAAATGTATTTCCAGCGACCAGACCTGGAAAGATATTCCAGGTTGGAATCGCCATCGGAAAATTCCACGGAGTGATAAGTCCGCACACACCGATAGGAACTCTGAAAGAGAGATTGAGTTTATTTGCAAGTTCACTTGGCGTATTATACCCAAATAGTCTTCTACCTTCCGTTGCGCAATAATATGCTGTGTCAATACCCTCTTGCACGTCGCCTCGAGTTTCCGTAAGCGTCTTTCCCATTTCACGGGTCATTGCCATTGCAAGTTCTTCTTTGCGGCGAAGCATGATATCTCCTGCTCTCCTGCAAATATCTCCGCGCGAAGGCGCAGGAACAAGCCTCCAGGACTTGAATGCCTCAGCAGCGGTTTCGGCAGCTGTTTGTACATCTGCGTCAGTGGAGAACGGGAAGGTACCAATGACATCTTCCCAGTTTGCTGGGTTCTGATTGTTAAATGTCTTACCATCTGACGAATCGCACCAAATGCCATTTATATAATTTTGAAATTTTTGCGACATAAAAATGATTATGTATGAAGGCGACAA
This sequence comes from bacterium, assembly GCA_037143335.1. GTDB lineage: Bacteria > Bacteroidota > Ignavibacteria > Palsa-1295 > Palsa-1295 > PALSA-1296. Next base: position 17,217 of record JBAWZA010000006.1, on the reverse strand, counting down.
AACGTTTACAGGCAGTGAAAAGGTCGCAACCACTTCGGTTTTAACATATATACGATATGAAGCTATTACTTTTTTCTTTGCTACTCACATACGGTGTCACATCATTTGCTCAAGGTGGCATGGGCAAACTTCCGCGCGAGGATGTTGTCATGCTTTCGCAAGTCACCCGCGACTCACTTGCTGATGAAATGGTTGCTCGCATCAAAGACTTAAAGCGCTTTGCCCTTGCTGGCAATCTTGATAGCGCCGCACCACTGATTGCTTGGAGAGACTCGGGCAAAACCGGAAAGTGGACTCACCCATGTTCACTCTCAAATCCAGATGATGCCACTCATGCAAAGCAAGTTCTCGAAAAAGTGAAGAAGATGTTCACCGATTTTCCTGATATGCACCAAGAATATTTTGCCGTCTTCAAAACGAAGGATACCCCTTCGGGGCAGTTAGTGCATTTTCAAATCAACCTGATAAAAGGCACAAAAAAGCGCATGGTGAGCTTCCATTACTACCCGATCGGAGAGAACCTACTCTTCGGAGACGCGAATTAAGAACCGACCAAGATAGCGGATGACGATTACCTTTGTTGGACCTGCGCAATCGAGTTTTGTAAAAAATGATATTGAGATCCTCTCACGCAAGCATGCAATCAAACTAGTTGATGCAAAAATTGGTAGAGGTGTACAAGCAATTTTCGATTTGCTAAAAGTGCAGTTTCAGATAATCCTCAAGCTTTTCGGTTCGGATGTTCTCTTTTTGTGGTTCGCTGATTACTACTCTCTCGTCCCGACAATAATCGCCAGACTCTTGAGTAAGCGTGTGTATGTCGTAGCAGGTGGCTTCGATGTAACATATACACCCGAGGTAAAAAGTGGCGCGCGAGTCAAACCGATTCGCTGGTTTCTCGTTCGCAACACTCATCGTTTTGCCACACACGTCTTCCCCGTTAGCCACTACGCTAATCACCTCCTGGATACGAACTCGAAACATCATGCACCCAGCACCGTAATTTACAACGCTGTTAATATCTCGAGATTTCCATTTTCCTCACAACCAAGAGAACACAGAGCGATTACTGTTACACAACTTGTCACGGAGCTTGAGTATATTTTGAAAGGAATTGACAAATTTTTTTCAGCCGCACGAATTTTACCCGATGTTCAATTTGATCTTCTCGGCATTCGCGGACCAGCGCTTGAACTCGCACGCAGAGAGGCACTCGCACTTCCAAACATGACAGTAATCGAAGGACCTGTTGCTTATGATACGTTACTCGACTACTATCACCGTGCTTCAGCATACTGCCAGCTCTCGATTGATGAAACATTTGGCGTCGCTACTGCGGAGTCAATGAGTTGCGGGTGCATTCCCGTGGTCTCTCGTGTCCCATCACTCAAGGAAGTTACAGGTGGCGAGAAATATATCATCGAACGTAATGATCCGCAGAGCATAGCCGACGCGATCACACGAAGTTTTTCTACACCCGAAGAAGAACGTATCGCTTGCAGTGAACATGTAAAATTATTTGATATTGAAAACCGAGCAAAGCAACTTCTTGAACTGGTAAAATGATCCACGTGTATAAATCACAACGCAATGCAATTCGGACAACATCTTAAGAAGGGAGGCTGGGGTTTTGCTACGAAGTTGCTACCAGCCATCTACGGCACGGTGATGACATTGCTTGTCTTTAATGATTTGAAAAAATCCGAAAGTGGCGAGCTTGCGCTCTTCATTAATATTTTCGGCATGATTTTCACGTTCGCCGATAGCTTTGCACTTCAGGCTATCGTAAAATTTGGCGTTGACAAAGCAAACGATTTGCAAGAACTATTAACAGCTACGTCACTCTTATTCCTCGGATTTTTGGCTGTCGTTCTGGGTTCATTTATTGTTTTTCCTGGAATGGTTGCATCCCTGCTAAATAGCAAGGAGCTTCCAGCACTTATCCCGAGTCTGGTAATCTTGGTTATCGTTACCATCCCACGTGTGATAGCCAGTAAAATCTTTCAGATGCGCTTTCACACACAATATCTTTTTATCGTGGATTGCATAAACTTTGGCGGATCAAGTATTATTGTTACCTACTACTCACTCAACGGAATGCTTCACGGGGCGAGTGATGTGATTTATATTACGATTGCTACTGGTGCGGCAAGCTCAATCGTTTCGCTGATCTTAGCACGAAGAGATCTCCGGTGGCGAATGTCCTATTCTCGCGAAATGCTCAAGAAGATATTTCACTTTACTCGCTACCAGACTGCAACGGGTGCTGTGCATGTATTCCAGCAGAATCTTGATACGTTGATTGTGCCTGCTTTTTTCAGTATGGAGGCATTAGCGAACTATCAAGTTGCGAAATTCTTTTTTAAGGGATTTGACGTGCTTCGCGATACACAAGGAATATTTGTATTCCCTGCTTCAAGCAAGTATCACGCCTCTGGTGACTTCGCCACGTTGAAGAAAATCATTGAGAAGGCAACAAGCTTTCTTTACTTATTCATGGCGCCACTGTGCATCTTGCTTATTATTTTTGCACCGACGCTTTTCCATTTTCTTTACAAAGGCAAGTTTGATGATAGCATAAATATTTTCCGAGTGTTGATAGCAAGCGGATTTATCTTGCCGATCACGATGGTTGGCATGTCCGCACTCGTTGGCATGGGACGGGTGAAGGAAGTGTTTCAGACAATTCTGATGTCGCTCATTGCAAATATCATTCTTGCAATCGTGTTGTTGCCACTTGTCGGAACCATCGGCGCAGCAATTGCTTTCGGACTCTCTATGGGGTTGCAGGCGGTACGTGCGTATTATGTGATGAAAAAAGATGTGCCGCTGTCTCTGTCAGAAATGTTTTTTCGCGGAATCAGTGATGGCTTGAACTTCGCGAAACGAAAAAAGTAGTTTTTGTATTGTGTTAGTCTTGTAATCTTGTAAATTGTTACTCGGAATTCTACTTAGCATTCTCGCAGCCTCTGCCCAAATTAGTGGCGGACTTCTTGCCTTACGCGCCAAACGATTTCCACATAGCTGGGAGCGCACACTGCTTGCGCTTGGTGCGGGCTTTTTACTTGCACTAGTATTCGTTGACTTAATACCCGAAAGCTTCAGGCTTACTTCCAATCCCGATCAATCGGTTATTGCGATGCTTCTCGGATTTAGCGTGCTCCATTTTTTCGAGCATACACTTGTCCAACATTTTCATTTTGGCGAAGAAACTCATCACCATCCTACACTTGCGCATTCATCCGCATTCGGTGCTGTTGGTGGACTAACACTTCATGCGTTCTTTGATGGAATGGCGATCTCGTCAGTTTCGACCGCTAAGCCTGGAATGGGAATTTTGATAAGCATTGCCGTACTCTTGCATAAAATTCCAGAGGGGCTTACCGTTGCAAGTGTCATGCTTGCTGGCAAGCACTCAAAAAAGGAAGCACGGAATGCGGGGTTTATACTTGGTCTCGCAACGATACTCGGAGCACTTGTCGTACTCCTTTTTGTTGCATTCGATGACAAGTTAATCGGTTTCCTCTTTGCCTTTAGTGCTGGAGCCGCTCTATACGTCGGTGCTTGTGATCTCATCCCAGAAATAAATAAGACGCGCGGACGCAAAGCACCGTTTCTTGTTTTCGGTGGAATGATGATGTTTTATGCCGCGAAGGTTTTCATGGATGCAATGATAGGAAAATAAGAAATGATCCGCAGCACCACTGCTACCATTATTTTCCTTATCGCTACGCTCGTACTCTCCATCGTATCCATTCCTGTTGCACTGGTTGACCGCTCAGGACGAGGGTATCTTTGGATGGCGAGGGTGTGGTCGAAGATATTTTTGTTTCTCTACGGCATTAAGCTCCAAGTCCAATCTTCAGCAAGCTTGTCGAAACATAAGCCCTATGTTTTTGTGGCAAATCATTCGAGCTATTCCGACATCCCAATTCTTTTTGCAGCAATCCCTCAGGATATACGTTTAGTTTTGCGTCAGAGCTTAACACTCATTCCAATTTGGGGATGGGCATTACTTGTGAGTCCGATGATAATTATTAATCGTTCGAGTGGAGCGAAATCGAAACAATCGTTAGCCAGAGCCGCGGAGATTATCAGCAAAGGTGCATCAGTTCTGCTCTTCCCTGAAGGCACGCGCACGCCGGATGGACAGCTTCAGGAATTTCATCGAGGGGCATTCAACCTTGCTCGCGAAAGCAGAGCAAGAGTTGTCCCTGTAGCTATTCTGGGGGCGTACGAAATACTTCCTCGCTCCGCGACATTGCCACGGTCGAACAGAAACGTCGCTGTGCACATTGGCGAAGCATTGGAGTTTGATTCGAGAATAACTCCCGATCGTGAGAGAGAAATCGAGATGATGAATCGCGCTGAAACTATCATTCGTGGCATGATTTCAGAAAATCTTTAACGCAGGGAGCTTGTTCTAAGGCTTTGCAATTCACTATGATCGAACCCGTAGTCATACGATCCCCCGATGGGCGAGAAATTTCATTCGGCAAGACTGGACGCTTCCCGGTAATCGCCGGACCGTGTCTTGTTGAATCGGAGGATTTGCTCGTGTATGTCGCGGAGGAGTTATGCAGAATTCAATCACTCATACCCATTGACTTTATTTTTAAGTCCTCTTTCCGCAAAGCAAATCGGACAAGCGGATCAAGCATCTCAGGCATTGGCGACGAAAAGGCATTGCAATTTTTAGGTGAGATCAAATCGGAATTTCGGCTTCCCATTTTAACGGATATTCATTTACCGGCTGAAGCAAAAATGGCTGCGAGCGTTGCAGATATTTTACAAATTCCTGCATTCCTCTCGCGTCAAACGGATTTACTCGAAGCGGCTGCCGAAACAGGTAGGTGCGTAAATATCAAGAAGGCACAATTCATGTCGCCGAATGATATGAAGTTTGCAAAAGCAAAAGTTGTTTCAAAGAATAATCCAAATGTTTTGCTCACCGAGCGCGGATCGTCATTCGGCTATGGCGATTTAATTGTGGATTTCCGTTCAATGGAAATCATGAAGCAATTCGGCTCGCCAATTATTTATGACGCAACCCATTCTGTACAACGACCGAGTCAGGATGGTAAGAGTGGTGGGCAGCGCCAGTTCATAGCTCCACTTGCTCGCGCTGCGATGGCTGTCGGGATCAATGGTCTCTTTATCGAGACTCATCCGAATCCTGCTACGGCCAAAAGTGATGCCGAGTCCCAATTACCACTTTCAGAGCTTGAAGGTTTGCTCCGTTCACTTCTACGATTCCAATTCGTTGACTAAATGAATCAGGAAGCAATCGTGAATAGTGAATTCCCAAGACAGGCATCCGAAACGGAGATTGAGTTACTCCGATGGCTTTTACCACATTCTTCGCTCGGGTACCTGCCGTATAGAGAATTTATTACAAAAGCTCAAATTATTGGTGAAGGTCGGTGGGGTGAAGGCGATTTGATCTTTGATACAAAACTATCCACCATTGATCGTACTCTCGGGATGATGCCCGTTGTTTCGTATGGGGAGTTCGAGACAAACCAGCGAGCGTTCTCTATTAGCATACACGACTTTAACGTAGATGACCAGTTGGAGGTGCAATTCTCTGGGGTGTATCCTGTGAGTGGTTCGAACATCAAGATGAAATGGTGTTATTCTTATTGGAAGTCAGGTGATAAGTGTCCGGCGACGGATTCGGAAGTGAGAGAAGTTGTTATTCAAGACAACTCTGAATCAATTATCTACGTATTAGCCATTTCACCAGCAAAAAAAGTGTTATGGATGCATAGTGTTCAGACAGGATTTAACCAACTGATTCCCATTACCAGCTTTTATGATGAGCTATTGCGCGTAAAACACATTCGCGATGCAACACTCATCAGCAAGCCCTCCACTTTTTTTGAACAGGTGGAGAATTTCACTGACGACGATTTCAAAAAAGCTCTCCTCGAGTATAATAAGAAAGCGAATCATAAATTTGACTTGAGCAATATGCTCCAAAAAAGTACAGCTCCGAAAAAAAGTATTTTACAAAAGATTTTTGGAAGATGATTAATCAATTTATTGAATCTGCAAAGCGAACATTCCAGTTTGAATCCGCGGCGTTAGCAACGTCGCTTTCATCGCTGAGTGAGGGAGCATTTGATCGTGCTTGCAACTTACTGCTAGAATGCAAGGGAAAAATCATCGTTTCTGGAATCGGGAAATCAGGACACATTGCTCGGAAGATTGCTTCAACTCTAACATCCACTGGCAGTCCTGCCATCTTTCTGCACCCAACAGAAGCCGCGCATGGCGACATCGGATTAATTTCGAAATATGATGTACTTCTCATTCTCTCAAAGAGCGGCGAATCGGATGAGCTTGTTGCTCTGATAACAACTGAGATTCCAATTATTGCAATCACGTCGAATCCTTCATCGCGACTGGGTGTGGCGGCAATGAAGTCGGGAGGAGTTGTCATAGAGACAGTTATCAATCAAGAAGCATGTCCCCACGACCTTGCACCTACTTCTTCAACCACGGTGCAGCTGGTGATTGGTGACGCAATCGCAATCGCATTACTCGAAACACGTAAATTTACAAGTGAGGACTTCGCTCAACTTCACCCAGCAGGTGCATTGGGAAGAAAACTCACGATGAAGGTTGCGGATTTAATGGCAATAGGCGACCAAATCCCATCCGTGAAGATCGAATCATCACTGACCGACATCATGGCTGAAATCTCAGCTAAGCGACTTGGCGCCACATGTGTGATAGATGAGAAGAATCAACTGCTCGGAATTATTACCGATGGTGATATTCGTCGCTATTTACAAGGACACGAACATCTTGAGGTTGCCAAAGTTACTGCGAACGATTTATTTTCTAAAAATCCGAAAACTACCACGCAGAATATGTTCGCAATAGATGCATTGCATTTGATGGAAGACTTGCCACCGAAAGTCATGCAGCTCCCGGTCACGACTGAAGCACGAGTCGTCGTGGGCATGATTCACTTACACGACATCGTAAAAGCCGGAATCAACTGATATTATAGTGATTACACCTCACCTACAAAGAATCTGCTTCCGTTTTTTAGTCGCCACGGTTTCGATCGTATCTTTGAGTCTGTGTTCGTGTACTTCAAACGAAGTCAAGCCGAGCGCGATACCACTTCTTTCGAGCGACGAATTGCCATCGCAGATAAGTCATCATACACGCATGACATTCTCATCCGAAGGGAAAGTCCGCGCCGTCATGAATGCCATCGGAGTACGAATGTTTGAGCTGAAGCGTCAGACGTGGCTGGATTCATCGGTTCATGTTGATTTCTTTGATCGCAACTCCGACCATTCATCTGTTCTCACTTCGCACCGTGCGTTCATTGATGATAATACGAGGAACATGACTGCATATGATTCTGTGAAAATATTAAGCGACTCTGGAACGCTCGTCCAAACCGATTCTTTAATATGGGATAACGGCACGCACAAAATTCGCTCCGATGCATTCGTTATGATTAGCGAGAAATCTGGGCGTATCACACGTGGACACGGATTTGAGAGCGACCAAGAACTCGTGAACTACAAAATTTTACTTCCAATCATTGACGCACCGAGTAATTCGCTGGAGCAATTTAATGGTCCACGCTCGATGACTTCACCCGGCTCCTCACTTTCGATGCCATCGCCCACAGTTATTGGAACGCCACCGATAAAACTGAGAGATTCGAGTCGCTAAACTATTCTAAAAAAAAAATGCGTTGCAAGAGAATATGATGTTATTTTCGCAACAGAGTTTTTGTTAGCACTCTCCAATGTCAAAACTTTTACAGGGATTGAATCCTGCACAGTCAGCTGCTGTCACCGGTTCAGATGGACCGACGATGATTATCGCCGGTGCTGGATCAGGAAAAACTCGCGTACTTACTACTCGCATAGCGTATTTGCTCGAGCAAGGCATACGCCCGTGGGAAATCCTCTCGTTGACATTCACCAATAAAGCCGCTGGTGAAATGAAGGAGAGAATCGCCAACCTCTTAGGCGAAGACTCAACCCATGATTTATGGATGGGGACATTTCATTCCGTCTTCGCCCGAATGCTCCGCCGTCATGCCGAGTTACTGGGCTACACCAAAAGCTTTAGCATTTACGATTCCGATGATTCACTCTCACTCATCAAGCATATCATGGAGGAATTGCGGATTCCTCGTGACCAAACAAATCCGAATGCAGTTCGCAGCAGGATTTCAAGTGCTAAAAATCAGCTTATATCTCCAGAGGATTACGCACTCACCGCACGTGACTTCTTTTCTGAAAAAGTAGCGGAGATTTACGCAGAGTATATCAAGCAGCTCAAGTCTGCAAATGCGATGGACTTTGATGATCTGCTCATTAAGACAATTGAGCTTTTCGTTCGTCATACTGAGGTGCTTGAATCATATCAACACAAGTTTCGATATGTGCTCGTTGATGAGTATCAAGACACAAACCGAGCACAGTATATGATCGTAAAATTGCTCTCCGCAGTTCATAACAACCTCACTGTTGTTGGCGATGATGCGCAGAGCATTTATGCTTTTCGCGGGGCAGACATTAAAAATATTCTGGACTTTGAACGCGATTATCCGAACGCAAATCTCTACCGACTTGAGCAGAACTATCGCTCAACTGGTCATATTCTTGCAGTTGCCGACACGCTGATCAAAAATAATAAAGGACAAATCCCGAAAACACTTTTTACGAAGAATGTAAAAGGCGAGCTTGTTCGCATTATGGAGTGTTCGGATGAGCGCGAAGAAGGCTCGACGATCGTCCGCACCATAGAGGATGAAATTCGAAAAGAAAAATACACGCTCTCACAATTTGCCGTACTCTATCGCACCAACGCACAAAGTCGTGCAATTGAAGATGCTTTCAGAAGACAAGGAATTCCTTACACGATTATCGGAGGTATAGCATTTTATAAACGAAAAGAAATTAAGGATTGCCTTGCATACATCAGATTGATTGTCAATCCTGCCGATGCGGAGAGTTTGTTAAGAGTCATCAATTTCCCTGCTCGCGGAATCGGCGAGGCGACGTTATTAAAACTCACTCAGTTTGCACGTGAACGGAATACCACGCTACTCGAAGTGATGGGCACGCCTGAGTTTATTCCGAATCTCTCGCCTAAGTCCGCAGGCAAACTCAAAGCATTCGCTGAATTGATTCAAAAGTATTCTGCACTTCGAGCAGAGCTTTCACCCGGCGAGTTGCTTCGATCGCTGATAGACGAAACGGGAATCCTCATAGAATTAAAATTAGAAAATACTCCTGAGTCTCTTGTTCGTTATGAAAACGTACGTGAGTTTCTTTCTGCTATCACCGAGTATTTCCAAGATAAGGAAGAAGCAACAGTAGAATCTTTCCTCGAGGAGATATCACTGATGAGTGACGTGGATAAAGTTGATGGATCGAAAAATGTAGTCACGCTGATGACCCTCCATGCCGCCAAAGGCTTGGAGTTCGCAGTGGTCTTTCTCACAGGTCTCGAAGAAGGATTATTTCCTAATCCAAATACAAGCTTTAGCGATTTTTCCATCGAAGAAGAGCGTCGCTTGATGTATGTTGGCATCACTCGTGCGATGAAGAAATGTTTTATTCTCTACGCTCGGAATAGATTGAAGTATGGGGATTATACGTCAGCCGTCCCTTCGCGCTTTATTCAGGAAATTTCGGAATCAGGTGCAACGGAGTTAACGACAAGCTACGGAAGTAAAGTTAGCGGACGCGATACCGCAGCTTTACGCGAGGACGTCTTCAACTCAAGCTTGTTCAAACCTCGCGGTGATGGCGAACGAGTGTTTAGTGCACGGAAAACTCCGCGCCACGAATTTAATCCGTACGATCAGTCAAGTTCATCCGAATCATACTCCCAAATAGACTCCCCATCGGGTTCACTCAAAAGAGGTACGAAGGTTCACCATGAAATTTTTGGTGAAGGCAGAATTATTGAAATATCAGGCAAAGGAGACAAGGCAAAAGCAGTTGTTGATTTCCAAAGACAAGGAAAGAAAAATCTCATGCTGAAATTTGCGAACTTGAAGGTACTGTAATTAGCGAACCTCTTGCAATACTTTTCCGACAGGAAGGTGGTCTAAACAGAAGTACTCCTTATTGATACATGTGCCTCGGAAGTAGCACTGGCAGGGATTATCAGGTTCAACCACTTTGCCGAGACCATACAAATCGCCGAACTCGTACTTATTAAAAATATTATTAATGAGTACGATTTTTTTCTCGAGCGCCACGGCAATATGAAATGCCATCGTCACGCCAGAAATAATTGTATCACATTTATTCACGAGCGAGATAAATGTCTTGAGCGGAAAATATCCGAGATATTGTGCCGAGCCACCAGAAAGTGTTTGGATCTCTTTATTACGTCCATCTTCATCAGGACCTCCGAGTAACACCACATTGTATCCTTTTTTATCAAGTTCTCTCGCAAGCGCTGCCCAGCTCTCTGTTGACCATAGCCGCGATGTCCATCTCATGCCAGCACCAGTGTTCATCCCTACAATCGGACGAGTGATATCAAGTCCATCGAACTTGTGCTCAACGGGAGCATCAATAATATATTTTTCGCCGAAAAATTCGTACCCGCAGACTTGGAATAATTCTTCCGGGTAGGACTTCTTATTTGCAATGCTTACGTCATCAAAGATACCTGTCTCATATTTTCCTAACGCATCGCTATTCGCTGGCACGGTGACGCCATTTGGACTAAGCAAAAATCCTAACTTCTCAGAGGCTTCGAGGCGATTGGCAAGTGCACAGGCATGGTGATCTTTGTCTAAATTAATGAGTAACGAAAAATCAATTTCTCCGAGCAATTCCAAATTTTCAGTGCTCCATTTTAAGATGCGATCAACATGAGAGGTTGGTACTAACTCTGGAGAAAGCGTAAGCCACCAGATGCGAGCCTGTGGGTGTAATACTTTGAGTCTATGGAGGAGTGGGGTTGTACGGAGGACATCGCCAGCTGCACCGAGTTTGATAATCAGGATGTTCTCCTTGATAGGATCAAAGTAGCTGCAATCACTACAATGCACACCGAAATCTTTATTCGGCTTGCATGGAATATCGCCACGGAAGTGGCGACAATCGGTGTGAATGATTAGGCCGGTACCGCTCATGCTTACGGACGGTTCGGTGGATTCCCTCTTCTTCTTTCAGGACGATCTTCACCAGGTCTTGGTGGACGTGGCTTGCGTTTGTCTTTGATGAATGGAACATCATGAGTTTTCGCGGCATTCTTGACAATCATCTCACCAAGCAAGCCGATTGAAATGAGTTGGACGCCGACCATCATCAATAAAATCCCGAGTAGTAAAATCGGACGATTGGAAAGCGGTATCCCTTTTGCCCACTCGAAACTTACATACACATTTATGCCAAGACCAATCATGGTCAGTACCATGCCGATCGTACCAAATAAATGAAGCGGGCGTTTGCCGTAACGGTTTGTAAACACAATAGTTAATAAATCTAAAAATCCTTTGAAAAAGCGACTTGATCCAAATTTTGATTTCCCGAATCTGCGTGGATGGTGAAGTACAGGAATTTCTGTAACCCTGAATCCTTGCCAATGAGCAAGAGCAGGTAAGTAGCGATGTAATTCCCCATACACATCTAATGCATCGGTAACCTGCTTGCGGTATGCTTTGAGTCCACAATTAAAATCATGGAGCTTTATTCCGCTGAATGTACTTGTAACCGCGTTGAATAATTTCGAAGGTGCAGTTTTTGAGATTGGATCATTCCGTTTCTTTTTCCAACCTGAAACGAGATCGAATCCCTCGTCTAACTTCGCAATCAGATTCACTAATTCTTTTGGATCATCCTGAAGATCGGCGTCCATTGTGACAACGATGCCGTAACGAGCTTCTTTGAAGCCAACGCTAAGCCCATCGGATTTTCCGCGGTTGCTCCGGAATGTAAGTGTTGAGACTTTCGATGTTCCTGCTACAATATCACGTAAAATATCTGCTGACCGATCAGTCGAGCCATCGTTGATGTAGATGATCTCGTAATTATTATCACAGAGTCTGAAAAGCTCCTCACGGAGTGCGGCGGTTAATTCGCGTAACGAATCTTCCTCGTTATAAAGCGGAATAACAATAGAAACTCCGAGCTTCGAAGCCAAAGACCTAGCGCGACTGAATGCGTTCTCAGAAGTTTTTGGTACTGTTGGTTTTGCCTCGCGTGTGGGACGTTCTGCTTGATCTTTACGCTCAGGTCTCTCAGTCCGTTCAGGACGTACGTTTCTTTCGCTGCGTTCGGGTCTAGCTGGTCGTTCTTGTCTAGGTCTGGGTTGTTGTGTCTGAGGTTGTGCGGTCGTTGTAGCATCAGCTGCAATCTCAGTGCGAGGCTCGCGAGCTGGGCGCTTGTCATCGCGATCGCGGTTGCGTCCTCTATCCCGACCATTTCTTCTCTCGCGCGGCTCCGAAGTCGGCGGAGTTGTCTCAAGTGACTCAGTTGTCTTGGCAAGGGTCAGAATTAACGGAGAAGGCGCAGTCTCTACCTCTACCTGGCTCTCAATCTCCGGTGTTGCTTCTGTTGGCGCGCTGGAAATCGGTTCGCTTACATCTGGCATTTCACTACGATGCGGCTCTGGGAATGATAATTCTTGAGCAGGAGCGGAATCAGCCTTTTGCATCCGCTGAGCCATTCGTTCAGCGATAATATCACGCACGGGAGGTGGGATAGCACCTGCGGAGGCTTCGCCTTCGTTTAGTCCCTCGTTTGAGGTCATTCTTTCGTCACTCATTAAGTCGTTTGTAGCTTTCTGGTATAGTCTTTTAGAACAACAGGTTGAGTAAAAACGTCCGCCATTTATTTACTTGATTTCCGAAGAATGGTGCCATTGAGTCCAATTGCTACGGCAACGTGAGGAGTGATTTGTTGAACTGCGAGCAAATGGGTCTTATCAATCGAACTTTCATCGCTCCAAGAAACTCCTGCATCTTTTGAAGTGAGGATTGTACCATTCTCACCGACGGCTGAACCGATGTTCCCTTTAAAGGACACTCCTCGTAGGTTATTTTTCTGGTGACTCTCAACACATTGCCACCGTTTGCCACCGTCAGTTGACCGAACGAGGGTTCCATTTTCGCCTACGGCAATAACGATGAGGTTCGATACAAACGAAGCTCCCGTCAGGTTTTCTGTCGTTTCACTCTCGATCAAACTCCAAACTTTTCCGCCATTGGTTGTACGAAGCAAAGTCCCCTTTTCGCCGACAATTATTCCGACCGATTCATTGACAAAGACAACACAGCGCAAGAATGTGGTCACGTCTGTTTTTTGTAATTCCCAATGTTCACCACCATCGGTAGTATGAATGATTGTGCCGTACCACCCTACTGCGAATCCGCGCAGTGAGTCCAGAAAATATGTGGCAAGCAAGGGTTGCAATTTTGATGGGGCATGTTGTTCCTTCCAGTTAACACCGCTATCCGTGGTGTGGAGGATCATCCCGTCTCTGCCAACAACAAAACCGTTTGTCACTGAGGTCATACTCACTCCTCGAAGTTGGTTCGTAACTCCTGAATTACAGTCTGTCCAATTTTCGCCACCATTTGTTGTATGCGACACTGTCCCAGCTAAGCCACATACTGTACCAGTCATTTCGTCAGTAAAGTAAAGTCCGTAGAGGTGTCGCAGTGACGGAGCAACTTGGGTTTGCCACTTTGTTTGGGCGCGAAGAGTGTTGCCGAGCGTAAGGAATATGAGAAAAATATAAATCGTTTTCACGGATTTCATAACAAAATAAGAATCAAACTGAATTCGCTCTTTTAGTTCTGACGGATTTCTGTCGTATTTTTGATGCTATGAAGACACAACTTACGGAACAACTCGGCATTCGCTACCCGATCATCCAAGCCGGAATGGTCTGGACCAGCGGGTGGAAATTAGCGGTCGCATCAGCCAGAGCAGGTGCATTGGGACTCATTGGTGCAGGCTCTATGAAGCCAGAATTGCTCCGAGAGCATATTCAAAAAGTAAAGTCAACAGAAGTAGCTAATCTGGTAGGAGTGAATATCCCACTGATGCGCGGCGATGTCGAACACCTTATCGAAGTCACAATCGAAGAAGGAATCCGTATCGTTTTCACCAGCGCAGGTAACCCGAACATTCATGCCAAAAAATTTAAGGATGCAGGTTGCTACCTCGTGCATGTTGTTGCGAGTGTGAAACATGCACGAAAAGCGGAAGCTGCCGGATGTGATGCTGTCGTAGCGGAAGGGTTCGAGGCAGGTGGGCATAACGGCATTGATGAAGTAACGACCCTTTGCCTTGTGCCCCAAGTAGTGGATGCTGTGAAAATTCCGGTGATTGCGGCGGGTGGAATTGCCGATGGCAGGCAGATGCTTGCCGCTCTTTCTCTCGGTGCGCAAGCGGTTCAGATCGGAACTCGCTTCGCCGCTACCTTCGAGTCCAGCGCGCATGAAAACTATAAGCAGGCTGTAATTAGCGCAGATGACACAGCCACAGTCTTGACGTTGAAAAAAGTTGCTCCGGTGAGATTAAAGAAAAATGCTTTCGCCATTGAGGCTTTATATGTTCAAGCAAACGGAGCAAGTAAAGATGAAGAAATGTTATTACTCGGAAAGAAGCGTGAGATGCACGGCATTTTTGAAGGCGATACCGAACAAGGAGAACTTGAGATGGGACAATCGTCAGGGCTGATTAAAGACATCATTACTGCCGATGAGGTTGTGAAACGCCTCATCGGCGAGTATAACGATGCTCTTTCTCTGATGAACAAACTATGACTCCCGCGAATATTATCTCAGGTGATTCACCCAAGTACTGATCACGCCCTCGGAGCCACGTAGAATAATTTGGTAATCACCCGTCGGAAGTGAAGCGGCATCAAATGGAATTGTTGCATATCCAGCTTCCTTAAATCCATCGAACACAGTCGCGACCTTACGTCCCAATATATCATAAACACCGACGGAGATTATGTCGCGGTCTTTCAGCGTGAAGGTGATCGTAGTCCGAGTTTGGAAAGGATTCGGGTTGGTCTGCAATGGAGAAATTGAAATTGGTGACACGTTATTTGAACGTACTCCGAGGTTCGGAATACTCTTGAAAACGCCGAGTCCGTGTGATGCAGCAAAAAATACATGCGAGATCGGATTTTCAACGACTCCGACGCATGTAATAAAATGTCCTGGCACATCATGTGCGGAAAGTCCCTCACTCACAGAATACCAGTTGCTGAAGTCTCCTTTTTTTGTCCGATACATTCCGCTGTCTGTACATAAGACGATATTACCACTTAGATCTACCTTGAGATAATAGTATATGGTATTGATAAATTGCGCTCTTTGATCGACGGGTGGAAATATTTTTATCCACCGAAGGGTATCTTCATTCGATACGGGAAGTGCGCGATAAACACCACCGGCACGTCCGAACTCAAGTGCCAAGTAAGAGCCATCTGGATGGATTCTCGTCTGCGAAGAGACAAATTGACCATCGCTTGGGATTTGTATATAGCTATTGCCGTTATCGATCGAACGGAAGAAATTTGACTGACCAATGCGACTCGATGAAAGGAGAATCGTGTCATGGGCAAAAGCAAAAGCAGTTATTAATTCTTTTTCTGCTAAAGGCACAACTACCTTCGACCAATGATCACCTTCATCGGGTGAAACAAGAAAACCGATCGTCGGGTCGTTCGTTGCGCAATAGAGTTTGCCATCAGGATTGTCCCCTACCTGGTTGATGATGTTGAGTGAATCACTTGACGAGGTACTTACGTGAAAAATTATCCTATCAAGATGATCTCCGTTATCTCGCGAACGGTAGAGCCCCTTATTTGTACCGACGTAGATATTATCCTTACGGTCAACAAACACACTCGGGTTGTAATCTTCACCATACTCAGGCTTGTGCTCCCAAGCATCACCGTTATTACTCGATGCCCATAAACCATACTCGGTAACTGCAAAAATGGTTTGCTTCGAATTCATCGCTATCCCCCACATGTACTGGGCTAATATCCCATTGTTCTTCTCATCCCATGTTCCACCACTATTGCTTGATACAAAAACACCATCTGGTTCGCAGAGTTGGAAAATTTCATTCCCGCTTGCTGCCATCGAGAATACTTCATCACCTCTTTTGTCAGAGTCCATCGGAATCCAGGTCTCTCCATAATCAAGAGAGCGAAGTGTAGGACCGTGGGCATTTGCATAGACTGTATGTGTGGCAGGGGCATAGATGAGTTTATCTACGTTGTCTTTCTTTTCTTCAGTATTGACAGGTCGTTGATATTTTTCTATCCAGGTGGTAGCATTATCTTTCGAAAGGAAGATATAACCACCGACGCTAAAATTTTTCTGGCGTGTACCAAGTACCAAGTTCCCGTTCGGGAGTGCAACGAATGAAAGTATAGTTTTACGGCCAGTTGGTGTCCGAGCCGGAAGACGTTTCCAGTGTGCTGCCTTATCGCTAGATTCATAGATAGCACCATAGACACCCATCGCTAAGTATAATTTTCCATTACCATCAGATGAGAGTAGTAAAGAAACCTCATCAACGGTCAGCGGCAGTTTTGCATCAACGGTGTCAGATATTTTACCGAATGAAATCCAAGACTTCCCCGTATCGTCGGAACGTAGGACGCCTTTTGTACCAGCGGCGATATAGATACGCCCATCGCTAGGGTCGGCGAGGATGTCATTAATCACTAATGATTGAGTATCTCCGAAAGGAGTAATATCCTCCCAACTCGGATTAGGATTATTCAGATTAAGTCTGAATACTTGAGCATCGGCTGCACTATTTGTCATAATCAACCAACCCGACTTTGTAGCCGCTCCTAAATATGCCTGAGACTTTGGCAGGCCATTGTTAAATAACTCCCAACTTTGTCCATTATTAGTGCTCTTAAACACGCCGCTACCAGACGTCCACACAAACAGTCGTCCAGCAGAATCTACAGTCATATCTTTCACAGTACCCGCTATTGGTCCGCTTGTTTGGTGCCAGTAGATATCCTGCCCGAGCGCTGGGGCGGAGAAAAGCAATGTGATCAAGAGAAGTATATTTTTTTTCATAACGTTATTCTCGATTTTGATTGGGGAAAAAATTAACGGGTATCCTTCGATCTTGGAAGATCCGAAGAATAGCCGCTGCAAATTGTTCTCGTACTCTTTTGGTCTTATCTTTCCAAGATAAACGAAGCAGACTC
>JBAWZA010000005.1:0-141836 GCA_037143335.1 bacterium | reverse complement strand
AATCTAATCGTCCTCTTTCAAGAACGGGATGAATATGATTCGATTCGTACATTGCGCAAGTTTCAAAATACGCTCTTAGGAAAGATCATCGAAGAGACTGAAGAAGATTTCGAGGATGAAGATGATGACGATGATTTTTTTTGATTGAGATCTGACCCTCTCTCAAAGTACGTTTGGATCGAGTATATTTACCGGAAACCACACCCACCTATAGTTGTTACAGTCTTTATGAAGACGTCCAGATTATTGGGCATAATTTTTTTCTGTACTCTCTCGGCGATACTTACGCGCGAGAGCTTTGCCCAATGGGAAATAATTAATCAGCTCCCTTTGAGTGCTTCGTTTCGCGTTATTTATTTTCAAGATGCCGAAAAATCTTGGGGGACAGGTTTTGTCGGTGGCAACTCTTTGTGGCGCACACCAGATCGCGGGAGAAATTGGGTGCAAATCCTTGCTGCTGTTTACCAAAATGGTACTGTCAGCGATTTTGCTTTCAAGACCGACCAGATCGGTTTCTTCTCGACCCGCAATGCGACTCAAGGTTCATGCGCTGTTTATAAAACCACTGATGGTGGCTTGAGTTGGAAGATTGTTCTCACCTCGCCAAATTCTGCATACTCAGGATTATACTATCACAAAAAAAGTAGTAAGTTGTTTCTTTCCGACATATACGGAACGTTACAAGTATCCACTGACGATGGTGCGAGTTGGTCATTTTTAGCCCCCGTCGGTCACACTGGTTATTCATTCCTCGATGACAACAATGGTATCTGCACCACCAATGGTGGATCGCTCCTCATCACAAGTGATGGCGGAACCACATGGACACCAACTTCGGAAACCCACGAAGCATGGCAGCCACTCATGCTCAGCGGAATTTCCCTAATGTTCAGCGATCAATCGGGCGAGCTGCGCGAAAGTCGAGATAGTGGTAAGACATGGACACTCGTTAATTCGGCATTAACGATATTACAGAATACGGGACAAATCGGCGGAAGGAATGCAAGACTTTATTATCAATCAAAAGCAAACGGATTCTATGCCTCAATCGATAGCGGGCATCGCTGGATTCCGATTTGCGGACCGAACGGATTGCCCGAGACACGATTCTATGTGCAGAATGATTCGGTGTATGCGACTGCTGATAATCGTATTTGGCTATATCCAAGCCTCGGAGGAATAAAAACTCAGGCGGTGCATTTTACGACGAATAGCGTTGCCGCACAGCAGTGTTCAGCAGATCAAATTAACTTGTCTGTTCATACACCTGATTGCGGAAGCGTATTGATTCTCTCAGCCACACTTTCAAATACCTCCGTATTCTCCATTAACCCGAACTACATCTTTCCTGTCAACCCGCAGTACGATACTACGATGAAAAATTTCGTGCTCTTTAAACCGTTGGCCTCAGGGTTAGATACAGCTTACCTCACGTTACATTGCTCAGTGCCGGGAGCCAATGGCAATGGTGCATTCGATACGATCATTCAAGTAATCGGAACGACAAAAATTCGGGACACAATCATCACAAAAATTCTTCCACCTGAAATCACCTTCACGAAAAGTACGGTATGCAAACAATTGGACTCAGCGATTATCCTCACATCACTTTGTGGTGATTATAATTTGGAATCGGTTACGCTTTCTGATTCGAGTTTCGTGCACCTTACCGTTATACCGAAGTTACCTCGGACAATTTTCGAGCAAGGAAAAGACACGATTCGATTTCGTTTACTACCTCTGAATGAGAAGAAGACAGCTTATACCACGATCCTCAAACTCCGACTGAAAAAGAATTCCTATATTCTTGATACTACAATTTTGATTACGATTAAGTCAACAGCGTTTGACCCGAATATTTTTCCGAAAATTACTCTGTTCCAGAAACAAGTGTGCAAGTCACTTGATACCCTTATTCAATTTGTGAACCCACTGTGTGATACGATAAAGATACTCTCGTATTCCTTTAGTGATTCCTCATTGTTTACTTTTGGCTTACCACCGCTACTAACAATGGCTCCGGGCAGTAGTTGGTCACAGGAGATTGCCTTCGGACTTGATACATCTGGATTCTTTCAAAATTCAATCGTTGTTCGATTTAAATACAGAGGATCAAACTACACCACGACAATACCAATTGAAGTTACCGTTCCGAAGCGCAAGCCGACACTGCAATACGTGCCAAACTCAATTTCGTTTGGGACAATTAATATATGCAAGACGAAGAGTGTACCGATTAAGATTCTCAATGATGGTTGCATAGACCTGACCATTTCGCAGATTGATTGGCTCATTCAAAAACCTGATATATCTGTTGACCCTCCGCCGAGTCTGCCGTTAGTCGTTCGCGCAGGTTCGAGCCAGACACTGATGCTGAAGTTTGTACCCACAAGCGCGGGTTTTGTCGTTGCTCAACTCCACATACGCATGACATTTGATAGCGTAAACTATGACACGGTAATCCGTGTCGTTGGTACTGCCAATGCAACTGCTGTGTGTTCGTTCACTGATCCGAAAATTGAGTTCGATACCGTAACGACATGTGCATCCCTCACCAAGAGTGTCTATTTGGTTAATGATAACTGCGACTCGATTAGTGTGAAAGAATATTGGGCGCTATCACAATCATCATTCATCAAAACTGAACCTCAACTGCCGGCAGAGTTGGGTTCGGGTGATAGTTTGCGAGTCACATTCACTTATAAGCCGAAAAAATTAGGACGAATCTTTGACTCACTCCAACTTGTCGGCGAAACAAAAGGCGGCGTTAAGCAAGTGCAGACCGTAGTCTTAACTGGTTATGGCGAGCCAGGAGAAGGAATCATCTCTGTCGTGCCATCGCCAATTGATTTTAAGTCACTCGCACTTTGCTCCCATGACTCCATCACCGCAACTTTAACAAACGTTGGCTGTGATGTCCTAAAAATAGATGATGCGCAAATTGTCGGCGACCCTGAGTTTACACTGAGTGGACTCTTGACTGGAAAAACTCTAGCGCCTAATGATAGTCTGAATTTCACCATCCACCTTGACCCGACTTTGAAAGGCGCAAGGCATGGGTCGTTGCTTTTATTCTCACAGGGTGTGTGGGACTCCATCCCGATTAGCGCGGATATTGTCAGTGGCACAAGACTGCTGTCCTCGAAAGATACAATCCTCGATTTCGGCTCCCGCTCAATTTGTGATAATTCGTTGGACTCTACCGTCACCGTACATAACTCTGGATGCGATACGCTAATCATTACTGGACTAAATTTCCTGGGAAAAGGATTTGGTTCGAGTACGAAGTTTCCGTTATTCATTGCCGCGGGAAAAGATGCATTCATTGACATCTTTACGATGCTCGATACCGCTGGCGGAAAAACTGTGAGCAGAGATACCATTACATTCACGAGTAACACTGATCTGAGTTCAGGTCCATCTCCGAAAATTATTTTGTCGCAAAATTTTACAGTCTCGGCAAAACAAGATGTAGCGTTCTATTTGGATGCGTTAATAAAGAATGGCAAGAATGGTGATGTAGTAAATTATGACATCAAAGAAAGTGCGACAAAGCGTGTGAGTGGTACCGGCACAAGAAAATTGATCTTCGATCTGAACTTCAACTCGAATCTCCTTACTTTCGACCCCACCAAAAGCTCCTCAAATGTTACGGCTGTGGGAAATAGGTTTACTCTGGCTGATAACACTGCGCTCACTGCAAACCCAGCGGGAGTGCTTGCAAATATCGCTTTCAATGTCACGCTAAGTAGTGACTCGGTAACGACACTCCAGATGCAACCGCGATCGGATACTATTTTCGGAGCATGTGGCAATGTCATTTCTTCGAGTATCCCAAGCACTGCGGAGTTTCATTACACTTTTTCATGTGGTGAGCAGACCATTGCAGGATTCATGAACGGCGTAAGACCGACAAGCATCGTAAGCTTGCGCCCAAACCCTGCTCAAGATGAAATTATTATTGGTATCCTTAGATCGGAATCTACTTTAGCCAACAACTCGGAATCCCTACTCCATTACTCAATCTTCGATGCCCTTGGGGAGCAGGTTCTCTCGGCTGACGCCCTTGTCCATTCTGGATTGAATGAAATCCGAGTCAATACAAGGTCTCTTCCTGGAGGGATGTATCACCTTCGTATCGGAGCGGAGGCAATTCACTCGTCCCAGAATTTCTTGAAGCTGAGGTAAAGTGCATCCCCGAAAATCAGCCAAAATACCACCCTATTTGGGTTGTTGTTGCTCAAATCATGGCGACTAATAGGTTTTTGTGGAAATTCGAGGAGGATTGTTAAACTTTCTTCGTAGTTCAACCTCTTATAAGTAATGAAAGGGATTTCCAGACGAATATTCTAAAGGATAAAACCACCCCCGATGGATTTACGGAAGGAGTATAACCTTTTAAGTGATGAAGCGCTCGCGGCGAAATTTCGTGAAGGCGAAAGACGCGTCAGCTTCACTATAATCGTGGAGCGCTACCAGAAGCGCATCTACTTTTCAGCAAGAAAATTAGTCGGTGGCGATCATGATGAAGCTGATGAGATTTCGCAAGAAACCTTCGTCAAAGTGTATGAAGCATTGGATAGTTTTCGCGGCGAGTCCAAGCTCTATACCTGGATCTATCGCATTATGATGAATGCCGTGATCTATCGGTCACGCCGCAAGAAAGTTAGGAAGCACACGGGCATCGAAGAGATTCAAGAAACTTTGGCTGATGATGGATTTTCATCCGACCAATTGCTTGAAAAGCAAGAGATGACTGCCACAATCGAAGAAGCGATTGCACAGTTGCCGGATAAACAGCGGGAAGTATTCGTACTCAGATTCTATGATGAAATGCCGTACGAAGATATTTCGGTGATGCTTGGCACAAGCGTAGGCGGATTAAAAGCAAATTATTTCCACGCCGTCGAGAAAGTCGGAAAGTACGTAAGAAGCAAGGTTGAACGCCGAAGCGAAGTTTGAGAGTAAGCGGTTTAAATAAAGTTATGAACGAAGAACGATACAACGAACAGGAATTGAAAGTGCTCGAAGATGATATTCGGGCGATGGGGATTCCTTATTCCGCAGATGAACCAGATGAGCGATACTTCGCGAACTTCCGAGTTCAGCTCATGGAAAAAATCGAATCGCGTGAGTCAAAGAAATCTGCTCTCTCGTTGGTTTGGTCTTGGTTGACGGGATCACCGATACGTAGCTTTAGCATTGCAACTGCGCTGGGGGGAGTCATTATTGCCGCACTATTGATACGACCGAATGCTGTTCCGCCTGTGGCATCGGTTGAGCTGCCGTATGTTACAACTCAAGCCCAAGTAGGAATACCAGTGCCAGAGGTTAAGACGCCTGTTGCCCCGCACATCTCTGCACCGATTGCTGCTTCCAGCCGGAAAGAGTCCGTTACAACAAAGAGCTCTTCTGAGGATTTAGCAATGCTCGATGGAGATATCAGTGGCACCGATTCTGTTGATCCGGTTGATCTCGAAAGCATGTCGGTATCTGATCTTGAAGCCGTCGTAGAAGTGACGCAGTCAATGAATTAAATTTTTTAGTGAAACGAGAAAGGAACGTTATGGTACAGATATTTAAGAAAGTAATGCACATTGGTATCACACTCTGTGTGATTTCGATTTCGGCTTCGCTGTTTGCGCAGGAAGTCCCCCCACCCCCTCCGCATAAAGCAGACCCTGCGAAGGTGAAAGAAATTCGCGACCGCATTATGCAAAAAGTCGTGAATGTCAAGCACGATAAGTTGCGTGAAGTACTTACAATGGATGATGCTACTGCAACGAAATTCTTTTCGCTCTATGACCCTGCCGAAAAAGAAATGGTTGATCTTGTCAAGCAAAGACAAGATCAGGAAATGAAGTTGCTCCAACTCACCAAGGGTGGTTACTCTGATGCAGATGTTGACCCAACAGTCAATAACATTCGCGCATTGAATGAGAAAATCAAGAACCGCTTCGAAGATTTGGATAAAAATTTAAGCACAGTCCTCACTCCACGTCAACGTGCAAAATTCCTTGTATTCAATCGGGAGTTTAATGCGAAGGTGCGCGAGAAAATTCGTAACAAAATCTGGCAAGCCCGCCACCCTCAATTCAAGGGCAGAGGCGCACGCCAACGTAAAGCTAACGGAGGCGAGTAAGCAGAGCATCTTTTGCGAATGCGGGAGCCGCAAGGCTCGGTAGAGCGTTCTCCTACCGATGATTTATCTTGATAACAGTGCTACTACTCCGCTATTGCCGGAAGTTCGTGAGGCAATGCAGCCATATCTATCCGATCGTTTCGGAAATGCTTCCAGCATTTATTCACTCGGCAGGGATGCGAAAATGGCACTCGAAGATGCACGGGGTCATATTGCCCAAGCAATCGGTGCTGATCCCTCCGAAATTGTTTTTACTTCCGGCGGCACTGAGGCAAATAATTATGCCATCAAAGGCGCAATCTTCGAACTCTTACGCACTGGAAAATTACTCA
This sequence comes from bacterium, assembly GCA_037143335.1. Taxonomy (GTDB): domain Bacteria; phylum Bacteroidota; class Ignavibacteria; order Palsa-1295; family Palsa-1295; genus PALSA-1296. The sequence continues at coordinate 135,362 of JBAWZA010000005.1, read as the reverse complement.
CCGATCTTTCGATCATCACATCGCAAGTAGAACATCACGCAATTCTGGAGCCTTGTGCATTCTTCGAGTCTTTGGGCGTCAAGATGACCAAAGCTTCCGTTGATGAACTTGGCAGGGTCAGCGAAACGAATATCTTGTTGAATAACGACACTGCTTCTCTTGCATCGTTTATGCTGGTGAATAATGAAGTTGGGTCAATCAATCGTATTCAGAATATCTCCGCAACTCTCAAAGCAAATAACAGTGATACCATAGTTCACACCGATGCGATTCAAGCACTCGGCAAGTTAGATATTCATGTGCATGATCTTGGCGTTGATCTACTTTCGCTCTCGGCACATAAAGTACATGGACCGAAGGGTATTGGAGCATTATACATCCGTCGCGGGCTTAAAATAGAACCACTCGTGCATGGTGGCGCGCAAGAACGAAACAGACGTGGCGGTACAGAGGCTGTGGCGCTTGCAGTTGGGTTTGGTGAAGCTGTGCGAATGATGCTTGCAACAAAAAATGATGTACAACAGAAATTACAGGATCTTCGAAGTTATGCGATAGAAAAACTTTCTGCCATTCCGGAAATAATTTTTAATTCACCCACCGATGATCGCGGTGTTGCTTCAATCGTGAATATCTCATTCAAACCAGAACTGTTGCCACGACTCGATAGCGATGCACTACTCATTCACTTTGATCTTGAGGATATTGCGGTGAGTAATGGCTCAGCATGTACGTCAGGAAGTCTTCAGCCATCACATGTTCTACTTGCAATGGGAAAAGGTGACGAAGTCGCTGCGAAGTCATTGCGAATTTCATTCTCGCGCTTTAGTGAAGAAGCCGATATTGATGCCTTCGTAATTGCTCTCAAGAAATTAATTGTTAATTAATTTGCTCGTTCGATCATCCAAGACTGCTTGCCGATACCAAGGAATCTCTCAGCATCACCAATCATTACGCCATACCGCAGTCCGAAGGTACTCACCTGAAATTCATTGAGACGCAAGAATTGGAGTGTCTCCTGAAGAATCAATGCACCAGCAGGTAATATATCAGCTCGTGATGGATGAATTGCAGGATATTTCGTCAACAAAGCTTCTCGAGTCAAGGTGAAAATTTCCGTATTGATTTTGTCAAGTTCATTGACAGAAATTACGCCTGAGTGAATTTTGATCGGATCAAAACTTTGCAAGCTCAATTTTATTGCAGCAATTGAAGTAGGTGTGCCAGCGACTGCAATGAGTTTTTGTGGGCGAACAGTTGTCTTGACATTCTTCTCGATCTCCGAGCGTATAAATTTCCGTGCAGTTGCAAGACTGGATTCATTGCGATAAGCAAGAAATCTTTCGGTCATCCGGACTGCGCCTATATTCATGCTCACACCACTTGAGTACTCACCTTTTTTCCCGAAAGATAATTCTGTACTACCGCCACCGATATCAAGTGTAGTGATGCCGTTGATGGATTCGAGTGATTCTATGCCGCATGTAGCACCACGAAAGCTCCAGAGCGATTCATCGCTACCCGAGAGTAATTCGATTTCAAAGCCCGTAACTGCTTTTACTTGATCAATGATTGCTTGCCGGTTACCCGCATCCCGCATAGCGCTTGTTGCGACTAAGTGTATAGAGGTTGTACCTGCGTCAGAAAGAATCTGTTTATGATTGAGTAAAATCGCAATGAGTCTGTCAATGGCGTCTTGCGAAATAATTTTTGCACTGTCCACTCCTGCACCAAGCCGAGCGATTGCATGAACGTCATTGAGAATCTTGAGCGTGCCCGCATCAGTAAATTCTGCAATCAGCATCAAGCATGTATTCGTCCCGATATCAACGACGGCATGTCTCATGAGCCAAGTTCAAGATGCAATGCAATCCATTCATTCTCTTGTGTTTGATGTACCAATGAATACTTGTGTGATTGGTAGGTTTCTAAAATTTCTGCCGCATCATACTTTAAGATACCTGAGAGGATTAGCCTGCCTCCAAGATTGTGGTGCGTGGCGATCTCACTTGCAATCAACAGTAATATATTCCTATGAATGTTCGCAAAGATGATATTAAATTGTTCCTCTTCGATAACAGTAGATGCGAGATCGCCTTTCCGAATATCAAATACTGAATCGGCAAATGAATTCTTTTCGCGATTCTCAATGGAGTTTTGGAATGACCATTCGTCGGTATCAATTCCAACAGCATGTTTTGCTCCTCGCAAAAGTGCGTACATAGCGAGTGCGCCTGTACCAGTGCCGATGTCAAGAATTGTGGCATTCATGCAATCAACGGATTCAATCTCCCGAAGACAGAGTCGTGTCGTTTCGTGATGACCGGTCCCGAAGCTCATCTTCGGGTCTATGATAAGTTGATAGGTTGAAGCGATTTTTTGTGCTTCTTCAAGTTTCCAACTCGGAGTGATGACGAGGTCTTTTGAAATTTGTACTGGCTCAATCTCCGCTTCCCATGCGGCATTCCAGTCTTTCTCCTCTATCGCTTCGGAGTCAATGAGCGCAACGTCATCCGGAGGTAATGATGCCAGAAAATTCTGGAGTAGAGTTATATCTTCTGGTTGCCAATCATTTTGAAAGAGTGATACAATCAGAAGACCGGTGGAGGTTTCCTCGAATCCCTGCACCTCATAATTCATGATGAAGTATCCTTTGAGAATTTCTTCATACTCTAATGTCACAGAAAACGTTAGAGAAATATATTCGGAGAGTTGCATTCTGACGCTTAGTGTACGCTTATTTACTTTTCACCTCAAAGAGTCTCGGCCACAACTTCCCCGTCACGAAAATGCGTTTGGTCTTTTCGTCATAAGCGATGCCATTGAGTACATCTGGTTTAGCTTCAATTTCTTGCGCACTTAAAAGACCAGACATATCTATCCAGCTTAAAACCTTCCCCGTCGTCGGATCAATTTTTACAATCCGATTAGTTGTCCAGATATTTGCATAGATAACACCATCAATGTATTCCAACTCGTTGATATACTCTACTTGAAATCCTTGATCGGTTACGTCAATGGTTTTTATGATCGCTAATGTCCGAGGGTCTAAATAATTTATTTTGCTTGTCCCATTTGACATGATGATGTATGTTCCATCGTTTGTCAATCCCCAACCCTCACCTTCGTACTTCCAACTTCCGAGTTGCTTAAATGTTTTTAGGTCATAGATAAAGCCGACATGCGTTTGGTAGGTAATCACATAAATTTTACCACCAAAAATCGTCATGCCCTCGCCGAAATATTCGTTGTCAAGATCAATCTTTTGCAGTACTTTCCCGGACCCGAGATCAACGCGACGCAAGGATGACCTGCTATTGAGTCCTGTCGTTTCGTAGAGTTGACCGTTAAAAAATTGCAATCCTTGAGTAAATGCGCCAGGGTCGTGGTGCCACGAATTTACAATTTCATACGAAAGAACAGGCGTCGAAGAGGTGGTGGTTTGTGGAGAAATTGGCTTGGGTAGTTCAACTTCTTTCTTACAACTGATTGCTACGAATGAGCAAATGAGCAAACTAAGCCCGAGAAAATGCTTTTTCATGAGAGAATTCGGAAAAAAAATGGTTTCAGTTCTGGAAGTGTGTAACAAATTCATTGCAGTCAAGTTCTTATGAGTAACCAGATCTACTTTATCAACATAGATTTTGGTATGAGCGCCTGCCCAAAGCAATGCTTCTTAGAAGTGACCTTTCTGCAGGCTCAGTCATAAACGGAATGCCTGACACAAGTAGCCGCCCACAGCTACGACTGTCAGGCATTTCTGTATGAAGTGCGCAGGCTGCAACCTTCCTTTTCCACTATCGTATTAGCCGTATTAATAAATTCGCACACTCATGATTACCATCAGACGCTCCGAGGATCGCGGACATATCCAACAAGGTTGGCTCAATACTTACCATACATTTTCTTTTGCTGATTATTTCGATGATGAGTGGGTTCATTTTCGTGCTTTGCGCGTGATGAACGAAGATCGCATCGCCGCTCTGCAAGGATTTGGTACGCATCCTCATCGTGACATGGAAATTATTACCTATGTTCTCTCAGGTGCTGTTCAGCATTCTGACAGCATGGGCAATTCTGGAATCATCAAGCCTGGAGATGTTCAGCGCATGAGTGCTGGCACTGGTATTTTTCATAGCGAAGTTAATCCGCTTGATGAAGAACTCTATCTTTATCAAATCTGGATCATGCCTAAACTTCGGAATGTCACGCCAACCTATGAGCAAAAAAGATTTGAAGATTCAGAAAAGAAAGACACCCTGCGTTTAGTTGCCTCACCTGACGGAGCAAATGGCTCGGTCACGATTGGCCAAGATGTAAATCTCTATGCCTCACTACTGAGTGAAGGAAAATCACTTAGCCGTCCGATTGCTAACGAACGCCATATCTGGGCACAATGCGTATCGGGAGTGGTAAGAGTCAATGGAGTCGAGATTACCGATGGAGATGCCGTTGCCTTGAGTGACGAGCGAGAGCTGGTCATTGATGCGAAGAAGGATTCCCACCTATTGGTATTCGACCTGAATTAGCAACAACTTGTACCGATGGCCGGACTCGAACCGGCACGTCCCTTACAGAACAACGGATTTTAAGTCCGTTGCGTCTACCATTCCGCCACATCGGCATATTATTGGAGGGCGAGTATAACACGCATTCCGAATAAAAAGTCAAACGATCCGCCATTTTATTGGCGGATCGTTTGAAATGATTTCTATGACCTGTGATTTGGCTCTGAGTTGGAGTTTACTTCTGTACCTGCATCTTACCCATCAAGCGCGTAGTGCCTGACTCCAACACGAATAAATAATTTCCATTTGCAAGATTCTTCACGTCAAGCGAATAGACATAAGAGCCAGCATCGAGTATTTCGTTTGCAAGTTTTTCAACTGTTACCCGAGTCTCATTGCAAACAGATAGGCTGATAGTACTTCTGCGAGGCACATCAACTTGCACAGATGTTGTGCTCGTCACCGGATTCGGGAAATTCGGAGTCATGTAAAACGAAGTTGGTATTCCGTTCGATACTCTGACTGCTTGATTTTGTTTAAAAATCCAAACAGGATTCGGAGCCTCATACTCTAACCCTTTTTTGTTGATGATCTTGAAATATGCTTGGGGGATATTAATATCAGGTGTAGTCCAATTCGCTGTGGTCTCGCTTTCTTGAACTGTCACAATGTCACTCCAGATAGTATGGTCGGTCGAGTATTGAATCGTACCAACACCAACTGCGCCTTCACTTGTCCAATTAAAATGTGTGGGCGTATTAGCGTTGATCTTGCCCGCGCTCACACCGGCGAGTGTAAGAGTTTTGTAGGCTGGGTTTGGTCCCGTAGAATTTATAGTAAAGAATAATAAACTCGTATCTTCTGCTGGCGATGCGTGAGTCGCATCAAAAATTCTCACCAACATTTGCGTTGATGAGATATTCGGCATCTTCCAATTATAATTACAATCAGCAGCTTGTAAACTTGAGGCAATCGGATTCCAACTTGTACCACCGTTGCTTGAATACTCAAGTGATACTGTTGTAAGATGAGCTGAAGCCCATTGGATGGCTGTTGTTGAATCTCCAGAGAAGGTCGTACTTCCTCTTGGAGAAGTTAAGACAACAGTCGGCGCTGATGGCGCAGTAATGCAACTGGCTTTTTCGACTGTTGCGCGAATCACAGAATCAGGCTTTTTAGAAAAGGTCATCACTAACTTATATTCAGCAAAATTATTTCCTGAAAGCGCATAATTAGTATTGGCACAATAGCTCATGATCGTACCGGGATTTTTCCGAGCAGTGATCGGTAATGCATGGCACGCATCAGCTGCGCGAAGTGATGTGTTCGGATCGTCTTTTGTCAAGCACGTATCGAGTTCAGGATTCCAATAGCAATCGTGCGTGTGTGGACTTCCAAAGTTATGACCGATCTCGTGCGAGACAATATATGAATCATACGAGAATGCAAACGTCGGATATGTCTTGCCTGTTTGTGGCGAGCTAACGCTGTAGGAATATGCCGTATCACAGAGCGAATAATATCCGAACCCACCGCCGCCGTAACTGATCGAGGTCATTACGTGCGCAAGGTCGCGCTGAACATCTTTATAGTGAACTCCCCAGTATGCTCTCACCAAATCTGGCATTGCATAAGCATTTCCGTGCACCTGATACGGATCAGCGGTTGCCCAAACTTTCACCCACGGAACTCGCAGCGAAATATGTGCTTCATCCTCGAAAATTGCGCTCGACATACTAAAGAGTGAACCGATGTAACTCACAACCTTTGCATTTGTCCCACCAGCGGCAGTGTAGAAATCATTATCAGCCTCGACAGCGACTTCGGCTTCGAGCAAACCAGATTGATTCACTTTCTGGATTTGTGATTTCCCACCGAGTTGAGTGCGATAGGGCTTTAACAACTCATCAACAGGCGTAAGGTTGCGCGGTTGAGCGATACCATCATTGAGACAATTAAACGGAGTGACTTTTTGACTTGCAAGAAGATCGGTTTCGGGAAGCAGAATATAATCCGTTGCGTCTGTAGATGTGCGTGATTGCCCAAGCACAATCTTTGTCTCATCTTCAAGCGTGATGGAGCAGAGCAATCCGCAAGCGGAATAAGTGATGAAGACTTTTGAATTCGGTCTGCAAAGAATGGCTCCACGAAATGCGTGAAACTCTGGGATCGTAAAAGTGAAATCGCCTTCGGGACCTGCGACAATGCAAAGTGTCCTCGCATCAAATACTGAATGTGCCGACTTCAGATCGAGCGTTACGAATTCGGTAGCAGAGATGGGAAAATTCTCTAACTGAAACCGATTCACATTTCCTGAAAATAACTTCGTCAGCTCAGATGTATCTGCGCTAAAATAAGTTGCCCGTGGCAATGATGGATTCGTGGCAACATTTTTCTTGGAATGCAAGATGGAACTTGCCGAGATTCGGAGCGAAGCATTCGCGCTCGTTGAGAGCATGAGTACAAACAAGAGTGTTAGCGAAATATTCGCGAGGCGAGAAAAGATAGTATGTGTCAATTCCATGAATAGTGATGTGAAAGGTGAATCTAAAACGTCTATATGTCACAAATGAAACACTGAACCGAGGTAAGTTCATTCACTTTTTCACCCATCATTTTTTCAGTATTGGCTCGTAGTTCGTTGACAGACTTTCGTACACATTTTGCTCCTCAGCGGAGCGACACATAGCCACGGGCATGTTGTAGCCTTTATTTGCGTTTCTTGCCTTCACATACAGAGAAATCACCAGACCCTCAAATCCATGCAAATTGTTGCTATTGTTGGCCGGCCAAATGTCGGGAAATCTACCCTATTCAACCGCTTAGTCGGTGAGCGGAAGGCTATTACCGAGTCTATATCGGGCGTAACCCGCGACCGGATTTATGCAAAAGCTGACTGGGCTGGGCGCGATTTCATGGTGATTGATACGGGAGGAATTGTCCCTGACTCCCAGGACATTTTCGAGCGGCAAATCAGAATTCAGGCAGAAATTGCTATCTCAGAGGCGGCATTGATTCTTTTTGTCGTTGATGTGACAAGTGGCGTTCACCCACTTGACCAAGAAGTTGCCGTCATGCTCAGAAAGTCTGGGAAGAAAATTTTACTTATCGCAAATAAGGTAGATAACCATGAGCGGGATGAAACACTTCGCACCCAGTTCTATGAGCTTGGTCTTGGCGAACCTTTAGGAGCAAGCGCGATTAGTGGCAGAGGCGTTGGCGATTTTCTTGATGTGCTTATCAAAGAACTTCCAGAAGATGATACCCCCAACGCCGAGGGCATCATGAAGCTTGCGATCGTTGGCAAACCGAATGTCGGGAAATCAAGCTACGTGAATGCACTTCTCGGCGAAGATCGCTCCATCGTTACTCCTATTGCTGGCACAACCCGCGACTCGATTCATACGCAGTACACCTACTACGGCAAACAGATTACGCTCATTGATACCGCAGGCCTCAGGCGCAAGAAATACATTGCTGATGCTCTCGAACTTTTCTCTATCGTTCGCACGATGAAGGCAATCGAGGAGTGCGATGTTGCACTCGTCTTAGTTGACGCAACCCAAGGCGTGAATAATCAGGATGCAAAAATTTTGAATGATGTTGTTGACTCACGAAAAGGTTTAGTGCTTGTCGTGAATAAATGGGACGCAATCGAAAAGGAAACTAATACTGCTGTGAAGTTCGAGAAAGAAGTTCGCGATATGCTTCGCACGATTGACTACATCCCGATCACCTTTATCAGTGCGCTGACTCATCAACGCCACACGAAACCGTTGGAGATTGCTCTGCAAGTATTCGAAGATCGCAAAAAACGAATTTCGACACGAGATCTGAACGAATATTTATTACCAGAGATCGAGCGAGTACCACCACCATCGGTGCAAGGAAAAGATTTGCGCATCAACTACATTACGCAAGTAAATATCGAACCTCCAGTCTTCGCATTCTTCTCCAATCATCCCGATCTGATTCCAGATTCATACAAGCGATATTTAGAAAACAAACTCCGCGATAAATACGGCTACTCCGGCGTCCCAGTCTCCTTTGTTTTTCGGAGGAAGAATTAGGCGTTACTGCGAATGCAAAACAACGAATGGTAAGGTAGAGGCATCAAGTATATTGTTATACATATATGTGACCCTCACAAAATAAGTGCCGGGAATCAGTAAGCTCGTTGGAAGTAAGGCTACATTTTGGTGCAGTTCAGCCTTCGAATTTAGTTTTCCTCCCATCAGATCAAATATCTCCACTTTCTGAATTGTCTCAGCTTTTATCAGCTGAAATTGTACATGATCATTCGATGGGTTTGGGAAAATCTTGAGCAAATTACTAACATCATAAGAATAGGAAACTACACTCGATGGGGGATGTATCTTTGCAACAAATAAGTCAGTACCGCCGTAAAATTCAGAAAAAAGTCCATCATGCGAATTGGTAACGCCACAAGCGACGTAGTCATTGTGATTTGCCTCGATAATGGTACAAATATCGTCACCACCCAAACCACCAATACATTGTTGCCAATTGATGTTTCCGGAATCAGATAGTTTAATAATCCAACCATCGGAGAAATTATTGTTCGATGACCCGCGATTGAGTATACCGTCCGTCGAATTCGTAACACCGGCAATAATATAACCGCCTTCTCCTGTTTGTTTAGCAGAGAAGCAGTAATCTATTCCACTTCCGCCGAAGTATTTTTGCCATTCTATTACACCCGAAGCATTTAGTTTTGAAACCCACATATCCGATGAAGGATGCTCCAAAAGAATGGAATCGCTTGCAAGTGATCCACCGCCAACAAGATACCCACCATCATTCGTTAAGATGATAACTCCAGCTTTATCATCACCATATCCGCCGAGACACCGTTGCCACATAATTTTTCCAACAGTGTCAAGTTTGACAACCCATACGTCTGGAAATTTCCATGAGGAATCAGAAAAAATCCCATGATATCCTACTACGTCACCGTCGTCGGAAGAGACATCTCCTGTAAAGATAAAACCCCCATCTGACGTATTAATAATACTTGTTACACTTTCGCCGCCCAACCCTCCAAGACATTTCTGCCATAGAATGTAACCTGTGCTATCAACACGCACCACATAGGCATCGCCACCACCGTGATTATTAAAACCTTCATCAAGAGAGCCTGTTAACCCACCAGCAATATAACCACCATCCGATGTTTCTGCTATAGAATATAAGTAATCATTCCCGGCGAGACCACCAACACAAGTTTGCCATAATATTTTTCCATTCGTATCAAGATTCACAATCCACCCGTCGTCCCCCCATGATTGTGAATGACATCTCCATCATTTGATCCTGTAACGCCAGCCATCACAAACTTTCCAGCTCTTGTTTCTATGATTGAGTAACCTGCATCATTTCCACTCCCACCGAGGCATCGCTGCCACTGAATCGAGCCGACGGAATTTACCTTAATAACTAAAGCATCAGAGCCACCATGATTGCCTGAAATATTACGATTCTTGGAGGATGTAGTTCCGACGAAAATATATCCTCCATCGTGGGTTTGGCTTATGTTGCTGTTGCCATGGTGTTCAAAAATATCAGATTGGCTCCCACCGTAACAATGCAACCATTCAATCGCAGGAGTAACCTGTGCAAGCAGACACCTCTTTGGGGAAAAGCAAAATAGTACTGTAAATATGAAAAATAATAAACGCATCAGTATTCAAACAGCGACACGATAACAGAAAAGTTTGACATAGCAGTTCTTGACCCAGCCTCACTCTCTACTTCCCGATCTCCACCACCTTCGTGAATTTCATCATCTGATTTGCTCGGACGATATCTTCGATAGTGCAACGGAGGTAGTACGTACCGGAGGGGAGTTTCTTGCCTTGTTTATCGAGTCCGTCGAAGGGTAATTCATACACTCCTTCGTTCTTGAGGTCGCTATTTAAGATGCTGGCGCACATCACACCTAGGTCATCAAAGAGTTGGAGCGATATTTTGCTTGATGAAATCAAGCGAAGTTTAAAAGTCCACTCGCCTTTTCCTTTCTTGGATGGTTTGATTATCGTCAAATCATTCTTAGGAAGTTTGCTAATATCCTCGGTCTTCATTCCTTTTCCGGAGATGGGGATGATCGTTGAGTCCGAAGCAGTTCGAACCACAAGGCGCGAGGGAAATTCGCCAAACTTTACTGGCTTGAAGCATACGCTAATCTCAAGCGTCTGATGCGGTTGAATATTCATCGGAAGCATCTGCTGCGATGGAGACGGGATCGAATAGATGCGATCGTTCTCAGTATTTAGCTGAAGAATCTTTTGCGTTACATTACCCGGATTGGTAATCGAGATTTTAATGCACGACTCGATCCCAACGGCTTGCGCACCAAACCTAATCTGTGGGACACTAATGGTCAGCGCCGGAGGTTTGGCATTTTTCTGAGCGACGATGGTTGAGTATGTTGCGAGTAGCGCGATGAGCAAAACGAAAATATTTCTGAGTATGAACTTCATGTATCGTTATATGTAATAAGAGTAGATTGATAACATCCAAGCCAAGTGTTTTGTCAATACAAAAGTCTCAGAGTGAAAGATCGCACTGGAAGCCAATGGAAGTATTTGACGAAGCCATCGGAGTACTATGTGTTTGGGCAACTCTACCCGTAAGCCTGATTCTCTCAGCAATCACATAACTCGCCAGTAGAAAATACCGATAGCCATTGCCCGACAGAGGAACAATCGGAATAGCTCCAGGGAGATCTGATTCATTGGAATAAAATCTTGAACTATACGAATCTGTTCGAAAGAATGCAATGCCAGTCGAGAGCCGTATTCCATCTTGAAAGAAATAATTTGTCTTTATCCCGAGAAGCGATCCGCTCTGAGGCGAGAAGATTTGTTCGGTGTGATACTTCTGAAATTCAGCTCTGAGTTTCACTTCAACATTCCTACTGAATTGAATTCCACAATCCAGCTTCAACGAATTTCGTGAAATGCTATCGGGCAATTGTGAAAGCAGCGGTCCTTTGCCATAGTTGCGAAGTTCTGCAGAGAAAACGACTGGCACTGTCGCAAATTCATATTTACATCCAACTCTGTTATCAGCATACTGAACTTCATTCCTCGATGGCGAAATACTTCGCGCAATATTCATTGAGCTATATAAGGTACACGCATTGGGTATGAGAAATATCTTTGCTCCGAGCAACCAGCCATTTTCATTCTGAGCATCAGAAGTATTTATTCCGAATGTCGAGCCGAACGGTGAAATATATGTTCGTGGCAACGACCGATAGTTCAGTGCAAGTTCGATTTGTTCAATGGGTCTCATCAAAAGTGAAGTTGAAAAGGCAGTGGCATTGCCAACATCAGAAATCATTCGTGCTAATTCTCCAGTAAAAGCACATTGCCAGAATACACTAACTACATTCACCGAAATCATGCGATGATTTTCACCAAAGAAAGTTGCCCCATTACTATCTGTTTTCAGAACCGGATTCTCATAGTGAAGCGAGTAGCCTGTCAAACCAAGTTGCAGAAAATAATTGTCCGATGACTGCGTAAAAGCAACATTACCACCAAGTAGACGAGTTTGCGAAGTATTTCTTCTACCAAGTTCAACAGCACTGCGGTGATAACCTGTGTTACTTAAGTAAGTAATCTCATGAAGTGAATCGAGCTTCGCATCAATTTCTTTATCAGAATAAAATCCGCTCACTGCAACTGGTCCAGAAGTAAGTTCAAGTCCTGCTCCACGAAAATATTGGAATGAACTGATAGAAGCATACGGCCGCATTCCGCTGGAGTGTGATGTAACTAATGAATGCAAATCACTTACCGGTGCTCGGAAAAAGCCATTCGCGAAGAGTAATCCATTCCCGTACGATAGTGAATAATCACCCAGAACAAGTTTGGACATGCTCAATACTTTTCCAAAAGTAAGCGGAGCATTAATGGCAAACGAAGCACTGAGATGATCAAAAAATAGTGGCTCGCCAGCATCTTTTGCTTCGGTGATAGCAAATACATAATGTTCGTCTTGCAGCATCACCCTGGTGCTTGTCTTGACAGGCGAGCCGTGATAGTAATGACTCTGATAGGGTTGTGATGATGAAACATTCGGATCAATTTCCATCCGAGTCCGAAGTCGAAGTCCCATACCTCTCGAAGAAGAGTGATTCCCTTCGTAGTAATGCATAACAGGTGATGTTTCCTCAAGTGTTACTGAATCCATCTGATGAGCGCGTACTACATCGGCGACATCGAGACTATTGAAAAGTGGTATCTGTAATAAATCTTGCCACGAAGTATTTCTGAGATCATGGTGTTGGAATGCAATGCGCTCAAATTCATCCTGTAAGAATTGGAGTTGACTTCCAAAATTTTCTAAGGTCAAAGAATGAAACGAGCTGAGTGATGTCTCCTCAGGATCAATCAACGTTTCGAAGGATTGGAGACTATCCGAAGAAATAAGTTGTGCTTCCGCATTACTTATCACAGCGATACAATGAAGCATAGCCACAAGGGAGATAATTCTTCTCATTCGCTTCACCATCTCCCGAATACCCCGAAAGAAAATAATACTCCTAATGCTTTATCATATCTCGATGACACCGCGACGGAATAATTACCATAATTCAATCCGATACCTGATGTAATATTTCCAGTATCAGTTGTTGTGCCGAGTCTGATTGTAAGAAATGAAATCGGCAAGTACTCTGCACCAAGCTTCATGACAAGTTCTGAACCAGATGTTTCCTCAATTGCCGTGTAAAACCGCAACGGAAATTGTATTGGATGATACGATGCTCCAAGTAAAAATAATCGGGGCAATCGTTCGGTCGTCCCACTTGCAACAATGTAGTGTGCTCCTAATAAATTTAATGCAGCAATTCCGAGGGTTGCGTCCTTCGTAAGATCAAATGTTAGTCCAAGATCGAGAAAATCGAATTGTAATTTCGGATAGGCAGCTGTCGTACCGACTATCTCGTGCCTAATTCGAAAGCCGCCATAGGCATTCCGGTCGGAATCTACCTGAAATTCCGTAGTACTGCCTAAGCCGAACGAGATATCTGAATAAATATCCTCGAACGAGTATTCTGTCAATCCTACAGTGAATGAACTGCGGAGAGCCTCTGCAAAAAATGATGCCTCAGCCGAAGCGCTATTTGCTCCACTAAGACCCCCAGCGAATGGAGTATATCCAAAGCCTACCGATAGTTGATGTACTGAGTCAGAACGGTTGAGAGCAGGATTCGAAGAAAATCCTTCTCTAACTTCCGAAGCGATATTTGCTCCGGCAACGGCAGATGAAATCGGAGATTCGGGAAGGAGGGATTGACATCTCGATGATGTCACAACAAAAAGTAAGGTCAGAACAATATTTGAGCAACGTGCTCGGTGCATGACGGATATTTCAGATCATCGAGAGAGTGAGCACATCAGCCAAAACAGGATAAATCCTGTTTTGGCTATTTGAAAATGCTATACACTTCTCATTATTTGTTCGTACCAGCAGACCCGTTGGCTCCGCCGCCTGGTGATCTCATTTGCTTTTCACGAGCCATATTCTTTTTATATGCTCCGAGATAATCAACGAGCGATGCAATCTCCTCATCATTGAGCGGACCTTTATGCTTTAAGCCGAAAGCAGGCATGTTCGTATTCACGATACCCTCGGTGATGAGTTCTTTCCACTGCTTCGGTGTATGTCCCATCATTGCATCGGTTGCAAGTTCAGGACCTGGTTTGTTATCAGCCTTTGACCCATGGCAAATAGCGCAATCAGCCTCGTATAGCTTTGCACCAAGTTCGCCTTTTCCTTTTTCGACATGGCATGAAGCGCAATTACCTTGAAAGAGTCCATCAAGATGCATCATATCTTTATGAGCAAGCTTTGACTTGTAGATCGTACCATGGATGCGAAGAATCTTCTGAGGATCAACCTTGGAGTTCGAAGTTACGGTAATCGTCTTTGTAAGATCGCCTTCTGCTTTGTTGTGCGGGTCAAAGCTGATACCCAACTGCGAGGTGTCTCCTGGAGCAATTCTCTTCTTGCCTGGGAAAGAGGTAGTGCAACCGCACGATGGCTGCGCGCTGAATACTTCAAGCGTATCGGTACCAGTATTGTAAATAATAAACGTTGTATGGACAGGAGTGTTCTGCTCGATCTTGTCGAATTCATGCACTTCCTCATTAAATTTGATTTGTGCATTCCCTACCTTAGGGGCAAGCTTTGCCGTATCAATCTTGATTGTAGGCTTTGCCATACCAACCGGAGATACAGGTTTTACGGAATCCTTTGGGGAGAAGAATCCTGCTTGAAGGGCGTTGGCATTAAATGAACCCTGGGTTGCGATGCCAAATGCTAATGCGCCTACTACGAGCGCGGAGGCTATATACTTTGATTGTTTCATACGTGCTTCTTTCTCTTGGAGAGTTAATGCTTGTTAATAACTATGTATAAATATAAGAACAGCCAAAAAGGTTTCAAAATTTGGGTGAAAATGGCTGTCGACCACCATTTCGTAGAGACGCACATTGGCTCGTCTCTAGAGTTTTTTCATTTCGCATTTTGAATTCCCCCGAACCTCTCTTTCGCTAAAATATGTTTTGCCGTGACATGGCAGATATACCCTTTACGATGTACTCCGGCGCAGGCAACTTGTTCGTTGTTGTTGATGCATTCAATAATCCTACGGTTTTTGGGACGGTTAAAATGAAAGCATTAGCCCAAACTGTTTCCAATCGCAAGGGTCCTATCGGTTCCGATGGCATGATCGTGCTGGGACGTAGTGGCAAGGCTCCGTTCATGATGAATTTTTATAATCCGGATGGGAGCTTCGGCGCACTGTGCGGCAATGGCGCGCGCTGTGCTGTTCAAGCCGCTGTGGACTTCGGTGTTGTCGCGTCGCCCGATACAGCATTCGAGGTATTAGGCGAACTCGTCCGCGCAGAGGATGTCGCGGGTCAAGAGACTCCTCAGTTACGAGTGTATTACAATGATCCAAAAAAAATTAAGCTAAAGTTTAAGCTTTCTGTTGGTGGAGATTTGCTTGATTGCAGTTACGTTGATCTCGGTTCTCAGCACGGTGTGATTTTTTATGATAGCTCCATCAAAGAACTTGATGTCCCCCGATTAGGAACGGCTGTGAGAAATCATCAAGACTTCCAACCGCTCGGAGTGAATGCCAACTTTGCGCATATCGAGAGTGATGAGCATGGCGAATACATTCGCATCAGAACATTCGAGCGAGGTGTCGAAGGCGAGACTCTTGCATGTGGAACGGGTTGCATGGCAACGGCAATTAGTGCGTATGGGTTGAAAAA
The DNA here is from genome assembly GCA_037143335.1 of bacterium. Lineage (GTDB taxonomy): Bacteria > Bacteroidota > Ignavibacteria > Palsa-1295 > Palsa-1295 > PALSA-1296. The sequence goes on along the minus strand of JBAWZA010000005.1, from coordinate 119,542 downwards.
AATCTCGTCACTTCCGATTCGTCTCAAAACGCAAAGCGGAGAATTTGTCAAAGTAAATTTTACAACTGATGAGAGCGCCCATGTAAAGCATCTTTCATTAGAGGGAAGTGCAATTCGTGGCAAAAGCGGAATTGTAACCGTTGAGGGATAGCCCCCGCCAGATTGCTTATATTTGTACTTCTTAATATCACACACGTTAACGAACTATGAAAAAGAACAGATTTTCGACACTTGCAATCGCTTTACTACTCCTCGTCACTATCCCCACCATTACGATGGCTCAGGCGCAGGATACACTCCCCTATAAAGCGTACGAATTTGGTTTGTTCGGTACAGCCGGAGCCTCCATTTTCAACGGGACTTTACCTGATGGCTCCAAGACTGATTTACATTTTGCTTATACGCTCGGCGTACTTGGCACCGTAGCGGCAAGTCATGATTTTGGTTTCTCGCTCGGAATTGGCGCAGAAACTCGCGGTATGTTTTTCAAGGAGCAAGGCAAAACTGAGCCGAACCAAACAATCACACTTAACTATCTCTCAATCCAACCTGGCCTTCGTTTCAAAAGCTTCTTAGTTGGTATTAATATTGGAATGCCATTGAGTGGCAAGGTTGACTACGTCACCGGACTTCCCTCACCACTTCCAGCTTCATATTCTTCGGACATTGGGAAAGATACACTCAACACCGTTATTGACATTCGTCTTGCAGGCTTACTCCCTATCGTCGAAAATGATTTTGGAAATCTCTATTTCATGATGGAAGTTTCGTATCCATTAAGTGATGCCATTGGAAAAGGTGGTTTCTTTACTCCAGGGCAAACTTCGATCACGCCCGTCACAAAAAGTCCGATTCCAACAGTTCAAATCGGCTTTAGCTATCTCTTTTCACCGGGAGCAAAGACGAAGTAGTTGCGCTCGTTATTGCTTCCGAAAAAATTCAACTGCCATCTCCGCAACTCGTTCTGGATAAAACTCCATTACGATGTGCTGGGTGTTCGGGAATACCGATAACTCGGCATTCGGAATTGCGGATTTCATCTGGGTTGCAATCTCAACCGGAAAAAAATTATCGCGGTCGCCATGAATGATTAGCGTCGGCGAGGTGATTTCACTGAGGACGCTTAGTGGAAGATTAATATCGCACTCCGGCAGCCTGAAATTGTAGAATGCCTGCGCCATTTCATGCCAATAACTCTTGCCGTAAATTTCATTGGCTCCTTCATACACATTCCGGAGCTTGGGCGATAGCGACTCAGGCGCTTTATAAAATTTCTGTGCTACTTGTGGAATCCGATACGTAGCCGAGTCAATGACCATAGCCTTCACAAGTGCGGGAGCATACCTGGCAACGCGGAGCATCGTCATGCCGCCTGAACTTGCGGCTAAGAAATACGCCGAATCAATGCCGATTTCTTTGCAGAAGCTAATAATATCACGTGAGAATTGCTCCTTCGTCCAATCATTGGTCGGATTATCCGACCTGCCATGTCCGCGCAGATCAACGAGGTAACAGGTGAAATGCTGAGCGAGGGTCGGGAGTAATTTATCGTATCGGTCGCGAGAGTTCGAGCTAAAGTTATGCAAGCAAACGAGCGGCGCTCCCTTGCCATGAGTCTCGTAATAGAGATTCACATTGCCAACCAAAACTGTTTTGCCTAACCAATCTGACGAGTTCATAGATATTAATGCTATTCCCGTATAACACAGATGATGCATGAACGATTTGATGAGCACGAACGAAGTAGAGAGTCCGCACCACTGTAGAAAAACCACCTTGTCATTCCCGCGAAGGCGGGAATCCATAATATTGCAAGCCTCAAGCTCGTGGTTTTTGAGTTGCAGTCACGAGAATATCACTTCATAATTGAAGCTCGGAGACGGCGATGGATTCCCGCCTTCGCGGGAATGACAACTGAGGTGGAGGATTGAAAATCATCAGTAGTACCTACGACGGGAGGATTATTTTTCTGTAAGGACTTCTTCGGAGCAAGTTTTGTTTAGGGTGCGCTAAAAATAAAATTATGGTCGAGATCGCACAACTACAGAGTACACTTCCGAAAACAATAAACCGACTCGCCGAGATCGTCTATGATCTTTGGTGGAGTTCATCCGAAGAAGCGCGTTCGCTTTTTCGCGCGATGTCACGCCCGAAGTGGTGGTTGACTCAGCATAATCCGATTCGATTACTTCGCGAACTCCCACCTGAGCGTTTAGATTTTTTAGCGAATGATCCCGATTTTCTTGCGCAATATTTCAAGCTGGTCCTGCTTTACGATTCGGATAAAAAACGGACTGATCGCTTTGTTGCAACTTCAATTCCAGAACTATCGGGTAAGGCAATCGCATATTTTTCGGCAGAGTTTGGCATTCATTCGAGTTTGCCAATTTATTCAGGCGGCCTGGGAATTCTTGCTGGCGATCATATCAAGACTGCGCATGATCTGGGCTTGCCGATTGTCGGCATCGGCTTCCTTTATCCCTACGGTTATTTTGAACAGCACATTACCTCGAGTGGTGAACAAATTGCTGAGTACCGTCACTTACAGCCCGAGCTTTCGCCGCTTAAGCGCGTCTATACTGCATCGGGTGAGCCACTTGTTATCACCCTTCATCTTGATAACGAAGCGACACAACTACATTTGCACATTTGGAAAGTAACAGTCGGAAATGTTACGGTGTATTTGATGGACTCGGATGTTGAATCCAATTCCGTATCTGATCGTGAAATTACCAAGCGTCTTTACGGCGGTGACAAACTTTATCGTCTTCGTCAGGAAATTGCGCTTGGCGTTGGCGGCGTACGCACTCTCGCGGCGTTAGGAATTACTCCTTCTGCATGGCATGCCAATGAGGGACATGCATCGTTTATGCTTATTGAGCGCTTGCGACAAGAAGTAGTAAACGGCACTCCGATAACCGAAGCACTTGCGAATATTCGCGCTACCAGTATTTTCACAACGCATACACCCGTTCCAGCAGGACATGATTCATTTGATCTTGATCTGGTAAAAGAGTATTTTGCCGAAACAATTCGTGATCTCGGAATTTCGGACGAAGAATTCCTGACTCTGGGAAAACATTCATCCGCTGATGGCGAGCAATTTAACATGACAGCACTTGCGTTGCGTATGACTGACCAACGGAATGCCGTCAGCTTGAAGCATCGTGATGTCACAAGAGAGATGTGGTCGGAGTATGATTCTGACCCGCATCCAATTGGGTACGTGACAAACGGAATTCATATCCCTACATGGATTTCGCATGAGCTTGATCAACTGTTGAAAATCTATCTCGCGGATGATTGGAAACAACGGCTTGCTGATGAAGAACTATGGAAAGAGATCAGCGACATACCTGACTCTGCGATTTGGGAATTTCGGAAAGATCAATCGCGCAGTTTGCAACGCTATATTTCTGATAGCATTCGCTCCTCACAAAGTGATGATTCCGAAACGGAGCTAATCATTCGTGGTGCGTTTTGCAATCCGTATGCACTCACAATCGGATTCGCTCGCAGGTTTGCAACCTATAAACGCGCGACACTTCTCTTCCGCGATCCCGAACGTCTTTCACGAATTCTGAATCAACCGGAGCGACCCGTACAAATTATATTCAGTGGCAAAGCACATCCTGCTGATAAAGAGGGGCAAGCGATGATTCAGCAAATATGGAGTTATGCAGCTGATCCACTTTTCCGTGGCAAAATTATTTTCCTTGAAAATTATTCGATGCACTCTGCGAAGCTACTTGTGCAAGGAGTTGACCTGTGGATGAATACTCCTCGCGCTCCACTCGAAGCATCAGGCACAAGCGGAATGAAAGCCGCTATCAACGGCGTGCCGAATCTTTCTGTCTTAGACGGTTGGTGGTGCGAAGGATATAACGGACAAAATGGCTGGGCTATCGAAGCACACGAAAAAATCGACCACGCCGTGCAAGATGAAATGGATTCAGAAAACCTTTATCAATTGCTTGAGCGTGAGATTGTGCCGCTTTACTTTGCGCGTACGCTTGATGACGTTCCAACTGGCTGGCTTCAAGTTGTCAAAGCCTCTATGCAATCAGTCATCCCCCAATTCTCAAGCGAGAGGATGATGAGGCAATACATTGATGAACTGTATATGCCAGCGATAGTATCATCGGGTAAGATAAAAAAGAATTAGTGCATATCTGGTTCAAGTCCGCTGAATACGATTACACCGTCCATACCGCATCCACTATCGGCTGAGGAGAGTACGGTCGAGAGGCGGTTGTATTTAGCACGCAATTTCATAAACCGCTTCGGTATCGGAGCTTGCAATTCATAACGTTTATGATGCGCACTCAGCACGTACCAACATCCTTGTTTATTGCGATGCACTGTTCCTTTGATCGTTTCTTTCTTATACGATGGATCAACTGGGTGCATGATCGTATCGAAGATTGCAACTACTCGGACGATCTGACCGATCATACACGTCGAAGCCATGCGGGGTTCACGTGTAACGCTCAGTGAAAGCATTCGTCCTTCGACGCGACACGTTTGCATAAACTCGGGCGAACCCACAAGTTCGTACTTCATATTTTTCGCCTCAAGATACCAACAACCACCTTCGAGATCGGAGTGATGCATTCTTCCATTGATCGTAAATTCCTTTTGAGCGAATGCTGTTTGAGTCGCAAACAGAATCGCGATGAGCGAAAGTGTGATTCGAATTGTATTCATACGTTGCTATATAGGTTCTTCATACAAAGATACGCAAGACCTTCCGGTTTTGTTGCGGTTTGATGAGTTACAGAATTTTTGTTGTAGATTTGTACCACTTAAGATGAACGTGGCAGATGCCTGAATCAGAAATCATAATAAAAGTCTCCGAATATGTCGAACAACTCTTTGAACGGAGTTTGCCCGATCATTTGCCCTATCATACGATTGAGCATACCCGAACTGTGGCGCGGACTGCAGCAAAAATCGCGAAGGGAATGAAACTCGGTGAAGCAGGGATTGAAGTCGTCACGCTTGCGGCATGGTTTCATGATGTCGGTTATATCGAGAAATATAAAGGACATGAGGACGTGAGTATCACCTACGCCCACAAATTCTTGAAGCAAGAAAATTACCCTGATGAATATATTTCTTTCGTAGTCGGCTGTATCCGCGCAACGAAAATTCCCCAGACACCTCAGAACATTCTCGAAGAAGTTGTCGCCGATGCTGACCTTGCTGGCTTTGGAAGAAAATCGTTCTTTGCTCGGAGCGAGGAATTGCACCAAGAATGGAAAGAGTCGCTCGGCACATCATACACCGAAGAGGAATGGATGCAGCAAAGCCTTGAGTTGCTTTCGGCGCATAGATATTTTACTCCCTATGCCAGAGAAAAATATTCCGACCGAAAAGCAAAAAATATTCTCAAGCTCTACCGAATGCTTCGTGATATCGGCGAATCCACGGAGTCACATGAGATTGGAGCAGATGCTGGTACAGAAGTTGTGCAAACCCCTGAACAATCAGGTAAAATATCGGACGAGGTAATTAACTCACGGATCGAGCAAGGATTGAAATATCATCTTTCACTCGACAAGAATGGATACACGCTCATTATCTCATCAACGCTTGCACTTGTCGGGTCTCTTATCGCGGTAGAGATGAATACCTTTGCTCACCGCAATGGTGCGCTTCCCTTTTTTGGAGTCATCATACTTCTCATCGGATCATTTGCCTCGCTCGTTGCGGCGGTGCTTGTCATCCGACCGACTCGGAGAATATCGCTGGTACCAGTTGACGCATTGGAAATTGAACCACATGCGAAGCGTGAGTTACTCGTCGAACAATACTATGCCTCCGAACTCAGCTCCCTCAAGAAAAAACGTTTGCTTCACTTCGGATTCAGAATGTTTCTCATGGCGATTCTCGTTGCCTCGGTATTCGTGGTCCTTCCGTGGCTACTTTAGTCCCGATTTCTCTGTTTGATTAGTGCGTGATTGAGCATTCGACAATCACGTAGCATTGTAATGAAAGCAAAAATTCTCAAACCGGGTGATACCATCGGTATCATCGCACCAGCAAGCACACCGAGTAGCGAAGAGAAAATCACGAACAGCGTTCGCTACTTCGAAACGCTGGGGTATCGTGTTGAGCTTGGTAAGCATATCCGTGACGAACGCGGATTCCTTGCCGGCACCGACTCAGCAAGGCTGAGCGATCTTCATGCGATGATCTCGAACAAAAATATTCGCGCGATCTTCATGATTCGTGGCGGTTATGGTACGCTGCGTCTACTTCCAGAAATTAATTACGAACTTATCAAGCGTAATCCGAAAATCATTGTCGGATATAGCGATGCTACTGCACTCTTCAATGCCATCTACAAAAAAACAGGATTACAATCCCTTTTTTATGGACCGATGCCCGGCGTTGATATGTGGAATGGCTTCGACTCGTTCGCTGAAGGCTGTATGTGGAGGGCACTGACATCATCCAAGCCTCTCGGCACACTGCCTGCTGAAAAAGATGAGATAGAATTACTGAAAAGAAAAAAACTTCCTATTGTTGAAGGAAGATTATTCGGTGGCAATCTGACCGTACTCTCATCACTGATGGGTACGCCATTTATGCCAGCAATTGGGAAAAGCATTTTGCTTTTTGAAGACGTTGGTGAATACGTCTATCGCATTGACAGATACTTCGCACAACACCGAGCAGCCGGCAATCTCAGCTCCGCGAAGGCAATCCTACTCGGTCAGTTTACCGATTGCAATCCAATGAAAGATAGACCATCACTTACACTTGAGGAAGTGATTCACGATTATTTTGGGAAATTACAAATTCCGATTCTACAGAATATCCCATTCGGTCACATCCCGCGTCAGTGGACAATACCGCTCGGAGCGAAAGTTCGAATCGAAGGCAGTAAGGTTACATTCACAGAATCGGTATTGACTGATTGATTATCTAGCAATGGCAGAGTTTGAATTCACTTCAACCGACGAAAAAAAATCCTACGTACGCACAATGTTCTCCGACATTGCAGGTCGTTATGATTTTTTGAATCACTTGCTCTCATTTGGTCTTGATTATTATTGGCGGAGATCAGCTGTCAAACTCATACGTGCTCACCTGAGTAATGTACAGAACCCACGCATCTTAGATATTGCCTGTGGCACTGGTGATCTTTCTTTTGAAGTACTTCACCAAATACCAGATGCAAAAATTACTGGCATTGACTTAGCGAAGCCGATGCTTGAAATATTTTCGCAGAAGTCATCCGAACGAAATACTCAGATACTCATCGAAGAAGGTGATGTCGAAGCAATGCGATTTACTGATAATTCATTTGATGCAATCGTGATCGGATTTGCAACGCGCAATTTTTCACAACTTGAAAAAGCATTCACAGAAATTTACCGTGTCTTAAAACCAGGTGGCATATTCATCAATCTCGAACTCTCAATCCCCCGTCATCAGCCGATGAAAGGACTTTATAAATTTTATTCACGCATCATGCTTCCGATCATCGGAAAAATGATCTCGCGCAACTCAGAAGCATACACCTACCTCCCCGATTCCATCCGCCGCTTTCCCGAACACAATAAAATTATTGCGATGCTCAGCACAACAGGATTTATACATTCACGCTGGCAAGACCTCTCCGGCGGAATAGTCACGATGCATATTGGGCAGAAGTGAGGCCGGGATAGAGTCTAAAATAATATCTTCCGCGTAATCACACCCTTCGCACTCTGCAACACAAGCAAAGCAAACCGAGCGTGCACATCGCTCACATCAATCGAATAATGTTCCTCAGCAGAGATATTCAGATTCTCACGCTTGAGGAGTCTGCCGTCTATGGAGTAGAGGGAGGCGGTTGTGGAGTTGAGGGATTCTGCGGGATGAATGATGAGCGAGTGTGCCTCTTCCCAGATTTCTATTGGATCGTGGGGCTTAGATTTTTGGATAACTATATTTTGGGGGTTTGGTGGGAAGAGAATTTGCACTAAAATAGAATCACTCGCAATATATGGGAATTCTGAACTATCAACATCTGAATACCCTTTGATTAAAGCCGTTGAATCAAACTGAATTGAATGAATTTGATAAGTTGTCGTAAAACCTCTTCCATTCATTCTTATTTTATCAAAAAGTAACATCGAATTTTCAACTTTTCCAATTAAGGCACTATCACCTAATTTGTATGATTGTCTGACACGGAAATCCTCACTTATTCCAAAAGAAATTCTACTGTTTGTAAATCGTTCATTAACTTTATTGATAAAGTGTTTTATATCAAGTCTCCAACTAACAATCCAATCCTGATATGTAGCTTCAATAACTCGTAATAGAAACAGTTGAAAAATACTAAGTACCCTCACATCACTCTTCCCACTCCCATTCTCAACCACCACATGACCTCCGGCTCCTCTTCCACTATCTGGAAGGCTACAGATAATCAGCGAATCACTCCAGGCTACGATGCCAAGCGTTGTATCTTCAATCGACACACTGCCGGAATCGCTACCGAACGAACCATGAATCTGCAACTGACTCTTTGCTTCGTCGCACATCATGTAGGAAATCGTTGGCGGCTGCGCAAAAGATGAATTTGCACAGAGTAAGGTCGCGAGTATGAAGAATACGTATTTCATTCAGACAAAAATACAACAATTCGGGAGTAATTATTCGGAGGGTATTAAATTTTACCCTAATCCAAATTCCTCAGCACCAGCTCCATTTGTTCTTCGGATTCGATGAGGATTTCGCGGGCTTTTGCGCCGTCGGCTGCACCGACGATCCCGGCGCGTTCTAACTCGTCAACGATTCGTGCTGCGCGGGAGTAACCGATCTTGAGTCGGCGTTGCAACATTGATGTTGAACCTTGTTTATTATTATAGAAACACCATGCGGCTTCTTCGAAAAGTTCGTCGCGCTCGCCATACTCACCAGCTCCGCCCGAGTTTCCTTTTTGACGGAGTGATGGAAGTGTCCATGGTCTCGTGTAGGAATATCCGCTGCCTTGTTGCGATGCAACAGCTTCGACAATTGCTTCGACTTCTTCGGTAGAAATATACGGAGCTTGCAAGCGAATTGGTTTTGGTGTGCCCGATGGTAAGTAGAGCATATCGCCATTACCAAGTAATTGCTCTGCACCCATTGAGTCCAAGATGGTACGCGAGTCAACCTTCGTTGCAACTTGATACGCAATTCGAGCTGGGAAATTTGCTTTGATCACGCCGGTGATAACATCAACTGACGGTCGTTGCGTAGCGAGGATAAGATGAATACCAACTGCGCGCGCCATCTGCGCAAGCCGACAAATCGGCTCCTCGATTTCGCGTCCGGCAGTGATCATCAAGTCTGCAAGCTCATCAATGATCACGACGATGTACGGCAGATGATAATGCTGTTCCTCTTGCGTTGACTTTAACTTGCCTTGCGCAACCTTCATGTTGTAATCGGCAAGTGAACGCACGGCAGCCTTTGCAAGTCTGTCGTATCGTTTTTCCATCTCGATCTCCAGTGCTTTCAGCGCAAGCACAGCATACTGCGGAGTCGTAACAATTTCTTCACCTGCTTCTGGCGAGACGATTAAGAAGTGATTGCGAAGCGCTTTATAGAGTGAAAGCTCGATCTTCTTCGGATCAACAACGACAAATTTGACATCGCGCGGACTCTTGGCATAAAGCAGTGATGCAATGATGCCATTAACGCCAACTGATTTACCCGAACCCGTTGCACCAGCAATGAGTAAGTGAGGCATCTTCGAGAGATCATCAATATAGACATCACCTGAAATTGTTTTGCCAAGCGCAAGTGGCAAATTCATTTTGGAATTGGTGAACGCATGACTCTCAAGAACTGAGCGCATCGTTACCATCTTCGGATGATCGTTCGGAATTTCAATTCCGATTGTACCGCGTCCGGGCATGGGTGCGATTATACGAATTCCGCGCGCTTTCATTGCAAGTGCAATGTCATCGGTCAAATTACCAACAGCTGATACCTTCACACCTTCAGCAGGTGTGAATTCATAGAGCGTCACGACTGGACCGGGTGTGACAACAATGTTTTCAATCTCTACACCAAACGTCGCAAGTTTATCTCGAAGTAGTGTTCCCTTCTTCGCAAGTTCTTCATCATCAGTATCAATCACATCACTCGGATCAACAGGTGTTAGGAGTTCTACGGATGGGTGACGATACTTGCTGAGGTTTTCGTTGTACGGATTTTCGGCGATGACATTTTTTTCGAGCGCACCGAAAAGTGACGTTGGCACGGGCTCTGCGATTACGGCTTTCGGCTCAGGAATGATTGCAGCAAATTCACTGACTGTATCAAGTGAGTGCGGCAATGCTTCATTGCTCAGAATTTTTTCATTGCCTATTTCGATGATCGGGTTTTTCTCCAAAACGACTGGCTCGGCAATGTGGGGTGCAATTTCCTCAGGCACGGCGGCTACAAAACTCTGCGATGGTTTTTCGATTGTTGCTGGTTCATCGGAACAATCGTTAGGAAGCACACGAACAGAGCGCGGAGTAGCTGGTGCAAATGCACCACCCGATAAGCGAGTAAGCCCAAATGCTTTTTCGCCTAAGACATTGTCCTTGCTTTTCGTGAGCCTAACTATTGGCGTTGGAATCGGGTCGGATGATTTCGGTGCTGGTCGAATTTTTAAGAATGGCTCATTCGGCGAAATTTTTTCTGATGATCCGTTCGATGAAGCTGGAGGTTTGATCTGCGTTGCGCCATTCGAACGAATGATAATATCTCGCGCTGGTTCGATGGCTGGTTCGGATGCTTCTGCTTCGACTATAGCTGTCGGTGCTGTCACTGTTTTTTGGGCGATCGTTACGCCGACTTGCTTCTCTGCCTTTGGTGCTACAACCGACTCAACTTTTTTCGCTGCAACACGAACGACCGTATTATCTATAGTCGCCTCTTCAACTTCAACGTGTTCTTCAGCCTCTAATTCGCTTTCTGCTTTGAGCTGAGATTTTTCTTTTTTCTTTGCTTCGCGTTTATCCCAAAACTCAATCAGCTTCATTCGCACATTTCCTGAGAGCGATGAGTAACCCGTTTTGAGTCTGCGGAAAGTAAGTTCGATATCAAGATCAATTGCGAATACTAACATCACGACGAATGATGTTGTGTAGATGAGCAGTGCGCCAATCGAACCGATGAGACGCGTGAACGTCAGTCCCATGAACTGCCCAATCGCGCCAGACCACTCTCTATCAAGATGAGGAAGTGCATTGATAAGTTGTGTCGTCCCGATCGTTGCTGAAAACAAGACTGCCGAGATCAGCATGAAGCTTGTGGCAAGTGTTAGTCGCCGGCGCTGCTTTGTCGAAAACTTAAACAACGCTAACGACCACCAACCCAAAAAGAGTGGGAAGATGATCGCTGCGTATCCAATCGTCTTGTTGATAAAAAAATTTGCCATCATCGCACCGATGAGACCGAGCCAATTGTGCGCTGTATCAGCGTTGGCATTGATCGTCGGATCGCTTCTGGTAAAGACCGAAGGCAGATCGCCCAAACGTGTTTCTGATTGAGCAGTATCTTGCGGACTATAGCTTATGATTGCAAGCGTGATAAAAACTGCAAGCATAATAAAAAACACGCCAAGCACTTGGCGTTGCTTTACTTGTGTATCCGGTTTTTTGGCAGGGGTCTTAAGCTTGAGTGGAATTTGCTCACCGCTTTGGGGCGCTTCGGTACTTGTGCGCGTTGAACGACGTCTCGTGGACGGAGCTACAGGTTGCTCCACCTCTTCTTCTTCAAATTCTTCTGAGAGCCTCTTGGGCATTGGTCTTGCACCACGAGGCCGACGTTCACGAGCGACCGGCGCTTTAATCTCTTCTAATTCTTGAGGATAAAGAAAATCTGCTTCTGGCGAAATATCAGCATCATCCGGCTCCATCGGGATGACCCTTGAGTAGTTTAAAGCACGCGAATTTCCCGTGCGTGGAATTCGCGCTGATGACGGGCGGTTCGAGTATTCTATTTCGTTAAGCATTGGCTAAAATAGGGAATGCTGGTAAAATGCTACATTCTACCACAAATCCCCATTTATTAACACCAAGTTTCCGAAATAATTCGCCTATTTCTGCGAAAATCGTATCTTTTTACGAATTAAAATCTCACCAGCAAAGCACCAACAAACCGAGTTTCTGCTTTCACCAGATCCGGCTTCCATGTAGGAGGAATAGCGGTCGTTGAATATCCATCAGGTGAGGTTACTCCTCCAGGACCAGCGAAGTACGGGACATCTGCCTCGCGATGTACAATTTCTGCGCGCCAGGTAATGTTTTCTTTCGGCATCCAATCAAAAGTTGTGGAGCAATCCCATCCATGAAATTGGTCTCCAGGATTTGCTGTGAACGGCGATGTTCCTGTAGGTGATGCTTGACCAGTTGGCAGGAGTACAAGATAGCGACCGGCATTATTCATATACCCACCACCGACAGTCCAACCGAGTTTATCATTTGCCATCCAAAGTCTGTGGTAGATCATCCAACTATTGAAATACTGCTTCGGTCCTTCTGATCCACCGCTTATTCCACTTACACCACCGCCTGTTTCGAATCCAATATCGCCAGTGAGTGAAAATGCGGCACGATGAAAAAAGTTGGATGGCTGATTGTAGTAACGCATCTGAATGCTGTTGTCAGTATGAAAGCGAACGCGGTCAGGTTTATCTTGCGTATCGGTTCCGTAGTAATTGTTGGTCACAAACGAAATCCATTCTTCTGGTCTCCACATTGTTTGAAATCCAATTCCCGGACCATTATTAAATTTTGCATACGCTTGCCACCCATTGACTAACCACAATTCAATTTTCAATCTGTCGCTCGGAAATGCTTGAATGCGAAGCCCATTGAAAAACCACGGAGTATTATCCGACGTGTATGATTGTTGATAGCCCCAATTCTCAGCTGTGTAGTAAGAAAAGAGACCGATGTACGACATAAAAATTCCAGCATCAACATTCAGGCCATGCCATACATCAAAATGATAGCCTGCATTTGCTTCACTAAAATATCTGTACGCATTCGCAAGCTCGAACTGGCCATGAGTCGTACTAAAATCATTTCTCGGAACAGCTGTTGCTCGCGTGCCCATCTGTAACATCACCCGAGCATGAACATTATCAGCGTGGAAATCACCACCGAAGCCCATGAACCCAAGTGTGAATTCGTTATCACGCGAAAGCGCCGTTGAACCAACAACGGTATGATCTATTGGATGCTGGTTGGAGGCAGTGTAGTTAGCATCGAGCAGGAACGAGCCGGTAAAATATTTTCCGTCAAGTAATGCTGAGTGCATTCTGTTATTGCCATTGAGCCAAGTAAAGTCGCCGAATGTGAACGGCTCTGCCGTTACAGAATCAGTCGCATTTTGACAAATCGCAACACCAAAGACAAAGTGCAACAAAACACCCGCAATAAGATATGTTTTCATCTGCAATACTCCACCACAACAAAAAACTATTCAACTTCGGCATCGAAAATTCTCACCGGGAGAATCATCGAATTGAGTCCATCGAATTGCAAGCGGCGCTGAATCTGGTTTGCCGTTTCGTTATGCAAATACTTCTGATACCAATGTTCTTTTTGGAAAACCAGTTTGCTTGCAAAATAAATTGACTTGTGATACTCCTTCGCAATGTCAAGACAAAGCTTATGGACTTCCTCCACGACTTCGATACCAACACCGATGCGATAATCAGCAGCAAAACCAACACGCTGTGCCATATCCACATAGCGCTTCAGCGCATCCTCAGACTCGTGGAGTGCGGTATCAACTTCATCAGAGCCTTTTAGTTTTACCGAATCAAGAACGGCAGCTGAAACAAAAATCACATTCTTGAAATTGCCAGGGAAGAGTCGCTGGATCGAGAGCAACGTATGCACGCCAAGCCCGCCGTAGCCACCAACTAAGAGTACAGCTGTGGCACCACTCGGGTCAAGCTTTGCAGGCGAAGTTACTTCGGGTAAAGGGATGTTTTCAAGCAACGAATCAAGTTTCTGCACACTTGCTTTGACATCAAGATAATGTTTCTTAATCCAGAAACAGAAAAAGATGAGCGCCATTGTAACAATCATTGTTACCCAACCACCAAGAAGAAATTTCTCGTAGGTATTGACAATGAGAATAGAGATACATAATACAAAGCCAACAACATGAATAACAATTTTCTTATACCAATCCCGCTGTACATGTCTTGCTTTAATCCAGTACCGAACCATCCCGAGTAAGGTTAGTGAGAACGTGGCAAATACGTTAATCGAATACATTAGTACAAGAGTAGTAATATCTCCGCCCGTCAGGAAGAGAGTAATTATCGCAGCCACTCCCATAATAATTACACCATTCTGCATTGTCAACCTATCAGAAAGCGATGTAAAACGATGAGGGAGCCAGGAATCACCAGCCATATTCGCCATAACTCGTGGACCATCAATAAACCCTGCTTGTGCAGCTACAATCAACAAAGCAGCTTCTGATCCTAGTGCAACCCAAATAAAAACATTCCCTATGGCAAAATTCCCGATATGCCACGAACCGGCAAATTTATCAAGAAGCACAGCATTCATCGTCTTTCCAACTTCAGGGGCTGCTCCAAAGAGTAGGTAACAAATCATAATACCACCAGCCGTAATTGCCAGAGAGACTGACATATAAAGCATCGTCATTCGAGCCGTATGAATCTTCGGCTCACGCATAATCTGTAAGCCGTTTGACACCGCTTCAATGCCTGTGTATGTACCTGCACCCATCGAATATGCCCGAACTAGAATGGCAAACAATCCTACAAGACCAAGACTGGAAAGTCCGCTCTTAAACCCAGTTGAAACCTCATGGGTAACTCGACTGACTTCAGGAACATGTGAAAATATTCCACCAAAAACAAGTATCGCATGCGTCGCAACAAAGACCAAGAAGATTGGCGTTAAGAAAGTAACTGATTCTTTAACTCCCCGAAGATTTAGCACCAAAAGAAGAAAAATTGTTATCACTTCAATCGTTAGTTTCCACTGTTGCCACTCAATAGGTAGTACGCTGAATAGTTGATCTGCACCTGCGGCAATAGATACGGAAATCGTTAGGAAATAATCGACGAGCAGAGCAGCTCCACTCACTACACCAAATTTTGGACCGATTAACTGTGTTGCTACTATATATCCGCCACCACCTGAGGGAAATTGTTCAATCATACGAGAGTATGCGTATGAAATAACAAACACGGTAAATGCCATTGCAACTGTGAGTGCAACCGCCAAATATGTATGTGAGCCTAACGCACGAAAAGCTTCATCAGGCCCGTATGCTGAGGACGAAAGCCCATCTGCGCCCAAACCAACCCACGCAAGAAATGCAACAAGCGAAATAGTATGGAATACTTTGGGGTCCTTAAGGTTTCGGGGTTTTCCAAAAAGTGTACGTCGTACTTTCTTTTGGAATTTTTGGTCTTCGTGGGAAGAGTCGTGGATGTGGGGAGTAAGTTTCTCTAAGACATCGTGCTGTGAAGACATATTCCCTGGGTTGGGGTCCTCGGTTGCTTCGTGAATATCCATAGGGATAATTTTTTACTTAAGACAAGTACCTATAATTTAGGCGGCGAGAAAACGGGGAACGCGCGATATTAGTTCAAAGATTTCGTTGCCAATAGTTACGAATTACGGTTGAGTAATAATTGTTCACAGCTCTACATTGCCAACACCAAAGCAACCATACAAGGCCAGACTCTTTAGCTATCTTCTTTGCGCAAGCGTACTTCTCTGTTCGCTCCAAGTTAAGTCACTGGAAGCCAGGTCCCATAAAGTTCGCAAGAAGCATCCGCGCTCATCCTCTACTAAAATCCACTCCGCTCGGGTTTCGAATGAGGCAGAGTTAAAAAAATTACGCCGTGAAATTGCTAAGACAGAGCAGGAGCTAAAACAACATACACTCCGTGAGCGAAAATCGGCGAAGTCACTCGCGGAATTTGATAAGAAGACAAGGTTGCTCAAAAATCGCTTATCGAATTTACAGACCAAGGCTTCGCAACTCGAAGAGCAAGTGAATCAATTAGACCAATCAATAGAAAAAACATCTTCTTCGATTGATACACTAAAGAAAGGATACGAGGTAGCGACGATTCAAAAATACATGCAAGGCTCCTATAAATCTCATGCAACAGATAACATGATGTTCGGCGATCCCAATGAAGCCGCACAGCGTGCGCGGGATATGTACTTTGGACATTTGGTGGGTTCTGCCTTTAACCGCAACAAGATTGAGCTTGATTCGACAAAGACAAATCTTTCTAACAATAAGGATGAAGTATCCGAAGTACTCAATCTGGAATTAAGCCGAATTGATGCCACCAAAGAGCAAGAATTAACAGCCGAAGCACAGAAGAAAGCCCAAGCACAAGAACTACGACAGATTCAAAATTCGAAGCAGCAGTTGCAACGCGAACTTGAAAAAAGAAAAGCAAGTGCGAAGCGATTAGAAGGAATCATCGCAAATCTCCTTGCAAAAGAGGAAGCACAACGGAAACAACGCGAAAAAGAAATCAGCCGAAGAATGGCCGAACGCAAACGCAAGAAAAAAGGAGGAAAGAAATTATCCAGACAAGATCAAGATCAAGAGTCCCGAGATATTGCAGAATCAAAAAGCCTTGCCGGACCTCATTCACTCTCGTGGCCTACCTCTTCTCATAAGATCGTCCAAGGATTTGGCGAACATCGGAATAGAGAGCTTGGCACAGTGACGATGAATCTCGGAATTGATATAGGTACGTCTTCTGGTTCGGCTGTTCATTCAGCGGGTGATGGTGTTGTATCGCTTATCAGCTCTTTGCCTAGTTACGGGACAATCATGATTATTCGCCACGGTGGCGGAGTGCATTCGGTTTATGCTGATCTCGGCAGTACCAAAATTGGAACAGGCTCGAAAGTCACGAAGGGACAATTGATTGCATCGAGCGGTACGAATTCTGAGTTGGGTGCAGTGTTGCACTTTGAAGTGTGGAAAGGAAAATCAAAACAGAATCCACTCGGATGGTTGAAATAAATGAGACACATATTTCAAATCATCTGCTTCATCGTCACTCTGAGTACACTGACGCTTACCGTTAGCTTCGGACAGCTCGCTCACCAAATACGAATACAATTAAGAAATATTAAAGCCGGAGACTTATCCTTACATTCTCTCGACCACGACTCGGCGATAGTTCGTGTGAATGATAAAAATGGTCATGCCCTGACTCGACTTGAGGAAGATGATTTTATCGTAACAAGAGATGGTGACACTGCCACCATTATTTCATGTGTGAAAAATACTTCTGTGGAATTGCACGATCTCGCGATCACATTCATACTCGATAACTCTGCCTCGATGTTTCATTCGTATGATTCGTTGACGAAATATATGGATGAATATTTGGATTCGCTTCCCAGCGGTTATGTAGCGAACGCTATCACATTCGACAACACTGAACGTAGGCGAACTTATGATGGGACAAACCGCGAGCAATTATTCATTGCTGCAAGCGAGTTCACTTCTTCACCTCAAAGATTAAAAGAATTTTGGCATTCATACGATACCATTCGTACCAATCTGACACCACTATATGAATCTATGCTCAGAGGATTGTACCGAATTATTCAGCGCAGAAAAACAGGGGATTCGCTTCGACGCGAAGTCATGATCGTTGTGACTGATGGAGCAGATAACGTCACCTCGGCAAGCATTGACCAATTAGCAGAGCTTATGAAAGCGATTCCTGTTACCTTGTTCGCTATCAATTTCAATACTGAGCCAAACAACAGATTATTTTGGCTCGCAAAAAAAACGCATGGCGATTATTATGCTGCTGGCGAGCTTCGTGAATTGCAAATAATATTAAGAGATTTACGAAGAGATATTCCCTATTCGTATAAGCTCGTTTTCAGTTTCCATTTCCGCGGTGCTGCGGGTAGAAGGTGAAACCCGGAGAATATCCTTCCGTAGCGGTGCTCACACTCAATAACCTTGAACGTAAATCCGAATGCTAATGTATAATTTACCCAACTTTTTGAACCTACTTTTTCTAAGAAAGAACAACCGTTTTGCTCTTGTAATCATCTCTCT
Source organism: bacterium (assembly GCA_037143335.1). Lineage (GTDB taxonomy): Bacteria > Bacteroidota > Ignavibacteria > Palsa-1295 > Palsa-1295 > PALSA-1296. Next base: position 101,443 of record JBAWZA010000005.1, on the reverse strand, counting down.
TTTTTTCCTCGCTACTTCTCTTCAAGCACAGCAACAAGACACGATCCCATCACCCAAGGTTTCGAATACCAAATTCGGATCTTTGAGTGGTAAAGTGATCGACAAAATGAGCCAGGAAGAGATCATAGGCGCTACAATTAAAATACTCGGTACAAAATATGGCGCAGTCTCAAGAATTAATGGTAGATTTAAGGTTGATCTTCTGCCGGCTGGATCATACCGACTCCGCATATCAGCCAATGGTTATGTGCCTTTAGAAAAGACAGATGTTGTCGTTTCGCCTGGTCGACCAATAGACTTAGTTGTTGAACTTATGCAGACGAGTGTCAAAGGAGAAGATGTAATCGTTACAGCGAATCCATATGAAAAGAACATCGACAATATTACAAGCACGCTCAATTACTCCAGCGAAGAAGTACGTCGGTTGCCAGGTGGATTTGAAGATGTCGTAAGGGCGATCTCTATCGCACCAGGTGTGGCTCAGGCACAAAATGGTAGAAACGACCTCCTCGTTCGAGGTGGAGCGCCAAGTGAGAATCTCTATCTGATCAACAATATCGAATCACCAAATATAAATCATTTTGGTACCCAAGGTGCAGGCGGCGGTCCTTTGTCTTTTGTGAATCTTGATTTCGTACGTGATGTCAGTTTCTCAACTGGTGGGTTTGGCGTAAAATATGGTGATAAAACGTCGAGTGTACTGACCTTGGATCTTAGAGACGGACGTAACGACGGTTTGGGAGGAAAAGCAACTATATCTGCTTCTCAATTCGGGTTGAACTTAGAAGGACCTGCAGGCGGTAATGGAGATTTCCTTTTCAGCGCGCGCAGAAGTTATCTTGATTTTATTTTTCGTGCAGCAGGATTATCATTCATTCCAACTTATTGGGACTTTCTGGGCAAAGTACATTATACCCTAAGCAAGAATGACGAATTAACGGCGATCGGAATTGGAGTTGTCGACTATATTGTGCAGTTAAACCGAACAGACTCCGATAGGATCAATAATTCGCAGATTCTTAATAATACTCAATATCAGTCTTTAGCTGGTGTAACATGGAAACATTTATGGGGGTCGGGTTTTCTTGTTACTACTCTGGGCGAAACATCTGTCGATTATAGATTTAAGCAAGTCAATGTGTTGGAAGAACCGATTTTCATCAATAACTCGATTGAGCAAGAAATAAATTTACGGAGTGATGCCACATTCCTTTTTTCTGGTGGATCGGAAATGACATTTGGAGGACAAGCAAAAACTATACATTTTACAACCGATCTCTCACTCAAGCAACCTGCGGATTCTCTAAGCCTTAGTTTGGCTGATAGATTTTATAAATATGCTCTATATAGTCAATACTCTTCCGTTCTATTTTCTTCGTTACGATTAAATCTCGGCGGCAGGCTTGATTATTTCTCTGGTATTGCAACAAAATTCTACCCAAGTCTTCGGGGAGCTTTGAGCTATTCACTTATGAATGATCTCACCTTGAATGCAAGCGGTGGCCGTTATTATCAATCACCTTCTTATATTTGGCTTGTTGCCAATCCCGACAACAGAAATTTGAATGATATTAAAACAGACGTCTTTGTCCTTGGAATTGATAAATTCTTTGGTGATGGAGTTAAGTTAACAGCAGAAGCATACCTTAAAAATTATTCAGATTATCCGGCGAGTCTCTCACGACAATACCTTATTCTTGCAAACACAGGGACTGGCTTTGGAGGGGAGCAGGATGGGTTTTCATCTTTTGGCTTAGAGCCACTTGCAAGCAGAGGGAAGGGCATCGCACGAGGTATCGAGCTTTCGATGCAGAAAAAATTCTCACAGATCCCATGTTATGGGACCGTAGCACTCAGCTTTAATCAATCACGGTTTACTGCAATCGATGGAATCGAACGGCCGAGTAATTTTGACCAGACGGTTATTCTCAATATCAGTGGCGGATACAAATTCAACGAGCTTTGGGAGGCAGGCATGAAATTCCGATTTGCCACTGGACGACCATATACGCCCATCAATGCAGTTAGTGGCGATCCGAGCTTTGGATATCAGAATGTTTCTCAGTATAATGCTCTTCGCCTGACTCCTTCACATGCTCTTGATATCAGAGTTGATAAGCGCTGGCTTTTTGATACCTGGACACTTATCAGCTATATTGATATTCAGAATATTTACAACAGGAAAAACCCTGATGCGCCGGTATTTAATACAGCGACACGTGCTATAGAGGTCCAAACGCAGCTCGGCATTCTGCCATCTATTGGGATAAGCGCTGAATTTTAAGCTGGAGTCTTGCTTACTGCGGAAGTGTTACCCTACTTATTCTCGTTTTAAATATACCGAAATGTCAGAACTTCCGAATCTTACTACAATTGATCTATCCGCACTTGGCGATCAGGAGCAAGAGCGACTGAATTCCATGCTCGCCTTGCGCAAACTTGGGACGGAGCCTTATGGCTACTCATTTGACCGCACACATTCGTCAACCCAAGCCCGTGCGCTCTTTGATGAAGCAAACCTCGAAGCCAAACCTATTGCTTCTGTCGCGGGTAGGATCACGGCAATCCGTAAAATGGGTAAGGCAAGTTTTGTACACATCCTCGATGAAGAAGGGAAGATTCAGATTTATCTGAAGTCTGATGAACTTGGCGATGGCTACGAAATTTTTAAGCTCTTAGACATTGGTGACATTATCGGAGTCAACGGATTTATTTTCCGCACTCGCACTGGTGAAATCTCTTTGCATACGCAATCATTCGCCGTACTTACAAAAGCACTTAAGCCACTTCCAGTAGTTAAGGAAGAAATTGACGAAGCGACGGGCGAAAAAATTATCCATGATGCCTTCAGCGATAAAGAATTACGATACAGAAGACGTTACATTGATCTTGTTGCCAATCCGCACATTCGAGATGTCTTCCGTAAACGCGCAAAAATAATTACCACGCTCCGAAAATTTTTTGATGAACGCGGCTACCTTGAAGTTGAAACTCCTGTCTTGCAGCCTCTCTATGGAGGAGCGTATGCTCGGCCTTTCATTACGCATCACAATGCGCTTGACTTTGATCTCTACCTCCGAATCGCTGATGAGTTATATCTAAAACGACTCATCGTTGGCGGACTTGCTGAGGGCGTGTATGAAATTTCCAAAGACTTCCGGAATGAGGGAATGGATAAAAATCATTCGCCTGAGTTTACGATGGCGGAAATTTATATCGCCTACAAAGATTACAACTGGATGATGGACTTCACCGAGCAAGTGTTCGCGGAAGTTGCTCGCGTGATAACAGGCGACATGAAGGTCACACAAAAAAATGGAAATGTAATAGACTTTACTCCGCCATTCAGAAGACTCACAATGTATGATTCAATCAAAGAGTACACTGGCGTTGATGTCAGCCAAATGGATGAAAGCCAATTGCGGGAGACAGCCACTAAGCTGGGCGTTCATATCGAACCAAGTGCAGGTCATGGAAAGATTGTGGACGAATTATTTTCCGAAAAAGTTGAAGCAAATTTGATTCAGCCTACATTCATTACGGACTATCCTCTCTCGATGTCACCCCTTGCAAAAAATCATCGGACAAAGCCAGGACTTGTGGAGAGGTTCGAGCTTATGGTCAACGGCCAAGAGCTTGCGAATGCATTCAGCGAGTTAAATGATCCGCTCGATCAACGCGCTCGCTTCGAAGAACAAGCAAAGCTCAAAGCTCGCGGCGATGACGAAGCGATGGCACTTGACGAAGATTTTCTTCGCGCATTAGAAACCGGTATGCCTCCCACAGCCGGCCTCGGATTCGGAATCGATAGACTCGTGATGATAATGACCGGCGAAGAATCAATCAGAGATGTCGTCCTCTTCCCTGCGATGCGACCGGAGAAAGCTTAGTAAAATATTTATTGCTTATTCTTTCACCCTACTCTCGAGAATTTCCCAAATTTTCTCGGCGATGTCCTTTTGGGATTTTTTAGCATCAATTGTTCGGATGCGCACTTCATTTTGCTGGGCAAGGTACCAGTAGCCTTCCATTACTTTTTGGTGGAATTCCGTTCGCTCGGATTCGATTCGATCTTCAGGTGAATCCTTCCTTCTTTCGGCGGCAATTTCGAGTGGTAGATCCAACAGGAATGTGATTTCAGGTTCAAGTCCGCCAGTTGCGGCTTGGTTAATCTGCTCGATCTGTTTGAGTGCAACCCCGCGTCCGAATCCCTGATACGCCAAAGTCGAATCGGTAAAACGGTCAAGCAAGACTATCGTCCCACGATCAAGTGCGGGGCGGATTACTTCCCTAACAAGTTGCGCTCGGCTTGCAGCAAATAAAAGTAACTCCGTTTCACGCGTTAGCGGATTGGTAAAGGTCTTATTGAGCAGAATCGTACGTACTTGCTCCGATAGCTCGGTGCCACCGGGTTCGCGGAGAAGGAGAACATCTTTGCCTATCGCCTGCAATCGCTCGCGCAACAACTGTGCCTGCGTCGTCTTGCCGCAACCATCAATACCTTCGAATGTGATAAACATGGAAATTTGTTCGTAAAAATTCTACTAAATGGGGTCTTCACAAAAATACGGTAATAATCATTAACAGGTAACACATCTCACCCCCCGCAACCTTCCCCACCCTCCTCACGTTTTAGGCTAACGCTTAAATTAGTCGAGTTTATGAAGGATACGAATATGGCAGGTGGCAATCAATTAGGCTCAAATTCTTTCGAAACATCCCCCGAATACTTCGAGGCAAAGGGACGGTGGGAGCAAGCCAATGAACGTGGAAAAACCACGGGCTGGAAGCATACAACGCTTTCCGGGAAGCACCTCGACACACTCTACTCTCCGCGAGGGACTACGGCGAATGATTATCTTGATAAACTCGGATTCCCAGGAGAGTATCCCTACACTCGCGGAATCCATCCGAATGGGTATCGCGGAAAGGTCTGGACGATGCGCCAGTTCGCAGGATTCGGTTCGCCTGAGGATACGAATGCCAGATTCAAATATCTCTTGGCGCATGGGCAAACAGGTCTCTCAACTGCTTTTGATCTTCCGACTCTTATGGGACGTGATGCCGATGATGCGTGGAGCGAAGGCGAAGTCGGAATTTGCGGAGTAGCGATTAGCTCGCTCCGTGATATGGAAAAACTCTTCGATGGAATTCCGCTCGGCGAAGTCTCAACTTCGATGACCATTAACTCACCAGCGGCGATGATCTTCGCATATTATCTCTGCGTTGCCGATAAACAAGGTGTGCCATATAGTAAACTTCGTGGCACTCTGCAGAATGATATTTTGAAAGAGTATATCGCACAGAAAGAATTTATTTATCCGCCAGAGCCTTCGATGCGAATCATCGTGGATATGATCGAGTTCTGCACGAAGGAAGTACCGCAGTGGAATCCGGTATCTGTTTCAGGTTATCACATTCGCGAAGCAGGCTCGACTGCCGCTCAAGAATTAGCGTTCACACTCGCTGATGGATTTGCATACGTTGAGCATTGCATTGCACGTGGGATGGATATTGATGATTTTGCTCCGCGCATTTCGCATTTCTTTAATTCGCATATTGATTTCTTCGAAGAGATTGCCAAACTCCGCGCCGCTCGAAGAATCTATGCGAACCGGATGAGAAATAAATATGGCGCGAAGAATCCGAAGTCATGGACGCTACGATTTCATACGCAAACTGCTGGTTGTTCACTCACCGCTCAGCAACCTGAGAATAATATCGTGCGCACAGCTTTTGAAGCTATGGCTGCGGCACTTGGTGGTACCCAATCTCTTCACACCAATTCGATGGACGAGACATTAGCATTGCCATCAGAGAAAGCAGTGAAGATTGCGCTACGGACTCAGCAGATTCTTGCTTACGAAACAGGGGTCATCAACACGGTTGATCCACTCGGCGGTTCATACTTCGTTGAAGCCGAAACCGACAGACTCGAAGCGGAAGCAAATGATTATTTTGATAAGATTGATGCGCTCGGCGGTGTTATTCCTGCTATAGAAGCAGGATTTTTCCAACGCGAGATCGCAGATGCCGCTTATCGCTACCAGCTCGAACTCGATAAGAAAGAAAAATATATTGTCGGTGTGAACGAGTACATCGAGGAGAATGAGAAGATCACAATTCCGATTTTGCAAATTTCTCCTGAGGTAGAACGGAATCAGCTTCGTGAGCTTCGCGAATTAAAAGCAAATCGCTCGCAAGCTGCAGTAGATGAACGAATAGAGGAGATCAAAGTGGCTGCGTTCGGCCATACGAATCTCATGCCAGTACTGATTCGTGCTGCTAATGATTACGTAACACTTGGCGAGATGATCGGCGTCTTGAAAATTCCTTTTGGCGAATACCAAGAAGCCGTTGTATTTTAAGAGGATTGTTACAGTTTCTGCGACAGGTCACATTTTCGGCTTAATGGAAGGCTGGTTGATTCTTCGCCGTACTTTTGCTCTATGAAGATTCCCCATTTTATTCTTTTGCTTCGCCCCAAACAGTGGATAAAAAATTTATTCGTGTTTGCCGCGCTCGTTTTTTCGCATCATCTTTTGGAATGGGACTTTACCAAACTTGCACTACTCGGATTTATCCTCTTTTCCGCGACTGCCTCCACGATCTACATTATTAACGACATCGTTGATCGCGATCGCGACAAACTTCATCCCAAAAAGAAGCATCGCCCAATTCCAAGTGGAAACATCAGCATCGGGAGCGCAATAACCACTGCAATCCTTATCTTAGGAATTGCAATTCCTGCTTCGTTTAATTTGCCCTATAGATTTGGGTTTTGTTTGGCGATTTACTTCATCATGAATTTGACCTATAGCATATTCTTAAAAGAGGTTGTGCTCATTGATGTATTCGTGATTGCAATTGGCTTCATGCTTCGTGTTGTCGGCGGAGCATTTGTCATTGATGTGCCGATTAGCTCGTGGCTCATTCTTACGACAATGTTCCTCTCGCTTTTCCTTGCTGTTGCAAAACGCCGAGGAGAATTAGTCATGCTCGAAAGGCAATCTGAGAATGGGAATAATCCCTCCGCACCAACTCGGAAAGTATTGGAGCATTACTCTGTGGAATTTACTGAACAGCTCTGCACAATCTGCGCCGCAGGATTTGTTATCAGCTACGCGCTCTATACCGTAAGCGACCGCACCGTAAAAATCTTCGGTACAGAGAACTTGATCTTCACTACGCCTTTTGTTCTCTACGGCATCTTCAGGTATCTCTACTTATTGCATAAGAAAAATCTTGGTGAATCGCCGACCGAAGTCGTCCTGACGGATATTCCGATGATCTTGAATTTTGTTGCGTACGCTATCGCAATGTTTTTTATTATTTATTTCCGTCCATAGTCCCTGTGCATCTCAAAAGTTTAGCGAAGCGAAATTGGGTCGAAGGTTGGCTGATCTTTGCTGGCATCGTCATCTTCATAACTCAATGTGTCGTTGCGAAATATGCTTTGTCACACGGTGGCGTTAATCATACAACACTCATCGGCGCACCTCTTGATGATACCTATATCCATTGCAGATATGCGGAAAATCTATTGTCGGGTCATGGCTATTCCTTCAATCCCGGACAAGTTGTGAGCGCAGACACTTCACCGCTATGGGTAGTGCTCATCGCGTTTGGTGGACTCTTCACGAATCATCTTCATATAGCAGCAATCATGTTGTCAGCTTTGGCATGGTTACTTCTGGCACCTGCTGTTTATCGGATTGCAAGATATGTCTTTCTTTGGGATAAAACGTTTTCGCTCATGGCTGCAATCGCCATGCTACTTTCTCCGCGATTGCTTGTCATGAATTTGAGCGGGATGGAAACCACACTGGCAACGCTTCTTGTGCTCATCGCGGTGGAGCTGCACATCAGATCGAGGGAAATGAATATCATCAGGTTGCGCGAAGCATTTGTCTTAGCCTGTGGAATTGCGTTGCGACCGGAGTTTTATTTTCTGGTTGTTCTGGTTTTGATTGATTGGGGATATTGTCTTCTCAAAAAGAAAGGTTCATTCCGTGAATTCTCATTCTTTCTTGTACCAATAGCAATTTCCGCCGTTCTCGTTTTCAGTATTCCGTATTTTGAGAGTGGTACCCTACTCTACCACTCAAGCATTGTGCAAGGAGCGGGTTTCCGATTCCCACCCGACTTCTATTACATCCTCCGCTCATACTACATTCTCTTTGCACCGATGGAGTGGCTGAGCATTATCGTGGTCATTCAGTTATTCCGATTCAAATTTCCGAAGGTAAATGGTTATTCGGTTATGCCGATTGCTTTCATGTTATTGCTCCCCATCGTACAAGCATTTGTTGCACCGCAGTTTCGTCATTTTGGCAGATATGTATTCCCTTTGCTGCCGATCGCGTTACTCTATTTAGTAGGAATTGTACGAGCGAATATCCTGAGAGAAAGCGGCAATCTCAACAAAACATTCTCATCCAGCAAATGGACTGTGCTCGGATACGTTGCACTTGCAACTCTCTACTCTATGCCTATGGCAGTGAAGTGGACAAACGTCTATGCGAATTCAGTATCCAACATCAACGACCAGCACATTGCTGTTGTGGATTGGGTGAAGAGTAATTCGACAAGTTCTGATATGATTGCAGCAGATGATGTTGGTGCGCTTGGATATTTTACGAAACGAAATCTGATTGATCTGACAGGTCTTGTCTCACCGGAATTTTATCCATTGCAAAGGGATCAGAAATTAGTGTGGAGCCAAGCGCGGAAGCAAGGAGCGAACCTCTTTATTATTTACCGCAGGCTCAATCCCACTTTTTACGAATATGCAAAAGACTCGCTTGAGCTTGTGAAAGATTTTCGTGTACGTGGTGAGCTTGTTTCAAGTGCCGATACTACGCTCTCTATATACAGGCTAAAGAAATCATAGATGCCACTCGGACCAAAACGCGTTCGTTCGCTGACTGCGATTCTGCTCTCCTTAGCAGTTATCGTGTCGCGACTTCTGTGGATTTCGAGGATGCTCTATGAATTCGACTCGGTTGATTTTGCTGTCGCAACATTTCGTTACAGCCTCGAGCAAGTTACTCCCCATTTCCCTGGTTATATCCTCCATATTCTCCTCGCCCGATTCATTCTGTTGTTCACAACAGATGTAAATCTTGCTTTCGTCTCGATCAGCGTAGTTCTTTCCATCGCCACTACACTTTTCCTCTGGCGGGCAGGTGCGGTACTGCGGGGCGAGCGTGTTGGAGTCGTTGCAGCGGTGTTGTGGGCATTCCTACCTATCTTCTGGTTTTATGGAGAAATTTCTTCGGTCTATATTTATGAATCGTTTTTTGCTTCGGTATTCTTATATCTTGGATTCTCAATATTCCGTAATTCGCAACGAAAAGAATTAGTCTATTACTTATGTATTGCATTGTCCCTTGCAATTGGAGTACGCCAATCGAGTTCGATTTTTTTCACTCCGGCTGTGATCTATCTTATTTGTAAGACGCACCAGCCATTGCGTGTTTGGATTAAGGGATTGCTTGCATTCGTTGTACTCACAGCATCATGGGCGTTTGTTCTTTTTTATTACGCGGGAGGGATGAGTGCATACTTCGCAACGGGAAGTGCGGAGACCGTATTCAAATCGCAATCCGTTTTATTCGGCAATTCATTTAACGGACAGATCACGGTCATCGGAAAAGTAATCTCCTATCTCGGGTTCGCGGCACTTCCGATTGTGTGCATTTTTGGTTGGTCGCTTCTTTCAAAGTGGAAACGAACAGTTGAATTTATCTCCGATTCAATTCGCAAGACTTCCGCTTTGTATTCAATGATTGTTGCGCTTCCTGCTTTATGTTTTTATCTTGCAATTTATTTCATGAAGGCTGGATATTTACTCAATATCCTCCCAACGCTAACACTTGCGGGCGCCGTGATGGTTGACCAGCTGGCTATCTGGCGCGCGGAGAAAATCAAACGTGCTTCAACGAACAAGTTACTTTTAACAAGACCCATCATCACATTCGGCGCGATACGAAATACTCTTGTCATCGTGGCTTTGGAGTGTGTGATCTTTCTCTCGTCATTTCCGTGGACAGGTGAAGAACATTTCAATAATAGTTTTACGCAAGATTCATTCAATGCGGGCGTTATTCGTTCGCAGAGCCTATTCCTCAATCGCTTTGCATCATTTACGAATATGCATAGCGTCATGGCAACGGACAGATTGCATCAAGATGTTCTTGAAGCATTGAACAAAGAATCCAAAAGTGGAGATGATTTAATTTTACTTGATACGTGGTGGCATCGGTGGGTCTATTACTATTTGCCAAATGTCACTGATTATGACATTCGCGATTTCCCGAATTCGGATTCACTCTGGGTTGGCAAATCGCAACATTTCGTTCGAAGCGGAATCCAAGAGCGAGTGATCAGAATTCCGAATAAGAAGAAAGTATTATTGCTTTTGCGCAACGATCATCCTGCATTTATGGAAATTTCTAAGCAGGTTCATCTAGAGAGACTACTTTTACCAAAGTACTTAGACATCTACCGAATCACCGACGAACATTTTTCCTTCCATTGGAAAAACATGCACTTCATTAAGGAGTAGGATGTAGCACTGTTGGAGTCCACTCGCCGGATGCAACATCAAGTTTCATCCAACCACTACCTGTGATATTTACTTCTTCCGAACCATCTTTGTCAATATCTCCAATAAAATATCCAGAGAATTCTTTTATTGCAAGAGTTGAATCATTCCGTAGATAAATAATTCTTGCCCAGCCTGCGGGAAGCTTTTGTGCTGAATTCGGTATCAGCATAATCTGCGAAGAAGAATCGGTCGCAAGGTGAATTTCGCGGAAGTCCGAAAAATATTTCCCGGAGATTGTCGTTACAATCGAATCATTCGAACCTGAGAGTATGATCGAAAGCCTTGTGAGGCTTGGAGCATTATTCTGGAAATCTCGACGAGTGGTATCTACAGAAGCGGGATTTGTCTCCTTCACTAATAGCATTCGCTTCATACCCCGACTATCGCGAATAGTCACTTCACGCGCAAGAGTCAAGTTCGGTTCGAACCTCCAGAAAAATTCATGCCCAACTATAAGAACAAGAAACAGCACCGATGCAATGATATATATTGCACGCGATGCTGTCTTGCTAAGCAGGTTCTTTCTCACCGACGTTCTTCGCGACGTGGCTGACTATTTTTTTGTGGGCGTCGTTGGTTGTTACGATTGCCACCACCTCTGCGGCTATCGTTGTAGCGATTCTCCTTGCGGCGTGGTGCACCGTTTTGTTGAGGCTCCGCTACTGGCTCGGGCATAGGTTTCTGCCCTAAGAATTCCTGAGTAATGTCTTTGTTATCAGCATTCGTAAATCGGAATTCATCTCCTCGCATAGCTTCGTCAATAGCGAGTTTAGCTTTCACCTTCGTGCGACGTTTGAGTTTTCCGAATGTCGAAAAGAATCCACCGCCAAGATGGTGACCTATCATCGGATTGACTCTCAGTGTCAATGCTCCGCCCGGTCCTTCATCGTGGAAGCGCTCCATCCATCGCTCGATCTGCGTGAGAATCGTTTGTTGCGAGATCAGCATACCTGTTCCGCCACAAGTCGGGCACTGATCGCTCAATGTATCGCTCATTGATTGGCGAATACGTTGACGAGTGATCTGCATCAAACCAAAATCCGTTAACGGCAAGATAGAGGACTTTGCTCGATCGCGGCGCAATTCCTTCTTCATTTCATCATAGACTTTCTTCTTGTTGCGCTCATCAATCATATCAATGAAATCCACAACGATGATTCCGCCAATGTCACGAAGTCTGAGCTGACGCGCGACTTCGCGAGCAGATTCAAGATTTGTCTTCAGTGAATTCAATTCTTGCTCACGACGCGCGGCATATCTGCCGGAGTTCACGTCTATGACCACCATCGCCTCAGTTTTCTCGATGAAGAGATACCCCCCCGACGGCAACGCAATCTTCCGTGACATTGTGGACTCGATCTCTTCTTCAATTCCTAATGCAGTGAAGATAGGCTCAGTATCTTTGAATGCTTCGACCGTTCCAGCAAGGTTCGGCGATGCCCATTGAATATAATCAAGCACCTCGCGATACATTTTCTTATCATCTACGACGATCTTGGTGATGTCATTTGCAAAGAGATCGCGCAAGACGCTGTTGGTGATGTTCGTATCTTGGAAGGCGAGAAGTGGTGGCTCCTTGTCCTTGATCTTCTTTTGCAACGCATTCCAATCATTGAGCAGATTCTGCAAATCTTCTTTCAGTGCTGACTCTTCTTTATTCTCAGCAACGGTACGGATAATCACACCCATCTCCTTCGGCTTCAACGAGCGAATGACTTTGCGGAGTCTTCTACGCTCACGAACTGAGTACACTTTCTTGCTGATTCCGATACCAGGCTCGAACGGAACAAGTACTAAAAATCTTCCGGGGAGAGAAATTCGGCTCGTGACGCGAACTCCTTTATTCGCGAATGCTTCGCGAGTAACTTGCACCAAGATGTTTTGTCCTGGTTCAATGTCAACGTTCGGCATCTCTAAAGTTGAGAAAGCCTTACGTGGTCCTTTCGGAAGCACTATCTTCTTGGGTTGTTTGATTGCAGGAGATAATGATTCTACTTCAGTACCTTTTAACCGGATCTGAGCAGGAGCATTCGAAGCTGGTGTCTCTTCGTCATCTTCATCAAATTCATCATCCTCCGAATCGTCATCGTCATCGCGCATATCTGCGCCTTCGGTTGAGAGGAATGACATCGAACCATCGAAGGAATCGCCGACGTCAGAAAAATGGAGAAAAGCATCTTGGGATAAACCGACGTTGATGAACGCCGCATTCATACCCGGAATTACTTTCGCGACCTTACCGAGAAATATCTCGCCAACGTGACGAACGGTCTCGGGGTTTTCAACGAAAAGCTCGACAAGGCGTCCGTTCTCGGTGATTGCAATGCGGACTTCGTTTTCGCGCTTTGCATTTATTATGATTTCTTTACGAAATTGAACCATAGCAGTAGGTTTGTTCTTCCGCTAAAGGGAAGAAGTTAGAGTTATCCTGCTGATGTCTTGAATGAAAGAGAAGACGCGGTTTACGTCTTGTTCGGATGAAGGCTCCTAAAAATTAGATGCCGTCGGGTTCGGAGAGTATCGGTTCTGGTGATCGGTAAGAATTCTGAAGTGCGGCGCGGCAAGAGATCTAACCCCTTGGTACGGGTGAAGCGCGAAAAAATATCTCCGCTGGCGACAACGTCGCAGGAAGATATTCTCAAGAGAGCGATACGAGCATTCTCAAAACCTACCAGACATGCGCTGAGGCTGAGAATAATTATCGCTATGGGCAAAAACGCTTGCACTTGAATTGTTGTAATAATAGATCCGAACTTTCCCGGAGACCTGTTCACGCCACGAGGCAGAAACAGACCCCTTTGAACTTTGCTATGAAACGCTCCGAATAATACTCAACTCTTTAAGAAAAAAATATTCGGTCGTCTCGTAGTCTCATTTCATCCTTTGGCTATGGGTTCATCACATAATGACCCGAGCCAAAAGCAGGTGTTAATAAAAAATTGTCAAATTGGCAGAAAAAGAGCTAAAACTCAAGAATAGGAGTATTTCAACCCTCATTTTCCGCCTGAATCAGTAAAACAATACTTCCGACTAAATAATCCGCAGATAATATACCACAGCCTGCAAGTGCAACAAATCCCGTTCCGCAGGTGTCTTTATAGTAGCATGAAACACACATTCATCATCGGAATGATTCTCTTAGCGGCTACGGTGGCGCGAGCGCAGATCAGTTCTTCAGCATTTGATCCGAATTGCTACTTCCCTCGTATCGGTGTGCCAGGGGAGATCGATACGATATATGGAGCAAAGGCGCTGGAGGGTTTAGGGAGTTATCTATTAAATCTTGGACCGAATCCGGAAAATTCGGCTGGAAAGGTGATGTGGTTTGAAGGAGAGGCGAACATCCCGATCTATAAATCTTGGCCGTCTTTTAACATACATAAACTCCAGTCAGAGGGGAGGCTAAATGAACCGTACATTGAGTTTAGACGAGGTCATTTTCATTCGCCAAAATATCTCGATATTCTTGCACAAGATGGAGGCAGACAAAATCCAGCACGTATTTATTGGCAAGATGATCAAGGGAATTATGATTCAGGAAGGTTTACAGTGCTGGCATCAAGAATGAAAGCAAAGCTAAGAAATGACTACTCGTTTATGAACCCGTTCATTGGAAAACTCACCTCCGATACGTTAGATGATGTGCTCAACAGTGTGTGGATCAACAACAGGTCATCTACTGGGGATTCTGTTTACCTGTTGTATTACAACAGTGACAATCTAAAAAGTCAACGGGATACTGTCTTTGCTGATAGTACCGTTTTTTTTGATACATTGCAGCCAAATGCGAGTGCCTCCCGATCACTAAGACAAGGAGACTTCCGAGGCGTTGGCAGACAAGATTTATTAGCTTTCGATGACATTCAAAAAATTGGAGTCTCGAATGACAATATTTTCTATTACCGAAATGATACACCCTTTACCCTCTCCAAACTCCTTTACGCGTTGAAATATGATACGATATTCACACAAAGAGAGAACCCAAATTCAGAGCTTACTTTCTCCACCCTCGCAATGCACACACTTCCAAAACCAGCAGGGGATTCATCTGATGATTTAGTTTTATCTTTTGCCACACAATATGCTACTCGACCTACTCAGGCTATTCAGGAGTTTCGCTTTTTCCGAGGCGGAAAAGATTTTGGATCACATCGTTTGACAGCAGATAGCGCAGCCTTTGTATTACATGAGCCATATTACTATGATTTGAATTTCCATAGCATGGCATTTGGGTACGGCCTTAAGGACTGTGGTTACATGACTGGCACAAGGAACAGAATTTTATTTATTGAGGGACTGCTTGATCAAGGATTTTTTGGCTATGAATATTTTTATGTTTTAGGTGATGCGATTGACGATAAAGTAGATATGTTTATTGGACCTATCCCGAATGGAGGAGGTGCAGGAAACCAAGTTGACACGATCGTAGCAGATAATGATAACCTCCAAGACATTATCATGGGCGAGTCGGGATTCGGGATGGATGCCGCCGATGCACACGGCTCCATATTTGTAGTGCATGGATCTAATAAGATTCCGGAACGAACCCGCAACGCAGTCACCATACATGAGGTGGAAGAATCCCCCAATCACTTGATCGCTTACCCGAATCCATGTGATCAACACACGGTACTGACGTTTGATAATAGCACGGCATCAGCGATGGATGTAACAGTGGTATCCTCAAACGGTGTCATCGTCCAGCGCGAAAGAACTCCGAGTGTTAATGGGATGCAACAATTTGCCATTGACCTCTCCACACAAGCCGCAGGTAATTATATAATTACCCTCACCTCGCCAGCGGACAAATCGCAGCGCTCCATCAACATCGTGAAAACCGGTGGCGCCGTGAAACCATGGACTCTAAACCTCAAAGGAATGGTCGGAAGATAAAATGGAACTCACATTCAAAGTAAATAGTCTTGCAGGCTTATGATGCAGAGGGGGATACAAGCGCTCTGCCGGCAGGCTCGTATCTTCTGAAACTCAGTGGAAATGGCGAGAGCATTTCGAGGTTGATTGAAGTCTTGAAGTAGCATATCTCAATAGCAACCCTGAATACCATTCGACAAAAAACCCCTTGCGAGCATAAAGCTCTCAAGGGGATTTTGATTTAACACTTTGAAGTGTACGTTTGCTGCCTCGCCAGGATTCGAACCTGGAACCTGCTGATCCAGAATCAGATGCCATACCATTAGGCCACGAGGCAAATTCTGAAGGTTCACATAACGCCTGCGAAAAGTTCTTAGTTCGTGCTAAGAGCGCGAACGCTATGCCGCCTGTTTCTCGCCGGAGCGGATCATCAGAGGAGGTGTTAAGCCCTCGACAGAGCTGGCGGTAACGACGACGCGCTCCAACTTTTGATCGTCAGGTAAGGAGAACATCAAATCGGTCAAGACTTTTTCCATGATTGATCGCAAAGCTCTTGCACCGATTCCGCGCTTCATCGCTTTTGCGATAATCACTTCGAGTGCATCATCTTCAAAGACAAGATCAACTCCTTCCATTGCAAAGAGTTTTCGGTATTGCTTGACCAGTGCATTCTTTGGCTCGGTAAGAATTTGTAGCATCGCCTCTTTTGAGAGTGCATCGAGTGCCGTGAGCACAGGAAGCCTACCGATGAGTTCGGGAATAAATCCAAACTTCAATAAATCTTCTTGCTCGCACTGTTGGAATGATACGCGAGAGCTTTCGGTATCGTTACTCGGAAATGCGGCGCCGAATCCGATCGGATATTTATGCAAACGTTTCTGAATAATTTTTTCTAATCCCTCGAATGCTCCGCCAGCAATAAAGAGAATATGTTTAGTATTCACATAGACGAGCGGTTGCTCCGGATGTTTTCTTCCACCTTTCGGTGGGACTCCTGCTATTGTGCCTTCGAGTAATTTCAAAAATCCTTGCTGAACACCTTCGCCAGATACATCACGCGTGATAGAAGCGCTATCGGATTTGCGAGCGATCTTATCAATCTCATCCACATAGACAATTCCACGCTCGGCGCGAGTGACATCATAATCAGCCGCTTGAAGCAATGCCGAAAGTATAGACTCGACATCATCGCCTACATAACCCGCTTCGGTGAGCGTGGTGGCATCGGCAACGGCGAAGGGCACATCAAGAATTCGTGCAAGTGTTCTCGCGAGTAAAGTTTTTCCAGTACCTGTTGGACCGAGCATCAAGATATTTGCTTTCTCGATTTCGGTGTCTTCAAAACCTTCAACTCCTAATACGGTTTCGGATTCGATTCTTTTGAAATGATTATAGACTGCAACCGATAACACTTTTTTTGCTTGCTCTTGCCCGATGACATACGCATCAAGTTCGTTCTTGATTGATTGCGGAGTGAAGCGTGATATTCCGGCGCGACGCACATTGGCACGAGTTGCATATTGTGGCAAATGCGAGCGAAGCAATTCGATATTATTGGCTGAGCAAATATCACAAATAAATGCCGAGCCATAGGGTGCACTAATGAGCGTGGTTACTTCATTCGCCGAGCGCATACAAAATGAACAGTGCGGTGTCTCATTTGTGCCATTCGATCCATCACCAGCACCAGTGAGTCCTTCTTTTTGCTTGCGATTACGGGGTTTCTTATCTTCCATAAATACTACAACATTCCAATGTTCCTAATTGGTGCTGTTGAGGCTTTTCGTGTAACGAGTAAAGCTTACTTTGTGGCGGCTAATTGCTCGCGCAAATGAAGGAGCGATTTCTTGATCTCGGATAGCTCGGCTAACGGAACATTTGCCGTTGTTGGTTTTGGCGGCGGGATAATATGAAGCTGTGCCTCGTTCTCGATTGGGACAGCCTCGACAAGTTGTGCCTTCTTTTCAGATTCGCGCTCTTGCTTGATGATTTGCTTCGCGCCTTCGATGGTGTAGCGCTGATCTCGCAGAAGTTCTTTGATGCGTGTGATCAGCTTTACGTCTTTTTCGGTGTAGATACGATTCCCTGCACGATTCTTATGTGGACGTAATTCCGAAAACTCGGTCTCCCAATACCTGAGAATGTATTGCTCCACGCCAGCCAATGCACTTACTTCCGAAATCGTACTATAGAGTTTCGGGATAACAAAATTTCGCAAACCACGTCTCTGCCGCTCCTGTGGCAAAGTTGTCACATCAGGCAGTTCATCTCCCGGTTTTGCTTGTGAAGCATCAAAAAATTCGCCTTGCACCATCAGGTAATCTGTGAGTTATTTCTATGCAAATTTACACAATTTTCTGAGTGCAAGCGGAAATACGGTCTACAGATGCTTTGCAAATACAAAGCGATCGCCGTGAAGTTAGGAATCGAACAAGTGGGCAACTTTGATTTTGTAACCGTGTTCTGCTTATAACAGTACAACAATAAATGAAAACACTACTCGCACTTCTCTTGATCGGATTTCTTAAAGCCCGATTCGGACGGACTCTCTGCTCCGTCGTTCACTAACATGAACGCCTTTCTCGAATACTGATTTACGCGTCAACTAAAAATCCGCACTACTTCTGTAATGAATTGTGAAACTTCTCCAGAATTATTGCTATATTTGTATCAATTAATTCTTTAAGAAGCAAATGTACAAGTATTATATGTTACTCATTGCATCGGTTTTTTTCCTAAGCTCTTGTGATAAGCTCCTCTCAGGTAATAGCAGTAGTTGTGGCGATGCAAAAACTGTTTCGAAATTCGCAACACTCGGACCGAGCCAACTATTCACACTTGAAACACCAGATGCAAAGAATGATTGTGAAGCTTACTATCTCTTCAAATTTCAATGGGCTGATTACCAAAGATCGAACGTAGATACCGCGATGCCGCCGTTAGTGGGTTTAGAGCATGGATTTGCTCCGAAAGGGGAATTTGGATACTTCCCTCACAGCGCTCCGATACGCACCCACGAACTCAATCAATTAAATGGCAATTTTTTTTACCTCTGGAAAATTGCTTTTTATATCGGTAATAAGAACGGGGGAAACCCGACAAAATACTATCTCGGTGTAGAGCTCAGTCCTTCAGCAAAGCAAATTGACAGCACATTTATTGTCGCTGATATCCAGTATTACCCTTATACGAAGTAGTAGTTCGTGAGTTGGTTGTTATTTTTCAGATTCAGAAATATTCGCTCACCTCACGGGTACATGCAATGTGCCCACTATCGGTGCGGTGACGGACGGACTAAGTGCCCGTCCCACTGATGCCCCCCACCACCAACTTTCTTGGGGTTTCTGTGTTTACTATCTTCCCGCCTCAGAGTTCGGCGATTATGTCGGATTCCGTGTGATTATTTGTCTACCCAGTCAAAGAAGATATGAAAGTATTTATGAAGAATCTATTTGTCATCGTTTTTATCGCAGTGTTGACAGCTACTTCGTTCGCGCAAATCGGCTCGCACTACGGTGGTGCCGGAAATCAATACGGCTATCGCATCAGAAATACAAACGATGGTGGATTTATCGTCGCCGGTAGCACCGATATTGACGGCACTCAGCAGGGTAAGTACTGGGTCATGCGCTTTGATAGCAAAGGCAAGCCGATGTGGGACTCTGCCTATGGTCGTTCGGGAAATAATTTTCTGTGGTCCGTCGAACCAACCAGAGATAATGGTGCACTGATCTCAGGTTACAGCGGCGATCAAAATTCCGGCAACGAAGAAGCACTGATGTACAAACTTGACTCGGTTGGCCGAGTCGTCAAGAAACTCGAAGTTGACTATGCCATGGGTGACCATGCACATTGGTTCAAGCAACTTTCAAACGGCGATTATTATTGGACTGGTCACACCGACTCCAAAGGCGATCCGCGCGGCGACATGATCATGCAAAAACTTGATTCAAATTTCAAACTCATTTGGGAAAAAACTTACGATGACGGTTCGTACGAACACTCGCACGTCGCCGCATTGACAAAAGATGATGGATGTATTCTCTTAGGACACACTTCCTCGAGTGCTGGTCGTGAGAAATTTTTTGCAGTCCGGGTTGATACAGCTGTTACGGTGATTTGGAAAAAAGATTTCGGTAGTGATGCCGCTAATAATGACTCCCCTTATGATGTGACCTACACGCGCGAAGGCAACTACGCATTCTTCGGATACTCCGGCGATTACTCAACCGTTAGCTCAATGTGGTTATTAGTAGTTGATACGAACGGCACAATCGTCATTAACAAGCACTACAATATTGATGTTAGTTTTGTCTATGGAGGTATTCAATCATCCGATAGTGGATATGTACTCTCTGGTTACTCGCAAAAACCTGGCGCCATGACTCATCTCTATGTAGTGAAGACAGACAAAAAGGGAAATCTCAAGTGGCAAAAAACATTTGGCGATTCAACAGCTGGTTACAGCGTCATTCAGCGCAAGAGTCAGTTCATCGTTGCTGGTGAGACCTACCAAACGCCTGATGGCACCGATGACCTTTGGCTTGTCGTACTCGACTCATTGGGGAATGTAACAACTCTTGATACAGGCAAGACCATCGTGATTGATACTTCGGTGACACTTGCCTTGAGTGATCTCAAACTCAATGGTAATTCTCATTTAACGAATATCGGAAACGACCAATCAATTTCGATTACATGGGCGAGGAAAGGAAATTCGAAATCACCGCTTGATGTGAACTACTCACTTGATTCCGGTACTACATGGACAAAGATCGGTAGCGTGACGAGCGATATTAATTCCAGCATGTGGACCAGTACTCCGAAAACTGGCTATTATCCTCATGCAAGAATTAACGTCGTTGCGACTGATAAACCATTCACAACTCTTTCATCTGACGTGTTCATGATTGGGACCGATGGCGCTGTGATAGGCGCTACCAGTTCTGACGCGTTATCGTTTAGTGTCTATCCAAATCCTGTACAGACATCAACGGTGATTAGTTTTACTTTGAATAGCGATGAGCGCGTTGAACTTGCACTCTTTAACGAGCTTGGCGATAAAGTCGCAACCATCATCGACCGCACCGAAGGTGCAGGCTCGCACTACCTCCGCTATACACCGAAAGGATTAGCTGCGGGATCGTATAGGTGCGAACTAACGACACCGAGAGGTTCGGCGACTCACCAAGTTATTATCGGTCAGTAATTTTTTCTGGGCAAAGGCGCATACTAATACGCCTTTGCCCAAATTACTTCGTGCTTGGCGGGTTCGCCAGTGACGAGACATTTTTCGGGTGCAGTGCTCGAGCGGAACTCTAGATTGGGAATGCACCGAATCGTGGCTTTGGTTTCTTCTTTCACTTTGGCTTCAGAGGTAGGATCACCGTTCCAACCGGCAAAGACAAATGCTCCTTCGCCGCTTGCGAAAATTTCCTTCATCTCACCGTAGGATTTCACTCCGCGAATCGTATTTGCCTCACGCCGAGCAAGTGCATTCTTCAGTAACTGTGCTTGGAGTTCTTTTGCCAAATCTTCTACGCTATCACAGAGCGTTGCCACCTCAACAAATAATTTCTGTTTCCTGCCAGGCTTCGGAGCTTCACGCGTATCGAGCGGTATGCGTGGTACGATGACAACGGTATTATTCGCTACATCTTTCGGACCGATCTCGATGCGAAGCGGAATGCCGCGCATTTCCCACTCATAATATTTCGCACCTGGTGACATGTTATCCCGTGCATCTATCTTCACGCGAAAGCCTTTGGATTTCATATCAGCATAAATCGCATCTGCAGCAGTAAGAACTGTTACACGCTCTTCATCATTTTTGAAAATCGGCACGATTACCGCAACAGTCGGAGCAAGACGCGGGGGCAATACCAAGCCATCATCGTCGGAGTGTGTCATGATGAGACTTCCTACGAGCCTTGTCGAAACGCCCCACGAGGTATTCCATGCATATTGCACCGTTCCATCACGTCCTTGGAATTTCAGATCGAATGCTTTCGAAAAATTTTGTCCGAGGTTATGACTTGTCCCATCTTGTAATGCTTTGTTATCTTGCATCATTGCCTCAATGGTATAAGTGCGAAGCGCACCGGCAAATCTTTCGCTATCAGACTTTGTGCCGGAGATTACAGGCGTTGCCATAAAATCTTCGGCGAACGTGCGATAGACACCGAGCATTTTCAATGCTTCTGATTCAGCTTCAGCCTCGGTCTCGTGTGCAGTGTGACCTTCTTGCCACAGAAATTCTGCCGTCCGTAAAAATAATCGTGTGCGCATTTCCCAGCGCATCACATTCGCCCATTGATTCATGAGAATCGGCAGATCACGATAGCCTTGTACCCACTTTGCAAACATGGTATAAATCATCGTCTCGGATGTCGGGCGAATCACGAGTGGCTCTTCCAATTCTTTCCCACCGCCGTGAGTAACCACCGCAAGCTCAGGCGCAAATCCTTCGACATGCTCTGCCTCTTTGGACATAAACGATTGAGGAATCAGAAGTGGGAAATAGGCATTTTCATGCCCGGTATCCTTGAACATCTTATCCAAATTCTTCTGAATAAGCTCCCAAATGCCATATCCATTGGGTCGGATGACCATACAACCTCGAACCGGAGAATGCTCAGCAAGCTGAGCACGTTCGACCACTTCATTATACCAAGCACTAAAATCTTCGCTGCGTTTTGTGAGTTTTTCTTCTGCCATAAATGTAATTAGAGGAAGTATAAGGGATTATTGGGAACGGAGGTTCCATCGGTAGTGTAAGGTTGTCATAACTTATGCTTAATGAAGTGTAAGTTGAGCCATTTCGGCTACCATACTAAAACATATTTATTCTCCCAAATTATGAAAAAGTTTATTTTAGGTCTTACTGCATTAGTACTCTTCGGATGCTCGAATGAGAAGGCTCAAGATGTTCAGGTAAAAACACCGGACACCGTCGTTATTCAGAACACTGTTACGACAACAGTAAATCACACCGACAAGCCTGCCCAGCCACCAGAGCCGAAGAAAGATATTCTCGACAAAGCAAACGAGAGTCTCGATAAGGCAAATACCGCAGCAACGAAATCAGGTCAGGTCATTGATAAAGCCGCGGCACTTAAGAAAAAGACTGACGAGATAATCAATAAATAATTTTCTGAAAATAGGGTACTGACTACTTATTCTCACTGAGACTCAAAACGGTTCAAAAAGGGCACATTTGGAATATCGGTAGTAAAAGATCCGTGTCTTCGTTCTTTTATATACCACACTTATTATGAACGATGTGCCTATTCCCCCACAAGTGCCTGCACTGAAGCCAAAAAATAAAAAACCCCCTGTTTGGGTTTGGATTTTAGCCGCCGTTTTCATTATCGCATTTATCGGTTCTATGGGAAAGAAGAGTGAGACCGCTTCTTCTTCCTCTTCTGATGAAATAACAACGTCGATAAGTGGGGCTTCGGCTATTCTTGAATTTAGACCCTCAACAACATGGGACGAAGAAACACTTTTAAAAGAGCATTTTTCAAAAGCAATCACTTATGGGAGGAAGGTATTCCCTGAGCATCCTGAAGTTAAGCTGTTGATATTTAGGACGTACTACAAGTTACAGGATGTGAACGGCAACGAGAAAGAGACTATCGTAATGAAGCACGTTTTCGCACGAGAACCGTTCATGGAAGTACATTGGGAGAAATTTACTTACTCACCTGTTTTTGATCAGATCACAAAATCACTTGACGGCACGGGATATATTCATCCGGGAGTCGCAAAGAAAATATCCTCGGAATATACTACAAACAAAATGTATTATGCTCCGTGATTAGCACTATTCCGAACAGTCGAAAGTTAAAAAATTGGAGGAGCAGCGACTAAACCAGTTTATGGCACAGGGTCAAAGCCCCCGGGATGCAGAGGGTGACATCTGCCGATGCGCTTGATGCCTAAATATACTCCTCGGAAAACTCCATGCTTCGTAATGGCTTGTGACATATACTCCGAGCATGTCGGCTCGAACCGACAGTTGCTGCCAAGATGAGGCGAGATGACCTGCTGGTAGATCCGAATAAAAAATGTGAAGAGTTTGCGCATTGATAATTCTTCGTGTGTCCTTGAGCAGGCTAAAGCCTGTGGTTATTTGAGTTTACTCGTGAGTTTTATTGCGATACTACGCACATCGTCTTGAATATGTTGGCACGAATGATTTTTCGATGGTCTGAAGTCAGCGCGAATAAGTAATAGCACCTGCAATTCTTTTTCGATGAGTATATCCTTGATGGATTCAAATTCATCACTGGTTCGCAGAGCCTCGCGCATCCACCTTTTGAGCTTGTTGCGCTCATGCGCTAATTTAATAAATTTTTTCGGGGCGTGCAATAAATAGAGTATCGGTGGTGCATCCTCGATCAGAGGGCGGATTGAATAGATCGAACTGAGCGTGGAGGTATGATTGCCTGAGCGAACTAGCGATTTCCGCGAAGCGAATAGCTCGTCAATATCCTTCTGCAATTTCAGCATAGGAATCAGATCGGATTTTATCGCCGTTGGCGTTATGACCTCTTTTTCGCTCAAAATCTATCTCCTTCAAAACAAAAAGAGTCCGCCATTTGGCGGACTCTTTGCTCTACAATTTGCTGCCGTTATGGGCTTAGTGACGGCTCTCGTCGCTTGTCGTGAGCTTCTTACGACCCTTTGCGCGGCGGGCAGCAAGGACGCGTCTGCCATTAGCAGAAGCCATTCTGGCTCTGAATCCATGCTTATTTGCCCTTTTTCTCCGACTTGGCTGGAATGTCCGTTTCATTGTCTATATACTTCTAATTCTAAATGGACGCATAGAACAGCGAGAGTGGTTTGAAAAGTTCATACTAATCCATTATCTTCCGCAAAAAAGTTGGGCGGTCATCGCGAACTCTCTGGATCGGTTGCTCTTCTTCACGGTCGCCTGCCATGACAGGAACTTCGGCTTGGGCTTCTTGCTCCTCGATTGAGGGAAGTGAGATACCTCTGCGCAAATATGCCGGGGTATCAAATTCCTTCAAGTCCCGAGGTCCGCTCGGTACGTGATTCGTTTCGTTATTCGGAGTAAGCCTGACGGATGTCGCTGCGCGAAAAGCTCCGTTGGTGTTCCGCTCGAATGCATCAGCACTTGGCTCACGCTCTGTGAGCGTTCCGCGACCTGTCATGCGCTCGACTCTCGGCAATGAAACCTCAGGCTCAGGTCTTGGTGCATCTTCCCGTCCTTCATTTTGAAGAATGAGCTTACGCTCCTCGTATTCTTCCATTGTCATCGGCGCAGTCATGCGTTCGACGCGCGGTTGACGCTTCATCCCTAGCACTTCTTCGGCTGGAGCAAAAGGAATCGTTGACTTTTCTTCACCTGGATACGAAAGTCCAGTGAATGTAGGTTTGTTATTAAAACCGGTTGCGATGACAGTAACCATTACTTCATCAGTCATGGATTCATCAAGCACTGCACCGAAAATGATATTTGCATCATCGCCGGCGGCATCATGAATGATCTGCGTTGCTTCCGATACTTCAAGCAACGTCATGTTCTTGCCACCTGTGATATTCACGAGTACACCTTGTGCGCCTTGGATTGAAACTCCTTCAAGTAGCGGTGAGCTAATTGCGGACTCGGCAGCAATTGCTGCACGGTGTTCGCCCGAAGCTGTGCCTGCGCCCATAATGGCATCGCCCATATCACGCATAACCGTACGGACATCCGCGAAATCTACGTTGATATAACCGTGACGTGTGATGAGTTCGCTGATACCACGAGTAGCATTGTAGAGAACTTGATTTGCAATCTCGAAGCCATCAAGGAGTGACGTGCCCGGTTGGACTAATGCCAATAATTTTTGATTTGGGATTACGATAAGCGTGTCAACGTTCTTGCGTAACTCCTCAATACCTTCTTCGGCTTGTTTGAGTCGGCGACGACCTTCGAAGGAGAACGGACGCGTGACGATACCCACAACGAGCGAGCCTTGCGACTTCGCGATCTGCGCAACCTTCGCTGCACCGCCTGTTCCTGTGCCACCGCCCATACCTGCGGTGACGAACACCATATCATTGCCCGCAAGTATCCGTGCAATTTCTTCGGTATCTTCATCCACAGCTTTTCTGCCAACAGAAGGATCAGCTCCGGCGCCGAGACCGCGTGTCAGATGTTTCCCAATCTGCAATTTGATTGATGCCTGCGATTGCGAAAGCGCTTGCATATCCGTGTTGAATACACAAAACTCCACACCGACAAGTCCGCGATCGATCATTGCGTTGACTGCATTTGATCCGCCACCGCCTATACCGACGACCTTAATCCGTGCGCCGTAATCTTCTTTTGTGTCTAACTCGATCATGACTGTTTCTCCTTGATGACTATTAATATTTCAAAAATTATCCCTGTGTCAGATATCGTTACTGGTCATTCGGCTGTCGTCTCTTTGAATTGCCAAATCTCCAAACCACGATATGATGTTAACTTACTCATAGATTATTCTCACGAATGTCGATTAGAGATGTTCAAACCATTCCTTCATTCTGCCAACAACATTCGGTTTCTTACGTTCTGATTCTTCTGCAAGCTTCTGCTCTTCATCACTCATCATTTCTTCTTCTGGCTCATCAATATATGAGTGAAGCGTATTCGATGACGTATTCTTAAATGCGAAAAGCACTAATCCGACTGCCGTTGCATAGACTGGTGATTCTATCTCTTTCACAAGCCCTGCTCCGAATCCCATCGGCATTCCGATTTTTACCGGCATATCAAAAATTGCTTCAGCTAATTCGCGGGTGCTATTGATCATGGATCCGCCGCCAGTAAGCACGACACCTGCACCAAGATTACGAGCAAAGCCCGAGCGTTTAATTTCCTTGAATGAGAATTCAAGAATTTCTTCCATGCGTGGTTGAATAATTCTTGCAAGTAACGAACGCTCTATCTGACGCGGCTTCCTGCCTGATAAGCCAGGCAATTGAATAATTTCATCGCGCAAGATATGTGATACAACCGAGCATCCGTATTCGCGCTTCAAACGTTCGGCTTGTTCGCCAAGAATTTGCAATCCTTTCCGAATATCATCGGTAACTTTTTGTCCAGCAATTCCAATAACAGCCGTATGCCTGATGGTACGCTCTTCGAAAACTGCAATGTCTGTAGTGCCACCACCAATGTCAACGAGCGCAACACCTACTTCTTTTTCTTCATCATCAAGCACAGCATAGCTTGATGCAAGTGGTTCGAGCACGATGTCGCGGACTTTTAATCCGGCGCGCTCCACACAGTTATAAATATTCTGAACAGCAGTTACGAGACCATTAATAATATGAACACTCGCTTCGAGTCTGACACCTGACATGCCAATCGGTTCGAAGATGCCATCTTGTCCATCAACGATGTATTCTTGCGGAATCACGTGCAAGATTTTTCTATCGCTCGGCAAATGCACTCTGCGCGTATCTTCTATAAGACGGTTTATGTCCTCTTGTCCGATTTGTCTATCGGCATTCGAAATCGTCACGACTCCGCGAGATTGAAACGCTTGGATATGATCGCCAGCAATACCGACGACAACTTCTCGAATCTTCACACCTGATTGCGCTTCTGCTTCGCTAACTGCACGCTCGATGGAGCGAACAGTCTTCTCAATATTCGTTACTACTCCGCGCGACAACCCTTCAGCAGGTACTGTGCCTACGCCTAAGATCGTCATCGTATGCGGCTCGTTGAGCGAGACAGCAGCAACAATGGCACAAACTTTTGTTGTACCGATATCAAGCCCGACGATAACCTTCCCTGGTTCGAGGTTGCCTGGTACGCCCATCATTGGTGCTGATGATAGTGGTGAGGGTCTTGAGTAGTTGCTGCTTTGATCGTTATATGCCATACCTATACGTTGTCTAAAAAATCTTGAATGCTCTTCATTAGTGAATAACTGCTAACACCTTTGATTTCGTGGTATCAACAGCCGGCAAATTGTGTTGCGATGAAGCCGATCTTCTTTTTACCACAATTTGTCCGTCAAATCTTGCATCAACAAATGATGCATGGTTTTTCCACAAATCTTCGCGCAAATGTGAGTGCCACATTTGTGCGAGTAACTTGATTTGTGTTGTAAATAAACTTTCATGCTCTTCCTTGCCTCGTGCTTTGCTGGCATCAGCCTCAAGCGTAGTCTCGAACTTTTCATCACGCGGCGATCCGATAAATATTGGTGTATTCGTTGCCGCGGTATAAATCACAAAATCCCACGTCGGTGTTCTTCGCAGTTCGCCGATGGCATTCTTTAATGCTCCGTCATTTGTGGTTCGAATCATCTGAACAATCTTCGCCATTTGGATAATAAATGTGGTATCGCGTTCTGTGACACCTCCGAGAAGTGGCACAGATAAAAGCTTTTCAGGATCTTTCAGCCCCGATAATTTCTTCGGCAAGAAAAATCGGTACTCACGATCTACTAATATCGGCTCGCCCGATTGCGAACGTACCATCGCAATCGGTTCGCGCTCATCAACATGAATCACAATCCGATTCGGATGTGTTTCACGTCGTAAGGTTGCATGGCGAACAAGTCCGTGACGTTCGATCTGATGTTCGATTTGACGCAAGTCTATTTCGTAGAATTTCTTTTTTACATCAATGCCAGCAAGCGACAGCACTTCCGAATTCATCAGCGAATTATTCCCTTCAATGATAATCCCCTGTAAATTTTCTTCTGATTGAAATTGCTTTGCGATATACGTAACTCCAATAAACAGAAGAATCGCCGAAGCAAAGAGAATGATTGGCACTCTGCGCGAAGTGCGCCAGCCGTGCTCCTCTTGGGCAACTTCTACATCTGAATGCATCATCTCATCCGGCATTTCCTCCAGCGCACGAGCTTCGTGCATAGGCGAGTAGCCCCGTTGTTCTTGCGAACCTCCGTTTTCGTGATTCTTTTTATGAATATGAAATTGCACCTTGCTGTAGTTTTCCAAATGGGCAGACATGCGCATGCATGGTCTTTGAAAAATGAAATTCAGTTGCGCACGTAAAGACGCACTCGGAAAACATCTCAAATCACATAAGCGGAAGAATTGGATTCTCTCGAAAGCCGATAAGTTGTACTTCGGGCTCTAAGATAATCCCTTTCATCTCGTAAACTTTTTTTCGTGCAAGGTTCATAAGCGCTATTACATCACCCGCTTTAGCTCCACCTTGATTGACAATAAAATTTGCGTGCATTGGGCTGATCTGCGCATCACCAATTTGAGTACCTTTTAAGCCTGCAGCTTCGATAAGTTGTGCGCTGAATTCCGGTTTCGGATTCTTGAAGACTGATCCGCAATTGGGAAGGTTCACCGGTTGCACATCGTTGCGATGCTTCAAGTGCCCCAGTTTTATCTCGCGAAGTTCTACCGAATCTCCACCAGGCATCTTGAACCGCGCTCGTATAAGAACATCGCCTTGTTCAAACCCTGAATGCCTATACCGAAAGCCACATTCGGATTTTGTCAACGTGATTTGTTTGTTGTCTCTGATGAGCGTAACATCAAGGAGCGTATCACTGGACTCGCCACCATAGCAACCTGCGTTCATCCAGACTGCTCCGCCGAGCGTCGCAGGAATACCTGCAAGCATCTCTACACCTTTTCGCCCTTGACGAATTGCGAAGTCAACAAACGTTGCCATCTTCACACCCGCACCAGCAGTTACAATATCATCTTCAAAAGATAATTCATTGAAACCAGTTTCGAGATTAATGACGATTCCGTCCCAGCCATCGTCACTGATCAGTACGTTCGAGCCGTTGCCGAGAATAAAAAGTGGAAGGCTATTCTCTGTTGCGAATTGCTTTGTGAGAATTATGTCCTCGGCGTTTCGAGGTTCAACAAAAATTTTGGCGACTCCGCCGATACGGAAGGTGGTATAAGGCGCAAGTGGTGCGTGTTCGGTGACTATTCCTGAAATGCGTGCTGATAACTTCTCTGGTTCGTTCACGTTAGGGCTTGTTCTTCCACTACTAATTCCGTCACAAGTTCTGTTGGTGCGATTACTTCGACTTCGGCTTCGACTACAGCTTTGGGAGTCTCTGCGAGAGTCTCCTTCGCCGTTTTTTCGGGTTCTTTGAAACCGATTCCATACGCCCAGCCCTCGGACATGATGCCTTCGCTTACGTAAAAATAGTCGCGATAATCGCGCAAAGGTCTGAGAGATTTATCTTCTCTGCGCTCGGCTTTGATCATTCCAATCAATGCCATCACTATCCCATGTGCTTTCGGATTCGCATAAGCTGCTTCACGAATTTCTTTTGAAACAAAGAGCGCATTGTCCTCTTCGGTGTCGAAAAATTTCTTGAGTTTCTCCGGATTTTTTGACGGAGCAAGTAGCGAAAACATTTTCGGAAAAATCTCAACCGCTGTCACAGCCGCAGTTCGCATGAAGGGCCAGATTGCAATATCTGGTTTGGCTTCAATCAGTTGATCGAGCATCGAAATTCCGAGGAGCGTTGCGCGTCCTCTCGACTCGCTATCGGTGAATTCGTATCTACCTGTAAGCTTATTGTATCGGATGCCTAAAGTACTCTCAATTCCCTCGGGATCCTTACGTTTGAGGATCATATCTATTCTGCGGAATCGCTCGGCAAGCGATCTGCGTTCATAAGCAGGAAGAGGTTCTCGGCGGAAATTTCTGCGACCGTTGCGATCGGGTGGAGGATTAAATCCCGGTCTCCCGGTCTCCTCGGGTTCAAGATTAGACTCTCGGTATTTGCCCATGAGTTCGATCCAAACTCGAACGCCATCGTCAGTATTTTTCTTCAGATCCTCTCGAACACGTTTGGCAAGTGCTCGCCAATCGGATGCAATCCCTTCGGCTTTGACAAAATCGTTAAAGGGTTTCGGAAAAGAAAATGCAAAATCAAATCCAATGATTGCATCTTCTAATGGGCTAACTTTTTCAACTATTTCTCGGCGTGTGCGGAGCTTTTCGAGTGTGGTTATGGATGTCCAGGCTCCGTCATATTCTGCCTCGCACCAAAAAAGATCATCCACCGGCTCGCGTCCTGATCGCCAGGAAACTGTTACAAACTTCTTATTCGACTTTGCCATGTTGGCTATGCTACTTTCGTGTTGATTTGTAATTTCGTTTTTGTTGTACGAGTTGAAACTGTAACGGATCGCCGGGGAGAGATCAGTTGAAGTATCATCGGTGCCGCCTCGGTAATCGGACCTGCGCCAAGAGTGATCAGAATATCACCACGCTGAGCGAGTGCCGCCATGGCTGGCGCCACACGATCCAAACTACCTGCTCGTGAACACGATGTCATGCCATGTTCGCGAGCATACCTCAAGATTAACTCGCTGGTAACGCCACTGATCGGTTCTTCTCTGGCTGGATAAACATCAGCCAGAACTAAAACGTCTGCATAATCGGCAAAGACTTTTCCAAAATCTTTTGCAAAATCACGAGTGCGCGTATAGGTATGTGGTTCAAATGCAACCACCAACCTGCGTCCAGGATAGCCTGAGCGAAGTGCAGTTAGTATCGCCTTGATCTCCGTTGGATGATGTGCGTAATCATCGATCACTAAAATTCCATTCGATTCACCAATGATTGCTGCACGCCTTTCGGCTCCGATAAACGATGCGAGTGACGAACGGACAATCTCAAAAGGAATTGCCAGTATCTCGGCAACTGCAATCGCGGCGAGAGCATTCTTGATATTATGCTCACCTGGAATCCGGAGCTCGATCTCGCCAATCATGTCACTTCCGCGGTGAATCATTGCACGAATCCCAATTCCTTCAGATTCAATATCGCTTGCCCGATACTTTGCTTCAGCTGATGAAATTCCGAAGCTAACAATTCTCTTGGTAAGCCTTCCTAAAATTTCACGAAGCGGTTCTTCGTCCAAATTCACAACGACAAACCCCGCAGAGCTATGCGGAGCCGATTGATTTGCAAAAGTGATAAACGCTTCTTGAAGGTTTGTAAGATTTTTATAGATATCGAGATGCTCAGGCTCGAGTGTCGTTAATACGGCAATGTATGGACTCAATGCCAAAAAACTTCTGTCATACTCATCCGCCTCAACTACAGCAAGGTTGCCGCTACCAGCGCGAGCATTCTTCATCCCTAACTCGCGAATACTTGCTCCAACGGAAATAAATGGATCGAGGCCGGCACTGAGTAAAATATGCGAGATCATTGCCGTCGTCGTTGTCTTGCCATGAGTGCCGGCAACGGCGATGAGTTTATGATTGTCGGTTAGCTCACCAAGAAACTCTGCCCTACGGATTGTCCTTATTCCTTGTTCTTGTGCAAACTCATATTCGGGATTATTATGTCCGATGATTGCCGATGTATAGATAACCCGATCGGTATTTTTGGGGATATTCGATGCTCGATGTCCTATGGAAATCTGCGCTCCGCGTTTGCGAAGTTCTTTTGTTTTCTCCGACTCCGTCAAGTCACTGCCAGATACAGACTCACCTCGTTCGAGCAATACTTCGGCGAGCCCGCTCATGCCTGCTCCTCCGATCCCGATAAAATGCGTGTTGGGCACTACGCTTTTCTCCTCCTGCGACCAGGACGTTCCGTGAGTAAATCACCTGCCCATTTTTTTAGTGAGGAGTAAAGCTCCTGACTATTCTCGAAATTATACGTCCGAATAAGTGCGGGTCTGCGGCGTTCATTCAAGAATATTTTTACGACTCGTGTATTAGAAATTAATCCACGTTGTCTGTCCACCCCGATGCGGACACTCCGAACTTGGTCACGAGTAATCGTCATTTCGCGCAACGCACCGCGCAGATGCAGATGGTTGCCATCAATCGTGATTCTCCGCTTCATCACAACATTGTAAATCACGGCAAGCGATGAGACGAGAATAATCGCGCTTAAAAGATAAACGAGCGGATCGCGAAAAATATGAGCGAACTCTGCTTCGATCATTAATCCTCGGACAAGGATATACGCTGCCAATGTCGTCGCATAGACGACGATTGACTGAAAGAGAAATCCGTAGTTGTATTTGAAAGTTGTTTGCTGTTCCATAGTGCTTGCAATCACTCATCCTCTTCCCAATTGCAATCGCAAGATGGGATCGGATTCGGTGTCTGCCGAGTGTAAGTTCACTTACAGTTATCTACTAACCATTGAGCTACAACATTTCGTGCAGTAATGTTCTCCCTGAGGAGAATTTTTTTTGCCATCTCGGTGCGTGCGACTTCGTCTTTCATTAATCTCATTACTTGACCGACAAGCAATTGCTCAAGTTCTGAGTCCTTTATCACGTCTGCCGCACCGCTCGACTCATAAGCAAGTGCATTGACTTCCTGATGATTTTTAATCGCAAGCGGATACGGAACGAGTATCGCGGCTTTGCCAATTGTGGCAAGTTCCGCAAGAGTCGAAGCGCCTGCTCGGCAGACGACAAGATCAGCAGCTGTATATGCTGTTTGCATTTCAGAAATAAAGTCGAGCACTCGAAGCGAAGCAGAAGAAAATTCTTTTTTCGCCTCAGACGTTGTCTCGGCGTTTCCAGTTTGCCAGATGATATTCATTCCTGCATCCAAAAATTGCTGAGCACCTCTACGCATTGCTGCATTGATTGAACGAGCGCCAAGTGAGCCACCGAAGACGAGCAAGGTTCGTTTGTTCGGATCGAGTCCAAAATGCTCACGAGCTATTGGCTGCGAAGTCGTTGGCGAAGACAGCGAAGTCCGGACTGGCGTCCCAACCACTTGAATTTTTTCTACTCCGATTGCGCCAAAATCACTCGCTGCTTCGGGGTAACTCAAAAATATTTTATCAGCATTTTTTGTAAGCACTTTATTCGCTCTGCCTGCAACTGCATTGATCTCTAAGAGTGCAATCGGTATTTTTTTTCGTTTCGCCGCATAGGCGACAGGTACACTTAAATATGCTCCACCACCTAAAAATGCACCCGCTCCGATTTCTGAAAGGATTTGCTGTGAACGGCGATACGCCTTTAAATACTGCAACGGAAACTTGAGTAGATGCTTCAGCGATTTACCGGGTGCGCTGATCTCGATAGATATAAATTCAAATCCTGCTTTAGGTACTTCGCGCGCTTCGATACGATCTGGCGTTCCGATGAATACAACTCGCACCTCAGGATATTTTTCCCTGATTTCCTCCGCGACTGCGATCGTAGGATAAAGATGTCCGCCTGTGCCGCCTGATGCTATCACAATTGTCTTCTGTTTCATCTTACGTCATGACTTAGTAGTTTGAGTGCATCAATGATGTTCGCCGTATCTAAGATTCGGCTTGATTTTGTTCGGGTTCGGTAGCGTCTCGGAATATTTCGAGATGTTCAGTAATATCCCAACTGCCGCCGCACTAATAATCATGCTCGTCCCACCATAGCTAACGAATGGCATCGGCAACCCCGTCAGCGGCATCAAGCCTGAATTAACAAGTGCATTGATGAGTGCATTCACTCCGATCATCATCGTAATCCCGAATGCAACGTATCTTCCGAATGGGTCGGGTGCATGCTTTGCAATTTGAATACCTCTGATGATAATGAATGCAAATACGATGAGTAAAAACGAGGCGCCGATAAATCCATATTCTTCACCGATGACGGAGTAAATAAAATCTCCATAGGATTCGGGTAGATAAAAATCTCTCTGCCGAGATTGACCGATTCCAACTCCGAAGAGTCCCCCGTTGCCCAGCGCAATCATTGCCTGTTGAGTTTGATAGGCAATTTTCGATGTGTGCTCGTTATCATGTCCGACGAATGCAAGTATTCTCTGCACACGATACCATGCTGTCATGAGATATATTCCGCCACCGATAAAGGTTAGTATCCCGGTACTAATCATATACTTAATCGGCATCTGCGCAATGAACATGATGCCAAAGGTCAGCATCACCAGCACACCGGCATTCGACATGTTCGGTTGTTTTGCGATAAGTCCAGCGGCGATGAGTGTCCAGCCGATCATCGGAAGAAATGATTTCTTAAAATCACCGATGTATTCTTTCTTCGATGCGCAGAGTGCGGAGATATGAAGCACAAGTGCAATCTTCACGAACTCCGAAGGCTGAAACGAAAACGGTCCAAGAGGTAACCACCGTTTCGCTCCAAGCTCAACATGTCCAACTGCAAGAACTGCGCCCAAGAATATGATGGCAAGCACCATCAACCACCGTGTCATCGGCTGATACTTGTGATAATCTATTTTTGTGAACGCAAGCATCGCGACGATTGCAAGTATCACCTTCGTGGCATGTCGAATAAGCATTCCCTCACTCGTTGCCGTTTTTGCAACGCTGAACGACGCGCTTGCTGTATAAACAAAAGCAAGTGAAGCCAACAGCAAGCCCGTAACTGTTAAGAATAAACTGATGTCTGCTGTTTTACGTGGTTTCATTTGTGCTTACCATTAACTTAAGTGGCGTGGACTCTCTACTCCGCGCGAACGGAATAGAGAGTCCGTTCCACTATACCTCATAACGTATTCACTAATTCCTTAAACACTCTTCCCCGATGTTCATAGTTATCAAACATATCAAAACTAGCACATGCTGGCGAAAGGAGAACGACATCGCCGCCGGTTGCAAGTGAGGACGCTTGCGCCACTGCTTCGACCATTGAGTGATCTGCAGAATGAACTGGTACAATTCCTTTGAATGCCTTCTCGACATATTTTGCACCGTCACCGATTGATACGATTGCCTTCACATGTTTTTTTACTAACTCAAGTATGAGCGAGTAATCATTACCCTTATCTTTTCCCCCAGCAATGAGTATGATTGGCTCAGTATAACTTTGGAGGGCATATTTGACCGAATCCACATTTGTGGCTTTGGAATCGTTTACGTATTTGACTCCATTCAACTCACGAACAAATTCGATGCGATGCTCTACGCCTTTGAAATGCTTCAATGTTTCGCGAATTGAATCATACTCGATCCCAAATGACCGCGCGATCAGCGTTGCCGCCATTGCATTCATCAAGTTATGCGGACCTGGGATTCCGATCTCACTCCGATCAATCACCTCATCGCGTTCTCTTCCGAAGCGAACGAACATTTTATCATCTGCTAAAAAAGCACCTTGCTTAAGTGTTTCCGTAATCGAGAAGCCAAATGTTCGGATATTCACCGTCTCTGCAAAGTTGCGGACTACTTCGTCGTCGTGGTTATAGATAAAGATGTCATGTCCTTTCTGATTCTCGACGATTCGAAATTTTGATTGGATGTACGCTTCGTAATTCTTATACCGATCCAAATGGTCGGGTGTGATATTCAAAAGGGCAGAGACCTTCGGACGAAAATCATTTATTGTATCGAGTTGAAAGCTTGAGACTTCGAGCACGTTGATCGCTTTCTCGCCAACAGCAAGTTCAACAACATCAGCAAATGGAATTCCGATGTTACCCGATACAATCGTATTCCAACCTGCATCTTTGAATATTTCACCAGTAAGCGTTGTCGTTGTCGTTTTTCCGTTCGTCCCAGTGATGGCAACGATTGGCGCATCTGCAAATTGCGAAGCAAGTTCTATCTCACCAATGATGGGAATATTTTTTTGGCGAGCAAGATCTAAAATTGGAATGCCGATCGGAACGCCGGGACTAATGACAATTGTATCTGCCTCAAGCACGGCATGTGAGTTCGAGCCGAACTCGTATCCTACACCGAGTTCATCGAGTTCTTTCTTTGCCTCTGTGAGTTTAGATGCCTTGACAGAATCAGAAAGAAATACCTTTGCACGATGTTTCAATAGGAGCCTCACGCTTGCCAGACCCGACTTCCCCGCGCCAAGCACGGAAAAGCGTTTGCCGCGTGTTTGCATGGAAATTAATTTGTTACCGTTTACTTACCGAAAATACTTCCTCTACCTCACCTTAAACGTTGCCAATGTCAAGATTGCAAGTAGAATTGCAATGATATACGCCCTCGTTACGATCTTTGGTTCTGCCCAACCCATGAGTTCGAAGTGGTGATGGATTGGCGCCATCTTGAATATGCGTTTTCCTTCGCCAAATCTTTTCTTTGTGTATTTGAAGTAGAGCGTTTGCGAAATCACCGAAAGTGACTCTAAGAAAAATATCCCGCCTATGATTGGCAAAAGAAATTCTTTTTTTAATAATACCATCATCGTTCCCATCGCTCCGCCTAATGCAAGCGAACCAGTATCACCCATGATCACTTGCGCCGGATAGGCATTGAACCACAAGAATCCAAGCGAAGCACCCATCAGCGATGCCGAGAAAATGGTGAGTTCGCCTGCTCCTTTGAGATACGGAATGTTCAGATATTCCGAGAGTTGTAAATTTCCTGTGAAGTATGCGATTGCCATAATGCCGATGAATGCTATCGAAACTGTTCCGGCGGCGAGTCCGTCGAGTCCGTCTGTGAGATTCACTGCGTTCGATGTCGCCGTGATGACAAGAATCACAAACGGAATATAGAAAATCTTACCAAAATCGAAAACGAGATTCTTAAAAAACGGCATCGTCGTTGCCGTCGTAATATCAGGGAATTGATGTGGCGCGAGCATGATCGCAATGCCAATCATCAAGCCGACTGATATTTGGCCTACGAGCTTCCAGCGTGCGATAAGTCCTTTTTTCTTTTTCTTAACGATTTTCAGATAATCATCCAAAAATCCAATACCACCCATAATAAGCGTTGCAAAGAAAATCAATATCACAAAAAGATTTCCGATATCAGCCCATAAAAGTGTGGGTCCAAGCGTTGCGGCTAAGATGATCAAGCCTCCCATCATTGGCGTGCCAGCTTTCTTGAGATGATCTTTCGGCGCTTCGGTCTTGCCGATATTCGAAATCCCGAGCGCAACTAATCGTTTAATTATTTTCGGTCCGATGAAGAGACTGATCGCAAGTGCCGAGAGTGCCGCCACTGCAGAACGAAACGTAATAAATCGGATAAGCTCACCGCCCGGAGGCGAAAACGTGCGGTTGATCCAATAAAATAAATAGTACAACATCGCTTCTTTTTAATTACGAATTATTAATTGCGAATTACGAATTAGATTGAATAGAGTACGCTGTTCGTAACTCCTAATTTGTCGTTCGTAATTGCTCAAGGATCGTTTCCATCTTCATTCCGCGCGACCCTTTGATTAAAACTATATCGCCCTTTTTCAAAATCTGGCTGAGAGATTCGCCAATAGCTGATTTCTCTGAATCATACTCAGCATGAAGTTTTGTGTTTGTCTGTAGTAGCGCTGCAAAAGTTTGCTTCATCGCATTCCCTGTAAAAAAGTGACCGTTGAATTTATACTTTGCCATTTGCACGCCAAGCAATCTATGCTCTCGTTTTGATGTAGCTCCTAACTCGAACATATCACCCGCGACCACATATTTTTTTCCTTTTGAGGGAATTTGTTTTAGCGTTTCAAGCGCAGAATAAAACGATTCAGGATTTGCATTGTAGCAATCATTGATAATCACGGCTCCGTGAATCTTAAGAATTTCCATTCGCTTCGAATAAGGCACGAAGCTTCCCAAAGCCTGCTTGATCTTTGCAATGCTCAATCCAAATTCTGAAGCAACCTTTGCCACAGCGGCATAAAGAGACGGCGCGTACTCGGAGACAAGATGAGAATGTACTACGAAGCTCTTGCCATCCAACTCAATCCCAATCTTCATTAAACCATTCGATGAATATCCCATTTTCCTTCCCGATGCTCCTGTTCCTCTGCCATAAAGCCTGTAATCAGAGAGCATTCGTTTTCCTTGACCTGCAAGAAACGGATCGTCCATATTGATGAAGGCAACTCCATCTTCTGTAGAGGCAAGATAATCGAAGAGTGCAAGTTCTTCTTTGGCTACGCCACGGAGATTCTTAAAAAACTCTAGGTGTTCTCTGCCAATGTTAGTGATGATACCGTGGGTAGGTTGGGCAACCTGTGTCAGCCACTCGATCTCGCCAGGATGATTTGTGCCGATTTCGAGCACAGCGAATTCGTGTTGCGGGGTTAGTTGAAGTAGCATCCGCGGCAAGCCAACCTGATTGTTGTAATTCGCTTCTGTCTTCAAAACATTGAACGACGTTCCAAGTACATGACTTATCACTTCTTTCATTGTTGTCTTGCCGTTTGATCCTGCAACGAGGATTATCGGAATGCTAAACTTATTTCGAAAGAGATTTGCGATTGCACCATACGCATCAAGTGTATTCTTAACGACGATGAGAGGAAGTTTGTATTTCTTCCTATTTTTCTTTTTCCATTTCTCATCAACAATTGCCGCAGTTGCACCCTTTTCTTGAACATGCTGAATAAATTCATGACCATCAAAATTCTCACCTCGAAGTGCAATGAAGAGGTCACCTTTCTTGACGGAGCGTGAATCGGTAGAGACGTGATTTATTTTTCTTGCCGGCGAGAGCGACTTAAAACCTATGTGAGCTGAATGCTTGATGCTAAGTATATCCTCGATTGTAATATTCATATTCCATACTTATTATCTGTGGGCATTCATCCACTCCTGGACTACTTCTTGATCGCTGAAATGTGATTTCTCTTTTCCGATGATTTGATAATCCTCATGCCCTTTGCCTGCAATTAAGATGACATCTCCCGTGAGCGATGAATCGAGTGCAGTTACTATCGCTTGTCTTCTATCTAAAATAATTTCTGTTTGCATACGTCTGGTTGCTGAGATACCTTCGATAATTTCGTGTGCAATAGTATGCGGATTTTCAGTTCGTGGATTATCGTTGGTGATAATTATTATATCTGATAATCTCTCTGCTATCGCTCCCATCTTCGGGCGTTTGGTTTTATCTCTATCACCTCCGCAACCGAAGACAGTCGTAAGCTTCGCGCTCGGATCAACCATGCGAATGGTGTGCAGCACATTTTCCAGAGCATCGG
Organism: bacterium; assembly: GCA_037143335.1. Classification (GTDB taxonomy): domain Bacteria; phylum Bacteroidota; class Ignavibacteria; order Palsa-1295; family Palsa-1295; genus PALSA-1296. The sequence continues at coordinate 62,089 of JBAWZA010000005.1, read as the reverse complement.
GAGTGTGTGCATAATCAATAATAGCAAGTCCGCCAGTCGGCAATTCTATCTGCTCGAACCGCCCGCGCACCGGACGAAGGCTCGGCGCCGCTTGCGCGAGGACTTCGAGCGAAAATCCCCCCGCGCCGAAGTAGAGCGCTGAAACTGCCGCCAGTAAGTTTTCGATGTTGAATTTTCCAACGAGTTTGCTTTGAAATACCGATTGTTCATCAGAATAGCGTTTTTTAATTGTGAACGTCGTCCCCACTAAACTATACTCTATATGTGATGCGATCAAGTCTGCACTTCCGAATGGCGTTCCATCATCTAAGCCATACGAATGCACGTTTGCTCGTGTATGCTCTGTCATGAAACTACCATAGTCTGATTGCGCATTCGTGATCGCAATTGCCGTCTCTTTCAAATTTGTAAAAAGTAGTTGTTTCGCTTTGGCGTATTCATCCATAGACTTGTGGAAGTCAAGATGATCTTGCGTAAGGTTGGTAAATACTCCAATGTCAAAATCAAGCGCTTCTACTCGGTGCAATGCGATTGCGTGAGAGCTAACTTCCATCACGCATGTCGTGCAGCCACCATCTATCATCTGCTTAAGTAACTCAGAGATATCTCTGGATTCTGGTGTCGTGTGTTCAGAGGGAATGTAGTTGTCGGCAATTGCAATTCCCGTTGTACCGATGAGTCCAACGCGTTCGCCGCGAGCTTCTAAAATTTGTTTGATGAGATGCGTGGTGGTAGTCTTTCCATTCGTACCAGTCACACCGATGAGTCTCAGCTTCCGTGATGGAGTGCCGAATACTTCTTCAGTAATAAACGCGAGTGCTCTGCGGGAATCTGATACCAAGATGCGATTTACATTTTTTTCTTGCGCATCGGATTCGGTAAACGCCGAATCATCTTCGAGCACAATAGTTGTTGCGCCGCGCTCGATTGCCTGCTCGATAAAAGCATGACCATCGGTAGCGAATCCTTTTATTGCAAAAAAGGTCGAACCGCGTTGAACTTTGCGCGAATCATATTGCGGGTCAGAGAGATCGGCGTCCTTCAAGCCTGTTAGGGCGAGGACACCGATCTCTCGTTGCCGCGTGAGCTCACTGAATTTCATTTTTCAAAGAACACAGCTTTTGCATGGATGCTCCGAAAAAAAATTTCTTCACTTCCAATAGACTCTGGTCCGATCATAGCATCTTGAGTTATGGTAGCAGCAGGAAAGAGCCTGCGGCTACCGTTGGTTCAATACTATTCATCACCAAAGAGCGTAACAATAGGATTCTTTGCATCAACTTTGACTCCCGGTTCAGGGAATTGCCGTTCAACTTTGCCGTCGCCGACAAGATGAACGCCCACATTTGATGCGGCGCCGAATTTCAATGCACGTGCCATCGGCATTTTTCTGAAATCAGGAACTTCGATCATCAGGCCTTCACCTTTTGATTCAGACTCCTCATCAGTGGATGGTCGCAAAACGAAACGGACAGAATCACTACCAACTCGTGTAATGCGCTCGACTACTCCAGACTGAGCGCTTTTCAAAACGACAAATCCTTGTGCAGCTAATGTTGACCGAGCAACATCAAGAGGCAAGCCTCGCACATCCGGTATCTCGCGATCATCGGTATTATCACGCGTGCGAACTACCGTGCCATCAATCTCAACCAATCCGCCATCATCAACAGGCGGAGTAGCAGCGGCAAGCTGGGCTGGTGAACGTGCATCCAACGGAAGTTTTCCATTTTGTTCGAGAATGGACATCGCGATTTCCTTAAACACCGGAGCACTCACGGCACCGCCGTAATATCCATTCTTAGGTGAGCGCATAATTACCAAGATTTCATACTCAGGTTTTTCTGCGGGAAAAAATCCGATGAAGCTCGAAGTGTAATGCTCCTTCGAATAATGGCCGCCAACAAATTGCTGAGCTGTGCCTGTCTTACCAGCGATGCTCACGCCTTTTATTTTCGTCGCTGTACCGGTGCCTGAGTCCACAACTCCGCGCATAATATCAATCAATGTTTTCGCCGACTCCTCGCTGACGACGCGCCTGATTTCCTGTGGATGAATTTCGGTAACCTCGCCTTTGATGTTCGTGCGCTTCGCAACGATATAGGGTTTCATCATCACCCCAAAATTGGCGATCGTTGCATACGCCATTGCAAGTTGAATTGGTGTTGCAGTCATCTCGTATCCGAAAGCTACATATCGCTTGGAATTGACACTCCATTTATCTGGCTTGTGCAAGCTGCCCTTAATTTCACCGGGTACATCAATGCCCGAGAGAACACTCATGCCGAAGTCGCGCATGTATTTATAGAATCTTCTGCGGTCGAGTTTATCGGAAATTTTTGCGAAGCAGACATTGCTTGATTTTTCAAGTGCTTGTCTAAATGTAAGCACTCCGTACTCATGTGTATCTTTTATTTTCGCCCCACCTTCGACAATCCATGTACCACCTTGCGCGTCCACTTTATCTTCAGGCTTCCACGCTTTTTCATTCAATGCAATCGCCGCTGTGAGAACCTTCATCGTCGAGCCGGGTTCGAAGGCATCGGTGATCGCTCGGTTACGAAGCATATCATTCGATGCTGAGAAGAAATCATTCGGATTAAAATCCGGGATGTTCGCAAGGGAAAGAATTTCACCAGTTCGCGGATTCAAGACAATTGCAATTCCTGCTTCAGCAGCAGCGCGCGCCACACCGGCGCGGAGTGCATTCTCCGTGACTGCTTGTAAGCTTTCGTCTATCGTTAAAGTCAGATCATCACCGTTCGTCGGCGGTACTTGATCATAATCTACGTCGGGTCTGCGGAATCCTTTTCCGTCGCGTTGCATGATTGCAATGCCATCAATCCCGCGTAGTATCTTATCATCAAATAATTCTATACCTGCAAGTCCTCTGCCATCCTTGCTTGCAAACCCAAGAATGTGCGAGCCCTTCGTGCCGAATGCATAATGACGGCGCTCATCAATTTGTCGCATAACGCCACGCTCTTTGATGCCATCGAGTTTGGCAGCTATCTCTTGTGGTACTTCTTTCTCGACGACGATGTAGTGACGATTTGAATCAGCTAAAAATTTCGCGTAGTATTCCTTCGGCTTCCCGAATACTGAACTGAATGCTGTTGCAACGCCAGATTTATTTTTTATTTCAGATGGATCAAATGCAAACTTCACGACGAAGGCATTCGATGCGAGGATAATGCCGTTACGATCGCGTAGAACTCCGCGCCTTGCCGGAAGCGGTACTTCCATTTTATACTGATTCACTGCCTGTTCGCTCAGGGCTTCGTGGTTCAAGACTTGAACTTTGAATAATTTTCCGATAACAGCGACAAAGCCAATGAGAAAAATTGCGAGTACGAGATAAATTCTTCCGTTGGAGATCATCGGATCCTTCGCCTTCGGAGCAGACATGAATCTCTCAATCAATCGTTGGTGCCATTTTTTACTTGAGTGCTCTGCGTGATGATCGGAGTGGGAGTCGGTGCCGTGATTGTTGGACGTAAAAGTCTTAACGCCTGGGGGGCGTTCCAGTGAAATAGTCGAATGATATTCTTGTTGGTACGAACGCACGGTTCGTTTAATCTCCTTTGATGTTATTCTTTCTTGATCATAAATTCGTCAATGCCATTTGCTTCGATCATTCCGAATTTTCCTTTTGCAATTTCGCGTACTCTTTCAGGCGCTGATAGCTGCATTTCCTGAGCTTTAAGTTTTATGATTCGCTGTTTCGTCTGCTCGATCTTGCTTTCTAATTTCGATTTTTCGTAGGTCAGACGATTGACTTGTAGTGTATTCCAAATAATCAGTACAGCACAGGCGGTAAAGACAGTAAAGAAGATTATGACATAGAGTGTCGGAATCCGCTTTACTACCTTATCAAATGTATCGCCCTTTGATTTCTTCTTTTCGGTAACCCCAGCTTCGATCTTGTGGATGGTTTGATCGGATTCTGTGTCGTGAAAATTAGGCTCGAAGTGATCGCCCTTACTTCCTAAGGGTCCACGACTTTGTGGTATCTTCAGTCTCGGTGTAAATGCGATCTGTGTCATAGGGCAATTAGTATGCTTATCACCTACGAAAACTTATTTCTTCTCTGCACATCTGAGCTTTGCACTGCGCGAGCGAGGATTCCTTCCTATCTCCTCATCCGATGGTATCACCGGCTTCTTCGTTATCACCTTCAGCAATGCACGCCCTTCATCAATACTCATCCTCAGTGACTCTACTGAGCCTTCAGCGACTGGTGGCTTTGCCTGCGCTGAAAAAAAATCTTTTACTATCCTATCTTCGAGTGAGTGATAACTCACTACCACGATCCGACCACCTGGCTCAAGTAACTCCAGAGCTTGTGATAGCGAACTCTTCAGACTCTCAAGCTCTGCATTTACTTCGATCCGTAATGCTTGAAAAATTCTTGATAGCGTCGAATTTTTTTTGTCTTCTCGAATGCCCTGAGTTACAATCTTTGCTAATTGCGTAGTTGTCGTAATTGCATTTGCTTCTCGCGCTTCGGCAATCCATCGTGCGATTCTGCCACTCATTGGCTCTTCGCCATACATACCGAAGATGTATCGCAACTCATCGGCACTGTAGCTGGCGATGATATCCATCGCACTCCGTGCCAATCTCGGATCGAGCCTCATATCAAGTGGCGCATCCACTCGGTAGCTTAAGCCGACACTCGTTGTATCGAGTTGCCGGCTTGAGACACCGAGGTCATACACTATGCCACTAATCTTCGTGACCGATTCTTTTTCAAGTGCTTCTGCCAAACGCGAGAAATTTTCAGCAATGATCGTAAAGTGATCGGAATACTTTTCCAATCTCTTCGATGAATACCGGGTCGCTTGCGGATCAGTATCGAATCCGAAGAGCTTCAGATTCAGGTGATTCCGAAGTATCAACTCCGAATATCCTCCGCCTCCGAGTGTTGCATCTATATAGATGCCGTTATCACGGAGTTCGAGATATTCTATAGCTTCGCGAGCAAGAACCGGAATATGGTATTCATGCTCCATTTTTCAATGAACGTTTGCTTTCTACCCTTCGACTTGCTTAATTCCTAAGACTTGTTCAGCTACGCTTTCGTAACTTTTCTTCATGGATTCGATGTAGCGTTTGAAGTCGGCGGGATTCCATAATTCGATATGGTCAATAACGCCGATGAAATACACTTCTTTTTTGATGTCAGCGAATTCCAGTAAGCTATGTGGTATGAGCAGACGGTATTGGCTATCTGCTACTAATTCCTCGCTCCATTGCATGAGCATTCGTAGATAGAACCGATCTTGATCACTTGCTTGCTGAAGATTCGAGATTCCACCTTCTAACTTTTTCCACTCATCAAGTGGATATGCGTAGAGACATTTCTCCAGCCCACGCGTCAGGACGAATGTTCCATGTGCATCAGGACCAATATTGCGGCGCATCTTGGAGGGGATGCTTACGCGCCCCTTAGCATCTACCGAATACGTATCGCTTCCTTTGAACGATGACACTCTATTATGTTATTATGCAAAAAGTCCGTTGCTTCGCAGAGTGGGCAGAAACACTGACCACTGAAAGCCGAAAATAAAGCGGGAGTGGGAATATCTCACAAGCAGTGCCCAGAGTATCTTTGCCCCCTCACTCTAAGCCACTTCTTACCTAAAAACAGTAGATACTTCCACCTAACCCCACTTTATGGGTACAAATATAATACATTTTTTCCCAAATGCAAGTATTTTCGCTTTATTTTCTCATTTTTTTATCAAATTGTGGGTAAAAGTGTCGATTTCGTCTGATTTTTGACAAATGGATCCCAGATATCTTGTCTATCAGATTCTGTTAGGCTTGGGGAGTAAGGCGTCAAAAACATGGATGAAGAAAATCTCATGCATTTTTCATAAACATTTTACCGTATATTTACGTCTAATAGCATAGATAGCTTAACAGATTATGAGAAAATATTTTTACACAGTAGGATTTTGTTTGTTTATCATAACCGCCATCTGTAGTTGCGGACCTTCACTAGAGGCACAGCGCGAGGAGATTGAGAACGGTATGAAGAGTTGGGTCGGGAAATCCGAGAATCAACTTGTAGCAACGTGGGGCGCGCCGACACGGTCGTACAAGATGACCGATGGCTCGCGCGAGCTAACCTGGATTTTTTCTCATACCACGAATGGACCACGATATGCGTGGCATGATTACTGGGGGAACATTCATTTTTCCAGACCCGCACGTCACCAAACAAAGACGGAGCGGAGCTTTACGATTGATAACACTGCTACAATCGTTCACTATCATTGGGAGGGATTTTAATACTATGGAAAGATTATTTACCGAAGAAGAACTTCGGAAGCGACTTTCGCCGGAACAATTCCATGTTACGCAGGAAAAAGGTACTGAGCGTGCCTTCACTGGTATCTACTGGGATACGAAGGAACGTGGGATGTATAATTGCATTGTCTGCGATACACCACTCTTTGCATCTGAAACGAAATTCGATTCTGGCTGCGGCTGGCCAAGTTTTTATCAGCCAACAAAAGATGTCGTGGTGAAAGAATCATCTGATCGCACATTCTTCATGGAGCGAACCGAAATTACCTGCGCCACCTGCGGAGCGCACCTTGGTCACGTCTTCGAGGACGGTCCACCTCCGACAGGGTTGCGTTATTGTATAAACTCCGCATCACTGAAATTCGCTTCCCAATAATAATTAACCTCCCCCTTCTTTTCAAGGAGGGGGAGGCGGCACAAACTCCCTGTCAATTGAATTTGTCCTCCAAATTTCGCGTTCATTTTCTCCGATCTTAAATCCACTACTCTCGTCTCAATAAATGATTAACAACAAGCAACGAAAATTACAGCCAGCCCCCGAGCTTGGGTATGGTGTTCGTCCGAGCAAGGGGCATCAACGTCTTGTTAATCCGGATGGATCGTTCAACGTTCGGCGCAAAGGGATGCGCAAGTTTTCGATTGCTGAGGCGTATCATGCTCTCATCTCGATAAGTTGGTGGAAATTCTTTGCCATTGTGTCTGCATCCTTCATCCTCCTTAATTTTTTATTTGCCGTTATATACTACCTCATCGGCTCCGATCATGTAATCGGTATGCGCGCTACGACTGAAATTGATAAATTTTGGGAAATTTTTTTCTTTAGTTCGCAAACCCTCACAACGCTTGGTTACGGTAGGATGAGCCCAATAGGCTTTGGGTCAAGCGCCGTTGCTGCGATAGAGTCGGCGATGGGTTTGCTTGCTTTCGCACTTTCGACGAGTTTGTTGTGGGGACGATTCTCTCGTCCAACTGCACGAGTGCTCTACTCCCATAATATATTAGTTGCGCCGTATCGTGGAGGCAAAGGTGTGATGTTTCGCGTGACAAATGGTGGTAGTTCGCGCCTGATTGAGATTGAAGCAGATGTGACAATGGCGCGAACCGAAACAATTGATGGGAAGGAGCAACGAAAATTTTATCGGCTCGCTCTGGAGTTATCACGGATCAATGTAATGCCAACAAGCTGGACGGTAGTGCACCCGATCAATGAGGAAAGTCCATTCTTTGAGCGAACAGTCGAGGACGCCGAGAGAGAAGAAACCGAAGTTCTTGTAATGATGAAGGCGTTCGACGAAACGTATGCACAGACAGTCTATTCTCGAACGTCGTATAAGTCGCATCAAATTGTCCGCGGAGCAAAATTTATTCCTATGATCGAAGATGACGCTGACGGCACGACGATCTTGGATATGAATAAATTAAATTTACACGAATTAGTCGAACTTCCGCCAGATGAAGTTCTGCAACTCACCGAAACCCAGTGAGCGAGCACACTCACATCATTTCAATAACGGCATCAACTAATTTTTTTATGCCGATGAACACTTCGTTAATTGGGGCTTCGTCATACATGTATGCCGGAGTTGTGACGATCTTGTTGACTGAGTCAATATGAATTTCATCAGGCTTGGTTTCGAAGTGTGTGTGTCCGAGCTTTCTCATTTCTTCTGCTTCTGGTCCATCAGCGCCAAATGTCAGTTCAATATTTTTTCCTTTGAGTGCAAGCCCAACGAGCGCAGGAGCTATGCAAATCGCCCCGATGGGAATTCCGTCGTTATTCATCGCTACTATATCATCCCGTAATTCTTGAGAAGCTATTGTAGCTTTTGCTCCGTCGAGTGCAAAGGTCGTAAGATTTTTTGCAACGCCAAAACCTCCGGGCATGATGAGTGCATCGTAGTGATGATTTGTTAATTGCGAAAGCGGTTCGATCTTGCCACGGGCGATTCGAGCAGCCTCAACAAGTGTGTTCCGAGTCTCGCCTGTTGCTTTGCCGGAGAAGTGATTCATCACGACTAACTGCGGTTCGTCGGGTGCGAATATTTTAACTTCAACCGGATGCTGAGCTAATGCCCATAGCACAGCAACGGACTCGCGAATTTCCGCGCCATCCAAATAGCCCGAGCCTGATAAAATGACTGCTACTGTCTTCATTTGGGGAAAAATTTAATGATGTACTCTAACAAAAATACAATAGAAATAAAAAAGCAGCTTTAAAATAGAAAACTGCCGACTTCCCCCTTGTCAGCAGCTCTCCTTTTTTTGCCCTTCCTTCTATCGAAGAGCATGACAATTGTTCGATGACGATCCAACGTTTCCGTGTACGCAAAAATACGAGGGCAATGTTATGGAATGATTACCAAATGGTAAAGAAATGATTAAGAAATTGTTACCAAATTGTTAAGCTAAAACGGTGGGATTTTAAGGTCGGTAGGTGTGAGTTAGTGGGATGGACTTTCTACTCCGTCCCGAAAAGACGAAAGGACGAAGAGACCACGTTCCACTGAAGCTGGGACAAATATGGTAGCCACAGGCTTTAGCCTGCGTAAACTCGTAACAGCGATGGGAAGCATAATCTCCCATTTTCTGTTGGCATAATCCCAAGAAAATATTTATCTATTATGACAAACTCTCAAGAACAATTTTTACAACAACTCATCGAATGCCCTGGACCTTCGAATTATGAGGAGAATGTCCAAAAGCTTTGGCGCTCAGCTGTATCACCAATTGTGCCAGAGATCACTATTGATCCGCACGGAAATAATATCGCAACGCTTAAGGGCACAGAAGATATTTCGATTCTTATTGTCGGTCATGCTGATGAGATTGGACTGATTGTTCGCTACATGAACGCCGAGGGATTTATTTACGTATCACGCGTTGGCGGAGTTGATCCTGCGATTTTGCCGTCGCATAGAGTCCGCATACTTTCATCCAAGACCAACTCACATGTCCATGGAGTTGTCGGAAGAACTGCACCACACCAATCATCGGCGGATGATGCTGGTAAGAAAATTACATACTCCGATATTTGGATTGATATTGGTGCGAAGGATAAAGCTGAGGCGGAATCGTTGGTCGGAATCGGCGACGTAATCATTTACGGTGAGGGCTATCAGCGCCTAACCGATACACGTGCGACTGCGCGTTGCTTTGATAATCGTATTGGAATTTACATCGTCGCCGAAGTTCTCAAGAATCTTGCCGCACGTAAATCAGAGTTGAAAGCAACGGTTTACGGAGTGAGTTCGATTCAAGAAGAAACAGGTGTGTGGGGCGCAGGCAGAGCCGGTTACTCCCTCAATCCAACAATCGCTGTTGCAATTGATGTCACACCATCTACCGACTCGCCAGGAATTTCAAAAGCACTGTGGGGTGAAGTTGATGTCTCGAAGGGAGCTGTTATCAGCCGTGGCATTCGGAACAATAGGAAAATGTCTGATTTATTCGTCTCGACTGCCAAGAAAAATAATATCCCCTATCAGATCGAAGTGGATAACGGCGCTACATCTACCGATGCTGACCCGATTAGCCAACAGCGCGGAGGAATTCCGATTAGCGTCCTAAGTCCCGCTACAAGATATTTGCATTCATCATGCGAAGTCTTGGATTTGAACGACCTCGATCATTGTGTGAATTTACTTACTGAATTCATCCTCTCCTTAAATGGCACAATGGATTTCAGAACGGGTGTATAATCAATGAACCGTCGTACATTCCTTAAGCGCATCTCGCAGACTGCCGTAGTGCTTGGCGCTACGCGGAGTGCAAATGAATTATTTGCATCGCCGTCTCATGATGTGCCACTAGCCACAAACCAACTCCGCATCCCCACTTTTTTTACATCTGGCGATTTGGTAATCGCTCGAACAGATTTCAATATTTATTCTGGTACAAAGACAAACGTCATTTCGGTGAACAATTCGTTCATAGGTCCGACGATAAAATTACAGAAGGGGCAGAACTTCAGCGCGAAGATTGTCAATAATTTAACCGAGCCTGCGGTGATTCATTGGCACGGGCTTCACGCACCGGCAGCGATGGACGGACATCCCAAGAATGCTATTGCTGCGGGAGCTTCGTACGATGTAAGCTTTCCGATTATTCAACGAGCAGGAACATACTTCTACCACTCGCACACCGATATGAATACCGCCAAGCAAACCTATATGGGCTTGGCAGGATGTTTTATCGTTGAAGATGATGAGGAAAAAGCAGTAGGGTTACCCAGTGGTGAGTATGACATCCCACTGATGATTCAAGACAAGCGATTCGATTCATCGAAGCAATTAGCGTATGCTCCAGGTGACCAAGCTATGCCAAGCGGTTGGCTCGGAGATACGATACTCGTCAATGGCACGCCGGATGCGGTGCTCGATGTCTCTCCAACTCAGTATAGATTTCGGATCATCAATGCCTCGAATGCACGGACGTATAAGCTTGCTCTCAAAGGCAACCTTCCCTCTACAACGATGACGCTTATCGGCAATGATGGCGGATTACTACCAACTCCGACTCTCGTAACATCGGTTCTTCTTTCACCAGCTGAGCGAATTGATGTTATCGTTGATCTACGAAATGAAGTGCAAGGGAGTACCCTTCAGATCGTTAGTGAAAAATTTGATTACTCAGGCTCATCCGGTACCTCATCGTTAGCGCAAGGTTCAGCATTCAATATTCTTGATCTACAGGTATCAAAGACAGGTTCGTCAGGGTTCACAACCTTGCCTGCCGTGCTCTCGACAATGGAAGCATACCACCAAGTCGATGTTAAGAACTCTCGACTATTTGCATTCAATGGTACACAATACATCAACTTCAATTCATACGATGTGAATCGGATTGATGAACATGTTCCGCTTGGCGCACTCGAGCAATGGACATTTCAGAATGCAAGCGAGGAGGCGCACCCGATACATGTTCATGGCACACAGTTTCAGGTTGTAAGTCCCGTTCAACCCTCAGAAGCTGGATGGAAAGATGTGATTCGAGTGGAAGCATCACATGCCGTGAATGTGCTCGTACGGTTCGATACCTACACTGGCATTTACCTACTCCATTGCCACAACCTTGAGCATGAAGATATGGGAATGATGTCGAATTTTCAAGTCGAGCAAGTTGGTGCGGTGCGAAACCAATCAGAAGCTCAGTCATTAAGCTTGTTCCCAAACCCTTGTAATAAGACGACGTTGGTTTCATTCAGCCCTATTGATGACGAACGTCAACTCATCGTCACGGATTTCAAAGGCGTAGAACTGCGCCGTGAACAGGTACCAGTGGGAGTAGAAATGTTTGGACTCGATACCTCGGCGTTTGCCGAAGGCACATACTTTATTAAACTTGGCGGACAGTTGAATAAACTGATCGTCCTACGCTGAATTTAATTAAACATTCCCTGCAGCCAGAAAATCAAGACTACTGTGCCGAAAATGATTCGGTAGATTCCGAAGTTGATAAAGTTATGCGAGCGCACGTAACGGAGTAACCACCGCACAACGACTAGTGCTGTGATGAATGCGACAAGAAATCCGAGCGTCAATGTCGAAACCATATCGGAGTTGAGCACATCTTTGTGTTTATAGAGATCATATCCGCTTGCGGCGAGCATCATTGGGAAGCTCAGTAAAAAACTAAATTCCGTTGCCGCCGATCGCTTCATACCGCCAACCATACCGCCGATGATTGTTGATCCTGAACGAGAGACGCCGGGAATGAGTGAGAGTATTTGTGATAAACCAACGATGAGCGCATCCTTCAATGTCATCTCTCCGAGATCTGTTTTCTGACGATGGACGCTGATAAAACTCTCGACATAAACGATAATTATTCCGCCGATAATCAAGCTGATTGAAACGGTGAGCGGCGACCAAAGATATTTCGTGATTGTTGAATGCAGAGCGAGTCCAACAACAGCAGCTGGCAGAAAGGCGATGAAAAGATGCGTACGCAATTTGCCACCGCGACTGATATTCACATCCGTTGCTTGCAATGCAGAGAAAAGATCGCGCCGATAAATAAATCCAATCGCAATCACGGCTCCGAGTTGAATCACAACTTCGAATAGCTCTGCCTTTTCAGCACTTCCGAGAGCTTCCTTGAATTTCAGAAAATGATCAACGATGATGAGATGTCCTGTCGAGGAAACAGGAATGAATTCCGTCAGTCCTTCAACAATTCCTTGAATGATCGCGAGTAACCAAAGTGGTAATACCATGAGTATGCGTGTAAGTTTAAGGTACAAACATACGGACTTTAGTAGCCAGTAGGAGCAGGAGTCGTTAGTCGTCAGTTTTTAGTCTTTAGCTTTTAGTGGGACGTCCGCGGCGGCGGACGTCCCACTGGTGGGGATTCGTATGCTATCCTTTTTTGGGGAGGCTAGCGAGGAGAATGCGCTGCGGCTAAACCTTCTCTATGACTTCGGCGTTTGTACCGTGCTATTTTTTTCTCTCTCAGGAAAGAACCCATAACTCTCATGAATTCCTCGCGCACGACAACCATTGGTATCGCTCTTATTATCGCCATCGTTTTTGGATGGTTGATACTCAATCAGCCAAAACAAAAACCTCAGCCACCGAAAACTGCTCCGGTTGCGACACAAACAGATACAGCTAAAGCAGCTGCTACTGCTCCGATGGCTACTACTATTGACCGAGTGGGCAGTACTTCTGGTCTCTTCAAACCGGATTCAACTGTGGTAAATCATTTTGTGCAAATCGAGACGCCACTTGCAGCAGGCGTAGTCTCAAGTCATGGCGGGAATATCTCAAGCTGGGTTCTCAAGAGTTACAAGACATTTCAAAAAATGCCCCTTGAGCTTATTGACCAGAGTCAAAGCGGAAAATCAGGTGATATTAATCTCCGCTTCGTCGCTGCGGACGGGAAAGTTGTTAATACGCGCGATCTCACCTTTATTCTAACGGATTCTTCGCTTCATGTCTTGAAGGCTGGTGATTCACTTACCATCTCATTAGTTTGCAAGATTGATTCCTCTGCTTCGATCGAAAAGATATTTCACTTCTATGCAGACGAGTATCTTGTCGGAGTAGAGTACAAAATGCATGGCTTGCAAAATAGAATCTCGGGCTATAAATACGCTCTCGTTGTTGACAATGCACTTAACTATACCGAGGCACATAGCAACGATGAATCCCTTACTGCCAGAGCGTTTGCTGGTATGAAGTCGGGTACGGAAGAAGTAGATGCTTCGAAGATTGGCGAGCCTGTACATAAATCGTTTAATGGCGATCCCGATTTTGTTGCCGCACGAACTCAGTACTTTCTTCAGGCAATGATCCCGATTTCGCCACGACCAGTTGGTACGGATATTTCAGGTACAGCAGTGACCGCGCCTGATGCAGGTCGGAAGGAAAGCTACCAGCTTTCAGTCGCTATTCCGATTGGACAAGTTGGCAATGATAATCTATCGGCAAAAATGTATCTCGGACCCTTAGAGTATAAGCGTCTTTCGAACATGCAGCCGGGACTTGACAAAACGATGGATTTTGGCTGGTCATTATTAGTCCGCCCCATCAGTACCTACTTGATGATGCCGCTCTTTATGATGCTGCATTCGTTTATTTTTAATTGGGGACTTGTAATCATTGTCTTTTCGATCCTCATCAAGCTAATCACCTATCCTTTCTCGAAAGGACAGATGAATTCCATGCGCAAGATGCAAGCCTTGGCGCCGAAAATTACCGAGCTGAAGGAAGAGTACAAAGACGATCAGAAAAAACAACAAGAAGAAACCTTCAAGCTCTATCGCACATACGGAGTGAATCCAGCTGGCGGATGTCTGCCATTGTTGTTGCAGATGCCAATTCTTTTTGCGCTCTATGCAGTGCTCCGGAATGTGATCGAGCTTCGTCAGGCTCCGTTCTTCTCATGGATTCAGGATTTGTCATTGCCTGATGGATTGTTTAAGTTTGGTACAAGCATTCCGATTCTTGGCAATCAACTCTCCGGCCTGACGCTCCTGATGGGCGTGACAATGGTGATTCAATCCTCACTCACTACAACTGATCCGCGACAAAAGACGATGGCGTATATCATGCCGATTATGATGACATTTCTTTTTAATAATCTTCCGTCAGGTGTGGCATTGTATTATTTCATGTTCAACATTTTTGGAATTGCACAGCAATACTATAACAAGCGATTCCTTCCACCGCTTGATCTCGAACAAATGAAGGCAACCGCAAGCACCAAGAAAGGATTCTTGGCGCGAATGCAGGATCTCGAAAAGAATGCACGCCAAACTCGTCAAGCCGGCGCAGGTGGACAGCTTCCAGCGAAGAAAAAGAAAAAATAAATTAGTGCTAGGGTCTCCCAAGCCGACCTTGCGATGGCGTGTGTTGGATTATACTCCCTCACGTGCTAAACCAAGACAAGCGAATTTTTACAGCGAATGAATTCGTTGTAGCTTCTCATGTTGCTCGAACGACTCCACGATACCATTTGTGCGCTTAGCACACCTGTCGGCAAAAGCGCTATTTCCGTAATTCGCATTACTGGCAATGATGCGATTCGTGTTGCGTCTCGCACACTCGCTCATCCCGAAAAAATATTCCTTGCTCGTGGTGGCACGACGCTCTATACGAATTTGATTGACGCAGATGGGAATACAATTGATGATGTCATCGTCGGAGTCTTTCGTGCACCATATTCCTATACTGGCGAAGACCTCGTCGAGATTCATACGCATGGTTCCGTGCCTATTTCGCAACTCGCCGAAAGAAGCCTCATAGCCGCAGGAGCGCGCCCAGCAGAGCCTGGAGAGTTTTCGCGCCGTGCTTTTATTCATGGTAAAATTTCGCTTGCTGATCTGGAATTACTTTCGATGAAGATTGATGCTTCGAGCGAACATCAACTGACGAACGTCGAGTATTTTGTTCAGAAAAAATTTGAGCGATTGAAAAATATTTATCAATCACTCATAGCATTACTCGCTCAAGTCAATGCCCAAATTGATTTTGGTGAGTCTGATCAAATTGAACTCGAAGGTCTGGAATTGCAAGTGCAATTGGCGAGACAAGCCTTAGAGACACTCCTTGCTGAAGCTGCGGGTCGACAGATGAATAAGGGATTTTTTTCTATTTCGTTAATCGGTGCACCGAATGTCGGTAAGAGTAGTCTCTTCAACACCCTACTTCATTACGAACGAAGCATAGTCAATGAAACCCCCGGCACTACTCGTGACTACGTGGAAGCTTTCATAACCATTTCTGGTTTCCGCGTGAAACTCATTGACACTGCTGGTTTACGTGATGGAGCCGAGACCATTGAATCTATTGGGATTGCACTCGGCAGAGCTGCTGCGGATGACTCTGATATGAAATTGAGAATTTCATCACCGGATAATCGAAACCTTATTTCCACTACTGGCGAAATTATTGTTCATAATAAATCCGACCTTGATGATTGTGATTTACCGCTATCCGTTTCTGCGAAAAATGGGAATGGAATTGCAGATCTTATCGCCTTCATTACGAAGTACCTCCGTGACTTTGATTCGCAGAACTCCAGTTATTCAATCTCAGAATCCGAACGAAGCCTCGCTCGGGAAGTGTTAACTCTTCTCGATTCGATTATCGAGTTTGATGATATCACACTCCTGGCGGAAGATTTGAGAAAAGCCACGGACATCATCGCATCCTTGATCGGTTTTAACATCAACTCAGACAGTTTAGACCACATATTCTTAAAAATGTGCATAGGAAAATAGATATTATTCTATTTATATAAATTAATTAAACATAAGACGTTCCACGTGGAACACTTCGCAGATATTATCATTGTAGGAGGTGGTCATGCCGGCATTGAAGCAGCGGCAGCGGCTCATCACATGGGTCTGAAGGTACGGCTACTTTCTCTCAAAGCTGATCGAGTTGGCGAATTGTCATGTAACCCCGCTATTGGTGGTACTGCAAAAGGTCAAGTAGTCAAAGAGATTGATGCACTCGGTGGATTGATGGGCGAAATCGCCGACGAGTGTACCCTGCATTTTCGGATGCTCAATAAATCCAAAGGACCAGCTATTTGGTCACCTCGTGCGCAAGTATCAAGGAGTCAGTACCCAATCATCGCCCAAAGGAAATTGAGGGAATTGGATCCTGATATAATAGTGGAGGCAAATGTTTCGAAAATCTGGATCGAGGGTAAAGCCATTAGAGGGGTAGTTCTCTCGAATGGCAGCAAACTCTCCGCCAAAGCTGTGATCATTTCTGCGGGTACATTTCTGAACGGTGTGATGCACACTGGTCTTAGCCAGACAATTGGAGGCAGGTTTGGCGAAGTACCAACCTCGTTACAGACAGAACCGGCTGGTGCACTAAATCTTCAAACCTTCAGACTCAAGACAGGCACTCCGCCCCGAATATCGTTGAAATCAATCGACTTGACTAAAGTCGAACCTCAGCCCGGTGATGGACATATTTCGAAATTTTCCAACCGTACAATAGTAGAGCCTACGAACTCTATCAGTTGTTACATCACATATACTTCCGAGATAACGCACTCAGAGCTTGCAAAGGGATTTGAGGACTCACCAATGTTCTCTGGAAGAATCCAAGGTAAGGGTCCGCGGTACTGCCCGTCTATAGAAGATAAGATCACGCGCTTCCCTGAAAAGACTCAACATCATATTTTCCTCGAGCCGGAAGAGAATGACGGAGACGTTGTTTATGTGAATGGATTCTCGACCAGCCTACCCGCCGATGTTCAGCTCAAGGCATTAAAGAGTATCCCAGGGTTAGAGAATGTGGAGATGATACGACCGGGGTATGCAGTGGAGTACGACTACTTCCCTGCTTTCCAGCTATACCATACTCTCGAGAGCAAGTTTGTTGAGGGTCTCTATTTCGCTGGCCAAGTGAATGGAACATCCGGATATGAAGAAGCAGGGGCGCAGGGATTGGTTGCAGGGGTGAATGCCTCCGCCAAGATATTAGGCAAGCCTGAATTCAAATTGGGGAGGGATGAAGCATACATTGGAGTCTTGATTGATGATCTAATTAATAAGGTACAAGAAGAGCCTTACCGCCTTTTTACTTCAAGCGCAGAATACCGGCTGATACTTAGGCAAGATAACGCCGACATGCGATTATCAGAGAAGGCAAAACAATTTGGACTTATCCCTGACTCTGTTTACCAGTCATATAAATCCAAGAAATCGAAGCTCGATGGATTATTGCGATGGACAGACTCTGAGAAGGTAGAGGTTTCACAAAATCCGACAGTAAGGCAATCAGTGAGATCGGTAATGGTTAGCCAATCAAAAGGAATTGAGCATTTTCTGAAGGAGGGTGCAGTAGATAAGGACTTGATAGAGCTGGTGAATACCGAAGTCAAATACGAAGGGTACATCAAGCAACACCTCAACCAAATTCAGAGGATGAAAGCAAGTGAGAATAAGCTAATCCCCAAGAGCTTCGCATTTGCTAATCTGATGGCACTAAGCACAGAAGCTCGGCAGATTTTTGAGAAAGTCAGACCAGAAACCATCGGTCAGGCATCCAGATTACCGGGGGTTGCGCCTACTGATATGTCAATACTCATGGGAGCATTGAATTAATTCCACGTGGAACAACTTGACTAAGGTTATTAATTATTTATAATTTCTTTTAATAAATCTGGATTATCGCCTTCGCGGGTATGACAAATTGGAGCAGAAACTGATCTCTGTCATTCCCGCGGAGGGGGGAATCAAGGCCGATAACAGCAGAGAAATCAAGAAAACTAAACTTACACAATACAACATATTTTTTGTGAACAATCAAATTTTTGACGACATCATAGACCTCACAACTGAGCAGCGGAATCCGAATTCCATGAACTTGGATGAATTAAGCGCAATGCAGATTCTGGAATTGATTAACTCCGAGGATGCAAAAGTCGCGCCAGCAGTGAAAGCGGAAATCCCGCAAATCGAGAACGTCTGTACGAAACTCATTGAACTGCTGAAAAACGGCGGTAGGCTTTTTTATGTCGGAGCCGGTACGAGTGGAAGAATGGGAGTCATTGATGCAGCAGAGTGCCCACCGACATTTGGTACACCCGTTGCAATGGTGCAGGCAATCATCGCAGGTGGCAACGAAGCAGTGTTTCGCTCGCAAGAAGGTGCAGAAGATAAAGAAGATCGTGGTGCACTCGAAGTAGCTCTGCAACGAGTTGGACCGAAAGATATGGTGATTGGTATTGCAGCAAGTAAACGTACCCCATTCGTTATTGGCGCACTGAAAAAATCTTTTGAATTAAAATCTACGACGGTACTCCTTACAACAAATCCGCGTGAGTCTGTGGATCACTCGTATTTATTTGAATCAATCTGTCCTGTAGTTGGACCCGAAGTATTAATGGGTTCAACGCGAATGAAATCAGCGCTCGCACAAAAAATGGTTCTGACAATGATAACCACGACGACGATGGTCAGACTCGGCAAAGTATATGAGAACATGATGGTTGATTTGCAACTAACGAATCAAAAACTTACGGAGCGAGCAAAACGAATAATCATGATGTCAACTGATGCAAGTTATGATGAAGCCGCAGAAGCGCTAAAGTCCGCTGGGAATCACGTGAAGACTGCAATCATTATGAAGAAACTCGGACTGAGTGCTGTCGATGCGAAAAAGAAATTGGAGGACGCCGGAGGATTCATCAAGAACGCACTGAAATAGATTACTTCGTTCTTATATCAAATATATACGTCTGCAACTTGAAACCACTGGCGTTGGAAATGACTTGAGTATAAATCGGTTCGGATTGAATTAGTCCTCGCATCTTTTTGGAAAATTTTCCTGCTTGACCAGTATGTGGCTCTTCTATGTTAAAGGCTACGCCTTGCTTTGGTAATCCATTCACGTCAGAAGTTTCAATAAGATAATCAACGTGATATTCGTGCAAGACTTTCACCAGATCATCTTCATGTTGAATGTGATGGAGCATGTTGAAATCTGCATTGAGTCCTTCTAACTGAATCACAGGGACATTCAGCATATACGCAGTCAGTCCTGCTTGATCGCCCATCGCATAAATCCCAGGATGTGATTGGATGAACGGTTGCATTTTCTGTGCATTCAAATAAATGGACATTGGCTCGGGCTTCCAGTTTGTCGTATCATTGACGAGCAAAGTAAAACTAAAATACATTGCCGCAGGTGAAACGAGCACGAGTAACGATTGTCGGATCTTTTTGAATATGTTCTCAGATAAAAAAGAAAGTGACGACTCCGAAAGAAAACTTGCGGAAAAGAAAAAAGCTATCGGTAACGGATAGAGATACCAACGATTCAGAAACCAATTGCTTCCAACGAGTAATATCGGATAATAGACAAGTGGAAATAGCAGAGGCAACAGAATTATCCGATGTTTACTTGCTTGAAAAGTCTGCCGTTTGAACAAATAAAGTATGAGCGCAATAATTGAAAATATTATTGCACCAAGTCCATCGCGATCAAATAAAATTGAGCGAAGCGAATCAGGGTTCAGATAGATTGCCGTGTTCGATGTCTTCGCAAGCGATGAGACACTCAAAATATTGCCGAAGGCGAGATACGCAAATGTAACGTATATTGGTAGTGCAATGCCGCCAACCATGAAGTACAATAACCGCCTGATTTTATCAATAAATTTTTGATTGCTCAGAAAAATGAACAAGACCAGAATCAATGCTACAAACAACGCTGCATCAAGCCTGGAGAGAATTAGTATTGATGAAAGAAATCCAAGGAACATCAACTCACCTCTTGAGAGGAGCGAGTCAAAGTCCATCCGTGAGATTCTTAGGATGATATAGAGATACAACGGAATCGTGATCGTCACCTCCATACCGAGAAAGCATATCCGCGAAAGGATTAACGTAGCAATAAGTGCCGCGGGTGCGGCGAAGGATTGTTTCGTAAATATCTCAACTCCGAGCCGCCAGAGCAAACGAAACGTCAAGTAAGATGAAAGTGCAGATACGATTGCGAGCAGACCGAAGAACGCTGTGTCACTCTTACCACAAATCCAAAAAGCGGTAGTGATACATCCCATCCATAGCGGATGAAATCCGTTTGTGATTGTAATGCCATCAAATGAGGAGATGCCATGAAGAACAAGGTTCTTCGCTGGAAGAAAGTAGTAGAAAAAATCGTCGGTTACAAAATCGAGATATGCGGTGCTACTATGCCACAGATGATAAAATGTACGAAAGCACATCTCAGCCAAAAAGATGAGTACCACTAAATTCGAAAGCTGAAATTCCCAGCGATCAACACTAAACCCAAGGTATTTTTGCTTTTTCATCTTCATTTACCAAGTGCTGAAAGGAACGCCCCACCTTCTCAAAAAGTGCATAGATAAGGACTCCTGCCCGTGTCTTTCGTATCTTTGCAAGATAGGAATTATTGAATTGATGGGAGAAATACTACAACAACTTGTAAACGGCATTTCACTTGGCGCAATCTATGCCCTCATAGCCCTCGGCTATACGATGATCTATGGCGTGCTGCGCTTTATCAACTTTGCGCACGGCGACGTATTCATGGTCGGCTCATTCGTGGCATACTACACTGCCACTGCCGTCAGTAAATTTTTTCCGATCGGTTCCGTCCCAGCCGCAATAATTGTATTTCTGGTTGCGATGGTTTTCTGTGCTGTGCTCGGGGCAACGATCGAATTTCTTGCCTACCGTCCGCTCCGAATCCGTCCGAAGCTCACCGTTCTTATCACCGCAATCGGTGTGTCGCTTTTCTTAGAATATCTGTCACAATTATTATTTGGCGCAACTCCAAGAGGATTTCCAGCAATTATCTCGAGCGCAACTATTATTAAATCAAAATTAATTACAATCAACACGGTTCAGCTTGTTGTGATTATTACATCGCTATCATTAATGTTAATTTTGCGATTAGTCGTGCTCAAAACAAAAATCGGCACAGCAATGCGAGCAGTAAGTTTCAACCAACAAGCCGCAAGCTTGATGGGAATAAATATATCCAGCGTCATCACTTTCACCTTCATGATCGGCTCCGCACTTGCGGCCGCTGGCGGTGTGCTCTACGGTGCACAATATCCGAGTATTGATCCGTTGATGGGTATCATGCCAGGCTTGAAAGCCTTTGTATCTGCTGTCTTAGGCGGCATCGGCAATATCCCCGGCGCGGCAATCGGCGGACTCATCATCGGCACAGTCGAGACATTCATCGCAGGCACATTCCTCTCTACCTACCGCGATGCAATAGTGTTCGCCATCCTCATCGGCATCCTCATCTTCAAACCCTCAGGCATCATGGGTAAGTATGAAGCGGAGAAGGTGTAGGGAAAAATTCCAAAATAATCTTTAAACTGAGAAAATCGCCCCCCCCCGAAATTGTTGTATATTTGTTAACCGATGATTGGTCGGTGATGTAACGTGTCGGAAGCTGAACCCCTTCCAGAGCTTCGACAAATTATCTCTTCTGTTTTCTTTTTTTGAAAAAATAATGCCGTGAAAACTCTATGAACTCCGTGACAAAGAGAGAGATAGAACTACTTAGGAAAATTCTGAGCAAACAATTCAAATCATCCGAGCTTGATGGTTATCTTGCTATTGCGATCAACGATGCGGTCACAACGCTTGCGCTCGAAGAAGAAAAGCGTGGGAGCAACTACGATGCGAATGAGAAGCAAAACAGACTGCATACGATTGCAAAAAATAAAATCGTTGATGAAATTCGCAGGAGAAAAAAACAGGATCGCATTGATGCAAATCCTGATGCATTCGAGAGCCAAATATCCGATCAAGGATTTGAAGCAAGAGAGAATGCAAAGCTCACAGTCGAGGAAGCGCTCTCGCATTTACCAAAAAAGCAACGCGAAGCAATTGAGCTTCGGCATCTATCTGGATATAGTGTAGAGGAATCAGCAAAACAAATCGGTATATCCACCGACGGAATGAAGAAACGTCTGAAGCAAGCAATCGCTCAGTTGAAGCGATATCTCCGCGAAAAAAAGATTTAACAATGTTTTCACAAAATAAAAGTACCCGTTTCACCCCGTTCAAACGTATTACCTATGACGCCTTCACATGTGCGCACATTAGGGGGCCAAGAATTATCAACAAAAAAATTTTCTTAAACTACCAAAATGAAGAATTTAACCAGTATAACCAAAGGAATAGCAGTCATTGTTGTTCTAAATATTTTTCTTGTGACCAACACCTCGTTCGGTCAAATTACGTCTTCGGGTATAGGAACGCAATCCGACTGCTTTACACTTTCCATAGTTAACATAAATCTTTCATCATGTGAAAATGAAAATTGTCCAGCAGGCGTGAATGATGGTAATAAATGTGACCACTGTTTCGACGTTGATGTAAGTTCATGCACCAACCAAAATGAGCAGGCTTGCTCTTTTGAAGTGAGCTCTAACGATTGTTTTAGTATTTGTAGTCCTTCAGGTGATTTTTGGTTAAGCGGCTATAGTGGGCCACACTGTAATAACGCTAACAAGCAATTCGTGTGGCATTTGGCCTCGTCATATCCCACCTGTACTGGTATGGCAACAACCGACCATGGAGTTATTCGAATTTGTGGTAGCGGCTTTCCACAGACTTTCCACATGAGACTCGTTGGCCATTGTGGTACACTATGTACTACACCAAACCCTTGTAATGATGCAATACTAGGTATTGATGGAATGTAGGAATCAATCGGAACTAAGTATCGTACTTATTCTGAGAAAGTGTCAAGGTCAGGAGAGTGTGTTATTTTGCAGCTATTTATTAGAATGCTTTCAGGGTAACACTCTTTCCTAGATTACAAAAAATGGTTAACCAGGCGATAATTTTTAGGATGATCACAGTGTTGATTCGTTTCTTAAAGGCGTGGCTTATAGCCATACTGATAGTCGTTGTTAATCCATCACTCTATGCTCAAGAGCCACCTAAGATAGAATGGCTGAAATGTCTCGGGGGGTCAGGTAATGAAAATTCTGTTCATACCCCCGAGAGTAAATCCTTAGTTCATACCAATGATGGAGGATATGCTCTGGTGGGTACTACTAGGTCAGTCGATGGAGATGTCGCAGGTGTTTTCAGTTCGCCAGGTGATAATATTTGGTTAGTCAAAGTCGATTCAATCGGTCAAATCCAATGGCAAAAATGTCTTGGTGGTATAAAAAATAATTGGGCAGCTGGTATCATTCAGACAACTGACAACGGCTTTGCAATATGCGGTTCCGTCGGTTCCAATGACGGAAATGTTTCTGGCTTTCATGGTGGTTCGACATTTGGTGATGATCCTTGGATAGTAAAACTCAATTCCGTCGGTACCATCGAATGGCAAAAATGCCTAGGTGGACGAGCGGATGATTATGCTACATCAATCATACAAACTAAGTCTGGTAACTTCTTGATAGCCGGATATACCGAATCGGTTGATGAAGGTTTTTTAAACCACGCCGTTGGCGAATTAAAAGGTGATGCATACATCGCAAAACTTGATTTAACTGGCAACATAATTTGGCAGAAATGTTTTGGTGGTACCCAATACGACATCGCCAATTGTATAATTGAAGCCGAGAGTGGTGGGTACATTTTTACAGGTACTACAAATTCCTTTGATGGTGACGTTCAGGGTCATCATGGAGATTCTACAAAAATAAAGAATGACGCATGGGTAGTTAAGCTCGATACCAACGGTATCTTAACATGGCAGAAATGTCTCGGTGGAACTGGTGCTGAAACTGCGCTTTCAATGGTACAAACATGTGACAGCGGGTATGTTGTATGTGCAGGCACGTCTTCAACAGATGGTGACGTATCGGGTCTACATGGTGATACGACAACTGGTAATCGAAAGGGTGACCTGTGGATTATAAAACTTAATTCAGTTGGTTCGATTGATTGGCAAAAATGCATTGGTGGGAGCTCAAACGAACAAGGAAATACTATTATACTTACCAGCGATTGTGGTTTTGCCATTGCCGGTTCTACTTCGTCAAATGATGGCGATGTGTACGGCAACCACGGTGGTGGCGATGCTTGGCTTGTAAAAATTAATGCCTCGGGGAAATTGGAGTGGCAAAAGTGTATTGGTGGAACAAGATATGATCTGGCTTACAGTGTTGTACAGACTTCTGACGGAGGTTACCTTCTTGATGGTCGTACAAATTCAACCAATGATGGTGATATAATTGGTATCCATATCGGTGGTGATTCTGTTAACCGAACTAACGATGTTTTGCTTGTCAAGCTAATAAGGGCAAGTAGTGTTTCGAGTACTACAAATCCGTTTATTGGTCCAGATAATTTTTTTCTTATCTATCCTAATCCTTCCTACGATCAGGTCCATCTTCAAATACTTGAGCCTCAAGTGATTCAGAGTGTACGATTATTCGATATAATGGGTAGAGAATTTGCTCCCCATTTTGAACTTGAAGGAAACACTGCAATGGTTAATGTCCGATCACTAAACCAAGGTATCTATATTGCAAGAGTGACTTTCTCATATAACGATTATATAGGTACGTTCACCCTCCCACTCATAATTCAACATTAGCTTCCCCCTCCCCCGAAACATATCCCATGCACTGATGGCAATGTAGCAACAAACTAGTACCGTCTATGTCGCTAAACGTTTCTGTTAAAGCGTTTGTACAAAAAAATAGATATAGGAAAACAAGGTGCAACTTGAGTTTTGAAACGAAGTGTTTCTAAGCGATGACCCAACCGATCACACGATCGCATTTCTTCGATAAGTGGTATTGTATTACTCAAGTTGTACTTGTTCTTTCCTGCATATTTACTTTCGAATCGGAATGCGTTCTCGCGCAGATACTCTCCCCCAAAATTCGATGGCAGCGTTGTTGTGGCGGATCGGATATTGACGGGTTGAGGTCTATCAATCGCACATCAACAAATGGATATGTACTTGCAGGTAGCTCATCATCTAACAATGGCGATGTATCTGGTAATCATGGTGGCGGAGATGTTTGGTTAGTAAGAACTGATTCACTTGGCAGCCTGCTTTGGCAGAAATGTATTGGTGGTACCTCTTCTGATGGTAGTACTGCTTCGATAAATTTACTTAAGAACCAATTAGTTTTTGTTGGTGCACTCTCATCAACTAATGCAGGATTCAAAAGTGGAGGGTTAGTGCTTAGATGCGATAGTACAGGTGTTGTTCAGCATGAAGAAACCATCCCAGGTTTTATTGAAGATTTTTCTCTCTTATCATCCGTTGCATCAACACTTGATAGTGGCTATGTCGTAGGAGGATGGGAATCCTACAGCGGCGAAGGCTACAACAATCACGGTTATATTGATGCCCTCGTTGTTAAATATACACAGAGCGGACAAAGAGAGTGGGTCGGTTGCTATGGTGGTAGTGGATCCGATGAGGTCGGTTCTGTTCTTCAAACCAACGAAGGTGGGTACGCTTTCGTTGGAAATACAAACTCGCTCAATGGAGATGTTACTTTTCTTCACGGGGATACTATTTCGCCAATAACTGATTTCTGGCTCGTAAAACTTTCCGCACTTGGTAAGATCGAGTGGCAAAAGTGTCTTGGGGGGACAGAGAATGAGCAAGCAACTTCAGTGATACAAACCAGCGATAGTGGATTTGTTTTGGTAGGAAATACATCCTCACGTGACGGTGATGTAGTCCGCCGAATGAATGATACCGGTAGTAGTTCTGATATCTGGTTTGTAAAACTAAATCAGCATGGTGATATCCTGTGGCAAAGGTGTTATGGGGGTTCTGGAGCCGAACAATGTGCCTCTGTGATACAAACTTCTGACGGTGGGTTTGCTCTTGTCGGGAATACTTCGTCAAATGATGGAGATGTGAGCGGATGGCATCCCGGTTGGAATTCTTTTCACCAACCCAACTCCGATATATGGGTACTCAAACTTTCCTCATCTGGCGAAATTCTGTGGCAAAAATGTATAGGTGGGTCAGAAACGGATGAAGGCAACTCAATTATTCAGATATCAGAAAATAAATATGTAATTGGAGGGACCACTTCATCTAACGATGGTAATATTACTGGAAATCATGGCGGAGGTGATATGTGGCTAGGTGAAATTGAAATAACATCCGAATCCATCCTCGGCGATGGCTCAACTACACTTGAAGAAGCATTACATGTTTACCCAAATCCGTGCAATGATAACGTCGTACTTAAAGTATTACCGACCGAGACTCTGCGATCGGTAAACCTCTTTGATATAATGGGTAGAAAATACTCACCAACAACTTCATTTGAATCTAGCTATGCCTATGTTTTGACCAGAAGCCTCCCAATTGGTGTGTACATGATAGAGATCGGATATTCCTTTCAAGGAAATCAATTCACATATCATTCACCATTGATGGTATTGCATTAGTCCCCCCGAAACATATCCCCCTCCCATCCGTTCATACTCAAGTTCGTAGTTCATCTTTAGATCGGAGCTTTGGTATGAATAATCGTGTGTTGTTTTTTTCTGCTGTTTGTATTGTACTTTTTTCGAATGTGGCGGTTGCACAAGAGCTTCCCACCTACCATCCGCCGCTGTTGGGGAAGATTCCTACTGGCGAGATATTGGTGAGGCAGGAGAGTAAGTTTCTCTTCTCGGATCGGCGGTATATTTTTAATGTGCATCTCTTCTACACAGAATCTGCAACGCCGCAGGGATATGACTATCTCATTCGCACTGAGGGTATCAATAATAAAGGGATACATTTTTACAATGGCATCGGAGATTCGAACTATTGGATAGATCCACAAAAACAAACTTTCGAACGTGAGAAGAGACGAGAGAATAAACTTGAATGGGAGGACTTCTTCAGCGCATGGTTACTTCGACCAAAGGAAAAACAAAAAATCGAAGCAACATCACCTATTCGTGATACAGTTGTTGAAGGAGTTGCGTAACATTATTTCATGAAGCAAATCCCACCTGACACTTCTGTGGATATTGAAGATCAGAAAAGAGCTGAGAATTTTTACTACCTCGATCTCATTGATGGGACAATTATGCGACATGAGAATTATCTGTATATGTACGATGACACACAGGTAACGATTTCCAAACTCGAATATTCAAAGTCTCACACCACAGAGGAATTTCAGAAAATCACAGAAGACACTTTGACGAGATACGCAGCTGAATATCAAAAAATTGACTTCCAGAAAGACGCCTATCATCACGATCCATCTAAACTGCAATCACTCAAAGACAAAGTTATGCCAGAGCTAATCTTGACCAACATGGATGGTAAGCAGCTATCTACGAATGATCTTTCTGGAAAAGTGATACTACTTGATTTCTCGTATAGCAGTTGTATGCCATGTCATCTGGCGATACCAGATTTGAAGAAGCTTTGCGAAAACTACCATGATAAAGGTGTGCAAGTCCTTTGCGCCGACTATTTAGACAGACCATCCGATATCGCCTATCTTATCCGAAAAAATTCGATCAACTACCCGATATACTCTGTCGTCTACGATGATCTGATAAAAATTGGAGTACAAGGCTACCCAACGTTTTTGATTCTCGACTCGAATAAGGTAATCAAATATATTTCTGATGGTTATAGCGAAAAATTATACGAGAATCTTTCGGAGCAGATAGATTCTGTTATTGCAAAGAGATGATTTGATAAGGCAGCATCAAATCTTCTATGGTACACCGAACCGATATGGCGCGGCGAAGGCCTTGCGAAAATAATCGCTTAATCTAGATTCTGTGCCCACAGCTTTCTTGGAAAATAAATACGTAGAACTCACCAGTACTGAGTTCGTTCTCCATCAGCGATATTTCTCCGTATATTTGTCGCGTAGGATATGAAACCACAATTCACATTTTTACTTGTTTTTGCTACGCTGACAGGATTGTCGTTCCTGATGGGTGGTGTTGATCCGTATTACCTGACGGTGATTATCTTCATCGGTATCAACATCACGATGGCTACAAGCCTGAACCTGATCAACGGATTCACGGGGCAATTCTCATTGGGTCACGCAGGCTTTATGGGTGTGGGCGCATACATAGCCGCCATCATCTCGACATACTTGAGCACTCACGGCATGTCATCAGAAGGCACTTCGGGTGTTTTGCTTTTGGCGATTTCTCTCTTAGGTGGCGGATTGTTTGCTGCGGTTACGGGTCTTGCCGTTGGCATTCCAAGTTTACGACTCAAGGGTGATTATCTCGCAATCGTGACTCTCGGATTTAATGAGATCATCAGAGTTATTATTCAAAATGTAGATTTCAAGATTCAAGGCACAAGCTACGTTGGTGGTGCGCGCGGATTCGCAGTGCCACAGCTTTCATCATTTTTGTGGGTCTATGGCATCGCTCTTGTCGTTGTCTATTTCGTGGAGAATGTCATTAACTCAACCTACGGCAGAGGATTTCTTGCTGTGCGTGACGATGAAATAGCCGCCGAAGCGATGGGCGTGAATACCACTCGGTTCAAGGTCCGAGCATTTGTGATCGGAGCATTCTTCGCTGGCATCGGCGGAGGATTGTTCTCGCACTACATTCAATACATTACCCCAGATAATTTTACCTTCCTAAAGTCCATCGAAATCGTTGTGATGGTGATACTTGGAGGAATGGGTTCGACGTACGGAGTTATTCTCGCTGCGATATTACTGACGATATTGCCGGAAGCGTTGCGTGAATTCTCTGAGTACCGAATGATTATCTATTCATTACTCCTTATTATACTTATGATCTCGCGACCTCAAGGACTTTTCGGGAATGCGACTATCAAGAAGTTCGTAGAGAAATACCGTACCGAGCCGAAGACTGTGTAATAACTATGGATCGCCTATACTCTCCGTGGAGGAGTAAATATATCGAATCGTTCAAGGTTCACTCCGCAGTGCCGGAGAAGAACGATTGTATCTTCTGCTCGGCGATTCGGGAGAGCAATGATCAGGAGCGATTACTGGTGCATCGTGGCAAGACAGCGTTTGTCATCATGAATCTCTATCCTTATAATAGCGGGCACATGATGATCGTCCCTAACCGACATACTGCAGACTTTGGATCATTGAGCGCGGAGGAAAATGCCGAGTGCTCAAAGCTACTCCAACTTGCCCAGACAGCACTTCATGAACTCTCCCGCCCTCATGGTTATAACATCGGGATGAATATTGGTAAATCGGGTGGAGCAGGTATAGATGATCATCTGCATTGGCATATCGTCCCGCGTTGGAATGGTGATACCAATTTCATGCCGACTATCGCTGATGTAAAAATGGTCTCGGAAGATATGGATAGGCAATGGGAGAAGCTTCATAACTTTTTTCAGAATTCGTAACTTTTGGGACGGTTAGCGGGTTATTCAAATATGAGATTACCATTCAAAAACATTTTCGTTGTAGCGTTGTGCCTCTTGGTCACGCTGATTTCATTTGCCAATACCGCACATGCAGGCAAAATTGATTCGGTTTATGCAAGTGTTTTCTATTTGGGAGATGCGGGAGTACTGAATGTCTCCGACTCTACCCTACTCTTTGGTAAGCCGGATGATCGCATCGCTGTTTTTGCGAAATCATCTTCTACTTGCGATGTGGCATTTCAGAATTTCGATCACAACGATTTACTGCCGATTAAGAAAACTTCCTCCATTATTATTTGGGGTAAGAAAGCTACCGACGTTGATAGCTCCGCTGGGCAAGTGATATTCGAAAAATTTGACATGGGTGGATCGCTTGTAAGTTCAAAACCTTTTTACTTGGCAGATGGGATCAATGTTATTCCTGTGCCGGGAGATGATTACGTGTACGTAGAAATTTCTCTCGCTCTTCCAAGTCCACCGTATGTGACGTACGCAAAAAAATATTTTGTTGACGCAGTCGCTCTTGTACAAGATACGTCGCATTCCGTTTCTGTCCATCCTCCAACAATTAACCTCAATTCATTCGCGAATTATCCAAACCCATTCAACAGGAACACAACCGTTCGGTTTGAAAATGAAGTCGCTGGCAATGCTGTCGTTATGATCACAGATGCGTTAGGACGCCAAATCACAAGTGTAACTGCTGGGTTCTGTGAGAGCGGAGTTCATGAAATACC
Organism: bacterium; assembly: GCA_037143335.1. Classification (GTDB taxonomy): domain Bacteria; phylum Bacteroidota; class Ignavibacteria; order Palsa-1295; family Palsa-1295; genus PALSA-1296. The sequence continues at coordinate 31,731 of JBAWZA010000005.1, read as the reverse complement.
TACATCACTATTGAATGCAGGTATTTATTTTGCGCGAGTCTTCATAGATGGTAAGGCGTCCGGCACTTCAATAAAGCTCATCTCTGAATAGTCTCAAGGTGCGTCAGATCTTACCACGGATAATCATCCTACTACTTTTCATCGTAGGCGGAGTCTTCTCCTATTTCGAAAGTATCTATCTTAGAGATAACGCAACGGCACTTGGGGAAAAGGGATCAAGTGTGAACACGTGGATGTGGGTTTACCGCGCGATTGCTTTTGCTTTTATATTCTGTGCTTCCTTTATTGCCGGAGGATTCTTTAGAAGATGAGGAGGCTTATGACAACTACTTCTTAGAGTTGTAACCACCTCTGAGAACCCAGATGAAATACATCCCTACACCGATTGCCAGTACTAGCGCGACAGCTCCTATCGCAATACTTCCACTATCGCGGATGAGTTCACGAAGTCCGAAGAACAAAAAGAATGCAAGTGCGAATGCGATCAACACTTTGTGTAGAGTCAGCAGATTCATACGAGTATAGAAATAAAGTTATCAAGATAACACATTTTCTTTTGAAACATTGTCAAATTAACAGAAGTCGTACTTCTACACAACAAAACAAAAGCTTTATGGATAACATCGTGATAAAAAAAGTTATGAAAAAATCCTGTGTAGAAAAACATCTAATTTGTGTGTATGTTAAAAACGCTGAGGATAACATTGTGAGGATAACTTTAAATGGGGATAACGTTCTACCCTTCCACATACGAACAAACTACTGGATAACTTGTTATATTGCCCTCAGAGATCGCAATCAACCAAATTAGACGGGATTGTTCGATTACCAACATATCAACACCCTTTAAAATAAATGTATTTAAAAGAGTTTTAAAAAAGTATTTTAAAGAATAAAGAGGATTGTGGGAAACGAGAGATAGAAACGAATTATGAATGTAGCAATCATAGGAACAGGGTACGTAGGATTAGTAACAGGTGCAGGTTTCGCTGAAACCGGTAATAATGTTATCTGTATGGATATCGCCGCCGAAAAAATCGAAGACCTCAAGAACGGCAACATTCCGATTTACGAACCCGGGCTCGAGGAGATCGTGCGCTTTAATATGCAAGAAGGCAGACTCGTGTTCACCACGGATTTGACAGAAGCAATTCAACATGCTGCAGTAATTTTTTTAGCCTTACCCACTCCGCAAGGGCAAGATGGAGCTGCGGATTTATCGAGAGTTATTTCGGTAGCAAAGCAAATCGCCTCCATTATCACCGAGCCAAAAGTAATTGTCAATAAATCAACAGTACCTGTTGGCACCGCAGAAAAACTCAAAAATATTTTTTCGGATGCGACGAAGGTCCGTGTTGAGGTTGTATCGAATCCAGAATTTTTGAAAGAGGGTGCAGCTGTCCAAGATTTCCTAAAGCCTGATCGAATTGTCATTGGTGCATCCTCGGAAAATGCAATTGAGGTGATGCAAGAGTTATATGAACCATTCGTTCGCACAGGAAATCCGATCTACATCATGGATGAGAAAAGTGCCGAGCTGACAAAATATGCAGCCAATGCTATGCTTGCCGTCAGAATTTCATTTATGAATGAGATCGCAAATATTTGCGACCGCGTAGGAGCAGATGTTGATAGTGTCCGCAAAGGCATCGGCTCTGATGGACGCATCGGGCAGCAGTTTTTATTTCCCGGCGTTGGTTATGGCGGAAGTTGTTTTCCCAAAGACGTGAGTGCGATGGCGAAGACAGCTGATGAACATGGGTATGACTTCAAGACGCTGAAGGCGATCATGCAAGTAAATACGATTCAGAAAAAAATCCTTGTCGAAAAAATCGTCAATCACTACGGTGGAAATATCTCGGGCAAAACTTTTGCACTCTGGGGTCTTTCATTCAAACCGAAGACTGATGATCTTCGCGATGCGCCTTCAATAGAAATTATTTCTGCACTCCTCGAATTAGGTGCAAAGGTGCAGGCATCCGATCCGGTTGCGATTCCTGGGATGATGAAGATTCTTCCCGAGTCGGATTCACTTCAGTATCGCAGAAAGAATATGAAGACACTCGACGGCGCTGATGCACTTATCATCGTCACTGAGTGGAATGAATTCCGCAATCCCGATCTCACACTTCTCGCCTCGACACTCAAAGATAAAGTAATTTTCGACGGAAGAAATATTTATGATCCCGAAAAAATCAAAGAACATGGGATGGAGTACTACGGGATTGGGAGAAGATAATAAATTACGAATGACGAATTAGAAATTACGAATCGATTTGGGGAATGAGACAGGAAAATATTATTCAGGATAAAAGCTATGCGTTTGCTGTTCGGGTAGTAAGATTATCTAAATATCTCATAGAAGAAAAAAAAGAGTATGTGTTTTCAAAACAGATTGCCCGATCCGGAACCAGTATAGGATCAAATGTGGAAGAAGCTATTGGCGGACAGACAGAGAAGGATTTCTACTCTAAGCTAACAATTTCTTATAAGGAAGTACGAGAAACACGATTCTGGTTACGACTGCTTCGTGATACCGATTATTTGGATGCTCAACTCGCTGAGTCACTTCTCAATGACTGCGACGAGTTATTGAAAATTCTTGGTGCTATCACTCGGACTCTAAAGAAAAAAATCTTTGACTCGTAATTTCTAATTTCAAATTCGTAATTTAATGCGTACTCTCATAACCGGCGGAGCCGGATTTCTCGGAAGTCATTTGTGTGATCGCTTCGTAAGTGAAGGGCACGAAGTTATCTGTATGGATAACTTAGTCACAGGAAGTGCTGATAACATCGGCCACTTGCTCGGTAAGCCAAATTTTTCGTTTGTACAGTATGATGTTACAAACTTCATCCATGTTGATGGCGAGCTTGACTACATTCTGCACTTCGCATCCCCTGCATCGCCGATTGATTACTTAAAACTCCCGATCCAGACGCTGAAGGTTGGTTCGCTCGGCACACACAAGGCACTCGGACTTGCAAAAGCCAAGAACGCCAGATTTTTTCTTGCATCAACCAGTGAGACCTACGGCGACCCATCAATTCACCCACAGCCTGAGACATACTGGGGCAATGTGAATCCGATTGGGATTCGTGGAGTCTATGACGAAGCCAAACGATTCGCCGAAGCATTGACGATGGCATATCATCGCTACCATGGTCTCGAAACACGCATCATCAGAATTTTCAATACATACGGGGAGCGTATGCGCATCCAAGATGGTAGAGCGATTCCTGCCTTTATCACCCAAGCACTTCGCAACGAACCAATCACTGTCTTCGGCGATGGCTCCCAAACTCGGAGCGTCTGCTATGTTTCTGATTTAGTTGAAGGAATTTACCGCTTACTCATGTCTGACTATGCCAACCCCGTAAATATCGGAAATCCTGATGAAGTTACTATGCTTCAGCTTGCTCAGGAAATTAAGGCGATGATTCCGGAATCCAAGAGCGAGATAGTCTTCCAACCGCTCCCCCAAGATGATCCACAAGTACGCCAGCCAGATATTACCCTAGCAAAGTCGCTTTTGAAATGGGGTCCGACGGTAAATAGAAACGATGGTCTCGTGAAGACGATAGCATATTTCAAGAAGGCGCTCTCCTAAAACTATTTCAGCGACGGAAGGACGATAAGTCCTGATTCACTTGCGCGCTCAAGTGCTGGAAATAATTCGCGCTCCTCAAGCCGGACGTGAGCTTCGAGAGTTGACCCGAATTCCTCAACGAGCTTTCGGCTGGTTGCTTCATCTGGAGATTCCGTTAAGTGTTTGAAAAAATTTCGCATGGCTTCGTGTTGCGATCGAAGCGTCAGCATTAGTCCATTCAACCCAGTCAACCAATCAGCTACTGGAAATAAAAATTCTTCTTCGATGGCGAAATGAGGTAGAAGCTCTCGCTCACAGTAGAGCTTGATCGCCCTAATCTGTTGGTGAAAATCTGCCGGCCACATTCTATCGTTGAGTGAAACAGGTCCGCCCTTCTTAATCCGCAATGCAACCAATAGTGCCTCATGGTGATCGTGTGAAAGTGGGATAAGAGTCGCGTGTCGTGGCATCTATTCCTCTGTAGTAGGTTTTGGGGTAACCAATGAAGCAAGGACGCTGAGCAATAAGATGCCCATTATGATCAGCAGAGAGGCAACTGTACTAACCGAAAAATCCTTCCAAAAGAACGGGGCGATCATCTTGGCGCCGACGAAGAATAAGATAAGAGCAACGCCCTTTTCAACAAATCGGAAAGCACTCTGCATTCGCTCTAATAAGAAATACAGAGAGCGCAAACCCAATACAGCAAGGATATTCGAGCCATAAATGATCCACGGCTCCTTCGTAATGGAAAATATCGCCGGAATACTATCGAATGCAAAAAGCAGGTCGGTCACCTCGACAACGGCTAAAACGACAAAAAGGGGGGTTGCAAATAAGACTCCGGCTTTGCGGATAAAAAATTTATCCCCGTGGAATTCGTCCGTTACCCGCACGAATTTCTTGATCCACCGCATGACAAGACTTTCCTCAGAGTCGAACTCCTTATCGGTCCCCACAAAAATCTTGATGGCAGAGTAGAGTACAATCAGTCCGAAGATGAACATGAGGAATTCGAACTCCTGAACGAGCTTCAATCCGGCGAAGATCATAATGCCACGAAGGACAATCACGCCTATAATGCCGTAGTTCAGGACTCGCCTCTGCATCTTCGATCCAACCTTGAAATAGGCAAAGAGCATCAAGAAGACAAATAGATTATCAACCGAGAGGGATTCCTCTATCAGGTACCCAGCGAGGAAGGCGACTGCGTGTTCGGGTCCGTTGGGTACGAATGCCCATATCACCACTGCAGTGACTAACGATACCCCTACCCAGAAGATACTCCAGAGCAAGGCTCTTTGGAAGGACTCTCTCGAGTCGCCAAGATTGACTGGTGCTTTCGATGATTGTCGTTTTGACATGTCTCTCTATGAACACCACTCGCAAATGGTTTGTCCCATCGGTGGCAGCGGAACGCGGTTTGATAGGCTGGGAGCCAATATTACTCTTAGTGGCTTAGGCGGGCTAAAGTGACGCAATTGGCTCAGGGGGCACAAAAAAGCTACAAGATTTTTTCTTTATGTTAGGTGTAACAGAACCCAAACCACGGAGTTTATAGGTAGTGGGTGAAATATTCCGTATATTTGCCCTGCGAATATCGCACAATTTAAGCCTTTCGGAGTCGGAAACCGAGAATTGCCCCTCTCACCGACCTGTAAAATATCATTCGGACAAAACGGTTTTGCTTTGAGGCAGCAAAAAACTTCGTATATTTGTCCCGAATACTTTTGGAGAAATGTGTATAAGCCACAGGTTCCTTTTGGAATCTTTGGATACAGCGCTTTTTCTCCGCATTTTCGTATTTGTTGGTATGCGGCATTTTTTGTCGTATATTTGTATTCTTGTTTGAGGTCCCTGAGCCAAAACAGCTCAGAAAGCCTGAGGCAGGATACAGAAAAGATTTTCAAATAACGTTACGTTCAATTACTTTATTTATTATAAATAGGAGATGAAGGGTATGACTTCACGTCGTTCAATATTGTTGGGTCTAGTGTTCGGGGCTTTCCTGAGCATTTTCGGGCTTAACTCAGTTTATGCACAAGTCCCACGAAGCATTTCGTATCAGGGACGCTTGTTAAAGAATAGCCAACCCGTAACTGGGCAGGTTGCTCTTGACATCACAATCAAGGATGCTGCAGGCCAGGTGAAATACCAGGAAACGCAGCAAGCCACGGCTGCTGACGGAATTTTCAACGTCCTTATCGGCGGAAATTCTGGAACATTGCCTTCAAGCCTCAAATTTGATGAACAGTACTATCTGAGCATCAAGGTTGACGGACAAGAAGTCGGCTCTGCTACTCCATTCGTTGCTGCACCGTATGCACTTAACTCGCAAACGGTTGGCGGTATCGGAGTATCTACGACTCCTCAGGCAGGCATGTTGCTTCCATTGGATCAAAATGGAAAGTTGCCGAAGTCAGTGTTGCCACTTTCGTCACTCGCGAACATTACCACAATTGATGGTATGAGCCCGGATGCGAATGGTAACATTACTCTTCACGGTGCAAACGGCATTACAATCCTTGACAATCAACCGTCAGCTGGACACATCACCATCGGCTTTGCTGGTGGCAATGGCACATCTGATACACTTCTCGCTGGACCAGGTCTTACCGGCGGTGGTATCGGAACACGTTGGTTGTTGCAGATTGCACAAAACGGAATTACAAACGGAATGCTTGGTTCGGGCGCAGTTAGCGGTCGTAACCTCGATCAGAACATTTCTCAATGGGGCTTATACCAAGATGCTCTCGGTCAATTAAACGTTGGCATAGATAGCACTCTTAGTTTTGTTGCTCCTCAGCGCAATGGCGCTCAGATCAGAACAGTACCACCGGCTGCAACTTTCGATGGTATCGGTCTTAATCTCAGCAAGGCTAACACATGGTTGGCTCTTCAGACATTCAACGCAGGCGTAACCATCAATGGTACACCAGAGCCACTTGCTTTGGCAAACGGAGCAACGTATGAATTGCTTATCAATGGTGATCAAAGAACAGTAGGTTCAATGACAACTGTTGGTAACTCGTTCATCGGTGTTGGAACAAACGGCGGTACTAACCAAATGGGTACTGTTGCTCAAAGCACGAACACTATCACTGGTATCACGAACAACGTAACTGCTACAACAGGTGGTAACGCAATCAGTGCTACAAGCGGTAATAACACAATCACTTCTACTTCAGGTAGCAACAGCATTCAGTCTCAGACCAATAACGTTGGTACGACTCAGGCTGCTGGTGGTGTGAACAACGTTGGAACAGCAGCTATCAGTGTTAACACTGTAACTGGTACAACCAACAATGTAACTGGTACAACGGCTAATAATCTTCAGGCTCCGACAAACAACATCGGAACTGCTGCTGGTAACACCGCTAACAATATCGGTGTCGCAGCAGTAAGCACGAACACTGTAACTGGTGCTAACAACAACGTAACTGCTACCGTGAGCAACAACATTCAATCTGCTACCAATAACGTTGGTACAACGCAGGTTGCTGGTGGTGCAAACAACGTTGGAACAGCTGGTATCAGCACAAACACTGTAACAGGTTTAACTAATGCTGTTACTGCAACCAACACAAATACAATCACTGCAACCAACAGCAACACAATGTCTGCTACGACTGCAGTAACTGGTAGCAACAACATTCAAGGTGCCATCAACAACATTGGTACTACCAACTTGAACACCACCAATAACCTTGGTACTGCTCAGAATGTAGGTAGCATTAACACGTATGGTACATTGAATGCAAGCACGAGCTTATTCCTTTCAGCATCCCATAACGTACAGGCTGTTACAGTCAACATCGCTAGTGCTGGTGCAACTCCGAACAATACAGTAAATATCGGTTCGGTTGCTAATAACACAACGACAACAATCGTAGGTGCAAGCGTAACGGCTAACGGAACAACTAATAACATCGGTACTAACGCCGGTTCTATTAACATTGTTGGTACAGCAACAAGCACAAACATAGTTAACGGTACAACTACCTTCAACGGTACACACAACGTTAACGGCAATAGCACATTCGCTGGTAATATCACTCAGACTGCGCCTGGTACAACAACAAACTTGTTGAACACAAGCATCACGGGTACATTATCTCAGACTGGTGGTACAGTTAACCTTACAGGTGCAACTGGATCAAACACGTTTGGTTCAGCATCAGGAGCTAACAACACAATCGGTAATGCTGCTAATAGTACAAACATCTTACAAGGTTCAACAAACAACCTTACAGGTGGCGTAAATAACCTTACAGGTACAACAAACAATATCAACGCTGCTACAAACAACGTAGGTACTGTAACTGGTCAGACCAACAACATCGGTACTGGTGGTTCTTCAACGAACACAATCGGTGTAGCTGGATCTGGTACGAACAGCATTCAAGCTACTACGAACCTTATCGGTACTGTTGGTGCTTCTGCCAATACGATCGGTAGTGCCACAAGCACAAACGTGATCAACGGCTCAAGCAACACAGTTAACGGTCCTGTTCAGATCAACGGAACGTTGGGTACAACAGGTAACTTGAACTTAGGCACTGCATCGTTAATCAACAACTATGGTGCAACTGCTAGTGCTAACCGCTTCAATGGTGTTTCTAACTTTGGTACGCTCCCAGCTTCGAATGGCAACAAGCTAATCGTTGACGGTGCTCCGAACCTTGGAATTCCAGTTGGACCTTCAGGTATCCCAGCAGGTTTTGTTATTCCAACAGACTTTGAAGAAATCGTAAACGGTGACTTCCAAGTAAGTGGTTGGTCAAACTTGAACAACGCTACTATTGCTAATCTCTGGATTACAGGATCATTGACGCTTCCAGCTTCAGCGATATTCTGCGCGAGTAACATCCAGGTTGGTACGCTTTCATCATGGTGCGGTGCTCCTACAGCTTCTATTGCTGTAACAACTGCATTCAACCAGACAAGTTTGAATACGAACCCGAACAACGTGTTCATGGCTTCGAACTTCACACAGTCTATCACTCAGACAGCTGGACAGTCTTCGAGTCTTGGTAACACAACACTTCAGAGCCTGATTGTAACCGGTGCTTCAACCACAAACGGTTTGACAAACACTGGTAACATTGCTACAACCACGTTGAACACAACTGGTCTTGCAACGCTTAACTCACTTGCAGTAACGAACAACGCAACAGTTGGCGGTACACTCGGAGTTACTGGTCTTGGTACCTTTAATGGTGGCATCACAGATAATGGTGTTCTCACACAGAACGGCAATATAAACCAAACTAGTGGTTCAACAGTATTACTCGGAACAACAACGGGTAACTTGCAGGTCAACGGTACACTCGGTGTAACGGGTCTTTCAAGCCTCACTGGTATCACCGACAATGGTAATATCACTCAGACTGGTGGTTCAACTATCTTGCTTAATACCACAACAGGAAACTTGCAGGTTAACGGAACACTCGGTTCAACAGGTGATTCGAAAATCGGTTCAGCAGCTGGTACAACAAACAGCATGGGTAATGCAGGAACGAGCACGAACACAGTTCAAGGCTTGACCAACTCAATGCTCGCAAGTGGTGCTGGTGCTTCGAACGTAATCAACGCAACAGGCGCTGGTTCGAACAACTCACTTACAGCTCCTAATAACAACTTGACTGGCATAATGAACCAGACAGGAAATGCGAACTTCACAGGTGGTAATACATTGTTTAATGCGGACAATATTAATGGTAATAACAACTCTACCATTTCTAACTTCACAAGCATTCAAACAAACGTAACTTTGACTGTTGGTACCGGTGCTAACACAACCAACATCACAGCAACAAATCCTGGACCAGGCGCAGTTAATCAGACACTTCCAACAGTATCTGGTAGAATCCCAACCTTCCAGACCTACACAGCAGCTCTTGTTGCTGGTACAGGACCTCAGGGTGGTGGAGCTATCAACTTCTGGAATGGTAATGGTGCAGCACCAGTTGGTGCAGTTGCTAACGTACCTACAATGGTATTCGACAACAGTTCGAACATCACTGTTACGTACCGCTCACATAACCTCGGTATTCCAGCAGGCGCACTTTATGTCACAACGAACGTTGGTTTTTCAACGGTTAACGTTGAGTCAAGTGCAGCTAACGACAACAACCTAGTAGAGCTTTCTATTTTGAGACCATAATTGAACGACGTTCCACGGCATGAGATCTCGGAGTATCTAATTCTGCTGCTCCGAGAACTCAGCCGGGATTTATAAAAATTTTTTTTACCGTCAGAGAGAGTTCAGAAAAACCCCGTCCAATTTGGACGGGGTTTTTCGTTGTAAGAAATCCAAAATAACTATTGACCAGAGCTTTAGGGGAACGGACTCCTACTCCCTGCGTCGAAAGATATTCAGTGGCTAACAAACGGGCAAAATAAACACGATGTTACCCTGAAGGCTTGGAAATGGGATATGGAAATAATGGACAGACTAGGAGTCCGTCCCACTAATCTGATGAGGTAAAGAAACCTCTACTGAGCAATCAACACCTTCCAAGCCTCGTCGAGATCATCGTGCTCGATCAACTCTTTCGCTCTTAAATGGCGGTCTTCGATTGTAGCAGGATGAAGTTTTGTAGGAAAGGATGGTATTAGACCTGAAAGGAGTAGCTTTGCGAGATCATGGCCACTAAGATAAGCGCTTTCGCGGATTTCTATGGGCAAGGCATCGAATCCGTGATTTACTTCGGCTGGCTGATTGAGTTCGAAAAGACCTTGCGCTGACCTTGAATAGAATGGACCACCCAGACGGGCTACCAAATCGATTTTTCGTGGGTCTATCTGACCCTTCTCTGTCATAACGGACTCACTTACATGAATCAGCAATACTTCACAGATCAGCATATTTGCGCTTCCGTGCTTTCCCCCAAAATCAATATGCTGAAGAAGTTTAGCTTCCATGATAAAGGGGCTTTCCTTGACCCCTGGGGCTTTAACTATCGTAGAAGGTGACTTGGTCAGTCCCGCCTTGACAAACTCATCTACGCCACGCTCATAGGGCGCTGATGAAAGACTCGCTTGCCGAACAAGATCGTATGTAACAACTGAGACAGTGCATTCTTTTGTCTCAAGGATGTTGAGGAGTGTATCCTTAGGAGCGCCAGTTTTGCCAGAATAAGCAGGGCTGAAGCAGATAATAGGAGGGTTCACCCCAAACGCATTAAAAAAGCTAAAGGGTGAAAGATTGGATCTGCCTTCGCCGTCAACGGTACCGACAAAAGCGATTGGGCGAGGAGCAACACCACCGAGAAGTAATCGGTGAGTCTCGTGAAACGGAATCTGGTTTGGATCAAATGTGAGCATAAAAAAATAACATAAAAAAAGGTCAGGCAATGCCTGACCTTTTTACACTTCGTAAAAAATATTCTATTTTGTTATGCCGATACACTTGATTCCTGGACGGCTAATACCTTTGATGCATGTTGCATCAAATCGCGCATCAAGTTCTCATCGAATGGTGAGCGCATTCCCACAGATGTGAAAATATCAAGTACACTCTTTGTGCCACCGATTCTGCACAGCTGGATGTAAGCATCAACAGTCTTTGCATGATCAGCTTCATCCATCAATGCGATTTGCATAGCACCTGTCTCGGCGATTGCATAGTCAATGTAATAGAACGGCATATCAAAGATATGTCCTTGAGCATACCACCGAGCATATTTAGTGTCTTCGTAACCGGTGAAATCAATTCCAGGCTTGTAGATGTCCCAGATCTTGTTCCACTGCATATCACGTTCAGCAATTGTTGCCTTCGGATTTTCATACACCCAATGTTGGAATTCGTCAACGATAGCGATGTAGCAACTTGTTTCAATAGCGTCTTTCCAACGATTGCGTTTATATTTATCGGAAAGCTCTTCATTAAAGAATTCGTCAATGTAACGCATCGCCAAGAATTCCATACCCATCGAATGAATCTCACAGGCATCAGATGTTGGCCATTGCAAATCAACAGATTCAATCGGTTGGCTCTCCCATCCTTGAAAGGCGTGACCCATCTCATGGGTTAATGTTCTGATATCTTCGCTATCTCCTGTCGAATTGCAAAGAATTGCAACGCGTGCTTCATCGCTGAACGAGGTGCAATAAGCTCCGGCGCGTTTGCCTTTGCGATTCTCGAGATCAATCAATCCTTCATTTCGCATCCGCACAAAATGAGCGGCGAGGATCGGAGAAATCTTTTCAAAAATTCTCTGCGCCTTATCAAGTTGCATCTCTATCGGTGCGATGTTACTCGGCAGCGTGAGATCAGGATCATAGGAAGCATCCCATGGCTTCAAGGTTTCCGTACCAAGTCTCTCGGCACGAATTTTGAAAAGCATAGACTGCACAGGTACAACATATTTCCGAATGTTATCGCGAAATGTCTTGGCTTGCTCAACGCCGTAATCGGTTCTTCCCATCGAGGAGTATCCAAGTGGAATAAAATTCTTATGCCCCAAGTTGCGCCCCATTTCATCACGGAGCTTTACCATTTGGTCATAGATAGCGGCAAGCTCATCATGGTGATCTAAGAACCACTTTCTATAAGCAAGGTAAGCCTCCTTGCGCAATTCGGAATCTTCGGAAGATGTAAAGCTACGTGCCTTCGAGAGTGTGATCGTCTCGCCACGAACAGCAACTTCGCCAGCAGCGACTAACTTGTCGTAGGTCATCGAGAGCGCACCGAGCTTCACGCGCAAGTTCACGTTAATAGCTGCGACTGCGTCCTTTGCGGTATCAAGAACTCGGAGTAAGTGCATACCGTAACGCTCACCGATTGCCAACTTATGCTTTGAGTTGAGCAAACCGAGCAATAGTGCAGAGTTGGCGTGATCTGCAATTGGTTGCACTTCCTCGCGCTGGTATTGCTCGCGTGCTTCATTCTGCTCATCTGCCATATTCTTAGAAAAGGCATGTTGTATGCGGCTTGTCTCGCTATTCATGAACGAGGAAAGCGCATTCCAATCAGCATAGAGCGAAAGCCACTCCTCCGAGGTCGCCGATGCCTCGGCAGCGGGAATTCGATCAGTCAGCTTCTTGAATTCAGCGTTGACAAACTCAGCAGTTAATGTTCCTGGACGGTCTTGATAATATTTGTAAGTCATTATGGTGGATTTGTGACAAAAAAGGCTCCTAATAACACATTGGCGAATGAAATAAATCTATCATCGCGCAGAATTCAATATCGTATTTAACAAGACTTTGTTTCAGTATTCTATCAGCCGATGAATGTTATTGCCTTCGAGAGTTTTTCTGCCATCTAAGAACGTTAGCTCAATGAGGAATGCCAGTCCGATAACGTTGCCGCCTAATTGATTCACAAGTGAGATAACTGCGTTTGCCGTGCCACCAGTGGCGAGGACATCATCAACAATCAGGATTTTTTCATCTGCGCTAATGGAATCAGAATGCATTTCGATGGTATTCGTGCCGTACTCAAGATCATAACTCACAGCGATCTTATCGCCAGGCAATTTACCTTGCTTCCGAGCCATAGCAAAACCAACGCCAAGCCGATGCGCAAGTGGTGAGCCAAAAATAAATCCGCGCGACTCGATACCGACGATTTTATCAATCGCTTCATCTTTTAACATGACGTGAAAGTGATCGAGAGCTGATTGAAACGCAGCCGCATTTTCGAGAAGCGGTGCAATGTCACGGAAGAGAATCCCCGGCTCCGGAAAATCCGGAATGTCACGAATAAATTGTTTAAGGTGCTGAGGCATACGAATGAATAATTTTTACAAATCAAACTTCAAACCAAATACCATTGTCTGATCTAACTGCCTGCGTGGAGAGAGATTCTTATCGTAGATAATATGAAGTGTGTAATCAATACTGAAAATTTTGTAAGCGATGCTTGCAAGCAAAAGACTTCCGATGCGTGAGTTCTTGATGTTCTTTGTGAAATCATCCTTCGTCATTGCAACGGACTTAAAGCTTTCTTTGAAGGAAAGATCTTCGGCTAATTTTACATTCCAATTTATTTGCAGAACACTACTATATCCTTTCTCGACGGTGAATTGATCTTGCACATCGGAGAGTAATCCAGAGTTATCGACGAACTTCCGATTCTGCTCTAAGATAAATTTATTCGCAAGAGTTTGCTGATACGCATACCCAACTCCGAAGACAAATTCAAATTGGGAGTTTCCATTCTCGGATGTGAGCATAGACTTATGTCCGATAAACAGTGCCTCATAGAGGAATAGCGGATCCAGAAAACGTGTGGGTACACTATCAATTAATCCCTCACCCATTTCTGTCTCGCCGGTAACTTCGAAAATTAGCCTCAACTTTGCTCTATCCGAAATCGTAACTGATGGGATAAGCGAAAGCTGAAAATTATCCTGCACCTTTTTGGGCGGAGCTTCACGAGAGACTTGCGCACCGTACTGTAAAAAGAGATTGCTATTGAATTGAAACCTGCTCCCTTCGTAACCCGCCTTTGCCTGCAGTGAACTGAGCCACTGTAAATCTTCTGATTCTTCACCGTCCTTGCTGATACCCTGAAAAGTAAATCCAATCGACGGACTAAATCCGAAATGCCACAAGCTTGGCGGAGGCGCTTCATCTGGAGTGGTAGAAACGGCCGGAGTAATAGTAGTATCTTTATGAGTTGATGTAGAATCTTGTGCGATGATGGTTCGCGGAAGGAGTAAGAAGCTACAAAAAAAGGCAAACGAACCGACCTTCAAAATCGCGACACTTCTTGCTTTGGTAATTACATTCACATATATTTAACCGACTCCAAAACGAGAAAGTGCTGCGATTATTTCTTTGCCACGAACTTCACACTCAAATACTCCTCCGATTTTCCTCGGGGGATGGTGAGGGTTTGCCAGTCGCTGACTCTGATTTGTTTTGCCAAGCCGACGATCTGACCTACATGGTAGGCGTAGTGTGATATCTGGCGTTGGATTGCTTGTATGACGGTGTGAGGTTCGCTGCGGATGGTTACGATCTTCAAAAGGTCAGCTTCGGTGAGCGAATTCATCGATGCAAATAGCACAGAGTATCCTTGCTCCCAATACTCGTGTAAACCTGCACGATCATTCTCATCAATGAGAAATTCTCCGTCGCGATTACGATTGGGTTTTTCGCCATCGGTCGTGAGGAAACCGGTCCAGCGTGAGATCATGTTGCCTGCGAGATGCTTCATGTTGATGGCAATGCTATTCGTCTCGGCATCTGGTTGCCAGAGTAGCTCGGCGTCACTCAGTTGGCTGATTGCTTTACCTGCCATCTCTTTTTGCGAGCGAAATACGTTTCGCGATTGATCTAAGAATTCTTCTCCAATTGTCATACTAATTCTCCAAATGAATATTCGTGTTCAACTTTTGCGATGCGCAGATGGTAAAACTCATACCATTCTTTCTTTCCCATCATTTGCGCCTCTTGATGTTCGGTATGATTTTTCCAATTCTTAATTGCTTCAAGGCTCTCCCAATAACACACCGTGATCCCAATTCCATTCTCATCACGTGCACTATTGATACCTAAGAACCCAGGTTGCTCTTTAGTCAGTTCGAACATTCGGTTTGCTGCTTCTTCATACCGCTGTGCGCTCTGATTGAGCTTTGATGTGAATATGACTGCGTAGTATGGTAGGGTCATAAATTATGAAACACAAACGGAACTCCATAAATCCTTAATTTTCGTCAATCAGGGTTACGATAGAAATAACTTCGGAACGCCTTTTGCGTAGATTGAAGTTAGAGCAATACAGATTATGATTAAAGCTACAGCCCTTGCGGCGACTCTTGCCTTTTTACTCTTTTTTACCCAATCATTACCCGCTCAGTGGATTCTCCAGGGTGGTGAAATGGATGCGAAGATTCATCGTGGGATAGAACTGACCTATAATATGGACTATGCCCGTGCCGATCAGACTTTCGACTCGGTCATTGCGATGGGACCCATGCACCCATCAGGATATTTCTACAAGGCGATGGTCAATTTTTGGCGTGCGATCACCAATACAGATAATACGCACTACGACGAGGATTACCGCACAGAGTTAGGCCAGTGCATCGAACGTGCTGATAAGCTACTTGATACAAACGAATATGATCTGGCAGGGTTATTTTACAAAGGCGCCGCTCTTGGAATGCGAGCAAGGATTTTTGCGATTCGTCCGAATTGGCAGGATGCAGTCGGATTGTTACTTGGCGATGCGAAGGAAGGCGTGAAATATCTCAACAAACTCGAAGATAAACTTCCAGGCAATGGCGATATTCTCTTTGGCAGAGGACTCTATAATTTTTATGTTGAAGCGGTGAAGGAAGATAACCCCGCACTGAGTTCTGTCATCAGTTTTTTTGCGAACGGGAATAAACGTATCGGAATTCAGATGCTCGAGCTAGCGGCGAAAGCTGCGACATATTCGCGCACCGAGGCGATGTATGAGTTGATGAAGATTAATTACATTTACGAAAAAAATTACAACCACGCCTACGACTTCGCAAGAATACTTACGAATAAATATCCGAACAACTCGAGCTTCTTGCACTACCTCGGATTTTGTCAAGTCTCACTCGGCGATGTAAGGGGCTATGATTCGACATACCGAGTAATTCTTGCCAGATGCAAACAAAATCGTGAAGGATATACAATCAAACAAGCGCGTGAAGCGATGTTTTTTATCGGACAAGCATTCTTATTGAATCACACAGGGAATCTTGATTCGGCTATTTATTATCTCTATAACTCGAATCTAAAAAGTTACGAACTTACTCCGAACGAGGTAACATACTACATTGCAAAATCGGAATTGCTTCTAGGTGAGGCGTATGATGCGGCTGGTGATAGGAAGCAAGCACTGTATTTCTATAACCGAGTAATGAAATTATCCGATGTTGCTGGCGCACATGCTGATGCACAGCGGTATATGGTAAATCCGTACAGAAGGTAATTACTTCGCGCTTGTGCGAAAATGAATCTGACAGCCGATTGATTGCGTGATGCGCGTGTGAACTTCACTCCCTTTTAACAATTCGTTTACTGCATCAACGACATAGCGGTGGGTTACTTTTTCAGGTTCAGCACCATTGTCATCAATTGCTCCGCTGTATTTAATGACCCACTTGCCACTTTGTTTCCAAATGACAAAAGCATGTGGCGTTCGCTTCGCACCGAAATCTTTAGCAGCGTCTTGTTGTAAATCATACAGGTATGGAAAGTTGAACTCTTGAGTTTTTGAACGAGCCACCATTTGGTCAAATCCATCATCTTCATAGACAGATGTGTCCGTTGAACTGATTGCAATCAGAGGAATCCCAAGTGGAGCAAACTGTGATTGCAACTGCTTCAACCGAGTCGGATAAAGTTTTGCAAATGGACAATGGTTACAGGTAAAGACGACGATAAATCCCTTTGCATCAGGGTAATTGCTCAGAGAAATATTTTTCCCATCAACATTGGGTAGCCGAAAATCGGAGATTACTTTTTCTTTCCCAAGAGAGGCGTAACCCATCATTGGAAATAGTCCGAGTAAAAATAGTAATAGCGAAATGCTTGTTGATGACTTCATTATTTTTTGTCAGCTTCCTCCTCCTCTGTCATTCGCGCGAAAGCGGCAATCCAGATTCGAGTTATCCGAAAATCTCCTGAATTAGTGGGACGGACTCTCTACTCCGTCCGTATTCAGGTACTTCGAACGGACTATGAGTCCGTTCCACTAAGGTAAGAAAAAATTATTCCTTAATAAACTTCTTTGTTGTTGTGATTTTCCCAATCTCATCAGTCAGTTGCAAGAAATATGACCCAGTCGGAATAAGTGAAATATCTATTCCATTCTTCATGTCTGGTCGAGGTAACATGTAGAGTGTTCTTCCGTTGGGTGCAACGATACGTCCGTAGTAGGCACTGTTATTGAGATCATCAAACTTGGCGAAGAGTAAATTCTTCGCAGGATTCGGGAAGAGTGTGAACTCTGGTGAATGAGTTGACTTATCTAACACACTTGCAGGATTATCAACAACAAATTGCCCCATCATCCCGCCATCTTCATGATTCGAAAAGTGACAGTGGTACATATACGGATGAATCGCATCAGCGTAGTCATCAAATTTCGCAACGAAGGTGACCGACTCATTCCGTGGCAGTGCAACGACATCTTTCCAGCCTGATTCATAATCACCAACAGCACCGGAGCTTCGAGAAATAATTTTAAACTCTACATCATGAATATGAAACGCATGCGAGAAAACCATATTGTTTGTGATCGTCCATTTTTCGATTGCGCCTAATTGGGTATGCTTATTGATTGCGTTGAAATCAAATGCTTTTCCGTCGAGGGTGAAATTTGTGCCCGGTGTGCCATCAGTTACGTTGACAGTTTTATTCACCGTGGCATCAGTTGCAGTCCAGTAAACATTATGCGCAAGTGTTTTCGGTACGGATGTGATTTTAGAGGCAGTCGAAGCTGCGACGGTGATATGCAGTACAGGAAAATCAACATTATTCAACAAGCTACCGAGTGGCCCCCCGCTTTGCGGTTCACCGCCAGGAAAGCCGAACGCTTGCCCCGAATTAAATGCTTCCATATCAATTGATTTGCCGATGTCATCATCACCAAGATCAACCATGATCTCAGCTCGTTCGCCAACTAATAGCTTCAACCGTGTCACGGCAACTGGCGCGTTCAATAATCCTCCGTCATTGCCGATCACATAAAATGTTCGGTTGTCGCTGAATCCGAGCATATAGCCTCGTTCTATTTCGGCGTTGAGAATTCTAAATCTCACCATCTGGCGCGGTAACGAGACTTCTGCTTTGAGTACTCCATTGGTTAACATTTCATCACCGTAGGAAATATTTTGATAGACAAATGCATTCGAGCCGTCGAATCTCCTGCTTGTGAGTACGAGAGGGATATCATCAACTCCATAGGATCTTGGCAATGCCAATGCAGCTTCTTCTGAATCTCGAACGATGATAAATCCGCCAATTCCCTTCGTGATATGCTCTTGCGTCATCTGATGCAGATGCGGATGATACCAATACGTTGCGGCATTATTTGATACAGTCCAGTATGGCTCCCAGATAGTCCCTGGAGGGATGATCTGATGTGGTCCGCCGTCCATCACAGCAGGGAGGTGCATACCATGCCAGTGGATGGTTGTTGAATCATTCAAGAAATTCCGGACCTTCATGTGCACGACATCACCTTTATTAAAGATAAGCGTAGGTCCCCAAAATTTTTCGTTAATGCCTCCGGTGATCGTCTGATTTCCTGGCTTATACTGAACAAAGGTATCGCGAATCGAAAGATCAAATGTCGTCCCTGAAAGGGTATCGGGTATCCAGAGTGGATTATAACTCTGCGCAAATGAAGTACTGGATATGAGAAGAACAAGTACGAACGTTAACTTTAGTCTCAGCATAGTCAAATTAGTTGTGTATTTGATAGAAATATAGAAGGGCAAAGATACCCACTAAGGTCTTTACCATACTCTTATGAGCACTGAGCTTGTGAGTTGTTTCACGTAAAATATGAAATTGATCACTCAGATACAGGGTAAAGTCTATTATCCTCGACTCGGTAGATCATCGGAGCAACGACAATCGTAGGATATTCGGCGCGGATTCGGATTGCTTCGCTCAATACAAAATCAATTTCATTTCCGATCTCGAACATGGGTGCAAATTGATCAAAGTGTTCCTCTGCATGTTCATGTGTCCAGCCTGCAGCGTTAATGAGTCCTTGAATAAACTGTTCCTTCCGATCAGCCAGATGCACCATGCCACAATTGGTGTGTCCGATAATTGCGATATGCCGAACTCCGCCCACACTAATGGCATACGATACCTTAAAGGAACTGCGGCGCAGGTTTGCACCACCAGAACGAATGATAAATGCAAAATTATCAGGAATAGTGAGGTGCTTGCGGTTATCCATGCACATCGCAATGAGAAGTTGAGGCGAAGCCACAACATCTATTGGTCTGCCGAGATCATGATACTCAAGTAAAGTGCCAATCGGTGTATCCCGATAGCTTTCAGGAATATCGGTGAGTGAATTAATAGGGATAAGTCTATTCATAAACTTTCGGTATTTTTACAAATTTACGAATCAATTACCGCCTTCTCCGCTTTGCGCGCCATTTCTTGTTGCCACCGCCGCCAGGCTCTTTCGGTGTGTGCAGTGTGCCATGCGAATTTTTCGTTCTGCCTCTGCCTTCACTTTGTTGCGACATCTGGTATGGATGATCGGTAAACGCCGGAATTTCCTTATGAATCATCCGTTCAATATCATTCAAGAACGGAAGTTCGCTCGCATCGCAGAATGAAAGTGCTGTTCCCTTTGCTCCCGCTCTGCCAGTTCTGCCGATGCGGTGAACGTAGGTTTCGGGGATGTTCGGAATTTCGTAGTTGATCACGAATTCAAGTTCATCAACGTCAATACCTCGTGCCGCGATGTCGGTAGCTACGAGTACGCGAGTTTTTTGTGCCTTGAAATTATTGAGTGCGCGCTGACGGACGTTCTGCGATTTATTTCCGTGAATTGCTTCGGCACTAATTCCATTCTGCGACAGAATTCTCACCACAATGTCGGCGCCATGCTTCGTGCGTGTGAAGACAAGGGCTGTCTTGATGTCATCATCATCTAAGACGAAAAGCAGTAAATCCTTTTTGTTCTGTTTATCAACGAAGAACACATATTGTTTAATCGCATCAACCGTTGGCTCATCGGGCGTGATGGTAATCTTGACAGGTTCATGCAAGATCGTATGGGAGAGCTTCACAATCTCCGCTGGCATCGTTGCCGAGAAGAAAAGTGATTGACGCTTATGTGGCAGATGCGAAATAATTTTTTTCACATCGGTCAAGAATCCCATATCGAGCATTCTATCGGCTTCATCAAGCACGAACATCTCGACATCCTTGAGATGCACAAATCCCTGATTCATCAGATCGAGCAATCTGCCCGGTGTTGCGATCACAATATCAACGCCACGATTGAGCGCAGATGTTTGCTTACCTTGATTGACTCCGCCAAAGACGACGGTATTTGTAACGCCTGTGTATTTTCCGTAAGCACGAAAGCTATCAGCGATTTGCACGGCAAGTTCGCGAGTAGGTGTGAGTACGAGTGCGCGGATTTTGCGCTTGCCGCCATTCGGACGTGTCTCGAAGAGATGCTGTAAAATTGGAATAGCAAATGCAGCGGTTTTGCCTGTGCCTGTCTGTGCGCAGCCAAGAAGATCGTTGCCGTTCAAGAGAACAGGGATTGCCTGTTCCTGAATCGGGGTGGGTTCGGTGTAACCTTCGTCCTTAAGCGCACGAAGAATTTGTTCGTTAATATCTAAACTAGTAAATGGCATAAAAATGCGTTAGCTGTGTGTGAGTGAGAAAAAAAGGAGAAATACGCCGAAAGTAACGAGGGTTAGAATCTTGAGTATTGACCTACTGTATGGCGCTTACCGGTCTTGCCAAAATGTCCGCGTGACGGACAAAGTCCTGAATGAGCAATGGTATTAACAAAGGGATGGGGGGTTTAATTCGGGGGGTGGTTTCGTCCACTAAGATACATCAAGACCACCCGAATACTAACCAAACCCACTGTCTCAAAAACTAAACACCTGCAATTGGCTGTTAGGCTTAGGAAGTTTTTGAGAGTGGTTGCCAAGGAGACTATTTCAGGCATAACGATTTCTCCCTTCGGTCGAAATGACAAGGACGGATATTTCTCTAAAGACTAACAACTAAAGACTAACGACTCACCATTCATGTCCCATTTACTCATCATAGACGACGAAGCCGGCATTCGCGATACGCTTGCGATGATCTTCGAGTATGACAAGCATACCGTAACGACCGCCGAGTCAGGTCATGAAGCAATAAAGATTGTCAGCGAGGGTACTCAGATTGATTGCATCTTGCTTGATGTGAAGATGCCCGGTATGGATGGGTTGGAGACGCTGCAAAAAATTCGTAAAATTCGTGAGGAAGTGCCGATTATTATGATCTCAGGTCACGGCACTATCGAAACCGCTGTTGAGGCAACGAAGCTTGGTGCATTTGATTTCTTAGAAAAACCACCTGATCGGGAGAAGCTATTGCTGGTGGTCCGCAACGCAACGCAGAAGAAGCAACTCGAAACGCAAGTGAAGTTCATGCGCGAGAAACTTCACGGCAAGGAAACGATGCTTGGCTCATCACCTGCGATGCGAAATATCCGTGCGATGATAGATCGCGTAGCTCCGACTGAAGCGAGAGTGCTAATCACTGGTGAAAACGGAACAGGTAAAGAATTAGTAGCACGTGGAATTCACTCAAGTTCGAAGCGATCGCAAAATGCTTTTGTCGAAGTTAATTGCGCCGCAATCCCCAGAGACTTAATCGAGAGTGAATTATTTGGTCATGAAAAAGGATCATTTACCGGAGCGCAAAATCAGCGCATCGGAAAATTTGAGCAAGCCGATGGAGGTACACTATTCTTAGATGAGATCGGCGACATGAGTCTTGAGGCTCAGGCAAAAGTGTTGAAAGTAATTGATGAAGGATGGATTGAACGTGTAGGGTCTTCATCTGCAAAACCGATTCGAGTTGATGTCCGACTCATCGCTGCAACGAATAAAAATCTGCCTGATGAGATTCGTGGCGGAAGGTTTCGTGAAGATCTCTTTCATCGGTTAAATGTGATTCCGATTCACGTCCCACCACTTCGTGGGCGAGCCGAAGATATTCCGACATTGGTAAAAGCATTTGCCGAGGAATTTGCTGCCGATGCAAAGCGCAAGTCTCCACGATTCGATGATGAAGCGATGCGACTCCTGACTTCATTGCCGTACTCAGGAAATATCCGCGAATTACGGAATATCATTGAGCGCATTGTGATTTTAACTCAGGGTGATGTGGTGAAGCGTTCGGATGTCGAGCATCTGGGAGTTGCATTTAGCATGGCTGGCTCGCAGAGTTCATCAATGCCACAGATTCAAGATAGTAGCGATGAAGGGACGAAGTCAATACTTTCGCCACTTGATTTAGCGCGAATTCAATCATCAGAGAGTGAAGGCTATCTTGTGGGTTCGCAGGAGAATCCGTTACAAGATGCACTAAGCGCAGTGAGTTTTCAGGACTTCAAAGATCGCGCAGAACGGATTTTTATTGAAGAGAGATTACGCGAGTACAGCTGGAATATCAGCCGTACTGCAGAGGCGATGAATATCCAGCGCTCTCATCTTTATACCAAGATGAAAAAATTTGGCCTCACCAAAGATCGCAAAGATGGCGATGAAGAGATCGGCGAAGATGAGAACGAAGCCAACGATTAATAGCAGATATTTCTCTTAGATTATCTCAACCTTCATAGCCTGCACTTCTCCATCGCCTCGAATCACTCGGAGCATATAGATGCCGGGTGATAGCTGACCGATGGGGAGAGCGAAAGCATTTTTTCCCTGCTCACCAACGAGATCCGATTTCGAAAACACTTGCTTTCCTGTCAGATCAAAGAGTGCAACACTTAATTCGGAATGCTCTGCAAGCGTTACATTCAACGTAAGTGGTTGCGATGCGTGAAGCGGTTGCGGATTCACGCTGATGGAAAAATCATTTTTATCAGCGGTATTAACTCCGCCACTTACGAAATTGAGAACGGTAAATACATCGCTTGTAGATACTATTCCTGTTGCTTCTCCTTGTCCTTCGATCTTTATCGAAGCAGAAGTTGTCGGTACACCCGATACGAGCCAGCTATAACTTTTCGCTCCACCATTATGCACGTTGATCGTACCCCAATGCGCACCAGCGTCGGTGCTGTAGTATATTTTGACACTGTCAGCTCCGTTGGAATTCCAAGTGATCGTAAATTTCTTTCCGATGTATGCTGTATCGGATGCATTCGGATGAATCAAGGCGATGCTATGCGATGATTGAACGACGGAGAAATTCCCAGTTTCAATAGCAACGGGATTGCCAGTCTTCAAGTCCGAAATTTTTATTTTTGCTTGTGGTGCATTGACACTCGGTGCATTCCAATAATAGACAAAATCATGCGTAGTGCCGACAAGTTGCCAGGTTGCTCCGTTATCGGGGGAAAATTCGACCTTAACGGAATCAATACTTATTTTATTGAAGAAAATACTGATGGGGTCGCCAGGGGCGTAGGTTTTTCCATCGAGCAATGTAGAATTTAGAACCAATGCCGATGGCGGCGGCGGAAGATTGCCGAGATTTGTTTTGAGCAATGCTGTCTGAGCTACCTGAATATCACGATTCTTAATATCATGAACGAATGCCACGAGTTTCATATCACGAAGCGAAAAATTATCTTTTGTCTTTGATATATCTTGTACGTATGCAACTGTAACTGTAGTGCCAGTCGGTTTCGTGGCGAGTTGCAATAGAGAGTCGTGATTTGTTACGTAGCGCACGACGTTGTTGTGTTTGGTGGGTCCGCTTGGTGCGCACTGAGCGTAAGGAACATTGTCTTGAGTAATCGCAAAGTGCAGTCCCATGGAGTCCGCAATGGTCTGGTTACTTGTGACACTTACCACAGCAATAAGTCTTGAAGATTTGGAAGAACTTATCGTATCAATTTGTGCACCGACAAGTGCGATCGAAACTGCGGGAGCTTTTTTTAGTTCATCAGTAATTGCTTGATCCCACTGTGTCTTGCCGCCTGGGATAGTGCCGGTGAGTTTGTGATATTGTGGCAAATTAATTCGATCAATCGCTGCGCAAAGAATTGGATACGGTTGCTTGGTCAAACCCGACATAATCATCATTGCACTATCTGCTTGTGGAGTAGAAGCAAGTGCCATTGGGTCGAGGGGATCAATGATGTGATAGTTCAGATGCACGATCTTCGCGCCATTCGTGCTCAAGGTAGATTTAAACGCTGCATCGAAATCATTCGCAGTCGGGCATTGCGAAAAACTATTGGTGAATGTCTCGAATAGCACAACCTTGCTATCCTGAGCATAGAGCGATGAACCGAGCAATCCAAGAATGAAAAGCGATAAAATAATTCGTGTGAGCTTCATATATGCGCCTCCGTGAAAGTATGACAAATTATGTGCGGGGTTATAATGAGAGTTTTACCGAAACAGTTCACGCTTGATAAAGCACCCGAAACCGTTTGCGGTCTGGATCATCATAATCTAGAAAATCTTCGAAGGAGATTTCATTGAAGCCAAGCCGATTAAATTCCTGAAGCTCCTCTCGCTTGAGCGCCCACGGGAGTTTATCTTCTTCCTGATCATCTTTCCAGCCTCTACAAACGACTAGCAGTTCACCTCCCGGTGCTACTAACGAAGCTACCTGTGAAATAACCGTACTTCTCACTGTTCGAGGAAGTGCTTGAATCGTGTAGCACTCAAAAACAAAATCGAATGTACCAAGCCACTCCGCTGGTAATTTAAATAGATCGGCGACGTGATAGTCAACTTTCGATTCGGGGAATCTCTTCCTTGCCCACTCGATTGCCGTTGGTGAAATATCGAAACCGGTCACCTGAAAATTTCTGCGCGCTAACTCCTCACAATCGTCACCCAATCCACAACCAATGACGAGTGCACGTTTGCCTTCGCCAACAACTGAGTGTGCATCCAACCACTCTACCAAGTATCGTTTAGGCTTCTGATCTGCCCAAGGAATAATCCCCGCATCGCCATTGGCAGTTGTATAAAGCTCTTCGAACCATCCTGTGATGTCTCCCTTTTCGAGGGATGCCTCAGCGAGTTTGCCGGTATCGGCGATGAATTTATTTTCCATTCAGCTTTCGCAAAATTAATTTCCTAGCAGGATTTCTTGAATGAACTCCGACTTTGCATTAGTATATGCTTCGCGATCATTCGTATGTTCCTCTGCAAGTCCTCTCTTCAGAGTTGCATACTCTTGAGCGCTTTCAGGATTTGCACGAAGATAATCCCGAAAGCGGAGATGTCGTTTCCAAAAGTCTGTATCAATTTCAACCATGTGAATCTGATGCGTCCTTGTCGTTCCTCGCATTTTTCGGAAATATCTTCGCTCAGGAAATTCGTCCTCAAACTCCGGATGATACTCATACCCCATCGCCTCGATGGGCATAATGCAATCAGGTGAATCGAGTATGCGGCGGAGTCCGATCATTATGTCTATCACCGGTTTCGCTGCTAATCCTTCAACCGCGGTGCTTCCGATGTGTTGAATTTCGGCAACGTAGTGGCCGATCTCTTCCATCAACAGAGCTTTCTCTTCTTGGAAAAGAATCTGCCACCGAGGATCATAGTCTTTGATGACGATTGGTTCAAGAGTATTTTTTGCTCCACTCATGCCGAAGTATGGAATAGATTTTCATGTCATTGAATTCGCCCTTAACAAATAATTGCTCGCGGAGTGTGCCTTCGTATTTCATTCCAACTTTTTCCATCACTCGCGAGCTTCCGATGTTTTCTACCTTGCACCGCGCTTCGATGCGGTTGAGATCGGAGGCACTGAACAAGAAGTTAATCAAACATATTGACGCCTCGGTCACAATACCCTGATTCCAATATTTTGCTGAGAGTGCATATCCTATTTCGATGCGCTTATGCTGATCATGCCAATTCAAATACCCTATCGTGCCGATGAGTTTATTTTCTGGCTTGAGAATAATTGCTAACGCCGATGGCTCGTTGTTCGAATAACAATTCAGCACCTGATTAATGAAGGCAATACTATCGTCAATCGTGCGGTGTGTATCGAATAACACATATTTTGAGACATCGGGATCGGAGGCATACTCGAAGATTGCTTCTGCATCGGGGAGCGCGAGCGGGCGAATCAATAGCCTCTCGGTCTCAAGCGTTGGTGGATGTGATAGAATTTCCTTCATTATCAGTATATATGGCTCATTTGGAGCTATTGATGGTCTTCCGAAACCCGAATTGCCCATGTCCCGTTATAACCCGTTCTAATGTACATAACGAAAGCCTCATACCGTTCCATAGTGCGCGGATTTCTCACTCTCGCAGCATTTTTTGGTCTCATGCTACTTGGCACAGGGGCGTATTGCCAAAAAAAGAAACCCAAAGCTGAGCCACCTCCAGCACCGACACCGGCTCCAAAGACGCTTGGAAGCTCACTTCAGAAAATTGATTCACTGACGGTTGAAGAGTTCAATTTACCACTAAGTGATTCAGCTGATGATAGACCTGTGTTCAGTCTTGATGGCAACATCATGGTTTTCGGTTCGCGTCGTCCACCAATGCCGGGTGAGAGGTGGAGGGTGCAGCAAAATCAACTTTTTCACTGGGATGGTGATATTTACTACCGAGTCTTCACCGATACAGGCTGGTCCATTCCGATCAATGCAGGTCCGCAAGTGAATGATGGTGGTGATCAGAACAATCCGACGATTAGCCCCTCAGGTGATGAAATTGTCTTCCGCACGAACGGAGGAATTTATCGCTCCAAATTTATTAACGGTTCACTTCAACGGCCAGAGCCTGTGCCGGGACTTATACAAAGTTTTTATCAATCGCTTGGTAACTCCCATCTCCAATTTCAGATGGGATTGCAACAGCGAATTCTCAATGAGCTTAATCGTGATACGACACTTGCTGAACTATTTGAACGAGCACCAGATACGAAGGAAGTCTATTATAAAGAACGGCTCACAAAATTCTTGAGTGATGATGGTGCGATAAAATTCTATTCCGGTTGGACTCGTTTCGAGTGTGCGTTCAGTCCAGACGGTCAGACTGTTGTCTTTAGTGAGAATTTTGGAAAAGACGGAGCCGATAAATATGGATTCGGTGGGCAAGGCGATGATGATCTGTGGCTATTGAAAATTAGTCCGAATGGACATTGGGATAGTGTACTCTATATGTCGAAGAGCGTGAACTCGCATTATTCCGAATCGTATCCGTTTGTTGCCGCTGATGGCAGGACAGTATATTTTTCGAGTAACCGACTTTGCGAAGGATGTCCGCAGAATGCCTCGGGCGGTGATGACATCTATATGACACGAGTTCAAGATGACGGCAATTACTCGAAGCCTGTGCCGTTGCCTGCCCCGATAAATTCTCCGGCTGGTGATTATGGCTTGACGATCTCGCCAGATGGTCAAAATGCATACTTCGTTTCTAATAGAACAGGAAAATCGAAATTTTATAAAGTTCATCTTCGGACTCAGGACTCAACCTTTCTGCCAAAGCCTGTGATACTTGTGAGTGGTCTTGTAACTGATAAGGGCACAGGGAAACCGCTTCGCGCACAGATATTTGTTGATGAATTAGCTCAAGGGAAGAATTCATTCAGTGTATTCACGAATGATAGTGGTGTCTATATGCTTGCTGTTCAACGCGGCCACCGTTTCGGTTTGCAAGCAGTTGCCGATGGTCACCTTCCACGATCAGAGAGATTCACATATCCTGCGACTGGTGATTTTAATAAGAATAAATTG
This sequence comes from bacterium, assembly GCA_037143335.1. GTDB lineage: Bacteria > Bacteroidota > Ignavibacteria > Palsa-1295 > Palsa-1295 > PALSA-1296. The sequence goes on along the minus strand of JBAWZA010000005.1, from coordinate 3,754 downwards.
AACTTCGAGCTTGCTGTGATTGAGGTTGGAGCTTCGTCGGAGTTTAAGAATGTCGCATTCGATTTTGGAAAATCTACTCTTCTCTCCGAATCTAAATTAGAACTTGACCGCGTTGTGGACTTCATGAAAAAAAATCGGAACGCGGCAATCGAGATAGATGGGCATACTGATGATGTTGGTTCGGCTGACGCAAACCAAACACTCAGTATGGAGCGAGCGACGACGGTGATGAACTACCTCGTCTCTCATGGTATCCGAACTGATCGTTTGACTGCGAAAGGATTCGGCAAGACGAAACCACTCAAGAAAGGCTCGGACGAAGAATCAAGAGCCAAGAATAGACGAGTGGAGATGGTTGTGTCTTCGTATGCTCAATAATTAGTATTTTTCCCGCACAGAAAATATATTGTCATGCAACGCCTACAAATTCGTGGAATTCAGATTGCACTTGATTTTCTGAAAGGTGATGGCGACCTCATCGTTTTCATCCACGGAGTCGGTGCTGATCGAACGGCATGGAAGAAACAACTTACTTTTTTTCATGAACAAGGTTACTCGGTTGCTGCGATTGATATGCGTGGTTCAGGTGAATCGGATGCGCGTGATAATGTCGGAAACATACTCCCTATCTCGATTCACGAATTCGCAATTGATGTTGACGCTGTGATACATGCACTTGGCTATTCATCTGCGCACTGGGTAGGGAATTCGATGGGTGGAGTTATCATCTTGGAAGCACTCAAGCAAAAATTAAAGTCACTCAAATCAATAGCACTTTGTAATACATTTGCCTATCATCCTGATCGCGAACTGATTCTTCCACGTGCTGGAAATGCGTTGAAGGTGAAATCACTGCCGGAGTTTGCAGCCGAGAGGATCCCACTCGTCTTACGGCCTGATATAGATTCCGAGACACTAACAGAGGCAATTTATGCGATGGCACGAAAAGATCCAGAAGCTTACCTACTGTCGTGGCAAGCAACGTGGAGTCCGGACTATCGTGCTATACTCAAGCAAGTGAAGCATAAGACTCTCATTGTTTCTGGCTCGCTTGATCAGATCACGCCAAAACCTTTATCAGATGAATTAGCGTCAGGAATTCGGGGCGCAGAGCATGTCCACATCGAAGGCGCAGGGCATATCTCGAATGCTGACATGCCCGAACAATTTAACAAAGCATTACTCGAATTTCTTCAGAAATAAAAAATTTACCAGCGGAAATGAAACTATTTCGTTTGTGAATTCGTAGTTTTATATAGGATAATGAAATTCGTGACGACGAATTTTTATAGCACATACGAAGCCCTTAATGCCCGCAGCAGAGTGAAGACGATTCTTCTCCGCTGCGGGTTTTAAGTTTTATGGTGAAAGTTTTAGAGTACGCTTTGTGCATCAACATCGATCACGATTGTGACCGATGAATCGGCAAATCGCTTTTGAAAGAGATCCATCGCTCCCATCAGTAGTCTTCGCATCTTCTCGCCTCCTGGGTCGCTACTCCGTTTATCCTTAATGACTAAGTGCCATCGGTATGCATTGCGAAGTTTTTTAATGACCGATTCGCAAGGACCAATAACTTCATAGAACGATTCGCTTTTCGGCAAGAGTGAATTAAACGCGAAGGCAGATTGCCGAACTTTTGGTTCAGCTTTACCGCGAAATTCAATGAGGACTAATCTCGAGTATGGCGGGAATTCTGTTTCATTTCTGATTGCCAACTCTGTTCTATAAAAACTTTCATAATCATGAGCGATAACTTGTCCGATTGCCGGATGATCTGGTTGCTGTGTTTGAATCACGACCTCACCAGCTAACTCCTCAGTACGTCCTGCACGGCCCGATACTTGTGTAAGCAATTGAAAGGTACGCTCGGATGAACGGAAATCCGGAAGACTAAGATTCGTATCAGCATTGATAACACCGACAAGCGTTACGCGCGGAAAATCCAATCCCTTGGCAACCATTTGCGTACCAAGCAGTACATCAAACTCGCCACGAGCGAATGCGGTAAGAATTTTTTCATAAGCCCCCTTTTTTGCTGTCGTATCAAGATCCATTCGGGCGACACGAATATCGGGAAAAAATTCTTTCAGCTCGTCTTCTACGCGTTGGGTACCAACACCGCCAAGGTAGAGCCTTGCACTACCGCAGGTGGGGCATGACTCCATCTTCGGAGTCGTATAGCCACAGTAGTGACATCGCAAGTTGTTGCCGACGTTATGCCACGTCAGCGAGACGGCGCAGTTCGGGCACATCACAATATCACCACAATTCGAACAACCCAAATATGTTGCAAAGCCCCGACGATTTTGCAATAGCACCGTTCCTTGCTTCTTGCGAAGTCGCCCTTCGATGGCAGTACGCAGTTCAAGTGATAACGAGCTTTGTTTTGCTAACTGCTCACGGCGCATGAGCGGTTTGCGCATGTCCGCAGTTCTTATTGTTGGCAGTTTTGCATCCTGCGCGCGTTTCGTTAATGTAATGAGCGTATATTTTCCTTGCTCGGCATTGAAATAACTTTCAAGTGATGGAGTCGCACTTCCCAAGACAGTAACGCCTCCGAGTTGATGCGCTCGGACGATTGCAGCATCGCGTGCATTGTAACGCGGAGTCTGATCGTACTGCTTATAGGTAAGCTCGTGCTCTTCATCAACGATGATGAGCTTCAAATTATGGATCGGTGCGAACACGGCACTGCGCGCACCAATGGCAATCTTTGTTTCGCCACGAGCAAGCATCTGCCACGATGCATATCGCTCAGCAAGTGACATGCGTGAATGCAAGACAGCGATCTTAGTTGGAGTATCGGTGGAGAGCCTGCGCTCGAACCTGTCAATGAGTTGAGGAGTCAGCGAAATCTCGGGGACGAGTATCAGCACACCACCGCCAGAATTCAGTACTTGCTTTGCGAGTGAGATATAGACCTCTGTTTTTCCTGAGCCTGTGATTCCGTGGAGCAAAAATGTTTTTGCTTCGCCATTTTTACAGGCTGATCCAATGGTAGCAATCGCCGATTCTTGTTCGGATGTAAAAATGAGATTAGCTATATCATCGTGCGCAAGCGGTGCACTCTTGATTTCGTTTTGGATCGCAATATGTTCGTAACGAATGTAACCACGCTTCAAGAGTGCTTGAATTGTCGCCGAAGAAACATCCGAAGTTTTCTTTAATAGCTCAAGTGGGAGTGGCTCATCAGGATGCAATTGTTTTTGTTGAAGCAATCGAAAAATTACTTGCGCTTGCTTCTGCGAACGCTCCAGTTCGACAAGTGCGAAAGAGAGTGCATCGGTATCATTCTCTAATTCATGCGAAAGTTTAACGACACGTTGCGTTTTCGGTTTGGTCAGATTACTCACTGGTAGCTCAACACGAACTAATCCTTCTTCGACGAGTGCTTGAATGTGGGCGTAGATTGATTTGATCTTTGATCGCTTTACAAAATGCGCGATCACAACGCCGCTGGGATACTCAGCTAATTTCTTGAGAACCTCCGCGCGTTTTGGCGAACGCTTTTTTATGCGTGCACACTCTTCATCAACCCGGTCGGTGATGACGAATACTTTACTTTTCGTTTCGGGCTTCAATCCCTGTGGCAATGCGGCTTCCAGGACTTCGCCCCACGATGTTAGGTAATAGGAAGCAATCCATTTTGTCCACGCCAGGAAATCTTTATCAAAGACAGGCTCTGGGTCGAGAACGTCGGCAATCGCTTTAATGATTTTTACATCTTTTCGCGGCGGGTCCGTGAGTGCGA
>JBAWZA010000004.1:0-179115 GCA_037143335.1 bacterium | reverse complement strand
TGTCCTAACTTTTTATGTAGATATTAGAGGAAGGGTATGGACAAGACAAGATGGAAGCCAATCTGTACAAACAGACATAAAATGCTGGAATATCGAAAAAGAAGGTAAACTATATAAACCAATTGACTAATGAATAATATATTAGAATTATATAGAGAAACAAAAAATAAGTATGAATTACTTAATGATTTTCTAAATGATAAAGGTTATCAAACAACACCTGTAACGGCTCTTTCTTATTATATAGGAAATATGACCTGTAATTTATACTCGTTTGTATATTCTTATTTTGAAGAGGAAGAAGATTTCTGTTACAAGTGTATGTATCATAGATTAGACACTGGTAGAAAGGCTATTGCTAGATATTTAATGCTAGAAAACGCATCTGATGGGAATGGTGAAGACATTAAGGAGTTTTCGCAACACCTTGTTCACGCAAGAATGTTTTTAAACGATTGCTGTCTTTTTTTAGTTAAGAAATATGATATGAACGCCGAAGAAGAACACGTTCACGTTGAGAATACCTATTATCGTGAAATTCAGTTAGAAATTGATACAGAATGAAAAAAGCAGCTCAAATAATATATTTTTTTACGATTAGCTTGAGCGTGTTTTTAATTATTTACATAGCCTTGATTATATATGGCTTTTTCGAAAAAAGTCTAGGTTCGAGTCCTAGTACTTCATCAAAATAAAAAACTATGAGTAACTTAATAGATATATTAGATTTAGAAAATGAGCCTAATATTATTCCAGACATATTAGATAAAAAATTTAATTGGAACAATACACCTGAAGACTTTAGAGAAACAATTAACAGAGAAGTATTTCAAGATAAGATATACGAGAAATGTTTTCAAGTAGAAGAGGGAGACGTTGTATTTGACATCGGCGCAAGTATTGGCGTTTTTACTTATGCGATATTAGATAAAAAGCCTAGACATGTCTTTTGTTTTGAACCTAGTTATACAGAATTTAAAACTTTGATATTGAACACTAGACAAGCACCTGTTACTTGCATTAATAAGGCGATATCTAGTAAAATAGGTGTGTTTGATTCTGAATTTGTTTTTGAGAATGATCAAGAAAAAGTATATTCTACTACGTTTGCACAAGTAGTTAAGGATTATAATATACAAACAATAGATTTCTTAAAGATGGATTGCGAAGGTGGTGAATACGATATTTTTGTCCCAGAAAATATAGAATGGATAAAGGCTAATATCAAAAAGATAGCAGGAGAGTGGCACTTATTAAGTCAAGAATTAAAAATAAAGTTTAGGAATTTTAGGGATTCTATATTACCAAATTTTAATAACTACAAAATATATTCCCTTGATGGAGTCGATATTACAATTGGCTTATGGTCAGATGAGTTTATTAATTTTTATACTGAATTTATAATTCATATCGATAATAGATAAAAATATTTGTTGTTTTTTAAAACAATATATATCTTTGAATAATTAATCACAAAAAGAGAAATAAAATGCCTACACATCTAGAGAAACTACAAGTCTTTAATAAAGGGACTTACTTCGAAACAAAAAATTACTCAATCTTTAAGTTCCTTAATGGAAACAGAAACCTTGAACTTCCACACCTAAAAAGGTTGACCGAAAGCATGACAGAAATGTATTTGCTTAGTATTATTGTTGTTAATGAGCATTTTGAGCTTATTGATGGACAACATCGATTCACTGCTGCACAACATCTTGGACTACCAATACATTTCATTATCAAGACTGGATATGGATTGAAAGAGGTTCAGCGATTAAATACAAATTCTAGTGTTTGGAATAAGAAGACTTATTTAGAATCTTATTGTGAAACGGGAATGAAGCCGTATTTACAATTCAAAAAATTTATGGAAGATTTTCCAGACTTCAAAACTATGATGACCTTAGATATCTTAACTAATACAACAGGAAAAGATGGTCGAAACACTATGAAAAGGTTTGAATCTGGTAAACTAGAGATACCGAACCTATCAAAATCTTATGCCAATGCTAATCTTATATTAGCCGTAAAGACTTATTGTAAGTTAGATATAAACTTGGTTAAAACGTTTTTAACTTTATTTCAAAACAAAAACTATAACCACGAAGAGTTTTTACTACGAATTATTCCGCCATGTCATTCATCACGAACTTGTTCATGCTGTACTCAACGATATGTACTCAGGCGGTTCGTACCAATCACTCCTTACGGGCGGAGGTATCACAATTCCAACGTGGATGAACGAAGGACTCGCTGAGTATGAATCATTAAACGGCCTTGATATTGAGACCGACATGTTCATGCGCGACGCAACACTCGCTGATGCAGTACCTGCGTTAGAACGATTAGGTGGATATGTACAATACCGAGTCGGTCAGACAATGTACTGGTACATCTCTGAAAAATACGGTCCCGAGAAAGTGGGAGAATTATTGCAACGCATCCGCACTGCTCGCTCAGCAGAGCTGGCATATAGATCCACATTCGGAATCAGTCTTTCAGAGTTCAGCGATAAATTTATTGACTTCCTCAAGAAGCAATACTATCCAGATATTTCCAAATTTGATGACCCCGCTTCCTTTGCAGAAGTATTAGCTGATCATAAGAAATTAGGAAATTTTTATAATTCCTCTCCTGAGCTTTCACCGAAAGGCGATTATATCGCCTTCATCAGTGATCGGGATGACTACTATGATATCTATGTGCAATCAGTTGCCAAGCCATCGAACATCCGCAAGATCGTTTCTGGCGGCGGAGCGACTGGCGGTTTCGAGGAATTGCACTTGCTTGCACCCGGTCTGTCGTGGTCACCGGACCAGAAGCAACTTGCACTTGCTTCCAAAGCTGGTAAATATGATATGGTTCATATAATTGACGTTGAGTCGGGCAATTATGATAAGCATCCATTGCCTCAATTTGAATTAGAAGCGATTCATCAAGTGAAGTGGTCACCCGATGGAAAGACACTCGCACTCATTGGCTCGAAAGATGGATCGAGCGATATTTATCTCTTTGACTTTGCAACCGAGTCATTAACCAATCTCACGAAGGATGTTTTTTCAGATCAAGATCTGGAGTGGTCGCCGGATTCCAAGTCACTCTATTTTTCAAGTGATCGCGGAGATCATCTGAAGCCAGCGGAATTCGGTGTCAATGGAATCGAGCAATCAAAGGTTACGCTTCGTCAAAAAGATTTATACCGCTTTGATATAGCTGCAAAGCAAATCATCCGCATCACCAATACTCCTGATGCAGATGAGACGAGACCAACTCTATCGAAAGAAAAGCAAACACTCTTTTTCATTTCCAACCAAAGCGGAATTAATAATATCTTTGCGGCAAGTCTGGATGGCACCTCAGCGAGACCGTTGACAAATTCGGTATCAAAGATAGACCAAATTTCTACATGCGAAGACGGATCGAAATTAGTTTTTAGTGCGGTTCGCAAAGGAGGATACAATCTCTATTTGTTGCGTAATCCACTTGACAGAAAGCTTGATTCACTCCCCACAACTAAATTCCGATCAGAAAAAAATGTGAATGTCGCATTGAAAGATTCGGTCATCAAACGACTTGCCGATCCAAACCGAGCCGAAATTGGTGGAGCAGATTCGACCGTTGGTTACGGCGATGTCGGAATTGATTTGCATAATTATGTTTATAGCAACAATCCGAATGTCGAACGCTCGCGCTATGATTTTCGCCCACGACCACCAGTTCAGACGATAACAAACTTCAAGGATTCAACCGGGAACTACATTGCGCGCAATTACAAAGTAATATTTACACCTGATATTATTTTAGGCTCAGCAGGTTACACTGGTTACTACGGACTTCAGGGTTCTGCACAGCTCCTCTTCTCTGATGAATTAGGCAATCACCAACTCTACGGTGCAACTAATTTACTGCTTGATCTCAAGAATTCGGATTTCGTACTCGATTATTTTAATCTTACTGATCGAACGAATTACGGAGTTCAACTTCTCCACAGCTCACGGCTTCTCTATACTTCCCCTGACCCTGGTTACGAAGCTTACGGCACGCTAATTTCGCGCTTTTCTGAAGACGGTGCAACGGGGTTAGCATCGCATCCACTCGACAGGTTCAACAGATTTGATTTTACGTTATCTGCGAGGTTATTACAGAAAGAACAAATCTCAACAGCCGCCGGTGATGCAGTGGACATTGCAACAAAGACACGATTCGCACTTAGCCCAAGCATTAACCTCATCCACGATGATGTGCTCTGGAGTTATTTTTATCCGAAGGCTGGCACACGCTATAATATCGGAGTCGCACTTGCACCGAGTTTACTAAAAAATATGCTCGGATTCGTTACGCCACAATTAGATTTCAGACATTACTTCAAAATTTTTGGTGATTTGAATTTCGCCATCCGCGCTTCAGGTGCGGCGAGCTTCGGACCCAATCCTCAGCGATTTTTCTTAGGTGGCGTGGATGGGTGGATTAACAGACTCTTCAGTACAACTACCTACCCACTCACCGATCCCGAAGACGTTGCATTCTATTCCGTCGGCACACCATTGCGCGGATTTCCCTATAACGAGAGAATTGGTACGAAGTACGGCTTAGTCAATTTAGCCGTACGTTTCCCATTCCCTATTCTTGTCAGCGGCATACCACTTGCTCTGATGAGCGAAGCATTCTTAGATGCAGGCTCGGCATGGACAAATAACATCTACCTCCTGCAAAGAAATAGTAGTGGCGGATGGACAACGAAGGATTTACTCATGTCCACAGGCATAGGCTTCCGAACCTACCTCTTCGGCTTCTATGCAAAAATGGACATTGCCTGGACTACCACCATAGACACCTTCTCCAGACCTCAATATATTTTTTCTTTGGGTGAGGATTTTTAGTAGTGGGAAAGTTGTGCGTCCAGATATGTTTAATTGGCAATAATAAAGCGTTCAGACTTGATAATCCCGCCTGCACTAAATACCAAAAGGTACGCACCGTCGGATAGTGAAGAAACATTCGCCTTAATCTCGGTACCCCAAGCTTTTTCTGAATTCGATAATTCCCCTGAAAGATCTAACATAGGTCGCCCTAATATATCATAGATCAGCAGCGAAGGTTTGCTGTAGTTTTCTTGCATCCAAAATAGCTTGCAGGACAGCATTGTCTTCACAGGGTTTTCATTAAGGATTATCCATGCGTACGGTCTGTTAGTGGGTTGTTCCTGGTCCTCGACAGAGAGGGCGTTAAGGTCTATTTTTTTTCTTAACATTCCTTGATAACCTGCTACCATAACAGTATTACTATCAGGAAAACTTATTCGCGTTAGTATGTAATAATCCTGAACCCCTGTAATTTTTAGATCGAGGTCTAATCTCCACGTTTCTCCCCCGTTTGTTGTGAGGTACAACTTACCGAATTGTGTGGAAATATATCCGACTTTACGGTTTATGAACTTTACACACTCCAAGTCTGCAGGGATTCTATTGGTCTCTCTCCAAGTTTCGCCACCATCAGAGGTCTTCATCACGATCCCACTATCACAAATAATAATCCCATTATTTTCATCCCAAAAAAACAAGTCTTGTGTGAGTCTCGACCTCGGTATGGCGTAAAGAGTATCCCAAATTTGTCCACCATCAATCGTTTTGAAAATCACCCAAGATGTAGTGACCATGTTACTCGTATCAGAGATAGGTACCGAATAATTCCCGAGTATATAACCAACTTTTATACTCGCGAAGAAAACTCTAGTAAGGATTGGATTGATGGGATATTGACTGTGCCAGACTGATGATGCATCCCAGTGTTTACAGCCATCGGTTGTCCTCCAAATAATAGTATCACCTACAATGTAGCCAAGGTTTTTGTCAATCATAAAGATATCTTTGGGCTGCATGTACTCTGTCAGAGCAACGTTTGATGCCGTTGGGTGAGGCTCTCTCGACCAAGTTTTCCAGCCATCAGTTGTCTTTCTCAGCCAACCATACCAGCCTAAGACGAATGCAGTATCTTTATCTGCCACATACAACCGAAAAATTTGCATATCCAATGGGCTATTAAGGGACTTCCAAGTCGTTCCACCGTTAGAAGTTTGCATAATAAACCCAGATGACCCACCTGCTACGTACCCATTCAGCGAATCAAAAAAATGTATATCGGAGGCGAATGATCGATTTAGTGGACAGGAAGCATTTTGGTGCCAAGATTTACCAGAGTCGGTAGAGGAGACTATCACACTCGGAAACCCGATTGCTATCCCTTCATCTTTTTTATTTCGAAAGCCTCCATTAATCAAAAATGTAGGGCTGTGCATTTCCATAGGCAATTCATTTTTAACCCATGACAATCCTCGGTTCGTAGTCTCAAAAAATGCACCGCCCCACCAAGTCGCCGTAATTCGATCTTGAGAATGGTACGTAATTGCTGTGAGCAAGACATCTTGATCGGTCGTAACTGCGATTCGTTGCCACGAAGCCCCACCATCCGAAGTAATATGGACATATTTGGATTTACCACAGATCGCGCCATGTACACTGTCCAAAAAGTCAATCCCGAGATATTGAAGATTCGAATCCGTGGGATATTGACTCCAGCTATTACCTCCATTAGTAGTATGGAGAATAATACCACTATCACCAATCGCAAAGCCGTTATCAGGGCTAACGAAGTAGAGATTTCGAAGTGAAGAAGAAATACTCGAATTCAAAGTATCCCAACTAACACCACCATTGAATGATCGATAAATATATCCTTTCGACCCACAAGCAAAAAAAGTATTTGCGGTTAACATAATAACCTTTGTCAACCCACTTGACAATTTTTGACCCAGGGGATTCCAGCTCAAGCCACCGTCAGTAGATTTTAATAAAAGCCCCGATGTTGCTCCGATTATTCCATGCATCGAATCTATAAAGCTCACGGACTGAAGCACAATTTTGGGATCTTGATTATTTGAATGCCAAGAAATACCGCCATCTGTTGATAATAATATCTTACCTTCACTTCCAACAACGATGATTTTGTCCGACGTAAGATACACTGCAGACTGATAAGTTTGCATCCCAATTTTTTCCCAACCATTCATGTTCTGGGCGTAAGAATTACGCAGGTATAATGCGAAAAAAAAAGAGATAAGAACTAAAACAGTAGTCGTAATTTTCATTTGAATTCTTCTTAAATTTCACTCCCCCCCCCAATAGCCCATCTGAAAGGAGGGGAAAATGAAATCATTGTCGTTAATTACAGTTCAGAACATTACAAGTACAGGTACCTGATATCTCCGAGCTGGAAATATTCACAACATGTTTATCCCCATTAGAATCTTTGCAAATGTTCTGTATCGAAATGCACCGACCTGTTCCATCGCAAGGGTTGGCATATCCATGCCCATCACCATCTGTCGTTATTGACCAACACACCCCCTTACGAATTCTTCTCACAAGAACGGGTGGTGTAGGATTTCCATCACACGGAGGTGTATGGGTTAAGTAATCCGAGCGCTTCGGGTCAGCTGCATCAAGCCAAGAAATTGCTCCATCCACAAGGTATGCAAAGTTGGCGTTGGTTATATTGCCAGCACCACCACTACAAGGTGATCCTTCATATTTAATTGAACTCACCACATAATCATAGGTATTGGATGAACTTATGTATCGATAACACCAACAAATTGTATAATCGCAGAAATGTGCACCTCCGTCGTAGGTCAAAGAAACGTGCTGTTGGCATCCGCCTCCTGTCCAACTTATCCCACTATTATCAGGTGTTGTACCAGGACAACTCTGCGCCCTGACTCCCACCACACCAACCGAAAATAACACTACTGCAAGCATCAAGGATGCTATCGTTCTCTTACTGATTTCATAGATTGTATTCATAATACGTTGAAATAAAAAGGGACACGGAGTTGTTATGCGAATGAGCAGCCCAGGAGTTTCCGTACCGATCCGTGTCCAACACACCGGTATAGTTCCCCCCAGGTGCTGTTTTTTGAGAGCCGGAGCGTGCAAACGCTCCGGTTTTTTTTGGGCATACACATAAGCATATTGCCCAAAGAAAATCTTGGTAAAATAAATTAAAGGTTATCGTTTCTGAGCGAAGAGTACTCACGACGAAAAAAAATAGAACAAAGAGACGAAGGCGGCAAACATTCGAGGACCCAGTGTCATGGGCAGCAGGAAAGTATAAACCCCGTACTAATAAGTACAAATATACGGCAATAATTCCGCGTTTATTGAAAAAAAAAAAAAAACGATTTAAGTTATTATTATTTAATAATTTATGGCTATTGACTTTGCTCTCCGCACGATTGACTCCACTTGCACAACATTATCTTTGGTATTGGTATCATCGGAAACTAACACAGACCCCAACCCAATCACATCTACTCCAGCTTCGAAATAGTCTGGGATGGATTCGAGCGTTACTCCGTTGGTTGCAATGAATTTTATATCTTTGAATGGTCCTCGTAATGCTTTAATATATGATGGTCCCAATCCTGCTAACGGGAATATCTTCACGAAATCTGCTCCGTTTGTATGCGCTTCCCATATTTCAGTTGGAGTGAGCGCCCCCGCGACCGAGACAACAGAATTTTCTCTGGCGACAGTAATCATCTTGGAGTCGTTGATGGGTGAGACCAAGAATTTAGCACCGGCGGTGATCGCATTCTCCGAAGCTTTGCGACCGATGACCGTTCCAGCACCGATGAGGCAGTGCGGGAATTTGTGATTGAGAAGTTCGATACACTCCAACGCATTCTGGGAGTCAAGCGTAATCTCGATTATTGTAATTCCACCAGAGACAATTCGTTCAGCGATGTCGAGGATACGCGAAGTATCCTTGAGCCTTAAGACGGCAAAGATTTTCTCGTTTACAATTCGTTCGATATTTGGGTTCATGTATATATTCTCAAATGGATATTCTTTCAGTTCACCCCGCAATTTCACGTTTCAATGCTTCTCGCTCGATTTCTAATTGACGAATTTTTCGTTCGAGGATGTCGAGTTCGGCCGGCATCGAATCAATATCAATGCGTAATTTACTTGCGGCTTCGTCAACAAGATCAATTGCTTTATCTGGCAAAAATCGATCGCTAATATATCGTGAGGAAAGTTGTGCTGCGGCGATGAGCGCTGCATCCTTGATTCGAACACCGTGGTGGACTTCATACTTCTCTTTCAGTCCGCGTAGGATTGAGATGGTATCTTCAACTGATGGTTCGCCAACAAAAACCGGTTGGAATCTTCGTTCAAGAGCTGCGTCTTTTTCGATGTGTTTGCGATATTCGTCGAGTGTCGTTGCGCCGATGGTTCGCAATTCACCTCGAGCGAGTGCAGGCTTCAGGATGTTTGCTGCATCCATTGCGCCTTGCGTTGCGCCCGCACCAATGAGTGTATGAAGTTCGTCAATAAAGAGAATTATCTCACCTTCGGATTCAGATACCTCTTTTACGATTGCTTTGAGTCGCTCCTCGAATTGTCCTCTGAAACTTGTGCCCGCAACGAGTGTACCCATATCCAAAGCGATGATGCGTTTGCTTTTGAGATTCTCTGGCACATCGCCTGATACTATTCGAAGCGCAATCCCCTCGACTATTGCCGTCTTGCCCACACCAGGTTCGCCTATGAGTACCGGATTATTTTTTGTACGACGTGCAAGCACTTGCATCACTCGCCTGACTTCTTCATTGCGGCCAATGACTGGATCGAGTTTGCCCTTTCGAGCAAGCTCGATTAAGTCTCGTCCATATTTCTCCAATGATTGATAACGCTCTTCCGCGTTGGCATCGGTGGCGCGCTGTGTCCCTCTCACCGATTGCAAAGCTTTGAGTACAGCGGATTTCGTTACGCCTTGATCTTTGAGTAAACGTGATGCTTCGGACTTATCTTCGACAATTGCAAGTAATAAATGTTCGGTCGAAATATACTCATCCTTCAGCCCCTCGGCTTCTTTCCGAGCTTTATCAAAGAGTGAATTCAGCGCTGGCGATGCGAAGCTGTTCGCAGATGCTACACCGCCAACCTTTGGGAGTTTTTCGAGAAGCCCAGTCGTCTTGATTCGAATCTGATCTATATTTACTCCGATCTTGCGGAGCGTCGAGACGAACACGCCTTCGCCATCTTGAGCAAGCGCGGCGAGAAGGTGCTCGGGTTCAACTTGCGAATTACCGAAATTACCAGCGATCTCAACAGCTTGTTGTAACGCTTCTTGTGTTTTTACCGTAAGCTTGTTCGGATTGATTGCCATAGTTCTGTCGTTTTGTACTCTTGTTATAACTGCAAATCGGCTCGGCCAATTACAAAATCATTTAGTGCTTCTAAACTCTCACCAAACACGCATACTAAACCAGTCTCACACCTTCGCGGTGCCACGGATTTGTTGCGTGCTCATGTTTTACGGCATAGCGCTACTTGGGTTACCGATATGTAGCCGCTCGCAAACTCAGGAGCCAATACAAATTACAGCTGACTCCCAGATAGGGACCGAATCGAATATCCGATTTATTGGACACTTCCGATTTCAACAAGGCTCACTCTTTGGTTCGGCGGATAGTGCAATCCGCTATCCACTACAAAATAAAATCGATCTCTTGGGGAATGTATTCATTCGGCAGGATACACTTTCAGTTCAAGCACCCATCGTGCATTATGATGGCAATACAAGAGTTGCTCGCGGTGAGGACGGTGTAAAGTTTGCTGATCGTGATGCCAATATCACCTCACGATGGGCTACGTACGATATGAACTCTCAACGCGCCGACTTTCATGACTTCGTCCGCGCCAAACAAGACAAATCTATCCTTACTTCAAATGATCTTACCTATTTCCGTACAACACAAACTTCTATCGCTCGAGGCAAGGTATATGTTATCTCCGATTCAGGAACGCTCAGAGCCGACGAGGTAACAGATGCAAAAACTTTAGGCGAGACTGTCGCACGTGGAGATGTAGAAGCACGCAACGACTCACTGATTCTCTTCTCGCAATATCTTTACGAATCAAAACCGCAAGGCAAAATTGTTGCAACAGGGAATGTTCAGGCATATTCTCCACAGAATAATACGATTCAATATGGTGACTCACTTGTGAGATTTCGAAAGACTGGTTACACGATCATTCCTGCAAACCCACTTCTTCTTATTATTGATTCTGTCGCAAAGACGGACTCTATAACAGGTATAAGATACATGGGATTTGATACGTTACGCATTAAATCACGTATCATGGAAGCATTCTCAGGAGATAGTGCACACTTCATTGCAACTGATAGCGTAAAAATGCTTCGCTCAAATTTTGCTGCTATTGGAGGAATCTTGTATTATTCTCAACGAGATAGCACCATGCGCATCTATGGTGATAAGCGGCAGAACATGTGGTATGATTCGACAGAAATAGACGGAGATAGCATCGTGCTTTATCAAAAACTTCGGAAAGTAGATCATGTCGTCGCATTTGGCCATGCCTTTGCGACTGACCCATACAAAGATTCGACAGTTCATGGCAGAGTAAACCAACTGTCGTCACAAAAGATGATTCTATCGGTGAAGCAAGACACCTTACGGTCATTGCTTGCAATTGATAATGCTCTTTCGATTTATTTCATAAGTTCGGATGACAAGCCGAGTGGATTCAATCGTTCGAGTGGTGATTCGTTGCGGATTGATTTTGTAAAGAATGCACCTGAGCGAGTTTCGGTCATTTCAGGGACAGAGGGTGAGTTCTGGCCTGAGCGATTTGTGCGCGATCGCGGAGCGGCATTCAGACTGGGGAATTACGAGCGACACTACGAACTGCGACCAAAGCAAGAAGACTTGTTGTTATCATGGAAGCCTAAGGAATTTACAGTGAAACCGTAATCACGAATTACATTCAGATCAAGTAACGAAGTGGAAAGACTTTATTCCGAACACCTCAAAAAAATCTACGGCAAACGAACCGTCGTCAAAGATTCAAGCGTATCCGTGAGTCCCGGCGAGATCGCAGGACTACTTGGCCCGAATGGCGCTGGTAAGACGACCACATTCTACATGATCACTGGTCTCATCAAACCGAATGAGGGCAAAGTATTCTTGAATGACGAGGACATCACTCCACTCCCGATGTATGAGCGAGCACGGAAGGGCATCGGCTACCTTGCACAAGAAGCATCCATCTTCCGTAAGATGAGTGTTGAAGAAAATCTGCTTGCAGTTCTCGAGTTAATGCCCTACGATAAAAAACGTCGCATTGAACGCGCAGAAGAATTACTTGAAGAATTTGCCATCACCAGAATCCGCAAATCAAAAGGCTACATGCTCTCAGGTGGCGAACGAAGGAGGTGCGAAATTGCACGAGCACTCGCCACCAATCCTAAATATATCCTACTTGATGAGCCATTCGCTGGCATTGATCCAATCACTGTTGAAGAGATCATGCAAATTGTCTTGCGACTCAAAGATCGTGGAATTGGAATTCTCATTACCGACCATAACGTCCACGAAACGCTCTCCATTACTGATCGCGCATACATCCTAATTGATGGTAACATCTACAAATCAGGCACTGCTGAAGAACTTGCCAACGACGAACAAATCCGGAAGTTATATCTGGGTGAGACGTTTAAGTTGGAGAGATATTCCACGAGAATTCATACAGCCAACCAAATCGAAGAATAATTTCGCAGACTAACGTGTAGTTTCCACCAATTCACAGAGGTGTTCGATCTCATCAGCTAATCGCTCAAGTTCACGCAATTCGTTTAGTTGAGCATGGGCTTTCATTTCGGAAGTGTTGAGTGCCGTAAGGACGGCAAGTGTAGTTGGGGGTTTGCCCGGAAGTTTTTGCTGTAGATCTTTGAGTTCGGAATCAAGCTCGGCAGCAAGTTCGCGAACAAGCTCTTCATCATTTGTGCGAAGAGAGTATTCAGTGCCGAGAATAGTAACCTTGATAGATTCTGACATGTGTCTTTTTAATTCTGAATGTGTGCTAATCCATCAACTCTTTCAATGAGCGTGTCAATCGTCTTTAGTAGTCCGAGGCGTTCATCTTGCGTGAACGTCAGTGCGAAAGAGCTATCACGCTTTTCTGTTTCCGCCAACTGAGTTTGTAAATGCTCTCGCTCCTCAAGGAGTAACTCAAGTTGCCTTACGATACCAGCATGTTCATTACGTAACACCGAAATTTCGGACAACAATTTCTCTTCATGGTTGAGAGATTCTAGATGAGCTTTCTGGTTTGCTTCAAGCTCAGATTGCTGATGGGAAATACGCGCTTCGAGTGATTCGATTAGCTCGTCGCGTTCGCCGACCATCTCCTCAAGTTTCTCATTTCGAGAAATGAGAGTTTGTAACTCATCTGAAGTGCCTTCAGCAAGTGATTGGCGTTGCTCGGCGATTGCGCGTTCACGTTCGAGGAGTGCTTCAATTTCCTTGACACGGTTTTGTGATTTATCGCGAGTACTCTCAAGCGCACGCAACCTCTCTGGCATTGCGGTAATTAATCCCTCAAACCGCGCAAACGCACGTGCAAGCCTCTCTCGGGCTTGAAGCAAGTGCGCTTCACGTTCTTTTGAATCTAACATACTGATCTTCCTTTGACGTACCTCAGGTGCAACACATCACATTAAGCGCGAATTCGAGCTTGATATTTATTCACGATTCCTTCCGAAACCTTCAACATCATCACATCAATTTCCGAGTCCTCAAGCGTTCTCTCCTGCGAGCGGAGAGTAATACGAACTCCGAGGCTTCGTTCGGTAGCTGCCTTCATTTCTTTCGAAACAAATTCATCAAATATACTCACACTTTCGACCAAATCCTTCGGAAGTAGCTTCTGCACTTCTTCGGTAATCGCACCGGCAGCGACATTTTGCTTCAGTACAAATGCAATGTCGCGCTCAACAGCGGGAAATTTTGGGAGTGGTTTTACTCTACCCGGATTGAGTGCTCGTGCATGTGATTGAGCAAACAACTCGTTGTGATCTATCACCGCCACGTGAGCTTCGGTGCGCAAATCAAATTGTGATTGAACTGAAGAATTCACTTTC
The DNA here is from genome assembly GCA_037143335.1 of bacterium. GTDB lineage: Bacteria > Bacteroidota > Ignavibacteria > Palsa-1295 > Palsa-1295 > PALSA-1296. The sequence continues at coordinate 165,108 of JBAWZA010000004.1, read as the reverse complement.
CCGACGATACACAATTCTTTTCCACCTGCTCTAAAAATAATTGTATTGCCACTTGCGAAATAGTTTTCTGCGCCCTTCCAACGTGCTGAGCTTCCAGAGAGTGGAGCTACTTCAAATATAATACCAAGCCGCGTCAATAATTGCTCGATCACATTTCTCAGATGTAATAAGTCGGCGGTTATCGAACTTTGATTATAGGGATTTTTTTCTTCAATGCTATCTTTTATCAAAAGTGCAATCTCGGATTTCTCGGAGATATTTCCGATAAATTGAGTGCTATCGGCATAATGAAAGACTTTCCCGTCTTCGAATATCCTCTGACCAGTTGCACCAAATCTCTCATTGCGCCGTGCGATCTCTAAAAGATTAGGAATGATACTTGGTCGCATACGCTCAAGCTCAACGGTTAATGGATTCATTACTTCAACAGGCGAAGCATGAAAACTTTTTGCTTGATCACCAGAGAGCATCGGAGTCGAAACGCATTCCGTAAATCCTAGAGAAATTAGTTCACTGCGAACAATTGAATCAAAAACTCGTACCGGTAGCACCTCCCGCTGTCGTATCATCGGGATCCGATCCGTTGTGCTCACCGGTAAAGAATCATAACCAATCACACGCGCTATCTCTTCGATGGCATCCACTTCTTGTTCTAGATCAACTCTCCAACTCGGAGATGTAAGAGTCCATGATGTTGGTGATTTCTCAACACCAATCTGAAGTCCTGAAAAAATCCGTTCGATTTTCGATGACTCGACTTCTGTTCCGAGTAACGACCCTGCTCGTTCAGGTCGGAAGCTAAATGTTTTTGGTTGAATCAGATTTGGATATTCGTCAATTCTGCCACTGAGTACTTCCCCACCAGCAAGTTCAGCCATGAGAGTAGCAGCGCGATCAACTGCATAAGTGAGATTATCAATATCTGTTCCGCGCTCGAAACGATGCGAGGCATCGGTCGAGAGTCCAAGTTTTTTCGCTGATCTACGAATGGAGGTAGGATTGAAATATGCTGACTCGATGAGTACGTCCGTAGTTGAGTCCGTGATCTCGGAGTTCTCACCTCCCATGATTCCAGCGATAGCAAGAGGGTTTTCAGCGTCAGCAATCAGTAAGGTCTCAGGATCTAAGTCTCGTTGCTTACCATCAAGCGTTGTGTATTTTGAAGCAAACCCGGAAGCTGTACGAACAATGATGTGCGAATCCTTCACTGCACCGAGATCGAAGGCATGGAGCGGATGACCGCATTCCATTAATACAAAATTTGTAACATCAACAATATTATTTCTCGGACGCAATCCAACAGCTTCGAGTTTCTGCCTCAGCCATTCAGGTGAAGGTCCGATTTTTACTCCACTCACCACGCGAGCTATGTAGCGAGGGCAGAGATCGGGATTTTCAATCGTGACCTTGAGAGCCGAAGATGTTGCTGTCTTTGAGTTATCGAGCACCTCGGTGTCGATCGTTGGACGTTTGATTATCGTACCAGCCGACATTGCAACTTCCCGTGCGACTCCGATATGACTCAAACAATCTGCACGATTCGGTGTAAGCCCGATCTCGAAGATCACATCATTCTTTCCTAAAGCCTCTGCGAGCGATGTCCCAACAATTGAATTGTCTGGCAAAACCATGATACCAGCATGGCTTTCGGAAAGACCCAACTCGCGTTCGGAACAGAGCATACCTTCGCTCACTTCACCACGAATTTTGGATTTCTTAATCACAAACCCCTCACCGAGGTTAGCACCGATCGTGGCGACGGCAACCTTCTGTCCCTGCGAGACATTCGGCGCACCACAGACGATGTGAAGTGGGGTTGCTTCACCTATGTTAATTAGTGTGAGTCTGAGTTTATCGGCATTCGGGTGCGCGGATACTTCGAGGACTTCTCCGACAACAATTTTTGTAAACTTCGATGCAAAATCTTCAATTGCTTCAACTTCAATCCCGAGCGCAGTCAGCTTCGCCGCCAGTTCAGCTGGAGCAAATGAATGCGACACGTAGTCGGAAAGCCAGTTGAGTGAGATTTTCAAATGTAGTAAGTCGCCAGTGGTTGTTTTATTAGTAAATAGATAACCCCGCCACTTCGAGGAAAGTGGCAGGGTTACTGAGAATAATCAGAAATTTACTTGATTAGGGAAAAAGTAGTCATTATTTTCTCGGTGTGTGACGTACTTCCAGCCAACAAGGTTGATCCGAAAAACTTTACATCTGGGAAATTAAAGTCCGATATTGAATGAAAATAATTTCCAGTCGTATAGAAATCAAAGGAATAAGTCTGTGTTGAGGTAATCGTAACCGGAACAGGTGAAGTCCCGACGATTGAAATGGTGACCTTCGCTTGCGGACCAGATGCCATCTTCGCATGGGTTGTACCCGTATCAAGTTCATCAGTTCCGATGTAGTCAACCGTTCCGGTTATTGTTAACTTCTCATTTTGACCAGAGACCGAGATTGTTGTGTCATGTGTAAAGAGTACGACACCAGTCTTCTTAGATCCAAATGGCAGAGTCATCCACGGAGTAGGGTTATTAAAAACAAAACCGCTTGACCCGAAATTAGACTTATAGACGGAAACATCTAAGTTCGATTCAACCCTATATTGCAAAGTATCTTTATCATCATACACTGTTGTCACGCTATCTTTCCCTTGGAATGTAGTGTTCGTTGAAAAGATCGAAGCAACAATCATAGAATCAACAGTTATCGCTGCTTTGCCAGAGGCAGAATCCCGCTGATGTTTTGCATACGTGTATTTGCTACCTGCTTTTGGGTAGACACGCACTGGGGTGTTGTCCACAGGCGGTGTCTCTGTCGTCGTCGTCTTGCAACCAGACATAAATAGGGCAACCGTAGTAATAATAAGAAAACTTGAAGCGAGAGTACGTAATAACTTCATTGTCGTTTTAATGTAAAATATATGATGTCAGAACATTCATGGTTGCGGTTGTATCAAGAGGGACTACAAGCAAATCGTATTTCGGTACGAATGAACGAGCAATCTGTTTTGCGATGTAGCCAATTTTCGGTACAAACCAAAAATCAAACTGGTGCAATGCTTTGGCGCGGTCGCTACCGGAATGCAGTACACCATTCATCCGAATCATGCAATGTTTAGCGACAAGCGACTTCGTCCCCACTGTTATGGTTGAATCGCCGAAGTAGCCTACGGTAGCAGTTACGTCTATGGGTTTCCTCAAACTCGTAACTTCGATGGTATCTTGTTTATTATGAATGACTATGCCTGTATCAACTTTAGACGAAGCAATTGGAAAGCGAATCCATTGATTATAGACATTATTCTGCATCCCCTTAACCAACTCATCTGAAAAACTTCCATTCGAGAAATTTACATGGAAACCAGACTTAAAAAAATAAACAGAGACATCGCCATTGCTTTCATACACAAAAAACGTTGAGTCGCCTTGAAAATGAACAAGATACGCATGATTTCTGCCAAAGACAGTAGTATCGGTGACTTCAACTTGTCCGTGGTAATTGCTCAATTTTGTACCGAGCACCTGATCACCATTTTGGTCTAACTGATATTTGTCATACGTATATGTTGAACTAAATCCCGGCACCGAATCACCGACACTTGCAGGTGTCGTGCCAGTTGTGCCACCGGGTTCTGTCGGTTGCTTTTTGCAAGCAACAAAGCTGGCAAAAAATCCCAAGAGTACTATGAGAGAGAATCGGGTCATTATGAATCTAGCGTATGAAGTGAGTCGAATATACCTCTAAAACAAAATTTCCGTTGAAAGTTGCAATGAATTTTGCCCATTAAGCCGATGTGTTTGACCGAAAGATGACAATTCAGACATTTTCGACGAGGTAGATTTCAAAACAAAAATAATCCCAAAAATTCTACCCTTAGAATTGCCGTAAGAACCGGTAATCATTATCGGAGAAGTGACGAATGTCATCAATACCGTATTGCATCATTGCTGTCCGGTCAATCCCCATACCGAATGCATAACCAGAATACGTTTCTGGATCAATGCCGCAATTGCGGAGGACATTCGGATGTACCATACCCGCTCCTAAGACTTCAAGCCACCCTGAGTGCTTACAAATCCTACAGCCCTTCCCGCTACAAATGTAACAACTCACATCCACCTCCACACTTGGTTCGGTGAATGGAAAATAGGACGGGCGCAGACGAATCCCAGAGTCATCGCCGTAAAATTGTTTTGCGAACGAAAGCAAAATCCCTTTCAAATCAGCCATCGTCACACCTCGATCTACGACAAGTCCTTCAAGCTGATAAAAACATGCAGCACTTCGAGCACTAATTGCTTCATTGCGATAAACTCTTCCCGGCATGACTGCACGAAGTGGTAATTTCCCCGACTCCATCAATCGCACCTGCACTGGCGATGTATGTGTGCGCAATAGTGCGGGAGACATTGGGTCAGCACCGTTCTTAATGAAAAACGTATCTTGCATATCACGTGCAGGATGATCGGCAGCGAAATTTAATTTGCCGAAGTTATGCTCATCATCTTCGATCTCAGGTCCATAAGCAACTTCAAACCCCATGTTTACAAAAATGTCAACCATGCGGTTGAGCGTCTTAATCAGGGGATGCTCATGCCCAGGCTCTGAAACTGGCAGAGGACGAGATGGCATGGTCAAATCGAGCAGAGGAGCAAGTGTTACTACCTCTCCGCCAAATATACTTTCGCGCTCAGCGAATTTCTCTTCAACGGACTTCCGCAGCTCATTGAGTGCCTTCCCCGCTTCGGGTTTGATTTCCTTGGGTACTGTTTTGAGTTGTTCAAAAAGATCGGCAATAGAACCTTTGCGAACCAAATGTTCGAGTTTGAATGCTTCAAGTTCTGCGCTACTAGAAATGCCTTCAAGAGTAGCCAGTAACTTTGACCTCTGCTCTGCTAAATCACTGATTGTCATAGACTATTGAAAACGCAACAAGAGATGGAAAGTTGCGATTGTTGGATAAATTCATAAGAACTTCAGATTTGTTTTTCGGACTCTAAACCCCTATCTTCGTTGTTCATAGAGGATTCTATATCACTGAACCACTATGCTCACTGGATTTGTACTCTTCCTGATTATTACCATCGCCAGCTTTATCACTCGCGCTCGGACATCTCCGACTGCCAACACGCGTGTTGACAATCATCGGATATATGGGATTATTTTCGCAGTCTCTGGCGTACTAACATTGCTCTTCTTGATTCTTGCAACCTCAACTGTCGTTCCTGCCGGTAGCGAAGGCGTGCAAGTTCTCTTCGGACAGGTAGAGGCTGATGGACTCGAGAATGGATTCCATATCATTAATCCTCTCTACGAAATTCGAATGATGGATGTGCGGACTCAGGCTTATACCATGAGTGCGACTCATGCAGAAGGACAAGTGAAAGGGGATGATGCGATTGAAGTCTTGACAAGTGATGGTCTGACTCTGAAATTAGAAATCACTGTTCAATACAGATTACTCCCCACTGCGGCACCAATGGTCTATCGCACGATTGGCGAAGATTACACGGAGAAGATTGTGCGCCCAGAAATTCGCTCGGCACTTCGCGATAAAGCAGTTAATTACGTTAGCACTGATCTCTACTCGATCAAACGTGAGGATTTCGTCACGAAGGTCACTGCATTCTTAGATAATAGTTTTAAGAAACGCGGGTTGGTACTTGAGGGGGTACTCTTGCGTGATGTATCACTTCCAGCCTCAGTCCAGCAATCAATCAATACGAAAATCTCGGCACAGCAAGATGCGCAGAAGATGGAATTCGTCCTGCAAAAAGAAAAGCAAGAAGCGGATAGAAAGCGGATTGAGGCGCAAGGTATTCAAGATTTTCAACGAATTGTTGCCCAAGGACTCACAAAAGAAATTCTTGAACTAAAAGGAATCGAAGCGACGCAAAAACTCGCCGAGTCTCCGAACGCGAAAATTGTTGTCATCGGAAATCCGAAGAACGGATTGCCACTTGTCTTGGGTGGAGGGGAAAAATAATGAAACTTTCACGTCGCGATCTTTTAAGGGCTGTCGGCATATCCGGCGTTGCAATTTCTCTACCAAAACTTTCGAAGGCATTGAGTCCTTCTGGAGCAAAACCAGTCGTCGTATCCACTTGGAATTTCGGAATGGAAGCCAATGTAGCGGCATGGAAAATTTTATCAGCTGGCGGAAGGGCGCTTGATGCCGTTGAGGCTGGTGCGCGAGTACCCGAAGCTGATCCAAAAAATCAGAGTGTAGGATTGGGGGGACTCCCTGATCGTGATGGCATCGTCAGTCTTGATGCGTGCATCATGGATGAAAAAGGTGACTGCGGTGCGGTGATGGATCTGGAGAATATTGTTCATGCTGTTTCGGTTGCACGGGCAGTCATGGAGAGGACGCCGCATGTTCAACTCGCTGGAGCTGGTGCATTGCAATTTGCACTCAGCCAAGGATTTACCAAAGAGAATTTACTCACAGAGGATTCAAAAAAAGCTTGGGAGAAATGGAAAGCCAATAATCACTATACTCCACTCCCTTGGCATGATACGATCGGGATACTCGCGATAGACTCGAATGGAAATCTCTCCGGTGCTTGTACAACGAGCGGATTGGGATGGAAGTATCACGGTAGAGTTGGCGACTCGCCAATCATAGGAGCCGGACTTTTTGTAGATAACGAAGTTGGTGCAGCCTGTGCAACTGGCAAGGGCGAAGCCGTAGTTAAAATTGCTGGAACTCACACTGTTGTCGAGTTGATGCGACAAGGCAGAACACCCCGTGAGGCTTGTGAAGAAGCCATCCGCAGGATTTCAAAAAAACAACGTGACAGCAAGGATTTCCAAGTTGCTTTTCTTGCACTCAATAAATATGGTGAACCCGGAGCATTTGCACTCCAAAAGGGTTTTCAATTTGCCAGGACAAATTCTTCAGGTGCCGATCTGATAGACGGTGCAAGTTTATATTAGTAAGTAGTGGAGAAAGTGGTCGGTTCTTCTTCCTCGCCGAACTCTCCGCACCTAAATAGTACTCATAACGGGATAAAATCTTGGTGAACTACACATTCTAATTTCTGTTATCTTTTAGGATGAAACTTCTCCGTAAGCATACACTTCTTGCCTTCGTGATTTTGCAGCTTATCGCCGCACACATAGTCTATGGGCAATGGACAGTAAGCTCCCGATTTTTTAATCAGAATGGTACCGATCCAAACCATACTGATGCTCAACGTGGTCGGGGAGCCGTTTTTATTTCTGGCAACTCTGTATGGGTTGGGGTTAACACGTTGATTTATTCCGAGGATACGGGTAAAACCTGGCTTAAAAGCGGCCTTCATCTTGCTGGCACTTCTCGTATCCACGATATAAACTTTTTTGATAGCCTAACAGGCGCAGTCGCAACTTCGGATTTAGGCATAATGAAGACGACTGATGGCGGAGCAACATGGAAGCAAATACTCCTCAGTGGCGGTTTAGATTTTTGGAAAGTACATTTTAACGGCTCAGCTGACATCATCCATGCAACAGGTAGCGACCGCGGAGTATGCTATACAACAACTAATGGCGGCACAGATTGGCATGAGACAGCGTTAGGACCCTTTGTCTCCTCAATGGCAATAGCCCCCGATCATACCGTATATGTTTTCTCTCAGAAAAACTACCTTGTCTCGGGGCGCGGTTGGATAAACTCTTCTACCGATTTCGGCAAAAGCTGGAAACAAGATACACTTGCATTGATAGATGGTGATTCTTATACACTTTCGGTTGATTCATGTGATGCGAAACGACTCTATCTTCTGAACGAAGATTGGGCATCGAGCAATGATAATACTTCGGAAGTTTTTATCTCCACTGATGCTGGGCATAAGTGGAGTGCGCATATCCCAAACATCGTACCATACTATACAGGTGCATTAGCCACAACGTCAAATTCCCTCTTTGTTTCAACAGCGACCGAAGGCATACTTCGTTCAACTGATAAAGGCGAGACGTGGATTAATATCGGCGGTCCGACACTTGATGATGATTCCCGAACCATCGAGCCGATGAATGATAATATTATTTTTGCTCTCGATGAAGGTGGTGTGATCTGGATGACCATGAATTCAGGTGGACACTTAGTGAAGCCAATCCCTCCGCAACAAGTAAGTCTCCGCCTTCATTCAATAGCACGAGTGAGTGATAGTATTGGTAGCATCATCCGTCTGCCGTTATACGCAATAGCGAAAGGAGAACAGAGCGGAGTTGATTTCATTGTTCATTACCCCTCTCATCTGCTGAATCTTTTGGATGTGAAGACTCCGAGTGGCAAACGCCTCGACGATGAAACGACATCATGGCAAGGTCGAGCGCGGGTGCATGTGGATGCTTCTCAAATGCCTGTTGCGCCTGATTCACTTATCGGGTACTTGGATTTCGTCTGGACACCTTTGGAGTTAAGCTGCGCTCAGGTGACGTTCGATTCTGTCTCACTGACCGACCGTTGCCTCAGAGCGACTTTGAGTGTGAGTGGCGGTTCAATCGGTAACTATCCATCGTGTACAACAGCGGCAGTGGGAAATGTGACGGGCCTATCCGATGTTGAATTTCGCATGACTCCAAACCCAGCAAGTGAGTATGCAACGCTCACGTCGCACAAGTATTCAGGACCAGTGCTTCTGAAATTTATTGATAATCTCGGAAGAATGATTCACACCGTTGATGGCGGACTCTCACCTGCGGAAGGATTCAAATTCAATCTTTCCTGTATCGCTTCTGGTGCTTACATTGTGCAGATCATCGCAGGTAAGCGAGTTGCGCTCACGGAATTGATCGTCAGCCACTAATTACATTCCCAGTGCGTATTTGATGCGCGAGGTAATCTCTGCTATATCACCAAGTCCGTTCACGTCAGCAACTTTACGGGCTTGCTTGTAATATGTGAGCACGGGGCTTGTCTGCTCAAGATACACGACAAGCCTTTTTCTAATGGTCTCTTCTGTATCGTCCGACCTGCCAGATTCAACGCCACGCTTTACTAATCTCGTAACGAGTTCATCCTCTGGTGCATGTAGTGATACGACACTCACATTGGTAATGCCGAGTTTCTCGAAGATAGCATCCAATGCTTTCGCTTGTTCTTCCGTACGCGGAAATCCGTCGAGAAGGAATCCTTTACCTTCCTTCTGATCTGCAACTAAAACTTCTTCGACCATATCAATGATAACTTGATCCGGTACTAATGCTCCTTCGTCCATGTAGCGTTTTGCTTCTAGCCCAAGCCTTGTACCGGCTTTCACGGCGGCGCGTAGTATATCACCAGTCGAGATATGATGAAGTTTATACAATTCGCGGAGATACTCTGCCTGTGTGCCTTTACCCACGCCTGGTGGTCCGAAGAGAATCAGATTCATTGGTATTCGTGTCTTTTGTTTTTGTTTATTTTCTAATGACAACTTGTGTGACGGTGCGGAGCTTGTCACTAAGTACAAGTTCGATGATATACGTACCCTCCGCCACGTTGCCAGCACTCCAGTTGAATTCATGCTGCCCACCACTGAGATAGCCACTCCTGATATTCGCAACATGTTTACCGTCAATCGAGTATGCATCGAGTGAGGTAAATCCACTTTGCGGCAATATACATCTGATAGTGGTTTGTGCTGATAACGGGTTCGGATAGACTGATTCAATTACTGGTTGATCCGGAGCGACAGCACCTGTAACTGGAACAGCAAGTTTGTCGTCGCTCGTTATTCGCATAATGTTACCGCGAATGCCGACGGCAGTTCCAGCACTTACCGTCCCAAACGCCACAGCGTTCAGAGTGTTTAATGTGTTTGACGGTTGGGTAATCCAATCGGCTCCGTTATTGATGGAGTGATAGATATTGCCGAAAGCTCCGACGACTGTAGCATGTTGACGGTCACTATAACAAATCCCGAGTATCGAACGTCCGGCAGGATCAGGATAGACAGAATCGAACGTAACTCCACCATCGTTGGTGGATCTTGTGTAGCCAATCGCATATTTATCAGAGTTGCAGAAACCTCCGTGCAAGCTATCGGCGAAAGAGATCGCAGTGCCTCGGCTATACGCTCCCCCCGGAGCCAAAAACCAGTTCACACCTCCATCAATGGTTTTATAGATCGATGCTCTTCCGCAAAGGAAGGCATGGACTGAATCAGGATAGCTGACGCCCGTGAAATAATCCGTTGTCGGCGGATCCGTCCACCTGTTCGTCCATGAGACACCACCCGAAGCCGTAGTTAGAATCGTTGCCCCATCGCCGACGATAATTCCTGCAGAGGGAGTTGCAAAGCTTATAGAGTTCAAGATTTGGCTGGTGGGACTGGTCTGCCTTACCCACGACATCCCTGCATTCGTTGATTTGATGATCGTGCCATACTCACCAACGGCAAAAACATTTTGTTTATCGGCGAAGGCAACACCGTTTAGCATTGCATCCACCCCTGATTCAATGACAGACCAATTTTTTCCGCCATCCGGTGTACGCATAATTGTGCCATTATTCCCAACTGCAATTCCCAATGACGTGTCGCCTCGTGGAAATGCAATTGAATGGAGGATTTGCGTGTAGGGTATATGAGGTTGGAATGCCCATGTTGCTCCGCCATCACTGGTGTGAATTACCAAACCATTTCTGCCAACCGCTGTCGCTGTTAACTTATCGGAAAACGATAAACCCTTGATTGCGTCAAGTGTACCAAGGGGCGAACTATTATGCCAAGTCGTCCCGCCATCAACTGTATAGAGGAGTGCAGCATGTTCTCCGACAATCGCTAAGATGTTCGGATCGCTACCAGCGATTACGTTCAGCGTTGCTGTAACCTGAAGACTATCAGGCAAGCCTTGAAAAACCCAGTTGCCACCGCCGTCAGTTGTACGGAGGATAATTCCATTTTCACCAATGATAGTACCGTTATTATTATCGGCAAAGTTGCAACAGAAAAAATTATTCGCGATTTGCTTTCCCGAAACTTTGACAGGCAGAGTTTCGGCGGAAGCCCATTTATCTGTCGAACGAATGAACGTACCGTTCACTCCTACGATTGTCGAAAGTGTTGGGCTTGTCATACGAATGCTCAGCAGTTCGGGTACTCCTTCAAGACCGATTTGCACCCATGTATCGCCCTTATCAACGGAGCGGAAAATCGTCCCTTGATGCGTTACGCATACCACGATGTTCTCATCTAAAGCCAAGATGCCGTTAATCTTTGTCTTCACATTAGGTGAAGTTAGGCTCCAGTTGGTGCCACCATCGGTAGTCCGAAGTACTTTGCCTGAATCGCCGGCACAAAAACCGTATTGTGCATTCAGAAAACTAATCGTATAAAAATTAGTTGTGAGTTTGAGCAATGAGCTATGGATGTCCCAGGTATTTCCGCCATCAACCGATCGCATGAATGTTGCATTATCACCGCAAGCATAGACTGTTGATGAGGAGAGCATCTGCACCGCACGAAGGTAGTTACCAACGGGGACCGGATTCTGCCAACGCCACACGTTCAGCTGGCCATAAGCGTATGACGCAAACACCGATAGGAATAGAACACAAGCTAATCTCTTTTTCATAAGCTCTGTAGGGTTGTTACAACAACGAACTAACAACAATTCTTTGTGCAAAAGGTTGTACAATGCGAACCTTAATAACGGAAGGGTTTGATCATGTCAGAAAGGACGAAAGAATTAAGCATAATGAAATTACCCTCATCTAAAATTCTCCAAATACCTTCCGCATTGCATCACTTATCTCCCCGAGGGTTGCTTTCCGTTCAATGGCATTCAGAATATGAGGCATGAGGTTTTCGCCTGATCGCGCTATTTCTTCCACTTTCAGTATTGCCGCAGTTGCCTCGGCAGAATTTCTTTTCGAGCGGAATGCTCTGACTCGCTCGATCTGATCACGCTCGAGCGATGGATCTATTTTTAGAGTAGGGAGAACGCCAGACTCCTCCTCAATGAAGTCATTCACACCCACAACTATTTCCTGTTTCGATTCTACTTTCTTTTGATACTCATACGCACTATCGGCGATCTGAGACTGGATGAATCCTGCTTCGAGAGCTTTAACAGAACCACCAAGTGAATCGATTTTCTCAATTAGTGCCTTCGATCGATTTAGGAGCTGTGATGTCAGCTCCTCAACGTAATAACTTCCAGCGAGTGGGTCAACAGTATCTGCGATACCTGATTCAAACGCAACAATTTGCTGAGTTCTGAGCGCCGTCCGCGCCGACTCCTTCGTTGGCAGTGCCAATGCTTCGTCCTTTCCATTTGTATGAAGAGATTGCGTCCCACCTAATGCCGCAGCCATCGCCTCGATAGTCGTGCGTACGATATTATTTTCTATTTGCTGTGCTGTAAGCGTTGACCCTGCTGTCTGGGAGTGGAATCGTAATTTTAATGATTCAGCTTTCTTAGCCCCAAACCTTGTACTCATGATTTCCGCCCACAGGGTGCGAGCTGCCCGAAACTTTGCAACCTCTTCAAAAAAATTTATATGCGCATTAAAAAAAAATGAAAGCCTCGGTGCAAAGTTATCCACTGCTAATCCTGCCTTGAGTGCTGCTTCGACATAAGCAATTCCATTCGATAGTGTGAATGCAATTTCCTCAACAGCCGTCGCCCCTGCCTCACGAATGTGATAACCTGAAATTGAGATCGTGTTCCATGATGGTAATTCAGAAGCGCACCATGCAAAAATATCGGTTACGATTCGCATCGAAGCATTCGGCGGATAAATGTATGTCCCCCGAGCGGCATATTCTTTCAGAATATCATTTTGGATGGTACCTGAGAGCTTCAATAAATCTGCACCTTGTTTTTTTGCTTTCGCAACATACAATGCAAGTAGGATTGAGGCTGTAGCGTTGATCGTCATTGAAGTAGAAATATTCCCAAGTTCGATACCGTCGAATAATATATCGAAATCGTCTAACGAATCAATTGGTACTCCAACTTTTCCGACTTCACCCTCAGCAAGTGAATGATCAGAATCATACCCGATTTGTGTTGGAAGATCGAATGCCACCGAGAGTCCAGTTGTCCCGCTGGCGAGGAGATACTTGTACCTTTGGTTGGACTCAGCTGCCGAACCAAAGCCTGCATACTGGCGCATCGTCCAGAGTCGGGAGCGGTACATTTCATCATAAATGCCGCGTGTGTATGGGTACTTCCCTGCTTCAGCCGGACCGTAAATCCGTTCGATTGGAATATCAGAGCTGGTTTGGAAATTGGATTTCCGTAACTTTCCGGGCATAGTGACGTGTTAATTAACAGGATTGATAACAAAATAAATGTGGCAATTCATTTCCCACCTGCCCCCACTTTTTGGCACCTAAGTGAGATTTATTTTGTATCTTTGTAAGTGAAATGAAGGCACAATTAACCAAACACGCGGTTACCTCTGCTCATACTGCCATATCTCTTGGGGGTATAGGGCTACTTATTTTTATTATTTCCGTGTCGTCGTTCTACGGTTGCGCTCATACAGTTGACTATGTTTCGAAAACCGATACCGCTACAGTCATCCACCATGATACAATCCCCGGTCCCGCTTTTGTTCGATTTCTTTCAGTCATAAATAATTTTCCGCTCACGCCGTCAATAACGTTTCGGAATTCGTATGCACAGAACGCGCAATACTTTGGTCAGGCTGACCAGACAATGACAAAGCAGTTTTATCCAATCCCTTCCGATAGCACATTTTTTCTCTACGCTACTTGGTTTTTCAAATCCGATTCTTCCAAACTCGATAGTGTAGGCATTCCCCGACTTCGGCCGTTCTCAATGACAAGCATTGCGATCTACCGCACGAACGATCCGAACGACCCCGACCGACTTTTCGCAACGTTTGCCGATGATAGTACCAGGTCAATGCTTGCTCCGAAAAATAAGTGTTACATCAGACTCGTCAATGGTTTAGGCGATTGGCCTCAACCAGTTGCAACTGTGAATATGCACATTGACGATGTCAACGCTCCTCCTTTCTTCAAAGATAATGTAAATTATCAAGATATTCGCAACTATATGCTTATGCCTGCAGGACCGCATACAATCTACGTCAGGAGCGAAACCGACCCAACGATTTCTTATTATGGATTGCGCGACTTTTTGGAGGGACAGTTCTATACTGTTCGATTGACAGGCTCGCACGCCGGCTCATCAGATCAACTTACCATAGACGCGGAATAACTCTACGCTTTTACGTAGCCTCTTTCTATGAGACCTTTTTTTCCCCTGAATCCGCGGAAGTAATCAACGATTCCAAAAATAATCGCTTTGGCTCCGCGAAAATTTCTGAAGACTAACAACGAAAGAAAATAATACAGAATATAAATCGGATAGAAAAGATGATGTCGCACTTTCAGCCAGCCATGAAAGTGTCTGGTAGCAAAAATAAATGAGTTGCGCATCTGCATATACATGTAGAAAGGAGTTTCACCACGACCAAACGGTGCACTCCTAAAATTATGATCTATCACGCTCTTTGGTTCGTACCAACAATCATATCCTAACTCCTTTGCACGCAGACACCAATCTGATTCTTCCCAATAAATAAAGAACTCCATCCCAAGTCCACCGATTCTCTGTATCACTTCCCCATTCATCAGCATGAGACAACCAGAGGCATAGATCACTTTTTTTGCCGTATCGTATTCCCCAGTATCAACTTGCATGACTCCAGTATGGTGGTATCCTGTATGCCATTTCTGGAAAACTCCGGCGTACCAAATTATTTTTTTTCTGCCACCGACCCGTTCGGGATAGTAGTATATCTTCCCACTCACAGCCGCCACATTTTTCTCGGCAAGTAACCTCTCGACAAGAGACTCAAGAAATGACGGAGTAACAATTGTATCGTTATTCAGGAGCAAAATATGGTCGCAGCCATTTTTCATGCCGTGCTCAATCCCGATATTATTCCCGCCACTGAACCCATCATTAACATCAGAGCGGATGTGTGTGACCTCGGGAAATTCTTTTTGTAATATCTCGCCTGTATGATCTTTCGAGCCGTTATCGACCACGATAACTTCTGCATTCGGATATGTCATACTCCTGAGCGAGCGCAAGCAGAGCGATGTGTCATCATAGGAATTGAGATGAACAAGTACGATTCCGACGCGTGGGTAGTTTGTCACTTACGCCACCCTTTCTAAAATATCAACAGCCATCTGGTATTTTTTGAACGGAGGCATCATGTATACTCCGTCAACCATTGATTTTGCCTGCTTCAAAAACTCCACGCAAATCTCAACGCCTTCAGCCGATTGATCGTCGATCGTATTTTTCTTCGAAAGTCTATCATGAATCCAATCGGGAATATTCATCCCGGGTACTTCATAATGCAAGAACTCTGCATGGCGCACACTTCTGAGTGGCATGATGCCCAACATTAACTTTGAGTTACCACGGAAAGGCTTCAGTAATTCTATCCAACGCTCAAGTATAGGAATTTCGAAAATCGGCTGAGTGAAAATCACTTCGCACCCCTCAGCAATTTTTTGTTCCATTCTTCTGATCTCACGCTCCATGTCATCGGCAACAGGATTCGATCCACAGGCTATGAGAAAATGTGTTGCATTCGCAGTTTTTCCTGCGACAGAATTTCCCATCAGGTCGCGTCCTTCATTCATTGAACGAATCGCTCGAATTAAACCGATCGCATCTATGTCATACACGCTAGTGGCGTATGGATAATCGCCAATCTGCGCCGGGTCGCCTGTAACGGCCAGGATGTTTCGTACTCCCATCAACTCTGCGCCGAGCAACTCGGATTGCAAACCAACCATATTCCGATCGCGACATGCAAGATGTGCCATTACTTCGATGCCACAGCTATCCTGAACTATTTTTGCAAGTGTAATCGAACTTACTCGTAACCTTGCACGCGCTCCATCAGAAATATTTACGGCGTCAAGTCCATGCTCAGCAAGAAACGCCGCACCATCGGTAACGCTTGACATATCAAGTCCGCGAGGTACGTCAAGCTCGACAGTTGCCAAGAATTTCTTTCCGAGATTCTTTTTGAACTTCGAAAAATTCGATTCGTCTTGAATCAGTATTTTCTCTTCGTGCTTCACCTTAATCACGGCAAGCTCAGTCTCACCTGTGCCAATGCCTTGAAGAGATTTCACTATGTAGCGGATATGCTCAGGTGTCGCTCCACCCTCGGCACCAATAATTCCAACACCTGATTCGACAAGACGCACGGCACTCTCGGCTACATACTCGGGAGTAGCATTATAAAAAGCTTTGCCATCGACAAGCGTTGGAATTCCAATATCAGGTTGAACAGAAAGTGGGATACCAGGCAGTGCGAAGAATTTTACAATAGAGAGAATGCGATTTGGTCCTACTGTGCCGTTGGTACCAATTACATCAACGCCCAAGTCCTTCAAGCGAGTAGAAACTTTGCGAACGTAATCACTTGCAAGCAGTGCACCATCTTCTGGAAATGTTTTCTGAGCGATAATTGCAAGCTCTGGCGCAATCTTCTTCGCCGCTTGAATCGCAAGTTCCAATTCGGCAAGTTCTATAAAACTTTTTAGGATAAGAAGATCAGGATTCCCTTCAACAAGAGCGGCAATCTGCTCCTCAAACGATTTTAGAACCTCTTCGTGTTTGGCCGGACCAAGTGGAGCTAAATATTTTCCAACGGGACCGACAACAGCTCCGACAAATAATTCCTTTTCAGCTGCGGCAGTACGCGCAAGCCACACGCCCTTGCGATTTATTTCCAGTGCTTGATCGCGAAGTCCGAAGCGATGAAGTGCAAGTGGGCTTGCATGCTCGGTGTTTGTTTGGAGTAACTCCGCTCCAGCATTCGCGAATTCTCTGTGCGCATGTTCAACAGCCGATGGTTGCTTGAGATTATAGTACTCAATCGGCTGATCATAAAAACCGAGTTTCGCCAGGACAACCTCCATCGAGCCATCGGTGACGATAGGTTTTTCGCGTAAGCTCTGAAGTCTTTGGTGGAAGCGAGTCAAGGAATTCGGTTAGTTTAATTTTGAAGCAGATGCTATAATAGAAATAAACGACTTCGCATCAAGTGCGGCACCGCCGATAAGTCCGCCGTCAATATCAGCTTGACGGAGTAATTCACCCGCGTTCGAGGCATTCATGCTCCCGCCGTAGAGTAACGTTATTCGAGAAGCGATATCAGAATCGTAGAGCTTTGATATTTCCATCCGAATAAATGAGTGAGCCTCCTGTGCAATTTCTGGTGTTGCCGTTCTTCCAGTACCAATCGCCCAAACAGGTTCGTAGGCAATCGTAATCATTCCTATATGGACTGATGGTATTCCTGAAAGTCCCTCTGTGAGCTGATGAAGAAGTACTTCGTACGTTTGTGCAAGTTCTCGTTCTTCCAACGTTTCACCGATGCAAAGTATCGGTTTGAGTCCCGGATCAAGCGCAGCTTTAATCTTGCGGTTAATAAATTCATTGCTCTCGTCGAAAATATTTCTGCGTTCTGAATGTCCGAGTATGACATAGGTGCAACCAGCTTCGGAAAGCATACGTGCAGATACTTCACCTGTAAATGCGCCCTTGGTTTCAGCATGGCAATTTTGTGCGCCAATAGCTATACGAACGCCTCTGCCACTCAACTTATCAAGTGCAAGTGCGAGCGAAGTAAACGGCGGGCAGATCGCAGTCTCAACATTACTGAACGAATCGTCCCAATTTCCAACGATGCCGCCAAGGAGCGCGCTCGTTTCTTCGAGCGTTCCGTTCATTTTCCAATTTCCGCAGATGAACTTCCGTCTCATATTTTTTCTAATTCTTCTTTTACCACTTCGTTCAAAAGGGTTGGGTTTGCTTTTCCGCCCATAGCCTTCATGGTTTGGCCGACAAAAAATCCGAAGAGATTCGTTTTACCCGATTTATATTTTGCGATGTTGTCGGGATTCGCCGCAAGTATATTTGCTACGGCCAAGCGCAGTGCCGGCTCGTCGGAAACCTGTGCCATTCCGCGCTCGGCAACAATTTCATTCGGAGCTTTCGTAGAGTTTATGAGTTCAGGTAATAAATCTTTTGCGATTTTATTCGAGATTGTTCTATCAGCAACGAGTGAGACAAGATCAGCCAGATGAGCTGAACGAATGCCAAGTGTTGCTATGCTCACCTTCTTTTCAGAGAGCATACGCATCATATCACCCATGATATAATTCGAAGTGCTCTTCATCAATTCATTTGTCTTTGATCCAAGATTCTGGATGACTTCTTCGAAATAATCAGCCGTTACTTTCTCAACTGTCAAGACATCAGCATCATATTTGGGCAAGCCGAAATCTTTCATAAATCTATCACGCCGAGCTCGTTGCATTTCTGGTAATTCAGTTCGAACTTCAGTGAGATATTTCTCTGTGATCGTCACTGGCAATAGATCAGGCTCAGGGAAGTAACGATAGTCATGCGCTTCTTCCTTGGTTCGCATCGGGCGCGTCACGCCTTTATTCGCATCAAAGAGCATCGTCTGATGCAGAACTGGCTGCCCTGCTTCGAGCAGTGTGATCTGACGCTCGATCTCTGATTCAATTGCAAGTTTTACATTCCGAAAGGAATTCAGATTCTTAACTTCAGTTTTCTGTCCAAATTTTTCTGCACCTTTAATTCTTACCGAGACATTTGCATCACAACGGAGTGAGCCTTCTTCCATATTGCCATCACAAATTTCGAGGTAGGTGACGATTGATTTAATTGTCGTAAGATAAGCGTATGCCTCATCACTCGAACGCATATCCGGTTCGCTGACGATTTCGATGAGCGGCACTCCGGCTCGGTTTAAATCAACGAGTGTATCAACCCCAAAGTCATGGATTGATTTACCCGAGTCTTCTTCCATGTGGATACGAGTGATCCCGATTGGTTTGAGCGAACCGTCGGGCAACTCAGCTTCAATTTTTCCGTCGTGACAGATAGGTGTTTCGTATTGGGAAATCTGATACCCTTTCGGAAGGTCGGGATAAAAATAATTCTTTCGCGCAAAAATGGAGCGTTCACGGATATTGCAATTTGTTGCAATCCCCATTCGAACGATAAAGCGGACAAGATTTTCATTCAGTGCTGGCAACGTACCAGGATGCGCCAAGCAGATCGGACATGTACGTGAATTCGGCGGTGCGCCAAACTCCGTCGAGCATGAGCAGAATGCCTTCGACTTCGTCAGCATCTGAGCATGTACTTCTAAGCCAATAACTGGCTCGTATTTTGCGAGTATTTCAGGGTTCATATTGTAAGGGAAGGACAACAGTTGCGCCCGATGGTGCGTTTCGGAAAACCTTATTCCGCCATGCAATCGGTCGTAAATGTGAATGCGTAAGCTCCGAACGACGGATTATCACTCGTCAGGCGAAGCGTATGGTGACCGAAAGCCGAATTGTTAACGATGTTATACATTCGCGCCTGATCTACGAGGATAAATGTTTTACCGTTCTCCTCAAATAGATCAGCTCCTCTATCTGCGTTTGGTACTACCCTATCCGATTGCTCGACCCAAACCTTGAATCCCGATGATTGTTGAGGGTGTATCACAAGATTCACTTCTTTGGCTTGGTAATTGATCAGAAAATGCGAGTT
The DNA here is from genome assembly GCA_037143335.1 of bacterium. GTDB lineage: Bacteria > Bacteroidota > Ignavibacteria > Palsa-1295 > Palsa-1295 > PALSA-1296. Next base: position 145,548 of record JBAWZA010000004.1, on the reverse strand, counting down.
ACCATTCCCAGATGGTGTAGCAAACTCTCTTCCAACCTTCCACTCTCCGTCAAGATAAAGCATATCCTCTTTCAAAGAAGTTGGTGCGTGAAATTGTGTTACAACATCATGTTTCTCTGCTTCAGTATTGCCTAAATGATTTCGAGAATAGCCAATATAGGTTTCTGGTGTTGGCTTGTAACATACTGACCCAGCCTTGTCAGAAGCACGAACGACTTCACTCAGATTTGGCAATACAACAGAACTATCACGCTCGAGTAATATTTTTTGTATAAATGATTCGTATTCTTGGTATTCTCCTTCGCCAAAGTGACTCGCCCGCAAAATGCCGTTTGCATCGAACAGATATTTCGCGGGCCAATATTTGTTGGCAAGCGAATTCCAAATCTCATATTCGTTATCTGCGATGACAGGATAATTCAGCGCGAATTTCTTTATTGCCGCTTTCAGATTCTCCGGCGCTTTTTCAAAATCGAATTCAGGCGAATGAACGCCGATCACGACTAATCCTTTATCTTTATACTTTTCCGCCCACGATTTTATATACGGTAGCGTACGAATGCAATTCACACAGGTGTAGTCCCAAATATCGAGTAGCACAACCTTGCCTTTGAGTGAAGTAGAACTGAGATCTTGGGGTGAGGTATTATGATACCGATCTGCTGAATACTTCAACGGAAGTGGTGGCATATGAATATGCTCTGAACCTTGGTCAGCAATGGAAGAGGCAAGTTTGGATACTTCAGGTCGCAAGGTTGATTTTACCGAATCCATAGTCTGTGATTTTCCACATGCTGAAAGGATGAACATTCCGACGAGTATAAGTACATTAGGTAATTTCATTCAAACTGTTGTTATGATGTTCTGCCCTTCGATACAAATGGATTGCCATCAATAATAAATCTCCATTTCTTTTCGATACCTACGCTAATCCCGACACGTGTTGTCGTCAGTGTCTTTTCATTAGATCGAAGCGATCCTTGAGTGAGGTAGAGATTCTTTGCATACACAAAATCTTCGCCGTGTTTAGGTTTCCCAACATCAAATGCCTGGCAAATCTTTGCCGGTCCTGACAGAAGATCACGTTCTGTCTTAGCTTTTATTCTACGAATGAACATCTCTGATGTTCCGCTCACCGGCTCGAGAGCACGAAAGAGAACTGCTTCGCCAGTGCCGATGGCACCTGTCACCACATTCATGCAAAAGTGCATACCATAGGTAAAATATACATACGCATACCCTGCCTCACCAAACATCAACTCGGTGCGTGGAGTGATGCCGCGATATGAATGACTCGCTGGATCATCTTGATGGTATGCTTCGGTCTCGACGATTCGCCCGATCATTTCTTTCCCCTTAATTCTTCGGTGCACGTAGCACCCCAGTAAATCACGAGCAACCCTCGTGGCAGGGCGCGCAAAAAAAGAGCGTTCGAAACGGATTTGAAGCGGGTCAGTCATTCCGCCAACGAGTCTTTTCCAAAACAGTTCGCAATTCGTCAACTTCTGTGATCGGAAGTTCGCATGTTTGATTGAAGCAGAAGTAAACGGTGAGTTTACCATCCTTTGGCGGCAGACTTTTCACGAAGTCATTTGCTAGGGCTTCGGTAGAAGAAAGCAAGAGCTTCCGAGGGATGTAATATTTTGCGATTTCATTGCGCATGATCACATAATTCGGTGCATTCACATCTCCGACGAACACAATCTCTGTTGGAGGCGAGTAAAACCAATCCATGCCGACGAGCATCTCAGGCATCGTGTATGGAAATTTCCCCAACTTTCCCGCGAAGTACAATAGCGTGCGTTCGGCTTTATCTTTGTAGAGTGGGTCGGAACTAATGGCAAATAATTTGAGAAGATTTAAAACAGCAATCGAATTGCCGCTCGGCTCTGCACCATCGTAATCATTTTTTATTCGTACAATAATATCATCCGCTTCCCTACTGGTAAAATATCCTCCAAGTGAGTTATCGTAAAGTAAATCATCTTGTTGTGCTTGCAATTTCGATGCACGCGACAACCAAACTCCGTCCAGAGTTGCATCACCGAGTTCGAGAAATCCCTTGATGAGAAAGGAATAAGATTCAAGAGTAGCACCAAATCGCGCTTCGCCATCTCTCCAACGGTGAAGCAACTTCTCGTCTGTTTCTACGAATAGTTTTCGCCAAATAAACTCTGCCGCTCGTTGTGCAGCATCAGTGAATCGTTCGATTTGCAAAACATCTCCGGCACGAGCCATTGCACCGATCATCAGTCCATTCCATGACGTCAGGATTTTATCGTCCAGATGCGGTCTGATTCGGATTGATCGTGCTTCAAAAAGGATCTGCTTCGATTCAGTTAGCAATTGTTCGATCTCGCGCTTATCTTTTCCGAAATGTGATGCGGTATCTGCAAGCGAGTGTCGAACTGCGATGACATTTTTTCCGTCTTCCCAATTTCCTTCTTCATCAACAGTGTATCTGTAGCAAAACAGATTCGCCTGTTCTGAACGAAGAATTGATTCTACCTCTGCCTTGCGCCAGATATAGAATGTACCCTCTTCGCCTTCTGAATCAGCATCGAGTGCGCTGAAGAATCCACCTTCAGGATGCGTTAGCTCGTTCAAGACAAAGTCGCAAATCTTTTGCGCTGTCGTTGCATAGAATTGATCTTGGGTGATTTGATATGCGTCTAAGAAACTCTCGACAAGTTGCGCCTGATCGTAGAGCATTTTTTCAAAATGCGAAACAAGCCAATACTTATCAACGGAGTAGCGATGGAAGCCACCACCTAAATGATCGTGGATGCCGCCGAGTGCCATACGCTTAAGCGTCGTCAGTGCCATCTCCTTCGCACGTTCGTTTCCACTAATGGAATAATGATTGAAGAGAAAATCAAATTGGACAGGACGCGGAAATTTCGGTGCAGCTCCGAATCCGCCGTACTCAGCATCGTAGGTTCGATCAAAATAATGAAAGCCTGATTCGGCAAGCGTTGGCGAAAGTAATTTCGTTTCGGTTCGATCTTCACCTTGTGCAGTGATAAGTGCTTGAGTCAAGCCGTTACTCGAATCAACCAGCTCGGATTGCTTTGTCTGCCAAAGTTCAATAATGCGTGCAAGTAATTGTTTGAAACTTGGTTTCCCAAATGCCGGCACTGGAGGAAAATATGTGCCGCAGAAAAATGGCTTCCTTTCCGCCGTCATGATGATTGTCATAGGCCAGCCCCCTGCTCCAGTCATTGCCATTGTGGCAGTCATGTAGATTCCGTCAATGTCAGGTCGCTCTTCTCTGTCGAGTTTGATCGAGATAAAATGTTCGTTTAAATAAGCAGCAGTATCTTCATTTTCGAAACTTTCGCGCTCCATCACATGACACCAATGACATGTCGAATATCCAATCGAAAGAAAAATTGGCTTATTTTCTTTCTTGGCTTGTGCGAATGCCTCCTCACCCCAAGCATACCAATCAACTGGGTTATACGCGTGTTGAAGCAGGTAGGGCGATTTTTCGTTTATGAGACGGTTTGATTTGCGAGTGTCAGAACTCATAGTGATTTTCTACGAACGTGCGTCCGATTACGAAACTGATTGTGAAAGAGAATTCCTGTATTCTGTAAAGAGGTGAGGATGATCGGTGACGATAGCTCTTGCACCAACTTTGAGCGCTTGGTGAAATTCCGCTTCTGTCTGCAATGTATAAACCGAAAGAAAGATGTGATGTGTGACCATATCACGATATGCGTTCTCGTCAATCTCAGTGAGCATACATGCATAAGATGTTGCCTTTGAGAACTTCATCACTTCAGAGGGCATCATCGCTTCAACTGGCTTTGGAAAAATCACTGGTGAAATGGCATACTTGTTGAAATATTCGATCACATCACCCGTTGGTCTAATCATCACAGAAAGCGAATCCCACGGCAGAGCAGAAATATAATCACTTCTAAAAGAGGAGTAGAGCGAATACTCGTGCATTCCATATTGCTTCACAAGTGCTACTAATGGATGAACATATCTGCTCGGATGAAATCCGGAATAGTCCTTCATTTCGATATTGAGATAAGCTTTGCCAGCCGTGTGCCTGAGGATTTCTTCAAACTTTGGAAGAGCGTTGGAATTACTTCTGCTGACCAAATCTGAATATGTCCGTTGCCAAATCGGCAGTGAATCACCTTCTAAAATTAAATCATGATGGCAAATCAAGACACCATCAAGTGTCATCTGCACATCTATCTCGATCATCTCCGCTCCAGTAGCAAGAGCAGTATCAATCGCCGAAATACTATTCTCGATTGCACCAAGCGACGTATCCCCACGATGAGCGCAGATCATAGGCAATTTATCGAACGGGTAGTCTCTTAGTGGTACTAATTTCATTCTACTTGGTAAAAAGTTTTTGTGCGCCTCGTAAAAATTCTTCTACTGACATGCGCTTCTTATTTTCTCGCTGAACTTCGAGTAGTTCTAACGGCTCCGTCCCTGTCCCAACATAAAGATGTTTTCGATCTTCACTCATCTGAAATTCGCCTGAGGGAATTGAATGAAGGAGGTCAGCACTCCTTCGAGACTTATATACCTTCAGACGCTCATTGTCAGGTAGCAACAGCACAGCCGTTGGGCTAGGTGAGAGTCCCCGAATTCGGTTATGAACTGATTCGGCAGTTTGGCTCATATCCAAAATACAATCACTGGGAAATAACTTAGGGGCTTGAGTGACTCCCTCATTTGGCTGAGGTTGCGAATGCAGTGTACCTTCAACCAAACCTCTTATAGTCTCTAAAGCAATATCCGCACTGATATATTTGAGGGCTTCGAGTAATTCTCCAAATGTCTCATCTTCTGTGATGCCAACTGATTTTTGGACCAGAATACTTCCAGTATCAACCTTTGCATCAAGCAAAAAAGTTGTTACCCCAGTTTCCTTTTCCCCGTTAATGATTGCCCAATTCATCGGAGCCGCCCCGCGATATTTTGGGAGTAGCGAGGTATGGATATTAAACGCTCCGAGCTTTGGCAATTGAAATACTTCAGGTGGCAATATCTTGTAAGCAACAACGCAGAATAGATCCGCTTCAAATGACTTCAGTTCAGTGATAAACTTTTCGTCTCGTAAATTGAGTGGAGCCAGAACTGGTATGCCAAGCTCGACAGCCTTCTCTTGCACATCCGAAGCTCGCGCCTGCAAGCCGCGCCCTTGCTCCTTCTCGGGAGTAGTTATTGCCACAACAATATTCTCGCCTTGGTTGACGAGGAACTCCATAATGTAAGCTGCGAAATCGGGCGTTCCGAAAAAAACAATTCGCGGGTGAGTTGTCGTAATGTCACTCACACGAGTTTGGCTTTTAGTGTTTGGATGACTGGAACAGGACTTGGGTCAACGCCACCGAGTAGTGCCATGTAATAACTAATCCAATCGCCGAGTGCGATCAAACTGAACATCCGAGCTAATCGCGAATTTCCTTGAGCATGACATTCCCGAATTGCTACTCCTTTACTCTCGAGTACATCATGAAGTATCCCGAATCGCTTCGTTACCTGGGAATGCTCATCCTGTTCGGAGCGAAGGAAAACTACTTGAAATTTATCTTGGCTTGCATCTGGAAAATCCCAACCATTTATCTCGTTGTGATTCATCTCAGGTAAAATATTTCCGAACGCAACATGTTTTCCATTCTCTTGAATTTGCCCGCGCCAACGAATATTAACCGTATCAAAAAGATCATTGGCTGAATAGATTACCGGGATTTTAGGTAGAAGTATGTGGGCTAAATGTAGTGCAAGATTCGAATCGCTAAGATTAGAAACCCCATACATTTCTGATAGCTGAGCGAGTGCGGTTGCAGCATCGTTTATTTGTTCAGATTCGCCGGAAGTGAATCCCATCTTTTCAAGCGAAAGTAATACAGGTACAAACGAATATGCAAGTGCTGCACGCGGCTGAAATCCTTTTGGTAAAATAATAATTGGCAACCCATGCTCGCTTGCTAATCCTTCAAGTTTCCCACCCGTGGTAATGCATAAGATTTTTGCCCCATGCTTAATCGCTTGCTCAAACATCGAGAGTGATTCCTCTGTCGAACCTGAATAGCTCGACACAATAACGAGAGTGTTACTTCCGACGTACCCAGGGAGGTCATAGGTGCGATTAATTGCAAACGGCACACTGAGTTTAGATTGCAAATAACTTCGGACAAGATCACCGCCAATCGCAGAACCGCCCAGACCTGCAAGCACAATATTCTGAATCCCGCTCTTATCTGGTAGATCAATACTGCTCAATGCCTCTAATGTGCGCTTGGCGGCATCTTCGAGATGCGATGACATGCCTGCAATGGCTGCTGCCATGTTTGCGGCATCAAGTGTGTGAATGCTTTCTTTCGTGACTTCTGATGAAAAGCTCATGGTTAATATTTGATGTTCTTCTAACAACATCCCAATAAGTGAGTCGCGTTCGATTCTGTGCGTGAAAAATTATTTGCTATTTATCTTACTATCTACCAAGCGCGGCACGGAAGGATGCGACTTTGGAAAATTGTTCGTTTGTATTATACGCCGCATCGCGATCACGACCGTGTAGTTTTTCAACATCTGCACTCATGTCAGGTTGCAACGTAAGTGCGAGGTCAAGCCATTGCTTCGCTTCAGAAATACGTCCACGGATTTGAAGTGAGTGCGCGTAATCCGCAAGTGGCAGGGCTTGTAGCCAACGAGAGTTATCGGTATAGTAACTTCTGAGGCGATATTTTATATCATGCCATCGTAATTTCGGAATTGGTGTCTCGAAATTTGTGTCCACTCTCGATAAGCGGTAAGCGAGTCCGGCTGGTATCGACTTAAAACCGGGTGCAAAGAGAGGATCACGATGAATCAAACAATCAGGCGAAAGAAATATCGGACGATCGAGATTGCGCGATACCAATGCTTCCGTAAAATTTCTGTATAGCTCTGCCATGTGGAGTGTATCATAGCTGAGTCCGCGATCAAAACGAATAAGCTGCGGCATGAACTTATCAAGCTCAGGTTTCACTCTCTTCATCACTTCAGGAAACCGCTGTTCGAGATAACTAAAGTACCACGGACGATCACGGAGCATCGCACCATCAATCACAAAAATATCAGGGCGGATATTTTCAACGTGTTGATAATAAAACGCACCGCTCCCCCAAAAATCCCATGCTGATGAGGCTTCGGAAATCGAGTTAATAATAATGGCATCCTTTGGCAAATTCAGGAGCATGTTTTTGGTGTAATCCTCAACGAAATAATTTCCACTCTCATCTACCTCGTTGTAATGTGCAAGAATTTGCACCGTCGCCAAGAGTCCGCCTGCAACCACAATTGTGTAGAATGGCATTGCACTTCGCTCCGCCAAAAATCTAAAAAGCCACACTGCGCCGAATGTCATCGTGATTGCGGAAGCAATATATGCAGTAAGAAAATATGGATTGATTTCCAATATATCAAAATTCATTGACCAGAATAAACACCCGAAAAATAAAAGACCTACGAATGGTAATAAATGTGCTTTGCCTCTACCCGATGACATCAGCAATGAATAGATACCGACGAGAACCAATATCAAACCGATGAGCGTAAACTCCTCAGGATATTTCCCCCAGAAGTATGGCCAATTTTTTGCTGGAGCGTCTTTCGTGAACATCATGATGCTATATTGTCCACCCCGAAAATGCTTCCAGAACGTTGTAAAGTCCGTCGGATGTCCCCAATCCATGAGCGGAAATTGTGATGCACGAATCGGGAAATAAAGGTATGGCAATAAGCCTACAAGAAATGGAATAGCTAAGAGTAGAATTCGCTGAAATGCGTTCTTACCGAATCCGAACGTTGCGAAATACATATACAAACATGCCGGGGCAAGTAAGACTGTTGTAAGGTGATTCGAGAACGAGAGTGCGAGCGTGAGTGCAAAAAGAATGGACTCTCTTCCGAATTTTTCTTTCTCTAACCGCAACATCCTGAAAAAAAATGTCAGCACAATTGGAATCATGAAGCAATGAATCGGATAGACCTCGATTGATGAGGATGTATCCCACCAGGTTGCGCTAAATGCCATCGCAAGTCCAGCAAAAACTCCAGCAGCAACAGATTTCGGACGGGCATCACTTAGATCATCAAGTTTCACCTCTATTTTTGTTGCACTATTTTTTTTCTGCTTAACTTCTACAACTTTCGGTTTAGGCTGGTTGAACCAGTATAGATAAAGCTCCGAAACAAGATACACCATCGCACCACTACTGAGCGCTACGAAGAGTGTTGACATGAGATTGAGCCGCACAATAACAAGCGAGGCGATTGGCAGATGAGCAAAGACATACCCCAACAAGCAGAAGATTGGGTAACCCGTTGGATGAGCGATTCCAAGCGTGGCGCAAACGGTTGCAAGTTCACCTCCGTCAATGAAGGGCACGGAGTGTGACATCGTCTGCAAATAGACGATGAATGAAAACAGAAAAACAATTGATGCGCCGAAAATCGGGCGTGATAAATACTTATTCATAGTTCACTACGATGAAATCAGAATGACACTCAAACTCCTACAGCCTTCACAGCCAAGTACGCCTGCATCGCAATCCCTGTTCGGAGTGCGGATTCGTCAATCGTGAATTTATCATTATGAATATCAGCAGTAATTCCTTCGCTGATGTTTCTGATTCCCAAGCGGTAGAATGTGCCGGGGACTTTCTCCAAATAATATGCAAAGTCCTCTGCACCCATCAATCGTTCTGCCTGAAAAACATGCTCCGCTCCGAATAATTCGCGCGCAGCTTCCTCTGCAAAGATGGTCTTCATCGGTTCGTTGCGTAGCACTGGATATCCTTTATCAATATGAATATCACAACTTGCACCCATCGAATGACAGATACCCTCAGTAATTTCTCTGATGCGTTTGTGGGCATACTCGCGCCACTCTTTTGTCATTGAGCGAAGTGTGCCAACGAGTTTTACCTCTTCGGGAATAATATTCGGAGCAAAGCCACCGTGTATCGAGCCAATGGTGATGACTCCCTGTTTGAACGGGTCGAGATTTCTGGATACCAATGTCTGCAAAGCCATAATGACTTGCGCACTCGTGACAATCGGGTCATTCGCAAACTGCGGTCTGGCTCCGTGACCTGATCTGCCTTTAATAGTAATATAGATTTCATCCGCGCTTGCCATCATCTCGCCTTCACAGAATCCGACAGTGCCTGCATCATGTTGTGCAATGACATGCAGTCCGTATATCTCATCTACTCCCTCAAGCGCTCCGTCTTCTATCATAAATGGCGCACCCCCGGGATTGCGTTCTTCGCTTGGTTGAAACAAGAAACGAATCTCGCCGGAAATCTCATCTTTTAATTCAGAGAGTATCATCGCCGCTCCAAGTCCGATTGCTGTGTGGGCATCGTGTCCACATGCGTGCATCCTACCCGAATTCTTCGACGCGAACTCAAGCCCAGTGGCTTCGAGAATCGGAAGTGCATCCATATCACTACGAAGTGCAATCGTCTTACCAGCGTTCTTCCCTTTGAGCGTTCCCACTACACCTGTTTTCGCGACGCCGCGTTTTACAGTGATCCCATTTTTTTCCAGTGTGTTGGCGACCAAATCGGAGGTCTCGTGCTCCTCGAATGCCAGTTCAGGGTTCTGGTGAATCGTACGACGGAGTGCAACGACATCCTCGAAGTACTTATCGGCAAGCTCTAATACCTGTTCTCGTAAATCCATGCTATTTTTTTCTCACTATAAATTTAAGTTCTGGCGGATTAGTCGAAAGTACTTGAATTCCTTTCGGTGCTTCAATGATCGGCTTAACTGTGCTGACCGAATCGAAGCGTAGCATATCATAAATCACCTTTGCTCGAATAGTTTGAGGATCAAGTTTTGCAAGCTGGTCAACTCCGCCACGCAACATAATTCCAATAAATCCAGGATTCATCCGCACTTCCCTATCAGCAGGTACTGCCTCAACAGAAATCGGAACGTCTCTGAAAGTTCTCTCTGCAACGGCTTCGATTCCAATCCTCACAGATATTGTCGCAACAGACCGAGAAGTAATTTCGTCCTTGAGTGTATCCGATAATTCTAAATTTTTTGTGAATGATTCGCGAACGTTATGCGCCCGAAGAATCTTCGTCGGGAATGCTATAAGTGAATCTAAAATAACACTCGAGCCTTTCAGCAGCACTTGCACCGGGGCTATCATCGGATCGCCGACAACGACATAGCCCGCCGCAGGTACGATATCCAATCTCAAGTCAATGGGTACTCGTTTGCTGACCTCGCGGGAAAATTGAATCCCCAATGAATCAGGCACGATGCGTAATAATTTCACATCCGAAGGCAGGGTGGAAGATGCGGCAAGGTCTTCTTTCGTAATAAAAAATTTACCTCCGACTCAGTCTTTTGTATCACGCTCGGTTAAGTCGAGCCTAAAACTTGTCTTGCGGGTTAGATTCATCACCATCAATCGCCAACCCAATCCACTAAAACGAGCATGGATACGTGCGGGTAACTCTGTTGCGACAGCAAATCCTGTCGGTGCAGTGACCTCAAGCGGAAGATCCATATCCACTTCATAAGAAGAGGACAAATGCACATAGCTCCACAACAACACCGAAAAAAATATCGCTGCTGCAAGGATTCCGAGCCGTCTGCCAAGTCCCACTGTTGGTTAGTAACGTATTTGTAATGAATCACTTGTAACGCAAATGCTCAGGAGAGGATTCGATACATACTCATAATCATTGGGATGTTTTCATGCTCAAATTGGTTTTCATTTCCCATTTGAAAAAAAGCTGCTGGCTGATAGCCTGATTCCACCTACGGATGCAGCTCTTGATGAACTAAATATTTTTATGTTAAACCAAAACGAAGAGATCATTGATTCGACAACTCCAGGTGCAGAAACGCCGACGGTAGAACCTATAATAGAGTCTTCTGAACTGCCCCCAGCTCCGAGCGAATCTACTCCAATTGATCCGTACGAAAAAATTCGACGCAGTCGCCAGATTATTGATGTGAAGGTCATCAAATGGGCGAATAACGGATTAGAAGTCGAACTTGAAGAGGGCCTTCGGGCAACCATGCCAAACAATCATATCGATCTCGACCCCGATCGTAACATCGCAAAGTATTTCGGCAAGACCATTCCTGTGCGTATCATCAACATCAAGCCGAACGGCGCGAATCCAATTCTCAGCGTTTCGCATCGCTCAGTCTTGGAAGATGATCTGAAGAAGGCTTCGAAGGCTACACTCGAAACCCTGAATATCGGCGATGTCATTGATGCGAAGGTAAAAGCATTTAATATCAAGGATGTCATCGTTGATCTCGGTCCGGGTGTCGAAGCGGTGATTTTCGGCAAGGATCTTACCTGGGAGCATTTTACTCACCCATACGAAATTGTCAAGCGTGGTGATGTGCTCAAGGCAAAAGTGTTGCAAATTGATAAGCGTCATCGCCATATCCAACTCGGTGTCAGACAACTGACAACGGACCCTTATCTCGAAAAATTTGCTCAGTTCAAAGAGGGCGACCGTTTGAATGCACGCGTCATTGGCATAAATGATTTCGGTGCAGAAGTTGCACTCAAAGATGATGTCGAGGCATTCCTGCCTATTTCTGAAATTTCATGGGAGCGGATTCCAACCGTGGGTTCAGCTGTAAGTTTAGCCGATGAATTCGAAGTTCAGGTACTCACCGTTGACTCTAAAAAGCGTCGCATCAGCGTTTCAAAAAAACGATTAGTCGAGAATCCTGCCCGTCAGCGTGAAGAGAAATTCAGACTTGGGACTGACCACGACGGGATTATCAAAGAAATTACCAAGGGTGGCATCGTCGTTGCATTCGATGATGGCAACGAAGGTTTTGTCCCCCGCCGCGAACTCAGCCATGACCGTATTGAGCGATTGGAAGATGTCTTCAAGAAAGACAAACCGATTGAAGCACTACGCGTGATCGAATATGATCGTAGAGACGGCAAGATCACTCTTTCCTTCATCGCTGCAGAAAAAGAAGCGCAACGCAATACACTCAAGAACTACCGTGCAACACCAAAAGGTACAAGCTTCTCCTTAGGTGAACTTGGTTCTCTAAAAGAAAAATTGGAGCAAGCAGAAGCAAGGGGTTAGGTTTAATCAATTTGTCCGAAAAATCCCACACAATTCCAGCCGGGGATTTTTTTTTGCAACGCACAAAAATTTATACTAAGCATTATTTACCGAATCCCGAAGTAACGGGCTTCTGGGTGGTGGCAAATAATTGCCGTCGTAGATTGTTCCGGTTCGAGGTGATACTCCTCCGTTAAGGTAATTCCGACTCGCTCGGGATGGAGCAGGTCGAAGAGTTTAGTTTGATCTTCGAGATTTGGACATGCAGGATAACCGAAGGAGTAACGAGAACCCTGATACCCTTGGCTGAAAAGTCGTTGAATATCCGATGCATCGCCTGCTTCGATACCAAGTTCTTTTCGAATAATTTTATGGAGATACTCTGCAAGAGCCTCAGCTGTCTCAACCGAGAACCCATGAAGGTAAAGATAGTCGGTGTATTTATTTTCGGAGAATAATTTGGCGGTAAACTCACTCGCTGCTCTGCCAACGGTTACTGCGCTCATCGCAACTACATCAGGTCTGCCGAGATTACGGGCTTCGGTCTCTGTCATGAAAAATCCTGAAATGCAAAGATGCTTACCGCTCGTTTGACGAGGAAATGAGAATCGTTTGTATTCCGAGAGCGAATCAATTTCTAAGTTTGCACTCCACTTTGAATGAGCCTCAGTAACTGATAGTGAATCTGGTTTTAGGATGACAAGATCATCACCCTCGCTCCAGCACGGAAAATATCCATAGACGGCTTGTGGTTTGAGGATGCGCTGTTGCTTGCAGAGGAGCATCAATTCATGTAGCTTCGGGCGTGCAACTTCTTCGATTTGCTTCTGATGCTCCTCAACGGTTTTCTTTCCACGTTTGAGCTGCCACTGACCTCGGAATAGCGCGACCTCATTAATATATTTCCAGATCGAGTCAAGAATAAATTGCTCTTGAACATCAACTCCCCAAAAAGGAGGTGTCGGAATATCTGAGAGTCTTGAGATACCTTCAGTGGAACGGACTCTTAGTCCGTTTTCCTTTGAATTGTGAGGAGTCTTCTCCACCCGGTTTAGCCAAGGTACATCCCGCCGAGCGAGTACCATCTTTGATTCTTCGCCTGTTGCGGTATCGAGTTCTTCTTCGAATTCATCAATGGGTGTATCGAGTGTGGTTGAGGCGACTACATCATTGAGCGTACCAGATTTCAACTTCTCCATAAAATGTAACCCATCGAATGCATCTTGAGCGTACCATAGTGCCCCATCATAGAGGGCGCGAAGGTCTTTCTCGACAAATTTTCTGGTCAGCGCTGCACCGCCAAGCACAACGGGAATTTGCAACCCTCTGCCCTGCATCACCTCCAGATTTTCTTTCATAATGGCAGTGGACTTCACAAGCAACCCCGACATTCCAATTGCATCTGCTTTCTCTCGAATGAATGCTTCGAGCATCGGCTCGAGCGACATCTTAATCCCGAGATTAACCACACGGTAACCGTTATTCGTAAGAATAATATCAACGAGGTTTTTTCCGATGTCATGAACGTCACCTTTTACAGTTGCGAGCACCATGACGCCCTTCGATTGTTCGCCCTCTACCTTTTCCATGAAAGGCTCGAGGTACTTCACAGCCATTTTCATGGTTTCAGCTGATTGCAAAACAAACGGCAATTGCATTTCACCCGCGCCAAATAATTCGCCGACAACCTTCATGCCTCCCAGGAGGATGTTGTTGATTATTTCTAAAGCAGGATAGGAGCCGAGTGCTTCGGTGAGATCGGTATCAATACCGATTTTGTCGCCATCAATAATTCTTCTTTTCAAGCGCTCTTCGACGCTGAGTCCTTCGTAGGAAGACTTCTCCGTCTTCGTAGATTTTGCATCGGCGTAGTGCGCCATGAACTCTACAAGCGGATCGAATACGACGTTCTGTTCGGTATGACTTTCAGACATAAAAAAATCCCTGACACGAAGTATGCGTCAGGGATAATCAAAATTTATCCACGACGCTTTAGCTCCTTCTTTAGCGTGGCGGCAAGCTATCGGTCAAAGCACCACGTTCTAGGTGATAATAACGGGACAGAGGTTGATAGAGTTCTATGGATGTGGTTGGATTAATGTGCCATCAAGTGAATAACTCACCTCATAAGACTTGTTCTTGGATTTCATTTCGAGATCGTACTGGATGCTTGTGCCTCTCATTACTTTTTCTGCACTTGTAATTTTATCCTTCGGATTCTGTTTCGTGACGGCATCTTTAATTGCTTGCGGAATTTCTCCAAGCCCAATTATTTCCTCGACCTCTGCTACGCTGCCATCTGACGTGTAGAGCACATCACGTTTCACTTTTCCTTCACTACTCTCAATCTCGTAGTAGGTTACTCCCTTCTTCGTTTCCTTATTCATTCCGTGAATCTTTGCCGCGGGGTATGACTTCGTGAATGAAGTGAGTACTGCGGGCGGTAATGTTTTTTTTGTGATCTTTAACTCCTGTGAATAAGTAGCCTGAGCCAATAATAAGAGCAGTAGAGCAATGCTAAATTTTTTCATGCGATGTATTATTGAAATCTCCAAACAAAATTTGCCACCGTTGCAAACAACGTTAGTGAGAGCTACATAAATCCAAAATCTAATCTAAGCGCGAACTCTCAATTCTCGCAACCAATCATAACCCATATTTACTCATAGAAGTTAACTTATGATTCCAAATTTCTGCAACAATTCGAATATGTGGAGATAGAGATTGTCGCTACTGAGTCTGCGTCTGTTCGCGCCGACTACAACTGCAGTTCGGGCTTTGTCTGCGAGAGTTCAAATCACGGACATTCCGACCTGTAGATGCTTAGATGACCTACCATTTGCAATTCTATCACCCATCAATGGGGTGAACCTTCAAGAGTATTCGGGTTAATACCTACGAGAAGAATACTGAAACTCACTTCACGGCTAACTGCGAGAGCCGTGCACAGTTAGAGATCGCAATGCGTTCGAGCCTTAGTCGCTCAATAATATCATGAACAAGTAATGCTTCATCCTGCTGTGCACCGCGAAACAGATTTTGCACTTCATGGCTTTTCGCAGCAGAGCCATAATCATTCTCTTCAAGGATTGTGTCAACTATTTTAAAATAGTCCGCAACTCTACCCCGATAAATTGTAAGAAGATATTGCTCGGAAAGTACTTTGTCTCGAGTCGCCGAGATTGTCGCAGTCGCTGATGGTGACTCGACAGCATGAATTCTCCGCTTATAGACTTCTTCGAGCCGAACAAAATTCTGATCATACTCTACCTTCAACTTCTGCATTGCCTTGAGCGCAGCAAATAAATTGTCATGAGCTTGTTGCATTTGCGGAGTTTCATCGCGCAATGTGAGAATCGAAGTGGCCACTCCCTTGCTTGCTTCATCAGGTACTTTGGTTTGGAGCTTTGCCCCACTAACTTCAGTTCGGATAGAATTCGTAAGTTGTTTTTGCAGTGCCACCAAATCCGACTGATCCTCGTAGAGTTGCGGGTCACTTGTTTGCAGAACTGAGTTATCGGGAAATGCCGGTGGCGTTGGGATGCGGGTATAAAACGGCAAGAGGCGTGTGTGTGCGATTTGCTGCGCTAAAACATTATTCCCATAAAAAAGGGATAATAAGATAACGAGCGGCAATGTTGAGGTTCTCGTTTTCATAGGCAATTCAAACTAATGTACCCCCTACAACACATCGGTATCGGAATTGAGTTGCTATAAAAATTTTGGGCTAAACAACACATCTCTTAATCACTAAATAAACTTCCGCCACGCTTCTTTTCTATGCCAAAATGGTGGTAGGCAAGTTCCGTGACTTCCCTTCCACGCGGTGTACGTTTGATAAATCCTTCTTGAATCAAAAACGGCTCATACACCTCTTCAATCGTACCGCCCTCTTCGCCAACGCTGACGGCTATCGTATTTACTCCGACTGGTCCGCCACCAAACTTCTCAATGATGGTGAGCAGAATTCTTTTATCCATTTCATCAAGCCCGTACTCATCAACTTCTAATGCTTGAAGCGCAATCAGTGCGATTTCGCGTGTAATCCGACCCGATCCTTTTACTTGTGCGAAATCCCTTGTGCGATTGAGCAATCGGTTCGCAATTCTCGGAGTGCCACGCGATCTGCGTGCAAGTTCGAGAATCCCGTCTGAGTCTGATTCGATTCCAATAATATGCGCACTTCGTTCAAGAATTTTGTGTAGTGTCTGCGCATCATAATAATCAAGCCGATTCGTAATTCCAAATCGTGAACGGAGCGGAGCGGAAAGCAACCCTGCGCGAGTTGTCGCACCGACAAGTGTGAAGGGTTTTAATTCAATTTGAACAGATCTCGCAGCCGGACCAGAATCAATCATAATATCCAGACGATAATCTTCCATCGCAGAATAGAGGTACTCTTCGACCGCGGCAGAGAGCCGATGTATTTCATCAATAAAAAGTACATCGCCCTCTTCA
Source organism: bacterium (assembly GCA_037143335.1). Lineage (GTDB taxonomy): Bacteria > Bacteroidota > Ignavibacteria > Palsa-1295 > Palsa-1295 > PALSA-1296. The sequence goes on along the minus strand of JBAWZA010000004.1, from coordinate 128,995 downwards.
AGATTTGTCAAGAGACCTGCGAGGTCGCCGGGTCGTTCTAATACTGGACCCGATGTCGTCTTGATACTCGAACCCATTTCAGAGGCGATGATATTTGCAAGCGTCGTCTTGCCTAGTCCAGGCGGACCTGTGAAGAGTGCATGGTCTAAGGCTTCGCCACGCTTTTTTGCGGCTTGAATAAAAATTTGCAGATTCTCGACGATAGAGGATTGACCCGTAAATTCCTGAAATAATCGCGGACGCAACGACACTTCGAAATCGGTCTCCGTTGCCATGCTTGTTGTTGACGCGTTCCGTGATTGGGTGGTGGGCATTAAATCGAAAAAATGCTTGCACTGAAGATTCATCATCTAATCATCGCAAGTCATAAAGTTAAACAAAACGCTATGCAAATCGTTTGCCGTGATTCAGCCGACATAAATATTGCGGGATTTCTACACAGCAACTTCTCGTTTCAAAAACAGACCGTTTACATCACCGCAGAAAAGAAATGGCAATTGTTACAGAATCTCTTTCCGTTGTCGAGCCACAAACAACGCAATCAGCCCTCACGGATATTCACTCGCGCGTAGCTATCGTTTTCACAGGCGGAACGATTGCAGTTACTACCGATAAAAAAGCCGGACCTGTTCCAGGTTTAAAAGGGAAACAGATTTTAGATCGCATTCCAGAACTTGGTACATATTTGCCGAATGTCGAGATTGAAGTATTCGATTTCGCAACACTTCCCGGACCGCACATCTCGCCTGAGATGATGCTCACGCTTGCTGATTTTGTGCGCGCCGTCAGCGATCACTCCGATGGTGTTGTCGTCACACACGGTACAGATTCGATGGAGGAAAGCGCCTACTTTCTCGATGTAGCAGTTGGTGATCATATCCCAGTGGTCTTTACCGGAGCAATGCACCACTCGCTCGATGTGGCATGGGATGGCGGACGCAATCTCATTGATTCCATAGCAGTTGCGGCATCAAAAGAATTTATCGGCGAAGGCGTCATCGTGGTAATGAACGGCACGATTCATTCCGCCGCTCAAGTGACTAAATCACATACGATGCGACTCGATACTTTTACCTCACCCGATTTCGGTCCACTTGGCACAGTGAACGTATTGGCATCCGAAGCACCGAATAAAATGCGCGTATCGAAACCACGAGTCCGGATTCCTGTTGATGACGAAATTGAATTGCCTCATGTCGAACTCCTCCGAACCTATGCTGGCATGGGTGATCTTTTCTTCAGAGCGGCGATCGAGAGCGAAGCGAAAGGCATCATCGTCGAAGCAATGGGACAAGGGAACGTACCCCCGGGAGCGATGAATGGAATTGCACGCGCATGTGAGATGAAAATTCCGGTAGTGATTACAAGCAGATGCTACTCAGGTCCTGTCAGACCATACTATGCTTACGAAGGCGCGGGTCTCGAACTCGAACGCCTCGGCTGTCTCTTCGCCCCACTCCTCACCGGTCCGAAAGCGCGGATAAAATTGATGCTCGCATTAGCCGCTGGCTATGACTCCGAAAAATTGAAAGAGATTTTTCCGACGAGTTAGTTATGTCCTTCCATAACGAGTAAACAATCCGTTTCCTAGGCACAGGGTTTTTCTATTTCTGTTATCAATCGCTTCAATGCGCGGGCGGAGAAATTTATGAGAAAAATAATCGCAGCAATAAACATGACTCTCGACGGGTTTTGCGACCATACCGCAGTGAACCCCGACGATGAACTGATGGAGTATTTTAATGATCTCATGCGCAATACTGATACGCTTATCTACGGAAGGACGACATACCAGCTTATGGGAAGCTATTGGCCATTGCTTGTAAAAAATCCTTCAGGCAACAAGCTTGACGATGAATTTGCAGTGCTCATGGAAAATATTTCAAAGATTGTTTATTCCCATACACTTGAAAATGTCAGCTGGACTAATTCAACATTAAAAAGGGTAATCAAGAAAGAAGAAATTACAGAACTCAAACAGCAAGCCGGAAAAAATATTGCCGTCGGTAGTCCAAGTTTGATAGTAGCTTTTACCGAACTTGACATGATTGATGAATACCAGATTTGCGTCCATCCTGTAGTGCTCGGAAGCGGCTTGCCATTATTCAACAACATCGGTGATAAAGTTGATCTTAAACTTATCAGAACAAAAACCTTTCGCGCTGGCACGATAGTGCTCTACTATGAGCCGACGAAAAACCAATAATGTAATTTTTTTTATGAACGTAAAAACAGAAATCAAAGACTATATCGCAAGTCAGCCTGAAGTAAAACGTAGCGACATGCTCGCATTGCACACCAAGTTTTTGGAATTCATGCCCGGGTGCAAACTCTGGTACTTAGATGGCACGGACGACAAAGGCAAGGTCGTATCGAATCCGAACATTGGCTACGGCTCTTATGTCATCAAATATGCCGATGGATCAACCAAGGAATTTTATCAGATCGGACTCAGCGCAAACACCTCAGGAATTTCTGTCTATATCATGGGTCTTGAAGATAAAACGTACCTCAAAAAAAACTATGAAAAGAAAATCGGCAAAGCGACCGTAACCGGCTACTGCATCAAATTCAAAGCGCTGAAAGATATTAACATTGATGTGCTTGAAGCGGCGATACGGTATCGGGTAGAATAAAATACCTCATTCCTAATTCGTAATTCCTAATTGCACCCTATGGTTTATGATAACTGATACTGATCGTCAGTTGTAAGGCATCTTCAATCTTCGCAGAATTGAGTGACGTAAAAAATTTATAAATTGAAGGACCGGTGATTGAATAATTATGATCATAGAAATCAACCTTAAAAGTCTTACCTGACCTAGTAACTTCCCACTCATCGCCCGATTTACTTTCCCCACCTCTGAATACACCGCCGATCGCCGTATCTACTCCCATCACGGAGAATGCATAGGTCAAATTGATGGGCATATCTTTATAGCTAGCAGGCAGCGCACGTGAGGTATCATCGTATCCGAACTCCAGCATGAAATGTGTAGGGCAGTCGGAGCCGCTACTGGCCGCTGGTGTTTTCAATGTTATATCCGCATCGTTGGGCAGGAGCAACTTTGTCCGTGTAATACTGATCGCATCACTGCAGGCAATAACATCAACTGCTTCTTTCTTACATGCTTCGCCGGTAAAAGAAAAATAGCAAAGCAAGAGAAGAGCAACATTCCCCAATCGGCTCCGGATGAGTATATTCATAGCGCTACAATGAAATGAAAATATATTCTTCAACTTTCTCCCCACCCACTTTAGTTCACTGGGGAGGTAAGACTGCCAAGACAACTGCCTGCGAGCTGAACGAGAAATTCAGAGAGAGCCAGTCGCTTTCGCTGGCGCAGTTGAAGCAGTGCGGTGCGCAAGGGATGGGGATTGGGGGGTTGGGGGATTATTTTCAGCGCCTATTCAAAGCCTAATTCTTATCTAAATTCTTCATGCGAAATAGAGGGCTTATTCGCATTCTCTCTTCTTGCTTCCTCGATGGCGTAGTGGTCTTCATAATCTTCAAGATGCCTCAGAGCAAGAAGAAATTCTTCTTTCGGTAAAATAACGTAGTCCTTCCCATCCTTAGTAGTAAACTCTGGATGAAAATCTATTGGAGCTTTCGGCAATTCGATTGGTTCGATGATCAGTTCTTCCATTATAATTCAACTCCCGCACCGAGCTTGAAGTTCATTCCAAAATGCCGCCGCGCGCGGTCGACAAAGCAGGGGAAGCGCCTACAATGCACCAATAGACGCAGAAAACAGGCGCGCGCTGGGGAGAGGAAATGTGAGCAGGAAGAACAGAAATTCGAAAAAGTACGTTAAGCATCTGAATTTTTACATCAAATTAAGTATGAAAAAGTCATCTCTGAAAAATACCTTCGTTTTAATTTGGTGGATTATAGCGATTACTTTTTTTGTGATTTCCTTCAACATAAAATACACCTACCCATCATCTTTTTCATGGATACCTTGGCATCCCTCAGTGATAATTATGATCCTAATCTTTTTATGGACTTTAGTAGATGTGATTCTAAATAAGCAAATCGAGAAAGAGCGAGAAAGAAGAGAACTTGAATTACAGGAAAAGCATAAAAATTTCGTTGTCGACTTGAAAGAAAAACATAATGAGCTATTAAAAAAACTAATAAGTACTCAAAAAGATCAAGAACTATGGAAAACATGCTTAAAGGAAAGAGCTTCTGGATTTCCAACGCTGATGAACATTCTTGAACAAAGAGAAGAATATCTAGACAGTTTACTCCCACATTATCTCGAGACAAAACCGCACCCAGCTTACTCAGCGGCTGAGGCGATCAAAATCACAAATAAAATAAAAAGAGAGGCGAATTTTAAGCACAGAACAACACAATCCATTATTGAGTATTATGAGCAACTTGCACCATTTCTAGTTGATCTTAAAAATGAGGAATTCGGCACCGAAAAATTAGATTTTTTAGAAAGGTATACAGAGGAAGAAAGTCATGACCCAGTAATCAATTTTGTGACGAAAGATGAATATCAGAGACTCTCTGCATCGGAAAAGAATCAGTTAGCACTTGAAAGGTATTGGAAGCGAAAACATTCACCAAGGATCATTGGGAAAATGTATGAACGGTATGTGGGGTATTTATACGAGAACCAAGGTTATGAAGTATCATATCATGGAATCGCTCAAGGATTAGAAGATCTTGGAAGAGATTTAATCTGCAAGAAAGGGCATGAGGAAATAATTGTTCAATGCAAAAACTGGAGCAGATTCAGTACTATCCATGAAAAGCATATCTTTCAACTATTCGGAACAGTTTTTCAATATAGGATGGCATTACATACTGAGGATGCGAGTTTGTTTAAACCACAAGTAGAAGCCGTTTTCTATACATCTACAACACTTTCGGAGGTGGCAAGGGCATTCGCAACAATGTTAAATATTGAATTGAAAGAAGGAATCGGCCTTGACAAGACCTATCCTTGCATAAAATGCAATATTTCGAATACAGGAGAAAAGATTTACCATCTTCCGTTTGATCAGCAGTATGATAGGACAAAGATAATTAAATCGCATGGTGAATTTTATTGTAGTACGGTAAAGGAAGCTGAAGACAAAGGATTCAGAAGGGCATTCCGCTGGAAGAGTAGTTCTAATACTCAGGTAGGCGTATAACTTCCGCAGAAATGCCAAAAGCATTTGGATTACGTGTAGCAATTGATAAACCCATTCTTTCTCTCTTTGCAATTTCAATTAAATTTTCTTTTTGCTCGTTTGAAATACCGAGTCCCATAATCACTCCCCATAAATGATATGTTTTGAGAGGATGCAAAGTTGATGCACCTGGGTAGAATGCCCTCCACTCTTGTTCATATGCCCAAACCTTCGACTTTGTAAGTAGCATTGTATCCAAAGTCGATTCGATCCCAGCGTGAGCAATGTTTATTCTAGGATATTCCTCTTCATATCGCACTGGCTCTATTGTTACTAATGGATCGTTAGAATAGGCTACTTGACCAAGCCTAAAAACAAGGCATACACCTCTATGGCTATCCGCATAATGTGCCCACATTAATAAATTTGTTGCTGTTCTTGAAAAACAGCATACACCCATTGCGTCTCTGGCAGAATATAAGAGTATATCTCTTATTTCAGCAGGATTTTTTTTCCATTTTTCGATAAGCAAGTCAAGATGAATCTGTCGCCCTTGAGCTGGCCCGGTATAAAATTTATCGACGGAAGATTCACAAAATGCTCTCCATTCATCCATTGTACAATCAACCTCAGGTATAATGTGACAATCGAATGGGTCATTCAATTGTTTTGGACTCGCAAAAAATAGTGCCTTATCTCGGATTATTGATTCAGTGAATGCATCAAACGGTCTATATTTAAATAGAAACATTGGTATAGTACGAGAACCATCGGCTTGAACAGCATCAATCACAACAATATTTATTCAAGAAACTAAAGTGGCATTTGAGCTTTCTTTCGTCATCCCGCAATCTTCGCAGACGTTGTTCTGTGATATGCGGAAGGTTAAATATAAATTCGCTCCGGGTCTTCGATCAATTTTTTTGTAACGTTTATCGCGATCTCCTTTGCTCGGAGATCTATTAATTCGCACATTAGTGGCATACTCATAGAATTGATGATACCACGAGGATTCGCAGGATTAGTACCTTTTAGAGTATCTGCGAGCCTATATAAAGAATATTCCAGTTCTTCTTTCTTCTTTTTTACTTTATCCGAGTCCATAATTTTTCCTTTCAAAAAATTCTCACGAGCACCCGCTCGTCGTGCCACAATCTTCACACACTGTACATGCACCATTCCTCTTTACGCGCATGGAGCCGCAGGCTGGGCATTGCTCGCCGGTGTAGCCTTTGGTTTTAGCTTCGCGGTACTTGAGCTTGCGTGTTTCGGCGGCAGTTGCTGCGCTCATTTCCATGACGGGTACTTCGTCCGGCGATTCGGATTTCAGATTCGTACTCTTGAGCATCTCAACTACTGCGTCCTCGGAAGGTTGGGTGCGCGGAGCTTCCGATGATGATCTCATTTCTGGCATCTTCGTATCTGGCATATCCGATTTCGGACTGCGGATATCTGCTTTGCCATTTTTGGGTTCATCAACAGCTTTCACATGCACAAAGTCGGTGCGATTGAGGTAATCGTAACCGAGTGCGCGGAAAACATAATCCAATATTGATGTTGCATTCTTAATCGCTTCATGACCTTGAACTGAACCAGCAGGTTCGAAGCGAGTGAAGGTAAATGTATCAACCAATTCTTCGAGAGGCACACCGTACTGCAATGCTTTCGAAGCAAGTACGGAGAAGCAATTCATCAAGCCTTTGAAGCTTGCGCCCTCTTTATACATATCAATGAAGATCTCTCCGAGCGAACCATCGTCGTACTCGCCGGTACGGAGGTAGATCTTATGTCCGCCGACAGTAGCTTCGCGTAGCCAGCCTTTGCGCTTGGTCGGAAGTTTTTGTCTCTGCGGTTGCCACGTTGCACCAGTTTCTTCTGCTTGCGCATTCACAAGCTGATGAAGTTGTGCGGCATCGAAGGCATCCTTCGATTCATCTTCAGGATCGCTGAAGAGAACTTGCTCGGCAAGGTCGCCCTCTTCGTTGATGGAGTTCAACGGTTGTGAAAGTTTTGAGCCATCGCGGTAGAGCGCATTCGCCTTGAGCATCAAGCGCCATGATTCGATGTAGGCATTATTAATATCATCAACGGTCGCCTCGTTCGGCATGTTGATTGTCTTCGAGATTGCTCCGGAGATAAATGGCTGCGCCGCCGCCATCATGCGGATATGCGCGCCATAAGCAATGTAGCGCTCGCCATACTTACCGCATTTATTTGCGCAATCGAAAATCGGAAGATGCTCATCTTTAAGACCTGGCGCACCTTCGATGGTCATCGTACCGCAGATATAATCATTCGCGCTCGTGATCTCCTCTTTCGTAAATCCAAGACCAGCAAGCATATCAAATTCTGGCGAAGCCATCTCGGCTTCGGTGAATCCTAGCTTCTTTAAGAAATCCTCGCCGAGTGTCCACTTATTAAATGCAAAGCGAAGATCAAATACGTTATCGCACTGCTTCTCAATCTCATCAATCTTCTCATCGGTAAAGCCTTTCATTTTCAGCGATGAACGGTTGATCGCCGGGCAACCAACGAGCGTGCCATATCCCTTACAGAATTTTTCGATCTCGTCAATTTGCTTATCGGTATAACCCAGACGTGTGAGTGCTTTATGAACCGATTGGTTTACGATCTTGAAATATCCGCCACCAGCAAGTTTTTTGAATTTCACGATTGCGAAATCAGGCTCGATGCCTGTGGTATCGCAATCCATGACAAGCCCGATCGTACCAGTTGGCGCGATAACGGTTACTTGTGCATTGCGATAGCCGTAACGCTCGCCAAGTTCGTACGCACGATCCCAACACTCACGCGCTGATTTGAGAATATCAGGTGGGCAATGTTCAGGATTGATACCCATCGGCTTGATCGTCAAACCTTCGTAACGCTCTGGTGCAGCATCATAAGCTGCAAGCTTATGATTGCGAATGACACGAAGCATAGACTGAGCATTCGGCTCATACCGTGGGAATGCGCCGAGGTCGCGCGCCATCTCCGCGCTTGTTGCGTAGGATTCTCCGCACATGATCGCAGTGAGAGCACCAGAAAGTGCTAGCGCCTTTGGTGAGTCATACGGAATACCAAGCACCATTAAGAGCGTACCGATATTTGCATAACCAAGTCCGAGCGTACGGAAGTCATAGGATTTTTGCGCGATGTCATGCGATGGGAATTGCGCCATCAAGACCGAGATCTCGAGCGTGATTGTCCAAAGACGTGCGGCATGTTTATATCCATCAATATCGAACTCGCCTGTTTCTTCATTTAAGAAATGAGCAAGATTGATCGAAGCAAGGTTACATGCGGTGTCATCCAAGAACATGTACTCAGAGCATGGATTACTTGCATTGATACGTCCGTCAGCAGGGCAAGTGTGCCATTCGTTGATTGTCGTATCATACTGCAAGCCCGGATCAGCCGAAGCCCATGCGGAAAGATTTATTTCATTCCAGAGCTGACGCGCTTTAACTTTGCGAGCAACTTTCTTCGATGTGCGCCATGTCAGATTCCAATCTTTATCTTCCAATACTGAGTTCATGAATTCGTTCGTCACACGGACGGTATTATTCGAATTCTGTCCTGAAACAGTCTGGTAGGCCTCTCCTTCGTAATGCGTATCGAATGTCTTGAAATCAATATGATCGTATCCCATCTTCACAAGTTGCAGCACACGCACGATGTAGTTCATCGGCACTCCGCGTGCAAGCGCTTTCTTGATAGCGATATCAAGATCGTGATTTTCGTGACGGTCTGCTCCGCCGTCGATAGCGATCTTCATGATCGTATTCAAGAATAGATCGCAGATCTTTGAGCCAGCAACCATTGCGGCTACTTTCTGTTCTTCATTCACCTTCCAGGTAATAAACTCTTCGATATCTGGATGATCAATGTCAAGGACAACCATTTTGGCTGCACGACGGGTCGTTCCGCCTGATTTCACTGCAGCGGCCGCAGTGTCGTTAATTTTCAGGAAGCTCATCAAACCCGATGATGCTCCACCTCCAGATAATTTTTCGCCCGCTCCGCGTAATGCGCTGAAGTTCGAGCCAGTGCCTGATCCGTATTTGAAAATTCGTGCCTCCCGAGTGACAAGATCAAAAATTCCACCTTCATTCACGAGATCATCCGAAACAGATTGGATAAAACAAGCGTGAGGTTGTGGATGCGTGTAAGCATCGGTCGAGCGCTGCATCTCGCCTGAAACGGGATCTACGAACCAATGACCTTGTGCCGGTCCTGTGATGTCATAAGCCCATGCAAGACCTGTATTGAACCACTGCGGAGAATTTGGCGCACCCATCTGCTTTAAAAGCATAAATACCATCTCGTCGTAGTACGATTGAGCGTCCGCCTTTGTATCGAAATACCCGTGGTCTTCGCCCCATGAGCGCCAGCAACCAGCAAGACGGTGGGCGACATCTTTTAGTGAACGCTCTGCACCCAAGACTGGCTTGCCATCTTCACCGATTAGGAGATTGCCATTGGTATCGCGCTGAGGCACTCCGGCTTTGCGGAAATATTTTTGGGCAAGAATATCGGTTGCAACCTGCGACCATTTGCTGGGCACTTCGATATCGTGCATTTCGAATATGGGCTTGCCATCAGGGTTGCGAAGAACGCTCGAGCGGAGCGTGTATTCAAACTGATCGAATGGGCTGGTTCCTTTTTGAGTGAAGCGACGGGTAACTTTCATACGTGTGTGTATGTGTATAAACGAAAAAAGTGATTGAATAATTAGAGACGCCGTGATAGAACCGCTTAGCAGTCAGGGGTGGGGTCACACTCACTCTTGCTTAAAGCCGAACTCTACACCAGGTGTGTTCACAGTAGATAAGACATCCCGCTGGCTCATGTTAAAAAAACGAAGAAGATACTGCGTACAAGATGAACAGCATCTGGGGCAAAAATTTTCGGTGAGTTTCGTCGCAAGTCGCCGGGTGGGAAATCAATTTTCTATGAACTTCGCTCAAATCATTACCTTCAAATAATAATGACGAGAAATGTTGTACAAATATCGCACATTTAAATGCAAAATGCAAGGGTCGAGTGCGAATACTTTTCCCCATTCTTATGAACAACGAATAAAGTTATCAACACAGATTTACGCTCTGGCTCTGGAAGTAGAAAATAAAAGGAGTTACAGCTTTTAAAGCTCCGATCGTATTTTTTCCCAATTTACAAAGGGAGTCATAACTTCCTCGTGCATGTGAGTTGAAACACCCGGTATAGGTGAGACGCACAATGCTTTTGAGCCAAAACGAAGCCCAGCGAATAACTTCCGACTCAAGTAACCATCATCTGCGCCAATCGAAGAACGGAGCAAAATGTCTTTGTAGCGCATCACACTCTTCCCTTGCATCATGAAGGTAAAGGTAGTGTTGGTAACCTGACGCCAATGACAATATTTCGAAATAAAAATCAATGAAAAGCGAAGATACTTAGGTAGGTAGCGATCTGGGTAGTCTGGTGTATGAATGACAAGTGGCTTCTTGCTGATGTCCAACCTGATAAATCGTAACTGCCTCGCAAGGCGTTTCTTCGAAATATATTTGTCCTGATTTTCGATAAGATCATTCATCCACTTGAATGCTTCTGGCGTATGGAGGTAATCATCTTCGACAAAATAGATCCACTCATCTTCTGGTGACTCAAGTGCTATCTCAACTTGACGACGAATTGATTTGTCATTACCAAGCTCTTCATTGAGCAAGGTCACAGGATACTGCGCGAAAAAATCTTTCATCTCATCCGAAAGGCGATCACCCAACACTGTTATGCGGTGCGGGTAATCTTTGACGGCATTATACAAACTCTTAAAGCAGATCTTAATCAGACTGCGTTTATCTAAGTTAAATGGCCGCGGAGCGTTATGCAATGAATGCACAATGTCGCACGTGCGTAGGATTATGTGGTAGGTAGGGTTCGCCTCTGCTGTCATTATGGGAATAACGGATATTTTTCTGTAAACGACTCTGACTTAAAGTACGGGTCGGATTTATTCAGTGATTGACCAGAAAGCAGATTATCATAGAGCGCAAGATAGCTATCGGTCATTTGTACGGATGTAAAGCGACTCATCACATAGTCATGGCATCTTTGCCTGTCAAATCTTGAATGATCTTTTGCAGCTTCAACAAGTTCGTGCATCGATCCAGTCAGAACGCCAACATCCTCGGAAACAATTTCCTGAAGCGCTCCGAATGGAGTTGCTATAACCGGCGCGCCATGATAAAGTGATTCAATTACCGCAAGTCCGAAAGGCTCGTCCCATGTGACAGGAAAAAGAAGGGCACTCGAAGTTCTGAGTAGCTCGTTTTTCTCCTCTCCGCCAATCAAGCCATAATAACGAATACGCCGACTCAGAGAAAATTTGTTGCCCCCGATTATCGCAAGATTCCTTTTAGCTTTCTTCGCGATAGAAATTGCACCCAGAAGATTTTTTTCGACACGAGTAATTGCAGCTAAAAATAAAATATGAACCCGTTTTGCATCAGGATCGAATTGGCCATACTCCTCTGGATCAAGACCATTATAAACGAATGCCTCAGCATGGTGTAACTCAGCATGTCTTTTTGAGACAAAGACCGTATTCCGATCAAAGGTCCCTCCTTTCGGGTTGTAGCCATGCATCGTAACCAAAAAAGGCTTAGGCAGCTCCTGAAGGATAGGGAAATTAGAATGTACTAAGTCAACATCGCTGGGTATTTGCTCCGCAATAGGTTGATCAATTCTTATTCGTAGTACATCAGCAAAATTGCAATACGACCCTTGTGGAACGAGGTAGGTTACTTTATTCCCTCTACGAGCCAACTCCTTGCCAAGCCACCAAATTACACGTTCGGTGCCTCCATATTTCAGTGCGGGAATCGGAAGATTATTAGCAATGAGGATGTGCATAAAATGCTAAAAATTGGTAAACTATGGGATGTGGTATAAATCTAATCTCAAGTCATCACAATTTATCTCGGCCGAATCACTGATGCAAACTGCAAATATTTACAATCATCAAACGCCCCAGCAGTCACAAAGTTCAATAGTTTAAGATTGTCTGAACGCGTTGGAGTTATCCCCTCCATTTGGATTATTTCAAATCCGAGTGTAGTAAACATATCCCTCATACTCAGCTCAGTAAAAAACCGTAGGTGCGTACGATCTAAAATTCCGTGTTCTGTATATTTCCATTGTTTGCCGAATACGAAGCTCTTTACGTTGTCCCAATACCGTACATTCGGCAAGGAGCAGACTATCACTCCCTGTGGTGTCAATTTCGTTTTGAGCTCTGTAAGTATTGAGTAAGGATCAACGAGATGTTCAAGAACGTCATTGCAAGTAATACAATCAAACTTGGCATCAGGCAAGTCTTTAATCGCGGTATTGATATCACGATTAATGAGCGTATCGAGTTGTTTTTTTGCTATCTGTGAAAATTCGTAATCAAGTTCAACTCCCCACACTTCGGCACCATATAGTTGCTTAACGAGAAAACCAAAGGCACCTTTATTGCACCCAATGTCAAGAATCGTTTTAGCGGTATGCGGGACGTAGGGTAGCATTTCTTTCCTTGATTGAGCAAAATAGTCGGAAGCGACAGCTTCAAATTTCTCAAGTATCTCAGGTGTGATGTTCATTTTGGGTTGGTTCAGAGTTGAATAACAAATCCATTAGTTGTCTTCGCTTCTCTTCCGGTCGAAAACTTTCGAATAATTCGAGCGGAATTGTAGTCACATGTGAATAAAATTCCTTGTCTTTGAATAGTCTGTCTATGAGCATTCTCGCTTTCTCAAACTCAAACTCATTTTCGAGTACCAGCTCTGGAAAAAAATCCTCTACATGACCTGTTGCTTTCGTTGTAATGATAGGAACTTGCAATGCCGCTGCATCTAACACATTTCTCCCCCATGTATATCGTGGCTCCAAGCTAAGCCACACGTAGGCCCCGCCGTTTCTTTCGAAGTATTGAGGCAGTGGTTCTTCCCGATGAATAATGATCGAAGAATCTTTCAATAAATTTCGTGCCCGCTTATGGTGATGCCATGGATCAAGTGATCGGTAACGCATCAATGATTGAATGATTGATCGAGAATTTCTTGTGAGCCTATTCTCGTACCCATACATTGGTATTCCCATGTCTTTGGTACAAAAATATTCTGACCAACGCGTTAGTAGCATTGGTGTCAAAAATATCTCCCGTCTTCTCTGCTTCTGAGGAGTTGCGAGTGCTCGAATTCCCTCGGCCGGATAAGGCATTCCAAGATAAACTACCTTCGCCGAAGCAAAATTGCGGAAAAAAGATTGTGTATATTTGTTGATACAAATGACAAGGTCAGAGCTATCTAAGAGGTCGCGTATGTATGGACGGGGCTTAAGGTAATCGTGAGCGTCCCCTTCAATCAAAGTGACCCATTTGGTATTAGTGCCACGCTCTTGGCAACATCGAACTAAATTTTCGAGTGCAGGGGAATTCGTGTTGGCTATAATGATGTCATGGTCGTTGATGTTTCTCCGCGTGGCGACTACCCCTTGTTGGTAATTGCCGTTGAACGCATAAACCCAGGACTCAATCCCAGTCATTGTTGCCGCTTCTGATGCGCGCTCAGAGGCACTCCACCGACCTCGGTTGCCGCCTAATACTAAAACCTTCGGTTCGGTGTGTATCATCCTATCGTAGCGAATACTAACACCGAAGACGCGATAAACTACTCCACTGTAATTGGCAAAAATCTTCTTCCCCCCGAAACTGTTATATGCGCTCTTAACTCGAAAACCAATGTTAAAGACTTCCGAATGTGTCGGTATTATTCTCGCTGGTGGGACCGGATCGAGACTATTGCCGTGTACGAAGGTAACCAATAAGCACTTGCTCCCCATCGGGGAGATGCCGATGATCTTCTATCCATTGAAAAAACTTGTCGGTGCAGGTATTACCGATATTTTGATCGTAACTGGTACTGAGCACATGGGCGACTTCATTTCCCTCCTTGGATCAGGTAAAGATTTTGGATGCAGACTCACCTACCGCGTTCAAGATGAAGCAGGCGGTATTGCCCAAGCACTCGCACTTGCCGAGCGCTTCGCAAACTCTCAGCCGATGTGTGTTATCTTGGGAGATAATATCTTCGAGGATAGCATTAGCGCCACGATTTCTACTTTTATGAAAGACTCGTCAATTGCTCATATCATCCTGAAGGAAGTAACAGACCCTGAACGTTTTGGTGTTGCTGAAGTCAGCGGTGATCGAATCACAAATATTATCGAAAAGCCAAATTCTCCCCAGTCAAATTTGGCAGTAACGGGTATATACTGTTACCCTGGCGACGTATTCAGTATCATAAAGGGACTGAAACCATCCGCCCGAAATGAACTAGAGATTACAGATGTAAACAACGCATATTTACAGGCAGGACGACTTGGATACTCAATGTTTACAGGTTATTGGAGCGATGCAGGTACATTCCCTTCCCTTGCGAAAGCGAATGAATTAGTTGTCGCACACAGCCCACAATTTTAATTTTTTTCTTTGTGAATTTATTCGTTACCGGAGGTGCAGGATTTATTGGTTCGAACTTCGTTCGTATGGCAGTTGAGCGCGGTCATTCTGTTCTGAATTTCGATGCGCTTACTTACGCTGGCAGACGTGAGAATTTATCTGATCTCGAGACCATCGCGAATTATAAATTCATCCAAGGCAATATCTGCGATGAGAGTTCTGTAAGGAGTGCGTTTGAGCAAACATTTAACGGAAATTTCGACGCGACAATTAATTTTGCTGCCGAAAGCCATGTTGATAGATCAATCCATTCTGCACGAATTTTCAGCGAAACAAATGTGCTCGGTACGGCAACGATGCTCGAAGTATCGAAAGCTTGTGGTGTACCAATCTTCATACAAATTTCCACCGACGAAGTCTATGGCAGTCTCGGAGCATCGGGAAATTTTTCACGTTCTTCGCCACTCAATCCATCAAGCCCGTATTCATCAACGAAGACCGCGGCTGATCTGATTGCTTTATCGTTTCATCATACATGGGGCTATGACGTTCGCATCACTCGGTGTACGAATAATTACGGCGCATACCAATTCCCTGAAAAATTTATTCCAACAATTATCACTCGCGCTCTTCGCGGTGACGCAATCCCGGTCTATGGTGATGGCCTGCAAGTCCGAGATTGGATTTACGTGAAAGATCATTGCGAAGGAATTTTTGAGGTTCTCGAATCAGGTAAACCTGCGCAGACCTACCTCTTCGGTGGTTCGAGCGAAATGACAAACCTCGATCTATCGAAGACGATACTCACCTCGCTTGCAAAAAAAACAGCTAAGTCTGAGAATGAATTTCTAAAACTCATTACGCACGTTACTGACCGGCTCGGACATGATAGACGATACTCGATGGATTGGTCAACGTCGGAATCTGAACTTGGTTGGACACCAACGACATCATTCGAGAGAGGAATCGAGGAAACGGTTGAGTGGTATTTACGTAATGAAGCGTGGTGGAAAAGTTTGATCGGATAACATGAAGATTATTATTATTGGCAGAGGACAAGTTGGGACAGCGATGCGGGATGCTTTAGCTGAGCATGAAGTGTTGCATTGGACAAAAGATATTGACGAGCTTTTTGCTGATAACATTCTCTCATTTGCTCCGAACGCCATTATTAATGCCGCAGGCAAGACTGATTTGAAATGGTGCGAAGAAAATCCACGCGAGACATTCCGTTGCAATGTCGAAGCACCGGTTATGCTCTACCAGAGAATTTCCGAAATCAATTCGAGTGCGCAAAAACCGATTCGTTACCTACACTTTTCGAGCGGCTGTATTTGGGATGGACCGTATGATTCATCCGGCAAACCTTTTACTCCGCAAAGTCCTGCACGACCAGCGGCGTATTATAGTTGGACAAAAGCAGCGAGCGATTTGCTCTTGCTCAATGAAGACCCATCCCACGTTGCGATTTTGCGCCCTCGTCAAGTCTATTCCTCACTTCGTTCACCGAGGAATACGATTTCAAAACTAAATTCCTATCCGAGATTAGTTACTACCCCCAACTCCATGTCAAGCATGGAAGTGATTATCAAAACGGTCAAGCATTGTTTAGTAAATGACGATTGGACTGGCATCTGGAATATCTATGACGCTGGAATCATCACCCCATTCGAAGTCGGAAAAATGTTAGCCGAAGCCGGGCTGCGTGAGATGCCTGCGCCACTCGAAAAATCCGAGCTTGACACTTTCCACAAACCTAAACGAGTTGACACGGTCCTCTACGACGAACGCTTCGAACGTCTCATTAAACCAGAACCGATCGAAATCGTGATGCGAAGAACTATCGAGGCGTTCAAGGCAAACGGATAGGTATTTCGACTATTGATTTTGTCCTTGAATTTTTTCTACATCGATGGGACTCAAGAAATCTTCAACGAGATTTCGTTTGTGGAGGAATGAAAAAAGTGAAGACTTAAGCTCAGGCAACGTCTGCGACTCACCTAATACTTTCTTCACTAACGCACGGGTATCGGAATATTTTAATTTCTTTATCAGATCCGAAATCATTTTTACTCGGTTCGGCGCAACAGAAATTTCATCTATGCCGAGACCGATAATAAATGGCAGAGCAATCGGCTTTCCACCCATTTCTCCACAAAGTGATACAAGTTTTTTGCGAGCATGTGCGGCGCGAATCGTCATCTGAATTAATTTCAGAACGGCAGGATGTAGCTCATCAAATAAGTGAGCGACAAATTCATTGCCTCTGTCAACAGCAAGAGTGTACTGCGTCAGATCATTTGTGCCGATAGAAAGATAGTCACATCGCGCTGCGAATGCCGGTGCATGAAGCGCGGCAGCTGGAACTTCGATCATCACTCCGACAGGGATGTGTTCATCAAAAGCCTGCCCCGCGATGCGCAACTCGTTCTTTGCTTCTTCGAGATACTCTAATGCTTTCTCGAGTTCATTCACCGTCGTAACCATCGGAAAGAGTAACTTCACATTCTGCTTTGCAGAAGCTCTGAGAATCGCGCGGAGCTGTGCAATATGGGTTTCGGGTTGATCAAGAGAAATACGAATTCCTCGCCATCCCAAGAACGGATTTTTTTCTCGGAATCCACCACCAATAAATTTATCGCCACCAATGTCAAAAGTTCGTATCGTGATCGGAGCAGGATAAAATCTTGTGGCGAGGTCTGTGTAAATTCTTGATTGCTCATCCTCCGAAGGAATATCATCAAAAGCTGAGAGGAAATGCTCCGTACGAAGTAAGCCAAGACCCCGAACTGCTTTGCCTTTTATTTTACTGGTCTGTTCCGCTTCTTCGATGGAGGCATCACTGATGATCTCCATATTAAGATTCACGGTGATCTGCCTGTCGTCACCTGTTTTAACGGGAAAACTTGCTTCTTTGCTCTTGCTCGTACTGAGTAAATTCTTTTGTTCGGCAGTATGAATGAGCGTGCGATATTTTGCAAGCGTATCCTCATCGGGTGTGACAAACAACTCCCCTCGGTCACCGTCTAAGATGACGAGGTCATTCGTTTCAATATGAGCTGCGGCTCCGCGAAGCCCGACTATTGCGGGAATGCCGAGCGACCGCGCAAGAATAGAGACATGGCTCGTTGCACCGCCACCATCCATTGCAAAGCCCAAAAGCTCTTGACGAGAAAAAAGAATAGTGTCGGCAGGCGTGAGAAACTCTGCAACGACAATTGCTGGGTGATCGAGCTTCGAAATCCATTTCTGAGTTTGAAGCAAATGCCTGAGTAATCGTTGTTTAATATCTTCTACATCATCAGCGCGTTCACGGAGAAGTGGATTTTCGCTTGTCGCTAAGAAATGTTGATGATGTGTGAACTCCGAGTCAACAACGAAAGCGGCAGATTTTTTTTCTGACTTGATACGCGACCGAATTGCCTGAAGTACAACTTGATCAGAAAGCATCATTACTTGTGCTTCGAAAATTGCCGAGCCATGCGCGCCGGCTTTTTGCTCGGCGATGGATCCGATACGCTCAAGTTCGGATCGTGATTGAGTTACTGCATACTCCAATCGCGAAAGCTGAGGTTCGATTTCGTCAAGCTCCAGCACTTTATCCTCCGCTACGAGTAGCGAGCGGTTAAAGTGATATGCCGGACCAATTCTGATCCCGCCGTTAGCTGGTATGCCTCTATAATGGAGCAAAGTTTGTGAGCGTTACTATAAACGCAAATTACGGACGAAATTGAACTATGTTGCGAAAAACAATTCCTGTCAACTTTCGGCTAACCAACCAACCTGCAAGATTATGATTAGCGTGTAGTATTGTTGTATTTTTGTAGCCTATGCACCACGATATTTTTATCTCATACTCTTCGAAAGACAAAGAAAAAGCTGATCAGCTTTCGGAGCTGCTTGCCTCGGCTGGACTTTCGGTCTGGATCGATAGAAGCGGAATTGTCGGTGCTGAGCAATGGGCGACAGAAATTGTCGAAGGGATTCGGGCATGCAATACTTTTCTTATTTTACTTTCTCCCAATAGCATTGAATCGGAAAACGTACTAAGAGAATTATCACTAGCCTCCGAAAAACGGAAGCGTGTTCTACCCGTAGATATTGAGCAAGTAATCCTTCCATCATCGTTCGAATATCCTCTTGCAGGTTTACAACGTGTTGCAATCTCAGACTTCGATAAGATCGTTCATGCTCATAAACATGGAGTAGAGAAAGTAGTCAAGAAGGACGAACGAAAGAGCCTGATGATCCTTCCCTTCGAGGATCTCTCACCAACGCAGGATAACGGCTGGTTCGCCGATGGCATTGCAAGCGAGATGGTGAATTCACTTTCGTATGTGAAAGCGCTCAAGGTCATTGACTGGAACACATCCCGGATGCTCAAGAACAAATCCGTCAAGACAGTCGAGTTAGCAAGAGAATTTGACGTGCGGTATTTCATCGAAGGTCAGGTTCGCAAGTTCGGCGATCAGATCAAAATATCTATCATGCTCTTGGATATCGAAACGGGCGATCATCTCTGGCAGGATTCCCTGCGCGGAGTGATGAATGATATTTTCGATATTCAGGAACAGTGCGCAGAAAAAGTGCTTGCGGGTTTGAAGCTTCACCTGACGAAGGAAGAAGCAGAAAAAGTAAAGAAGAAGCCGACAGAAAATGCCGAAGCGTATGAGTTGTATTTGAAGGGCCAAGAATATTATAGCCGCGCTACCCGCTCCGATTTCGAGCGGGCGCTTGCTCTTTATGAAGAGGCAGTTCGACGTGATCCCAGATTTGTAACGGCGAATGCAAATATTGCCAATACCTGTACGGCGCTATACCGCAGCTACGACCGGAGCGAAGCATTGCTTGAGCGGGCGGAAGCCGCTGCCGGTAAGGTCAAAGAACTTGAAGGCGAAACAGCTCAGTACTATTGGGTCATGAGCAGTATCACGCTCAGCCGCGGCGATGCCGAAGGAGCGCTCCAATTCGCCCGTCGCGCTGTGGAAACTGATCCTGCTTATGATCAGGGCTATGATGCTCTCGGCTTTGCATATCAGGCGCTTGGTCGGCTTGAAGAAGCGGTGCAGGCAATGGAAGAATATGTCCGGCTGCTGGAGAATAGCACGACCGCTCATTTCAGTCTTCTCGTCGGTCTCAACGAACTTGGAAGTTCGCCTGAGGCGAAAGAGCGTCTTACACAAGCGGCAGAGCGGGCAATTCCGATATTCGAGCGGCATGTACGGCTGAATCCGGATGATTATAATGCGCGGGTACAGTTGGCAAGTGTTTGCTGGATGGCTGAACGTAACCCTGAAGCACTTGCTGAGGCAGAAAAACTATCTGCTGTTGAATCGCTCGATGGAATTGCCCTTTATAATCTTGCCTGTCTGTATCTTCATTTGCAAGACTCCGATCGCGGCATGGCAATGCTCCAAAGATCAGTGGAGAAAGGATTCAGGAGTATCGAGACTTTCCGTCGCGATCCGGATCTTGATCCGCTGCGTGGGCGGGAGGAGTTTGAGGCTTTGCTTCGTGAATTAGAAATTGCGAATTAGAAATTACGAATTACATTGGCAGATATTTTCATTTCATACTCTTCGAAAGACAAAGAAAAAGCTGATCAGCTTTCGGAATTGCTTGCCTCTGCCGGACTTTCGGTTTGGATTGATCAATCGGGAATTGATCTCGCTTCGAGTTGGTCAAGCGAAATTGTAGACGCGATAAATAATTGTAAAGCATTTATCGTCCTGCTTAGTCCTTCATCACTTGAATCGCATAATGTGATCAAGGAAGTATCCTTGGCTTCAGAGAAGAGGAAAAAAATATTGCCTCTTGATTTAGAACCGGTTCAACTTACAAAGGATTTTGAATATCAGTTAGCCGGCATTCAGCGTGCACCAATGACGAACATCGATGCCATCATTCGCGCTCTCGGCAAACTTGGCCTCGAAGCAACATCTGCTCCGACATTAAAACTTATCAAAGAGACTGATGGCAGAAAGAGCCTGATGATCCTGCCCTTCGAAGATCTCTCGCCGACGCAGGATAATAGCTGGTTCACCGATGGTATTGCAAGCGAAATGGTGAATTCGCTGTCGCATGTGAAAGCGCTCAAGGTCATTGACTGGAATACGTCGCGGATGCTGAAGAATAAATCCGTCAAGACAGTAGAGCTAGCAAGAGAATTCGAAGTGCGATATTTTATCGAAGGTCAGGTTCGCAAGTTCGGCGATCAGATCAAAATATCCATTACTCTTTTAGATATCGAAACGGGCGATCATCTCTGGCAGGATTCCCTGCGCGGAGTGATGAATGATATCTTCGATATTCAGGAACAGTGTGCAGAAAAAGTGCTCGCCGGTTTGAAACTTCACCTGACAAAAGAAGAAGCAGAAAGAGTCACAAAGAAGCCGACAGAAAATGCCGAAGCGTATGAGATGGATTTGAAAGCCCAGGAGTATTTCAGCCGAAGAAACCGCTCCGATTTCGAGCGGGCGCTTGCTCTTTATGAAGAGGCAGTCCGCCGTGATCCGGGATTTGCAATGGCGCATGCAAGTATTGCAAACATTTGCCAGGAGCTATACCGCCTATACAACCGGAGCGAGGTTTTGCGTGAGCGCTCAGAAGCTGCCGCCAAAAAAATCAAAGAACTTGAAGGCGAAACGGCTCAGTATTTTTGGGTAATGGGAAGAATCACACTTAGCCGCGGTGATGCCGAAGGGGCGCTCAATTTCGCCAGGCGCGCTGTGGAAGCGGATCCTGCTTATTCTCCGGGCTATGATACTCTCGCCTTTGCATATCAGTCGCTTGGGCGGCTTGAAGAAGCGGCACTGGCAAGGGAGGAATTAGTCCATCTGCGGGAGAATGACACATACCCTCATTTCAATCTTCTAGTCAGTCTCAACGAACTTGGAAGTTCGCCGGAGGCGAAAGAACGATTAAAAAAAGCCGCAGAGCGTGCAATTCCTTTATTTGAGCGGCATGTACGACTTAATCCGGATGATTATAATGCACAGGTGAGTCTGGCAACTATTTACGCATGGGCAGAACGTGGCCCGGAAGCTCATACAGAAGCTGAAAAACTTTCTGCTATTGAATCACTTGATGGACTTGCACTTTATAATCTTGCCTGCCTGTATCTTCATTTGCAAAACCCAGGGCGCGGCATGGCAATGCTCCGGAGATCAGTGGAGAAAGGGTACAAAGATATCGAAACTTTCCGCCGCGATCCGGATCTTGGTCCGCTGCGAGGAACGGAGGAGTTTGAAGCGCTGGTGAGGGAATTAGAAATTAAAAATTAAACATTGGCGAAGATGAAGTTTTTGCTTGCCGTTCAGATTCATTGGTAAGGATCATTGAGTTGTCGGTGATCACTGCTTAAAATTCCTCACTTCAGTCGGAATGACATAAATTTGGAACAAATGATACACGTATGACGATTGACGAAACACGAATTATTACTATGCCAGAGGCTTCGATAGATGATTTAAAAAAAGTAATCGGATTATCTGAGCTGTCCGATGAGGTTTTGCAATGGATTTTTGAACGCTCCACATACCATGTTTACCAGGATGGCGACATCCTTGTCAAGACTGGTGCAAGTGCGGAAATTATGTGGATGTTAGCTGAAGGTAAGGTCGATTATTACAGTGATGTAAACGGTCAGTTGGTCTATTACCTAAGTTTCGAAAATGACCGAATGTACGGTGGTATCACAGGTCTGCTTCCCCACTCTCGAATGAAAGTATATGGTGGAACGTCGATCGCTGTGGGGGTTGCACGTGTGTATGGATTGCATAGGGAGCATTTTGCGGAGTTAGAAAAACTAGCACCCGATTTTATCCAACGATTGATCGGATATATGACAGAACGTGCACGGCTCTTCGCCACGATTCAATTGCAACGTGAAAAAGTGAGTGCATTAGGAAAACTTTCCGCTGGCATCGCGCATGAGATGAACAATCCTGCCGCCGCGATCAACAGGATTTCATCAGAGCTAAAACGGAGACTCCAACTCAATTACGAACTCACCTCCCTCCTTGTTGGTGCAAAGATCGAACCTGAGGTGATTGCAAAACTCGAGTCATTTGCTCACTCAAGAGAAGAGGCAGCAGGAAAATCTCTCTCTGCAATTGAACGGATGAATATCGAAGACGAAATTTCGGATTGGTTCAGCGACAACGGCTACTCGAACATCGGAGAAATTGCGGAGTCACTGGCGGAGTACGGCTACACAAAGGCGGACTTAGCAAATATTAACCAATCCATCGCTCCCCAATCATTTATCAGTGCATTACGTTGGCTCGAAAACCTTTTAAGTTCGAATCGCCTTATAAAAGATTTAGAAGAAGCCTCGAGTAGAATCTCCCATCTTGTTGGAGCCATCAAGAGCCATGTTCACATGGATAGAACGACTGATGCGCAGAAAACAAATATTCATACCGATATTGATAACACTCTCACGCTCCTCGGATATAAGTTGCGGGATAAGAATATAACTGTCATAAGAGAATTTGATCCGCAACTTCCCGAAGTTGATGCTTACATCGGGGAGTTGAATCAAGTATGGACGAATATCATTGATAATGCGATTGACGCTGTCGAGCGGAACGGCACTATAGCCGTCAGCACACATTCAAATGGGAAAGATGTTACAATTAAGTTAGTGGATAATGGTAGCGGTATCCCAACTGATATCATTTCGAGAATTTTCGATCCATTCTTTACGACAAAAAAAGTCGGTCAAGGCACAGGCATTGGGTTGGACGTCGTGAAGAGAATAATTGACAGACATCATGGTGTGATAAAAGTTGACTCTGTCCCGGGAAGAACAGAGTTCAATATTTGCATTCCCATTGTGCATTCACCAGAGAAGATATAACGATGAAATTACCATTCATAATTGTCGTTGATGATGACCCCCAAGTACTTCGGGCGATTCAACGAGACATCCGAAATAAATATCGCGAGGAGTATAGAGTT
The DNA here is from genome assembly GCA_037143335.1 of bacterium. GTDB lineage: Bacteria > Bacteroidota > Ignavibacteria > Palsa-1295 > Palsa-1295 > PALSA-1296. Next base: position 105,411 of record JBAWZA010000004.1, on the reverse strand, counting down.
GCGGCGACAGAATCTGCACTTGAGGCACTTGAGCTACTCAAAGAACTGAAACTCAAGAATGAGACAGTTGCACTCTTCATCTCGGATCAGCGAATGCCAGAGATGGAGGGCATTGATTTCTTGGAACGCGCAAGACTTCTTTTTCCGGAGGCAAAACAAGTATTACTCACTGCATATTCGGATATAGAGGCTGCGATCAGAGCTATCAATACGGTGAAGCTTGATTACTATTTACTAAAACCTTGGGATCCCCCTGAAGAAAAGCTCTACCCGATAGTCAATGATCTTTTGGATGATTGGCATGCACAATACAAACCTGATCACGAAGGAATCAGGATCATTGGATTTCAATGGTCGCCGAAATCCCATAAGCTAAAAGAATTTTTGTCCGGAAATCTTGTACCATTCATGTGGATGGATGTCGAGGAGAACGCAAATACCGAACAGTATCTCGCAAGTGCAGAAATCTCGAAATCATCATTACCACTTGTCGTCCTACCTGATGGATCATATTTAACCGACCCAAGTTTAACTGATCTCGGCTCGAAAGTCGGCTTGAGGCAACAAGCGTCCGCTACGATGTACGATGTAGTTATAATAGGCGCAGGTCCTGCCGGACTTGCGGCTTCGGTGTACGGTTCGTGCGAAGGATTGAAAACTCTTCTCATCGAACGTAGCAATCCTGGCGGACAAGCGTCAAGCAGTGCTCGTATCGAAAATTATCTCGGATTCCCTACAGGATTATCAGGCGCAGAACTCAGCAGAAGAGCAATTACGCAAACTCTCCGCTTTGGTACGGAAATTCTTACCCCGCAAGATGTAAAAAATATCTCGGTGAGGGATGGATATAAAATTATTGAACTTGGTGACGGATCATTAGTGCATAGTAAGACCATTATTATTTCAACGGGAGTATCATACACAAAACTGGATCTACCGGGCATAGAAAATTTTACGGGTGCGGGTGTATATTATGGTGCGGCATCAGTAGAGGCACATGCGTGTAAGAACGAACCAATCTATATCGTTGGCGGTGGCAACTCAGCATGCCAAGCGGCTCTCTACATGTCTAAATTTGCAAGCGAAGTAAATATTCTTATCCGGCAAGAAGCACTCAGCAAAGCCGCTGCGAATTATTTAGTTGAAAATATTGCGAATACTCCGAACATAAAAGTAATGCCGAATACGGAAGTTGTATCCGTTGCCGGAGATAAAGTACTCGAACACATTTCTGTCGTCAACACAGTTACCAAAGAAGAGACAACTCTCGAAACAAAAGCACTCTTCGTTTATATTGGCGCAAAACCAGGGACACAGTGGATTCCGGAATTTATCCTCAAAGATGAGAAAGGATTTATCTTCTCGGGTACTGATCTCAAGAAGCTCCGATCCTACAATACATTTTGGAAACTCGAACGTGAGCCATTTATACCAGAGACAAGCATCCCCGGGATTTTCGCTTCAGGAGACGTACGTTCAGGTGCACAAACTGGTATCTCGTCGGCTGTGGGCGAAGGCGCACTCGCAATCAGGTTTGTGCGGAAGTATTTGCAGGAGTCCTGACAGAATAAGTAAGTGCTAGATTTGGTTTTTAAAGCCCGAAAGCCGCTCCCGTGGGTGCGGCTTAAAGGTTGCTTAACGATTGTTCGAAAACAACCGTATCTGCTAAGGAAACTACAACTCTGACAAAATAATTGTTCCGAGCCTTATCAACAGTTCAGCAGAAAAGAGGTTTTCAATCTTTGAATAATTATTCATAGATGAAGTATCTGTGGAAACAAGGGCAAATCACAAAGAAAGAAACATCCCAGTTGCCGCGGCAAGCATCACTGCTGTCGAAAGCCAGCCCAATATTTTGAGGCTTGGCGCTAAGGTAAAATTGGACATCACTTTCTTATTCGTTGCCATAAACATCATCAGAACCATTATCGGCACTGCAACTACACCGTTAATCACCGCTGACCAAAAAAGCGCGGATATTGGATTGATTCCAACAAAAATAAGAAGCATCCCAGCAAGTGTTATACCCGCAATGAGAGAATAAAATTTCTTCGCTTCCGCTGGTCGTTTTTCTAAACCCATTGTAAAACCAAACATTTCGCTGATTGCAAATGCCGCAGATCCTGCAAGTACTGGTAAGGCGAGTAATCCCGTTCCAATAATTCCTAATGCAAAAAGCGCGAAGGTGAGTTCTCCTGCGATTGGTCTCAGAGCCTCCGCCGCTTGAGCTGCGGTTTCTATATTTGTCTTTCCATGTAGGTGCAGTGTCACAGCAGTAGAGAGCATAATAAATAACGCTACCAACTGCGAGAATCCCATCCCCGAAAGTGTATCTTTTCGGATGCGAGAAATTGCAGACGGCGCTTCCTCAGGAGATTGCAGTAGCGGATGTTCGTTCGGATTATCTTCTTCCCCTTCTACTTCAGCCGATGCCTGCCAGAAGAAAAGATACGGACTGATCGTTGTACCTAAAAGAGCAATTACCAGTGTGAGGTAACCCGAATCAAAAGAAATATGTGGTAGAAGTGCGTGGTGAAGTGCCTCCATCCATGGAACATTCACCGAAAAAACGACTGCAACGTAGGCAAAGAGTGCAACGGTCAACCACTTCAAGATAAAAACATACCGAGAATATGGAATAAAGACTTGGAGAAGTAATCCCCCGAATGTAAAAATCATCGCACACAGGAGTGGATTAATACCGGTGACCAAATTGGCGGCTTCGCCCATTGCAGAAATGTCTGCTCCGATATTAATCACATTCGCACAAATCATTAAGAAAATGAGTGCAAACATGATCCATTTCGGATAATATTTTTTCAGATTTCCCGCAATGCCTGCCCCTGTCACACGGCCAATTTGAGCGCTCACCAATTGAATCGCGACGAGCATGGGAAAGCTAAAGATCATTACCCATAAAAGACCGAAGCCGACGCGTGCGCCTGCTTGAGAGTATGTGGCAATTCCACTTGGGTCATCATCTGAAGCACCGGTAATTAATCCGGGTCCCAAAAATGCAAACCAAGATTTAATTTTACCGGTAACGTTCATATCTAAAATTTCATTGGAAGATGAATCACACCAGAGGTGGTGTGAAGGCTACAGTCACCATAGTACGAAAAACCTCTGGAGAGTTCTGGTAGCTTGCCATGTGGCAAGAGATCAACGTACTCTGTCTGCGCGGGATAAAGTAGCAACTCGGTCGGAGATGATTTACAATCGTAATTCTCGTTTGTTTTTGTCCGATCATAACTTCTCCTTTCACGAATTATTAAACGGAAATCATGATTATGATTTGGGTTTGCAAGTCCGCCGCTGAATTTGAGCATGTAATCGGTGTTGTCATCTTTCTCAAACGTTACCCGTGCGCGTGAATCACGCAAATCAAATCCTCCGTTAAACACTGCTGTTCCGTCAGGTTTGAGTATCTGAAGTGAAATATCGGTGAAGAGATTGTAGTCATCCCGCTCCAAGTTTACATCGAAGCTTGCCGAAGCATCGCCAGGATTTGCCTTGAAGTGATACTCAAATACATCCGAATTTGTTATTACCGTATCGAGAATGCATTCATAGCCACGTATTTCTGAAACGATACGATCAACTTGAAGATTGGCAACACTTGTGTTCGTGATCTCGACTCGTGCAGCGGAGATGCCATTCATTTTACTGGGAATGATCTGCTGACGAACTTCAAGAGGAAAGGCTTCGACCTTCAAGTCCACGACTGATTCTTTTTCATCATCCGAGCCGAGTCCTCGTTTGATGACAATTTCCCAAACACCAGCCACGAGTTCTTCGCCAGAAATAACTCGCGAAGCAGGTTCGTCATCATCAGTCGGCTTGATGCGAAGTGAAGAAAATGTTCTGCCGTCATTATTAATGATAACTGCATCGGCATTGGAATTTAAATCACGAGAATTAAGTGATACCTTCACTCCTTTTGCGCCTGCAGGTATCATAAAAAACTCTCGTTGCAACGTACCTGACTTTACTTTGATGTCGTGGATTTCGGAGGTGTATGAATTTTCAGGCGAAAGGTAGTGAGGAATAACCACTGTATTCCATAACTCAAATTCTGGAATTGCGGAATTCGCCATGCCTTTCGGATAGCCGAGTATCTTCCCACAATAGACACCAGGTTTTTGTAGTTGCTTTGGATCGTAGTTTACATTCACTTGCAAACCGCCCTCACCGCGGTGATAGATTGTTGATTGCACAGGCTCAAGCCACGATGCAGATGATTTCAGATCGTACGCATTAAAACTCAATATCTTTTCGCGCACCTTGCCACCTAAATGTTCTACTGGAGTTACGGTGAATACCGTACGCTCACTATTTTTTGGGAATATCCCGTTTCGGTAAAAAGCGGCTGTTCCTTTTCCTATACTATTAGGAACCGAGACAGATATTTTATACTCATGCGGATGAGTATTCTTTTTTTGCCAATCTGATAAATACTCGAATGCCTTCACAACATTAATCATCCCACCACCTTCATCGATAATTGATGCACCGCTGATGTGTCTGGCACTCAACTGCAACGCGCGTTTCACATCATAGGCAATTGGCTGGTAGCTACTGAATTGTTGAAGCATACCCGATAGAAGTATTGCACAGCAACCCGTTGTGTATGGTGACGACATTGAAGTGCCATTATACCGATCACCAAGAACATAATCGGGGACGGTGCTAATTGCTGTGCCTGGGCTGACAATATCAGGCTTGGCAAGTTCTGCTCCACGTGAAGAAAAATCCCAGATGTGCGCCTCTGCCATTTTTACTCCATAAAGATCCCTACCTGTTTCAGCAGGAAGTGCGGCACCGCTCGTGATAACTGTCCGCGCGGAACCTGGCAATCCGATATTCGATAATCCAGGACCATCGTTACCAGCGGAAATGCAAACAGTTACTTCGGGGTGAGCATCGAGTAGTGAATCGAGCCACATATCCATCACACTTCTGCCTTCGAGTTCGGAGCCTATGCCGAAACTCATATTCGCAATCACAGGCTTGCCTCTTTCTTGCGCAACCTTAATCACATATTCATACGCACGTTTCATTGAACCCGAGACCGTCACGCCGTCTCGAGTATTGTCGGCGAATTTGAGCGCAATCATTTCCGCACCGGGCGCAACTCCATTAAATCCTGTTTGACCATCAATGCGATGACCTCCTGCAATTCCTGCAACGTGAGTGCCGTGCCCCCCGTCCGCGAAGTAGAGATTAATTCTTTTTTCATTCGGGAAGATATTTACTGCCCCTGTTAAGTACCGTCCGTCATGTATGCTGTCACCATCGGCGGCGCGGAGATGATAGACGTTCAGATGTTCTTTGTACGTGCTAAGAATTTCTTCACCAACAAGAGAGCTATCTCCGTTACCATCTACCACCGCAGACCAATGATCTTTCGCATCTTGAAAAATGACAACTCCGAAGTTATCATCCCGCCGACCATTAAAGTTTAGATCGCCTAACCCGTTTTGATATTTCTTCTCTGAGAGAACTGCATAGAAATATTTATCGTCAACTGGATGCAATGCAAGTTTATCCAATCCACCGAGCACTTGTTTTCCTCCAAATAGCAGGTTATCACCTTGCCTCTGAGCTGATTGCCAAAAGAGATCGCCGGAGCCAGCAAAATCTTGGACATCAATAAATTTGCGTTTGCCTTCCGATGTTTCGAGTAAGCCAGCGATACCCGGATCTACACCATCATCCAAGATCGCTATGATTGTGCCGCGTCCGTCATACGATGGATGAGCTTTTAGATACTCATCAATTCCGCATGTACCGAGTGAAAGAAAACTCCAGTTCGATTCATTCTTTGCCTGAGTTGGGGTAGCGACTGGACCTCGGAGCATTGAGTCATTGACCGACGTTGCGGGTTTTTTCGGATGCGTTTGGGAAAAACAACGATCGGAAGAAACTGCAATAGCAAAGAAAAAAATGAGTGAGAGAAAGGTGGAATAATGAGACTTCACGCGACAGTATTGCTTAAAATAATAAATAGTCGGGATAGAACACTCCCGTCTCGAAGAAAACTTCAAGCTAAACTATTCTCTTTAACGGAAACTACCCACTTACCATTTCGTGTTAACGGACTTCCTAATCGGGTCAGATAGCTCAGTTGGTAGAGCAAAGGACTGAAAATCCTTGTGTCGGGGGTTCAATTCCCTCTCTGACCACTTCTCATTTTCTCCTTGATCAACCCCCATCCGAGGGAGATATTTACGTCATCATCGCGTTAGTAAACCCATGAATACTTACAAACTCTTTATTGCTGCATTGATCGGCATGTTCTTACTGAGCACAGGTTGTCGCAAAGAGCAGGGTGCTTCGATGCACTCAGCGAATGGTGGCAAAAAATATGGCGGTAGATATACGATCAACGAGATTCGCGGAAATCCTTCGAGCCTTGATCCAGTGAGGATGAATAGTAAGGTTGAGGATGATATCGCACAAAATATATTTGATAGACTCGTTGATAATGACGCTAAACTCGATCTTATTCCCGAACTTGCAAAGGCGTGGGAAATCTCGCCCGATGGCAAAACATACACGTTCCATTTAAGAACTGATGCATTCTTCCAAGACGACGAGTGCTTTCCGAGTAGTAAAGGAAGAAAATTTATTGCATCCGATGCCAAATACTCGTTCGAAAGAGTCTGCGATCCGAAGACTCTTACGATTGGTTTTTGGGTATATCAGGGAATAGTCGAAGGCGCGGATGATTACTTCATTCGCGACTCGCTTGCAAAAACGGGAAAAGATATTAAGGAAGTTAGTGGCTTCCAAGCACCAAACGACTCAACCTTCGTTATCAAACTCATCAAGCCATTCGCACCTTTCTCACAACATTTGGCAACGAGTTTCGGATATATCGTTCCGCGCGAAGCAGTAGAAAAATACGGAAAAGATTTTTTCCGTCATCCTGTTGGCACTGGTGCATTCAAATTCACATCCTGGAAACAAGATGAAGACATCATACTCACGCGAAATCCGAAGTATTGGCAGAGTGATAACGTCGGGAATAAATTGCCTCTGCTCGATGAAATTAAATTTACATTCATCAAAGAGGATAAATCTCTCTTTGCAAATTTCGAACGAGGAGTCCATGATGAGAACTTCACCATACCAACCGAATTCTTTCCGAACATTGTGACAGCTGATAAAAAACTCACCCCTGAGTATGAAAAAAAATATCAACTTCAGCATGTGACTGCTATGAATAGTTACTTCATTGATATACTTTGCACAGGTCCACAATACTCGAACATGGCACTGCGTCGTGCTCTGAGCTTTGCGATTGATCGCGGGCAGATTGTGAAATATATTTTAAAGAATGCGCCGCACGGACCAGCCGAGCATGGCATCGTGCCACCGGGATTCAAGAACTATCCTATCGAAGACGTGCATGGGATCGCATTTAACGCCGATAGTGCGCGGGAGTGGCTGAAGAAATCAGGCTACGGAGCAGGTGGCAAAGAACTCAAGATTACACTCTCCGTTTATAACGAACCACGCCCCTTACAAATCGCAAATGCTGTTCAGCACATGTGGCAATCCACACTTGATGCAAAAGTTGAATTGCATGTAATGCAAGCGTCCCAATTGATTGATGAATCCGAAGACGGCAAGCTTGATATTTGGGTTACCAGATGGTACGCTGATTATCCAGAGGTCGAAAATTTCTTGAATCTGCAATACGGCAAATTAATTCCGCCGAGCTTGAGCATGAAAAGCTACCCGAATAGCACGCGTTGGAATAACGATAAATTCAATGCTTATTTCGAACAAGCGCTTGCAACTACCGACGAAGCCGCACGCGACAAGCTCTACGCACAAGCCGAGAACATCATGGCGTTTGAATCTCCCGTCATACCACTTTTCTATGAAGAGCACTATCGGCTACTGCAAAATTGGGTGCGCGATAATACGCTTGATCCCATGAACCGAATTGATTTGAAGTGGGTCTGGTTAGATAAATAATTCCATCACGAGTTTCGTGATGTTTCCAAACTGATTCTTGTCTAAGATAGTCGTACAAAAATTTGGTGGGACTTCGGTTCAAGATGCCGAAGCTATGACACGCGCAATCGCCATCGTCAAACGACATGGGATGAAGCGTGGTGTTCGTCCGCTCGTTGTACTCTCGGCATGTGCAGGTGTCACGAATGACCTGATTCGCATCGGCGACCTCTCGCTTCTAGGAAAAATTGACCTGGCTCATAAAGCTATCTCCGATCTCGATAATCGTCACTTCGGCATCTTGCATGATCTGCATCTGAGTTTACGAAGTGAGCAGGAAGCATCGCTCTCGCTCAGATTTATTTGGCGCGAGCTTCGAACACTTGTGCGAGGAGTGGAGTTATTGGGCGAACTTACTCCGAAGATGAAGGATAAGTTACTCTCTGCTGGTGAACGAGCCTCAACAATTATTTTTTCTCAAGCCTTGAAGGAAGAACTCGGCCAGCAAAGTACTGTTCATCTGCTTGATGCCCGCGAATTTTTCTTGACTGATTCTGGGTTCACCTGCGCGCGTCCTCAAATCAATGAGATTACCAAAAATATGAAGCTCATTGCTAAGCGAATCGGTGGCGGAGCTGTTGGGGTGACGCAAGGATTCATCGGCTCAACAAAAAGTGGCGAGACAACAACAATCGGCAGAGGCGGTTCTGATTTTTCTGCAACCATAATGGGCATTGCACTCGGTGCGAAAGAAATTCAAATTTGGACTGACGTCGCGGGGATTTATACTTGCGATCCGAGGGTGGTACCGAAGGCATACGCTCAGCCAAAAATGTCTTTCGAAGACGCAAGTACGATGGCATATTTCGGGGCGAAGGTACTTCATCCTGAGACAATCGGGCCTGCTGTGGAGGCAGGAATTCCAGTCAAGGTACTTTCATCGCACGAACCAAATAGGCGCGGCACGACAATCGTTACGAAAATGGATTCGGGGATGAGTCTTTCAGGAATTGCAATCAAACGAAAAATAATTCTGGCTCGCACGACGGCAAACGGAATGGTACCCCAATCTTCAACGCTCGGAGCGATATTCGATGCACTCGAAACAAACAAGATTATTCCGTTAGCTACTAGTATTTCTTTTGATGATGCTCTCTTCGCATTAGAGTTAACGGACAAATATTCCGAATTGCATCAAGGCATTGATAGCGTTGCATCATTGCAATTTTTTCCGAACCGCTCGTTGATTACATTGGTGGGGCAAGGTTTGGAAGCCGAGTCAGGTATCTCCTCAAGACTTTTCGCAGCTCTCAAGAATATCAATTGCGAGATGATCTCATACGGAGGATCTAAGAATGCGATTACTGTCGTTGTGCCTGAAGATGAGACGACCGTCGCAGTGCGGGCGATACATGCCGAGTTCTTCTAATATTTTCGGAAGATTAACGTCCCATTCGGCAAACCCTGTCCTGCCACATTTTCCATCCGATAAGATTTGTTTTTCTCCAAAAATTTCGTACGGTTCAAACTCAATATCGTAAACGGAGATGGGCTATTGAATTTCAAGCTATCACCATAAAAATTTGGTTCAAGTGTCACGATAATACTACCACTCGCCGATGCGAGGTTCGGAGCTTTCCATCCACCTGGAAATGAATAGGCATCATTCGTGCTATCACTATCATGCCCAATTGCCTTTGAGAAGAGGCCGTAGAAGAATTTTTGGTGAGGGACAAAATTTGAATCCTGTACCCACAAACCATATTGCCACCCTTTCGGAGGAAGAGGCAATGAAACAACTGATTGCGTTTGTGATCCTACCGAGTAGTTCATTAAATAAAATTCGTGTGTATATGCCAATGAGTCAGACCTCGTTGATGTATATACCACATTTCCTTGCGTTGCTGTATAATCACCTAACAGTGCGACAGAAGTTAGCGAAGCTGTAGAGCGGAGTACAGCTGAATCGTAGATAAAATGATGCGCCTCAGCAATTGGAAAATCGAATGATGGCGTTGATGAATTGGGAGGTTGAATTGTCAACAGTGCATCGGTGATACTATCAAGCGAGAGCTTCGAATCAAACAAACCAACCGCAACTGCTTCGTTCTGTGAATTGAATCCTAGTGTGTCGAGTTGAGAAATCCGGGTCCAACTTGTGTCGCTACGAGCCTTTGCCCATAGCACATAATGCTCCCCTATTCGTAGGTAACGCAATCCAGACGCCGTTAGAGTGAACCGCAATCCGATCTTATCGGAATCCTTGTTAGGATCGGTAGGTTGATCCTTCTTACACGATGTGAGAAGAAACAAGCCGATGAAAAAGAATAGAATATTTTTATTCCCGGTGCCGCTCATTTTTTCTTCTTTGGCGCGAGCTTATTTGTCGTTTTCTTGAGAAGTGCGGGAGGGACATCTATTTCCAATCTCAGCAAAGCTGCTGCCAATGTTTTTCCTTGCGCATCTTGCTTCAGACTGACTGTACCGCCTCCCCCGAGGGTATTGTGCAATAAGAAATTCAGCGCCCATAAGTTCGGCAATTCAAATCGCTCTACCTTGCCGTTACAAATACCCTTGAAATGTTTTTTTACAACAGAGGCGGTGACCTTGGATTTAATCAGTGTATAGAATTTTTTCTCACGAGCTATCAATCCCACATTCGCCGCGTCACCCTTGTCGCCGGAACGCGCATGGCATATTTCTAATAATTGGATTCTCATTTCCGAACCTCCTCTACGATAACTCTTGGTGTAACTGCTGTCTTTTTGAGTAAAGCCGGCCAGTATGCAACTACATCACTGGGTTTCGGTCTGCCACCAGCAAAACCGGTTACGCTTGGCGGGCCTGTTAGGATAAGGGGTGCGAGATTCTTGCCGAATTCGACGATTGACTTTTTATCTTGTCCGCGTACACCAAACTTCACTACTACTTCTTCAACCTTATTATAATCAACATTTGTCAATGCGCCATGACAACTATCAACTCCAAGAAATTCTGTTCGGAATTCATCATAGGTGCATCCTGCTTGCTTTAATCGTCCGCGAAGAATCTTGTCAGAGAGTTTCGCTTTCTCCATTGCATCGGGCCACGTATAGGTCAACGTGCCTTGTGCGGAGTAGCCATCGTTATAGGACATCGAGACTTTATAAAATTCCGTTGCTGGCCTTCCTGTAATCCCAAAAACTTTTACTTTGTCTTTGCCAAGCTCTTCGAGATGAATAGACGTAAAATCTGCTACGCAATCGGGAGTGATATATTCCTTGGGGTCTCCGATCTCATAGAGCAATTGTTCTGCAACAGTCTGACGATTCACTAGTCCACCAGTCTTCGGGTGTTTCGTAATAATAAATTCTCCGTTGGGATAAGCTTCAGCAATCGGAAATCCAATATTCACAAAATCTTTTACTTTCTTCCAATCAGCAGAGAAATTACCGCCCGAGCTTTGTGCGCCGCACTCCAGGATGTGACCAGCGACTGTACCGCTTGCTAATTTATCCCAATCGTTTTCATCCCAACCGAATTCATAGATCATCGGAGCGAGCGTGAGGCCAGTATCAGTCGTTCTACCAGTGATTACAATCTGTGCGCCTTGCCTGAGTGCCTCGACAATTGGCATTGCACCGAAATAGACATTGGCACTCAAGACGCGTGAACGTACACCTTTGAGCGACTCGCCTGTTTCCATATTTCTGAGAGGATGACCCGCTCCAGTGACTGAGTCGAGAGTATCTAATATATTATCGCCAAGGACAACTCCGACCTTGATCGGAATTCCACGCTTACGAGCCACAGCAAAAATAGCATCACGACATGCTTCAGGATTAACTCCACCGCCATTGGTAATAACCTTGATATTTTTCGATACTAGATCAGGAAGAATCGCATCTATCACATCAACCAAATCTTTCGCATAGCCAGCGTTCGGATCGCGTAGTTTTTGCTTTTGCATTATGGACATCGTCACCTCAGCGAGGTAGTCCATCATCATATAATCAAGTGGTGATTCTTTACTTGCTCTACGAACTTGGTCGATCGGAGCACTCGGTAAGTCACCCCAGAAGCCTTGTCCAGAGGCTATTCGGATTTTATTTTTCATACAGTCTTTGAAACAACCGTATGAATGATTTAGTTAGTTGGAGGTTTTACGAACCGGTAGAGTGGAACAGCCAGTATCATTCCGACAACCGGTGCGATAAGGTAAAGCCACAGATTTTCAGTATGACCGCTAATGATCGCCGGTCCAATTGATCGTGCAGGATTCATGGAAGCGCCGGTAAGTGGTCCTGCGAAATATGCCAAGAGCATTACCGCAATTCCTATCACGATGGCGGGGAAATTTTTCCATTTTGATCCTACAATCTCGGTAAATGCAATTGCTGCCATCAGCAAGAATGAAATAACCACTTCAATCCCTGCCGCTCCCCAAGCACTTACTGTCGGCAGCGTTGCGCCAAGTGTGTGATTCAATGGAAAAACAAAATGGAGTATTATGCTTGCGGTTACAGCTCCAGCAATTTGTGCGCCAATGTGTTCTAAGGATTTTTCCCGCGAAAATTTTCCAGCAAAGACAAGTGCGAGTGTAACAGCTGGGTTATAATGACTCTCGTGAATTTTTCCAGCTGAGATAATTGCTCCTGCGACAGCGATTCCCCATACGATACAGAAGCCAAGGTGCGTAAGTGACCCCGAGGCTACTTCATCCAAAACCATAGCTCCTGTACCGACGAAAACGATAATAAAAGTCCCAATAAATTCCGCTAAAAGATGCTTCTTCAACTTAGCTTTTGCCTATTTCCTGAAGGGCTTGTACATACTCGTGATGCGCAAGCTCACCGTGAGGGAGTGCAAGGAAAAGACGGATTCGCTGTTCAAGACCTACAGCAGTATTGACAAACATTTCTTCTTTCTCATCATCATCTCCTTCAAACGCGGCAGGATCATCGAACCCCCAGTGAGCACCGGCTACTTGTCCAGGGAAAATTGGGCAAGCTTCACGAGCGTTATCACAAACCGTGATTATTACATCCCACGGTTCATGGAGGAACTTGTCCATGGACTTAGTGGAGTTTTGTGATATATCAATTCCCATGTCGTGCATGGTCTTAATTGCGAGAGGGTGAACAGCGGCTTGTGGGTTTGAACCTGCGCTGAATGCAACAAACTCATCGCCACCGAGACGATTCATGAGTGCTTCAGCCATCTGGCTGCGTGCTGAATTTCCCGTGCAGAGAAAAAGTATTCGTTTTTTATTTTCCATAGAGAACCTATATAATCCAATGAGTTAAGGTTAGGTTTCGCTCCAATGTTAAATTTGTGTTAATTTTTTTTTGTATCTTCGTGGAATGCCAAAGCGTATTGGAATCATTGGACAACCCTGCATTGACGAGATCGTATCTCCAGAAGGAGACATCGTTTCGCAGTCATTAGGTGGCATACTTTATACCTATGCTGCGATGGAACGTGCCGTTCAGGAAGGAAGACTCGATGTCGAGTTTTTACCACTCACATGGTTTTCGACTCCCGACAGAGAGACTATATCTCCGCTCATGTCGGTACTTCCTCATTTTAAGAACCTCTCGAAATTATTTCCGACCGATGCACTTACGAATCGAGTCAGACTCGTTTACTCCGATGCCGCCACCCGCACAGAGCACTGCCCTGCCATACTTCCACCTATGACACCAGAAGAGCTGTCGTGGGTTGACCTGCCTTCACTCGATGGAATATTTATCAATATGATTTCAGGTTTTGATATTTCACTCGACACTCTGAAATGGATTCGGTCGCAGACGAAGGCATATATCCATCTCGATGTTCATGCACTGATTTTGGGAGAACTTTCAACTGATCCGCTCTCTCCAAGAATAATATCTGGAGTGAGGCATTGGCGAGAGTGGGTAAAGCATGTGGACTCCGTTCAAATGAATGAATTGGAGGCTGACTCTTTTGGGTTACCGGAAATCGCTACCGAAAAAAATCTACTCGCTGAAATTCGAAGCATCTCAAAAAAAGATGGCTCACCAAGAACAGCCGTCATAACACGCGCAGAGCGAGGTGCAACATTATTCGATTTCTCAACCGAAAAAATATGGAATAAAGCACCTCAAGAACGCTCTATTATAAATACCACCGGTTCAGGTGATGTCTTTGGTGCGCTCTACACGCTTACGAAATCCTTGGGAAGCTCGGAAGAGGAAGCTCTCTATCATGCTGAGACCTGGGCTGGATGGAATGCGGAGTTGGGAAGTTTGGAAGAAATTCTGGTTGCGCCGATGTCTAAGGAGATTCTGAAGAGCTAACATAAACCCCTCGACGCGCCTCCTTTATATCGGGAGCAGAGAGTGTCCCAGCATAAGCAACAGCGTCCGATATTTCAGTCGCTACTTCGGATTTTATTTTCTGAAGATTACTGATACTAACTTGAACAAATTCTAATTTGCTCTCAATCTTGGTAATTGGGTCTTTCTTTTCCCACTCGGCAAGTAATTTTTTCGGCACATAAGAAAAGTCATCATGCTCGGCATGACCACGCATCCGCATTGTAACTGTCTCGATGATCGAAGAACCGCCTCCACTTCGTGCAAGCTCTACGGCAGTGCGTGTTGCCTCGTAGACCGCCTCAATATCTGTTCCATCAACCGTTGTACCTGGTATGCCGTAACCTATAGCGCGATCTGAGAATTTCGGATTATGTGATTGCTTCGCAACGGGTGTAGAGTAGGCGTACTGATTATTTTCGATGATTAGTATGAATGGAACTACGAGCGTCGAAGCCATCATCAACGCTTCGTGAACTTCGCCGACCGAGGCTCCGCCGTCGCCGATGTAGTTCATCACGACTTTGCCAGTCTTAGACATTTTCTGCGCAAGTGCTGCACCGACTGCGACCGGAGCCATAGCACCCAAGTGCGACACATTCCCATAAATACCTTTCTCCACATTCGCAAAGTGACCAGTGCCATCAGTACCACGAGTCATTGAGCCTTCGCGAAAAAGAAAATTTATTGCCATCTCCCGTGCACTCATCCCTCGAACAAAGTGTGCACCGTTATCGCGGTGCATCGGAAAGATGATATCACCGTCTCCAAGTGCCATCGCAGTACCGACGCTTGATGCTTCATTGCCGATCTGTGCATAGACGCCGCCCACTATTTTTGATTGACGATAGAGATTTATGAGCGCATGGTCGAACTCCCGCGCCAAAAGCATGTTCTTATAGGCAAATAATAATTGCTCGCTATTCATGTTGTTAGAACACTAACAATCAACAGTACTATTTGAATCACCAAAATAATGACACAACTCTACCCAACCATTGAGCCATACAATCACGGTATGTTGAAGGTCTCCGATATTCACACACTCTACTATGAAGAGGTTGGCAATCCAAACGGACAACCAGCAGTAGTACTACACGGCGGACCTGGGGCAGGGTGCTCGCCTGATATGCGTAGATTTTTTGATCCCGCCCATTACCGAATAATCTTGTTTGATCAGCGAGGCTGCGGCAGAAGCTCGCCGTTAGCAGTGTTAGATGGCAACACAACGTGGGACATTGTTGAAGATATAGAGAAACTGAGAAAACACCTGGGGATTGGCAAGTGGCTTGTCTTCGGAGGTTCATGGGGTTCGACGTTAGCGCTTAGTTACTCTCAGAAATACCCGACGACCGTCACTCAGCTCATTCTTCGTGGAGTATTCCTTTCAAATGATGCGGATAATGAATGGCTCTATAAATATGGTGCAAGCGAATTATTTCCCGAACAATGGGCAGATTTTTGCAGCGGTGTGGAATTAGAACGAGGTGAATCATATCCCCAAGCATACACCAAAGTTCTGAATTGTGGAGACTCAGCAATAGAACTTGCCGCGGCGAAAAAATGGAGTAATTGGGAGTGGTCAATTGTAAAGTTAGTTGCCGGAGCAATTCCTGAAGGTGATCAATTCGCAATTAACTTCGCTCGGATAGAGTGTCACTATATTCTCAACAGATGTTTCCTTGATGAAGGACAACTTCTTCGCGATGCGCATCTCATCCGACATATCCCTACAACAATCGTACACGGCAGATACGATGTCGTCTGCGCACCTCGAAATGCCTACGAGCTAAAGTTAGTACTTCCTGAGGCTGAATTAATCTTCTGTCCGCGATCAGGACATTCTCAATTTGAAGAAGAGATAGCAGCTGCTTTGACTGAAGCAACAAATAAATATAGAGTCTAAGCTCACGAAGTGATAAAAGCTATACTCTTTGATATTGATGACACGCTCTATGATCATACGTATCATGTGCATACTGCCGTATCTGCGATTCAAACCGAGTATGAATTTCTGCTTGATAAGCCAATCGAACTCCTGACCAAACTCAGTCACGAATTCCTTGAAGAAGTCCATGCATTACTCCTTAAAGGAGAATTGACGCTAGAAGAAGCCCGGTTCTTGCGCTGGCAAAAATTCTTAGATCAGTTCGGAGTGAGTGATCTCAATCCCACGGTGGTGGGTGATCGGTACCTGAAGGCATACTACGAAGCCGAGCGAGTTGTCCCTGGTTCTCACGAACTTCTTTCTTTACTCTCGAAAGATTTCAAGATTGGTGTAGTATCGAATAATTTGTTAGTCGAGCAGATGAATAAACTGAACCGTCTCGGACTCAGTCAGTATATTGATTTTTTTGCAATCAGCGAAGAGGTTGGTGTAGCAAAACCCGATAAAAAAATCTTTGAAGTTGCATTGGAGCGAGGCGCAGTCAATGCTGATGAAGCAATAATGATAGGTGATTCGTGGATGAACGATGTGGTAGGTGCAATAGATGCAGGCATAAAAGCAATTTGGTATAATCCCAAACAGCTTATGTCACATGATGCGAGCGTTCCTGAAATTCAATCTCTTACGCCACCGGAAGCAGTGCTAAACTACATCCGTAACGAAAGTCCAACACCAGTAACTACCAGCACTGAACCCGCGAGACTATAATAGTCAAGATGTTCGTGTCCGAAAAACCAACCGACGAGGACTGCAATCATCGGAGTGATAATTGCAACGTAGGACATCGTCACTGCTGAGGTCTCCTTAATGAGCCGGAAATAAATACCAAAGGTAACAATCGTACCAATGATTGCAAGATAGGCAATCGTCCAAACCTGAGTTAAGTCAAATGCAATGGAGCCAACGGGTTCTGTCAATAGAGCGATACTCCCCAAAATGATTGCTCCAACAGATGTAGTAATCGCATTAATCATAATCGGATGCACCTCCTGAGTCGACCGTTTGGTGATAACGGCACTGAAGGCACTAACCGTGGGTGAGATCAAGAGGACAAGCATCGCCCAAATGTGCTCAGAGTCAAGTGTGCCAAATTGCGGATAAAAAATAGTTGCGATACCGAGAATCCCCACAATAATACCAATAATTCTGGTACGGGAAAGTTTTTGCGACCGGAAAGCCCAATGCGATATGGTGGCTGTCAACAGTGGCATCGTTCCGAATATCACAGCTCCTAAACCCGATGGTATGAATTTCGAAGTTGAGTACACAATGCCGAATGAAATTCCGTTGCTCAGCAGACCCACAATAAGGACACTTCTGAACTCATTCCAGCTTTTGGGTAACTCTACTTTCTTAAACAAGACGTATGCCCAAATAAGGATTGTTGCAAGACAAAACCTTAATCCGCCTCCAGAAAATGGTGGCAACCCCGACTCAGCGCCGATATGAATGACCAACCACGTCGAACCCCAGATCAAGCAGATGAGCGTATACAGGAGATAAAATCCGAGCTTGGAATCCTTTGGCGATGGGGTAATACTTTTAGTCATTCATTCTTGCCAAACTATTTTTCGTTGTAACCGTTGTTAGGTTGGTATTATTTTGAGGTTGTACCGAATTCACACTTGCAAGTTACAAAACCCATTCGCTCACCCAGAGTAACTCTGTTACTCGATGCCGTTTTTCTCATCGGAGCACTCGTCATTCTTGCCGTCTTCACGACAGTGTATCTCATGCCGTTTCGGCTTGATGATGTACTGCACATGGACTGGGCAAGAGAGAATAGCTTGTGGGATGCCTTTTCCGTAGATCGTGGCGAAATCGTGCGCTCTGTCCGCCCTATCTTTGCAGTGACAATCTGGCTTCTCAATAAGTATGCCGGAATCAATAATTATTTTCCGTGGCATTTCGTCCTCGTTAGCTCATTTCTCATTGGCTTAACCTTTGCAGGAAAGACAGCGCGTTACATTGCTCAGCGCGACTCCGCACTTTATTTTACGACTGGTTTTTTTTGGCTGGCTTTCCTGCCCATCCTGAATGTGCTCTTTTGGTATGGCGATCTGACATTTACTATCGAATTACTATTCGTAACCCCTGCTTGGTACTTCGGACTTCGCGGGCTCCTTGAAGGTAACCTGAAACTGTGGCTTGTCGGCATACTCTCTGGCACTTTCGCAGTGCTTACGAAGGAGCCTGCTCTTTTGCTTGTGCATTTGATATTTGTGGGTGTTGGAGTTCTTAGGTTTAGTGAAATTCGAACAACCTGGGATAACTTTAAGAGTAGGAGGTCGCTCATTGCGGTTGTTGCGTATTTGGTATTCTTTGCAATCTCAGTAAAAATCTACCTTGCCTCGCCAACAAAGTCGAATAGGTTTTTTAATGTTTCGGCACTCTCAGGCGAGCAATTTCATTTTCTAATTGCAGACCGACTGAGTTATTATGGGGAGACACTGCTAAACCCTATCGGACGTGTGTTACTCGCCACACCGATAGTGTACTTTCTCAGCCGTTGTTTCGGCAAGAAAGATAGAGGCATAGTAGTATGTATCCTCGAGATTGTCGGCTGCGCAGTTTTTTCATTTCTCGCCGTAAAATCGTTACCGGTATTCTCAGCTATATTACTTGCAGCTCCAATCTTCGGTTACTTCAAACGCAATAAGAAGCAGAGTGCGATCTTGTTGCCCTTCGCGCTCTCGGCAATTCTCATTATGCTTGTGTTGCTAATCACTGTGATGATTGTCAAGACCCAATTGACAGAACTCTCGTTCGTCTTACTCGTTATCTCCGGAGTTTACTGGGCAGAATTAGCGGATGAAATGAAAATTAATTTAGCAACTCTATTCCACAAGAAAGCAATCGTCGTCACGGCATCGTGCCTGCTCATTCTCGCTCTAGCGGGAAGTGTATTTGCTTTACTTCCCATCCTCCAATCAAAAGAAAAACTACTCAGCACCGTTCGAGACTCACGGTCGAATGCGAATGATGGGATCAAGTGGATGGGAAAAAATCTTCCAACGAACTCGACATTACTGGTAACGGGTCATTCGCTCTATGGATTGGGATCGGCAGACGATTTGACTTCCAAAGAGGATGAGTATAAATCATTCGTACAATATACCTTTATTCAAGGATATATCCGGTCATATTTACATGCACTCGACAGATACGATGTAGGGTTGAGTTATATTACGGATTCTGTACTTCTTTCACGTGTGTTGGACTCGTGTCGGTCGGCCGGAACCTACTATGTTTTTCTTCAGACCGGAATGGATGTTGCTCGTTTTCATGGAAGTATCAACGGCATCAAACAATTAAAATCAACGGATACACTTGTCGCTCGTTTTGCGAAAGGACCTTATCCGAGCGAAGTCTGGAAATTAGCGCGATAATTAGAATGCTTGTCCGAGTGCGAATTCGATGTTCATCACATCCCACAAGTTATTCCCATGCCGTTGCCACAGCCACTGCCCTCGATCATAGTTTGATGGGATAGCGAGAATATTTTCGCGAGACTTGTCGGCTCCCTTTGTTCCCGGTAGATAGGGATCGGGGAATGGGTCATAGAGTTTGAAGCCAAAATCGAGTCTGAACACACCGATGATTGTTTGATATCTCATCCCCGTCCCAACTGCCACTGCAAAATTTTTGAGTGCGATGGGCACATCTTTATCCCAAACGTTACCGGCATCGCAGAAGAACCCGATGTGCATACTCGATAAGAACTGCTGAAGTGACGTTATCTCGATCTGGTATTGAAACGGAGCGTAGCGCCACTCTATATTTGCCTCGAACATTTTATACCCTCCGAATTGTGGTCTGCCTACGGTTGAGTTATCAGATACCAATAACGTACGAGCTGGCCACGCCCGAAGCGAGTTCGTACCTCCACCATAGTACCTATTCTCGAGGAGTATATCGCGTGTGGGTTCATTTGGATAAGAAAGCGATACTAACCCAGCAGTTACTCTCGAGGCAAAGATACTCTGTGCCTCCACCCTACCCAGATCAAAATACTCTTTTATCTGGATCGTATTTTTGAGGTATGCAGCGCTGGGTAAATTACCCAACGATACGGAGAAAGCTTTCTGAAGAGTCCAGGAAATGTGTGGTCCCTTCGAGGGATTAACAAAATCATTTGTCCAATCAAATGACAAATCTGTGGAAAGTATCACGTTGAACTGTGGCTTGATAGTTGTATCAGTTCGACCACCGAAAATTGATGTGTCTCTGTAATCACGATCAATTCTTTGTAACGTAAAAATTGGTTTGAACGGAATTGAGAATGTCGGCTCTGTTACGAATCGAAAGTCTGATCCCGCACTAACGTTAATTCCTCTTTCCAGGTATTGTAAAGTATTGTCAGAAAGTCGGCGCTGATCATAGTACGAAAAATTCGAAGACAAGATAAGTGGTACACCTTTTAAGTTAACGAATGGGATTGTGGGGAAGGTGAAGTCTCCGCCAATAGAGATTTTATGCTGTGTCCTCCACGGGAGGATCTGGTAAGATGTGTGTGCATTAAATTTTTCAGCACCATTAAATATATTTCGGTTGGAATACGTGAGGTCTAAGCCCAAGAAACCCTGACCAAGTGTGGAGATACCAAATGGAACTCCCGGCGTAACCTCCCAAGCCGAGTGCATGCGAAAATAGCAGATGACAGGAATGGTAAGTCCGTCGCGTAAACTATCCGGTACGGTTTTGAACACGGATGTATCCAATTGAATATCGACATACTGGAATGTCCCAAGTCCGCTGATATTCCGGACAGATGAAATTCTCTCGGAATTTTTGAACCACTCACCTTCGGTCATAGTCAATTGTCTGAGTAGCACAGCTTCTCGGACTTGCCCCGCAATCGAGGTAGAGGTGTCATAGACAAACCGTGTCTTTCCGATTTTAATACGCGGACCTGTCTTGAATTTTAAGGCGAGTGTCACCGTCTTCGCCACCGCATCTGTATCAACCTCTATCCCACCAGGTGGTAATGTTAGGAAAGGATAGCCAGCTTCTCCGAGAATATCTTTTGCACGAAATGTTTCTGCGATGAGGTCTTTCTTGGAATACTGTGATTTTGACTTTATGCCGATACTCTCTGTCAACTGATTTTGTAGCGCCATCGGCAACCGTTCGAAGCCCTCGAAGGTGAAGCCTAATACATGATAGGGTTTTCCCTCGGCGATGTAGAAAACGACCGTATCATAAACGGTTGGGTATGAAGCTGGGTCGGCATGAGAATTTTTGGAGTAGGCTTTCTGCCACTCGAGAGCAGCTTCTTTTGATTCATGAAGCTCGTAGCGTGCATGAGCATCAAAATATCCGCTATTTCGGTAATAGACAAGGAGGCGCACTGTATCTTCATCTATCGTCGTTTCCTTGACGATTTGTCTCGGTGAGCCAAGCGCTCCCCAAATTCCGTTGAGAAACAGTTCGATTCCGGTCGAAACTCTGGTAGCAATGATAGTCTGAAGTTCGCCCGAGGAAATAGCGGAGTCGCCTTCAAAGCGGATAGCAACAACTTCGCGTCTGCGTAACTTGTCGAGATTCGGGCGACGCTGAGCCTTCGTCTGTGCTGGAATAATCCAACCAACGAAAACAAGGGCAACAATAACGGGAATCAGCTTCCGCAGCATAGTCATACGTTCGAAGATGAAACCGGACCCAAATTCCGTTCTGGCAAGTGCCTCGTTACAAGACCTCGATGTATAATCTGAAGCGCCGAATAACAGACCTCTTTGCTGAAGAAGAGGATTAGTACTCGTTGAGTTCGTCGTCGTAGTAAAACTCGTCAGTCTCGGCAGAATAATCTGGCCAGACTTCTTCAATAGACTCGAACTGTTCTTCTTCGTCTTCGATTTCTTGTAAATTTTTCACAACGGCCGGAGGAGCTCCGATTCGTTCGCAATAATCAATCAATTCGCCTTTCGTAGCAGGCCACGGTGCATCTTCGAGATACTGGGCTAGTTCAGGTGTCCAAAGCATAATTTCGAAATAACTCTACTATAATATTGGTAAAAGAAAAAACATAAATCTACGCCGTCATTTAGGCTTTTTGGCGCAATTTGGTTCCAAGAATCTATCCAATCTGAAAAAATATCTTTCTCTAAGCACCAAGAAGTTAATCTCGCAACCTCGGGTCGAGGGCGTCCCGCAACCCATCTCCAACAAGGTTGTAACAAAGCACAGAGATAAAAATCATGAAGCCAGGAAATACTGCAAGCCACCAAGCCGTGATATTTCCACGTGCATCGTTGAGTACACTACCCCACGTGACGATCGTCGGCGGTACACCAAAACCGAGGAATGACAAACCCGCCTCAGTCAAGATTGCCGATGCAATTCCAAATGCTGAAGTCACGAGCACAGGCGCTAATGAGTTCGGGAGTACATGACGGAAAATAACTCGTTTATTCGATAATCCAAGTGCTGTAGCGGCGGAGACATACTCCATGTTTCGGACTCTCAAGAATTCGCCACGAGTGAATCGAGCAATGGAGGGCCAACTTACCAGTCCAATCAAAATCATCACCAACCAGATCGAGCCAGTTTGAAACATGGCTACAACAGTGATGATCAAAAAGAAAACCGGGAAAGTTATCACTAACTCAATCAGACGAGAAATAATCATATCAACCCATCCCCCATAAAATCCTGCCATCGCACCAAGAATTATCCCGATAGAGATTGCAAAAAACATGGATAGGAATCCTATCGTCAATGCTATTCGTGATCCGTGAATTATCCCTGCCAACACATCACGACCGATCGCATCTGTCCCCAGCACATGGTCACCACCAGGAGGCGCGGTGTTATTGACAAGGTCTTGATTCGATGGCCGCCACTTGATTAGAGGCCAAAAGGTAGAACTTAATTTTCCTTGCTTATCAAGCTCCTTCCAATCGCTGTTAACGATTTCTGCCGGCCACCGATCTAATCCCAAGCCAGTTAAATAATCCTTCATGATCGGGAAGTACAACGTACCGTCGTACTTAGCAACAATCGGTTTATCGTTTGCAAGAAAATCTGCAAAAATTGCAATGCCGAATAACAGGAACACCACATAGAGTGCGGCAAGTGAAATTTTATTCTTCTTAAACTGGTGTCGTACCAAACTCCAGAAAGACTGGTTCACAGCTTTCCGCGATTTGGAACGCGCCAATTCGTCTTTCTGCTCGGATTGGCTCATGACGGTTTCTGATGTTTCTGCCATAACGTTTTAAGACGATTTTTTTGAGAAAGCAATTCGGGGATCAACCACCGAGTACAAAATATCTGCGGCTAACAAACCAACAAGTGTTAGTACTGCCGAAAGCGTAAACTCAGCCATGATAAGCGGATAGTCACGAGCTGTAAGTGCTTGGAATGCAAGCTGACCGACACCAGGAATCGAAAAGATGTACTCAATAATAATCGAGCCACCAACAAGTGCAGGCAATAAGTATGCGATAATCGTAATAATCGGAATTAGAGAATTCCTCAGTGCATGTTTATATACAACCATCTTATTTGACAAGCCTTTTGCCCTTGCTGTACGGATATAATCTTGGCGGATAACTTCAAGCATCGAACCACGCATTTGTCTCGATAGATAAGCGAAGCTACTGTAGGTATAAACTGCTATCGGCAGAATCAAATGCCACACAAAATCCAAAGTTCTCGTCATCCACGGATCATCAGGTGAGCTATTCATCGAATGCAGGCCGTTATTCGGAAACCATGCAAGAAAATCACCACCACCAAAAAAAATAATTGCCATTGTGGCTATCCAAAAAGATGGCAGTGAGTAGAGGATAAACACTGTTACCGTACTCATTTTATCAAGCGTCGAGTTCTGGTGCGTTGCGGAATATATGCCCAGCGGTATGGCAATCAAATACGAGAGGATAATCGAAATAAACGCAAGTAAAAATGTGATCGGGATGCGTTCGGTGATCTTATCAAGTACGTCTCGATTATCCTGAAAGGATTTTCCAAAATCTAATCGGAGCAAGTTTGAGAGCCAGAGGGAATACTGATTTGTTTCGCGACCCAGTCCATTCCACTTGAATGTGAGACGCTGAAAAAGTGGCTTTAACTCACCAGAGGCATCTTTTTCGTCAGTAAATGTAGTCCAGAACCAAATTGGCTTATCAAGTCCCCACTGAGAGCGGATTTGATTAATCATCTGCTCATTAAGCTGTTGATTCCCCCGCATCGCACCTTCTCCGCCTACACCTGCTTTGAGCTCTGCCGGGTCGCCTGGGGCAAGCCTCGATATGCCGAAGCTAATAACCGTAATCAAAAATAGAGTCGGGATAAAAAGTAGTAGCCGACGTATGATGTATTGGAACATTCTATTGGTTAAAGTGTGTGAGCGAAAATCACCTTGCAAAAATACCTAAAATATCTGAACCCAACCTCGGTTTTGAGATTCTACGACCTGAACAACACCTAGAGTCACAGAATTACATTAAGAAAACGAACTAACAGTGTTAAGGTTCAACTCAAAGATACTGATTTTCTCTGCTGAGATAGCATCGGACATAATCAGTCACTGCTTCCTCGAGAGCCGTAAACGGTTTTTCATATCCAGCCGATTGTAATTTTGTCATGTCGGCTTCGGTGAAGTATTGATATGCTGGTTGAATTAGCAGTGGCATCTCAATGTAGTCCACCTGCTTTGGCAAATCCATTGCAGAGAATACTGAATCTGCCAAATCATTCCACGAACGAGCTTTTCCGCTCCCTAAGTTATAAATGCCTGTCTTCTCAGGATGCTCGAATGCCCACATCAACACATCAACACAATCCTTCACGTAAATAAAATCTCTGACCGATTCGCCGTCGCGATACTTCGGGTCGTACGACTTAAATAATTGTAGCCTACCCGTTTGGCGAATCTGATGAAATGCTTTGTAAATCAAACTTGCCATGCCTTCTTTATGGTATTCGTTCGGTCCGAACACGTTGAAGAATTTGAAGCCTGTCAAAAGTTTCTCATACCCCTCCTGAATTACCCACTGATCAAAAATATGTTTTGAATATCCGTAAGGGTTTAAGGGTCGGAAAGAATCCAAACTCGAAATAGCATCGGAGAATCCCTGCTTACCATCACCATACGTAGCCGCACTCGACGCGTAAATAAATGGAATATCAAATCCTATGCACAAACGTGCTAATGTCTTGCTATACTCGTAGTTATTTTTCAGAAGGTAGTCAACGTTACGTTCCGTCGTGGATGTACAAGCGCCGAGATGAAAAACGGCTTCAACTTGTCCTCGTGTGATATTAGGTACGTGATGAAGGAATTCGTCCTTGTGTATGAATCCGCTAAATTTCTTGCCGACGAGATTTTTCCATTTCTCCCCTTGCCCCAATTCGTCAACGATGAGAATATCGGAATAGCCACCAGCGTTTAAGCGAGCGAGGAGTACGCTGCCGATAAAACCTGCCCCGCCAGTGAGGATAATCATTGTTCTCCGTCTTGGATGCTAATGAGTTTGTGAGGCGATAAGTGTTTCATTCCTACCGGGTCCCAATGAAATAATCCCCAGAGGTACTCCTAACTCCCTCTCTATTGCTGAGAGGTATGTTTCAACGGCTGCAGGTAATTCTTCGCGTTTCGTAAGTCCTTCCAAATCGCTTTTCTTCCAACCACTGTAAGATTCGTAAATCGGTCGAATGGAGTCAAGAGTTTGGAGATTGGTAGTGAAATGATCCAAAATCTTTCCATCCGTTTTGCGCTCGTACTTTGTGCAGAGCATAATCTCAGGTAAATCACTGAGCACGTCAAGTTTCGTGAGTGCAACCGATTCGATGCCATTTATCATCACGGCATACCGAACTGCAACAGCATCTAACCATCCGCATCTGCGTGGTCTGCCTGTCGTTGCTCCATACTCCCGCCCTGCTTTCCGTAGCGTCTCACCCATTGCATCAGTCAACTCCGTTGGGAAAGGTCCGTTGCCAACTCTTGTTGAGTACGCCTTAACAACTCCAGTAATTGAGTCAATCGCCGTAGGCGGAATTCCTAACCCAGTACATGCGCCTCCGGCGGTTGGGCTACTTGAAGTCACGTAAGGATATGTTCCGAAATCAATATCCAATAGCGCAGCTTGCGCACCTTCGAGTAAGATATTATGACCTGCCTTAATTGCTTGGTTCAGCATAAGGGCTGTGTCGGTAATATAGGGATCCATCTCCATGTCAAAGACTTCATAGTCCTTGATGATCTGATCTACATCACAAAAATCGCTCGAATCGTAAAACTTTGAGAGCAGGGCATTCTTCTCTAAGATATTTTGACGAAGTTTTTCTGCAAGTGTCACTCGGTCAAGCAGATCAACAATTCGTATCCCCTTACGAGCAAATTTATCTTCGTATGCAGGGCCGATGCCACGACCTGTAGTGCCAACAGCTTTTCCATCACCACTGAGTCTGAGTTTTGCTTCGCTTGCCTTATCAATCTGTTTATGATATGGCATGATGAGGTGAGCATTGTAGGAAATAAAGAGTCTGCCCTTTACTTGCACCCCTGCTTGCTCGACCATCTGGATTTCTTCGCGTAGTGCGACAGGATCAATAACGACACCATTGCCGATAATACACTTTACTCCTGGATGAAAAATACCGCTGGGAATAAGGTGGAGTACAAATTCTCTGCCATCAGGCAATCGAATGGTATGACCGGCATTCGCACCACCCTGATACCTTGCAACGTACTCGCATTTTTCGGCAAGTAGATCAACGATCTTGCCTTTCCCTTCATCTCCCCATTGGGAGCCAAGCACAACTGTTACGGGCATTGTTTAGATGAACAACAATTCGTGTTTATGCAGAATATTCAGAAATCAATACTCCAATTACGGAGTAACCAATTATGGGTGCAACGATTATTGCACACCGAGGACATCGGAGAGTTTTGTAAGCTCTAAGAGCTTCTTAAACTGTAGATTGGGTTCTTCGATGGAGAGCACTGCGCCTGCCGCTTGCGCTGCCTCACGCGCACCCAAAAGCATCCCCAAACCTGAGCTATCGACAAAGCCCACAGCTTTCATATTAATCACGACATGTGATAGGCTTCCGGCAACTTCTATTTCTTCGCGGATGAGTTTCGCGAATTTCATTGCCTCTGCTCCGCCTGTCAAATCTCCATCGAGATCAACACGCAGAATCATGTCAGATTTTGTGATCGAAGAGTTCATAAGTGTTTATGCCACAGTCGCGACTTCCTTTGATTTTACCTTGCTAATCGTTGGAGTGGTTCCGGTTGTAGATTTGCGTTGTATCCAATCATACGAAATAGCCGAAGCTACGAAAACCGAAGAGTACGTTCCGGTAATTACACCAATAAGCATCGTGAATGCAAATCCACGGAGAACTTCACCACCCCAAATGAATAACACTACCAATGTCAAGAACACTGTTCCTGAGGTAATGATCGTTCGTGGCAGGGTCTCATTGATTGCTCGATTTATAATCGTCTTTAAGTCCTGACCTTTATACTTTTTCTGGTCTTCACGAATTCGATCATAGATAATAACAGTATCATTTACCGAGAATCCGACGATCGTAAGGAATGCGGCTAAAATTTGCGAGTTCATCTCCAAATTCAACCACGGAGTTATTCCATTACAAATTACCGCGAATGCAAATGCAACCAATACGTCGTGGACAATCGCGACTACGGCACCGGAGGCATAAATGATTTTAAAGCGGAAAGCAAGATAGATCAATATCACGATACAAGTAAAGAGTACCGCGATAAGTGCTTTTTGCTGCAACTCCTTACCGATCTTTGCACCGATGTGGGTATTTTGCATCAATGCTGCTTTGTTACCCTTGATCCCCTTTTCGATGGCATCCTGAACTTGCTTCGTGGTTTGCGCTCCGGCTTGAGCACCCGCACCACCTTCGCGGACTCGGACTAAAACTCCCGATTCATCAGAGCCGTAATACTTTACTTCGGCTCCTCGGAATCCAGCTGCATCCAATGAGTTACGCAAATCGTCAATCCGAACGACGCGTTCGAATTTTAGCTGTACTTCCGTTCCTCCGGCGAAGTCAATACCAAACTCGACACCCTTGAAGAGTGCCCAGATGATTCCGGCAACGGTAACGAAGGTTGAAACGAAATACCATCTCCGGCGTTGGCCGATGAAGTCAATGTTTGTCTTACGAAAAAAATGCATGTCGTATTGTTATAAAAATTATTTTGTTCGACGAAAATGTTACTCTGTTCCTGTTGATATAATATCCCTTATCCGAATTTGATAACTCCCGGAGCACGCTCAAGGAGAATATCAAAGACAATACGTGTGATTACGATTGCAGTAAAGAGCGAAGCAGCGATACCGATCATTAACGTAACTGCAAATCCCTGGATTGTACCTGTACCGAATGAGTACAAAATCACACCAGAGAAAAATGCGGTTAAGTGACCATCGAATATCGGTGCGAAAGCTCGGCGGTATCCGTCTTCAATGGAAAGCTTCAGTGATTTCCCACTCGCCAACTCCTCACGAATACGCTCATAGATAAGTACGTTCGCATCAACTGCTATACCCACCGTCAGTACCAGACCTGCCATACCCGGCAGAGTGAGCGTTGCACCAAACGTCGCAAGTACTGCAAGTGTGAAGAGCAAATTGATGAGCACGGCAAAGTCAGCTACGAATCCGCCCGTTACGTAGTAGAGAGCCATGAAGATAATAACGGCAAGGAATCCGAAAATGATAGACTCTGTACCTTTCGCGATGGAGTCCGCTCCAAGTGACGGTCCTACAACTTGCTCCTGAATAATCTTCACTGGGGCAGGCAATGCTCCTGCTTTTAGTACGATCTTCAGTAAGTTTGCTTCGGCAAGGTCGCGCATACCTGTGATCTGCGAGTTTCCACCCGAAATCTTTTGGTGCACATTCGGAGCTGAATAGACTACTCCGTCAAGGACGATTGCGATTTGCTTATTCACATTCTCACCTGTGACTCGCTCCCATATTCTTGCACCTTCGTCATCCATCTGCATGGTGACCTCGGCTTTGCCGTCTTTGCTATCCTTCTCTGCACCCGTAATATACTTACCTGTTAACTCAGGAGTTGAGTTGAGGAAATAGAGCATGTAATAGTTATCACCATTCTGCCCTTTTTCCGAACGGCTAAATGCAAATGACATTTCGCCATCATAGAATGCTTTCACATCTTTGCGAGCCAATAACTCAAGCATTGCCTTGCGATCAGGCTCGCTAACAAAAATCAATCTGCCATCTTTCGAGACACCTTTCGCAATATATTTTGTAAACGGGTGAGCTTTCTCATACTTCGCAAGTTTCTGACCATCGCTCATACCAACTTCTGAAAGACTATCAGCAACGCGTGTTGAGTCATCGCCCGTAAGCTTTTGGGCAACGCTTGTTGTATCTTTCTTCGCCGATGTATCTTTCGCTTGAGCAAAAGCCTTTGATTTTTTGATCGGTGCAGCTGCGACTTTCGATGACTCTGACTTCTTTGCCGTATCAGCGACTGCAATAGAAGTATCCGATGCGGAGAGAGTGCCTGCTAAGTACTTATCAATATTATCAATGACGCGTTTGACAATCTTCGGATCCTTCATGAGCTTGAACTCAAGCTGAGCTGTACCTTCAAGCAACTGACGAACCTGCGCTGGATCACCCGCTCCAGGTACCTCAATAATAATACGTCGAGTGCCGAACTTTTGAATCGTAGGCTCGGTCAATCCGAATTGGTCAATACGATTACGGATAATTTCGATTGCACGATCAACTGCTTCTTCTGATCCGGCTTGTAGCGATGCGGTGATTTCTTTATCATCGCCAGTCTTTACATCATTGAGCAAGAAGTAATTGGCAAGTGCTTTGCCTTTTGGCGAAGCAATCTCGGTGAATTTCTTAATGAATAGACTTACGACCGGGTCTTCCGTTACTAACTCCTCAGCGCGAGTTGCCGCAATGACTTGGTCAAAGATTTGATCTTTGCCAGTTGCTTGCTCCTCGATGAATTTCAGGACATCTACTTCCATAGTTACATAGATACCACCACGAAGATCAAGACCGAGTTTTATCGCCTTCTTATTCGAGGATTTGATACCTTCCTCATGCTCGGCAAGGTACTTCACCTTTGCTACCGAATCCTTCGGAGTAAAAGCATCTATGGTTGAACGATAATCCTGCGACTGCCACGTGGGCAACAAAGCCCATACCGAGCCGATTATGCAGAGAAGAACGATTATTATTAGTGTACGATTTTTCTTCACGTGTTATTACGAAATTGTTATCCTTTTAAGCAAAAGACACAAGATAACACCGAAAGTGCCAAACCCACTCCCAACATGAGGAAATAATTCAGCGACTCCGCCACGGCGAATCAGAATGTTCCGTACTCACCGAAAACATCAACTGCTTTCTTGCCCAAAAGCAAATCCGCCGCGGTCCGCTCCTCGCCACGAAGATTTGTACGCAGTGCGTCAAATATCACATCGCTATGTTCTGAGGGAATGCAAACTACGCCGTTGGCATCGGCAAAGATGATGTCGCCGGGGCGAACGCGGACCCCACCAATCTCTACCACGATGTCATATTCGGCCATATACCCTCTTCGCCGAATATCCTTAACACATCTATAGATACCAAATACGGGAAAGCCTAAAGCGGAGATTTGTGCAATATCACGAACACCACCTCCAACGATAGCGGCCCTTGCCCCAAGTGATTTTGCGCGGGTTGACATCAACCCACCCCAGAGTGCCGCATCAATGTCTGCATCGGAAGAGACAAGGACTATCGAATCGCTTGGAATCGCATCCACCATCTCCAATAGCTTGTGTATCTCAACATATTCAGTAGTAGGCACAACCCGACAGGGAAATGCGAAACCCGCAACTCTGAGATGAGGGTCGGGAAGAATTGATTGAATCGTATGATCGAATACGTAACCAGTAATGCCCAATCTATCCATGGTATCACTTACCAGTGGAGTGAATAACGTCTCAAGGAATGCTAACCTGTCGCTATTTGTCATCATCAATAGATTTACCTGAGGCCTGTTGGCATAGCTTCAAAACCGGGTTGTACATTTACCCCTCCAAGCGTTCGCCACGTATCGTCCTCTAACGAACATAGCGCCCAGCAGAAGTTTATCGGATAACCGGGTGAGGCAACGTTCGGATGATAACCTTTCACAATCGTGACAGCGTCATCAGAATACACAGGCACTACTAATTCTGGATTTTGTGGATCGGTATATATGAACTGCGTTCCGAACCCTGGTTCAGGAATGTCAAAAAACAGATAGAGTTCTTCACGGGATGACGCATGTTCATGCGGTGGCCAGCTTGTCCAGTTACCTGGCTTTGACATCGTCACTCCCATAAGTATTCGTGAACCGTCAACATTTTCTGCGATGACCTTGTGAATATCCCGAAAGTATGGCTCAGCACCGACATGCAACGTCAGGCTCTCACTGTTTTGAACTTCAGAAACAAAATTCACACACTTCGTTGGATGTACTTTTTCAGTTGGGCACGAAGCTTCTACTAAGTCAATTTCTCCATCCGTAACAACTTCGAACTCCGCCCCTCGTGTAATGTAGAGGCCATCGAATCGGGAGAGGTTATAGGAAACACCTTCCACGATTATCTGACCTTCTCCGTGGAGGCAAAGCAAGGTTGTTTCGGAGTTTGGATTCATCCCTCTTGTATTCGGAGTACTGGAGTCTAAGATAATTCTCCCGCACGAAAGAAACTTGAAGTCCGAATTTTTCGGAGTGATCGAAATTGTTCGCCCTTTTGAATTTGCAGTATTTCGGAAAAGCCAGTTTGTACTCATAGAAAAAATCAATATCCATTAAACCCACCATCAACGGTGAGGATGTGCCCATTCATATAATCAGACGCGTGTGATGCGAGAAAAATAAATGCTCCTGCGAGTTCATTCGGTTCGCCGAACCTCCCAGCAGGTATCCGAGAAAGAACATGTTCTCTCCTTTGGTCATTTTTGCGGAGTGCGTCTGTTGCGTCAGTAACAAAATATCCAGGAGCGATAGCGTTCACGTTAATATGATGCTTCGCCCATTCATTGGCGAGGGCTTTTGTCATTTGCGAAATCCCACCTTTTGCTGCTGCATACGCGACAACATTCACTCCCCCAGAAAAAGATAATAACGATGCGAGGTTTATTATTTTGCCTTTTCCCAAATCACGAAATATTTTTGCAGCATCTTGTGACCAATGAAAAACTGAGGTCAGATCTGTCTCAATCACTTCATCCCAATCCTTTGCTGCGTAGTCCATCGCATTATTTCGATGAATGATACCTGCATTATTCACGAGAATATCTATGCGCCCACTTGCTTCTAACGTTGATGCAAACGTAGCCTTCCGATCTGAATCGGAGTTTACGCTCCCTTCGATAATTATTGATTTCTCCGAGTTCGGCAATAACGATTTGGTCTCTTCGAGGAGCGCCTTATTCCTCCCGAATAGTGTTACGTTTGCCCCTGCCGAGTTTAGAGAAATAGCTGCTGCCCTTCCTATACCACGAGATGCGCCCGTGATAATTGCCGTTCGCCCTTCAAGGCTATACAACGTATCTAAGTACTTCATTCTACATTCAAAAATACAACATGGGAAAGGTACTCTGCCGAATTGGTCAGAAATTACCCCAAATTTTTGGCAACGAAACCGCCCCGTCGTTGTTTATTATTCAACAATTGTTACGGGAATAAACATCATTCAAACCCTATGAACGTTCGTCAAGTATTTATCGTCGCTGTTATAGCGATATTCGTTAGTCATACTCATGCACAAACCAACTGGCTGTGGAAGAATCCAACACCACAAGGCAATGTGCTTCGTTCACTTTTCGTAAAAGCCGATACATTCGGCATTGCCGTTGGTGATGTCGGTATTACTTTGACCAGATCCAAAAGCGCATTCTTGAGTCCTGTGTATCCAGTGACCTCTACGTTGCGAGGCATTTGTTACAACAAAGACACATCTTGGGTCGTAGGAGATGGAGGAGTCATCTATAGATCATTAGATAATGGAGTGACATGGTCGAGTCAGTCCTACACATCAGTATCAAAGGTGAATTTTCATACGTGCTATGCACTTTCAAAATCAAATCTTTGGGTTGCTGGAGACTCGGGAATAATTCTCTACTCAACAGATCGAGGCGAGAACTGGACCAAGCAAACAAATACGAATAAACGTACGATTAACTCCATCGCTAACGGTTCTCCGCGACCGAATGTGTATTGCGCTTGCGATAGTGGTATTATTCTCGAAGCCTTGAACTACGGCTTAGGAGGATTCTTCCCCGTGGCGAACAAACACAAATTCAATTTTCATTCAGTGGCGATGAACTCCACGGAAATTTTTTTCGTGGGAGATTCCGGATATATTCTTCAGCGTGATGCGCTCGGTGACTCTACCCTGACTGACACACTTATGGATAATGGCGCAAATGCTTTCTATGATGTCGGGTTGGCTTCACCGTTCGTTGTTGTTGTCGGTGCGAATGGCGCGATTAAAGTCTCGAACGACGACGGCACAACTTGGAGTTCGCCACCATCAAATGTCACAGAAAAATTATATAAGGTCGGATTGTCCGCAAATTTTGCAACCTCAGGAGTAGCTTGGGCAGTAGGTGAAAATGGTGTATTCCTGAAAACCATAGACTCTGGCAAGACATGGGCACGGTTAGACACCGGTGTTCGTGGTACGGTCTACGCAGCCGGACGCTCGCCGAATGGCGACCTCTATGCTACCAGCCTTGTCGGTAAATCATACCGCCTACTTAATGGCAAATCCCTCTGGACGCTTGATTCCCTCAAAGCCGGTGGCGCACCGAGGCTTACGGATATCGCCTTCGATAAGAACGGCTTCGGTCTGCTGGCAACCTACGATATTATCGCGTTGCGCACAGCTGATTCAGGTCGTACGTGGACGAATGTCACGGTGAATGCCAATGCTGTACAAGTGTTGGGAGTCGCAACGTGGACAACACTCGGACTTGCCTGTGCCTCAAACGGAGTGGTCTATCGCTCGACAAATAAAGGGTTGGCATGGTCTGCCACCGTCACCAATAATACTCAACCACTTTATGATGTTGACGTGAGTGGCAACAATGCGATCGCAGTTGGATTTAATGGATTAGTCCTCTATTCCGTTGATGGTGGTCAGACTTGGAAGAAACCAGCATCCTCGGGTACAAACTCTCTTCTGAACAAGGTCCGATTCTTCACCACGACAAATGCTGTTGCGGTTTCATCGAATGGGGTTATCATTCGCACACTCGATGGCGGAGTGACTTGGACAGTAGTAGTTAGCGGTGTGACTACTCCGCTCAATGATGTAGCATTTCATGATGATAAAAATGGTATCATAGTCGGCGATGGAGGTATCATCTTGAAGACGAATGACGGAGGCAAAACGTGGACGAAGGATCAGTCCAATACATCGTATGATCTCAAAGGTGCAATCATCGTTGATGGCACCACTGCACTCGTCGCTGGAAGCAAGACAACCATTCTCTCGACGTCCAATTCGGGTCTTCCGGTTAATCTGTTAAGCTTCGCGGGTCACAGGCTGAGCAATGCAAAAGTACTCTTGAATTGGAGTGTCGCAAATGAGACCGACAACTACGGATACACCGTCGAGAAATTATCGAGTCCAAGTGCAATATGGAACACGGTCGGATTTGTGAGCGGAGCAGGCTCCACTTCAACCCAACATGCTTACTCTTTACTTGATGAACAATCAAGTACTGCTGGTTTGACGTACAGACTTCTTCAAACTGATCTTGACGGGTCGGAGCATGATTTGGGAATAGTGGAGATCGCACCAAGTGCAGTGACAAACGACGAGTCGGTTTCACTCAACCCAAATCCTTCGCATGGGTTAGTTCAACTCGGCTTCACTCTGGATCAATCAGAGAATGCTCGCATCTCACTTCTCAACGAGCTTGGGGTGGAGATCAAATTGATTGCAAATTCAATCTATGAAGCTGGTCGTCATACTCTCGAGTTTGTTACTGAAGGCGTACCAGCGGGTTCATATCGTTTGAGGATTGTAACTCCGTCTCGTACAAAGCTGAAACAACTTGTTATCGTAAAGTAAGTCCGCCGCGGCGGATGCTAGGTCGAAAAATTGAGGGCGGACACTTAGTCCGCCCTTTTTGTTTGTGGTAATTGATGGATATAACATCTCAAAGAATCGGTGTTGTCGGGAATTCTACTAAACCAGGGGCAGCAATGCGAGTGGCTGAACTTCTGGAATTATTGCATACGAAAAGCAATGCAAAACCGCTTGTACTCTCTGAACTCGCACTGATCCTCAATTCCCCAATAGGTTATGACTTGGTTGAGTCCCAATTAGATGTTGCTACCGAGTCGGATGTGATTTTTTCATTCGGTGGTGATGGCACGATGCTGACTGCGGCACGAGCGATAATAACTGCAAATCCGAATGCAGAACTTATCGGTATCAATCTCGGAAAGTTGGGATTTATCGCGGAGAACCCTCCGGAGGAAATCCCAGCAATACTTGATGACCTCTGGAATGGAAATCTTCGACTCGAAGAAAGACTCTTGATTGGAGCACGAGTATCAAGTGAAAAGGATTCGGCTTCAGGTACCGAAATCCGTCGAGATGATTTGCGACCGAGTAGTGTCGGTGAAAAAGCAGATTTGGTCGAGCTGATTGCACTGAATGAAATTGTCGTTGATAATTTCGGTTCAACGAGGATGCTCACCTTTGAAATAATCGTCGAAGGTTCATCACTCGGCACGATCCGCGCAGATGGACTCATCGTCGCATCCCCGACTGGTTCAACGGGTTATGCTGCAAGTGCGGGCGGACCTATTGTTGAGCCGACTAGCCGAGTAATTATTATCACACCAATCGCACCACACTCGTTAACAGTAAGACCGGTGATTATTCCTGAAGGCTACGAAATTAGTTTGAGAATCACAAACGAAGCAGAGACACCAACACTAATCGTTGCCGATGGACAGCAAGAAATAATCGTAACATCTCCTGCGCTCGTCAGGCTCTCGGGTCATTCTAAAAAACTAAAACTTCTTCGTCGCAAAACCAACTCATACTTCGATCTCCTTCGTACGAAATTACTCTGGAGTGCTGATGCACGAGAAGGCAGGCG
Organism: bacterium; assembly: GCA_037143335.1. GTDB lineage: Bacteria > Bacteroidota > Ignavibacteria > Palsa-1295 > Palsa-1295 > PALSA-1296. The sequence continues at coordinate 69,025 of JBAWZA010000004.1, read as the reverse complement.
ATAGTGTCGTCCTGACGCACCAATCTCATCGACTGGAGGGAACAATCTTATTTCCCTCTTAAGCCCTCGTGATTTTATCCGTATATTCGTTGTGTAGCGTTTGAACCAGAACTATTGGAGGCGGGCAATATGGAATTACTTTTTGAGGGCGACCCGATTGGTCATCTCTATGACCATGGCACGATTTATTGTGTCGGAAGAAATTATGTAGAACATATTCAAGAACTGGGGAATGAAGTCCCTTCTGATCCGATCGTATTCGTGAAACCCGATTGCGCGTTGCGGCACGGCTCCTATAACATTGCGGAATATCCTCCCCATACACAAGCATTGGAGTTTGAAGGAGAGTTAGTTCTTCTGCTTCGAGGTGGTGGCAGGGACATCCCAGCATTTGGCACCGCTGATATCATTGCCGGATATGCTATCGGTCTTGACTTGACGATGCGTGATAAACAAAACGAATTTAAGAGCAAGGGATTGCCTTGGACTCTCGCAAAGGGATTTGACGGCTCTGCGCAAGTAAGCCACTTCATTCCTTTTGAGTCCGCCCCGCCATTCGAGGAGTTGGGATTTTCACTGTATATAAATGGCGAGCTTCGGCAACGAGCTACGACCAACCAAATGATTTTTTCTCCAGAGATGATGGTAAGTTACCTATCGCGAACCTGTTCACTGAAATCAGGCGACATGCTCTTTACCGGTACCCCAAAAGGAACGGGACCCCTTGCGATAGGGGACAAAATTGTGATGCAATTGCATACGCTTAATCCGAATGACATTTTGTTAGACTTCCATGTTGAAGTGATCGAATGGCGATAGTTGCTCATATACAACGGTCACCACACAATATTTCTTGATTAACAACGTAGCGATTGCACTCATTCGAAATTTGCATTTTCGTTCTGACAGCCCTCTATCTTCTGGGACTTGTCTCGTTTCTGCCTGGACTAATACGGGGGTTATCGCGTAATCCACCCCCCAATACTCCTCCAGATTCGCGGTCACCTTCCGTTACAGTGCTTATATGTGCGAGAAACGAAGAAAACAATATCGAGAAATGCCTCCAGTCACTAGCGAAGCTAAACTATCCGTCCGAGCTTCTTGAAATACTTGTCGTTGATGATAGATCATCCGATTCGACACCGCTCATCTTGGCTCAATGGATAAATCGGCTTCCCAATTTGCGGACGATTACAACTCAGAAGGCTGACAATCCCGAGATCAGAGGAAAGATTAATGCACTTATCCATGGCATGGATGAAGCAACAGGTGAGTTTGTGGTAATTACCGATGCCGATTGTGTGGTAACTCCGAACTGGGTGCGTGAACATCTACGATGGTACGAGGCCGAAACAGGGATGGTCTCAAGCATTACAGTACTCGATTCTCCGAAGTCATTTGATCGGGCACAATCACTCGAGATGACGGAATTGCTTGGTCTTTCGATGGCAGCAATAAATTTCGGGATTCCGGTTTCAGTCATCGGAAATAATTTATCAATACGGAAGCAAACATATCAGGAGATCGGTGGATACAGAAATATTCCCTTTAGCGTAACCGAGGACGTTGCACTCTTCCAAAAAGTTTGGGATACAAAAAAATGGAAGGTGCGATTTAAAGCAAATAATGATTTGCTTGTCCTCAGTCAACCTCCCGACTCCTTCAAGACTTGGTGGCGACAAAAACACCGTTGGGTAATCGGAGGGAAAGACATTAAAATAATGGGTAAACTTATTTTATTACTTGGGTTCATCGGAGCTTTCGTACTCGTCGCCGCCCCGATTACCCTGAGTGTGAATATGGCGATTCTCATCATAAGCATCAAATGTCTCAGTGACCTGATCATTATCTATCCAACGCTTCGTGCAATGAAGCAGACCAAATTGACGTTCTTTTTCTTTGCTTATCAACTATACCTATTTTTCTTTCTTATATGTGTACCGATTCTTTACTCACAAAAGGATGTGAAATGGAAAGGCAGAGTATATCACACATGAAAAATAAATTCCTTGTCGTTATTTTTCTCGTCACAAGCTTTGCCGTTTGCAAAGCCCAGAACGATGCTACCTACGATTGGCACGACCACTGGATGCCAGTCTGGAATGAGCTTCGAGGATCATTTTTGGAGCCTAACCGCTTTGCAACCGCTTTTGACTTTAAACCGGGATGGTATCGAATCGAAGCTGGATATGGCGGAGAAATTGCGCGTTTCTCTTCGACCACAATCGGAGCGGAAGGTCTTATTTGGAGCGGACTTAAAGCGTACAAAGATTTTCGCTTCCCTGTGCAGACGGCTGATTACTTTTTCGGACTCTATTCAATTTTTCCACTCCCGCTCTGGGGTACAGGGCTTGACCCATGGAAGATGAGGTTTAGGTTAAGCCATATATCTTCACACTTGGTTGATGGCGCAGCAAGTGTAGAGGCTGGTGCAAGTAGTAAATTCAGTCGCGAGTTTATTTCAGTAGAGACTCTTTTTGATGAAACCGATGCCAGAAGCTTTCGTCTATCGCTTGGTATCCGGTTGATTATTCATCAAATATCGAGCATCGAACAGAGCTTTCAATTCCCGGGCGTCTTAGACTTCGTGATGTATAAAGATCGGAGTTCACAAGTATTCGCAACATTAAGTACGGATGCTGGTCCTTCTCTTGCCAACTACAGCGGGGGGATTACATACCGTCGAACATCAGCAACGAATTCTATTGCTGATGTTTATGCAGAGTTTCATACTGGCAGAACTCGCTATGGGGTGGAGGGAAATGTGAAGCAAGACGGATTCGAAATTGGTATCCGCGTTGCTACGGCTCGTGAAATTGAACGTGATAAGTAAATAGGCAAAGCGTATACCATAGCTCGAACCAATTTTTTCGGAGTTCATGTTTGTGACTCGTAATAAATTACCCAGATGATATTATCAATACTAAAATCTCTTTCGCTTGGTGTCTGGCTTGGCTCACTCATTATGTTGGGAGCTGCCGTTGCCGCACCTGTATTTCAAGTGCTCCCCTCCCGCACTATGGCTGGCAATCTGAATGCCGTTATTCTCGGAAAAATGAATGTCATTGAATGGGTCTGTGGCTCACTTGCGTTTGTCACTTCCGTAGTCCTATTGGTAATGAACTGGTCTGGGGAGTTTCGAACGCTCCGACTTGCAGAGATGTGCTTGATTTTTCTCAGTGTTTCCCTACTCTGGGTTTATACATCACGACTTACTGGAAGAATGACTGAGTTACGCGCAACAATTGGTGACTTTGATACACCGGGAAATACGCCTGAGTACATTGAGGCAAAGTCTGAATTTGACACACTTCATCACACTTACAGCACTTTAGTCGGTGTGAATATGCTCATTATTACTTCTGCCTTTGTGCTTTCTGTGGTCAATACTCGACCCGGGTAGCACCTGAGTAGTAAAAGATCGTGGGCGAATGTTCGCTCGCTGCATTGAACCGCCAAGTGTTGAGCGGTGTTAGAAAAATAGATGAAAATCCCTCATCGCAGAGTAATTCTTATTCTTCTTTTCATCCTCTTCGGGTCAACGCACTGCTACGCCCAATGGAAAAAAATTGCTCCTAATCTTTTAGCACCGCTCTTTAGTAAAAATAGTTACGGCGGAGCCTTCTGCTTTAATAGCGGTTATCTCTGGTCTGGTAAAAATTATTTGTTTGTGAGCTTTAATCACGGTATCACTTGGCAGGATCGAACTCCGCGGAATATGCGAGGTGTAATTATCAGTATTGACTTCATCAGTCGTTGGGATGGAATTATCACCACACATAACGCCGAAGTATTTTTGACAAATGACGGCGGTTTGACGTGGAGCGATATTAGCATTTCGAGCGCGTCTCCATACAAGGGATTCTTCATGGGGAGCACATCAACGATTTGTTTATGTACCGATCGTGGGCTAAGAGAATCTATTGACGGGGGTACAACTTTTGCTCCCACTTCTATCCGTGGACCCTCAGTTGACGGGAAATATATTGGCAACGGAATGGCATACGCAGTCGGCGATGACGTTAATTTACCTTTGAAATCTCTTTTTGTAACCTATGATTATGGGGTTACTTGGCGGCAAACCACACCGCTTGCGGCTGTTGATTGTTGGCAGATAGATTATGACAAGTGCGATACTTCTACCGTGTACGTTGTAAATGAAGCAGCGGTCACGACAAACGACGGGTTTTGTCATCTCTACTCTACCTTCAATCAAGGAAAAAGTTGGAACTTAGCACTATCGGGTAAGGTAGATATACGAAAGAATACCACATTTCTATCTGGCGCAGTTACCACAGCAGAACGTGCAACGTACGCTCAAACGAACTCAATGGGAGTGCTTCGGACAACCGACCATGGATACTCGTGGAAAAGTATCGGCGGACCGAACATGGGATTCGATACCCGGTTCTGCATTGCAATTTCAAACAACGAAGTTTTTGCGATTGATAGCATAGGCTCATTGTGGTCAACTACTAATAGCGGTGGCGATTCGTTACTCGACCTCCCACTCGACACTACGGTTCGAGTGATCCCATCGTCGCTTTTTGATTCCGACACGCTACGGTGTAAAGATTCTATTCGCCAAGGCATCGCTATTTTTCGCATGGGATGCAAATCACCAACCCTTCTCTCTTGGAAAATTCAGGGAGTGGACTCTGTTAATTATAGTTCGTTCCGATCGTTCTATGATTCGATATTCGTGACGTTCGCGCCGACTAACACAAGGCTCGGTAATTATACCGGAGTATTATCCTTACTGTTGAGCGATAGCAGTACTATTAAAATACCATTGAAAGGATTTAATGACAACCAACCATTTTCCTTATCTTATCTGCCTGACACTCTCTTTACCCGCGACACGTTAACCCCATGTGCTCAACCTTTGACGCAAAAAATTGTCGTGCATCTCGCTGGGTGCTTGCCTGCGATTATTCGTGATTCCATTACTGGTCCAAATAGTACGAATTATCAAATTATATCTCATATTCACTCACCACTTCAAGTGAATGACACTATTGAGATCAAGATGATATACGGACAAGCTGGTAGTGGAGGGGCAAATTACGAGCTTGGTTTTGACAATGGAAGAAAGATCATTGTACCGTTAGAAGGTGTGTTGAAGCCAACACCTTTTACTCTCTCCGTTTCCGAGGATAGCCTTTTTCAACATGATAGTTTATACAGTTGTGACTCAGGCCTTGTAAAGTCTGTGAACATCCACGTTGGTGGATGCCCAATTCCGAAAATTGTCTCCCAATCGCTAAGTGGTGGTTCAAGTGGAGATTATTCTATCTTACATAAACTGGCAGACTCTGTCCAAATTGAGGACTCACTCATCATTGCATTTAAGCCATCAACTACTGGTGCAAGGAATGCGACCTTCACTGCTACATTTATTGACGGCACACAAATCAGCTTGCCACTTCGCGGATATGAGTTTGCAACTTCGCAGTTAACACTTGGATCAACCGATCAAAAAATGGATACGATCGGAGGAGAAATTGACGTCCCCATAAATATGAGCGGTTTGGTGACGGATGAACAAATAGAATTAACTCTGCACTACGATACACTGCTTCAATATCTCGGTACATTCGAAACAAGCCCACCTTTTGCAAAGCGAGATATTTTTGGATCAGACTTTCCGGGCAGATCAAAGCTTTCCTTTGTGAATGCGAACTCCAAGCGACCAATAGCTATCTCGCGATTCCTCGTTTATGGCGATTCGTCGAAACAACTATCTGTTTACGTAGATAGTTTGAAATTCTATTCTTCGGTACAACCATGCAAGTATTTTCTACCGCAGCGTGCGACAAGCACCATAATACCTCCCTCAGATTGTGGCTATAGAGTTATCTCCCGTTACATGAAAGGTGAATCACTGGAGATGCTTAGAATCATCCCAAATCCGGTTAACCAGAATGCAAACATATACTCCTCAGAAAATTTAGGAGAATCGTTGATTGAAATTTTTGATGTACTTGGAAGTCGAGTAATAATAGCAACGGTACAATTGAAGAAGAGTGTGCCAAGTTCACTGCCAATCCCCAAGGAAAGTGGAATTTATTCTATCAGAATCCGCACTCCAAATCGGATATACACTGAACACATCATGGTTCAGCGATAACGCAAACTACGTTATTTCACGTACTCAAATTTACCAGAGAGAATTCTGTCGTGCGTGATTAATTCGATGTGATATGTGCCGGCAGTAAGATTATCGAGAGGTACTGGGAAGACCTCCGTACCCAGCGGAGCATCGGATTTCCAAAGCCTCCTTCCGAGCACATCAAATAGTATGACCTCTGAACGAGCTTGTAACGGTTCGGGAAATAATACATTCACGTAACTCCCTCTTGCCGGATTCGGAAGGACCCGAAGCATCGGCTGAGCTGCGTCAGTATTCATAGCGACAGAGTTTACTAATCCGCCCACACCACTCAGATAGGCAAAGCTCTTGATAGAATTTTCGAACGACCCGACTAAGTCAGTTTTGATTGTTAACTTCTCAGAATAAGGTATGTCTGCGTGAGGTGCAAAACAAATTGTAAGATTGACGCTGCCCCCCGCCTTAATGGTAATAGGAAGCAATGCTCGAGTCTGGGCGGAAATAGTAAAATCAGAATCATCCGAGAGAGAAAGTGATTGAATGGTTAAAGGCGCATTCCCAATATTCCGAACGAGAAGATCTTTACAACTTGACCTGCTGACTCGTTCAAATCCAAAATCGACGTCTGGTGACAGAATCAACCCAGTCCTTCCGTGAGCATCAAGTGAAATGGAGAATGCGAAACAATCCGTTTGAACCAGCAATGAATCGCGATGTCGTAACGTATCTGTAGCGCTAAAACAAACTTGAATGGAGTCAGACGTCTGGGGAGCAATCTCAAACGGCACCGTCTTTGAAGTATGAGCTACCGAGAATCCGCCACCACCTCGCTTTAGCGAGATAGTTGAAATACGAATCGGCTTACCACCATCAGCTGCAGTGTTTGAAATTACGAATGTGGTGCATATCTGTTGACCCACTCGTTCAATTGGAAATACGATCGAATCAGCACGACCAGTGATTGGAGGGTCCGTGTTGAGTGAAATTGTCGGAGCCTTATAATTGAGTTGGAAGTACCGTGCGTTACCTCGATTATCTATAATCGCAACTGGTGCAAGTGCAGGTAGGAGCGGATTGATGACGTTAATGTCGAACTCAAACGCATCAGCACCTGTAGCAATAGCTGGATGAAGTTCGCCGTTCGTAAATGAAAGGTCTGCTTGATCGAATGTCGCATTCAATACTTTCGCGCCAGGTGAGAAAAATACTCCATCCGGATCATCATTCAGAATGACAGCCTTAATACCAGGATCATCCGTTGCCAAGTCGCGGACTTTAATATGCCAGGAAGAACACTTTGTCACCGAATCAACCGAGAGCGAATATTGAGTCTCAACTCCCGTATTCATTTGCATGCCAGCTGGAGCAGCATACTCATGTGGCACATTTGGATCTTCGGGACGTCCAACATTAACGTCAGCCGCAATACGCATCTCATAGAGATACACCATGAATGGGTACTCCGAAAAGAAATTGTATGCAGCAGCAGGATTGTAGATTGGTGCAGTCAATCTATACTGTGCGGCAGTGACGCTGGCATCCGACTGCGATGGGTTATTGAAACTTGCGACTCTTATTAAACTTCCAATCGGCACCAACGTATTCGAACCGTAACTCACTTTAATACTTTCCAAATGATCGCTGATGACATTGATATATGGCATATCAATTATTTGTCCGATATTTTGATTATCGAGCAAATTGAAGGAGAAAAATCTTTTCCAATGTGAACGAGGCACCACTGTCATCATCGAAGGTGCAGGCCATGGCTTCGTCGTAGGTTGGCTTCTTTCATCATATTGCATGACACTGATTTTCTTCCCGTTTGCCGAGGAGACCTCTGTTGGTGTTGTCACGTCACCTGATTCAGCAAAATTATACCGGCTAACATTTTGAGAAATACCTTCGAAGTTAATCGGGGTGATACCTTCATCGTATGAATACACACGGTAGCTATCACCGTGACCACCAATGGCAAAAGCTGTCGGCTCTACAAATGGAATCGAGATATACCCTGTGGAATCCCATTGCTCGTATGGTACCATTTGTTCAACCATGAAATCACGTCCCTCAATCGCGGCATCACCTTTATCACCTAAGAATGCATTTTCGTTGCCCGAAATAACTACGACAGGATTATTTGCTTCGATGATTGAACCGGACATATCATTCTCAGTATCATCGCCGCTTGAATGGAAAAAGTATGTCTGTCCTTTGTTTAGCGTGAGGCTAAATGGGACGGGTGTATGATTTGTCCCTATTCCGTGTACAGCTCCGACATGCCCTGTTGTTGTTGTTGTTGTCGGTACGATTTGCACATGCGTTCCGTCAACCGTTCCGATCACTATGACCGCTCCGCCAGAGAAGTTTGGATTACGGATGTATCCGTCTCCGGGATTATCATTGTAACATGCGGCAACATATTTCTTTCCAAGGGTAATCGCAGGTAATGCCAAATAACTACCACCAGAACATTGTCCCACACTCAGATACTCAACTGTGATTGGTTTAGTCGAGACGATGTGGCAAGAATTATACGCAGGAGCATCCAAAGAGGTATCAATGCGTAGTGCCAACGTATCAAGCGGAATTTTTAATGAACTTTTTGCACCCATCCGAAAAATTTTCGGAGCGAGCGGCGAACCGAGCGCGTCGTAATAATTGATCGTTACTTCGGTCGGATAGTACGAATTGACCATTGCATAGGCATGGAAGAATTGGTTGTGCCCAGCATTATAATTTGGGTAGATCATGCCCAGATAAAATTCCTTCCCCTCATTTGTAAGTCCGTTATGAATGCCTACAGCAATGATTGATCCGCTCATCCCTACCGCTGACCAAGTATCTGATTGATAATCATACTCGCCAGCAACCTTCACAATGTATCTGAAAGTTACACCAGAAGTCACATGAGCAAAAGGAATCGCACCAGCGGGAAACGTGACCAAGTGCAGATCATAGACAGAAAAATTATCTGTTCCGTCAGCCTTCCATAATACTGTATCGCCAACGACAACCTCTAAATTCTGAGGAGAGTAATAATGACCGACATTCCCGCCAAATAATACAATGTGCTGCACAGCAAGCGATTCTCTGCTTGAGAGGAGGAGCAGAATTGGTAGCGTGATGAGGATGAGAAACGGCGATAAGAATCTATTCATGAGTGTATAAATAAATCAACAAAACGACATAAGAGAAAACACATCCCCAACTCAATAGTTACACTTGTCTTGATGAGGGAGACAACTTCGGCGAGACTTACTTCTTTAACTTGTTTACGCGATTGTTAAGGCGATAGAGAAATCCGAAGATTCCAAGCCATATCACGGTTGCGATTATTCCGACAACGTAGAGTGGGTGATCTTGTAAAAAATCCATAGGTTGAGCAAATAATTAGAACGTTGTATCAGCTAATTTTCAAAAAAAACGGTGTTTACTCATTCTCTTTTCGAAGAATGGTTGTGTAGAGATCCTTCATCCACCAAAAAAGGAGGGTGAATAAAGTCACATGCGTCCACAAAACATAACTCAAGATTGGATCCGTATGTGTCTTCCCAGAAAGATTAATAACCGGTGCCTCTGTTCCACTCGATCCTGGGTGGAGGCTCTGAGTAATACGAGGCAATACAAACATCAAAAAAGGGACGGTAACGAATGCAATGATATTATACACTGCCGCCAGCCGAGCTTTCTTTTCGTGACTCTCTTCTAAGAGCGAGCGAAGCAAGAAATATGCTAAATAAATCAGCAATAAAATAAAAATAGATGTTTCCCTTGGATCCCAACTCCAGAACGATCCCCACGAAAACCGTGCCCAAATACTGCCTGTCACCGTTGCAAGTGTAGTAAAGAGTAATCCGATGGAGCTTGCTGCCCACGCACTATGGTCAAAATAAACTTTCTTTGTGCGAAGAAATTGAATCGAATAGACTGTAGCTATCAAGAATGCAATGAAAGCAACAAATGACATCGGCACATGAAAGAGCATATTTCTCCCGAGTTCTCCGAGTCCTTGAATTAACGGAAAAGTAAGCAAAGGATTAATCCGCTCGATCCGAACTACATTAAATATTTTTTCTGTCGGCATATAACTGCACTCAGCAACAAGATTGTCGCCAAGTTTTAGCGACACCGAAGAATTTATCAGCACACGTGCAGGCGTTCCATACAGATCAGTAACGTTATAAAATTTCTTTGTGAGGCTGTCATAGGAAAGCGAAATCACCTTCATCTTGACTGGTGTCACATTTGCTACATTATTCATCTTCAATGTGATCACATCATTGAAACTGCCACCAATGGGAGTGGCGAAGCAAACGAATGTGCTAACGGCGAAAAGCGCGCCGAGAAGCAGGTGGTAAATGTTTGAGTGAAAAAATTTTGACATCAATTTCGATTACTCTTTCCAAATCAAATGAAAGAGCACATACGACACAAGCGTTACAGCAATATCAAACGAAAAAAGAATAAGAATATCTCCGCGTATTCCCTCCCAAGCATTCGTAGTTTCGAAAGTAATTCGCGTCGCATCAGTCGTAGCAATAACCAAAGGGAGTAAGACAGGCAACGCCAAGACGGGAAGTAGCGCGCCTTTCTGGGAAGCTCTGGCGACTAGTGCAGAGAGAATAGTAATTATTGCGGATGTTCCGACAGCTCCGAGTGCTAATTGAAGCAGAAACATCGCAATATCCCGAACATGAAAATCGCGGAAGAAAAATGCAAACATCACAATCGCCGATATACTCAGCGATACTATTAGCAGAAGATTGAACAGATACTTCCCCCAAAATACTTGCTCGGGTTCAGCATGAAGCCTCAACAGAAACGAAGTGCCGCGTTCTTCTTCGGAAACAAAAGACCGCGCCAACCCAGTAAGCGCACCAAAAAAAAGTGAAATCCAAAATAAAGCACTCATGAGTGATGAGCCAATCTGTTCACCGGGTGCGGAGAATAAAATTGTCGTCACTGTAACGAGGAGGAACATCACCACCGCACTTACACCGAAGCGTGAACGGAGTTCGATGCGGAGGTCTTTACGTAGGATTGGAGAGATGAACATTTGACGCACCAATAACTATGCCTTTTTTCTTTCCGAACATTTTCAAAGCAAAGACCAACACTAGAAGTAAAACTGCAATCAGGTCTTTCTCCCATCCACTGAATTGGGAGAGAATAACCAAACTCGCTAAGAAAAGAAAAACCCTAAACTGATCGATGTTATTTTTCATTTAATCGCCCCGTTGCTAATTCACCAAAAGCTTTAGGTAAACATTCGAGTATATCGGTCGCAGTCATTGCGGCTTCTGTTAGGACTTCAGCCGCCAAATCACCAGCTAACCCATGTGCATAAACAGCGTAAAGTACCGAATGATGCAAGACTCCACCTTGTGCTGTGATCCCAGCGATGATTCCTGCAAGCACATCGCCGGAACCTGCCGTTGCCATTCCAGGATTGCCGGTTGAGTTGAAGTATATCTGCCCCGTCTCAGTCACAACAATTGTCGGTGCACCTTTAAGTACGAGAATTACTTTATTCTTTATGGCATAATTTCGCGCAAGGTTTAGCTTGTTTTTTTCAACATCCTGCCAGTTCATCTCGAGCATCGCAGCAAATTCGCCAAGATGCGGAGTCAGAATTGTCGGCGCCTTCCGTTCGCGCAACAATTTCTTAAATTTCGAAAAGCCAAGAAGTGCTCCACCATCAAGAACGATTGGCTTGCGGACTTTCGAGAGGAGTTGACGAACGAGTTCATCGGTCTCCTCAGTCTGCAACCAACCCGAGCCGCAGTGAATGACTGTAGCTTTGCTTAATAGGTGTGATAACTTCTTAAAACTCTTCGCAAGTGGTAAGCCATCATCATCCTCAGGTAATCCGAACGTCATTAGCTCTGGCATTGCAGATGCGATGATTGCTCGTTGTGACTCTGGAGTGGCAACCGATACCAACCCACACCCACTTCGGAGTGCTGACTTAGCAGACAAAATCGCCGCACCAGTCATTCCATACGACCCCGAAATCGACAGTACATGTCCGTAATCAAACTTGGATGATACCGCGTTTCTCTCAGGCGGGAATGAGGCGGAATCATTCTCCTCAAGTAATTGAGCAGAAGTAGCGCCGAATGCTGAGTATGCTCCTCCCAACGGCGCGATTGAAACTTCACCCACGACGTCGGGACCGCCTTGAAGATAGAATCCTTGTTTGAGCGTGCCCATCGCAACCGTTCGATCTGCGTTGACGACTATAGGTGTCCCCTTCTCGAATGTCTCGATTGCACCTGTATCTGCATTCAATCCTGTCGGCAGATCAAGTGCAAGCACTTTCGCTTTGAAATGCTCTTGAAGCGACATCAAATCCATCACTGCTTCCTTCGACCGATTCCGGAGTGCGCCGTCGGCACCCGTCCCTAATATCGCGTCCACGATGATGCAAACTTGTATATGTGCGAGAAAATGTGTATCGCCAAGAGGATAGTGGATTATCTGATCCTTCGACAAGAACGTGCGAAGAATTTTTAGCTCTGTTGCAGTATCAGGAGATAATTCCTTCGCGGTAGCTGCGATAAAAACAAATACTTCTTTCCCTGCTTCATGCAACAATCGTGCAAGCACGAGTCCATCGCCTCCATTATTCCCTTTACCGCAAAAAATTAAGATTGCCTTTGAATTTGTTTCGTCAAGCCAATCTTCAATCGCTTGCATCGCACCGCGTGCGGCATTTTCCATAAGCACGAGTGACGGAATACCTGCCTTCTTTATCAAGAAGTCATCAAAAGAGCGGGAAGTCGTTGAGTTGAGAACCGGAAGCATATCGTTATTTGAAAAAATAGCCTGCGGCATCCGTTAAGAAACCAGGCATACAACCGAGCACGATGAGTGCTATCGAAGCAATGCCAATCGTGAGGTAGGTGAGATTATTCTCTGGATTCGTTTCAGTAGCTTCGCTTTTACTTTCGCCGAAATACATCCTCACAATTACGCGAAGATAAAAGTAACTTGCAATGATACTTGAGATGACTCCGACAATCGCAAGCCAAGTCATCCCCGAATTGATAGCCGCTAAAAAGAGATAGTACTTTCCGAAAAATCCAGCGAACGGCGGAATCCCTGCAAGCGAAAGCATGAGCAGACTCAAGAAAAAAGCAGCCCAAGGACGACGTTTCGCCAATCCGTTGTAGTCATCTAAAGTGAGTCCGCCTTCAGAGTCCTTTTCAAGAAGTGCAACAATTCCGAATGCAGAAACTTGCATAAGTAAATAGACTGCCGCATAAATTGCTACGCCAATCGCTCCGGAAGTATTGAGAGCAGCAATGCCAATCAAGAGATACCCTGCATGAGCAGTGCTTGAGTAGGCAAGCATTCGCTTGATCTTTGTTTGCGAGATTGCAACGATATTGCCATAGAGCATGGACATCGCCGCGAGTACTGCGACTACTGTTTGTATTTTCCCAGCATTACCGGCTAACGCCGATGAAGGTATTGAACTGAAGACAAGAATGATTGCACTAAATGCTGCTGCTTTTCCGGCAGTTGACATGTAGCCTGCGACAATCGTAGGTGAGCCTTCGTATACATCGGGCGCCCACTGATGGAATGGAAACGCGGCAACCTTGAATGCAAAACCTACGATCATCAGACAAAGTCCAATCAACAATCCTGAACTAAAACTGATCGTAGTTTGGATGTTACTCATCGTCCGAAGATTCATCGTCCCCAAACTTCCGTATATCAGCGCAATACCGTAGAGGAAAAATCCAGTTGCAAATGCTCCCAGGAGAAAATATTTAAGTGCGGCTTCATTTGATTCTGAACGCGTACGGAATAACCCGGCAAGGACATAAAATGCGATGGACATTATTTCAAGGCCGAGAAATGTAATTAACAAATCTGCACCTGATGCCATCATCACCATTCCGGAAGCAGCAAATAGTAACAATGCAGAAAATTCGCCGACCAGAACTTCCTCCCCTTTCAAATAATCTTTTGCAAGTAATCCTGTAATGGCAGTTGCGGCACAGAAAATGATCGTAAAGAAATTGGAGTATCCGGAGTCAAAGAAGAGTCCACCAAATGCGACGGTTTGTGTTCCCGTCATATTTATAGCTGCGAGAATCCCAGCGCCAACCGAAGCGAGCACAAGTAGAAACAACGGCACATTCGAAGGTTTTTTCTCGAACGCATCCCAAAGCAAGATCAGAAGCCCTGTGCCTGCTAGAATGAAGAGCGGTAGTGCCGCGATAAAATCTGTTTGGCTCACAAACGTATCTTGCGATTACTTATTTAACGATAATACTGGGCTGAATTATTTGGTATTGCGATGGTGCAACGCTCTGAGTGTGCAACAGAGCATCCGACTGCGCATTGATACTCTTCTCACTTACCTTAAGAAAATTCATTGGTTGTATTCCAATCCAAATCATAAAAATCACAAGCGGTACAAGCGCAGTCATCTCACGTGTTGAAAGATCTTTCACGTTTCTGTTATGCTCATTCGTGATCGGGCCGAGCATGAATCGTTGATACATCCAGAGCAGATAAACCGCAGCAAGAATAACACCCGAGCAACCGAGAATTCCATACACCCAACTATTCAACACCGTTGATTGAAATGCTCCCATGAGCGTCAAATACTCGCCAACGAAACCGTTAAGCCCTGGCAATCCGACGCTTGAAAGCATAGCGATTGCAAAAAACACGGCGTACTTCGGAGTGATCTTCGCAAGTCCGCCATAATCTTTAATCTCACGGGTATGGGTTCGCTCATACATCATTCCGAACATCATGAAGAGCATCCCCGTCGAGAGTCCGTGATTAATCATTTGAATCACTGCGCCTTGCAGTCCCTCACGTGTCATCGAAAAAATACCAAGCACAAGAAATCCCATGTGGGTAACAGACGAATAAGCGATGAGCTTTTTAATATCAGTTTGCACCATCGCAACAAGTGCACCATAGATGATTCCTATCACAGCAAGTGTGGACATAATCGTCGCATTGTCAATACTCGCCGCAGGAAAAAGTCCGAGATTAAATCGAATCATTCCGTACGTTCCCATTTTCAGGAGCACTCCGGCAAGAATCACAGAGCCGATAGTAGGAGCTTCGACGTGTGCATCGGGCAACCATGTATGGAATGGGAATAATGGTACCTTTATTGCAAACGAAATAGCAAAAGCCCAAAAGAGGTATTGCTGAACATTCAGAGATAAAGCCGCACTTGCTTTTTGCAGATCAGCAAAACTTGTGGTGAATACCCCTGTTACTTTCGATGCTTCTACACCGAGCCATATAATTGCCACGAGCATGAGGAGCGAGCCAGCGAGAGTGTAGATGAAAAATTTTACTGCCGAGTAAATTCTTCTCTCCCCTCCCCAAATACCAATAATAAAATACATGGGAATCAAGATCAACTCCCAGAAGATATAAAACAAGAAAAGATCGAGTGAACAGAAAACGCCGATCATTGCAGCTTCGAGCAAGAGGAGCAACGCCATCAGACTCGAAAGGGATTTTGTCGTTGAATTCCATGTGCCGATTAGAGCAATGACCATCAAGAAGGTGGTAAGCAAAACCAGGAGCATTGCCATGCCATCTACTCCGAGCGAGTAGGAGATTGAAATCGTTCGAGAGCTAATCCACGAGTATTTTTCTTGCAACTGAAATCCCGTCACACCTTGATCAAACTGCGTAAAGGCAACGAGGGAAATCACAAACGAAACCATTGCAACGCCTAAGGCAAAGTACTTCGCTTGCTTTCCATCCTTGATGAAATGCAGCAGTGCGGCACCGCAGAGTGGGACGAGTATGAGAAGTGAAAGTAATCCCATTAAAAAATTAGTACATACGATAGCAATACCAAGATGCCGACAACAATCATCACAGCATAATTTTGAATGATACCCGTCTGGATTTTACGTGCATAAGAACTGAGCATATCTACCATGATAGCGGAGCCATTGATAACTCCATCCACAATCTTGACATCAACAATCTTATATAAAAAGCTATCAGAAACTCCGTACGTGGGTTGAATAATGGCTCCATCGTAAAATTCGTCAACATAAAATTTATTTGTGGAGAGTTTATAGAATCCGCCGAGCGATTTCTCGTCAGTTGCAAGAGTAATGCGGTTCTTGTAGTACCTGGTCGCTAGCAAAATTCCAACGATTGCAATGATGACTGAGATAATGAGCAACGGCAATTCAAATTGCTCAAGATTAGAACCGCCAGAGCGTGAGGCGATAACGATTGATTCACCTTTTTCAACGATGGGTGCAAGCCATTTCTCAAGCGCTCCAGTTGGTGACCCTAATAATCCACCAAGAACTGAAAGACCAGCAAGAACGACAAGTGGAATCCACATTGACGCGTCAACTTCGTGAGGTGGGTGGTGGTGCGCATCGAAACGCTCCTTACCGTAGAAAGTAAGATACAAAGCTCGCGCCATATAGAACGCTGTCATAAATGCACCGAGTGCGCCCAATGCCCAGAGAATCGGACTACCTTGTGAGAATGCTTTCCACAAAATTTCGTCCTTCGAAAAGAATCCTGCGAACGGGGGGATGCCTGCGATAGCAAGGGTAGCCAGTGCGAATGTCCAGAATGTGATCGGTAAATATTTTTTCAACCCACCCATTTTCTGCATATCTTGCTCATGGTGCATTGCATGAATCACCGCACCTGAACCGAGAAATAAACATGCCTTAAAAAA
Organism: bacterium; assembly: GCA_037143335.1. GTDB lineage: Bacteria > Bacteroidota > Ignavibacteria > Palsa-1295 > Palsa-1295 > PALSA-1296. The sequence continues at coordinate 52,202 of JBAWZA010000004.1, read as the reverse complement.
AGCATGGGTCAAGACGTGAAATACACCTGCTCCGAATGCACCAACACCCAAACCTAAAAACATGTATCCTAATTGCGATACAGTCGAGTAAGCCAAAACCTTCTTGATGTCATTTTGAAATAGTGCTATCATCGCTGCAATCAGTGCAGTGGCGATAGCTACGATTGAAATTACAGCCAGCGTGGTAGGCGAGAGTGCGAATAGGATATTACTTCTGGCAACCAAGTATATACCACTGGTCACCATCGTCGCCGCGTGGATAAGTGCTGAAACAGGCGTCGGACCTGCCATCGCATCGGGCAACCATATATAGAGCGGAATCTGAGCACTCTTTCCTGTACAACCCAAGAAGAGCATCATCGTGATGAGTCCGATCGTGGAGTTTTGACCCATCGAAGTCGCACCACCAAGGACATCAGAATAATTGAGCGAACCAAAGAGGACGAGCATCAATCCCATCGCTACAAGAAATCCAAAGTCACCGATTCTATTTACAATAAATGCTTTCTTGGCGGCATCACCGTTCTTTACCTCTTCATACCAGAATCCGATCAAGAGATAACTGCATAACCCAACTCCCTCCCAACCGAGGAAGGTGAGTAAATAATTATCTGCCATGACAAGCTGAAGCATCATGACAATAAAAAGATTGAGATAGGTGAAGAACCGAGTATAGCCCGGATCACCTTTCATGTAGCCGGTGGAGTAGAGGTGAATTAATGCCCCTATTCCAGTGATGACCAGAATAAAAATGATTGAGAGTTGATCAATCAGGTATGAGATTCCGACGTTTACTTTGCCGACACTTATCCAATCGAATAGCTTCACGTGAATCGCACGATGCTCCTCAGGCATCGAGAGCATCTCGATAAAAACACCTGCCGCGATAATAAAGCTGATGGTGACGGCAATAGTGCCGATCCAACCCGCAACGGCTTTATTTTTGTAACGACCGCCGAATAACCCGTTTATCAGGAATCCGAGAAGCGGAGCAACTACTATATATGGTATGAGATTTTGCAAATCCTTTTTTCGTCTGAGCAAACTTTCGTCTGCGCTTCAAAAAATTATCCTTTCAGTAAATTAAAATGGTCAATCTCGACAGTATCTTTATTCCGATATGCCGAGATCACGATTGCCAGTCCGACAGCTGCCTCAGCAGCAGCCACTGTCATCACAAAAAATACGAGTATCTGTCCTTGCTGATCGCCCATGAACTGCGAGAATGCGATCAAGGTCAGGTTCACTGAGTTGAGCATCAACTCAACGCACATGAAGATGATGATCACGTTCTTACGGAACATCACTCCCGCGGCACCGATCATAAAGAGAATCGCTGAGACAATCAGGTAATTTGATAACGACGACATCTTACGTTAATTTCTTTTTTGCGAGTACGATAGCTCCAACTGCCGCTGTGATGAGCAAGATCGAAGCCATCTCAAACGGAAATGCGTAGTTCGTGTAAAGCTGAGTGCCGATTGACTCAACCGTACCCAACTCCGCCGCTTTCGCATGTAAATTCTTCGGCAACGAATTCGTTGCCACACTCATGATCGCAACAATTTGTGCTAAAATACCAGTTACTGCAAGCAATCCCACCACTGTTTTCCAATTTCCTGCAATCTGAAATTTTTCTGAACGGATATTCAAAAGCATGATGACAAAAACTACCAGCACCATGATCGCACCAGCATATACAGTAACCTGGACAACTGCGAGGAACTGTGCATTGAGGGTAAGATAGAGTCCAGCGAGGAAGCAAAATGTGAGCACAAGCATCAGCGCACTGGGTACGGCACTCTTTCGAGTAACCATAAGCAATGCCGAGCTTATTGCTCCGCAGGATAATATCCAGAATACTATTTCGTTCACGGCCAAATTCTTGAAATTGTACGTGGGAATGGAATCGTCTCCCTGACGTGCTCGATTCCACAAATCCAAGCGACAGTCCGCTCGACTCCTAATCCAAATCCGGCATGAGGTACGCTTCCGTATTTGCGTAAATCTAGGTACCACTCGAATGCCTCAACGGGTAGATTGTGCGATTTGATTCGTCCGAGCAGTGCTTCGTAGTCATCTTCGCGTTGCGAGCCGCCAATGATTTCTCCATAGCCTTCGGGTGCAAGCATATCCATAGCAAGTGCCTTATCAGGCTCATTCGGATCGCGTTTCATATAAAAGGCCTTCACCTCAGCAGGATAGTGGTGTACCATGACGGGCTTTTCAAACTTGCCAGAAATAACAGCTTCATCTGGTGCTCCGAAATCATCGCCATAAATAAATTCTTTGTGACCGGAAGCAAAGCGTTCTTTCTTTTCCTCATCGCTCATTGAAGCCCAGTAGTCTTTGAGAATAGCTGCAGCTTCATCGTAGTGGAGCTTCGGGAATGGCGCCTTGATATTTTCTAATTTCGACTGATCTCTTTCGAGCGTAATGAGTTCTGTCTGACGATTTTTTAGAACTCTCGAAACAATGTATTCGATGAATTCCTCAGCAAGCTCCATATCACCTTCTAAATCCATAAAGGCGACCTCAGGTTCTACCATCCAGAACTCAGTCAGATGCCGTCTGGTCTTAGATTTTTCAGCCCTGAAAGTGGGACCAAAAACATAGACCTTTCCAAGCGCCATTGCCCCAGCTTCACCATAAAGCTGACCGGATTGGGTGAGATAAGCTTTGCCTTGGTCAAAATACTCTAACTCGAATAATGTGCTTGTTCCTTCTGCCGCATTCGGTGTAAGAATCGGGGCATCGAGTAAGTTAAAACCTCTCTCATCAAAAAAATCACGAATAGCATGAACTACCTCATGTCGTATTTTCTGTATTGCATGTTGTCTTGATGAGCGAAGCCACAAGTGCCTGTGCTCCATCAGGAATTCTACACCATGTTCTTTTGGTGAAATCGGGTATTCATGCGCTACTGATATAACTTCAATACTCTTGGTGAATAATTCGTATCCACCTGGAGCTTTAGCAGCTTCCTGAACCGCACCGGTTGCGGCGAACGCCGATTCCTGGGTAAGTTTGTCAAAAGCGCCAAAGGTAGCCTCGTCCACTTGATTCTTCATTACGACACACTGACAGATGCCTGTGCCGTCGCGTAATTCTAAGAACTGAATTTTGCCACTGGAACGCTTGGTATAGAGCCAACCGCGGAGAGTGACATCCTTCCCGACATGGGACTTGAGATCTGATATATATATGTCTTGGCGCAAAAAGTTTTTCCTTTGAATGAAAATGTGCGAAGTATAGAATACAAATATACGGACGTACGGCTCTGAAATTAGCAAGGAAGCACAATTTTATGGATTCGCCTAAGCTCTTTCGGTGAAAAATTCTGCCTTTTGGATTGAAACATCCCCTTTTTCAGGACGTAGCGCAAGATACACTTATGCTTAAAGTGTCACTATTTCATGAACTACACTGAATAATTGAGACGAATTTTGCCCCGAGATTTTATTTTGCCACGCAATCGAAACCAGAGAAGTCCTATAGCGCTCCTTACGGGCGTATCACTTTTGGTTGTCGTAGGAAGTGCTTTGGCACAACATAAAACCTATGATACGACTGTTGATCGCGACGGTAGAGAAAAACGTATTAATGTGATTATGAGCGTGCCTTATGGAGCACTGAGTCTTGTTGCCGGTACCCCCACAAATGGCCAGGTAGCTTTCATTCAAACGCATAGCTCAAACAGCGAACCGATGCCGTTACACGTACGGTACACGTACAACTCAATTGGCGCAACTTCAACTCTGAGAATGACAATTGGATCGGATGAGGGAATGTTACAAACTCACCCACCTCTTGCTCATGCGTGGAAAGCAAATACAAGAATTTCTCCAATTAGTGGTGGTGCGATTCACTCTGATTACGGTGACATCAACCCACCTTCAAGTGCGTTTGACATACTCAGCTCTCCGCTACCTCCTATCTCACATGATGATGGCGAGCTTGCGAAAGTTTTTTTGACAAGAGACATTCCTCTCTCGATTCGCGCACAACTCGGCTTCGGAGAGTCCAATATTGACCTCACTGGATTATCGGTTACATGCGTGTACGTAGAAACTGGTACATCAAAAACAGAAATTCATCTACACGAAAAAAATCCGATCCCAATGAACGGTTGCAAGATCAACGCTGGATTCGGAGAATTTGCAATGGATGGAATTTGCTTCCTGAATTCTGATAAATTCGAGTTCTCGGGCGGAGTAGGATATTACAATCTTAATTTTTCTGGCAAACTTCCGAAGGATATGGAAGCAAATGTAAATGTCGGCTTAGGCAGAGTCTCAATTAACATTCCTCCCGAAGCTGCCAGAGTACGAATTATTTATGATGATAGTTACTTCAGCTCATTCTCATTCAGCGGTCTCTCCAAACGTAAGGATGGCACCTTCACAAGCGTTGGATTTGATCAATCAAAAGCCCCAGTGCTCACCTTGAAGCTCTCAAGTGGTCTTGGCAAGATGGTCGTAAATTATCATTGAGCTTGAATTTTCTCGAATAGATACTGTCCTTTGTCGTTGTGATCAATCTTCACTCTGTCTCCACTGCCGAACTCCGAGCTTAGTAATTTGATGGAGAGTGGGTCAACAATTTGTTTCTGAATTACTCTTTTCAGCGGACGTGCCCCATAGATTGGGTCATACCCAGTTTGAGCGAGCCAATCGCGAGCATCAAGCGTAACCTCTACTTCGATACCTTCCCTTTTACACATCTCGATGACCGACTGCAATTGTATGTCAACTATTTTTCTCAAGTCACTTTGCAGAAGTGGTTGAAACATGACGATCTCATCAATTCGGTTCAAGAATTCAGGACGCATTGTCTTACGCAGCTCGCCGAGGAGTTTGGTTTTTAACTCATTCATGATGTTCTCTCTGTTCGAGTCATTCATGCGCTGTATCTGCTCAGTGATAAGTTGCGAACCGATGTTGGAAGTCATGATAATGATTGCATTCTTGAAATCCACAGTACGACCTTGAGAATCGGTGAGTCTGCCATCATCGAGTGCTTGCAAGAGAATATTAAACACATCCGGATGCGCCTTCTCGATTTCGTCAAGCAAAATCACACTATAGGGCCTGCGACGAACTGCTTCTGTTAGCTGTCCGCCCTCTTCGTAGCCGACGTAACCAGGGGGTGCACCAATAAGACGCGAGACAGAAAACTTTTCCATGTATTCGGACATGTCAATCCGAACCATCGCATGTTCATCATCGAATAAAAATTCAGCAAGTGCGCGGGCAAGCTCTGTCTTGCCGATACCCGTACTTCCAAGAAAAATAAAACTACCAATCGGTCTGTTTCTGTCTTGCAATCCAGCGCGCGATCTGCGAATTGCATTAGATACTGCCGTGACTGCTTCGTCTTGGCCAATCACGCGCTCGTGAAGATTATCCTCCATCCTCAGGAGTTTTGATCTCTCAGACTCGAGCATTTTCGAAACAGGTATGCCCGTCCATTTTGCGACAACCTCTGCTATATCTTCCGCGCCGACCTCTTCTTTGAGGAGTTGTTTATCCTTTTGTACTTTCTCGAGTTCAGATTGGTTTGTTGCGAGTGCCTTCTCGATCTCGATGATTTTGCCGTATCGGAGTTCAGCAACTTTTGCGAGGTCGCCTTCGCGTTCAAGACGTTCGGCATCCTGCCGCGCTTGTTCGATTTCTTGTTTTTTGGCTCTAATATCCTTTATGAGATTTTTTTCAAGCTCCCAGTGCGATCGTATCACTGTGCGCTCTTCGTTCAGCTCCGCAAGTTCCCTATCAATCTCTTTGAGCCGTATGGCTGTAGCTTCTTGTAATGATGACATAATGTAAACCTTTCATTTTCCTGTGAGATTATCGACACCTAAAACATTTTTTTGGGAGGTATCAGTGCCAATTTCTAATACCGATATTGCAAACCAAGACGCAGACCGAATGTGGAGAGGTGCCAATTTAAATCCTTTACTGCATCGAAGATCGGCATGTTGATATACGCACCGACAAGCAACGAGAAATTTCTATTCAGCTTGAACTGTGCACCAGGTGAGAGTTCGAGTGCTACTTGAAATGCGTTTGTATGCGGAAGTGCTCCGCTCACTAAAGTAAGCTTTCGTGCTCCCGTACTTGCACGTTCTAAATCACGGCTCGTATTGTAATCAAGTGTCGCTGGATACAGGATTTCAGCAGTCTCCGAGTATCGCGCACTTAATAAAATATCGGCAGATATTCCAGCGTAGATATAGAGTTTTTCTGGGATGAAATAATGATATATCCCACCCTGAAGTGACAAATACGAGAGTGAAGCATCAGCAACAAATTCTTCAACGACTTTCGATTTGCGAGCGCCCGCTGTATCTCCGTAAAAAATTGAATCAGTGGCGAACGTCGTATGTAACGATGCTGCTGCACCGTTATAGCTTCGGTAACCAATGCCGACGCTTATTTGATTGAGTTTGTTAAACGGATAGATAAAACTGCCGGTGATACCACCCGATAGCCTGGAACGGAAATCATTAAATGTACCAGCTCCTTTTAGATAGGAAGGCTTATCGAATGTCACATCTGATACCGTCATAGAAGGCGTAGCTGTGAATTGAATAGTCCAAGATTTGCAACTCGGACAAATTAGCCCACGGCCTTCGAGGAGCTGAAACACCCACATGCTACCGATCTTCGTACGACAAATGACCCAGTACGACTCATTATGAGCGGCATCCTCGAGTTTGATGCTCATGAACCCACAGATACCTGTGTCACGCACTTTGAAAAGGAGTGCGACCTGCGGAGTGCCAGCATCAAATTTTGGAATGATTACGGGTGAGCGAAAATTACTGCTATCAATAACAGTAATTTTCGACAGACCCACATCAAAAATTCGATCATCACGTGCGATCATCGCAAGTGGGCCGTAAGCGTCCTCCGAGACGAGTTCAACATATGGACGGGCGGTGTCCTTTATATCTGGAATCGTCTCGACCAATTGTCCGGCATTATTGCCGTACGAATCAAAATTGTCACCTGCTACTCCGAATCCGTATGAGTATAGTCCAAATGGCTTATCGCAAACCACAATATGCGAACCATAACCTATCTCATACTGCGCAATCTGAAATCTGGAAATACCGATTGTCTTAAAGTATCTTGGAGATATAAGTTTGTCGTCAACTTTCAAAGTACTGATTGCATCCGCTTCGGCTACCACATTGATATAGTGATGCCAATCACCTTTGATAGGAGTTGCGAACTCATATTTTTTTAAGAATTGCTCTGTCGGAGTAATGAAGAGCATGAACGGATCGCCAACCTTAATCGAATCGGCATTCGAGCTTTGGGCATACTCAGCAACGAGCACTGGTTTGTTCGTGGTGATTAGTGCATTCTCCGATAGATGGTTGTCTTCGTAAAATTCGCCTGCATTATTAATCTTACTGACGAGTATGTTATTGATGAACACGCTTGTCCCCGGTTCGCTTGCGATAACACGAACGACATACTGGGTTTTGCTCTCAAATTTTGCAACATAAAATTGTCTGCCCCAACTCGGAATTGGCGGCTCTTCCTCAAGAAGTTGATCGCAGAATTCAATAGGAGGAGGTACTTCAGCGCAGGTATGACCTGTAAAAAATGCTATCGGCTTATTAGAAGTAACTAATGTACCGGTTAGATCATTTTTTGAATCACGACCCGATGATCCCTGCATTTGATAGACATCGCCTTGCTTCATTGCAATACTGAAAGTCTCGCCTGAATGCCTCCCGCCTTTTGTGTTTGCGGTGAGTGTAATGGTAACATTAGTATTGTCCTCAGTCGCTACGAAGCTAATTTGTGATGTAAATGCATCATCAGTCCCTAAAGCATAATAACATGCTCCGCGATACGCATTTCCCAACACATTTGTCGGAAATGCAAGATAGGTATCCGTACTGGCTTTCCGATTTGAGAGTCCATAGACCGCAACAGGATTATCTGAAACTAGATGAATGCCGAGTTTTTGAATTTGGTCGCTACCAAATACCTGTGCCATCGTATCAATATCAACCGCAATGATCGCATTCGCTCTCATCGAAAAAGTTTTGGTTACGCCTAAACCAGGTATCGTAATGGTACCGCGTGAGTCTTTATCACCTGTAATATAAAGTCTGAATGTCATGCCCGCACTTTCGTACTTCGCATTCTGAGGAAAGCATACCCAAAAATCCTTCCCTCGGGACTCGGAGAATACAGGTTTGGTTTGTTGTGCCCAAAGACAGTTCCCGTATGAGAGCACGACGAACACAGCGATGTAAAGGTAAGACGAAAATCTTTTCAAACTCTAGTTCTTATTCGTTATAGCTTGATTAAGCTTTAGTGAATGACAATAAAGCGCGCATCCTGCTGGTAGCTTGTACTACCATCGAGCGAATACGCCGTTAACCGGAGAAAGTAACTTCCGGTCGAAAATTTTTCGGAATGATAGACCAACCAGTGATTCCCAGGCTGCGTCATCTGTTTCCTCTGAAGCTCAGTCACGATCTGCCCCTCTTCATCGAGAACAATAGCGGAAACAATCTCGGGTATATTATTCGTAAATGCTATCCGAATCGGTTGCCCGAACGTTGCTGGTACAGGGTAGATACTAACCGGATAAGCGCTATGCTCCGATGATTGCTCGACGAGCATCGGCTGCAATGAGTATGAATCGGAGTTATTGCCACCTGATGTGGGGCAGAGTGCGTAGTAAGTTGTGTTCTTCGCGAAATCTTGAATCTTAAGATAGACACAATTTGCCTGAGTAGGCTTCGCTACCGAAAAAGTGACTTGAGGTGCACCAACTTCGAACGTTGGGAAAGTAACTGGATTTGCTTTATGCGACGAATCCGTTACCGAAATTTTTCCGATTCCAAGGTCGTCAATTCGATCATCACGTGCAATAAGATTAATCTGGTCCGCGGAAGTGCTCGGAGCGATCTCGAGTGTCGGCTTCGAGGTATCAGCGTTTCGGGCAATTCGCATCACTCGTTGTCCAGCGATGTTGCCGTACGAATCAAAATTCTCTCCACCAAGTCCGAAGCCATACGAGTACAGACCGAACGGACGATCGGCTGAAATCGAGTGAGAGCCATAAGGAATTTCGACTTGAGCAATCGAGTATGTGGTCAAACCGACTGCAGTGAATTTATTCGCAGGAATAGAGAACGAGTCGAGTCTGATAGATTGAATCGAATTCGTTGGGATTATGATGTTGATGAAGTGTTGCCATCCGCCTCGAGAAAAATTGCTCACTTCTGGATTGGTATCTTCCGCTTCCGCTTCAAATTCAAAAATCTGGCCCTCAGAGTTCTTGACGAACTTGAACGCTTTGTGCTCACCAGCACGGGCGTGAGCAATGGCATCCTTTCGAAATTTAGAAATCATAAAGCTATGGATTAACTTTGCAGTGTCAACAAGATTCTTTTGAATGAACAAGTGAGAAATGCCAAGGGAGTCGGAGATTACAACATGATGAGTACTTGGATCTGCAATATCCTGTTGGAAGATTGAAACACTCTTCGAGGACGGATCATCCTTGATCGGTGTCACGAAAGTATATGCCGAAAGAAATTGCTCAGTCGGTGCAATAAGCGTCATAAATGGATCGCCGATCTTGACGGAGTCTGCATTAGCACTCCTAGCATACTGTGCAACGAGCACAGGTTTATCGGTTGTAACGACAGCATTGTCACTCACACGATTATTTTCATAGTAAGCTCCCGGATTCAAAATTGCAACTTGGGCATTGTTCAAGAATACTTTCGTATCGTTTTCGTTCGCCAATACACGGAGTGCGTAATCCGCTTTGCCCGTCATTTTGCTCAAAAAAAATTGCTTCCCCCAAGTATTGATCGGCGGTTCTTGTTCCAAGAGCATGTCACAAAATTCAACCGGCGGTGGGACTTCTGCACAAGTGTGACCAGTAAAAAATGCGATGGGGTTATTTGATGTGACGAGTGTACCCGTTAGATCATTTTTCCCGTCTGTTCCAGATGTTCCTTGCATTTGATATGCATCACCTTTGTTCAAGTGAATGCTATAGCTCTCGCCGTTATGTTTTCCCATCTTCACATTGCCAGTCAACGAGATGCTAACCTCCGTATTGTCTTCGGAGGCCACAATTGTAGCCTGAGTTGTAAATGCATCGTCTCCGAGCGAGTGATACCCTAATACTCTGTATTCTGTACCGAGAACATTCGTTGGATAAGCCACATAGGAATCAGTGCTTGCCTTTCTATTCGATAGTCCATAGACAGCCACTGGATTATCCGAAACAACATGCACACCAAACGGGACGACCGCATTGCTGCCAACAATTTGGCAGGATGTATCGAGGTCAATGGTTGCAATTGCATTTGGGGCGAGTTGAAATTTCTTCACGAAACCGAGTCCAGAAATCGTAACACTACCTTTCGAGCTAAATTCTGAAGTGATATAAAGTCTAAATCGTAAACCAGCACTTTCGTACTTCGCATTTTGTGGGAAGCAGACCCAAAAATCTTTTCCACGATTATCAGATTGCGCTGAAGCATCCAACCAAACGAAAGGAAAGAGTAAGATAACTAAGATCAGTATTCTTAGATTTTGCATATACTACATCGAAGTTAATGAAGCACTAAAAATCTGGAGTCCTGAATCAGATTCTCACTTCCGGTTGAGGAATACGTTGTTAAGCGGACGTAATACGGGCCAGTTGCGACAAGATTTGTCGGAAATTCGTACGTGTGTATCCCCTCAGACACCATCACAGGTTCTTGCAAAACCTTCATCGGCCTGTCGTTCACATCCACAATCCTGACAGAGATTTGTTGTGCAAAGTGGGAATATATCTTGATCTTCAATATCTGTCCGTGCCGGGCAGGGGAAGGATAGGTTTCGATAATATAGGCATCACGTCTGGCACGTAAGGGCGGAAGGCCTTCGCCAGTTGAATCCTGCCCACCTGATTGTTGTGCCCAGGAGGTCTCGGCAAAGGCAAAAAAGCCGAGTAAAAGTGCGAAAACGAGTACTACTTTCTTGGCCATGAAATTGGATTGAATTAACCTACCTATAAACTGCATTTAGCTCTGTTTGGATTCAAAAAAATGTTTTTACTCTGCAGCATGTTTCAAGGGTATGAAATCACTCCTAAACCTACTGCCCTATTTTAAGCGGTACAAGAAAAAGTATATATTAGGCTGGGTACTGACAACCGTATCAAGTTTGGCGACTGCGTTGCTGCCGTCGTTCGTGCGTCATGCTATTAACTCGTTGCAGGATCACTCCGCAACAGGCATGTCGCTCTTTTATGATTGCCTGCTCATCGTTGCCTCATCCGCGGCGGCTGGGTATCTTTTCTACTTAGTTCGGCAGACAATTATTGTTGCAAGTCGTGAGATCGAATACGATCTGCGAAATGATTTCCTTGCGCACCTCCAAACTCTTTCGATGCGATTTTTCCAGAACACACCTCAAGGTGAGGTCATGGCTTATGCGACGAATGACATAAATGCTGTCCGCAATTTTATCGGACCAGCAATCATGTACTCTGCCGATACGATCACGACGTTCATTTTCTCCGTAGCATTTATGCTATCGCTGTCGCCGACCTTAACTCTCGCAGTCGTTGCTCCGCTTCCGCTAATGTCGTTGGGGGTTTATCTCATCGGACGAAAAATAAATCCGCTCTTTGATGCGGTTCAATCGCACTATGCGGACCTAACCGCTCGAGCAACTGAATCCATCTCGGGGATGCGAATCATCAAAGCATACGTGCGCGAAGAATACGAAAGGAAAAATTTCGATGTCTTGAGCGATGAGTACTACAAGAAAAATATGCGCCTCGCGAAAGTGCAAGGTTTAATGATGCCGGTAATCTTCGGTCTGGTTGGAATGTCCGTCGTCATTTTACTTCTGATGAGCGCTCCTCTCATTATCAATGGGACGATGAAGCTGGGCGAAATGGCTGCGTTTATTATGTACTTAGGAATGCTCACGTGGCCATTCATAGCACTGGGATGGGTTACGAACTTGGTTCAGCGCGGAGCAGCTTCAATGACGCGATTGCAAGTAATCTTTGATACAAAACCTGACGTCCATAATTCAGCATTCGCGGATGCCGGCATTGACAACATCCATGGTGAGATCGAATTCCGAGATGTATCATTCAAGTATCGCGATGAACTTCCGTTCGTTTTACGTAATGTAAATTTACGAATTCAATCAGGCACTACGCTTGCTATCATTGGTCGGACTGGCTCAGGGAAAACCTCATTCGTTGATCTCATCCCAAGACTCTACGACACAACACAAGGAACAATCCTTATTGACGGACACGACATCCGAAAAATTCCTCTTGAAGTACTGCGAAAGAATATCGGAATGGTACCGCAGGAGTCTTTTCTATTTTCGGATACGATTCACGAGAATATCGCTTTTGGTTTGGAAGAAAGTCTGGAGGCTTCGGTTGCTGAGGCTGCACAGTCTGCCGAGATTTATGCGGACATTTCCTCATTCCCTCACCGCCTTCAAACCATCGTTGGTGAGCGTGGGCTTACACTTTCAGGTGGACAAAAACAACGGACAGCACTATCGCGAGCATTAGCACGCAACCCAAAAATTCTCATCCTCGATGATTCAATGAGCGCTGTAGATACAGCAACAGAGGAAAAGATTCTTGCAAATCTGAAGGGTATTATGAAAGGAAGAACGAGCATTATCATCAGCCATAGAATTTCGACCGTGAAAAATGCGGACATGATTATCGTCCTCGATCAAGGCACAATTATTGAGCAAGGCACACATGACGAGTTGCTCGCACATGGAGGGGCGTATCATGATCTCTATAAGAAACAATTGCTCGAAGAGGCATTAGCACAAGCGTAAGAGATTAATTCCAGAAAGTAAAAGGGGCGACACTTCAGAGAAGTGTCACCCCTTTTATATTACCGAATAATCGTTTCGGCAACTTTCATATTATTTCACTATCATTTTCTGCGATAAAGTTGTGCCTTCGCTTGAAACGGAGACGACGTACATTCCAGCGGCAACCTTCGTATTGAAATCGTCCGATCCATCCCATTTCATGAAGTGATCGCCAATTTCCATATTGCCACTAAAGAGAGTACGAACCTTCTGGCCGATTGCATTGAAAATATCAATACTTACCGTGCCTGAATTTTGAACAGTGAAGTTCACGTTCACTGGTTCATCCTGATTTGCGGGATTTGGATAAAGGAAACCACCGCTCTTCATCGGAGCGATGTTCGGATCTTGTTTGCGAACAGTCGAAGATACTTTCACATCAAGGAAAGCTTCCATAATCGGTGTGAGATCGGTGTTATCAAGCAATCCCTTCCCACAGATTCGATTAGCAAAGTTACCACCGACGTTATCGTCAGCATAAGCAAGCACGTCCTGTGGAGTATGGTTACCTGGTGTACCACCAGCAACTTTTTGTCCGTTACCATTTGTCAGCGGGTTTGATCCGTACGATACGACGATCCTTCTACCTGTCGCTGGTGCTTTTGGAAATTTATATCCACCTACATCAAAGAGAGAGTAGTCGGGATACCAACCACCAGTTGCTGCATCGCCACGAGTGATGCCAACTGGTGCTGGTGTGAACGCAGTTGACTTCGACGGGACGAGTGCATAGGTACGAACCTTCGTACCATTCTTTTGTGCATCGGCTTCATCATGTAAACCGACAACTGCAAAACCACCGCACTCGTGATCGCTCGATGCCATGATAAGAGTATTGCCTGCAGTTGCATCCGTGAGGAGCTTGCGCCCTTCACCGATAGCGTAATCATATGCAAGTACTTCTTTGATCATATAATCTGAGCCATAAATTGCATCAGGAGAAGCATAAGCTTGGATAGCCGTTTTCGCGCCAGCTGCGCCGTTGTAACTTCCATCATCTACAAATGCTTCTTTATCAGAATTTACAGTCCATGTTTCTGGAATATGCTTTGAGGTATCAGGATCAGCAGGTATGAATGCAACGCCACCGCAATTAGCATGTTCTAAGTGATCGATACGACCACCTTCTACCAATAAGAGAAATCCTTTGTCGCTCTTGCGCTTGAGAACTTCGATAGCAACCTTCGCCATCTCTGCAAGCATCGGTTCATTGCTGAAATGCAACTGACGATCTTGCTCGTAGCTCATGTGACTGTTACGGAAAAGTCCGAGAAGCTTTTTATTATTGGTTGGTGTGAACTGCGAGTAGTCAATGTTTATGAGGGCATCACGGCTGTTGACATATTTATACCCGCGAGTCTTTGCGATTTCTACGAGATCAACACCGTCGGTCCTGCTTGCAGATCCGAGTTTAACGGCAACACCATTAATCTTAACTGTGTCACCATTCTTATCCCATACCCAGTTATTTGGTCCTGGATTTGCTTTCGAAAGGAAGTGGCGTGAACCTCCGCCAAGGAGCACGTCAACCTCGACGCCGATCTTCGGATCAGGTAGTACCCAATCACGATTTGGATCATAGGTATTTCCGTTCGCCTTCATGATTGCTTCATAATCATTTTCGGAAGCAGAAATATATTGTGCCGCAATGTAGTCTTCAAGGTCGCGCTCCCAGATGTGAGTCGCCCAACCAGCAGGAGTTGCGTGCGTGATACGAGTGGTTGTCACCAACCCAACTGCATAGCCTGCCTTCTTTGCTGCTTCCAAGATTGTACCAAGTGGCTTGAATGAGGTTGCATCCATAGCTATCATTTCGTTATCTTGCTTACCGTTCTTACCGATTGAATATACGCACGTACCGGGCGCTGAATCAGTGATCCAGCTATTTAGTGAGTGTGTCGTCACAGGGTTGACATACCGAAGTTTGTCAATTTCTAACAAGTGGAAATTAGGATCATCGCTATAACGACTTCCCGTCTTGCCTTGTCCTAAAGCCATACGAGCCGCAACTTTCGGTGCGATACCGTAGCCATCCCCGATAAACATTATCAAGTTCTTCTTCTGGGCAAACGCCGGGTTTGCAAGGAAAAGAACCGCCAATGCACATGCTGTTAATTTTATGTTGAATTTCATATTTGTCCTACGATGATAGAAAAAAACTGATGCGGAACATCCGCACACAAATTTACAAACTCAGTGTTAAGAAATGATTATCAAATCGTTACCAAATTGTTACGAAATCGTTAAATCTTTTAAAAAATCGTACCCAATGTTATCAAATTGTTAAATCTGCTGCAAATCGTCACATCCACCCCGATCACGGGAATAAAAAACTACTGCTTCACGGTTCTCTTGCACATCAATAAAAATATGAGACATTCAATATCGTTCGTAGTTGTGATCGGTGCGCTGTTCTTTACTGCTTGTGCTTCGATGGGAAGTAATCAGCTGAAAGGCTTTCGGCAAATTCGCTACACAAACTCTCGTGATACGATTGCACCCAAGAATATCAGTCGCTTCATTCTGATGAATGATGGGAAAATTGTGATTGCCGATAGCCAGTCGCTCAAAATAATTCGTGAGGACAAACTGCTTCGAAGCTATCCCATCAATGGTTGTTCAGCACTGCTTGCTTCGGATGACACATTATTTGTTGGCTCCGAGGCTGGATTATTTCGGATTTATTTACCAACTGGAGAACTGGAGCGTTTCGAATTTCCGGCTCGCGAGAACCACCCCGTGATCACAGGGTTGACACTCGATCCTGTAAAGCGGCTTTGGGTAGCAACTGCGAAGTACGGAGTTTTTTCACTTGAGGGCGGTCGCTTTCATCCACACTCAGTTTCTTCGTACGTTTCTTCGATCGTCGCAACTCGTGACACTTCGGTTTGGGCTGGGACAAATTTTGGAATATTCCGACTTTTCCCAAATGGTGAG
The DNA here is from genome assembly GCA_037143335.1 of bacterium. Taxonomy (GTDB): domain Bacteria; phylum Bacteroidota; class Ignavibacteria; order Palsa-1295; family Palsa-1295; genus PALSA-1296. The sequence continues at coordinate 36,360 of JBAWZA010000004.1, read as the reverse complement.
GTTCAACGATACTATGAAGAAATCCCCGCAAACGGAATCGCTATTCCAGATAATATTATCGAGCACATGAACACCGATGCGCACGGCAACATGTGGATTTTTATGTCACAAGCGGTGAGTGTCCTAGCTCCTGAAGAATATGAGCGAGGCATGCCATCAAGCGGAGATGGCGATGTTGATCCACACACGTTTGCATTTCTCGGTTCCCCATCCAACCATATAAAGAAATTCATTCAACCAAAATCACGAGCAAATGCGTGGTGGGCTATTTCTACTGAAGGGCTTTTTGTTGCAAGTGATGTCAAATTTGAGGATATGCAATCTGGGATACCTGATAAGATCGAAAAACCAAAAGCGAATCTCAGAAGAATCACGTCATTCCTTGACGAGCATACTAATAAAAACATCCCGGTAACAAATCCGACCGACCTGGCTTTTGACGATAACGGTGACTTGTGGATTTCAACCGCAGAGGGTCTCTTCGAAATCTCGTCAGCTACTCTGATGTCATACGAGAGGACTTCCGTCCTTCAAGCAAAAAAATGAATTATATTCTATCTATTTTCTTCTAATTCTTCAACAACGACACTTTCGAGTTGTAATAGTACATCTCGCACCATTGCTTTGTTCTCTGGTCTCATCGGTACAAGAGGGAGTCTGTAATGCTCGCTGATAATCCCCATCATTGCCAGCGCAGATTTTACTGGACCTGGGTTCGATTCGATAAACATTATCTTCATCAAATCGAGAAGTTCAAAATGAATCGCCTTTGCTTCTTCAAATCTTCCCTCAAGTCCGAATCGCACTAAGCGAGAGAACTCGTGTGGCACCACATTCGATGTAACACTGATGACTCCGGCGGCACCCAGTGAGATCAAAGGCAGTGTCAGATTGTCTTCGCCTGAGAGAAGCCAAAATCCGTGAGGGGCATTCTGGAGAATTTCCATACACTGCGACATATCCGCGCTAGCTTCTTTGATTGCGACGACATTGGGAATTTCTGCACATCGAAGCGTCGTCTCGGCACTCATGTTTAAGCCAGTTCTTCCAGGCACATTATACATGACAATCGGAATTCCGATCTCTGCGGTTGCTTTAAAGTGTTCGAATAATCCGTTCGGAGTTGGTTTATTATAGTAAGGAGTAACCACCAATGCTGCATCTGCGCCGAGGTCGTGGGCTTCCTTTGTGAGAGCGACTGTAGCGCGTGTATCATTGGACCCTGTACCAGCGACGATTACTGCCCTGCCATTTACATACTCAATCACGAAGTGCAAAAACTTCGACCGCTCCGCATTGGTAATCGTAGGATTCTCGCCAGTCGAACCAAGCGGCACTATCATCTCGACTCCGCCCGAAAGTTGATAATCAAGTAAACGGCGTGTTGCGTCGTAGTCGATCTCACCATTTGCTTGGAATGGCGTAACGATTGCAGTCCCTGTACCTCGTATTTTTTTTAAGTTCATATCTTTTTCGGTTGTCTTGGATTATCGTTGGATTGAATTGCTCAACTCAACTTCCCAGAATCATTTCGATATTTTCTTCGAAACGATAAAAGCCTTTTTTGTGAGCTATCCATTCTGCTGCGCGAATTGCACCGAGTGCAAACCCTCTCCGTGATTTTGCACGATGAATAAGTTCTATCGTATCCTCTTCTGATTCAAATCCAACGGTATGTGTGCCAGTTATCGAACCTGCTCTGATCGAGCTAACATAGAGCACCTCCGGTGAAGGAGATACCCCTTGTTGCAGTTCGGAAGAAATTGTTTTTTTCATTGATGACCCCGATAGTATTGCCTCAGCAATTCTTAGAGCAGTGCCACTTGGAAAATCCTTTTTCATCCGGTGGTGCGCTTCGCTCTCATAGACATCATAGTCAGCTGAATCCATCAACTTCGAAGCCTCCGCAACGATTTTTAGAAACAAATTTACGCCGATTGAATAATTTGATCCGATGACACAACCGATGCCAGAATCAGCAACTAAGGCTTGGATGTTAGGCAGTTCGGAATCCCAGCCAGTGGTGCCGATAACTGTTGCAATTTTTGCTTTCGTATAAATTTCTACATTCGTCCTCACCGTATCAGGTTGAGTGAAGTCAATGATGACTTCAGGGGTTGACGTACGAAGAGAATCAACGGCGAGAGGTTTATCAATATCATAGATGGCAACGATTTCATGTCCGCGCGAACGCGCAACCGATTCGATCTCATGCCCCATTTTGCCATAACCGGCGAGTGCGATTCTCATTGTGAATACAAAAATACGAAAATAGTTAGTGTGAAAGTGCCCACACAACTATATTCGTCCCAAAACGCAATGCCTCATCGCGCTTTTCGGGAGGATCATTATGCACTTCCGGATCGTCCCAGCCGTCGGAAGGATTGGACTCGAACGTATAATACACACACATTCGTCCTGCTATAAAAAGTCCGAATCCTTGCGGCGGCTTGCCATCATGCTCATGCGTTTTCGGTACTCCATTTGGGAATTCGAAGTGCGAATGATAAATACCATGCGAATACGGTAGCTCTTGAAATTCCTGATCGGGAAATACTTTTTTCATCTCGCGACGAATGGGTTTGTCGAGACCGTAGTCGTCATCTATATAAAGAAATCCACCAGCCTCAAGGTATGAGCGCAACCGCTTGGCTTCGGCATCCGAAAAGTCCACGTTACCATGGCCTGTCAAAAACAGAAATGGGAAATTAAAAATATCGTCGCTTGCAATGTCAACCCAAGTATATTCCGGATTTACTTCGATGTTCGTAACATTCTTAATGTACTTGAGAAGGTTTGGCTCCTCAGTGGGATCATTATACCAATCGCCACCACCAGAGTATTTCAACCTTGCTATCCGAAATTGAGAGGCGGATCGGTTCACGGCACGAGGAGTCTGAGCGACAAGCTCACTACCGAGGAGTATAAAAAAAAAGATTATATAAGATTTCTGAGTCATCTGTTGTAATCAATACGAACCTGAGGGCATTTGTTCCAAGGTCCACAAACAGACCTTTGCCGAGTAACTACTTGATTTGAAATGTCGTATCGGGGAAAGTATATACTTTCAGAGTAGTTGTTCTTCCCTCGTAGCACCCTGAACTGTGGCCAGGTATTTCAAATGATTTGGCAGCTGCTAGATTGATGATCAAATAGCCGAGCGTATCACTTTTGCCCGCCGAATCCTGAGCCCCCATAACCGTCATGGTAAGAGAGGAATAATCACCCGAATAATATGAAAAGCTATCGCGAACATCAAAATTACCAGCGCTGTCAGTTTGGTATCGCTTATGATATTCATACGTACTTTGATAAGTTCTGGCATCCCCATAATAGAGAACATCTATCGTCTGATTTGCGACACTCGCGTTGGACTTCGACACTAACTTCCCTCGTGAATAAAAGAATGTGAGGGTTTCGGAATACGGACCGATGGATTTTGCACCCAGCATTGGTGAGAGTATGAATAAAATTATGATGGCAAGTAAGAATCTTTTCTTCGTTAACATAGTGTGCCTGTGCTTCATTCTAATAGACACTTAAGTATGCTCGAAAGTTACACTTGCTGTTCCCCAAAGCTTGATTTATCAGAAGGCTGGGTATTTAGAGGAATCAGCCTCGTTCATCATCGAATAGATACTCTGGAAAATATCATCAGCATTCGGTTTTGAAAAATAATCGCCATCAGAACCATAAGCAGGTCGATGTGCTTTGGATGTAATCGTAACCGGAGCAGAATCCAGGGAGGTGTATCCGCCTTGCTTTTCAAGAACTTCTTGCATCATAAAAGCCGTAGCTCCCCCTGGGACATCTTCGTCTAAGAATACAATGCGATTCGTTTTCTTCAAAGACTTGGCAATCACTCCGTGAATATCAAATGGAAGAAGTGTCTGTACATCTATTAGCTCAACCGAAATTCCGAACTTCTGCAACTCCTTCATTGCTTCGGACGCCACACGACAACATGCACCGTAGGTGACGAGCGTCACATCTGTTCCCTCAGCAAGAATTTCTGGAACGCCAAGCGGTAATGTGAAATCGGAAAAATTATCTGGGAGTTTTTCTTTAAGCCTGTAGCCGTTCAATGTTTCTACGATTAGTGCCGTATCATCAGAACGCAGCATCGTGTTATAAAACCCTGAAGCTTGCACCATATTCCGAGGGACAAGCACATACATCCCACGAAGTGCGTGGATAATCATTCCCATCGGTGAACCTGAATGCCAGACTCCTTCAAGGCGGTGTCCACGAGTTCGCACGATAACTGGTGCCTTTTGTCCGCCCTTTGTTCGCCAACGAACTGTCGCAAGATCATCTGACATGGTCTGAAGTGCGTAGAGGAGGTAGTCAAGATATTGTACCTCTGCAATTGGCCGCAGACCTCGCATCGCCGCACCGATTGCTTGTCCTAAAATTGTCGCTTCACGAATTCCTGTATCAGTGATTCTGATTTCGCCAAATTTCTCTTGAAGGCCGTCAAGCCCTTTGTTTACGTCACCGATTTTTCCTATGTCCTCGCCGATTGCAAAGATTCTTGCGTCACGAGCAAATGCTGCATCAAAACAATTTACCAATATCTGCGAACCATTCATTTCTTCTGACATTGCAGAATAAATCGGTTTCACCTCTGGGACTTTCAACGCCGATTCAGATGACTCGCTATAGAGTGATGACGCGTACTCATCCTCTACTTTCCCAAGTCGTCTATCTAACCACTGTTTTAATTTTTCCTTCGCTGGAGCTGATTCGATGTTTGCTAATCGAATAGCTTTACGTGTTGCCGAAACCACATCTCGCGTGTACGGCTCGGAAGAACTCACTAACTCATTCCTGATCTGTGCGACATCAGCCCCTAGAGAGCATTGAGATGAAAGCTCATCAAGTAAGTGCGCGACAATTTGGATATCGCTTTTGATTGGTGCGAGGAATGCTTCGAAGGCACGAGCCTTCGCTTCGTCAACAATTTCTTTATCTTCCTTTTCAATTGCTTCAAGTGCTGATTCACTAATGACGTGATTGGCGACCATCCACTCACGCATTTTCTTGTTACAGTCAAATTCGGCTTCCCACGCCAGACGCTCTTTAGATTTATATCTTTCATGCGAACCGGATGTAGAGTGTCCCTGAGGTTGGGTCAACTCCGTTATGTGGTAGAGCGCAGGTGTGTGGTCTTTACGTACAATCGGCACACCCGTAGCATACGCTTCACAGAGTGCCGGGTAGTCCCAACCCTTCACGACATAAAATAAATAGCCTTCACCATCCGAGCTTGTCTCGAAACCGGCGAGCGCTTTCGAAATTGATTTCTTCGTCGTTTGATATTCTGCAGGGACGGAGATACCGTACTCATCATCCCATACAGATATAACCATCGGGATACGAAGCACACCAGCGGCATTCACCGCTTCGTAGAACAAACCTTCGGATGAACTTGCATTACCAATAGTCCCAAATGCCACTTCGTTACCGTGATCAGAAAATTGAGTGAATAATCCGAGATCGCGATTTTGCCGAAATAACTTTGATGCATACGCTAACCCAACGAGTCGTGGCATTTGTCCGGCTGTTGGAGAGAAGTCAGGCGATGAATTTTTAATCTTCATCAAATCGCGCCAAGACCCATCATCATTCAAACTCCGTGTTGCAAAGTGCGAGTTCATCATTCGTCCTGCCGAAGCCGGTTCGGCAACTGAATCGGGGTGAGCGTAAAGTTGAGCGAAGAATTTCTGAAGGTCACTTGTCCCTGTTGCGAACATGAAGGTTTGATCGCGGTAATATCCCGAACGCCAATCACCATCTCGAAAAGCTTTTGCCATTGCAATCTGCGCAACCTCTTTACCGTCGCCGAAAATGCCAAACTTTGCTTTCCCCGTCAACACCTCGCGCCTGCCGAGCAGGCTTGCCAGCCTCGACTGGTCTGCTATGCGGTAATCGGCAATGATTTCGGCTTTGGAAAAAGGAAGCGAGGAGCCGTTTTTCCGGCCTTCCGCCGAAATAGTTTCTAATTCCCCTGATCTTTTTTGGAGTATTTTCTTCGCCATCGAAGCCCAATAACAAAGAATCCGGCGGTTGGGTGTCTAAGTCGTTCTGGGTGTTACACTGATTTTTTCCGACTCACAAATAATGAAATATCGAGAGCACGTGAGCATATGAAAAAATGTTAGAATAGGTATGAGAGTTTTACAAATCTATTCACCGCTTTTATTTCTTGGCTTAATTGCATTTTGGGGTTGCTCTTCCACGAAACCGGAGCTTCCCGTCGTTACTTCGTTTGACCTTCAGAAATATACTGGCCTTTGGTATGAAATATTGCGCTTACCCAATAGTTTCGAATCCGGTTTAAATTGCACCACTGCGCGTTATTCGTTCAAAGAGAATGGTGATATCGAAGTTGTGAACTCCGGACATAAAATCACCGATCCAAGCGTAGTCAAAACTTCTACCGGAACCGCGTGGGTGCCCAATATCAATGAACCCGCTAAATTGAAGGTTCGTTTTTTCTGGCCATTTTCAGGGAATTATTGGATCATTGCGCTCGATCCTGATTATAGATATGTAATGATCGGTGAACCTTCACGCGAATATCTCTGGATACTCTCTCGCGAAAAAACAATTAATGAGGAGACGATCACTACCCTCCTCTCACAAGCGAAATCCCAGGGATTCGACATTTCCAAACTCGAACGCATCTCGCAGATTTGTTCGAATTAACACATAAAGAATTTCTACACCACCTTCCAGTAAAAGAGTTTTCTATGCCCGGTGCATTGCACCGCCGTCGCCGACAGAGTTTGTGCCTATCGGCTCGAATAATTCTTTCGGTACAGTGAGGTGGAGGTGTACATACATATCGATAAGATGCTGCCGATAGAGTTCGTCGAAGATTTGCTTTTGCTCGCTTGCATTATCTTCCCCAAACCACCAGAACCAGTCGCTGCCTTCAGCCTTCAAGAGAGCTGTATGAGCCATTTCGATTCTGCCGTCATCTACACTGTGATGTGACAAAAAATTAGTGAGCGCATTCCTCGCATGATTAAGACAATCCCAAGCACGATTTTTTTCGGCATGTCCAATCCAGATTCTGAAATTTCCACCAATCCACGAACCAGCAACCACATGCGAAAGCTTGCGGATATTTCGCTTGCCGATTTCACTGACTGCCTCCGTCATCGTTACGGGTTTGATTTCGTCGGCTTTCTCTAAAACGGAATAGAGTTCGTCTAAAAAGTATCTACCATTATGATGGTAATACTCCCAGCAATTCTCGCCATCCAATATTACTGAGATACAGGCTTTTTCAAGCGTTTCTTCGCCGAATCTCTCAATTATCTGAGAGCGAATTTCGAGACACTGCGCGACGAAATCTTTTGCTGCATCCCGAGCATCCCAGTTCGAGTACTCAAATCCTATTTTATCACTCAGCCCATGATCACGAAAAAAGATGGCGATCTCTTTGTCCGTATCAGAAAATATTCTTGGGAAGTATTTTTCTAACTCTTCGAATTGATTGTCATCGTTAGCGGACAAATCGGCCCCAAGTGAATTATGAAGGACTGTCTCGTCGCTCGCTGTCCATTCGATATTTTGTTGGCACAGTATTTTCAATGCTGCATCCGAAATGCTCCCTTCAGCAGGCCAAACACCATTCGGTGCGACTCCGAATCTCTCCGTGTGAATCTCAATCGAGCGTCTCAGTTGCTCGCAGGCATCTTCAACTGAAGAATATCTCTCCGCCGGCAGAATAATCCCAGGCGTAGACTCAAGTGCAGAGTCTGTATCGCAGAGCAACGGAAGAATCGGATGGTAAAACGGGGTAGTGGATAATTCGACCTGTGAAGAATTCCGTAACTTGAGATGTCGTGGGATTATCTCCTTGAGAATTTCTAAGTGCGCAGTTAACAGAATCTCCGTATCCGCCTCGGTAAAATCTCTTTCTTTCATAATTAACTCAGAGTAAGGCTCCTCATCACGTTTGAATTCTCCAGTCCAGGCAAGATGATAGTGCACAATCAAATCACGAATTTCGGCATCAGTAAATTTTTCGCCGTTCTGATTTTTCTCGTAAAGTTCTCTGTATCTATGAGACCGTGCAATCATTCGTCTATAGTTGGCGTAAAGGCATTGCGTTTGGATCGAATCCCTCTCGTCTGGTGACAAGTCAGCAATTGTTTTTTTTGAGAATGTCAATAGATCATCTTCGAACCCTAGGCTGTAATCCTCGATTTGACGAATAAGAGACGGCACAAGATTAATAGTCGCCCGCATTGTTGGATGTCTTTCGAGATGCTCCACCATCTCCAGATAATCTTTCGTTGCGTGAAGCCTTACCCACGGAAGGAGCATCTTATTACCTTTGCGGTAATCAGGTTGGTGCTGATGCCATAAAAGTGCGAGTTTAATCGGAACCACGTGTCTTTAATTATGAATTGCGAATTGGAGCAGAAGACTTTAATTGTTGATGAGGGATGTTACAGCCCATAGCGAAACGCTGCCGATTACGAGCCACAGGATAACTCCCTCAATAAATGGTTTGAATCCTACTGCTCTCATCGTCGCACGTGAGAGTCCCGCACCGATAAGGAATAATGTTAGTACGAGTCCTGCTTTGGCAATACTCACTAATCCGTCGAATATTTTTGTGCCGAGAGGCACATACGTTCTCACGACTGATGCCAACACAAAGAGAAAAATGAAATACGGTATGGTAACTTTTTTCTTCTCTGACTTAAAAAAGAATGATGTGCCGAGTGCCACAGGGACGATCCAGAGCGCACGCGCAAGCTTGACTGTCGTAGCAATCCGTAATGCTTCGTCTCCATATTTCGCAGCAGCACCAACGACTGAGCTGGTATCATGTATTGCAATTGCCGCCCAAATTCCGAATTGAGTTTGCGATAAGTTTAGATATGATCCGATGATCGGAAAAATAAAAAGCGCAACCGAATTCAAAATAAAAACCGTCCCGAGCGCAACCGACATCTGGTTCTCATTTGCCCCTAAAACAGGACCAACAGCGGCGATTGCACTTCCACCACAAATCGCTGTACCGCTCGAAATCAAGTGTGAGGTTTTCCGCTCGACCTTTAGCCATTGGCCTATAAAGTACCCCAAGGTTAAGGTGCCAAAAATTGTTGCAATGGTAAATAAAATTCCTGAGCGCCCAGCTTCGAGTACATTGCCAAAGTTCATTCCGAATCCAAGACCAACAACGGAAACCTGCAACAGCATTTTTGTTGCCTTGCTGTTATACTTCTGAAAGGGGTGACCAATCGTAAGCGCCATCACGATCCCCAACGCAAGGGCAATCGGAGGTGAGGCAAATGGTGAGAGGCAAAAAACGATTGCAAGAACGAAGATGAATCTTTCCGTCAAATTAATTTCTCCATACACATTTTATCTGCTTGATTTTCGTATTATTCCTCCTCCACCACTCCCGTCTTGGCATGGGTTGCAATAATCTTATCTGCGAATTCCTTCGGAGCATCTTCGTAGTGATCGAAGCGTTGCCTATGGGAGCCTTTGCCTTGAGTGAGTGAGCGTAGTCGTGATGAGTAGTGATGTAATTCGGCAAGCGGGACAAAAGCCTTGATTACTTCAAACGTCCCCTTCGAATCCATGCCTTGGACTTTTCCTCTGCGGGAGGAAATATCTCCGAGTACATCACCCATATGGTCATCAGGTACTGTCACTTCGATATGGTAGATCGGTTCAAGTAATGCTGGCTTGGCAGCAAGAAAACCCTCTTTGAATGCCATCTTGCCTGCTGTCCTAAATGCGTTTTCGTTTGAATCAACAGGATGTTCCTTTCCATCATAAAGCGTCACCTGTACATCTACAACTGGATAACCTGCAAGCGGACCTTTACCTAAGAATTCGTGGATGCCTTTATCCACTGCCGGGATATGTTTGTTTGATACCACACCACCAACGATAGCATCAACGAACTCGTAACCCTCTCCGCGTTTTTTTGGAGCAATCTTAATTGCAACTTCACCAAATTGTCCCGCGCCGCCTGATTGTTTTTTGTGACGATACCTTGTGTCAGCATTGCCTCTGACAGTTTCACGGAAAGGTATGCGTGGCTCGATCACATCCACATCAATCTTATACCGCTCTTTCAATCGCTTGACAATAATATCAAGTTGCAACTCCCCTTGTCCTTCAATCAAAATTTGATTCAACTCCGGATCATGCACAACAATAAATGTTGGGTCTTCTTCGTGGAGCGAATGCAAACCGACGGCGATTTTTTCTTCATCGCCTTTATTCTTGGATCGTACAGCACTTGCAATCACAGGTTCGGGAAATTCAATCGGCTTTAATATCACCGGAAAAATTTTAGAGCTGAGTGTATTATTTGTATGCGTATCCTTGAGTTTGACAGCCGCTGCGATGTCGCCGGTAATCGCACTGTGTTGTTCTTTCCGTGTCTTGCCACACATGGAAAATATCTGTGCCATGCGTTCGGGTCTGCCATTTGATTCATTCACTAAATCTACCCCAGGTTTTAGCTCGCCATGATAGACTCTGAAGAAAGAAAGATCACCGAGATGGGCTTCGCTGACTGTCTTGAATACAAAAAGCGTAGTCGCATCCTTCGGAGCCTTATTCAAACTCACATCTTGTTTATTCTCAGGATTTATTCCGTGCACATCCGCAAGGTGATCATCTGGTGCTGGCGCATTCGTGAAGATGAACTCCAGGATTCGACGCGTACCAATATTTTGCTCAGCCGAAGCGCAAAGAATCGGAAATAATTTTCTGTGTGCGAGCGACTCATGAATACCGCCTGAGAAATGCGACTCCTCAAGCTGACCATCATTCGCAAAAAACTCTTCCATCAATGTATCATCGCTTTCAGCAACGATTTCCACCAATTCTTTATGTAATTTGTCTGCCTTTACTGCGACATCGGCAGGTATGTCTTCTTCGGAATACGTACCAGTTCCATCGGTTTTGAAGTTGAGCAACTTCATCTTCATTACATCAATAATTTTATTGAAGCCAGCGCCAGTTGAATACGGGAATTGCACAACTGCGGCTTCATGCCCGAAGTGAGACTTTATTTCGCTGACGATTGCATCGTAGTCCACTGCGAGTCCATCAATTTTATTGACAATAAAAATTACGGAGTTTTGGTCGTGCGTCGAGAAATCCCACACTTGATCTGTTCCAATCTCAATACCTGCAGGCGCGTTAATCATGATGAGTGCGGTGTCGGCAACATGCAATGCCGAACGAACTTCACCTGTGAAGTCAGCATAACCGGGGGTATCAAGTATATTCAGCTTGATATTCTGGTTCGTAAAACTAATCAGCGAGGTGTTGATTGAGTGCTTTCGAGCGATTTCGTCGGGATGATAATCGCTAATAGTATTTCCTTCGATGATGGTACCACGGCGGGTTGTGACCCCTCCGGCGAATGCCAATCCTTCTGCTAAGCTTGTTTTTCCGCAGCCTGCATGACCGGCGATGGCAAGATTTCTGATCGGTGTACTCATGTTGTTAGGTAAGAATTAGTCAACAATCAATACTAAATAGTCAAATTTCAAGAAGAAAGTTCGCGCAATTATTTTTTGGTTGTGAATCAGTTTGAGAAAGTTGCTGGACTACTGTGAATGAGTATTACTTCCCTGTCAATTTCTCTGCCAGAAAAGATGCCCTTGAAATGCAATCACCCAAAGAGATACCATTCCGAAAATTACCGGCAAAGAAAAGACCATCAGCTTTTGACTCAATGGAACTCATCGTTTCTAAGTAGCGGCCGAAACCAAGTTCGTATTGAGGAATTGCATGTGCAAAATAGGAGCGATGAATAAAAATCGGATCGTTCTTCACGGCTAATATATCTCGTAAGTCTTTGAGTACCAACTCCACCTGTTCGCTCTCACTCCTCTGGGTTATATCTGGATTTCGTACACCTCCGATAAAATTTGTTAAGAGTACTTTTTCACTCGGTGCGCGATCAGGAAATAACGACGAGTTGAAGAGCGCTCCCAAGATATTTCGTTTTTCCACCGACGGTACTAACGCCCCGAACCCGTCTAAAGTATGTCCAACATCTTCACGCTTAAATCCAAGAGCGATACTGACTAATGGTGGGTAATAAATTTCGGAGAGACTTGAGAAATCAACCGAATCGATATTGTGGCTTAACTCTGCAATCTTGTAAGCTGGAAGTGTGAGCACAATCTTTTCATGTGTGCTGATATACTCAGTGCCATTGTGGGAATAGTAGATGTTCCACCCTTGCGGTAGTTGTTCGAGTCTGGTAACGTGTGCCGAGAGTTTTACATGTTCTTCAATCTTATGGTAGAGCTTATCGGTGAGTGCGCCAAGTCCCTCATCGAAAGAATACATCCGAGTGCTTGCCGTGTTTGGAAGTTTACTACGCTTGGTGTCTTTTAGACCCTTTATCTGCCCTTTGATAATCGAACCATGCTTTTCTTCAAGTGAAAATAACTTGGGAAAAGAATATCGCATCGATAATTTTTCTACATCACCCGCGTAGATACCAGAGACAAACGGGTCCATCCCATATTCAAGGAATTCTTTGCCGAGCCTGCGTCTTACAAAACTTGCTACACTCTCTTCATTTGGATTAGTGGAACGACCTCTAAACGGCTCGCCAAGTAATCGCACTTTTGCACCGAACGAGAATAAATCCGTCCCGATGAACTGTCCCGGGGACAATGGCATCGCGAGAGTTTTGCCGTTCTTGAGAATGTACCGTTTGCGTGAAACATTGGATGGGTAAATTTTATGTGAGTCCAAACCAAGATCATGCACCAAGCTTGCTACCTCTTGAGATGATTCAAGCAACGTGTTCGGACCAGCTTCTACCAAGAAGCCATCTTTATGAATCGAGTGAATCGGACCGCCTACTCTCGAACTCGATTCATACAAAGTGAACGTCGCACCTGCGCGCGCTAAGCGGTACGCAAGTGTCAGTCCAGTAATTCCTCCCCCGATTATCCCTATAGAATTCATCTTTCACTAAACATGAATTTTGGGAGAAACAACCCAACGTCTTTGCCGTGGTTGTTAATAGGGTAGGAGATTTCTGATGTCGAACCCTCATTGCGAAGTCGCTTCGACAATCTGTATATGGTCTCGCAATCGCGCTTAACCATACTGATACCGCGCCACAACTTCAGTTCGCCTTTTTATGTAACTTTCTGAAACGGAAGGTGTTATAAAAGAACTCTTAATGAGACCTTTTTTGTGTTAAATTTTCATTAATTCGTACATACTTATGAAACGTTCTCTACTCATTTTTCTATTGGCAGTGACCTCACTGCTCGGGGTATCTCAGATCTTCGCTCAAAGCGATACGAACTTTGCAAAAATTGCTTTTACGAATAGTGAAAGAACTGCAATCCTAAGAAGAACCATTGGTGGCAAGAGAACTGATACATTGTTTACTTCATACGGAGCGGTGCAACTGAAGAATTTATCAGTTCTCGCATCAACTAAAAACGGAAAATCTCTCATGATTGGCGGAAAGGCTGTTTTCTTCAATCCCCTTAACAGCGCACAAGATAGCGCTTGGGCGATTGCTAGAATTGATTCGCCATTTCATAATACTGGCGGATTCAACCCACTTGCAGTGCCATTAACAATTGGCGGTGCGAAAATTTTGAAAATTGTTTATTCCGATCTTACGAATGACCCATTCCTTAAATTGCTTCCTCTCGGAGTACTTGCACCGAATGAAAAAGATTGGTATTTCACACCTGTAAAAGCATCAGCTGGCGGCCAGCAGTGGTTTTTTCATGGCACTTTTGACGGTCTCAGCCCTGTGGACTCACTTCAAATTACTGGGGACTTCGCTGCTGTTACTGGCGGTTATCCCGGTTATTTTATGACAAATCTTGTCGTAAGCAATGATAGCAAAACTATGGCTGTTGTCGTCTTTGATGGTTATAATGCTACTTACCCACGAGCACAAGTTTTCAGGTGGACACCAAGCACAACAGGTGGCGGGTTTGCTTTCAGTCCAGCTACGATTACTGGACAAGTGAAGAACGCCCGAAGCACAGCAGTAAATATTGACTCGAGTATGGCATTCTGCCTACATACACTTCCCGGAACAGGAACTTGCGAACTTGCACTTCAGCCAAACTTCAAGGGTGATATTCAATTTTTTACTATTCCATTCAGCGGATCGGTGAACTTAACTCCAGGTGATAGAGCGACTATACAGCGTACGAAACTCCCAGCTGGAGCCGATACAAAACCGCTACACTTTTTCACGGGCTACACCAATAGCCCAGTAACTGCGGATGATGACAAAGAGGTAATAGCCCCGGGCACAGGCTACCCACTTGGTAACGGTGGAGATATGATGTTCTCGTACAACGGCACAGGAACAAGCGATGATTCATTAGTCTTTGTTACCTGTAATTCTGGCGATGTTGCAACGAATGCCGAGTCAGGAATCTACATGTATGATTTCAATAACCAGAAGGTAACCCTTGTCTATAACGATCCAACAAAAATGGAACGCCAACCAATCTTTGCAGGCTATGAAGTTCATAAATATAAGATACCAGATCCACCAAAGTATGTCCCTGGCGTAGCAATTCTCGATAGCAGTTCAATAAAATTTGGACTAGATTCTATTGGCGATGCACCGATTATCATTGCGTTCAATATCATTGATACTTCACAATCCCCTGTTTATCTGAAGTCCATCACCATCAATGGCAACAATGCAGGTGTGTTTTCGGTCGTCACACCGACAATTACTTCCCCCATCACAATTGCAAAGGGCCAGAAGCAGGTAATTATCGTGAAGTTTACTCCATCATTGCCGGAGCAAACGTACTCATCAACGGTAGAGATTCACTACAACGATACTTTGTCTTCTGATAATTATAAGAAGTTGACACTCGATATTTCCGGCACTTCGATCAAGAAGAAGGTAATTACAGGCGGTGGTGTTGTCAGACAAAATGCTTCGTCAATTTTTGACCTGAACATCACACCGAATCCATTCACTTCAAGTGCCGAAATTACGATCTCTGCCAAAGAGAACACCAGCTCTTCACTTGAGATACATGACGTGCTCGGCAAAGAAATATACTCCTCGAAGGTCATGAGTTTATCAGTAGGTGATAGATTCAAATACACACTTGATGCGAACTCGATGCACCTTTCACCGGGTACATACTTCGTGATTGTTCGATCTGGTGGTGACGAACTCACACGCCAAGCGATTTATGTGAAGTAACACTTCAGACAAATTGTCATAAAAAGAGGCGGCTGAATTAGCCGCCTTTTTTGTGCCTTAATTTTATGCTCTTAAAAAAGTAAGTACCTGCTCTTTGCCACAAAGAACAGGTACTCGTTTGATGTGTGCGTGGGAGAACCAAAGGAAACAATTTTTCTACTATTCACCATTAATATACACAAAATCCCACAAATTGCGGTTCAAAAGCCCACCCGTTTTGGCTGTACAATTTAAAAAAACAGTAAAATTAGCCCAGAGGAGGCAGTTTTGCTCTGGAATATCGATTTGTCAATAATCCAGATTCGTACCATTCCTTAGTTTACTCTAACTCTTTGCCTTTGCTTGGGGCTTTGCGTTAGTGGCTCTGACCTTTTTCAATATCAAACCCATCAGCCCTTCTTTGGGATGTGTCAATTCGATGAATTTTGTTTCGTTTTTTCTGCTCAATGGTTTACCTTCCTTAAAGAGGATAATCAGAGCGTCAATGATTTTAAAATAGTACCCTACACTATGTCGGCTGAGTCCTAGGTCTCTTGAATAGAGATAGGTCATGGTCGTCCGAGTCGTATGATCGGTTTCATCCCAATCGCCAGTGATGTAGCTTAGCGCAGCGCGTACAATTCTATTCCGGATATCATTGTAGGCCGTGTAGTTCGTTCGACGGTTGAGCTTAAAAGCTGTATCCAAATACTTTTTCGACTCATCGTATTTACCAGAGAGTAAGTACAAGATTGCAAATAGACACGACGCGGTAGCCGAAGTAGTGGATGGAGCTAAGCGCAACATAGGCTCGTAATATTTTTTCAGAATCTCCTCAGCCTGAAAATATTTCCCGTGGTAAATAAGAATATCGAGATACCTCAGGAGGAAGTAATTTCTTTTCCAGAGCAAGCTATCTGGGCGAGCCATCCGGAAAGCCCTTTCGTAAATTTCCAATGCCTCTTCGGTTGCGCCGAGAGCGAATTGCGCGTCCGCAATACGCAATTTCATTTCAACCTCTAGTTCGCGAAAAACATAATTATCTAATTTCTCCGCAAAGACTGTTGCTCTTTGAAGGTAGCGGAGGTTCATATCCGGCTTGCCTAAGACGTGCTGTGAATACCATGCAAGCCCTGAGTACACAGTATAGCAAAAGTATGGATGGGTCGAATTCCGTACGGCTGATTCATATCCTTTCAATTGATTTCCCAACTCCTCGGAATCTTTGAGGTACCGTCTCGAGTCTGCGAGTGAACCCACAAGTTGGTGGATCGTCTTTCGTGCTTCCACCGCCATTTTGTCTTCGATCGAATAATTGCGCTTCGAGTGGATATAGAGGTCACCATACTTCACCCCAAGATCAAAATCCACGACGCTATATGTTTGACGGAAAATCAACTCGAAAGCACTAAGATAAAAATCCTCTTTGGCTTTTTGGTTTTGGGGGTCAATCCGTTGAGTTTGTTTGAGAAGTTCTTGTTTGAACGCTATTTTAAGATTCTTATTTGCAACAAACTCAAGGATAGCAACCCCTCCCTGTGGAACCAGAAACTCAAGACTTCGAGCAAGTAGTACCGAGCACATCTCGTAGAGATGAGTGGAAGTCGTGTTGATGTTTGCAACAGCTTCGTCAGTAGGCGGCTCACCGTTCTTGCGAGCGTTGAACATCATAGTCATAACTGCAAGTTGTTTCCCTTTGAGCCGTAGCGTTGATAATCGCGCAAACTCATCCTCAGAAAGTGCCATGATGAGACCAAACAGTAATCTCATAGATTATATATGGTTATATATTTTAAAATATCCCGTGACGGAAAAAACCCTTCTCTTGAGGGGGGGCATCTTATTGGGCACTAAAAAAACGATGTCTTGGCAAAAAGAGTTACATAAAACTAATGTTCTGTCACAGGGCTTGGAAAAACCTTTCCGCTCAATTATGCGGATGCTTCGTGTTGTGTTTCCACCATATCTCAATCCACCAAAATACCGTAAATTTGTTTGTGAAACTCATTTAGCGTAAAAAACGTAACCATTGGCTCAAATTCAAGAAATTATCACACTTTTAAATTCCTTACATTATGAAGATTCATCATTTTCTCGCCGCCATTCTTCTTACAATGTGCTTGAGTAGCCTGCACGCTCAGGAATTGTCGGACGTACTTCCGATTGACCCAGCTGTCAGAACTGGCACGCTTCCGAATGGACTCAGGTATTACATCCGCAAAAATCACAAACCGGAAAACCGTGCTGAATTCCGGCTTGCAGTCAAAACTGGCTCCGTTATGGAAGATGATGACCAGCAAGGACTCGCTCATTTTTGTGAGCACATGCAGTTTAATGGTACAAAACATTTTCCAAAAGCGGATCTTGTTAATTTTCTTGAATCCACGGGTGTCCGATTCGGTGCACACTTAAATGCATACACCAGTTTCGATGAAACGGTTTACATGCTCCAATTGCCGATGGATAAAGCTGACATGTTGGGAAAAGGACTGTTGGTTCTCGAAGATTGGGCTGGTAATGCATCATTCGATGATGTTGAAATTGATAAGGAGCGCGGAGTCGTGATAGAAGAGTGGCGCTTGGGACGCGGGGCTGGTGAGAGAATTCAAAACAAGCACTTGCCAATTGAACTCTATCAATCCCACTACGCTGACCGCCTTCCTATCGGCACGAAAGAAATCTTGGAAAAATTTTCCCACGAGACCATCAGGCGTTTCTACCATGATTGGTACCGCCCCGATCTGATGGCTGTTATGGCTGTCGGTGATTTTGATCTTGATAAGATGGAGAGTGAGATCAAGACCCGATTTGCGAAATTACAAAATCCTCCGAATGAAAAGCCGAGGACTAAATACAAAGTGCCGCTCCACAATAATTTACTCATCTCGATTGCTGGTGATAAAGAGTACCCCTCCCAGTCAGCTACGGTCATGTTCGAGCGTCCAAAAGAATCCGAAGTGAGTGTCGCTGATTACAGATCGCAATTAGTAAACGGGCTTTATGATGCGATGCTGAACGCACGCTTGCAAGAGTTATTACAAAAGGGAAATCCGCCCTTTACATTTGGTGGCGCAGGCGATGGCAACTTCCTCGGGGATTTGAATGCCTATCAAGCATTTGCGGCGCTCAAGCCTGACGCAATTGAATCAGGATTGAAGGCGCTCTTAGCAGAGCTTTACCGAGTGAAGCAGAACGGATTCACTGCGACCGAACTTGAACGTGAGAAAAAACAAATGCTCACAAATATGGAAGAGAGCTACAAGGAACGAGATAAGACAGAATCGGGTAATTACGTTGGTGAATATCTCCGAAACTTCTTGAATTCAGAGCCATTCCCTGGTCTTGAGTATGAATTCAAACTCTACAATAAATTTGTCCCAACTATTTCACTAAGCGAAGTGAATGCTCTTTCGACAAAACGGATGGACGCAGGAAGTCGGGTGATTACCATTTCCTACAGCGAAAAAGAAGGCGCAGCAAAACCGCCTACCGAAGATCAAATCCGTAAATTATTCGAGGAAGCCTCTCAAAGCCATCAAGTTGCCTATGATGATAAGGTCAGCGATAAACCACTCTTGGCAAAAATCCCTACACCTGGAAAGATTGTAAGCGAGAAAAAAACCGATGATTTGGGAATTACCGAGTGGACACTCTCGAACGGCGCACACGTAATCTTGAAGCCAACTGATTTCAAGAACGATCAAATCCTATTTTCGGCAAACGCTCCAGGCGGTAGTTCATTGGCGAGTGACGACGATTACTTAGCCGCAGGATCGGCATCAAGAATAATTGACGAATGCGGTATCGGCGATGTGGATGCAACGATGCTCACCAAAATGCTTGCTGGTAAAAATGTATCTATGCGCCCTAATATTTCTGAACTTCAAGAAGGATTTTTTGGAAGCACGACTCCGAAGGATCAGGAGACGATGTTCCAGCTTCTCTATCTTTATGCAACAAGTCCACGGAAAGATGAAGCCGCTTTTACCGCCATCCGGGAGAAGATGCTTGCAGGTTTGAAGCAACGCGATGCAAGTCCTACGACAGCTTACAGCGATACGCTTTCGAATACGATGACACAATATCATTATCGTACGCGACCGATGAAAACTTCTATGGTGGATGAAATCACTTTGGATAAAGCGTATACATTTTACAAATCTCGGTTTTCGGATTTCGGACATTTCACATTCTACCTTGTGGGTAATTTGGATATGCCAAAGATGCGAGAGCTTTGCGAAACGTACATCGCAAGTTTGCCCTCCTCATCGAACCATGAAACATGGAAAGATCTTGGCATTACTCCGCCAAAAGGAAATATCGTTAAGAATGTGTACAAAGGCATCGAGCCTAAAAGTAACGTAACGATTAACATAACCGGACCATTTGAATGGAATCCCAAAAATAGATTCGACATTCAAGCGATGGCGGAAGTGATCAACATCAAACTGCGTGAGACACTCAGAGAAGATAAAGGCGGAGTGTATGGTGTCGGTGTCAACGCCTCGCCAACGCATTACCCTCACGAGAGGTATCAACTTTCGATTCGATTTGGTTGCGCACCAGATCGCGTGCAGGAATTAGTTGACGAGACGATGAAGAAGCTCGATACGATGGTTATACATCCGCCAGAAGAAACGTATGTCAATAAAGTCCGCGAGATTCAGAAGCATGAGCTGGAAGTCGCACTGAAGGAGAATTCTTTCTGGTTAAGCTCACTCGCTCAATTACACTTCAATGGCGAAGACCCACATGCGATATTCAAAAGAAGCGATCTGATCGCCCACATGAATGCCGATGATATCTTTACTGCTGCAAAGAAATATTGCAAACGGGAAAACATGGTTGAGGTTATTCTCTACCCTGAGACCAAGAAATAGGGTCAACTTTCTTTACGAATAATCCATTAACCGCTCAGTTTAACTGAGAGGTTAATGGATTATTTGCATCAGAGCGGAAGTATTTTTTTCTCCCAAATCAAGTCGCACGACGTACGTACCAGTCAAGAGGTGCGAGGTATCGAAGTGAAGATGATTCTCCCCTTCGTTAAACGACTGAGATGCAGAGCCGAGCTTCAAGGTACCGAGAATATCATATATCCCAACCTTTCCAAATTCATGTCTCGGAGTATCAAATGAAATATCCAACGAGGTGTTTGCTGGATTTGTGAGGGTCAGGTGAAGATTCGACTTAGTTGCCGATGATTGGACGGAGTATTGCTCGAGCGGGGCAGAGAACGTACCTGTGGTCGAGGCAACGTAGATGTCGCGGTGACCAACTCCGATTGTGGTAACAGAGACATCACCAATAAGGGATTGATATTTCCAGGTTGTACCATGATCGGAGGAAACGTACAAACCATGAGTTGTACCCGCGGCAACAAGTAGGTCATTCGACCACAATGCTTGAACATGAAGTGTATCAGAGCCGACGGTGCTCCATTGCGTTCCTCCATTACTCGAACGAAGTACACCGCTATCAGTCCCAACAAAAATGTATGACCCATTCGCTGTAGCCGAGCGAATTGTATTTCCGATTGTCTCAGAACTGATGATACTCCAACCACTTCCGGGCACGAATTTATAGATTGCAGATTTCTGCACCTCGAAGAATGCAGTCGGTGTGCTGAGTAAAACCATCGGAACTTCAGTTGTGTAACGTGACCAACTTTTACCATCGTCAACTGAGGAAAATACACCGCTATCACCACCAGCGTATATCTTAGTGCCATCTGAGACGATAGAAGTAATGGACATTATAGGCATTCCACTATTTGCTTGTCCCCAAGTCAGTCCGTTATCGGTTGAGCGATGAATGCCACCGAGTCCGTTTTTCGGACGGCCATCGGTACCAGCCAGTAGTACCGAACCCTTTGCAAACATCGATGTCACATTCGCACGACTTATTCCATCCTTGCGGATATCCCAGTGTACGCCACGATCGTCAGTTGAAAAAACATACGAGCCTGACGTACCTGCGAAGCCGGTGTTCCAAATACCTGCGAACGAAGTGACCACTTCTTTGGGGAGGCCGTTACTCATCGTTTGCCAAAGATTCGATCCTTTCTCCATCATTGAAATCGCCAATGAAGAACCTGCAAATATTCTGGTATTGGTCGAATAGATTGAAGTAATCATGTGGTTAATTAAGCCATTCGAGATAATCTCCCAAGTTGCACCACTATCGACTGACCGATAGACGCCACCTGTGTTTGGATCAGGATTCGTAGTACCTGCGTAAACTATATTTCCTGCTACATGGAGTGCTGTCACATTTTCATCGGCACTCATCCCCTTCGACATTTTCATCCAGTTTGCGCCATCATCATCTGACATGAAAACACCAGCGTCGGTGCCCGCATAAAGAATAGTCCCTAATTTTGTGAACGAATGAACACTCTGATTGGAAATATCTCCACCTGGATCACTCCAAGAATCTCCGTTATTCGTTGAGCGGAGCACACCTAAACCTGGCGCAACAACAAGAGCCGAATTCCCAACAATCATCGCAGTGATGGATTTTCCTGAAACTTCACCACCTACTGATGTCCAACTTTTTGAATTGTCTTTTGATCGGTATAGCCCTTCGTTTGCAAGACAAGCAAAGAGGGATGTCCCAGATTTTCGTACTGCATACACCAGCGGGAGAATTGGGAGTCCAGTATCGCGCACCGCCCACGTTGTACCATTATCTTCAGAAACAACTACTCCTGAATATCCCCCGATGAATATCGTCGCATCTACTACCAGAATATCATTGGCAGCGGCAGCCTGCTTGAGAGCCCATGTATCACCCCCGTTAGACGATACGAAAAGTCCGTCTGAAGTACCAGCATAAAGAGCTGCGCCAGCTGTGGCGAAAGAATTTACGGACACAGCATAAGGTCCTTGGATTTGACTCCAAGAAAGTGTTTGCGCATGTAGCGGTAGTGAGACAACGCCAATCAACACCAAGGCGATCAAATATTTTTTCATAGGAATTCTGTGACTTTATAGTGGCTTATTACTACAAATTCTGAGGGATTATTGTGCCCCAAGACAGCTGCGGCCCGGAGTAATACTGAACCGGTGGTTAGTGCTACATATTACATTCTTGACGCGGTGTTCAGACGCTGAACTGGGAGTATTCCCAAGCGGAGCGGAATCAGTTAGCCAGCATTTTCAACCCAAACTTATGATATTTGCGCAGACGATCACGCAATTCAGCGAATGTTTTAAATATTAAAGAATCTCGTCCGCAAGCAACACAAACCCCTCATAAATCTTACTCAGTGGAGCAGGCTGGTCTTTGAGTGCAATTCGATGTTTGAGAATTGTCGAATGATCACGTCTGGCAAGCGGTCCTGTGAGGACCTTCGCCGCATCAGCGTTCAACACATTTTCTAAAGAATTCTTCATCAAGGGTTTCAGTGCTGCTTTCATTTGGACACGTGGGGTTTTCAAGGACTTCGAAAATACCTCTACCGCTCCCCCGAGCAAGGTGGTAAAATTTGAAGCAAAGACAACAAGCGTGTGATAGAGCGGAAGATCCTTCGCCTTGATCTCAATTATTCCTTTTCCTCCAATTTCCTTTACAAATTGCTTCGCCCAAAGAAGTGCTGATTTATCCGCGCTGGAAATTGCAAAATAAATATTTTTAAGGAGCCCTGACTTTGCAATCGGAAAAGTTTGCATCGGATGAAGCATCAATCTGGCAACGCCTTTTCTGAGAGGTAAAATAGTGCTCGGACGAGACCCCGCGCAATGAACTACCAATTTGAGATTCTTACCCGCTGAGGAAACTGCCTTCCTCGCGACAGCAGAGATTTCGGAATCCTTCGAACAAATAAAAAGAATCTGAGGACCCCCGCTTTTCTGAAGCTCCGTGAATGATTTCTTCCGCGCTGAGAGGTGCGAGAACAGCGAGTATCCGTCGGTTTTTGCAATTCTTTCTGCGAACGATGTACCGACTTTTCCCTTCCCGATTACGGCAATAGTAACTTGCTTCCCCATTTTTCGTAAATTTGTATTCTTAAGATTCATCAGTGGGTCGGAATTTTATTCCGAACGGACTAAGAGTCCGTTCCACTGTTTTTAATTCTATATTCATACTCACTACTACTAACACAATGGCAATCAAAATAGGTATCAACGGATTTGGGCGCATCGGGCGCTTGGTGTTTCGGCGTGCAATGCAATTAGGTGGTTTCGATTTTGTGGCGATCAATGATCTTACAGATGCAAAGACACTTGCCCACCTTTTGAAGTACGATTCTACGCACGGCAGATTTAACAAAGAAGTAACCGTTGATGGTAACGATCTTATCATCGGTGGCGACAGAGTGAAAATCACCGCTGAACGCGATCCTTCGAATTTGAAATGGGGCGAAATGGGCGCTGATATTGTGATCGAAGCAACGGGCATTTTTGCCTCACGCGATGGTTGCATGAAGCATATCAATGCTGGCGCAAAGAAAGTAGTACTCACTGTCCCTCCGAAAGATCCAGTCGATGCGATGGTAGTTCTTGGTGTAAATGACAACATCCTCACCGCTGAACATAAAATTGTATCGAATGCCTCGTGCACAACAAATTCACTTGCACCTATGGTGAAGGTTTTGAATGATGCATTCGGAATCGAATACGGATTGATGACAACCGTTCATTCGTACACCAATGATCAAAATATACTTGATCTACCACATAAGGATTTACGTCGTGCTCGTTCAGCTGCGATTAATATCATTCCGACATCCACAGGCGCTGCGCGGGCGATTGGTTCGATTATACCTGAGTTAAAAGGGAAGCTTGACGGTACCTCACTCCGCGTTCCAACACCTGATGGTTCGATTACTGATTTCACCGCTATGGTGAAACGCGATGTGACCAAGGAAGAAGTCAATGCAGCATTTAAGGCTGCCGCTTCAAGTGGTTCACTCAAAGGTTATCTTACGTATACCGAGGATCCGATCGTCTCATCCGATATCGTAGGTAACTCCTCATCGTGCATACTTGACGCAACGGAGACGATGGTGATGGCAAATCGGATGGTAAAAGTCTTAGGTTGGTATGATAATGAATGGGGATACTCATGCCGCGTAGTTGATTTGATCAACAAAATGGCATCCCTCTAAGATGAACGAAGTAGCACTTTACAAGCGTGCTTTTTCTTTAGCAATTCTCACTATTATCTGTAGTACACTCGAAGGTAGCTTTTCGGTGTACTACGGATATTCATCCAATAGCCTGACACTCTTCGGAAATGGAGTTGTCAGTTATATCGAAGTGATCTCAGGAATCGGAATTGCTGGGATGCTCGTTCGTCTTCGCAAAAATACAGAGGGTGATGCAACTAGTTTCGAGCGCACTGCACTTCGCATCACTGGTATTGGTCTTTATGCCTTGGCGTACGGTCTGGTGTTCATGAGTATTATGAATGCACTCAAGCATGAGCATCCGAGTACAACTATTTCAGGAATCATCATCGCAATTGTTACAATTTGCATTATCGGTGCGCTCACCATCTCAAAGATGAAGGTTGGTAAGTCGCTCAACTCCCCTGCATTAATCGCTGACGCCATCTGCACAAAATTATGCGTCTATATGTCCACGGCTGTCTTGGTATCAAGTCTCGTCTTTGAAGCTACTCATTTCGAGTATGCTGATTCAATTGGTGCGATTGTGCTTGCATATTTCGCAAACAAGGAAGCAGGAGAGTGTTTCAAGTTTTAATGCAGTCTTCTCTTAAGCCGGATTCGGATTGGTCAAGGCTTCTTCAATCTCCATTGCCATTTGCAGAATTACTGGTCGGAGTTGCAACTGAAGTTTGATGTGTATTTCTGTCTGTTCTATAACATGCAAAGCTTTTACGATGCCAGCGGGAGTTCCAAAGCCTGAGACGAATCGCTTCAATGTCTCAAGTTGATCACTGTTGAAAAGATACTCTTCGCTTCCGGTTACGATAGCCAGTGCATCGCGAAGCCATAAGGTCAGTAGCTGAAGAATTTGTTCGACAGCCTGTCGTTTCTCGAGGAATCCGCCTCCCCTGGGGGCAATTTTATTTAGTTCTTCGACGGCTTTTGTCCTCGGGAGTGATTTATCAAGACCTGAGCGAAGCAGTTCGACAGCTTGAGTTCTCAAAAGTCCGATATCATCGCTGATCAAATTCCGAGCTGCAGAAAAACTTCCTCCTGAAAGACGGGAAAGAAATTCCGCTTGCTTCGGATCAACAGAATCGCGAGTAATCAATGCCTCTGATATTTCAGTAGGCGGGAGGAGATCGAATCGTAAATCCTGACACCGTGAAAGAATTGTCGCGTAGAGTCTCGATGGATTCGAACTGGTTAAAATAATGAGCGTATTCTGACGTGGCTCCTCAAGCGATTTTAAGAAAGCATTTTGTGCTTCTTTGCGCATAGTATCGGCTTCACTGATGATTACAACTCGTTTTGTACCCATTGTCATACTTCTCGAGAGGAATATGCGCAAATCACGTATTTGATTTATCCCGATATTAATCGCTTTCGGGATTTGAATGTTGAAGTATGGGTCTGCAGCCTTCGCCGCGAACTGTTCACGGATAATATCGATCTTTGCAACCGCGTCATCATCATCATCATCTCTCTTGGTTACTTTATCAGAATCTTTTGCCAGTGCCGTCACGAAGGTAAGTAACGGGGAGGTGAGCGAGCCAATTGCAATACAGTTTGAACATACATCGCAGGCTTCGTGGCGCTTGGCAGTATCTCCAGTGCAATTGAGGGTCTTGGCAAGCTCAACCGCCATTGCATCCTTGCCTATCCCTTCGGTCCCCATAAAAAGATAAGCACTCGGTATCATCCCCGATTCCAGAGTTTGACGAATAACTTTCTTTACGCGTGTTTGTCCTATGACATTAGCCCACATAGTCTGGGGTTTTGCTTGCTAAAAATATGAATTGAGAATTCCGAAAAAAGTGTTTACGATCTTGTGAAACACCATATCATACACACTTAATTCTATAATCTCGAACTTTTGAGTAACCTTTTCTCTCGGTGGCAGTTGTTGTTGTTGTTTGCATCATTAGCGCTTTTGCTGATGATGATGTTTTTTCCCTTTGGGTACGACCAATCTGTTTTTATGGTTGGCGGTGAGATGACAATCAAGAACGGTGCAATTCCCTACCGTGATTTTATTGATACAAAACCACCACTAATTTTTTATATCTACGGGATAGTATCTACCATTTTCGGTCACCATGAATGGTCTATTCGGCTCTTCGATATACTTTTTCATATTGCGACACTAACGTACTTCTATTTCATCCTTGAGAGAATTAGCAAGAAAAAATCTGTGGCAGTGCTCGGGATTTTCCTCTATGTCCTCATGTATGTGAGTATGGGATTTTGGATGACTTCACAGGCAGAATCATTTGCTCTACTCCCATCGCTTGTTGCTTTTGATTTCACAGAGCGATCTATCTTTGCAGGATCGTCCCCACGATCTCGTATCTGGATTTATGGAGTTGTTACAGGTATAACGTGCGCAGTATTGTGCTTACTGAAATTCACTCTGATTACGGTACCGATTGGAATACTGGTGTATATTTTATTGAGTCATAAACAATTCCGCCACCTTCCGTGGCGATTCCTCACAGGGTTCTTAATCTCTCTTATCCTATTAATGAGTGCGTACGGTGTGTATTTGTACCTTACTGGATCACTGACGAAATTTTTCGAAGCCCTGAAATGGGTTGGCTCTTACGCAAATGTAAACCCTCTTCTCTCACATGAAACGGTGAAAGAGCGATACTGGAAGTTATTCCCTGCTCGCCTCCTTGAAACGTTTAGTCTAACCGCGGTCGCTATCGCATGTTTTGGAATTTTCAAATCACTCAAACGTCCGTTGACCAATTTGAATGACACTGACGAAGACCAACCTCGCCCATACCTTCATCTATGTATTCAATTATTTCTCGGATTAGTTTCGGTACTCTTCGAACGGAAATTCTTTGAATATCATTATACACGAGTCCTGTGGTGTATTATTCCGTTTGTATCAATCGGCGCAATCGTTCTCCTTAAAGAAATCACAGTCCAACTTTCGAACTGGAGAAAATTACCAATTTTTGCAAAAGCGATTCGTTATGCTTGCACGCTACCGATCCTCGTGGTAATAATATTTTATTCGCCCGCGGTCCACTTCTTCCCGCAGGTTTATATCTGGACCTATCTGACTCTCACAGGGAAAGATGTGGGGGTACAGGCGGAATCTGCTGGAGCACAGTACTTTTACAAAGAAGCTCAGGATTTATCAGGTATGCTACGATCTCGGCTTAATCATCAAGATGCTGTCTTTCTCTGGGGAAATAGTGTCGAGCTATATTTTTTCCTTGACCAACTACCACGCACTCTCTGTTTATCGAACACACCTTTCGTTACAAACTGGACCCCAGAGAGCTGGCATGACGAACTTATTCAACAACTTCAGCTTCAGAAGCCGAAGATTTTTGTTTGCGAATTTGGTGATGAACGTCCGTATCTGACTGGCGACACACAAGACTCTTGGACTCACCTTCAGTCGTCGCCAGCATTAAAAGCATTCGTTGATCAAAAATACCATCTGTTGGAGGTATCCGGTCACTTCAAAGTCTTCGAGCGCATCGACCCCTAAATATTTTTCTCGAACACTCGGTATCGCTTGTATGCTGTGCCTTGCATAGCTTCTGCTGCGCGTGTCATGGCGGTGTTATTTTCTAATACCCACGAAGCTTCGCCAAACTTGATGCCATTTTTCTGTGCTCGCTCCAACGTTTCGCGATAAAGAAGGGCATCAACACCTCTGCCATGATACTCAGGCATGACGCCCAGCAAAATTATTCGTAGGGTATCAATTGCTTTTTTATTTGACATCAAATTCTTAATCGCTACAGGCAAATTGAGTGTCCCCTTTGGAATTTTGCTCCCCGCCAAAAATGATTGATTGATATCAGGTAGAGTAAGAGTGAAGCCAATCGTATCAACAGACCCATCTGCTTTCTTCTTTTCTGCGAAGAGAACGTATTCTGGTTCGATAACTTGTTTCAACTCACCAGCAAGCAAATCTATCTCCGCATCATCGAGCGGTACTGCGCCCCAGTTATTTTCCCAACCTCTTGCATAAAGTTCTTTGATGAGCTTCACATCTCGATCGAAGTGTTTCATATCAAGGTTTCTTATTGAGATGCCCCCGCGCTCGCGCATCATATCCGTTACGCGCTTGAGTTTCGGAGTCAATGTTTTCTCTGCTTCAAGTTTCCATGCAAGCATATCCTCAGCCTTAGCATAACCGGCATGTTCGAGGAGGGTTCTGTAGTAAGGCATGTGATAAGGCATCATGAATGCCGCAGGGATGTCGAATCCATCCACAAGCAAACCAACTTCATCGTTAATAGATGGGCTGATTGGTCCTCGGACAGAATTGATTCCTTTTGATGTGAGCCATGACTCAGCCTCCCGGATAAGTGCATTCGCAACTTCTTGATTATTTACACATTCAAAAAATCCGAAGAAACCTACTTTGTCCTTATAGATTGAGTTGTGAGTTTTATTGATAATGGCAGCAATACGCCCGATGGGCTTGCCGTTATTTTCTGCAATAAAAAATTTCGCTTCTGCATGGCGATAAAATGGATTACGCTTCTCATCAATCAACCGCATCTTATCCATTTCAAGAGGCGGCACCCAGTTCGGTTCGTTCTCGTAGAGATCCCAGACGAGTCGTAAGAATCGTAATTTCTCCTTGCGCGATTCGGCTTGAGTGATCGTAATTTTTCCATCCAACTTGTACTCAACCGCAGAGCGAGTCATGTTGGCATCTACTGTCGTAGCTGATTCATCAGCATCAAGCACTCCAACTTCTTCGCCGATTTCTTGGAAGAGTTCGAGAATTCTATCAAGATGTTCTTTCTTGTGAACAGCCATGTAGCTTGTTCGCATCATCTGCAGTCCTTCGGGCACACCAGGGGTTATGAAGGCATTCACAAATACACCTGCATCAAAGAGTTTACGCCAAAAAACGAATGCTTTGATATCATCCCCAACAATCACAGGGACAATTGCACTCTGATTCTCGATAATCTTGAATCCGATTTCCTTAAATCCCTTGCGCATATAATTTGCATTATCGAGCAAGTGCTGCATCACACTTGGATCGTCTCGAAGAATCCGAAGTGCTGCAAGGGCTGCTGCAACCGATGCTGGTGTTGGACTTGCAGAAAAAATTAGTGCAGGCGACGTGTGCTTAATATAGTTTATCACCTTTGCATCTCCAACTACAAAGCCACCGAGACTTGCGAAAGTCTTGCTGAATGTTCCCATAGTTAGGTCGCAATCATCCACGACATTGTAATGACTTGCAGTGCCTCTGCCTCCAACACCACATACGCCGGTAGCATGTGCGTCATCACACATGACTCGAGCATTATATTTTTTTGCTAAACCAACAATGTGTGGAAGATCAACCATCTCACCAGTAGTTGAGAAAATACCATCGGTGACAATGAGCTTCCCTGCATCAATCGGTAATTTTTCTAAGCGGCGCTCAAGATCAGCCATATCGTTATGATTGTACCTGATAACCTCGGCGAACATACCCTTCGCCATCAAGTTACCCGCAACGATACAAGCGTGATTATCTTTATCACCGATGACATACTCTCCCCTGCCGACTAAAGTTGGGATAACTCCCTGCGCAGTTTGGTACCCAGTCGAAAACAGGAGACATGCTTCCTTCTGAAGAAAATCGGCTAATTCTTCTTCGAGCTGATTGTGAAGTTTTATTGTCCCCGTCAGGAAGCGTGAGCCAGAGCAACCTGTTCCGTACTGGTCAATCGCTTGTTTGGCTGCTTCTTTAACACGTGGGTCAATGGTGAGTCCTAGATAATTATTCGATCCAGCCATGATGATCTTTCGACCGTTCAAATGAACGACAGGTCCTTCATTCGCGTCAAAGGCATGGAAGTAAGGGTAATACCCTGCGGCTTTGACATCATCGGCACGGCTATACTCGTAAGCTTTCTTAAATAAATCCACAGTAGTATCTTTCAAGTTAAATAATGTACAAAAATACGGCTTTATTGGGGGAGGGTTTCGGATGGAACATTTCAGCCCCTCCCGCGTTGATTCATGGATAGTTTACAACACTCATGAAAAAAGCGATTTTTCCCATCATTCTTCTGCTTGTGTGGTGCATCCCTACTGGATGTCGAACCACGAAAACATCAAGTTTCCTCGCAGAGGACGTAAACTCGTATCGAGGTTTGAAGATCAGCTCCGTGATGCTAAAGAACGGAGAGAATCGGGTCTATGATCAATACGGCGGAAGGTATATCGAACTCCAGAAGGATTCAGGTATGGCAAAACAAATTGTGGGGTATGATCCATTCGGTACAGCAGTAAATCTTAATGTGAATAGTATCCTTGAGGTGAAATGCGAAAGTCTGCAAGACAATGCAGGGGGCACAGCACTCGGTGTTCTTCTTGGAATTGCAGGTGGACTTATTCTGGGGATATTCATCTTAGCTGCAAGCTTTCATGGATGGTCAGTTGGTTAATGTGCACTCAGGTAAATTCTTTAAGACATGATTAAATCAATACTTTTTTCCATCGTACTTTTTTCGGCAACAGTGGCTCTGCAAGCTCAGCCGATTCCAACTTCGACGAGTTACGCACTGATCTTCCCTCGCACTGGAGATGGATTTTCAGGACACATTCTCCGCGTTGACCCTGATACGGTAGTCATCTTTACTAACGACTATAAATATATCGCAAAAAAAGATATTGGCAGGATCGTTCTTCAATCCAACCCTGCAAAATCAAAAGGCTTTTTAGTCGGGTCTTCAATCGGTATGTACTTGATGAACTACTGGTTAGGAACAGCAACACATCAGACTGGTGGCTTTCTTTGGGATGGATTATATGGTTCGCCCTATCAGGATTACTCATCCTATTCTTCGGGACCTTATGGCGTGATAGGAATAGCCTTACTTGGTGTGCTTACAGGCGGTGGGATTGGATATTTAACCGATCTCGGCAATGAATCAGGAGCCGAGGTAGTCTATGTCTTTGCTGGCTCTCCGAGTATGCAAAACGATCAATGGATTGCCCTCTCGGATGCTATCGATCATTCTTCATCAGAAAAGAAATTCCATCTTGCCGTTTCTGGTGGACAGCTCGTATCAAATATCGCGAAACCATATTATGACAATTTCAGAAGCGCAGGATATACGCAGAACTCAAGCGGATATTATAGCTATTCAGGCTCCTATGTTGACTATCAGAACTCGCAAATAGGCTCAAATTTTAACTGGTTACGATCACTGGAATTAGCTGCTGATATTTCGAAGCAAATTCAAATCGGAGTGGAGTATGCTGTCTTAAGTGAGCCTTCAATCGTAAGTTCGAAAGATGCTTACTCCTACCCATCAACTTCCTCGAGCCTCCGCGAGTCAGGTTTTGTCGCTGAACGATATACTGGTCATGGCTACTATGCAACGTTCGGTTTCACAAATACCATTTCAAATAATCATTCCCTGCAGTGCTTATTAAAGCTGGGAGCAGGGTTAGCTACGATAGACTTTGACTTAACTGGAAATAAGCGAGTTGACTCAAACTATTCCGTAAACATTTCAAACGCGACAGAAAATGTAACGATCGCTAAGAATACTTTCAGTTTGATGGGTTCAGCCGGCATTTCGTATTTTTTTTATGACTCATTCTCGATGGGGCTTGATGTCAACTATTTTTTCGCAGGTTCTGAGACGATCAGGGCGCTACCTTTGGTTGGGATTAACGAGCATAAGGTAAATTTCGGCAATCTTGATGTCGGCTTCGTGCTTGGGTACCATTTTTAGCCGCATAAGCAGATTCCAATGTTAAGAAATTGTTAAATCTTACGGTATCGCCCTTTTCTAGGCAATTGCTGAGCACCCTAAAGACCATTAGGGTGTTTGAGTTGAGGTATGACAAAGACGATCCTCATCGTTGACGATGAAAAAGATATCCGCGATTTACTCGCCTATAATCTTTCGAAAGAAGGATTCGGTGTTCTCACCGCCGCCGATGGCAACGAAGCGCTTAGGCAAATTGGAGAGCATCCCGTTGGGCTAGTCGTACTCGACATTATGATGCCCGGACTCGACGGGCTTGAGGTTTGCAAACGCATCCGATCTCATAAAGATGCTGCAAAGTTACCTATTATCTTCCTCACTGCCAAATCGGCTGAAGTAGATCAGATATCCGGGCTTGAACTCGGAGCCGACGACTATATCCAAAAACCGGTCAGCCCAAAAGTTCTTGTTGCTCGGGTCAAATCCTTACTACGTCGCTCCAGCCTTGCTGAAGAGGAAACCTCCAACATTACCGACACATACCTCAAAGTTGGAAGTCTTGAAATAGATCGGGTTTCACACCGCGTCCTCTTTAGTGGCAAAGAGATTTTCTTCCCAAAAAAGGAGTTCGACCTGTTGTACTTCTTAGTGAAATCCCCCGGTAAAATCTTTTCACGCGATTCACTCCTCAATGAGGTGTGGGGCGACGGCTCCTACGTAGTCGAGAGAACAGTGGACGTTCACATCCATAAACTTCGAGAAAAACTTGATCGTACACCATTCGAGATCGAAACAGTAAAGGGCGTAGGCTACCGTTTCATCGAGTGATTGTAATTGCTCGAATGCGCTGAGCCTTTCTCGTGTTCTAACCTACGCAACAGATTCTGATTTCTGTCGCATCTAACAAACTAATTTTGTGAGCTCACTTCGCAGCCGCGCTTTTTACTCGCCGTTTATCTTTCTGGCTTCGGCATTGCTGGCTGCGAATCTTATTCTTGGCTTTGGGTGGGAAACCTTCCATGATGAAATCATTTGGGTTTCACTTGCAATTCTCACCCTCTCTATCCCCTTCTTCTCCATCCATGCCAAGCGATTAGTTAATCCGATTGGTGACCTTGTCCCACAGGCCGCGGGTATCGCTCATGGCAGGCTCGAAGTCTCTAACCACGGTGATACCAAGGTCCCAGTAGAGTTACAATCGCTGGCGCGGGCAATTAACGAAATTGGCGAAAAACAAGCACGGGATTTTGCTGCGATGCAGAAATTAGAACGTGTACGGTCGGAATTCCTCGCAAATGTGAGTCACGAGCTACGAACACCCATTTTTGCTGTACAGGGCTTCTTGGAGACACTCCTCGATGGGGCGGTAGATGACCCCAAGGTGAACCGAGATTTCTTGGAACGAGCACAAGCTCAAGCTGGCCGATTAAATGCGCTCCTGAATGATCTAATAGACATCTCGCGCATTGAATCTGGTGAGATGAGAATGAGCTTCAGGATGTTTGACATTCAGCCCTTTATAAAAGATATTATCAGCGAGATGCAGGGTATAGCCCAGCAAAAGCGTATTGAACTATATTTTACCAGTAAATCCCTGCCTCACCACGAAATTTGGGTCTTTGGGGATAAAGACCGAATCAAACAGGTGATGGTTAACCTCATTGACAACGCAATTAAGTACACAAATCGTGAAGGCACAATCAGAATCGAACTTATCAATGGCGCTCCCGATGATTACCGAGTTACGGTAAAAGTCCATGATAATGGAGTTGGTATCCCTGAGGAGCATCTTCCAAGGTTGTTTGAACGCTTCTATCGCGTAGATAAAGACCGTTCCAGAAGTGCTCCAGGCGGCACAGGTTTAGGGCTGGCTATCTGCAAGCATATCGTGGAAGCACATAAAGGTCGAATATATGTTGAGAGTATTCCTGGTAAAGGAAGCACATTCAGTTTTACGCTAATGAATCATCCTGAATAACGTAACACGAACGATACAAAGCAGAAGGTCCAGATCTCCGCAGTTAAACTTAACTTACTTTCAAATTAATCCACAGGACCTAAGCCGTTCTGTCAGCAGAACGAGAGAAAGACATTCAGAATCAGCTGTTGGACATAAAAAAAGAGGCAGTTCGCTCTTGAACTGCCCCTTATGATATAGAAGTCTCCAAGTATACAGGCTTTCGCCCATTATACCCCGTGACAGGGGACTTCAAATGTCCTAAAGAATATACATATCAGCCGAATTTTTAGGATTTCGAAGATATGTCCATCTTTATTGTACAAATATACGACAACTTTTCGCGATTTCCAAATTGTTTTCAAAAAAAAATGAAGTTTTTAAAACTTATTTAAAAAAGAAGGGCAGGCTACTTAGCCTGCCCCTTATTGAACGACTTATTCCAATCTATACGATTTTAGTTGGCAATTCTCCACCAATTTACACCATCTGAGATGAAGGTAGCGCTAGCGCTAGCTGCGATATTGTAAAGACCGCCACCACCGTCAATATTTGCAGCACCCGGATTAACATTCACTGCACCTGCACCGCTTGCTTTGACAACTATTGTACGACCATTAGTCTGAGCAGGTAAATTAACCTGTCCGAGTCCTCCGTTTGTACAGATAATGATATAGTCAGTAGCTGTTACTCCGTAATTGACCGCAAGGTTATCCTTAATCAAATTCAACGAAAGTGATCCTCTGACATCCAATGTCGTGTTCGGTGTTGCAAGGGCACCTACTGTAGTGCTATTCCCAAGTTGGATGTTACCACCTGCAGTTGAATTGAAGGTCATATTACCAGTCGTTGTCGTTGTCTGGATAGAACCAGATGTGCTTTGTACATTTACTGTACCGCTACCATTCGATCCGAAAGAAGCCGTACCCGAACCCGATGAAGTCAAGCTCAAGGTACCATTTGTAGTCGTTACTGTGATAGGAAGCGCACCAGTTTCGCTGATTGTGATATTTCCACCACCACCTGTTGGTCCCATTGAGATGTTACCACCGCCAGTGCTGCTGATAGACAAGTTACCTGTTACTGTACTGATCTTCGTGTTACCAGTACCGGTTGCCTGAGCGATAACATCACCAGCACCTGTCGACTGCATCGTAACGTTTCCGTTAATTGTCTGCATCGTCAAGTTTCCGATAAGTACACCACCAAGGTTCGTAGAGATAACCATGTCTGCATCACTGATAAGTCTACGTGTTGCGCTGACACCATCCAATACGACTGAAGTACCTGATTTGATCATACCAGTTGCATGGTAATCACCAAGAAGTTCTGCATCCCATACTGCATTACCAGTAGCTTCTGTTCCGAGAGCATCAACACGACCGTTGATGATCAAACGCTGAGCTGATGTCCCTGCAGTGCTATTACCAATTGTTGTGAGGTTGCCGCCTGCAACGTTATTGATTCCAGTGGTTCCGATTATAGTGTTTGTTCCTGCAAGGAAACCAATATTCGTCGTGCCGACTGCTGCGTTGTTGATTCCAACAACATCACCTGTAGCATTGAGGTTAAGGATACTGTTACCAGCACCATTACCATCAACGAAGCTCAAGATTTTACCATTCAAGCTAACTGTGCGAGTAGCTGCAACAAAAGGATTTGCTGCATCACCACCACCAAGATTGCTTCCGAGACTGTAAGTACCTGCAGACCAGATCAAACCTTCGTTTGCTGTATTAGCAATCGGAGTTTGACGAACTTGGTTACTAGCATTCAAAGTCAACCAATTGGTTGGTGTCGCATCAGCAGCGATCTGCAAGAGCTGCAAGTTATTTGTTGCAGAAGCTGTAAGATCGATGATAACTGAGTTAGCATTACCACCCTTGTTAGATGTGATCGTTGTTACACCGCTACCAGCTGTGTTGTTGCCAATATTAACATTGCTTGTGCTTGTACCAGTGTTAACGTTTGTTACGAAATTTTGGCTAGCGTTAATGTTTGTAGCACCAACGATATTGTTAGAACCACCAGCAACGTTTGCTGTAATATTGTTCTGACCTGTTGCGCTATTAGCCTGCAAATTATTCTGTCCACCTGCGCCGTTAGCCTGCAAGTTATTCTGACCTGCACCGCTCGTTGATAATACGTTATTGCCTGTTGTAGCTGTTACAGTATTACCTGTTCCGCCGGTAAGAGCATTCACTGCAGCTGCACCTAATGTGTTGTTACCTGTAGTGGCTGTCAATACGTTATTGCCATTTGTTGCTGTAACATTGTTGCCAGTAGCACCCGTGAGAGTGTTTTGTGTGCCGGCATTCAATGTGTTTGTGGTGAGCGAGTTGATTGATACTGCACCACCATTGGC
>JBAWZA010000003.1:0-179678 GCA_037143335.1 bacterium | reverse complement strand
GTGCCGTGTCTTTTATTTTTGGGTTTGTGTTTGTGGGGTTGGGGGGTTTTTCTGGATTTGTTTTTGCGGGGGTGGGGGGGGTAGTATGTTCATTTGATTGCATGTTGTTACGTAATGATGCAACGAAAAAGATAGCACGAATAATTAATGGAGTAAATGCACTATTGTAACCTGAGAGCTAGATTTATTAGTTCCAAATCTATGAGATGTTTTAGACCGATGCTTAGTTGACCCCAATGCCCTAATTCCCATTTTTTGCAACAAACCTGATTTTCTGTCGTATATTTGTAGTACCAATAAGAGCAACTTCCTCAAGAAAGACGTATTTACCGATTACTCCTCTGTCCACATAGCATGATGCTGGCAGAATAATCCACGATTTAGCACCCGTTTCTTGAAGAATCCACCGGTTTCGGTATGTAACATTCCCCGATACCCAGAGCAGTCAATTCTCATTGTTTTTTACGTTTTTTTGTCCATAACATTTTATGTTAAATCCAGTTGAATTAAAGTCAAAAAAGATTATCGAGCTTAATGAACTTGCTAAAAAGTTCGGTATCGACGGTTTCCAAGATTTGCGCAAGCAGGACCTGATTTTCAAGATATTGGAAGCCGATTCCCAGCAGAGTTCTACACACAAAGGAGTATCCGTTGGAGGCAAGCAAGATGAGGACGAAGGAAGCAGGCCTGCTTCTGGAGTTCTCGAACTCTTGCCCGATGGCTACGGCTTCCTACGTTCATCTGATTATAATTATTTATCGTCAGCTGATGATATCTACGTATCTCCATCACAGGTAAAGAAATTTAACCTTCGTACAGGCGACACAGTCGAAGGCACTGTGAGACCGCCAAAAGCGGGGGAAAGATTTTTTGCACTCGTCAAGGTTGATAAGATCAATTATCAGCCGAGTGAGTACGTACGCGAACGTCCGCTGTTTGATAATCTCACACCACTCTATCCGAACAAGCAGATCATACTCGAGACCTCACCTGGTGAGTACTCGATGCGTATCATGGATATTGTCAGTCCAATCGGCAAGGGCCAACGCGGACTGATCGTGTCTCAACCGAAATCGGGTAAGACGATTATTCTCCAAAAAATTGCGAACTCAATTGTACGAAATCATCCGGAGGTAAAGCTGATCGTACTTTTGATTGACGAACGTCCAGAGGAAGTTACTGACATGGAGCGCTCTGTCCGCGCTGAAGTTGTTGCCTCTACGTTCGATGAACCGCCAGAGCGTCACGTGCAGGTTGCGGAAATGGTCATCGAAAAAGCCAAGCGCTTGGTCGAAGCAAAGCAGGATGTTGTGGTGTTACTCGATTCGATTACTCGTCTTGCGCGTGCGCATAACACCGTTACTCCTCACTCAGGGAAAATTCTCTCGGGTGGTGTTGATGCAAACGCACTGCATAAACCAAAAAGATTTTTTGGCGCGGCCAGAAATATCGAAGAAGGTGGATCGCTGACGATCATTGCAACTGCACTTGTCGAAACAGGTTCGCGTATGGACGAAGTGATCTTTGAAGAATTCAAGGGTACAGGAAATATGGAGATCATGCTCGATAGAAAATTAGCTGATCGCAGAATCTTCCCAGCTATCAATGTGAATATGTCTGGTACCAGAAAAGAAGAGCTTCTCCTCAGTGCTGATGAACTCAACCGCATTTACATTCTCAGAAAATTACTTTCTGATCTCAATCCGGTTGATGCCATGGAATTCCTCCTCGAAAAAATGCGCGGCACGAAAACCAATAAAGAGTTCTTGCGGAGTATGTCGAGCTAAAGGAGAGGGTACCTTCTGGTCGTTAGTTAACTATTCTTGTCGGTATATTGGCAACGTGTGATTTCGGTCGTATTTTTGACTAAACTACTTCGACTACCACATGCGACTTGCAGCTATTGATCTCGGTACAAACTCGTTTCATCTCGTCATTGCCGAGACCAAGCCGAATGGGTCCTTCCGTGTTGTTGCGAGTGAAAAGGAGATGGTGCGCCTCGGTGAGAGCGGTGCGGATATGAAACTGCTCACCGATGCAGCGATGGAGCGAGGCATCGCTTGTTTGCGAAGATTCAAAGCGATCATTTCGGCGCGCAAGGTGAAGACGGTCCGTGCAATTGCAACGAGCGCAATCCGTGAAGCAGAGAATCGGGAAATTTTTATCCGACGAGCACGGGTTGAAGTGGGCATATCCATAGACATCATCTCCGGTGTTGAAGAAGGGCGGCTCATATATCTCGGAGTGTTACAAGCGCTCCCATTATTTGCTAAACGCATACTGACAATTGATATAGGCGGAGGCTCTACCGAATACGTTGTTGGTGAGCGAGGCGCAATTAAATATATAACCAGTCTCAAACTCGGCGCGATTCGTCTCTCGAAAAAATTCTCATTGGCAGAGAATCCCACTCTAAAAAATATTGAGAATGCTCGCAAGCATATTATTGGTGAGTTATCTCCGTCGTCACAAGAAATCAAAAAAAGAAAATACAAAGTTGCGTGCGGTTCGAGTGGCACGGTTCAAGCCGTCGCCGCAATCGTTGCTGGTATGAGGAACGGGATATCGAACTCCGATCTCTCGAATCTCAGGCTAAATAATTTCACCATTTCTTTCAACGAAGTTCGCAGTGTTGTCCGAAGGCTCATTTCTGCTACATCAGTTTCCGAACGAAAAAAGATAGCTGGTCTTGATGAGAAACGCGTAGATATTATCGTCGCAGGCGGATTGATTCTTGAAGAGTCCATGCGATTACTTGGCATCCAAGAGTTAACAGTGTCGAGTTATGCACTTCGTGAAGGTGTGATTTATGATTGTGTTCATCAACTTCGAACAAGCAATGACGTTCATGGAAAAATTCGTGATGTCCGCGAGCAATCCGTCAGGCATTTAGCCGAAATGTGCAACTACGAACAAGTACATTGCGATCATATTTCTGATCTTGCGTTATCTATTTTCGATCAGACAAAAAAGCTCCATTGTCTCGGTGATGAAGAAAGAAAGTATCTTCACTATGCGGCAATACTCCATGATATCGGCTATCATATATCGCATACAGAGCATCACTTGCATTCATATTATATTATTTCTCATGCCGATCTCCTTGGGTTTACGAATGAAGAGGTTCTTATCATTGCAAACATCGCGCGTTATCACCGCAAATCACATCCAAAGCTCAAGCATGAGGGGTTCGCTGCACTTCATACAGATGAACATCGGGATCTGGTTCGCAAGCTAGCCTCGATCCTTCGGATTGCTGAAGGCTTTGACCGCGGAAACATCGGTATTGTTCGAAGCGTAAAAACGACTCTTTCACGGAATTCCGTGGAATTTAAGTTAAAACGCAAGCATAATGCTCCTCGCGACCTCGAACTTGAGATATGGGGAGCGGAGCGGAAGAAAATGCTGTTTGAAGAAGTCTATGGCCGCGAAGTACACTTCGTTGAGGCTTAATTATTATATTACAAAGAGTTATCGTCATTTAACGTGACGGAATAGATACGAATGCTAAAATTCATACAAAAGATTTTCGGGTCAAAAAATGAGAAAGATGTAAAGGACCTCCTTCCTATCGTTGACCAAATCAACGAAGAATATGCAAAACTTGCATCACTCAGTGATGCGGAGTTGCAGGCAAAGACTCTCGAATTTCGTGCTCGGATCAAAGAAGCAACCGGAGCAATCGAGGAGGAGATGGTTCAACTTCGCGAGGACTTAAAACAAGATCTTCCTCACGAAGAGCGTATGGCAATTTTCAATAAGCTCGATGTGCTTCAAGCTGAGTTGTTACAAGAAACAAAGCACATGCTTGATGATCTTCTTCCTGAAGCATTCGCTGTTGTCAAAGATGCTTGTAGGCGACATGTCGGAAAAGAGTGGTTAGCCGCTGGGCAGAAAGTGAAGTGGGAAATGATCCCTTATGACGTTCAGCTTATCGGCGGTATAGTCCTTCATCAAGGCAAGATTGCTGAGATGGCAACGGGTGAAGGTAAGACTCTCGTAGCAACTTTACCTATTTATTTGAATGCCCTACCCGGCAAAGGTGTCCACCTTGTTACCGTTAATGACTACCTTGCTCAACGTGATTCCGAGTGGATGGGACAGATATTCAAGTTCTTGGGTCTTTCCATCGGCGTGATCTTGCAACCGATGCAGCCGTGGGATAGGAAGAAAGAATACGATGCTGATATTACCTACGGTACAAATAACGAATTCGGTTTCGATTATTTGCGCGACAACATGGTGACCCGCGTCGAAGACATGGTTCAACGACCACACAATTTTGCAATTGTTGACGAGGTTGACTCCGTACTTATTGATGAAGCACGTACTCCGCTCATTATTTCCGGTCCGGTTGATAGCGGTGATCATAAGTTCAATGAACTCAAACCAAACGTTGAGAAACTGGTGAATGCCCAGAAAAATCTTGTTGCAAAGATGATGAGCGAGGCTGAAGAACTCCTCAAGACAGGCGATGCAGAAAAGCGCAAAGAAGCAGGCGTACTCCTTGTGCGCGCACATCACGGCATGGCGAAGAATAAACGCTTGATGAAAATGCTCTCGGATGGTGAGATGCTCAGACTCATGCAAACAACCGAGCTTGAGTACATGCGTGACTCAAATAGGAATATGCACCTCATTGATGACGAACTCTTCTTCGTAACGGAAGAAAAAAATCATCAAATAGATTTAACCGATAAGGGCAGAGACATCCTTGCTGGTGGTGGGACTGATCGCGATCTCTTTATTCTCCCCGACATTGCGACCGAACTTTCGCAGATGGATAATGATAACATCTCGCCCGAAGAGAAGCAAAAAAAGAAAGATGAGCTTACCGTATTATATGCTGATCGTTCTGACCGTTTGCATACGATCTCACAATTATTGCGAGCATACTCGCTCTACGAAAAAGATGTTGAGTACGTAGTGCAAGATGGCAAGGTTATGATTGTTGATGAGTTCACGGGGCGTGTACTTGCTGGCAGAAGATATTCCGAAGGATTGCATCAAGCGATCGAAGCGAAGGAGAGTGTAACGGTTGAACGCGATACTCAGACACTTGCCACGATTACGTTGCAGAATTATTTCCGCCTCTACAAAAAATTAGGTGGAATGACAGGTACTGCCGAAACCGAGGCAGGTGAATTCTTCGAAATTTACAAACTCGATGTTGTTGTCATCCCGACAAATCGCTCGATCAACAGAGTTGATAGCGAAGACAACGTTTATCGCACACGTCGAGAGAAATATAACGCAGTAATTGAAGAAATACAACGCGCTCGCGAAAAGGGACAGCCAACACTCGTCGGTACGACAAGCGTTGAAGTCTCCGAGACAATTTCGAGAATGCTCAAGCGTTTGAATATTCCGCATAATGTCTTGAACGCGAA
The DNA here is from genome assembly GCA_037143335.1 of bacterium. GTDB lineage: Bacteria > Bacteroidota > Ignavibacteria > Palsa-1295 > Palsa-1295 > PALSA-1296. The sequence continues at coordinate 174,288 of JBAWZA010000003.1, read as the reverse complement.
GCAACATGCACGCGAAGCAGAGATCGTGCAGAACGCGGGCTTGCGTAGCGCAGTGACTATTGCCACGAATATGGCGGGTCGCGGAACAGATATTAAACTTGGCGCAGGTGTCGCGGATGTTGGCGGATTACATATCGTCGGCACTGAGCGACATGAGTCACGACGTATTGATCGTCAGCTTCGAGGTCGCTCTGGTCGTCAAGGTGATCCGGGGTCCTCGCAATTTTTCCTCTCGCTCGAAGATGACTTGATGCGTCTCTTCGGCTCGGAGAGAATCGCTGGCGTGATGACACGCTTAGGATTGAAGGAAGGCGAAGTAATTCAGCATTCGATGATTACGAAGTCAGTCGAACGCGCACAGAAAAAAGTTGAAGAAAATAACTTCGCTACTCGTAAGCGTTTGCTTGAGTATGACAACGTGATGAACTCGCAACGCGAGGTTGTCTATGATCGTCGTCGTCATGCGCTCTATGGAGAAAGATTGAAAGATGAAATCTTAGAAATGCTTGATGAGTCCGTGACCGAGACAGTCGCGACGTATTATGAACGTGGGGAGTACGATGAGTTACACGCAGAAATTCTGCGCCTGTATATGACGGATGTCCCACTGAATCGAGTAGAGTGGACTGAGCTTGGAGTTGAAGGAATGACAGCGAAGGTCATTGAAGAATGCAGAGCATTTTATCTTCGCAAGGAGCAACAAGTTGGTAGCGAAATGATGGCTCAGCTTGAACGGTTTGCAACACTCCAAGTTATTGATGATAAGTGGAGAGAGCATCTCCGCGAAATGGATGACCTCAAAGAAGGAATCCATCTCCGTTCTTATGGGCAGAAGGATCCGCTCATCGAGTACAAGCAAGAAGGATATAAAATGTTCATGCAAATGCTCACTCTTATCAGGGATGGCATTTTAGATATGGTTCTCAAGCTCTACCCTCAAGTCGAACAGCAAGCTCCGCTCCAAGGTGGAAGAAAGATGATGCCAAATCATCAGCCAAACCCACGGAGAATGGTTGCCACAAAACAGGAGTACCACTCAACAGCAATGGCATCGCCAGGCGGGTACGAGGGTGAAGGCATGCCACCCCCACAACAGAATGCTCCGAAAGTGCCTATCAAAGTAGGACCCAAAGTAGGGCGGAATGACCCATGCCCGTGCGGCTCAGGTAAGAAGTATAAAAATTGCCATGGAGCGGGAGCTTGAGGTAATTACGAATTGCGAATTACGAATTAAGAATATTTTTTTGCTTAAGCGAAGCTTGAAATTCTTTGCACTATTCTTAATCCTACTCTCTGTTTCTTCCTGCTCGACAAAAAAAAATATTACACTCCGATTCTCCCATTTCTGGACTGAGCCAGGACAACGCGCAGTGCTTGATTCGGTTATACACGACTTCAAACTTTTACATCCCGACATTGATGTTGAAGTAATGGACTTATCATGGGCTGATGGCAAGACCAAACTCATGGTAAATTTTAATGCAGGGACGGCGCCCGATGTCTTAGAACTCGGTAGTGATTGGGTTGCACAATTCTCTTCAAGCAATGTCCTCGAAGATATTACCTCATTAGATTCCATCAAGCCGCGTTTTGCAAATGCACCTGAATATGCGAATGAACCTGGGAAATGGAACGGAAGATATTTCGCTGTTCCGTGGTTTGTTGATACGCGAGTGATTTTTATCAATAGCGATTTACTTAACGGTGCTACCGATTCAATTTTCCTAAAAGGGGAATTTCGAGAAGATCCTCTTGCAACCTGGGATGGATTATACAATTATGGGTTAGGAATCCAACGAAAAGGAATTGGCAAAGGTATCGGGGTCAACGGCTCGGACATGCACCGACTTTATAAGAAGATATTGCCACAGATATGGTCGAATGGCGGAAATCTTTTTGACCAAAGTGGCAAGCCAACTTTTTCTTCGCGAGAAAATATTGAAGCCTTGACTTTTTACGTGAATCAACTCAATGCCGGTGTTCTTGAATCGCAGAAAAATCTTGATGATCTGTTTAAGCGTGGGAAACTTGGAATACTCTACAGCGGCTCTTGGTTATTCACTCCACTTGCAAAGGCTGATTTCCATTGGTACTGCATTCCGTTTCCAGGAAATAATGGACACGCTGGTGTTTCATTCGCTGGCGGAGAATATCTTGCAATCAATGCCAAATCAAAAATGCGCAGGCAAGCAGAGCAATTTCTTACCTTTATTACCAGACCTGATAATGAATTGCGACTTGCGAAAGCATTCAATATATTTCCGGCAGACAAGAATTTGCAAAGAGATAGTTTTTATTTAAATCGTAATCAGGGCAGTGTTGTGATCACCCAGCTTGACCATGCACGCATGACGCCCGTGCATCCGAAATGGTTGGAGATCGAAGCTATTTTAGAAGATGAAACTGCACAAGCATTGTACAAAAAAAAATCGCCCGAATCAGCGATGAAGAGTTGTGATAGCCGGGTGCTTGAGTTGTTGGCAGAGCCATGATATAGCATATGGAGTACACAGATTTGACGGAATTTCGCGGTTGAAAACACACAGGAGTTTTTATCTTTATTGATGACACAAAATTTTAAATCAGGTTATTGCGCAATTGTTGGAATTCCGAATGCAGGGAAATCCACACTCCTCAATACGCTCCTCGGCACCAAACTCTCGATTATCTCTGCTAAGCCGCAGACAACTCGCAAGCGTGTGCTCGGAATATTTTCTTCGGTTAATGAACAGATCATATTCTTAGATACGCCCGGCATCATGCCCCGTCCGACAACACTTCATCACCAAGCCTTGCTGTCGGAAGTGAAGCGTTCATTTGATGATGCTGACGTTATTCTTGTGATGGCAGAGGCAACGTTCGAGCCTGAACGAGCTTTGCCGAAGGAGTGGGATAGATATAGAGATTTGGCAGGGCAGAAGCCAATGATACTTGCGCTTTCGAAAATTGATCTCATAAAAGAGAGAAATAATTTGCTTCCGATCTTGGCAAAATATGGCGCGATGAATCTGTTCTCTGATATTATCCCTATTTCATCTAAGAAGAAGCATAATGTGAATCAGTTGGTGGAGGTCTTGCATAAGTATCTTCCTGGCAGTGTAGCATTTTATGATACGGAACAACTCTCCGATCAGAACGAACGATTTTTTGCAAGCGAACTAATTCGCGAAGCAATATTTCATGAGTTCAGGGAAGAGATTCCATACTCAACCGAAGTGATAATAAATGAGTACGCAGAGCGAGAAGCAGGGAAGTGGTACATCAATGCTGATATTTTTGTCGAACGCGATTCTCAGAAAGCAATCCTCATCGGCAAGGCAGGACAAACACTGAAACATCTCGGTGCGAGGTCGCGCGAATCAATTGAGCGATTCGTCGAGCATCCGATCTTTCTCGAACTTCACGTGAAGGCAAAAACAGATTGGCGGAATGATAAGACAGCGCTTCGTGATATGGGATACGGTGTTTGATTTTATTTGTTAGATTTAGTATGAATTCCTTTTTACCTTTTATTGGCACCAGATATAATTCTGATCTCGTAAAGATCAAGGACGTGGTAGCACCGCCATACGACGTAATCTCCACTGAGCGTCAAAAGGAATTGTACGATGCGAGTCCGTTCAATGTAATTAGACTCGAACTCAACCATGATGCAGATCCTTATGAAAGTGCGAAGACTATTTTTGCTGATTGGCATGAGGCGAATGTCATCATTCCTGACGCGTCCGCAGCATTCTATGTGTACTACCAGACATTCCATACTCCTGAAGGCGAGCAGGTGACGCGAAGAGGCGTTCTCGGCAAGCTACGACTCTCGAATTATTCAGAAGGCAACGTACTACCACATGAACAGACCTTGAGCGGACCGAAGAAGGATAGAACTAAATTGCTTTCACTGACTCAAACTCAATTCAGTCCAATTTTCGGATTGATCTCGGATGAATCAGAAGTCTTCGATCACGTGATCGATAGCGTAGTGGCACAAGCTCCACTCGTTGATATAGATGAAACGATGAGCACTGCTTCTGGTGTGCGTCATACAATGTGGAAGCTTGATGACGAGATAATCATTAAACGCATTGAAGCCATTATTGCATCGCAAAAAATTATTATTGCCGATGGGCATCATCGGTACGAAACGGCTGTAGCCTACGCGCAAGAACATCCTGAGAATGAAGCGGCGCAGTTTATTATGATTTTTATTTCGAATCTTCAAGCTGAGGGTACAGTCATACTTCCGACTCATCGAATCCTTCATTCTCTCAATAAATTCAATCAGTTCAAGTTTCTTGCAGAGTTGCAAAAGAAATTTACTGTCGAGATGTTTCCAAATCGTGAGACAGGAATTGCTGCTATGGAGAATTCAACGGACGCAATCACTCTCATTCAATTTCCTGAGGAGCCAAATTTTGTGCTGGTGCGTGACTCGAGGGAATCTTTAAGCGCTCTGCACAAGCTTCCAGTCTATCGGTTACATGAAGAAATACTAAAATCAATAGCTGGTCTCACTCAGGCTGAGATTGATGCAAAAACAAATCTCTACTATCCACACACATTCTCCGAGACTGATGATATGATCTCACGAGCAGAGTATAACGCGATATTTTATCTTCAACAAGCGACCGCAGAAGAAGTGATCGCTGTCACAGCACAAAGTGAGTTCATGCCACAGAAATCAACCTACTTCTATCCCAAACTGCTGACAGGGTTGGTGTTTTATGAGTTTGGAGTACAGGAGTGACATTGTAATTTTCGGACATGACATGACTCAAGTAAAGAGATTCTTTAGTGGTAAGTTATTTATCGTAATTTTGATGATTGTTAGCTCAGTCACTGTGTCTGTTGCCTATAACATTGACTCGTGGCAGATATTTTACAATCTCAAGAAGATAGGTTCGTTTGATGAAAATACAGAAAAACTGACGAAGACTGGCGGGAGGATGACGATTCATCTCGTTGATTCCACCATCTCGGAATCGGATTCTATCAGCATACATTATTGGAGTGATACGCCATGTGAAGATTGCAACTCAACGCTCTATGTAATCGCAGAGCATCAAACCGTTGCGATCCGCAAAACAGCTATTGGCAATCGAACGCCACTAACCTTTAAAGTAAAAGAATTAGAAAACTTCGCTAAGTCCAACAGCATTACTGAATTCGATCTATACTACTCCGACAAAGGTCAGATTCCAAGGCGAAAACTCTGTACTATAGTCTTCAATTGAGCGAGACAGCTCCTGAGACATTTAACCTTGCATTCGTGTTTAGGAACTCTCACAAAAATCCATTTTTATGGCTGAAAAATCATACGGACTACTCAAGGGGAAGAAGGGGATTATCTTTGGCCCTCTAGATGAATCAAGCATTGGCTGGCACATTGCCACCGCAGCGTATCGCGAAGGCGCTGAACTTGCGATTAGTAATGTCGCATTGGCTCTCCGAATTGGCAAACCTCAAGAACTTGCCGCGATATGCGGTAACGCTCCTCTGATTCCGTGCGATGCAACGAACATGCAAGAGATCGATGCGTGTTTCAAGACCGTTAAGGAGAAATTCGGCAAGATTGATTTCTTTGTTCACTCCGTCGGCATGTCTGCGAACATTCGCAAGGGCATTCCGTATGAGAATCTGAACTACGATTGGTATATGAAGACGCTTGATGTCTCGGGTCTTTCGCTCCATCGTCTGATAAACTCCGCGCTCGCTAACGATGTGATGAATGATTATTCAAGCATCCTTGCCCTCACGCACATGGCGGCGCAGCGTCCCTTCACGACATACACCGATATGGCAGAGGCAAAGACGATTCTCGAATCGATTGCCAGAAATTTCGGGAGTAGATTAGGTGCAAAGAAAATTCGCTGTAATACCGTTTCGCAATCTCCTACATGGACACGAGCAGGAAGTGGTATCGAAGATTTTGATAAGATGTATTACTTCGCTGATTTGCTTGCGCCACTCGGGAATGCATCTGCCGAGGAGTGCGGAGATTATTGCGTGACGTTACTTTCTGATCTCAGCAAAAAAGTTACGATGCAAAACCTTTTCCACGATGGCGGGTTCTCGATGATGGGTATGTCTCAGACGATGCTCCATTTAGTGTATAATAGTATTCAAGATGACGAGAACTTACGGAAAGCTGGCTTCAGCGAAGAGATTATCAAACGAATTAAGGAGAGAAGTGAGTAAGTTGGTTAGGAAAATTTCTATCTGTTCACTCGTTGGGATTCTCAGCTTAGTTTCTGTGCTGAGCTTCGCTCAACAGAAGAAAAAAATAAGTCGTGTTAAAAAAGTAGATCAGGAAAAGGTAGATACCATTCAGGCACTCGTTGCTCGGCAAGAGTGGCAATTTCCGATTCGTGCATTTCTTGATGAAGTTATCACGCGTTCGCAGAAAAGTCGTCGTCCGATACTTGCCTTCGATGTAGATTTTGCAGACCCGACAAATTTCGGAGTTCGCGACAGCTTGCTTCGAGATCCGGATGTGATGATTTATCTTTCGAAAAATTTCGAGTTAGCATTACACGATTTTTCCGTTGACCCTTCTCCGAGCGTAGGATTTGATAGCCTTGGGCATCTTGGCAAGAGGCTCGATTTGTTAGAAAAGAGATTTAACATCGAATCGCGCCCAACGGCAATCTTGCTTGCATGGGAAGGATTTGAGATTGAGCGAATTCCACTTTTACAGCTGTACTCGCCCCAGAAATTTATCGCGATGCTAAAAGATTTTTTGAGTGGAAGGAATACTATTCACGCTCTGTCCGCCGACTTTTGGAGCGACCAGACAAACCTTGAGAAGCACAAACGTTACCTCGATCGTTTGATGGAGCGGATGGATTATGACAGTATCACTTACCACTACAAATTGCTCGCAACCGATTCAAGCTTCGGGCAAACGCCAGAGATGATGAAGAATGCCGCCGCACAGTATGCTTACATTCGGTTTAAGCAAGAAGGGAATGTGAACATTTTGAAGCAGTGGATATTTTCATTAGATAAAAGCCACGATAGTGCATTGATCGTTGCAGGGATAAAAGATATTCTTGAACATTATCAGAATCGAAAAAAAATTGATAGTATCGGCGTGTACTATGAAAAACTTTTTTCGTTTACGAATTATCGCGACCCTGATTATCTGAATAATTACGCGTGGGACCTTGCAAATTTTAGCATCAAGTATGACGAAGCACTTCGTATTGTCAACGAGGCAATCACGCAGATGCCAAAGAATGCAAGTTATTACGATACGCGTGCGTTAGTCTATGCGATGAAAAAAGATTTTGCTCCGGCAATCGCAGATGCCGAGACCGCACTTAAATTCTCAGATGCTCAGGATCTGAATTATTTCAAGGAGCGAGTATCGTACTTCACAAATCTTAAAACAAAGATCGAAGCCAGTGGTGACGATCAGAAAAAATAATTACACGACAATGACAGACATTTCTACAGATATTCTCATCGAGTTAAAACCTCAGAAAGCAAAACCAAAAGCTGGAAAATTATTTATTAACGGGGAGTTTATTGATAGTGCTTCCGGTAAAACATTCAACACCCACTACCCTGCGACAAACGAGGTACTTGCTGAGATCGCGGACGGTGGTGCGCATGATGTTGATTTAGCTGTTCGTGCAGCACGCGCTGCATTCCAGGAAGGAAGTCCTTGGAGAAAAATGAACTCCGTCGAGCGCACTCGCTGTCTTCAGAAACTTGCTGATCTTATTCGAGCTAACGCCGAAGAATTATCTGAACTTGAAACTCTTGACACTGGCAAGCCGATTTTCGAGTCTTCGAAATTTGATATTCCGCAAGCGGCGGAGTGCTTCGAGTACTATGCTGGATGGGTGACGAAGATCACAGGAGAAACGATTCCCGTATCAAAAGGTGGCGATGCCTTTGCTTATACACTTCGCGAACCGATTGGTGTATGCGGGCAGATCATCCCCTGGAATTTTCCGCTACAGATGCTTTCGTGGAAGGTTGCGCCAGCACTTGCATGTGGGAATACCATCGTGCTCAAACCTGCCGAACAAACTCCGCTCACTGCATTACGTTTTGCTGAACTCACACTTGAAGCAGGCATTCCGCCAGGTGTGTTTAATATCGTAACAGGTGGTGGCGCAACAGGTGCGGCACTTGTCGAGCATCCTGATGTAGATAAAATTGCATTCACTGGAAGTGTCGAGACTGGCAAGGCGATCATGCGGGAAGCCGCGAAAACCTTGAAGCGCGTATCGCTCGAACTTGGTGGAAAGTCGCCAAATATCATCTTCGCTGATAGCGATCTTGAGACTGCCGCGAAGTATGCACTCGGCGGAATATTTTTTAATCAAGGTGAAATGTGTACCGCTGGTTCAAGAATTTTTGTCGAAGAAAGCGGCTACGAGCAATTCATGAGCGTACTCACTTCGCGTGCGCAAAAGATGGTGGCGGGTGATCCGTTGCATCCGAAGACAAGACTCGGTGCGATGATCTCGGAAGAACATCTCAATAGCGTACTGAATTACGTCGAGATCGGAAAAAAAGAAGGAGCGATCGTTACGACGGGTGGGGAGCGCATCGGAACAAAGGGATATTTCATGAAGCCGACAGTGCTCGAAGGCGTAACGAATTCCATGCGCGTAGCTCAGGAAGAAATTTTCGGACCGGTTGCAAGTATCATCAGATTCAAAGATACCGAGGAGGCGATTCGCGAGGCGAATAATTCTCAGTTCGGACTTGCCGCTTCGATTTGGACTCGTGATATTAAGAAAGCTCATAAGCTTGCTCGGTCAATCAAAGCAGGTACGATCTGGATCAATACCATTTCGACCACCGATAATGCCTTGCCTTTCGGTGGTTACAAAGACTCCGGTTTTGGCAGAGAACTCGGTAAGTCAGCTATTGATCTCTACACCGAAACCAAGAGCGTGTGGGTTGATTTGAATTAGCATTCGACAATAACTACATTGTGGCAATAGGCTCATCAACCAAACGACGGAAGATAATCAAGGGAATGGTGACTGGCGCGGTGAGTCTTGTCATTGCACCCGTCGCCTATGTCATGGCGCGATTCTTAGGATATGTCCGCAAAAGTGATTCGGGTATCGGTTCAGCAACGGTGAACTTCAGTGACCTCACACCCGATAAGCCCTTCAAACTCATCGAGATCAATGATGACCCAATACTTGTCGTCAGGGAGAAGGATGATCAGATTAGAGCATTCACTGCAACGTGTACTCATCTCGGTTGTACTGTGACTTTTCGACCGTCTTCTCAGGATTTTTATTGCAAGTGTCACCAAGGTCGGTATGATAGTAATGGCATCAATGTGCCAGGCACCAGACCAAAGTCGCCACTTACCGAACTTACCGTAATTGATAAAGGAACCGAGTTGCAGATTTCTACTACTCCAAAGCGAGCAACATCATGATTCATGATTGGAAATCATATTTACTCGAGTCGCTCCACCTTCAGCATACTGCCGAAGCCGTCAAGAATAAAGTTGTCCCACATCATCGTGCCTCGATCTGGTATTACTTCGGTGGTCTTGCGTTGATGTTCTTCGTCATCCAAGTTGTGACTGGTATCATGCTCTTGTTCTACTATGAACCAACAGCGCAGACAGCTCACCAGAGTATTGAGCGGATCATGACGCAAGTGCCGTTCGGTTGGCTGATCCGATCACTTCATGCTTGGAGTGCAAATGCGTTGATGGCAGTGGTCTTCATTCACATGTTTAGTGCCTTTTTGATGAAGAGCTACCGGACTCCGCGATATATCATGTGGCTGACAGGAATCATATTATTTATCCTCATGCTTGGTTTCGGATTTACAGGTTATTTGCTTCCGTGGGATCAGACCGCTTACTTCGCAACCAAGATTGGGACGCAGACTCCACGAGCATTACCACTGATCGGTGACATCATCAGTTCGATGATGACTGGAGCTAAGGATGTAAATGGTACGACACTACTTCGGATGTTTGCCTTGCATGTCGGAGTATTACCAGCGATTTCGATACTGCTTGTTGTCGTTCATATCGGACTCATCATGCTCTTGGGAAGTGGTGTAGCACCGGGGACAGTCGTAACTGGTCAGACCAAATATTTCCCGGATTACCTATTAAAGGAGATCATGGTTTGGCTTGTGGGTTTTGGTTTACTCATCGGCGTTGCCGTTCTTTATCCCTGGGAGTTGGGGAAAGCCTACAATCTTGCAAATCCAGTTGAACCAGCCGTTGGGATTCATCCTGAATGGTATTTTATGTTTTTGTATCAGACGTTAAAAGTAGTGCCTGAGTGGTTAGCGATAATTGTTTTTGGATTACTTTTTATTTTTTGGACATTCGTCCCATTCCTCGATCGCAAGGCACATCGTGGCGAGAAGTCGCCAATATTCACATATATCGGCGTTGCTGCGATCGTGTACATTTGTGTCATGACGACTTGGGCATATATTGCCGTCAGCGAGGAGCAGTCAAGTAGTCCGTTAAACCAACAGCACTCAGTTCAGAAAGGAAATACTGATGCGAAATGAATTTCGGATGGTACTCTTGGCATTTCTTTTTCTTACTACCGAGTCCTTCGCTCAGGACTCATCACTCAAATTATTAACTCCGCCAGATTCTGGTTTACTTGGATTGGATCATGTTACTGGACTTGTGCTTTATATCGTTGTGATTGCAATCGCAATTCTTAGCATTGCATTATTGCGACAAGCCATTATGAAGAAAAAAAGATAAGACGCTTATGCCAGAGTCACAAGATTTTAGGAATTACGATGTCGAGATCACTCGGTGCATCCATCCAGAATGTGGCGGAGAAATTTACGAACTTGCCTACGATGAATCCATTAATTGGATTACCGTAGTTTACAAATGCTCGAAGTGCGGCAGGGATTTCACAGTGAAGATAGAGGTCTGAAACCTTGAGGAATTTCTTCGTGTCCCCTCCAAATCCCCGAACGTCCGAGCGATTTGAGGCGTTTAATTGAGGCTTTTTTACTTGGGTAACCAAAGAGGGAATACAGATGGATCGAAGAATATTTCTTAAAGGTGCGTTAGCTACTGGTGCATTAGCACTTACTGGGCTTGATTCTCAGTTTGCACGAGCTGCGAAAGCTCAGTGGAATCCGATGAATGCTTTGCCAACAGAGTTGAGCAAACCTTCATTAGGTGAGCAACAACTTGCAGACCAATTGATCAATTATGCAAGGTCACTTGGCGCTTCGTACTGTGATATTCGGATGAGTCGCTACTTATCGCAAAGTGTAAGTGCTCGGGACAATACCGTTACTGGAATTTCTGACAACGAATCTTACGGTATCGGCATTCGAGTAATCAAAGATGGCTCATGGGGATTCACCGCAACTCGTAATGTAAATGAAGAAGGCGGGAAGCGTGCTGTTGACGAAGCCATCGCGATGGCTGCTGCAAATGCAAAGTTGCGACCTGAACCGCTCGATCTTGTACCTGTTGACAAAGTCATTGCTGAGTGGAAGACGCCTATCAAATCGAATCCCTTTGAAGTGTCATTCAAGCAGCGTGCGGAATTTCTACTGACACTTCATGCACTTGCCTTAGGAGCAAAACCCGCTGGCAAGAAAATGTTTATTCATTCAAGTTTGACTGCAGGTCGTGAAGAAAAATATTTTGCATCTTCTGAAGGATCAAAAATTTGGCAAGAAATCACGCGAATTGATCCTTCAACTCATATAACGATGAGTGATCCGAAGAAGGGTGAGTTCGCAAGTCGCTCGCTTTTTGTATTACCCCAAGGTAGAGGTATGGAGTATGTTGAGAACTATCCATATCACGATGAAATTGCCGTCGCCGTAGCGGAAGCTTCGGAAAAGTTAACTGCTGAAAGCGTGAAGTCTGGGAAGTACGATTTGATTCTGCATCCTACTCATCTTTGGCTTACCATACATGAGAGCATCGGGCATCCTACAGAGCTTGATCGAATTTATGGTTATGAAGCGAATTTTGCTGGCACATCATTTTTGCGAAAGAAAGATGTGAAAGACTTTACCTACGGCAGTGATTTATTGAATGTAGTTGCAGATCGAACTCAAGATGGTGGACTTGCGACGTGTGGGTATGATGACGATGGCGTTGCTTGCGAAAGTTACGATCTTATCAAAAAGGGCGAGCTTGTCGGAATTCAAACTACTCGTGAGCAGGCACGAATGGTGAAAGAGGATAAGTCACACGGACAATCCTATGCACAAGGATGGTGGAATGTACCGTTCCAACGAATGCCGAACGTAAGCCTTCAACCGAATCCAAAAAAGATGTCACTCGATGATTTGATCAAAGATACCGGCAACGGAATTTTGATCAAAGGCAATTCGAGTTATTCGATAGATCAGCAAAGATATAATTTCCAATTCACTGGACAAGTCGCATACGCAGTGAAGAATGGGAAGCTCGGCGGAATGCTCCGCGATGTGGCATATCAAGCGACTACGCAGAAATTCTGGAAGAGCATGGATGGTTTGTGTGATCAGACGGAATACATGCTCGGTGGTGCGATGAATGATGGAAAAGGTGAACCGATGCAATCAAACCCCTTGAGTCATGGATGTCCGCCAGCAAGATTCTCCGGGATTCAAGTCATCAATACCAAATCACAATCCGCGAATTCAAAAGGTGGAATGTTAGACTACGAAGGATAATTACTTGCTCGAATAACTCATAACATTTATGGCAATCAATAAAGACATCTTAGAAATTTCTCAGCTGGAGTCGTTGAGCAAGAAAATTATTGGATTTTCAAAATCTGAATGGTGCGAGGTAAGTCTCTCATCAGGTCACTCAGCGAACCTTCGCTTTGCAGCGAATATGGTAACGACAAGTGGTTCATCGGTGAACACGGTAGTCCATATCACCTGTGCAAACGGAAAAAAATCTGGAACTGTCACAACAAATGATTTATCTGACGACGGACTTTCTCGTGCAGTTAAAAGAGCAGAAGAAATTGCATCACTTGCCCCAGATAACGATGAGTTGATGCCACCACTCAGCGAGAAACCTTCATATAAGCGCAGTGCTCAATTTGATGATTCTACCGCCGATGCTTCTTATGCCGCAGGTGAACGTGCGAAGATTGCAGATAAAGCAATCAAAGAAGCAAAAGCGAGACAATACATCGCCGCAGGATTTTTAGATACAGAAGTAACACGATTTGCTCTCCGAAATTCCAAAGGACTATTTATTGGCGATCAAAAAACTCGAACGACTTTTTCTACAACGATGCGTAACGAAGATGGCTCATCGAGTGGATGGAATAAACGAGCAGCTCAGGCATTCGCTCGGTTGGATTCCGAACGTGCCATCAACCGTGCAGCGGAAAAATGTGCAGCTTGGCAAAGCCCGAAAGAAATGGATCCGGGTGTCTATAAAACTATTTTGGAGCCAAGTGCTGCAGCAGACCTAGTTCAACAATTTATTTGGTCACTCAACGCTCGTGACGCTGAAGAAGGGCGAAGTGCATTTAGCAGACCGAATGGTGGAACAGCATTGGGCGAGAAAGTTGTCAATGATAAAGTCTGGATTTACTCCAATCCAAATCATCCGCTCGTCTCTGGTAGTATCTACGGTGAATCAGGATTGCCAACCGAACAGATTGATTGGGTGAAAGATGGGAAGATTGCAAATTTTCAGCGTAGCAGATATTGGGCACAAAAAACTGGAGCGAAGCCTGTGCCAGAACCAGCGAATATTATCATGGAAGGTGGGACTCAATTGCCTGAGGACTTTATGGCAACTGCAAAGCCCGAAGGGTTGCTTATCACCAGCTTTTGGTATATCAGAGATGTTGATAATCAAACACTGCTGAAAACAGGATTAACACGCGATGGATTATTCTGGGTAGAAAATGGCGAGATCAAACATGGTGTCATGAATTTCAGGTGGAATGAGTCGCCGATCACCATGCTCAAGAATATCACGGATATGTCGAAAGCTGTAGTTACTGCACCACGTGACGGTTCAGATCGCATACCCATGTTGATTCCGATGTTAGTTGTAAGCGGATTTAATTACGCATCACTTAGCGATGCAGTATAACGAGCAAATTTCAAAGAATAACGAATGCATATAGCAAACCGAATTAGTCGTTTAGGTACCGAAACTTCATTTGTCGTCCTTGCAAAAGCACGGGAGCTTGAAGCGCAAGGCAAAGATATTATCCATCTCGAAATCGGCGAGCCTGATTTTGATACTGCTCCGAATATTATCGCTGCCGCAAAAAAAGCTCTCGATGACGGATATACACATTACGGTCCTGCACCTGGTTTACCCGAATTCAGAAAAGTAATCGCCGAAGTCGAAGGCAAGCGACGTAATATGAATTTTGATGCAAGCGAGGTGGTCGTATGCCCTGGTGCTAAGCCTGTAATGTTTTACGCAATCTTTGCTGCAGTCGATCCTGGTGATGAAGTTATTTATCCTAATCCTGGCTTTCCGATCTACGAAAGTTGTATCGAACTCGCTGGCGGCGTACCAATACCACTTGTCTTGAAAGAAGAAAAGGGATTCAGATTCGATATTGAGGATTTACGGAAATTGGTCAGTCCGAAAACAAGGATGATTATCATCAATTCGCCACAAAATCCAACGGGCGGAATTCTGACACAAGAGGATCTGCAAGGCATTGCTGATATTGCAGTCAAGCATAATATTATTGTCCTCTCCGATGAAATTTATGGCCGCGTGGTTTATGACGGATTTGTCAATCATACCATCTCCGCACTTCCAGGGATGCGTGAGCGAACGATCATATTAGATGGTTTTTCGAAGACTTATGCGATGACTGGTTGGAGGCTCGGATTCGGTATCATGCCTGCTGAGTTTGCTGCAGTTTGCTCCAAACTCCAGACGAACGTACCGAGTTGTGCAACAAGTTTTGTTCAGATTGCAGGTATCGAAGCACTCACAGGTCCGCAAGATTGGGTTGATGGTGTAGTCGCCGAATTCAAGAAACGTCGTGACCTCATTGTTGATGCACTTAACACAATGCCAGGTGTGACATGCCTTAAGCCTCTTGGGGCTTTTTATGTCTTCCCAAATATCACAGGGACAGGGTTTGATTCTCGAACACTTGCAGATAAAATTCTTTACGAAGCGAACGTTGCATGTCTATCGGGTACATCGTTCGGAAAATACGGCGAAGGATACCTCCGTTTCAGTTATGCCAATTCGATGGAGAATATCGAAAAAGCGATGGATCGGATTCGGAAGATATTATGAAGAGACGGGGCGCGCCCTTCTTCCAGCCATTCTCCAAAAGCTTGTGGAGAGTGAAGTCTTGGTAAGTCCCTCCCCATATACTTATACAGAGGGATTTAGGCCGAGGCGTTTTGCGTTGTAACCTCCAACTTTTTGCTCACACGAATTTGCATGAAAAAAATACTTGCTGTTCTCTTTTTCCTTTTTATCAAACACGCAGCCGCGCAACCCTTGGATTATTGGCAGCAGCATGTTTCATATACAATCAGCGGTACTCTGATCGATTCCATTCATTCCTTCGATGGAAAATTGGCAGTAGTTTATACGAACAATTCCCCTGATACTTTGCATGAAGTCTGGTTTCATCTCTACTACAATGCTTTCCAACCCGGCTCAATGATGTATGAGCGTTCGAAAGTCCAAAATGATCGAGGGATTGGAGATAAGATTGATCATTACAAAAGAAGTGATTGGGGTGAGCAGCGAATTTCTGGCGTGTCCGATGAATCAGCAACTCATGGCATTGAGCAATCTCAGATGAAATTGCAGTACGAGATTTCAGGGACGATTATGAAAGTCATCTTGAGTCATCCGCTAAAACCTCACGATAGCACAGAAATTTCGATGGTGTTCTTCGTGCAAATTCCTCCACTGACGAGACGGGGTGGGTGGATGAATGCAGACGGGATTAAGTACTCTATGTCGCAATGGTATCCAAAAATTTGTGAATATGATAGAGAAGGTTGGCATCATCAAGAATATGTTTCGCGAGAATTTTATGGTGTCTGGGGAGACTTCGACGTGACGATGAATGTGCCAGCTAAATTCTGTGTCGGCGCTACCGGACAATGTCAATATCCTGAATCAGTCGGTTGGGGATACGATCAAATTGCAAAGGGTATAAAAAAAGGGAAGGTCTATCCAAAAGACATGCAACAAGATGGCATGTTGAAATGGCAATTCAAGGCATCTAATGTTCATGACTTTGCTTGGGTTGCACACGATTACATTCACGAATGGGATACATGGAGTGATACCGTGACTGTCCATTGTCTGTATAAGCCAAGTGAAGAAAAGTATTGGGCTGAAGCAATGCCAAATACAATCGCTATGCTCAATCATCATTCTAAAAAAGTTGGTTGGTATCAATATCGTAATTTTACAAATACCCACGGCGGAGATGGTGGTATGGAATATCCTCAGCTTATCATGGACGGGAGTCCGGGCTTAGGACTCATCATGCACGAAGGCGGTCATCAATGGTTTTACGGCATGATTGGCAATAATGAAACACGCTATGCGTTCTTAGATGAAGGATTTACTGAGTTCATCGAGATGACCGGAATGGATGCAACCTACGGCAGATATAATGAGCTTTCGCCATATCGTGACTCATCGTGGCTTACGAGGATGTTTATCCCTGATTATGACAGTCGCAGAAATTACTACAAATCATATCTTGACATCGCTTCGGCAGGCTACGAAGAACCACTGACAATCCCACATGATTGGTTCAGAGAGAATGCAAATGCAGGACAGGTGTACTTCAAGACGCTCGCAGGACTTGCACAGCTTGAGTATGTTTTAGGTGATTCTGTTTTTTGGTTAGGCATGAAAGAATATTTCAGAAGATGGCATTTTCATCATCCAAACTTGAATGATTTCAAACGTGCGATGCAGGATGTTTCTGGCGCGGACTTAGATTATTATTTTGACGAATGGTTTGGCTCGACAAGGACAATTGATTACGCTGCATGCGGACTTAATTCAGATAAACAAGCAGATGGTACCTATAAAACTACCGTTGAGCTTAAGAATAAGAGTTTGGGTGTGCTCCCAGTTGATCTGACTCTTCACTACAACGACGGCTCAACCGGCATAGCAACAGTGCCGTTAGCGGTCAACCAAAATTTGGGGTATAAGAAACCTGAAGCAGGGAGATTATTTTTCCCTTCGTGGGATTGGGTTCGTACAAGTTATGAAGGGACAATCTCCACACCGAAAGAAGTATCGTGGTATGAAATTGATTCTTCAAGTCGGATGATGGATTTGGATCGTGGCAATAATATTGGTTACCACCCTCTATTGGGGTTCATTGGTGGCACAACTGGTAGAGGTACCGGTGCGTTCTTGAAACAATACCAATTAATGCCTCCGATTGAAGGCAGTTATAATGTGTTGCGACCAATTATTTGGTATGACCAAGTCTCTCACTTTAATTTGGGATACGGCGTCCTTTTTGGTTTAGCTCGAAATTTTTCGGGCGACTTAAAGTTAGTCTATCATACCGAACCTGTGCAGTTCGTACACGATAATAAACCAAATATTTTAGACCATTTCTCCGAGGATATAAGAGGAGAATATAGTACGAAATTGTTTGGGAATCTGACGACAACGAGTATCGAATTGCGAAATAGTTACGGCATGTTATACGGTGGATTAGAATTTCTTCACCGTATTCGTCCTACTTATTTAAATCTGGGACCAGAAAGAACAATCGGAATGTATCTTCGGGTGACTCTGCAAGATTCCGTAAGGCAATTTCCTGTTTATGGCGGAGGATGGGATAGAGGACTTGACTTTTGCGGTGGAGGGCATTATTCTTTCACGTCCGAGAATCACTTGACGCATTTTCGTGCTGGTCTCGAGATTGGGCAGACATATCGGGATTCAGAATATACCGTGAAAACGTACCCGTTTCCTGTCGGGACCTACTACGAGGAGTCATCAGCACACTCCAAGATTTTCCACTCATATACTTCGTGGAATATGTTTGCAAGCCAACTTATTCCATTCGGAAGCGGTTGGTCATTATTCCTCAGAGGTAACGTCACCCTTAATACAGGGACACCTCCTCTGCAGAAGCTGCTCTACGTCAATGGAGCAAATCCTGCAGAGCAAGATAGAAGTGTATTCTGGAAGGGAATCACTAGTATCAACTCTCATTTCTCTGATCAATCACATTTTATGATGGAAGGCGGAGCTGGTACTCGTGGATATAGATCAGTACTCGGCGTTGCCGATGCCGTGGGAGGAGTGAGCTTCGATTTGAACGTACCAAATCCGATTGCGAGTTGGGGGTGGCTTCCTGCGTCAGTGAAGCCATTGTTATTTTTTGATGTTGGCTACGGAAGTATCGCTCATCTGAATACCGATGGTAAAGATTATCTAAACGTGCTCGCAGATGCAGGAGTCGGGTTCAAACTTAATATACTCAGCTGGCTGCCATGGCAGTTGCAAGGAGTGACCGAGGAATATGCGAGCATTCCTCAGATTGGAATTTACTTCCCATTTCTATTGGATAACCCTAACGATGGCAAACCGAGTCTCGCTTTCCGGTTTGCAATCAGCCTGGGTTCAGCGTTTTAAGGGACAATCTGAACAGTAACTTTATTCGTATAGGAATAGGAACGTTTATGTGCTAAGAAATTGAGTGTTACAGATTGTTTAACCCACGTGATTGGGAGTGAAGGTTGAAACCAGAAATTGAGAGGATGGGTCGAGTTTACAGAATCCATGGGGATAGAGGAAGAGTATCTAATCATATCCGTATCACCTACCATGCTCGTTACTTGCAGAGAGAATCCGCAGCCACAACTTAGTTTCAGGTCAAGTGCCTGAGAAGAATCAGCGCGGGAAAGAAAAATCGTATCTTTTGGCACAACAAGCGTACTTCCGTCAGTCGTCGGAGCAGAGGGTTCAGTCTTGCAAGATAAAAGGAGCGAGCAAATCGCAAGTGCAAAAATTGTTTTCTTCATGAGTTATTCAGATTGCTAAGCTAACATCTCGAACTCTGGATTGGCTGAAAACGTTCTTTCCACTATATTTCTCTCTTTGAGTAAAGTAAAAAGGATAATCCTAGGAAATCAAAACCATTCACCAATATTATTTTTCTCACACCGTAGATACATGCCAATAAGAATTGCCGTCATTGGCACAGGTCATCTCGGGAAAATACATACCAAGCTCTGGAAGGAAGTTGAAGGCGTCGTGCTTGTCGGCGTGTTCGATGCCGACACAGCTACCGCAGAAACTGTTGCGGCAGATAATAGTGTAAGAGCTTTCGCCAATCTCGAAGAAGCCATTGCAGAAGTTGACGCAGTTTCAATCGTCACTCCGACGGTGTATCACTATCAAGTTGCCCTTGACCTTTTAAGTGCGGGCAAACATGTCTTCATCGAAAAACCGATTACCACAACCATAGAGGAAGCTACGGAGCTGATACGGATTGCGGCATTGAAAAACCTGAAAATTCAAGTCGGTCATATTGAGAGATTCAACCCGGCACTGCTCTCAATCGAAAAATTTATTTCGCATCCGATGTTTTTTGAATCACATCGCCTTGCACAGTTCAAACCGCGCGGTACAGATGTTGCAGTTGTACTTGATCTAATGATTCATGATATCGATGTAATCCTTTCATTGGCAAAATCCCCAGTTACAAGTGTTGACGCGAGCGGAGTTGCGGTAGTCTCAGATGAAATAGATATTGCAAATGCACGAATCAAGTTCGCAAGCGGTGCAGTCGCCAATGTTACCGCAAGTAGAATTTCGCAGAACCCAATGCGCAAGCTGCGCATATTTGAAAAAGACGCGTACTTATCAGTAGACTTCGCAACAAAAAGTTCTGAAGTATTTCACTTGGTCGGAGCCGATGCAGAAAATGCAGTCTCAGGATTACACTTTAATCTTGGCGAAATTGAACGAGCAGATAAGAAACTCAACATCGTTTATGAAAAGCCATCTGTCGGCGAGTTCAATCCATTAAAGTATGAGCTGGAGTTATTCCGTGATGCGATTTTGGGTAACACTCAACCGATCGTCTCAGGTGTTGATGGTCTTGCCGCACTCGAAGTGGCAGAAATGATTATGGACTCAATTTTACAAAATAGCAGGGTATAGTGTTACCCGAAACCAACTTGTTGCCTCGAATAGGCACATTGTGGATAACTTCTCATTTTTTAAGCGTGTTTCTCTCATGTTTACGGGAATAATCGAAGAACTCGGCATACTGATTGCATCTATAGAATATGGAACAAGCTTGTGTATGCAAATTAGTGCAAACAAGGTATTGTCGGACTTGAAAGTTGATGATTCTGTAGCAATTAATGGCGTATGCCTCACGGTTGCTAAAAAAGAACCGTCGTTTTTTGAGGTCATTGCAGTCTCGGAAACGCTTGCAAGGACAACCATTCGTTCATTGAAGATAGGGGATAAGGTAAATCTTGAGAGAGCTGCTACCCTCGAAACCAGACTTGGTGGACATTTAGTCCAAGGGCACATTGATGGAGTAGCTCTATTAATGGGAGTTGAGAGTTTGGATGGCAGTTGGCTCTACTCGTTCGATATACCATTGCAATTCATGAAGTACATCTCACCGCAAGGTTCGATCACCATAAATGGAGTCAGCTTGACAGTGGCTCGGATCGAACAGGCGAGCATTCATATTGCGATTATTCCCCACACCTACGAAATGACCACGTTCGCAACATTGCAAACTGGGGATTTTGTAAACTTTGAGGTTGATTGCATCGCGAAGATGATCGAGCGGCTCATTGCATAAGTTCTGGTCAAGTTGTGTTGACCAAACAGTGTTGAGTGTTGAAAACAGTTGTGTGTTAAATCCAAGGAGGCTCTTGCCTTCATGGGTACGGTAATGGGATAGGCTCTGTGTGTCTATCCAAGTCTCTTATTTCGGACTACATCTTCAATAGATTAAAGGGCGAACACTATGTCTAAAGGCGGCGGCGCTGGAAAAGTATATTTCATTCTCTACCTTGCAGTTCTACTTGAGTTGCTGATCATTATCGTTGAGCGCGATGATGCCGAAGAGGAATTGAAAAAGGAAAAAGCTGCTCTTGAGCAGAAATCCAAACGTATTCAGCTGATCGCTGAAACGATTATCAATGCATTGCGTGGATCTCAGACTTCGCTTTCGAGCACGTCTGATCAAGCGATGACGCTCGGCGATCCAAAAGAGCCAGAGCGTGAGTTCTCCGTAAAAGTCCGTATTTCCGATCCGACAAAGGACGTCGTTGACTCCCTTGCTCTGACTATCTTGCGTAATAACTCTATCATGCAGACGGTGGACATGGTTTCAGACACAGTGAACTTCCCACGTGTGAAGATCGGCCAGGATTACATCTTCAAGTATAAATTTAAACCGAGCTTCGGAGAGGGAGAATATAAACTTGCCTTCAAAGCCAAAACTAATCAGGTTGTCGGTGTTGCCCAAAATGCAAAAGCCGATGATACGGTTAAGATCGGAGCCGTTCGACTTACGGTTAGCGAGTTGAAAGACGTTGAAAAGGGTATTACTGAGAATGTTGCACTCAAAGGGTTTATAGACTCACTGCTCGGTAATATGTATCAGGACTTCTCTTCGAACATCGGCGAAAACGACTTTGTCGTGAACGTCAAGCGAGCAGAGAATAAGTTTGATCAACTCGCGATGTTTCCGCAGGATGAAGTCTTTACTTCTTTCCCAGGACTTGAATTGCCGAATCCTATAAAGATTGAAGGTGCACTTTCTAGTAAGACGGAAATTACCAAGATTGAGGGACCTGGTGAATTCAAAAAGGTTGACACGAACTGGGTCTGGGTATTTAACCCAGGACAAGGTGAAGTCGGACAAGCCTACACCGTCAAATTCAAAGGTGATGCTAAACGCGGTGGTGGACCGAAAGATATCGCCACCAAAGAATTCAATGTGCGAGTTGAGGGACTTAAACCTGCGGCTGGTGATTCAGGCATGTTTGTACCACAAAGCGAAGACGAAGATAAGGCGCAACCTTTCACCAAATTCCCATTTGTTGTTAACGGCAAATATACAAACCTGAACGGTTTCTATAAAATCGTTATCTCAGTTGATGGCAAAGAGGTGAAGGTTTCTAATGAGCCAACAGCTTCCTATACACCTGTGTATTTAGAAGACGAGAATAAGAAGTTGAATGTGAAGATTCTCTTTAGGTCTCAATTTGCGAAAGACTATAAGGAGCTGAAGAGTGAAGATTTTACAATTCTTCCTCCGCCTCTAATCGTCGGCAAATTACCTCCGCGTTGGGAAATCGGCGGTAATACAACACTGAAATTCCAAGCCGCCGTTGGATTGTTGTCTTCCGGTGCCGACTATCAATCCGAACTTCCAGGAGACTTGGATGTACAATCTGAAAACAATGTATTCGATTCCAAAGCAACGAAAGTCTCTGGATATGACTACACACTAAGATTGTTAAAGCCACCCGCGAATGTCAAAAAGGATGGTGTCGCTGTGAAAATTACATTCAAAGACCCCAAAACGGGTATGTCAAAAGTGAAAACTGTTATTATTATGCCTAAGAAGCGATAAGAGCGGTTTCGTGAATCCGATTTCTCTCGTGTTTTAGTATGGTGTTATTACTTTTATGAGTACTATGAAGGATAAGAAAATGTTTCTTCGGGCAGTTGCATTTTTCAGTTGTTTGTTCACTGTTTCGATGCAAGCGGGTATCGTATCAGCACAACCAATCTCTGATTCAGTTCGGGCAATCCAAAAGCTGAACGAACGCTCTTATAAAATGCTTGAGCAGCTTGACCCATCAGGGGATTCATACACGTTTACCAATGTCATCAAGTGGAAAATAACAGACAATGATTTACAGACTCAGATTCGTGAGGCTTTGGCAAAAGAACCATTTAACCTGAAGCGTGAGGAATTTGATGTTGCAGAAACATATTTGTTTGCTGCCCCAGCAGGTCAGGATAAAGTTGAGCCGTTCCATATTCTTGTTCGCGGATTCGTCAAAGAGAAAGTTTCTAAAAAGAAGAAGAAATCAGTCATTGGTGGTCTTGGCGATGATGATGAGACAACGAATACTCAGATGATTCCAAAGGCATTTCAAGGTAGGAATGTGGTGCGTTTGATGCATAGGAATCCATCGCTACTGGAGAATGTCAATGCGGTGCAGGGCGAGAATGTCGAACTCCCTGGCGATATTGTGCCTCACGGTTCACAACTTGTGAAAGATACGAAGATGCGGTATATCTTTAGTCGCATGTTCGATCAATTCTATTCTAAGAAGGTTGTGATTGACGAACAGCGTGGGTATTATGGCCTACCTACGTACTATAAAGGCTTTGATTTACCAGCAGACTTGGCAGGATCAGACTCTACAATCAAATCACCATTCGATCCCGAATCTACAACCGCTCTACCCGATGACCAAGTTACGCAGGATGGTTTGAAAGAAACGTACTATGCATCACGTTTTGATAAGCTTATTGACGTGTCTATCAGTGACCTCCGTGTCAACGCCTCGCGTCACTTAGGCTTCGAACTTGAGCTTGGCAACAAGGAAATTGGACTACCGTTCTGGTCGAGTGGACAAGGGCGTTTCTGGGTGAATCTTAAGAATCAAATTGGTACTGAGAGCAACTTTAAACTTGGGTTTGTTTTCCCTACTCCGTTCACAATGGGGACAAGCGAATTCTTGACGTTCCCTGCTCGCAAACTTTCGGGTACGTTCGGGGGATCGGTTGATGCTTATTTTGCGGGTATCAGTTTCTTCAGCGGATTTAACCTTCCGCTTGCTTTCAAGTTCTCGTTCATGCCGACTGGACAGGCGTACAACAACAGTATCATCTATAACGGTGAGAAGACAGGATTCCAGGCGATTGATGGCACTTACGTACTCATTGATCCAGGGCAAACTTTTTATCGCCAACAGTTTAATCTTCAACTCTACATTCCTACAATTGTTCAACTTGATCTGAATAATTTCGTTCAAGTATCCGCTGGATTTGGATTGTCAAATATTTATCAGTCCATGATACCAAAGCGTACTGGTGCCAACGGCAAGGTACTCTATGATTACACTCTTAGCGGTCCTGGCAAACATCCGTTATTTGCTGTCGATCAGGCTGATAAAATTCAAGACCTTGTGAAAGTTTCAAACACGATTGTTCCACATCTTGCATTCGATTACGTTAACCAGCAAGGTTCGAAGTTCGGTTTAGGAATTGGGTACGATCACTTATTTACAGCTTCAGCTTGGATTGAATTGATCGAGGATCGTTTCCGTATCGAGATGAGCTACTCTGGACCGATCATACGAGATGCAAAACCGTATGAACCCGCTTCGTTCTTTCTCATCACACCACGCTTATACTTCTAAGGAATGCGAATGCTCACACAACAATTATCAAAGGAGTTGTCTATGTCACGATTACTAAAGGTATTTGCGCTCTTCGCGTTTATCAGTTTCTCTGGTGTCCGAGCATTTGCTCAGCCAGGAAGCGGAACACCGCCCCAGAATCCGCAGACTTCGTTGGGAAATGCACCACAGCTAAACTGGAGTGAGGAGCTGAAGAATGCCCAAGAAGAAAAGCGTGCACTTACGAGTATCTTTGCGGCAATCGAGTCAATCGATACCGCCAGACAAAGTGAGTTGATCCAATGGATTGTAACTGATCGTAGCATCAGATCGCGTGTGATCTCTGCGCTTCGCAAAGCAAATAAGACAATCTCACCAAATTCGAATGCGGAGTTAATCATTACTCAGAAGCCGCCAACAAGAACGGACGGAGATATCAGCAATGATATGAGTCTTTTGAAAATTGTCATTGAATCCATCGGTGTCTATGGTACTCCACAGATTAAACGTATTCTCGGAGAAGATTTATATACAAAGATCAATGCTCGCTCCAATTACGAATACACCATGATCTCCAGTGAGCAAAGTCAGCAGAAGATTCAGTACGCTGGTATTAACGGCTCGATTTTCGGTGGTGATATTACCTTCAAGTCAGGCTTTGGATTTGGAATGAGCTTGGGCAACGACTACATTGGCTATCCCTTCTGGATGCCGGGTAATGTCGAAGTGCTCGGTATCATCAATAAAGAGATGACGAATGTTAAGATCGGGCTGAACTTTCCACTTGGTGAGGCAGGACTCCAACCATTCTCACTCTCAGGAAGTTTTCGCATAAAAGAACGGAAGCTTGAAGGAACACAAGGCTTCCAAGCTGAGATCACCCAGATCTTAGATGTATTAAAGGACAAAGATGGCGCCAAACTTTCCATCGGCGGAGAGTTATTCAATTCGTTTCCTCCGAGTACCACTACCTTTAGCCTTCGTGCTCAAGATACGAATGTTACTAACAGGTATCGTACGAGTTATGTTGGCACAGGGAAGGATAGCCTCTACTATCTCGGTCTCTCTGGACATGCTTGGGTCACATACTCATTCGGCTCTGGGCTGAGAGGTGCTTTCGTTCAGGTTGGTGGCGGCACCCATAAAGTGAATGCAGTGACATTAGGCCCCAAAACTATTGGCACCGGTCCACATACGAATATTGATTTACTTGAAGCTGGAAGCTTCAGTCAGTTCGATCCGCTCGTTAAAGTTGGGTACAACCATCAAGCGGATGGTGGATATGATTACGGCGTCTATGTGCAGTACTGCAACGAGCTATTGGCTGACGGATTCATCAGAATATTCACATGGTTGAATCTTGAGGTGAAGTACGCTGCCGTTGTCGGTCGTGATGCTAAGAAATGGGAATGGCCTGATTTCTTCATCATAACTCCTACGCTGAAACTGAATTTCTAAGAGCCTCAACTATTACTTTTGGAAAAGGCGACTTATGGTCGCCTTTTTTATTTGCAAGAATTAAGTCACGAAGCGTTCTATGAAGAGTCGAATTTTCATATCTTCTGAGGCGAGTAATTCCTTAGGCGTGCCATCGAAGTACACTTTGCCTTCAACCAAGAATACCACCCTCTCAGCAATACGATTTACGGTAAAGAGATCGTGGGTAACGATGATATTCGTCGTAGAGAAGTGTTTTGTAAGGCTAAGGATGAGTCGGTCTATCTGATCGCTCGTAACGGGGTCGAGGCCTGTTGTAGGTTCGTCGTAGAACATATACTGAGGATGCATTGCCAGTGCGCGCGCTAAGCCAACACGTTTCCTCATACCACCAGATAGTGACGACGGTTTCATGTGTTCAATGTTTCTCAAGCCGACAAGCTCAAGTTTTTCTTTGGCGATAGTTCGGAGTTTTTCTTCGTCGCGTTCACCGGCTTCCCACAAACCGAGTACGACATTCTCGAACACGGTCATCGAGTCAAACAAAGCAGCGCTTTGGAAGAGAAAACCAATTCGTCTGCGCATGGCATAGACTTCATTTTCTTTCGCTTCATCGAGCACCAACCCATCAACAATTACACCGCCCTCATCCGGCATAAGTAGTCCGATGATATGCTTCAACAGTACACTCTTCCCGCATCCTGATTCACCTATGATTGCAACTGTTTCGCCGTCGGCGATACGCAAGTCAACTCCTCGGAGTATGGATGTTCCGTCGAATGATTTATGGAGGTTGCGGATTTCTATCACGGCTTAGAAAATAATAGTCCAGAGCATGTAATCCAAAATGAGTACCATCGAGGCAGATAGCACGAAAGCTCTGATGCTTGCTTTTCCAACTCCTTCAGCTCCGCCAGAAGTTCTCAGCCCTACATATACTCCAATTAGTGCGGTGAAACCGCCGAAGAATATGGATTTAAATATTCCACCAAGTACGTCCTTCAGGTGGAAAAAATGTTTGACGCTATCAAAAAATACTTTGCTGGTAATGCCGAGGAAAAAATTGGCAACAATGAATGCACCGCCAAGCGCAATGAGGTTCGCAAAAATCGTCAGTACAGGCATCATGATGGTCGCTGCAACGACACGAGGTGTCGAAAGGTAGCGGACTGGACTTATCCCCAAGCTCTCAAGTGCATCAATCTGTTCTGTTACCTTCATAGTCCCAAGCTCAGCGGCTATTGAAGCTCCGACGCGTCCAGCGATAACGATTGCCGTAAGCACGGGACCGAGTTCTATGAAGATCGCACGACTGACGGCTGAACCGATGAGGCTGAAGGAAATGAGTCCCTTGAACTGATACGCTGCTTGCCATGCACTCACCATTCCCGTAAAAAATCCGATCACAATGACTAGTGGTAGGGAGTTCGTGCCAATATGCTCCATTTGTTTGAGGAGCAAAATTCTATCACTTCCAATACGTGTGATGAATCCGATCGTTCTTCCGGCAAGACGTGATATTTCGCCGAATTCTGTAAAAAAATTCGTTGTCTTCCGTCCGAGAAATGAGATTACGTTCATGCGAGTGTTATTGAACAAACCCTTCCTATCTTCTGTGTCCCTATTCGCAAGTACTTTGTTAGATGGTGAGAAGATGCGTAGTCGAGCTGCCGATGTTATTTTCGTCGTATTTTTGCACTTTCAACTATACTAAACAATTGAAACGTACACCTTTTTACGATAAACACATTTCGCTTGGCGCAAAGATGGTCGAGTTCGGCGGTTTTGAAATGCCAGTTCAATATCCTACCGGAATTATTGGTGAACATAAAATCGTGCGTACAGGTGGAGTTGGCGTCTTCGATGTATCGCACATGGGTGAGTTCGAGGTGAAGGGCCCTGATGCGCTGGCGTTTCTACAGTATATTACTGTTAACGATGTAGCTGCACTTTCCCCGGGAAAGGCGCAATACAGTGCAATGCCCTTAGCCAACGGCGGCATCATTGATGATCTGCTGATTTACATGTTCGCAGAAAATCATTATATGGCTGTTGTCAATGCCGGCACAACAGCAAACGATTGGGCGCATTTCTCTGAGCAATCAAAAAAGTACAATGTAACTCTTGAAAATATTTCGGAGAATACTTCGTTACTCGCCATTCAAGGCGCGAAGGCTCTCGAAGCAATGCAAAAGTTAACCGACGTAAAACTTTCTGAGATGCCGTACTATTCATTTGTGCTCGGCAACTTTGCTGGAATCGGGATGGTAATTTCTCGCACAGGATATACTGGGGAAGCGGGGATAGAAATATATTTTACAAGTGAAGCGGTTACCGCCACTGCGGTGTGGGATGCAATTTTTGAAGCGGGGAAAGAATTTGACATTGCACCTATTGGATTGGGCGCAAGGGATACACTTAGGCTTGAGATGGGGTATTGCCTCTACGGTAATGATATTGATGAGACAACCAATCCGCTCGAAGCTGGACTCGCATGGATCACCAAGTTGAATAAATCAATCCCTTGTATTGCCTCTGATTCTCTGAGGTCTCAAAAAGAGCGGGGACTCTCACGCAAACTTTCTGGTTTCATTATAGACGAAAAGGGTGCAATTGCACGGCACGGACATATTGTCGTGGATGAATCTGGTACGCAAATCGGTATTGTAACAAGTGGCAACATATCACCAATGACGAGCAAAGCAATCGGGCTTGCCTATGTGCCGACGGATTTAAGTGCAGTTGGAACAGAGATTATTATCGAGACACGACCTGGCAAACGAGTCAAGGCAATTATCACGAAGCCACCTTTTGTGTCGCCTCATACAAAATCTTAATTTTTCAGTAGATAAAGGGGTAAACTAAAGTTTTAATGATGGGACTTGACCTTCGAGATGTGACGATGCGATTCGGCGGGCTTACCGCTGTGGGCGATCTCAATGCGCAAATTGATCCGCATGATCTCATTGGTTTGATCGGTCCAAACGGCGCGGGGAAGACAACTGTTTTTAATGTAATCACGGGCGTTTATACTCCGACAGTAGGCGAAGTTTTTTTTCAAGGCAAAAGTATCCGAGGTCTGAAACCAAATGAAATAACACGGTGTGGAATTTCTCGAACTTTCCAAAACATACGTCTTTTTCGAGGGATGTCCGTCTTTGATAACATTCGTGTATCGTTCGCTCCGAGATCGAAAAATAAACTATTCGGTTCGCTCGTACGATTAGGCAATTTCTATGGAGAGGAAAGAGAAATTGCAAAAAAGATTGACTCACTCTTAGAGTTTTTTAACTTACGCGAAGTTCGAGAAGAACAGGCAACGAGTTTGCCTTATGGCGATCAACGCAGATTAGAAATTATTCGCGCTCTCGCCACAGAACCAAAACTTTTGCTACTTGATGAGCCAGCAGCGGGAATGAATCCCACCGAGAAACATTCACTTATGAAACTTATCAAGCAGATCAGGGATGAATTCAATATCGCCATACTGTTGATTGAGCATGATATGAGTTTAGTCATGGGAGTGTGCGAACGAATTCTCGTACTCGATTACGGTCAGAAGATAGCCGAAGGTACACCACATGAAATCAGGACTGACCCGAAAGTGATTGAAGCATATTTAGGGGTTGACGATAATTAATTTTTCTGCCACCCATGCATATTTATTTATTCAACACCAAGAACAAACTCACGAGTGTTAGAGATTAAAGATTTACATGTTTCCTACGGCCAGATAAAGGCGATCAAAGGCATTTCGCTTTCGGTACCTGATGGCGCTATCGTTACTCTTATCGGAGCCAATGGCGCTGGCAAGACCACTCTGCTTCGTACAGTTAGCGGACTTATCAAATCAAAATCGGGAAGCATCAAAATTGGCAACGAAGAACTTTGCTCGCTTCCTGCTCATGAGATCGTGAAGCGTGGCATCGCGCAATCCCCTGAAGGGCGTATGATATTTGCTAACCTCACTGTCCAAGAAAATTTGAAGATGGGCGCATATCTCAGAAAAGATACTGACGAGATTGCAAAGGATTTGGACTACATCTTTAATATCTTTCCGCGACTTAAAGAAAGAATTTCGCAAGCTGGTGGTACACTCAGCGGTGGCGAGCAACAGATGCTCGCAATCGGCAGATCGCTGATGTCCAAACCAAGACTCCTGTTATTGGATGAACCCTCACTTGGTATTGCTCCAATATTGGTTCGTACCATCTTTGAAAAAATTGTAGAGATCAATAAGAATCTTGGAGTAACTGTATTGCTTGTAGAACAGAACGCTCGCATGGCACTCGGTATCGCACATCATGGCTACGTCCTGGAAACAGGAAAGATTGTCCTCGAAGGTAATGCGAAAGAACTTGCTGAGAACGAGGATATTAAGAAAGCCTATTTAGGTAGCGCATAAGCAATGCATAGATTACTATTACTCTCCACATTTCTTTTCGTCTTCGCCACTCCAGCATTTTCGACCCCACTCTCACGTCACCCTTACCGATTGGTTAAGGAGATTCCGATTGGTGGACTTGAGCGATGGGATTATCTCGCAATCGACCAAAAGCATCGTCGTTTATTTATCGCTCACTCTACTCAGGTTGAAGTCATGGACCTCGATCGGGATTCATTGCTGCAGCCAATCACTGGCACTGATGGAGCGCACGGAGTCGCATTCGTAGAAACTGCGGGACACGGATTTATCAGCTGTGGAAAATCAAATTCTGTTCTGATGTTCGATCTGAAATCGCTGGCGACTATTAAAACAATTCCCGTCGGCACAAAACCTGATGCCATTATTTTTGATCCCGCTTCGCAGCATGTATTTGTCATGAACGGTAAGAGTAATGATATATCCGTGATTGATCCAGTCGCGGGTGATGTCGTTGCAACAGTTAAACTTGGTGGCGCTCCGGAATTTGCCGTTGCCGATGGTGCTGGTAATATTTTTGTTAATCTGGAGGATCGCTCGGTGGTTGTAAAGATAGATTCGAAAATGAATCACTTCACTGCCACTTGGTCGGTTTCACCCGGAAAAGAGCCGACCGGAATTGCCATGAATAAAGCCGCCTCGATCCTTTTTATTGCATGTCCAAATGGAAAGCTTGTGACGATCAATGCGAGGAACGGGCGTGTCGTAGATATTTTGGGAACTGGTACTGGCGCGGATGCTGTCGTCTTTGATTCAACTTTGGGATTTGTCATCTCATCGAATGGTGACGGTACTGCAACGGTGATAGAATCATTAGACGATGAATGGCGGCAAACGGCTGTGCTTGATAATATCCTGACACCGAAGGGGGCGCGCACAATGGCATTTGACTCTCAAACTCATGCTCTGTATTTTGTTGCACTTCATGAAGATTTACTCGTAAAGCCTTCGGTTAGTTCTCCTCCGATTAACCCGATTGCTGCTAATACCTTTGTTGTTTTGAAGTATGAGCATGTAGAAGAAAAATAAGCTGTGTTCAGACCGATTCACGTCACCTCCACGCTCTCTTTTTGTGAATTGTTTCTAATTCAAACAAATTTTCATTAAACTACAGGGGAATCAACCTAATCTATCAGCAAATTTGTTGGGTAGATTCATACTAATTCTCTAACGCTCACTGATGCCGCAATCGGATTTCATTCACTTACATAATCACACGTACTACTCACTGCTTGATGGGGCACAGTCCATTAAGGATCTGGTTGGTGCAGCCAAAAAGCATGAGATGTCGGCAGTCGCGATGACCGATCACGGTGTGATGTTCGGAGCGTACGATTTTTATAAAGCGGCGAAGGCTGAGGGCATCAAGCCAATTATAGGCTGTGAAATTTATATTGTCTCCGAAGGATCTAGGTATGACCGCGAAGCAATAAACGATCCGAGTGCAAAGCGAAAAGTTTATCATCATCTTATCCTCCTTGCAAAAAATAATACTGGCTACCAAAATTTACTAAAACTTGTCTCGAAGGGATATACTGAAGGTTTTTACTATAAGCCTCGCATTGATCTTGAATTATTAAGTCAGCATCACGAAGGTTTGATTGCAATGTCGGCGTGTGCTGGTGGGGTAATTTCTCCGTATCTCATCGCGGACGACTTCAATAAGGCGAAGCAAGTTGCAGGAAAATACAAAGAAATTTTTGGCACCGATTTTTATGTCGAGCTACAAAATCACCATTTAGCCGTTGAGCAAAAAGTATTAGCTCAAGCACCTCGCCTTGCTAAAGAGATGGGACTTCAGTTGGTATGCACGAATGATGTTCACTACTCTATCCCTGCTCATGCTGAGGCTCACAATGTGTTGATGTATATCAAGGATGCCGACAAAGACTCGCCGCCTGATGTCAAGAAATTAAAATACGGAACACCCGAATATTACTTCCGCTCGCCAGCGGAGATGCGGCAGCTCTTTGGTGAATTCGAGGGAGCTTTAGAAAATACACTTCGGATTGCGGATGAATGTAATGTCACGATTTCAAAGGACCTTAAACTCCCAAGCTTTCCTATTCCACCAGAATCAGGAGTAACAACGCTTGATGCATATCTGGAGAAAGTCACATGGGAGGGAATAGAGAAACGGTACCGCCTCGTGAATGCCGAAGTGAAAGAGCGCACAGAGTTCGAGCTTGGTGTTATCAAGAAGATGGGTTACCCAGGCTATTTCCTGATCGTTCAGGATTTTATTGATGCTGCGCGTAAGCAGGGAGTTTCGGTGGGACCAGGTCGTGGTTCAGCCGCAGGTTCGATTGTTGCTTATGCCCTCGGCATTACGGCGGTTGATCCGATTAAGTACAATCTGCTGTTCGAGCGATTTCTTAATCCCGAGCGCGTATCAATGCCCGATATAGACATTGATTTCTCTGATGATAAACGAGAAAAAGTTATCGAGTATGTCCGAGATAAATATGGGAAAGAATCGGTCGCCCAAATTATTACATTCTCGACACTTTCCGCTCGTGCGGTCTTAAAAGATGTCGGACGAGTAATGGGTGTGCCGCTAAATATCATTGGCGAGCTGACCAATTGCATCCCCGTTGTCATGGGGCGGGTCACACCGCTGAAAGAGGCGATGGAGCTACCGGAGATGAAGGATGTACTGAAGAGATATTCCTCCGATGATCGCGTAAAGCAGATGCTCGAGTATGCGAAAGTCCTCGAAGGATTCGCTCGCTCCGCCTCGCGTCATGCGGCTGGCGTTGTGATTGCTCCCGGGAATATCTCCAATTATGTTCCGCTCTACAAATCTCCAAATGAAGAGGAAGCGGTTACGCAGTTCACCATGAAGGATGTCGAAGATGTTGGCTTGCTCAAGATGGATTTTCTTGGGTTGCGAACGCTTTCGATCATTGATACCACTCTCGATCTCATCGAAAAGAATCACGGAATACGAATTAACATCGATGACATTCCACTCGATGATAAGAAAACATATGAGCTATTCGGCAGGGGCGATACTATAGCTGTATTCCAATTCGATTCGCCGCCAATGCAGAACTACATGCGCGCACTCAAGCCCGAGAACATCGAAGACCTCTCGTCCATGAATGCGCTCTATCGACCTGGACCAATGGAATACATCCCGGAGTTCATTGATCGAAAGCAGGGGAGAAAAAAAGTAGAATACCTGCATCCACTACTCGAACCTATCCTCGCAGAAACATACGGTGTCATCGTTGTTCAGGAACAAGTCATGCGTATTGCGCGTGATCTAGCAGGATTCTCCCTTGCGAAAGCGGATGAGATGAGACGGGCGATGGGTAAGAAGGATTTGCAGAAGATGGAAGCAATGAAGGCTGTCTTCATAGAAGGTTGCTTGTCAAATAATATTCCAGATAAAACTGCAAACGAAATTTTTGATCGTCTTGCAAAATTCGCCAGCTACGGATTCAATAAATCGCACAGTTTGGCATACTCACTCATTGCCTACCAAACAGCATATCTCAAGGCAAACTATACCTCAGAATTTTTGGCTGCTAATATGACCCATGAAATGGGTTCAGCGGACTATATCGTCCAGCTGATTGACGAAGCAAAAAAATATGACATTCCGACGCTGCCGCCGGATGTAAATTCGAGTGAGCTAAAATTTACCGCAACAAAAGAAGGAATCAGATTCGGGCTTGCCGGTATTAAGAATGTTGGAGGTAAAGCAACAGAAAATATTGTGAAGGAACGAGAATTAAACGGGCCGTTCACATCCATTTATAATTTTACTGGAAGACTCGATAATCGTTTAGTAAATAAACGCGCTGTCGAAGCCTTGATTGAATCGGGTGCGTTTGACTCAACGAAACCTGATTCCCGAATCATGGGGCAATACCGTGCTGATCTGATTACGAGCGTCGAACATGCACTCGCATACGGAGCGATGTCTGCGAAATCATCCTCATCTGGAATGGATAGTCTCTTTGATACCGATTCAACAAAGAGCACGATTCACGAGCCATCGCTTGCTTCTTCATCACTGACGTGGAGCGAACGCGAGATGCTTTCACGTGAGAAGGTGGTGCTTGGATTTTATGTTTCCGGACATCCGCTCGAGCGCTACCGTGTGGACGTCCAAAGCTTCGCTACACATCGCATCAGCGAGCTTGCAGATATGAAACAGAACGATTCTGTATTCGTAATAGGTGTTATAGTCGGGATCACTCG
Source organism: bacterium (assembly GCA_037143335.1). Classification (GTDB taxonomy): domain Bacteria; phylum Bacteroidota; class Ignavibacteria; order Palsa-1295; family Palsa-1295; genus PALSA-1296. The sequence goes on along the minus strand of JBAWZA010000003.1, from coordinate 139,874 downwards.
TAAGCTCGATAGAAATGGTAAAGCATTTGCCATTGTGAGCTTAGAAGATTTCTCCGGTAAGATTGATTGCGTTTTTTGGAGTGATACCTACCGGGATTATCAAAATCTGGTTGTTGACGAACAGCCAATTACGATTCAAGGCAAGGTGCGGAAGAATAGTATTAATGACGTGCCGAATATCGTAGTCTCTACGGCAAGTGATATTTCAGGAATCCGAAAGAAAAGTGCGAAGGGAGTAAACTTGAGAATCGAGAGCCGCGATGAATTTGAGAAGACACTGGAAGCATTAAAACAGTTATGCTTACAACATCACGGGAATTGCACGACGTATGTTACTGTTGAAAATTTGGCGCAAGCGATGACTCGGAGATATAAACTCCCCGATCAATTCGCAGTCGCATCGGATGATAAATTTGTGAGCGAATTCGAAGCTCATTTCGGCAAGAACAGATTGTTGTTCATCAGCTAAAAATAATTTTAAACACTACTTAACGAAAGGACACGAAATCTATGACAACAAATGGAACAGCTGCATTATATTTTTCTGATGCGAACTTTGAACACGATGTGCTTCAAAGCGATAAACCCGTATTAGTTGACTTTACCGCCACATGGTGCGGTCCATGCAGAATGATTGCACCGATCATCGAGGAGATGGCAACGGAGTACGCAGGAAGAGCAGTTATCGGCAAACTTGATGTTGACGAAAACCCCGAAGTCTCCATGACACTCGGAATTCGCTCTGTACCTACTTTGATGATTTTCAAAGGTGGTAAGATGGTTGACATGCAAATTGGTGCTGTCGGTAAGCAGAAGTTAGTTGAGAAGTTGAATGCTCAATTAAACTAAACACTTTGATTCTCACGAAAAAGCTCGCTCTGCCGAGCTTTTTTCGTTTTAAAAGCATCTAAACCAGCTTGCATTCGCCACATGTTTGGGATTTAACAATTTCTTAACAATTCGGTAATAATTCGGTAACATTGGTTCGGTAAGTTTGCAGGAAATTATTCCAAGATAACTTTCTCAATTAACCAATTTATGAAAAAAATACTGAAGTTTTTAGTCCTTGCTCTCTTTCTCTATACTGTTCCTGCGGTCGCGCAGACATATACCGTTATTCAAGATAGTATAGTAGGCAATGTCCACCTTCTTGCTGATAGAGTGTATCTTATCAGAGGGTATGTCTATATCGTTGATGGCTCTACTTTGACGATAGATCCCGGTACTGTTCTTGTTGGTGAGAAAGTATCTAAAGGCTGTATTATCGCTGAACGTGGTGGTAAACTCATCGCGAAGGGAACAGCACAAAAGCCAATCGTTTTCACCAGTCAAAATCCAATCGGTCAAAGAGCCGCAGGTGATTGGGGTGGGATTGTCTTGTGCGGAAAGGCTCCTATTAACCAAAATAATTCAAACAATGGCGGGCTATTCCTCGGTGGAGATGCTCAGATTGAAGGCGGACCTCGTAGCCATTACGGCGGCACTGTCCCCCATGATAATAGTGGTGATTTAGAATACGTTCGTATCGAATTCCCTGGAATTCCTCTTGCACCTAATAATGAAATCAACGGACTCACATTCGGTGGCGTAGGGGACGGTACTATTATTGACCATGTTCAGGTCAGTTACTCGGGTGACGATTCTTACGAGTGGTTCGGCGGCAATGTAAATTGCAAGCATCTTATCGCACTTCGTGGGCTTGATGATGAATGGGACACAGATTTCGGATTCAGTGGCAAAGTGCAGTTCTGTGTCAGCTTGCGTGATCCAAATGTAGCTGATATTTCTCAATCAAACGGATTTGAATCTGATAACGACAATCCTGCAAACTTTTGGGGACCTCGTACTTCAGCGATATTCTGTAACATGACAGTCGTCGGTCCTCAATCCGATACCTCGGCTGCTTATAACCCATTATTCGGAAGAGGTGCACATATTCGTCGTAATACACAGTTGAATATTTATAATTCAATCGTCATGGGATGGCCGGTGGGACTTCTTCTCGATCAAACAGGTGTCGTGAATTCCGCGATTTTTGATACACTGCAAATCCGCAATTGTATTTGGGCTGGACTTCGTGCTAATAACGGTTTTATTACAAACATTTCTGGCTTTGATGCCGCAGCTTGGTATCGCACGCCTGCTTACGCAAACAGTGATTACGTTCAGCCTGCAAGCGTGATGCTTACAAATGCTTTTAACTTGACTGCACCGAACTTTGTACCTCTTGCTGGTTCACCTGCGTTGGGTGGTGCGAGCTTCACAAATCCAAGAATGGCAACTGATCCATTCTTCGAAAAAGTCTCATATCGCGGAGCATTCGGACCTGGTCCTCGTTGGGACTCAGTCTGGACGAATTACGATCCACAGAATACGAGTTACGATCCTGCAGCCGCAGCAGTTGTGACATCGGTAACTTTCCCGAACACAGTTGTCAATGCCTTTAAGGACTCAACTGTAGTCTTGATTAAGAATACGGGACTTGTGCCTGCGACAGTGTTGTCAACATCAATTGACGATCAATCACGCTTTAGCATCGTTAACGCTCCTGGCTCATTCACGATTCTTCCCGGTGAGACAAAGTCCATCGCAATCAGATTCTCTCCGATTGATACATTCGCATCGACAGCAAAAATCTCTTTTACCATTCCACCACTTCAAAAGATTGAAATAGATCTCAAGGGTAAAGGTATCATTCCTGCTCCGATCTTGAGCGTACCTTCATCTCGTGATTTTGCACTCGTTCAAGTGAATCAATCAGCAACCCAGACTGTAACAATTTCGAATACGGGTTCTGGCACCATGAACATTACTAACTTGGCACTATCTGGTGCAGATGCGGGTGACTTTGCTCTCATGGGAGTCAGTTCATCCAATGACATTGTTGCCGGTGGCAAGTTAGATGTCAACATCAAGTTCACTCCTTCTTCAGTTGGTGCCAAGACGGCGTCACTTGATTTCAGACATAATGCTCCGAGCGGCAGTACGAAATCAGTTAGCTTGACAGGCAAAGGAATTATCGTCTATGGACAAGATGTATTGCAAGATAGCATCAAAGGGAATGTGACACTCACAAATGACCGTACCTGGCTCATTAGAGGGTATGTCTATATTGTGAATGGGTCAACACTAAATATAGAACCTGGTACGGTCATTTATGGGGAAAAATCTACAAAGGGCTGTCTCATCGTCGAACGCGGTGGCAAACTTAATGCAAAAGGAACACCAACCGAGCCTATCCTTTTCACAAGTCAACAGGCTCCTGGTCAGCGTGCTGCAGGTGATTGGGGGGGTATCATTCTTTGTGGACGTGCTCCGATCAATCAAAATAATTCTGCAAATGGCGGACTCTTCCCAGGGGGAGATGCCCAGATTGAAGGCGGACCTCGCACCCACTACGGTGGAACAGACATGCATGATAACAGCGGAGATTTAGAATACGTACGTATCGAATTCCCTGGTATTCCACTTGCACCGAATAACGAAATTAATGGACTCACACTGGGTGGCGTTGGTGATGGCACAAAGATTGACCATATCCAAGTTAGCTACTCAGGTGATGACTCTTATGAGTGGTTTGGTGGCACAGTAAATTGCAAACATCTCATCGCACTTCGCGGACTTGATGATGAATGGGACACAGATTTTGGATTTAGCGGTAAAGTACAATTTTGCGTAAGCTTACGTGATCCGAATGTCGCTGACGTTTCACAATCAAATGGATTTGAGTCAGATAATGACAATCCAGCTAACTTCTGGAATCCAAGAACAAAGGCTATTTTCTGTAACATGACAGTAGTCGGACCACAAGCCGATACTGGCGCTTCGTACAATCCTCTTTTCGGAAGAGGTGCACATATTCGTCGTAACACACAGCTCAATATCATGAACTCTGTTGTGATGGGATGGCCAGTTGGAATACTCTTCGATCAAACAGGAGTAGTGAATGCGTTGAAGGCTGATACGATTCAGATTCGAAATTGTATTTGGGCTGGACTCCGTGCGAATAACGGATTCATCTCGAATATTGCTGGATTTGATGCCGCAGCTTGGTACAGAACTCCAGCGTATGAAAATAGCGACTTCGTTCAACCTGTTGACGTTAAACTCACAGCGCCATTCAACTTGACTGCTCCGAACTTCACACCGATGGCAGGTTCACCTGCACTTACAGGAGCGAGCTTTAACAGTCCAATCTTGAACGGTGATGCTTTCCTTGAGGCCGTAACATATCGCGGTGCGTTCGGCACAGGACCACGTTGGGATTCTATCTGGACAAACTACGATCCAGAGAATACCGTCTATGCTCCAAAGCCAACACTGGTTGCAAGTACGATCAATTTCCCGAAAATTGCTCCGCATACAACGCGTGATAGTTTAGTTAGTGTTGTGATTTCAAATACAGGTAACGTTGTACTCGGAATTACATCATGGGGACTTACTGATTCTACAGTCTTCAAGGTTGTTGGCGGAACAGCACCTTTCTCACTGAAGGCTGGCGCAAGCAAATCCGTAACAATTCGTTTTAGCCCACAGGCAAACGGCACATTCACATCGCATTTACAATTCAACTTTGTCACAAAAGAGGCAATGCTTGATGCGACAATCAATGGAACAGCCGAGACAACTGGAGCTGTAAATGAAGTTGCTGGAAACAGTGTCGAGCTTTTCCAAAACAGCCCAAATCCTGTTTCTGGTACACAGACGACGATTAACTTTACACTTGCAAAGCCTGAGCAAATTTCACTTCAGGTATTTGATCTCACCGGTAAGCAGATTGCTACATTGGTAGATGGATTCCAAGATGCCGGTTTGCACAGCACCACTATGAATATTGGTGAACTCGCAAATGGCGTATATATTTATCGCTTGAGTGCCGGTGAATATTCGGTAACAAAGCGAATGATAATTATGAAATAAACGGGAGGATGCGATCCCGATACCGAAGGCTCCGTGACTTTTTGGCACGGAGCCTTTTCGGTGAAATGATACTACTTATTTTTGGACTCACATTCTAATTTCCCCGATGCGAATACTTATTATTTTTTTTGCATTTTGCCTTCTCAACGAGCCGATATTTTCAAAAACAGGAAATCAAGCAAAGGTATCCGGCGTGATTACCGATGCCCAATCAGGGGATAAGCTCATCGGCGCGACGGTACGAATTGAAGGAACATCAAAAGGTGCAAAGACGAATGTCAATGGCGAATTTAAACTTGTCGTGGATGCCGGAAATTATTCGATAAAAGTCTCGTGTCTCGGCTATAAGAGCAAGCTCCTAACAAATACAGAATTACGAGCCGATGAAACAAAACACATCGAAATCGCCCTCGATGTTGAAGCTGTAAAAGGCGAAGAAATCATTGTGACCACTCATCTTGAGACTGAGACGCAAGCGGCACAACTTTTAGCTCGCAAGAGTTCGAACTCGATGGATGACTTCATCAGCGGAGAGCAGATCAGACGTTCGCCTGATGCTACCAGTTCGGATGCTCTCAAGAGAATTTCAGGTGTCTCAATCGTTGATAATAAATTTGTTGAAATTCGTGGCACAAGCGAGAGGTACAATAACGCGACACTGAATGGTTCGGCTCTTTCTAGCACTGAGCCTGATAAGAAGGCATTTTCATTTGACTTGCTTCCTGCAAATTTGATTGATAATACTGTCGTCGCAAAGACATTTACACCTGATCTGCCTGCGAATTTTGCAGGAGGACTGGTACAGGTGAACACGGTAAATTTCCCCGATAAATTCAATGCTCGTTTTGCAATAAGTGAAGGATATAACACCGTAACGACGGGCAAATCCTTCACAACATATCAAACGGGAAAATCTGATTGGCTTGGTGGTGATGACGGCACACGTGCCTTACCAGCGGGATTTCCAGCGACAAGTATCAGTAGTGCCGCAATTACACCTGAGCAGATAACGCAATACGGTTTGCTATTTAAAAATAATTGGGCACCAGTACTGAGTACGAGTGCCGCAAATTTTGGAATGAATCTCTCTGCTGGCGATCAATTTACGCTCTTCGATAATGAGTTTGGCTATATTGCTTCACTTTCATATAAAAATGGGTACGATCAAAGCCATATCGAAAGAAACGGTTACAATGGTGACGGTACTGCAGAGTACGTGAGGGGCGGGACATCAAGTACACATAGTGTTTTGCTCGGAGGGTTGCTAAATTTGACGTATAAACTCGGCGAGACTAGCATCATCAGCTTCAGGAATTTGTATGACAGAAGCGCAGACGATAAAGTAGTAGTTCTTGCGGGAGCCGATTCGGCAAACGGCATACAAGATAAACAAACGAGTTTTCACTACACCGAACGCACACTTTACAGCGGACAGTTAACAGGTGATCACCCATTTCCTATAGTTGATGGCGGAAAATTGCAGTGGAGACTTTCGCACTCAGCAACCACGCGTGATGAACCGGATTTGAGACGCTATGTCTATCAGCGAGCACTTGATGCTGCGCCCAATGATGTTTATTATGCCGCGCTTTCGCCTTCAGCTGATCCGAAAGCAGGGGGAAGATTCTTCTCGAATATGAACGAAGGATACACCGAAGGAGGACTTGATGTTACGCTTCCTCTCGGTGGAGTTAAACTCAAAGTTGGCGGACTTGCGGGTTCACGTGCTCGTGATTTTGCTGCGCGAGTCCTTGCTTTCAAGGTTGCGAACACTTCGAGTTTCCAATTATTATTCTCCTCGATTGATACATTGTTTGCCGCGAATCATATCGGGCAGCAAGGCTTTCAGATCGAAGAGATTACAAATCCGAGTGATAAATATGACGCCACAGAGCTTATAGATGCGGGTTATGGTATGCTCGATGTTCCCTTCAAGCTTGGCTCACAGAATTTTAGATTTATCGGGGGAGCACGAATTGAAAATGACAATCAAAAGCTTAATTCAGGCGTGTTAGGAGGCGGAGAAATTCATTACAATCGTGCACATATTGATGTGCTTCCCTCAGCAAGCTTGATCTATTCTGCGAGTGATCAAATAAATTTCAGAATTGCTGCGACTCAGACTGTTTCACGTCCTGAATTTAGAGAAATCGCGCCATTCTCATTCTATGATTTCGAACTTGGCTCCGTAATTCAAGGTGACACAAACATTGACCGCGCTTTGGTCCGTAACTTAGATTTTAGATTTGAGTTCTATCCAACAGCAGGTGAACTTCTCTCTATTAGTATTTTTCATAAGCGGTTTGAGGGTGCAATCGAAGCGACAAATCAAGGATCGAATAGCGTGAAGAGCTGGGCGAATGCTACCGAACCAGCAATTAACTACGGAGCAGAATTCGAGATTCGAAAGAGCCTCCGTTTCCTCGGGGACTTCTTTTCTAATTTTGTTGTGAGTGCGAACTATGCGTATATCGTTTCGAAAGTAAACGTTCACAAACTATCACTCGGTTTGCAGGAGGATAGACCGATGCAAGGGCAATCGCCTTATTCTCTTAATGCTGGGCTACTGTATTTTAATCCTGAAGTTGGCACAACTGTAAATCTCCTCTACAATACGTGCGGTAAACGAATCGCAGAAGTCAATCCGTACACGGGCGATTTGTATGAGATGCCACGTGCCGTGGTTGATCTTTCGCTGAGCCAACAATTCTTAAATCGGTTTGAGGTGAAATACACTGCAAAAGATATTCTGGCTCAAGACCAACGATTCGAATCAGGGGGGAAGCTCGAACGCTTGAACCAGAAAGGGGCAACGCATTCGCTCGGAATTTCTGTGAAGTTCTAAAGATAACAAAATCTACCCCTGGTCGGGGTAGAGTCACCCTAATCTGAGGCAACCGCATGAGTGCTTCTTCTGTTTACATGCCCAATGTCAAAGAAGTGGAAGCATGCGATAATTGTCGGCGCCTCAGGCGGTATCGGCGAGGCGATTGTTTATGAATTAGCCAAACAAGGCATCTCTGTCGGCATAATCGCGAGGCGAGGGGACGAGCTACAGCGCGTTGCAGCAAATGCCGGAGCGATTTCGAATCAATCGAAATTTCTTCCCTTCGTTCATGACGTAACGCATTACTCAGAAGTCCCCGCACTCCTTCAAGAAATCACGAAACAACTCGGGGGTCTTGATCTTATCATCTATAACTCTGGAATTATGCCACTCGTCGGAAAGACGGAGTATAATTTTGAGACCGACAAATCCATTTTAAACACTAATATACTCGGCGCATTTGCTTGGCTCAATGAAGCTGCGATGCGATTCCAAAATGCACGCTCCGGCACGATTGTAGGAATCTCCTCAATCGCTGGCGAACGTGGCAGGAAGGGGATGCCCGCTTACATGACATCAAAAGCTGCGCTCTCAACGTATTTAGAATCTTTGCGCAATCGCCTTGCTCAATACGGTGTAAAAGTAGTAACGATTAAGCCTGGGGTCATTGACACGAATATGTCGAAGGACTCACCGAATAAACTTTGGCTCATGAGTCCAGAAAAAGCGGCGAAAGAAATTGTTGCAGCCGCTGCAAAAGGTTCGGTTGTCAAGTATGTCCCATTCCAATGGAGATTTGTGAGTATGGTTCTCCATTTACTTCCGTCGTTTATTTTCCGTAGGCTTAATTTCTGATGGGGTCATCCAAGTTACTTCCCGTAGATCATCTTCGCAAAGTCGAAGGCTGGGGTGGCGCGGTTTCCAGTTTCGGGTATGTCTATTCTCCCAAATCAACTGAGGAGTTACTCGAAGTAATCGCAATTGCTCGGAAACATGATCGTAAGATTACCATTCGGGGTGCTGGTAGAAGTTATGGTGATGCCGCGACGGGAGCCGAGAATATTATTCTCGATACCTCAGGAATGAACACGGTTCTCAGCTGGAATCTCGAAAAGGGAGTAATTACGGTCGAATGCGGTGTAACCATTGAACAGCTTTGGAAGCATTGTATCGAAGACGGCTGGTGGCCTCCGGTCGTACCTGGCACCATGTATCCAACTGTTGGCGGATGTATAGGAATGAATATCCATGGAAAAAATAATTTCAAGGTAGGACCATTCGGTGACCATGTGGTTTCGTTCACAATGGTTTTGGTGAGCGGTGAAATAATAAATGTAAGCCGTGAGTCTGATGCAGAATTATTCCATGCTGTCATCGGCGGATTCGGGATGTTCGGCATTGTGGTTAGTATCACGTTACAGATGAAAAAAGTCTATTCAGGATTGCTTCGTGTACAAGCTTGGACAACGACTGACTTGCACGCCTTATTCGATTTGTATAAGGAGCAAATACCAAAAAGTGATTATCTGGTCGGTTGGGTTGATTGCCTTTCTTCCGGGAAAAAGCTCGGTCGTTCCATTGTTCATCAGGCAAATTATTTTGCTGAAGGGGAAGATCCGACCCCAACTGCTACACTGAGGATAGATAGACAGTCCTTGCCCGAAAAAATTCTCGGTGTATTTCCCAAGTCTTTGGTGTGGATGCTATTGCTTCCATTTATGAATAATGTGGGGATGAAATTTATCAATTGGCTACGCATTGTTGCGAGCAAACTTCCTCTCTTAGGCAAACCACAGTACGAGCAATCACATGCAGAGTTTGCCTTCTTACTTGATTACGTACCGGGTTGGAAAAAAGCATACGGAGATGGTGGGTTAATCCAATACCAATCATTCATTCCGAAAGAACATGCAGAAAAAGTTTTTGCATCACAAATAGAAATGTGTCAGAGGGCAGGGATACCGCCATACCTAGGAGTATTCAAGCAACATAAACCTGATGCCTTCTTATTCACACATGCAGTTGATGGGTTCTCATTGGCACTGGACTTCAAGGTGACAGATGCTAATAGGGGCAATCTCTGGAAGCTATGCTCAGAGATGAATGACCTTGTACTCAAACATAACGGTAGATTTTATTTCGCAAAGGATGCTACCTTACGCCCGTCAGACTTCCAGGCTTTTTTAGGTGACGATGTCATACAGAAATTCAAGTCCCTCAAGGAAAAATATGATCCGTCAGGCCTTCTGCAAACTGACCTTTCGCAGCGACTAATGCGTCTCTAAATTATTGGCACACTCAGTTGTGCGTTGTCATGATTTTGAACTTACCCTGAGCCTGCGACTTTGTAATCGTACCATCGAGTTTGGTCGCATGGTAGAAGTCAATCGGGAATGCACCGAGCTTTGGAGAAATGTAGGTATCCACATACCCATCAGCATGTTCTTCTCCAATATCGGTTTTCGGAACAGTCGTAATCACATGGTGTCGGGCATGGCGACAAAGGAGCGTGTCCGAACCTATATAAATCGTGGTATCATTCAACATTGTACCGGTGCTCGAGAGGTGGACTTTTACATTCAGAAAAGAAATTGCAATCGAGTCCTCAGACTTGGCAGTAAAAGTTGTTCCACTCGCGGCATTCATTTTTGCAACGAGTACCCAACCCTCGTCAATCTTCTGTCCTATCGCGGCAACAAGAAATGGAAATTGGTTTAGTATGTTGAAGCCAAAGTTATAGCGGTAAAGATCGCCGTTGGTTTCTAAGCAAAAATAATTTGTGTCATTCGGAGGTGTGAGCGTAGCGTCGAAAGTGACAACACGTGCTACGTGTGATTTCCCGATGTATGTCAAACCTGTATCTACAACGATTTCGGCGTGGCTGACTCTGCTCGTCGAAATTATTTTGTCGCCGTTGTTACCACTGTTGTCAGCAGTATCAACAATGTAAAAATCATAGTTCGCCGTGAACTGCTTCTTGAAGACGAAACCCGAATCGGTTGTGTGAGTTTCACCCGGGGTGCTCGGGGAGTATTTACAGGAAGTAAAAAGCGATCCTGCAATCCAGAGGGCAGTTACTAAAAGGGATAAGTTCTTCATAAGGTCGTAATTTAGTATAAGTATAAAAACATTTTCGAGGAGAATAGTTACAGCCTCTGACCGCGAAGCTCCGTTCACCCATAAAAAAACTCCGAGCCAGTTGACACTGACTCGGAGTTTGCAAATGTTGCTAAATGGATTAGAGCTTCACTTTCGCGATATTCTCTTTTACTTCGTCAGAGCTTTTCTTGAGCGCAGTAGCTTCGGAATCAGTGAGCTTAATCTCGATAATCTGCTCAAGACCGTTCTTGCCAAGTTTTACCGGCACACCTACGACGGTATCCTTCAATCCGTACTCACCGTCAAGCCAGACTGAGCAAGGAAGAATGCGCTTCTTATTGCGAACGATAGATTCAACCATTTGCGCCGCGCTTGAACCCGGTGCATAATAAGCGCTTCCGGTTTTCAAGTAATTCACGATCTCGATTCCACCATCACGAGTACGTTGGATGATCTGCTCCAAACGTTCGGCTGGAATGAGTTCGGGAAGAGGAATACCTGCGACTGTTGAATATCGTGCAAGCGGTACCATCGAATCACCATGACCTCCCAGTACGAAAGCAGTTACGTCTTGAACAGATACATCAAGCTCCATAGCGATAAAGCTACGAAAACGAGCTGAATCAAGAACACCCGCCATGCCGATGACTCGGTTACGAGGAAGTCCTGTCTTTTTCAGAGCAACGTATGTCATTACGTCCAATGGATTGGAAACGATGATGAAGATCGCATTCGGGCTTTGCTTGAATGCAGCTTCAGCGCATCCACCCACGATTTCAGAATTCTTCGCTAACAAGTCATCTCTGCTCATACCTGGCTTACGAGCAAGCCCTGCTGTGATGACGACTATCTCTGAACCAGCGGTGGCTTCGTAGGTATTTGTTCCGACAATGCGGGTGTCTGTTCCATGAACGGGGGCAGACTCAAACATATCGAGAGCCTTACCCTGAGGTATGCCATCAACGACATCAACTAAGACGATCTGTTCTGCGAGTTCCTTGTCAGCGATACGCTGAGCTACTGTTGCGCCGACGTTTCCGGCTCCGATTACGGTAATTTTCATTGAGATAAAGAGATATATTTTTAAGCGCGGGAGTAAACGCAGATAGGTGAGTGGAGGTTCGGAAAAAATGCGACGTTTATTGCCGCGACCAAACCGCGTGGATGCAATGGATCAGCGGTTAACTTAATCTACCACACCAACTTCAAGATCATCGGCTGGAAGTTCGTCAACATCTGCGATCAACTCCGTTGCTTTATCGAAATCGTATGGCTCGACGTAGATTGGTACACCATTCTCCAGCAATGGTAGCATACCATCAGCGTCGCTTGACTGAATAAAACATTCAATTCCAGCAGCTGAAAGCTTTTGCTTGATAAGCTCCGCTTCAAAATCTGTGCTGAGTGTGGTGAGTAATTGTAAGCCTTCCATATCTTTTGTTGATTAATTAATTCCTTACTCCTAAACAATATGAGTTCACCTTCGGTGCACTATGAAAGCTGGATTAGCATGCTTAACAACTTTTGTCATTGGTCCTTACCACCAAGTACATGTGCATTATACCCAATCCCACGTAAATGGTGTACGAGGGTATTCACAAAACCGTGATTGACTAAAATATTTTCTGCACCTGTTTCTTTTATCGCTGTGAGCAACCCATCCCAATCGGCATGATCGCTGAGGGCGAATCCACGGTCGTGGATTTTACTATTCTTTCCGCCCTTGGACATCCAGCCAGATGCGAATGCCGTCGCGACAGTGCCAAACCTCCGTTCAGCTTCGAGTCTGGAGAATTGAGGTGGTGCGATGATAAGTGGTTTACGTTCGGACGTCTTTGTGCGTGATGCTTCTTCGAAGTCTAACGTCTCAGGGAAGGAAATACCTGCCGCTTTATACGCTGGTAAAAATTTCTCGACGGTCGGATAGACTACTATCGGAGCGATGGACGCGTCAACTCCAGCAAGAACACGCTGTGCTTTGCCAAGTGAATATGCTGCAATCACACTAGTTATTCCCCACATAGAATTCATCTGCCACCAATCGTTAAGTTGGTTAAATATCTCTCTTTGTGGTCGCCACTTGTATGTCGGCTTCGCGAATGTCGATTCGGTTATGAAGGAATGGCATTTCACATGCTCGAATGTTTCGCAGGTATCATCGGGTTCAAGTTTGTAGTCGCCACTGACGACCCATACTTCGCCTTTGTGTTCAACACGAACCTGAGCAGATCCGAGTATATGCCCAGCAGGATGAAGACTGACTTTTACTCCCCTAATCGTGATCTCTTCGCCGAACTCAATGGATTCAACTTTTGCACGAAGGCCGACACGTTGTTGCACTAACGGCTTACCAGATTTTGAAGTGAGGTACGTATCTGAACCGGGCCGTGCATGATCAGTATGAGCATGTGTAATAATTGCACGGCGAACGCGATCATTCGGGTCGATATAAAAATCGCCCTCCGCACAATATAAACCCGATGGAGTTAATTCGATTAGCACAGAGATGTACAATGCAATCTGGAGGAAAAACGTTTTGTCGGCGTGGCGGGATTTGAACCCACGGCCCCTACTACCCCAAAGTAGTGCGCTACCAGGCTGCGCTACACGCCGGAAGTGCGTTCAACAGGAGTTCGAAGTTTACAGTTCACAGTTGTGAGTAGGTTATAGCGCCGACTCATATTCGATTTTATTACGTATTTCTTCAGCAATTGTCTGTACTGTTTGGACGGATGTTCGCTGACTCAAAACGACAGCATTTTTAGCTAAATAATCGATTTCCATGTGCATTGTTCCACATCTGGTTCTGAGAGCATCTGAGACAATCAAAATGTTTTGGTCGTTTATTTTGAGTTCAAATGTTATCTGCATGTTTGCCGCATTGGAATTCAAGCTTGAAATTCCGTCGAGTATAGCTCGAGAAAAAATGGAAGCAGTTTCATTTGGCATGGTTTGAGTTGCAAGCATTATTCCTTCATGAAAATACTCAGTAACAATCGTTAAACCTTTGACGATATTGAAGAAATCGATTTGAATCTGTTCGCCAGATGGCAGTTGGAACGGCATTTCGAAAAAACGTTCGTGAGTATTTGTTAAGTTCAACAGGACACTCTTCCCGTTTTTATTGTTTACATCCCCCATGAACCTTACAATCGGACCCTACAAACTTACCTCAATTGAAACAGGCACATTCGCTCTTGATGGCGGAGCGATGTTCGGAGTTGTACCCAAGAATTTGTGGAGCAAAACGAATCAGCCAGATGAGATGAATCGCATCCCGATGGCTCTGCGGGCCTTGCTTGTGCAAGGCAACGGGAAAAATATTCTCATTGATTCCGGGATGGGAGATAAGTATGATGAGAAATCGAAGAAGATTTATAAACTTGACAATTCATTGCACACCCTTCTCATTTCGCTTTCTGAATTAGGTCTTAAGCCCGAGGATATTACAGATGTGATACAGACTCATCTGCACTTCGATCATTGCGGTGGTTCGGTGTCTATGACTTCCGATGGCAAATACTTTCCAACATTTCCGAATGCGAAGCATTACGTTCAGAAAGAGAATCTTGCTTGGGCACGGAAGCCGACCGATAAAGACCGTGCAAGCTATCTGAAACATGATTGGGAGCCGCTTGTCGCCGAAGGGATGCTCGAAGAAATTGATGGGGTTGGTGAATTATTTCCCGGTATTCATCTCCACATTTTTAATGGGCATACTCGAGCACAACAGTTGCCGCAGATCACAGACGGAACGACAAGTCTTTTTTATTGCGCTGATCTTGTGCCAACGAAGGCACACCTACATTATCCTTTTATCATGGGTTATGATAACTACCCACTAACAACACTTGAGGAGAAGAAACAATACGTACCACGTTTCTTTGAGGAAGGTTGGAAATTGTTCTTAGAGCATGACCCAGTTGATCCTTTGGTCACAGTTGAGAAGACGGAGAGAGGTTTTAGGGCAGTTGGCGTATAATGGATCGGCGCGAACTTACAGATTGTATTAAGCGAATAGCAACTGAGATTGGCTTTACAAAGGTCGGGGTTACTTCCGCCGCGCCTTTTGATAAAGCCGCTGACAGACTTGATGCTTGGGTCAGTTCCGGCGCACATGGTCTGATGACGTATATGGAGCGAGGTCATGAGAAGCGTCGCAATGTAAATCAAATTCTTCCAAATGCAAAAAGTATTTTATGTCTAGCTTTAAATTATTACCACGATGAAAATTATTCCGCAACCCCAGTAGGACGGACTCTTAGTCCGTCCGAATTTTCTGGGACTGACGGACTAAGAGTCCGTCCCACCGAAGAAGGGGATGGAGGTCTTAAAATATCCCGATACGCTTGGGGTGATGATTATCATAAAGTCATAGGAGAGATGCTCCCGAGGTTACTCGATAAGATCAAACGGATTGCACCTGAAACAGAAGGACGATTCTATGTTGATACTGGTCCTGTACTTGAGAAGGCAGTCGCTGAGCGTGCGGGTATTGGCTGGATAGGGAAGCACACGAATGTCATCACGAGAGAACTAGGTTCTTGGGTGTTCTTAGCAGAAATTATTTTGAATCTCGAACTCAATGCCGATAATCCTGCGGAAGATTTATGCGGCACCTGCACGGCATGTATAGATGCTTGTCCCACTGATGCACTCAACACACCATATCGGCTCGATGCAACGAAGTGCATTTCTTACCTGACTATCGAGTTAAAGCCGGAACATCCGATACCGCCGGAGCTTGCACCGAATCTCGATGGCTGGCTTTATGGGTGCGATATTTGTCAGGATGTGTGTCCGTGGAACAGGTTTCAACAGCAAACGGAAATCAAAGCTTTTGCTCCGAGAGAAGAAAATCTCATTTTAACCAAAGAAAAAATAGAAATGATGGAGCAAGAAGAATTTTCTAAACGTTTTCGTAAGTCACCTGTGAAGCGAACCAAGCTTGCGGGATTGAAACGAAACGTTCGAGCTTTAAAATTGTAAAACAACTAACGTCATTGCGAGTCGGGCTTTAGCCCGACGTGGCAATCTAATATCTGGCTGGAGTAGCTCCATCTGGACTTCATCGCGATGACTTAGAAAAATATCTCAGAAAAAGAAAATATTTAATGCACAAAGTAATTATCATCGGATCAGGACCCGCAGGGCTTACGGCAGCACTCTACTCAGCGCGTGCAAATCTCTCTCCACTTGTCCTTGAGGGCGAGCAACCAGGTGGCCAACTCACGATTACCACAGAAGTTGAAAACTATCCTGGGTTCGAGCACGGCATTCAAGGACCTGAGATGATGAATATCTTTCGTAAACAAGCGCAACGCTTCGGCGCTGATTGCAGGTTCGAGACTGTCACGAATGTTGATTTCTCTCATCGTCCATTCAAGGTGACAGCTTACGATAAAACGTACGAAGCTGAAACCGTTATCGTTGCAACAGGTGCGAAAGCCAAGTTGCTCGGAATCGATTCGGAGATGAACTACATGGGCTATGGTGTCAGTGCCTGCGCTACGTGTGATGGATTTTTCTTCCGGAATCAAGAAGTGCTTATCGTTGGAGGCGGAGATACAGCGATGGAAGAAGCAATATATCTCACAAATTTCTGCAAAACTGTTACGGTGGTTCATCGCTCTGAACATTTCAGGGCTTCAAAAATCATGATGGATAGAGCACAAGCTCATCCAAAAATTAAGTGGTTGCTAGATTCTCAAGTTGTTGATGTTCTCGGCACAACCGATGATTTGGGTAGGAAGACTCTGACAGGTGCTATGATTAAAAATTTGAAGTCAGGTACTGTTGACGAAGTCAAGACGAACGGACTCTTTATTGCAATCGGTCATCAGCCGAATACAGATCTATTCAAGGGCAAACTCGACATGAATGAAACGGGCTATCTCGAAACAATCGGCAAGAGTTCATATACAAATATAATGGGAGTCTTCGCTTGTGGCGATTGCCAAGATCATGTCTATCGTCAGGCGATTACTGCCGCTGGCTCAGGCTGCACTGCAGCAATTGATGCGGAGAGGTTTATTGGGGCGAATCCGATACTCTGATCTTAAAGCTTTCCTCCCGACTACTCATTTAAAACAAACGCCAACTTTTTCCGGTAATTATTATTATCCGGTGGGTGTTGATTTCTCGCCACAAAATATCTGTCACGGGTATGAGAGTTTTTATCGTCTATTTAATTTTAGGCGGACTCTGCTTATTAGATAATTCTGTTCAAGCACAGTGGGTACGAATTGATGTAGTGCCTAATCGGTCGAATGGACCGATAGTGTATTCACTTGCTTCAACAAATGGAAACATCTATGTCGGGTCCGATAGTGGCCACGTTTTCCAGTCTTCGGACAACGGAAAAAGTTGGTCTATTACACAGTTAGGAATCCAAGGTGCACGAACTTGGGCGCTTGCAGCAAATGATAATGCTGTATTTGCCGCTTCAAGTTCGGATCTGTTCATCTCGTCGAATTGCGGGACGGAGTGGATGCGCGCAGGATTTAATACGTCACTTCGCACAGTAGCATTCGATCATGGCAACTTGTTCGCTGGGACGGGTGGGGGAGTAAATGATAGTGTCATAATGTCAACCGACGAAGGATTGCATTGGTCAACCCTTTTCAAGGGGTGGATGATTTATGCATTTGGCTTTTGTGGCACAAATTTGTTTGCGGGAAATTTTCATTCGATTGATGCTGGGCGTAGCTGGCTTGAGTATGACGTCCCAGAAGATATCTATTCTTTTGTCGTCTTGGGTTCGCGATTATTTGCTGGCACCTACTCTGGTGTATATATTTCCGACGATGCCGGAAATTCTTGGAGGCATTCTTCTCCTGGCTTACCAAGAGATGTCAGCTCATTTACTGTTTGTGGAAATTACATCTTTGCTGGCACAAGAGCCAATGGGATTTACTTTTCTTCCGATAGTGGAGCATCTTGGTCAAATACGAATGGATCAACGCATGGCATTTTAGATGTATATGCCATGACGATTTCTGGCGAACGAATCTATGCTGGAACATCATCTGGTCTTTGGGTACGTAACCTCTCGGACATGATCACCATGAACGTCAAGCGCCAAGGCATCAGCGGTCTCTCAATCTCTTTTTCACCCAACCCTACAACCGGTATCATGATCGTACATAATGCTCCTGCAAATCTGACGCACGTCACCGTCACAAATATCCTCGGCGAGACTGTCAGCGAGGTAGCGAATTTCGAGGCGGCGGATTTTTCGATTGATCTATCGAGGCTTCCGCAGGGCACATACTTCGCGAGGTTTTCTTCGGCAGATGAGGTTATAACTCGGAAGATAATAAAAGAGTAAGGCAATAATTTTTCTCGAAAATTCAGAATGGTCTTAAAAATGTAGTATATTTGTACTGAGGGTTTTGTGTTGTGCCTTTGCGGAAAGACCGTAAGGGGTTACAAAATCAGTTTTTACACACCTAACAGAACGCACCGAAACACGACAACTTGATACGGTTTACTTACTCGTTTTAGTACGATAAGGTACAAATTCCTGACCGCAACGAATCTGATTCTCGCGGTACTTATGATAATGCAGGGGATGTACTTTTATCAACACCGAGAATACATGAACCTATTCGAGCCACGAACGTCGTATCAGTTTCGCGCTGTGAACCAATTCGCTTCGCATACTATCTCACCGAAGAAAATACTTTTTCTTACGTATCGCTTTCCGTATCCGTTATCTGGCGGAGATCGGTTGAAGAGCTATCATTTACTCCGACATCTCTCAAGCATTTCAGATGTTGATCTCATCGCTCTTGATGAGTGGGGAAGTGCGACACATGAGAACCTACAGCACATCAAGAAATTCGCGAGTACGGTTACTGTCGTTCCATTTAGCAAGAACGTTGCCATCAAGAATGTGGCCCTTTCGCTGCTTTCAAGAACTCCCGCCGAAATGGCATGGTACTACTCAGCACAAATGCAAGAGGTAGTTGACCTTGCACTTGCATCGAAGCGATATGATCTGGTTGTCTGTTTTTTCGTGCGCACTGCTGAGTATGTCAAGAATTTCACCGATGCTCCGAAGTTACTCATCGCAGAGGATTCCCGCCTTTTAGCTGACGAAAGAGGTTCGGAGAAATTTAGTTTTTCTGCTGACTATTTTGTACGCAAGATGGATGCAATCAAGTTACGGAAATATGAACCGCAGATAGCATCGCAATTTGACCTCGTCACCTTTGTTGCTGAGTCCGACCGTGCTCGCATACTTCAGGAAGATCCAACTCTCCGCACAAACATTCTTACGAATGGAGTGGATATCGACACATATAAATTTTTTGAAGGTCAGAAAGCGAACACGATTCTTTTTGCGGGTCATCTCGGCATTTATCACAATCGCCTCATGGCAGAGCGAATTCTGACGCGAATTTTTCCTATGATTCGCATGCACTCGCCGGATACCAATTTAGTTATCGCTGGAAAAGATCCAAGTCCAGCTTTAGCAAAGCTTGTAGCCGAGACAGCGGGGGCTTCGCTACACGGAAACGTAGAAGCGCTTATACCGTATTATCAAAGCGCAAAACTTTTCATTCATCCACAGGAGGTCGGAGCTGGGATACAGAATAAATTGCTCGAATGCATGGCACTTGGCACTCCTGTTATTACAACAGAGATTGGTGCGTCAGGTGTAGATGGAGTGATTAATCACCAACACCTTATTGTCTGCGATACGGACGTTGAATTTGCCGAGGCAGCAATATCGCTTTTAGGAGATTCTCCTGAGCAGCACAGACTTGCTCGGAATGCTCGTAACCTGATTGAGCAGCGATACACATGGGATACCATTTTTGCGGTGCTTGATGAATTAATCGGCGGTATCATTCCCGATTATTTTGTCAAGTCATCCACTGAAGAAAAGAAACGCAGAACGAATGACTCATATTGATTCACGTGGGAGGGTAAGGCAGCGCAATCTCACAAGGAGGGCGCTCTATCTTGCTTTGGACGTTTTGATTCTGAACGTCTCATTTCAGCTTGCCTTCTTGGTTCGATTTTCGGTTTTCCTTTTTCAATCACCGTATCTATTAGAGGGTGCACCAACGAATATCTACGCGCCACTTGAAGCATACATCAGTGGGGCTTGGATTGTGATAGCACTCATCACAAGGCTTTATGGTGATAAGTTTGGTGCTCCGGCTGGAAGAATTCGCGATCTCTTCAAAGTAATTGGTTTCCTTGCAACTGCAGTGTTGGTTTTCATCGTCGCACAAGGTGGTTACAATTATTTCTCTCGCGGATTTCTCATTTATTTTTTCCTTTCGTCTTCGGCGGTACTCTTTATTTTGCGTGTGATCGCAAGTTCGACTCAAACCTTGATGCGCACCCGCGACTTAGCAACTCGTGACATCCTTATCATCGGCGCAGGGCGAACGGGTGAGCGGTTTTACTCAGCAGTTAATAATAATCCGCTCTACGGTTACCGAGTCTTAGGATTCTTGGATGACAATGGAATCCATAGCAAAGTGCGACCCATGATTCTCGGTAAGCTTGGTGACCTTGAAAAAATCACCGCAACGCAAGCAGTTGATGAAGTGGTGATTGCACTCCCAAAGGCAACCGAAGAAACTATCGCACGATTAGTCACTGAATGCGAAGATAAGTGCATCCGTGTGAATGTCATTCCCAATGACTACGCCGCATTCGAGGGTAAACGCATCATCGAAGAAGTGGGCGAATTCTCGCTCGTGCGTATGCGCGAGGCTCCGCTTGATCTGCCATCGAACAAAGCTTTGAAGCGTACCTTCGATATTATTTTTTCGCTCTTTATTCTGCTTGTTGTTTTTCCACCGGTGTTCTTCATAAGCGCATTGCTTATCAAACTCACTTCGCGTGGACCGATTTTTTTTAAGCAACTACGAACAGGTGAAGACGGTGCTAGCTTCTATTGTTATAAATATCGAACCATGCGCAACCTCCCACGTGAAATGGCAGATTCGATCCAAGCTGTACCGAATGATCCGCGCTTAACTTGGATCGGCTCGATTCTGAGACGCACTAACCTCGATGAGCTGCCACAATTTTGGAATGTACTGCGCGGCGATATGTCAGTCATCGGTCCACGTCCGCACATGCTCAAGCATACAGAAGATTATCGGAAGATCATTGGTAATTATATGGTTCGCCATTTCGTAAAGCCCGGTGTGACAGGTTGGGCACAAGTAAACGGTTTGCGCGGGGCTACCGAAACACCTGATAAAATGGAGCGCAGAATTAAGTATGATGTGTATTATATCGAGAATTGGTCATTTATTTTTGATGTGACAATCGTCTGGCGCACACTCATTACCATGTTCAGAGGCGATAAGAACGCATACTAATTGTGAAAGCAAAAGCAATTTTTTTTGATCGGGACGGAGTAGTTAACGAGCGTATCCTCGGAGGATACGTCCGGAGTTGGGGCGAGTTCGCCTTCCGAGAGGGCGTGGGTGAATTCCTGCAGGCTGTGAAAGCGAAAGGCTATCTTGCCATGATTGTTACAAATCAACGTGGAGTTGGAATTGGTATGATGAGTGAGCAGGAATTACAAGAGATTCACAACAGAATGCAAGCCGCGCTAACGGATAATTTCGGAGTAGCATTTAATGATATATATTATTGCACAGACGCTGACGATTCTTCGACCAGGAGGAAACCTTCACCTCAGATGATCTTCGAGGCAAGGGATAAATACGATCTCGATCTCGCCTCATCTTGGATGATTGGCGATGCAGCTACCGATATACAAGCTGGCAACCAAGCTGGGACGAAAACAGCCTTTCTTATAAATGAACACGAAGTCAATCCTTCGACTGCTACCCAAGTCATCTATTCACTTGCTGAGCTTCTCCCTTTTCTATAACTCAGACGGACTTTTCCTCTTAGATTAGGTGTTATTCTTTTCTGTCGCCGTAATTCTTTTCATCATAAGAGTGCCATTCAAGAACATCCCCCCGAAAGATTTTCGTTATTACTAAAGCATAACATTCCCCAACAACTATGTGGATCGTACGCTTAGCACTTCGTCGCCCTTATACTACGGCAGTATTTTGTTTTTTCATACTTTTGATGGGGATCCTCTCACTCAAGAGTATGCTCGTGGATATTTTTCCGACGATTGATATTCCCGTTGTATCTGTTGTTTGGAATTACAACGGTCTCTCTGCTGAAGACATGGAGCGCAGGGTCGTCTTGCTCTCCGAACGTGCCTACTCCACAACCGTGAGCGGTATCACAAAAATCGAGTCATCGTCAATTCCGAGTATCGGATTACTAAGAATTTATTTTGAGCAGGGAACAGACATCGGAAGTGCGATGGCACAGATCGCGGCTGTGAATCAAGGAGTGCTAAAGTCTATGCCTCCTGGAATTGGAGCACCAGCTGTTATCAGGTTTAATGCAAGCAACGTGCCTGTAGCTCAGTTGACCATGTCAAGCCCGACAATGAGTGAGGAGCAAATCTATGATTATGGCATCAATTTTATTCGCATAAGTCTCTTCACGATTCCCGGTCTTTCGACACCGGCTCCGTATGGAGGAAAAGGAAGATTGATAACCGTTGACATTGATCCGAAACGTTTGGCGTCAAAAGGACTTTCTGCAAGTGATGTTGTGACCGCACTTGGTAATTCAAACACGGTTCTTCCTGCTGGTACAGCACGTCTAGGAGCAGTCGAATATAACATCTCTATTAACTCCAGTCCGCCTTCGATTGAAGATTTCAACTCGATACCAGTGAAAGTTGTCAACGGTTCGGTCATTCGAATTGGTGATATTGGTAAAGTGAGCGATAGTTATAACACACAAGTCAACATCGTTCACGTCAATGGCAAACGTGCAACGTACCTCGCGATTATTAAGAAAGCAAATGCCTCAACGATAGCCGTGGTTAATGCGGTGAAAGAGGCACTTCCTTCTATCAAGGCAGCGGCTCCGAATGGCTTAGAGCTAAAAGTTGATTTTGATCAGTCTGTTTTCGTGCAATCCGCTATTGATAGCGTCATGCGCGAGGGTGTGATCGCTGCGATTTTGGTCTCATTAATGATATTACTCTTCCTCGGAAGTTGGAGGAGCGTACTTATCGTCTGCACTTCGATACCGCTCGCAATTTTTTGCGGAATTATCGGATTGAACCTAACGGGGAATTCTCTGAATATCATGACTCTCGGCGGCCTCTCACTTGCCATCGGCATGCTTGTGGATGATGCGACCGTTGAAGTAGAGAATATCCATCGAAACCGGAATATGGGCAAGCCGTTGACGGTTGCAATCTTAGATGGAGCTTCTCAGATCGCGGTGCCTGCAATTATGGCTACGCTTTCGATCTGTATTGTTTTCTTTCCAGTTGTGCTCCTAACAGGTCCTTCGAAGTTTCTCTTTACACCGATGGCACTCTCGGTTGTCATCTCAATGATTGCGTCTTATATTTTGTCGAGAACACTCGTACCGACACTTTCACGAATGCTCATGTCAGGTGAGCATCTTGATCATACTACAAATAAGAAAAATAATTTTTTCACACGATTCAATGCCAGACGAGAGCGCGGATTTGATAAATTGCAAGATGTGTATGGCAAATTGCTCGAATCATTTTTGCGCCATCGACCATTTGCTCTGATTATATCTGGTGGAGTCCTGGTCGTCTCGATTTTACTTTTGAATATCGTCGGCACCGATTTCTTTCCACGGACTGACACAGGGCTGATGAAACTCCATTTTCGTGCGCCTGTTGGTTCGCGACTCGAAGAAACGGAAAAATTAGTACTCGCTGTCGAGGATTCCATTCGAAGGATTATTCCGCGGTCAGAACTTGCGACTCTCAATGATATGATTGGCGTGCCGACATATTTTAATTTGTCATTTGTCCCATCCGATAACGCTGGCGGAATGGATGCCGAGATATTGATTTCTCTGAAGCCCGAACACCACTCGACGACGGAATACATGAAGAAGATTCGCCGACAAGTACAAGATCACTTCCCAGGTACTTCCATGTTTTTTCAACCAGCGGATATCATGAGTCAGGTCCTGAATTTTGGGTTGCCTTCGCCGATTGATGTTCAGATCCAGTATCCTGATCTTGTCAAAGGGCACGAGATTGCTCTGAAGCTCTACCATAAAATGAAAGCAATTCCCGGCGCCAGTGATGTTGCAATAAAACAAGTGCTCGATTATCCTACGTTCAGGCTGAATGTAGATCGCGAACGTGCGGCGCAACTTGGTTTGACAATCGGAAATGTCGCCAACTCAATGTTAGTATCGCTTTCCTCAAGCGCACTGATTGCACCTTCGTTTTATTTGAATCCGCAAAACAACGTAAATTATACTGTCGCAGTGAAGGTGCCAACGGAGCGGGTGACGTCAATGGAAGAATTGCTTTCGAGTCCGATCACACCATCTTCATCAGGGACGTTGGTGCAAAACGTAGCACCGACTGCATCGGATCAACCAACAGCTCCAACACAGACATTAGGTAATTTAGTGACAATCAAGAGCGACTGGGTTGCTAATGAAATTGATCACTACACCGTTCAACGAGTGCTTGATGTAACTGCATCCGTCGAGGGTCGTGATCTTGGTTCGACAGCGGGAGATATCCAGAGCGCGATCAATTCTCTCGATTCACTTCCCAAAGGAATGAAAATAACTTTGCGCGGACAAAATGAAGTGATGACAGAAGCATTCAGGAGCTTGGGATTTGGAATTATCATCGCGATATTGTTAGTATATCTCCTGATGGTCGTTCTCTTTCAATCCTGGCTCGATCCTTTTATAGTAATGGTTGCAATTCCCGGAGCAATGTGTGGTATAATCTGGATGCTTGCGATTACTGGCACTACAGTAAACGTAATCTCACTGATGGGTGCAATCATGTCCGTCGGCATTGCGGTTTCTAATTCCACTTTACTCGTGAGCTTCGCAAATGAAGTGCGCGTCTCGCATGGCTATGATTCACTTCGCGGCGCATTAGAGGCAGGCAAGACAAGACTTCGTCCTGTACTTATGACAGCACTTGCGATGATACTTGGGATGATACCGATGGCACTCGGGCTCGGGGAAGGCGGCGAGCAAAATGCACCACTTGGCAGAGCCGTGATTGGTGGATTGATATTCGCGACGCTCTCCACAATTTTTATCGTACCAATTATTTATTCGTATTTCCGAAAAGGCAAGCCGACTCGTCATCGCCTTGAGGAAAAATTTTCTGCTGAAGAAAAAGGGTTAGAGTTTGACCCACATTCAGAATCGACGGTACCCGTCATTTTATAACGAACGTATGAACGAAGCACGACCAAAATCGAGGGCATTTCTTTTCGGCGGTATCATCCTGCTCATTGTAGCATGTGCTGCGTACTTATACTTAAGCATTTCGAAAGGACATGCTACGCATGACGATGCCACTGAGCGTGAGAAGGATGCGAGTGCTGGTGCTCGGATCCGTATAGCACAAGTTACTCCGGCATCTCCCGAACGAATGATTAATCTACCCGGTGAGGTGCGCCCGTACGCAAGTGTCACACTGTATGCGAAGATCAGTGGATATGTTGGGAAGATAGTTGTTGATCGCGGGGATGATGTAAA
This sequence comes from bacterium, assembly GCA_037143335.1. Lineage (GTDB taxonomy): Bacteria > Bacteroidota > Ignavibacteria > Palsa-1295 > Palsa-1295 > PALSA-1296. Next base: position 114,433 of record JBAWZA010000003.1, on the reverse strand, counting down.
GGATGGTCAGATAATTGCAACGATTGAGTCGCCCGAATTAGATAAACAATATTCAGCACTTGAAGTTGATGCTAAGAATAAGCGCAGCATTGCAAAGCGTAATCAGGATCTTCTTGCAAAGTCATTGATCGCTCCTCAGGATGCGGAACAATCGCTTGCAAATGCTGAAGCAGCAGAAGCATTATTAGCCGCTGCTTCGCAGCAACGCTCCTACCAAACCCTACGATCACCACTCTCAGGAAAAGTTACCTCACGATTTGTTGATCGAGGTGCATTTGTTCAGGGTGGTAGTAACAGTGCGCCTATCGTGACTCTTTCGGAACTCAACCGAGTACGAATCTATATTTATCTCAATCAGAAGGATGCAGTATCTATTCACGCCGGTGATTCTGTAACGGTAATTATTCCTGAGCGACCGGATAAGAAAATTAGCGCTACGATCACACGTTACACAGGTGAGATTGATCAGAAGACTCGGACACTGCTTGCCGAGATTGATTTGGATAATAAAGATAATGCCATACTCCCAGGAAGTTTTGTCCGTGTGACCATCAAAATGAAAGCTCGAGAGTATGCACAAATTCCTTCGGAGGGTCTTATCATTCGGAAGGGTGAGTATTTCGTTGCGCTTGTTGACTCTGGACAGGTCTTGCACTTTCAAAAGATCGAGTTGGCAGATAATGACGGTAAGGTAATCCAGATTGCCTCCGGTCTTGTGCCGGGTCAGACAATTGGTTTGGGAATAGGTAATTCTTACACTGAAGGCGAGAAGGTACAGGTCATTGCTCCTCCTAACCCATCGCGTAAATAGCGAAAAAAGCGCTGTTTCAGCACTTTTGCTGAAAATGAGAAAGTTTTTTTGATTTGTGGCAATCCCATTTGTGTCAAATTGTGTATATTTGGCACGTGGCTGGAAATTTGTCGTATTTTTGCAAGGGAATACGGGAGACTAACCCGCATTTGCCACAACTTTTCATATCACTTTTTTTTATCATTCATAGTATTTCTATGAGCATGAAATCACCAAATAAACTACTCCTTACTCTTTGTATCGGCGCAAGCTTGGTACTGGGGTTATCCAGTTGTTCGAATAAAGCAACTGAGGAACAGATGAAGAAGATCACCGAGCTTGATCGTACACGCGACGGTCTTCGCATAGACCTCGAGCGCGCCAAGGGCAGCTTGAGCGATGTGCAAGGAAAGCTTGCGGCGCAAGACCGCGATCTCAACGACTGCAATAAGCTCACGGCCCAAGTTCGTGAAGGTTTGTCCATGTGGCCAAATATCTGGCCGGATGCTGCGGAGTGGAATCCACCACCGCCTCCTCCGCCGCCAGCACCTGAAGTTAAAAAGAAAAAACGCCACTAATCTATACCACGGAGGAAAAACTCATGAAAAAGATTTCCATAATTACTTTATTCATCGTTACCGCCCTCGCTGGAATAGCATCAGCACAGGAGCGCAACAAATACAATTCAGCTTACCCAGAAGAATTCACCAAGGAGCAAGCTGATTCAACAATCACATTCCGCAGCACCGAAATCGTCACGCTCCGCGCTGACATTCAAGCTACCAATGATGCGATTGCGAAGGCAAATGCTGATCTCAAACAGCGCATAGCTGATAACGAAAAGTGCAAGACCGATCTCTATGCTCTTTGCGGTTCAGATGTCAATGGCTATAATGCTTTCCGCGAAAGATTAACTCGTGACGAGAGTGAATTGAATACACTTCGCTCCATGGGACCTGAAGCACTCAATCAAAATAAAGCCCGCGTTGATGCGTTAGAAACCGAAATTCGTGCATTACGCTCGAATAAGTTAGTAGTATTCCCTGATCATAAGAGCAGAGTGCAGGCTATGTCAACTACGTTCATGCAGATGAAGCGTGGGATGGTACCGCCTAATACAGATTATACTGTAGGCACATGGCGCAAAGATCGTGATTGCCTCTGGAACATCGCAAAGAAGCCAGAGATTTACGGCGATCCATTTGCATGGCCAAAGATTTGGCATGCCAATAGCGATCAAATCAAGAATCCCGATTTGATTTATCCAGGTCAGCAGCTCAAGATTATGAAGACTGCGATCACACCCGAAGATAAGGACATGACAGGTTATCGCCATCGTTCAAAACAGTAATCACTGTTCATGCGAATAATAATTGCATTGGAAAACCGTTTTTCTCATCCAGAGAAAAACGGTTTTTCACTTTTTAAAGGTTTTTTTCGTTTACTTTATTAGATGGAAGTTGTAGAAAGAAAGATTCGTATATCACCCGCCGAAGCATCGTTGCTTTTTGGTCCGCATGATGAATATCTTCGCATTGTCGAACATCGCTTTGATGCTCGTATCATTGCGCGAGGAGACCAGATCCTGCTTCAAGGCGCACCCGATGAAGTTGCCACAATCGAAAAGATTTTTAATGAGTTATCGTTTGTCCTTACAAAGTCAGGCAAGCTCACAAAGAATGATGTAACGACTGTCATTGATATTGTCACAGCAGGCAAAGATGTTGCTCAAAATTTCGGTGAGCTGGAATCAATAGTCCTCTTCACGCATAATCAACCGATCCGTGTTAAGACGCCAACCCAAATAGAATACTATAAAGCTGTAAAGAAAAATGATGTCGTATTCGCTATTGGTCCTGCTGGTACGGGTAAAACGTATCTTGCGGTTGCAATGGCAATCTCGGCATTGAAGACACGTGAAGTCTCGAAGATCATTCTCGCCAGACCAGCCGTCGAAGCAGGGGAGAGCCTCGGATTTTTGCCTGGTGATTTATCGCAAAAAGTCGACCCCTACCTCCGACCACTCTACGATGCCGCAGAAGAAATGATGACGGCAGAAAAATTAAAAGGCTACATCGAACGAGGAACGGTTGAGGTTGTGCCCTTAGCGTATATGCGAGGTCGAACGCTCAACAATGCTTTCCTCATATTGGATGAAGCGCAGAATGCGACAACGATGCAGATGAAAATGTTTCTCACACGCATAGGTGTTGGTTCAAAAGCGATTATCACTGGTGATATGACACAAATAGATTTACCAGCTCGCAGTCAATCAGGGCTTGTGCAAATTCAAGATATTCTCAATAACATCGAAGGTATCTCGATGGTCTATTTTAATAAAGGCGATGTGATGCGCCACCGATTAGTCCGTGAAATTATTGAGGCTTACGAACAATTTAATAATCGAGGAGCTGATCTCACATTGATAAAAAACGGAACGACTCAAGGGTCTACGAAAGAAAACATCTCATAGGATGGATGTCACAACGATAGGATTTTTAACGATTACGTGGGTTGATGTCATTGACATCTTGCTCGTGACGATCTTATTCTATCGCCTCTATGTAGCAATGCGTGGCACAATAGCTGCGCAAGTATTTCTTGGACTCGTTCTTGTCATTATTGGCTCTATCGTCGCACGCGCCCTTGATATGAAGGGGCTTTCATGGATTCTCAAGACGCTCACTGATATTTGGGTCATCGCACTCATTGTGCTCTTTCAGCCAGAGCTTCGAAGACTGCTTTTGTATCTTGGAAGAAATCCGATTGTGAAATTTTTTATACGAACGGATGTCAAAGAGTACGCTGATATTATTGTTCGAGCACTCGAGGAAATCCGGCTCCGCCATGAGGGCGCGCTTATCATCATTATTTGCACAACCGACATTAAGCTATTTGTCGATACAGGGTTGCCACTTCATGCCCATATCTCAAAAGAATTATTAGTCACAATATTCAATAAGCGCAGCCCACTACATGATGGGGCAGTAGTGATTAAGGATCGTTATATCGAAGCGGCTCGCTGCACACTGCCACTTTCGGGCGTTGAATCAATTGGCGAAAAAATGTTAGGGACACGCCATCGTGCGGCTCTTGGTATTTCGGAACAAGGTGATGTTGTTGCTATTGTTTTGTCTGAGGAGACTGGTGAATTTGCATTTGCAAAGTCGGGGAGACTTTCGTTGGCACTTTCGAGTGATGAACTAAGGGAAAAGATATCATCAGCGATAACAGGACCGATTGTAATTCCGCCACAACCAGTAAAACTCTCGGGGACGTCAAAAGATTATGCACTCGAATCACGAGAGGGAATGGATCGGTAATAGATTACTCAAAATAAATAAACGAATTTTGCTTCAGACTGCGACAACTAATTTTACACACGAGAGAGTTCAACTCCAGGAATTCCTACGGTCAAAAGGGATAACTTCACCCACCGTACTGCACGCGATGGGGAAAGTGCCGAGAGAACAATTTTTAGAAAAAAATTTCTCACGTAGAGCATACGATGATTCTGCTCTGCCAATCGGCGCTGGTCAGACAATTTCTCAGCCATATACGGTTGCATATATGACTCAAGCATTAGGATTAACCAAAGGAGAGCGGGTACTTGAGATAGGAACAGGTTCAGGTTATCAAGCGGCAATTCTTGCTGAAGTTGGTTGCCGTGTATTTACGATTGAGCGTCACCAACAATTGTTGATGAGTGCGCGAAAGGTTTTCGATCGCCTTGGATATCATGATATTATTTCCCGATCAGGCGATGGCTCAAGAGGTTGGGCGGAATATGCTCCGTTCGATGCGATCATCGTGACGGCAGGAGCACCGGATGTACCAGAGACTTTGACGAAACAACTCCAGCCGAACGGTGGACGACTTATCGTCCCAGTAGGGTCGCTCGCCCAGCAACGTATGTACCTCATCACTAATAATGATGGTAAGTTAAGCGCTGAGGAGTTACCTGAATTCAAATTTGTCCCTCTGGTTGGCAAAGAAGGGTGGAATGAGAATCAGGGATCATGAGCCGATGAATATCGAGGTCATCACTGGTCCAACTGCGTCGGGTAAAACGGCGCACGCCCTCGAACGTGTTGGAGTTGATGCTTCTATCGAAATTGTAAATGCTGATGCTTCGCTGATCTATCGAGGCTTCGATATTGGCACTGCCAAACCGTCAACTGATATACGGCAGCGAGTAGTGCACCACTTGATCGATATATTAGAGCCAAACGAAATCTTCAGTGCGGCAGATTATTCTCGAATAGCGAGAGCGAAGATCATCGAACTTATTGATTCGGGAAAAACGCCAATAGTTGTGGGCGGTACGGGGTTTTATATTGACGCACTATTCAACGGGATCGCTGAACTCGAAGCCGACCCAATGCTGCTACAGTCTGCTCGGGTGAGGGTGAGCGAAGAGATGAAGTCTATCGGATTTGATGAGATGCTCGAGAAGTTGAAAAATATAGACGAGGAATTATACGTGCAAATCGATCGTGAAAGAAATCCGCGACGACTCGAGCGTGCGTGGGAATTCTATTACGCAACTGGAACACCACTTGGCATTGCAAGAAAGAAAAAAAGTGAACCGTTCAGATTCCTTCCCGAATATAAAGTGTTGACAATTCCAAAAGAAGAACTGTGGATTCGCATCGAGAACCGAGTTGATTCAATGATCGAAAATGGATGGCCTAAGGAAGTTGAATCACTACTCTCATCTGGAATAACCATGGATATGCCAGCCATGAAGGCAATTGGCTACCGTGAAATGGGAGCCGTAATTTCTGGTGAAAGGAAAATGGGCGAAGCGAGAAGCGAAATTATTTTTCGCACCCGACAATATGCAAAAAGACAAATCACCTGGATGAAAAAATATCGGGCGGATGCAATATGATTATTAGACTACATGCGATCTCTTTCTTTGCGCACCACGGAGTCTTTGCCGAAGAAAAAACAAACGGCAATAACTTTGAAATGGATATTGAGGCTGAACTTGATTCTCCACGTGGAGTAGAAACTGACCAATTATCCGATACGCTTGATTATTCCGAATTGCAACGAATAGCACTGCAGGTGTCCAGCAAAAAGCGATATGATCTGATTGAAGCACTTGCCAGCGACATTTGTGCCGAAATAATTCGTCAGTTAACCCAACTTGATTGGGTAATGGTGCGCATTCGAAAACTTCAGCCGCCGCTTATGGGACAAATCAAATCAGTAGAGGTAGAAATACGTAGGACGCGACATGATGGCTAAATCATTCATCGGTATCGGTACGAACATTGAGCCGAGGCTGGAGCGAATGCACGAAGCCATCGCTTCGCTTGGGGGAATTGGGGTAGTACTCAAGAAAAGTTCTATATACGAATCGAAGCCTTTTGGTTTTGAAGATCAACCCAACTTCTTGAATGCCGTTGTGCTCTTAGATACAGAACTTGCACCCGAGCAACTATTCGAAGCGCTTAAAAATCTTGAGCAATCACAAGGGCGTTCAGTTCGAGAGAAGTGGCATGAACGCGAAATAGATTTCGACGTACTATTTTATGATGATGCCATACATGAGTCTGAATCCTTAACAATTCCTCACATTGGAATTGCACACCGTTCGTTCGTACTCCTGCCGATGGTTGAAATTGCACCAATACATTTGCATCCTATTGTGAGGAAGGAAGCAAGATTATTGTTAGAAGAGTTAGACTATGATAAAGATTCGATCTGGATGATCGAAGAAAGGAATGCCAAAAGCGACTGAGTAGAAACGATGAGAGCTGAGCCTATTAGATATATCGCCGTTGAAGGACCAATAGGAGTTGGTAAATCTACCCTCGCAGATTTATTAGCTCAGCACTTCCGCGCACGATTGGTTCTTGAACGTTACGAAGAAAATCCATTCCTGCAAGGATTCTATGAGGATCGGACACGAACGGCATTCCAAACCCAGTTATTTTTTCTCCTCTCACGCTACCATCAACAACAAGAACTCATCCACGCAGATCTGTTTGAAGAGAGTTGTGTGAGCGATTATCTATTTGCAAAGGATAGAATCTTTGCAGAGGTGAATCTTACCCGCGAAGAACTCAAGCTCTACGAAGAAGTGCAGTCCGCACTCGATAAGACAGTACCGACACCTGATGTTGTAATATATCTACAAGGTTCAGTCCCTTTACTCCAACAAAATGTGAAGAAACGTGGCAGAAATTTCGAGAAAAATATGAGTAGGGAATATCTTGAGCAGATCGTTACTGCCTATAACAATTTCTTTTTTCACTACCGCGACACCAGGCTTATTGTGGCAAACTGTGATAATTTTGATTTTCTGCGACGACCGGAGCATTTCGAGAGATTAGTCTCAACGATTCAACGATTCCCATATCCCCCTGTTGAGTATCTTTCAACTGGTGAACCTTTTTTTGAATTAAGCGCATAAAGCAGTGAGATTCATTTTCGAGTTACTCGCAGGTTTTTTTATCGTCTCGATTATTTTTCGCAAAATAATTGCGCCTTTCCTTGAGGGGCTCAACGGGATGGGGGGACAACGTAGCACTCCGCGCGAACCAAAACAAACTCCACCGAAACCAACGACTATTGACCAAAAGAAAATCCAGGATGCCGAGTTCGAGGAGATCACATAATCAAAAGCTCCACTGCGCCGACAAGCGCGCTTCAATCTGATGCGACGAATTTGTGAGGTGGGTATCACCAGCTGTTGAAGTGACGATGCTGTACCATACATCGCCGTAGAGTCGTAACCCTTTCGTTTGATTTTGATCTAAGACAACAACCAGCAGAGGACCAATTCTATCAAGTTGCTCTTGGAGTGGGAGTTCGGAACTTGCTGATGAAGTATTCGGCGAGTATCGGCGCAAGAAAAATGATCGCGCTCCCAATTTTACGAGTGCCGGTGATGAAGTGTTAACGTCACTCAGATCAATCGTCAGATCACCTGATATTTCAGATGTTCTAAGCACAGGTTTTTCTCGAAATGAATTCGCATTATATGCTCCGCGATCATAAAGCCTGAGATCGAAATGACTTTCCAAATGAACATATTTATTAAAAAAAATCGGGGATTTACCGAAGGGTATTTTGATACTATCTGTGGCATCAAAACCGCGGATAAGATAATCCCGAATTCCTGAGGGGGCGGCGACGGGTGAAGAAAAATCATACACCGCATAGTTAGCGAATACTTCTGCACGAAGTTGATGAAGAAAACCGCTAGCAGCATACTTCGTTTCTGATGAAAGTGCAATTGTTTTACTTACATAGTTCTGCAAACTTCTATCACTTTCAAGATACACCAAGTGCCCTTGCGAAAGTTTAAGTTCTGTATTCAGTTCGAATCGTGGCGTGAAAGAGTGGGCATATTGTATAAATGCACTCATATTTAATTCGTCCCTGTCGTCATGATTTTCTTTACTTGGTGTATCATAGCGAAAAATTCTGGAATTGAACTCCAGATGCAACTTGTCAACCCGACTAATAGGCAAAAATGCCGAAACATTCAGTGAAGTCTGTTTGCCATCATAACTTGTTTGTGCAAGCACATCCGAGACTCTAGTTACGACGAGTGGTTGCAATGCACCAGTTTCTGAAAAAATTAGTGAGTTGGTTTCACTTTTTTCCTCGAATCGGAGTTCGGTAGAGAAGTGGTATTCATTGGTCGTATCGGTTTGGTCGCCGAGTAGCAGATCAAGTCGCCCCGAGAGTCCGGCATCAACAGCACTTGATGTTGAAGGCACTAAAAAAGTAGAGGCAATCAACGCCGTTGATGAGAGTGTGGCAAGATCAATAGTTGGTGTGCGGCGGGTGATCTGCCTGGGTACCAGATCCAGACGAAAATTTCCTGTAAGCTTCTGAGGGACAATCGGGTAATTCAATACATCGTGCAAGTCATATTGTATTTCGGTTCGCTCTTGCTTTGCAAGGATAGAATCTTTCGGAAAAAAAAAGTCACGACGCTTGAGTGATATACCACCAGCAACATCGTTACTCGCTTCAGCGCCGAAGACTGAGATAAGGTGCGTTCTTATGTAGTCATTCCTCATGATCTCATTAGAGAGTGTAAATCTTCTTTCATCAATAAGCAGACTATCCTCAATCTCATTTCCTTCGGCGAGTGGAGTCATGGATTGACTCATTGACACATTCCCAATCCATCCAGTGCTCGAACCGATCTCTAATGATTTCTTTTCGATTCCCACACCTGGTGCGATTGTGATGATTTGATTGAGGTACAGTTTTGCACCAATGATCCCGTCACCATCGGAAACACTTGTGAGTGTACCAATTTGTGCAACAGGTCTATTCGCACTACCACTAAGTGAATAGGTGCTGCCAGTAAGTGAGAGAGTGAGAGCATTCTTGTAATCGTCAAGAAAGTATTCTGTGTTCACGCTTGCACTCGCATCGCTTGTGCGAATTCGAGTATCTTCACGTAACTTCGAAGCACCTTTCGCTAATAACCTAAAAGTAGTCGAACCACTTGTGCGGTTTCGTAAGGGGTTAAGTTGATACTGTAGAATCGAATTCCACGTAAAAAGCGAAAGAGTATGTTGAAAATCCACGGAAATACGATCGGTGGTGTCAAGTAATGAATGAATCTCTTTTCCCGGATTCCACCACTCGCGATCAGAAATTGGTTGTGCCTTCAGTGCCCCTGCCAGGAGAACAGGAGGAAGTAGTATCAGGATTACGTGAAATAGCTTCCGCACAAAATATGAGTTTAGTCTTTCAACCAATTCATCTTTGAGTTAGTGCAATATCGGAGCTATGAATTGTCCGGAGAAGAATGTATGGACTTGAGAAGATTTGAAGAATTAGTGCTCAGAAGGATTCCGCACTTCAACGAATACATTTTTTCTGGATTCATTCACAAATTTTTCGAATTCCTTTGCCATCTTCCATTGCGTAGAGAGCGTCTCGATGTCGCGATAATCTGTTTCGGGAGAAGGGATATGTGGCTCGATACGTGCGAGAAGCTTCACAATCTGGAATCCTATGACTGTCGGTGAGTAGGCAATCTTCACTGGTCGCGAAACATCACCGACGCTCATCGAATCTATGACTCCACGTTGTTCGGGACCTAATTCTTCTACTCGTACTTTACCAAGTACACCACCACCAACTTTTGTATCTTGATCGTCAGAGTACTCAATTGCCATCCGTGAAAAATCCTCGCCATTTTTGATACGTGTTTGAATACTTTGAATGAGTGCAAACACTGAATCTTCATTCTGTCTACTCGGCGAAGACTTGAGTAATATCTGTGCTACTCGAATTTCTTCCCCTTTCTTCTCTATCAACTTAATTATGTGAATGCCTTCGTCGGTTTCAACTGGATCCGAAATCTCTGATGGTTTTAGCTTAAAAGCCGGGGATTCAAAATCACTGATGAATGTACCCCTCGGGTATGGCCCGCCAAGGTCGCCTCCAGATTTTGCCGTGGAGTGCTGCGAGTATCTGGCTGCATAGTCCGAGAAGCTCGCGCCGTTGCGGAGTGAGTCAACCAAGGAGCGAGCGAATGCTTTTAATTTTTCCTTTTGCAGGGGATCGGGTTTCACCAATTTCACAATCGTTGCAAGTTCTACTTGCGAACCGACGCGAGGTAGGCTATCTTTATAGAGAGCATAAAAATCCTGAACATCACGTTTGGAAATTACCAGTGCGCGCGAGAAGTGTGAGCCTTTGAGTTTTTCAATCAGAATAGACTCACGTGCGCGTTCACGAAGTTCGGGTGAGGAAGATATTTCAGCAACCTTCTTTCCGAATACTCGCTCCATCTCAGCACGCGAGCCATACTTTCTTTCGTATTGCTTAAGCTGTTGCTCGATACGTTCGTCAATTTCTGATTCGTTTGTAAAGATCGTTGTATCTTGCTCAGCTCTCACTACGAGTACCTTGTTATCAATCTCTGCCTGAAGTACTTGCTTTCGAATCCTCGCAATTGTATCTTGCGACGGATAACCTTTCCCCGATTGAGCGACAATCATCAATACTTGAGCGTCAACCGATGAACTTAAGATAGGGTACTTGCCCACGACTGCAGCGATGCCATCGAGTTTATCGCCTTCACGCAAACTCGTATGTGGCTGAGCACTTACACTGCCTCCAAGCGTGACGAGGAGGAGCGTAGTTGTAAATACTTTTATCAGCTTTGACATGTGAGTCGTGTTGACGAATTAAATTGAGGCAACTACTTAATCTGTGAGTTTCGCACTACGATGCTGATTCCAGGCATCCTCGATTATCTTGGAATTGATTTGGCGGTTATACTTCTTCCGCAATTCGGTGACCCACTCAAGTCGTAAATCATTCGAGAGATCATCTTGATATTGCGTCGCAACCTCTTGACGTGCTTCTTCAAATGTTTTTTGTGATACTGGTACACGGCGATTTATCTTCACAATAGAAAAGCCAGCTTGAAATGAGAAAGGCTGCTTAACATCATCAACGTTGAACCCGAAAACGCGCTTCGACATTTCGTTCTCATCCTTTGTGAGCAATCCCCAATGACCGGCTTTCTCCTTGAAGCCTTGTCTCTCGGTGTTATGCTTTGCAAGTGTATCGAAATTTGCTCCGTCCATAATTTTCTTGTAGAGCAGATTTGCAATTGAATCGTTATAGACATAAATTTCAGAAACATCTACTCGCTCAGGCCATAAGAATTTGGCTTTCCTTTCCTCGTAGTACTTCCGTTCTTTTGCGCTGTCAGGTACGACCTTGCTCCAGATGCGCTTATTTTCTAACTCAAATAGCGTGATTCCGTTTTTGTAATCAGCCATGATGTTTTCGAACTCAGGGAAACGTTTGCTTACTCCGAGTGCGAGGATATCCACAGCTTGGTCATCGAGAGTCCTATTGATAACTTCGATAACAGAAGCCCGAGTTAGAGGTGTGCCAGGCTGTGCGGCAAGTGAATCAACCATAGATCCAATAGTCCATTTTTTGCCTGCAATTTCGTAGAGGGTAAGGTTGCGATCGCCCGGAGTAAATTTCTTTGACCAGCCTGAGTCAAGGGTAGTCCGAGATGAATCTATTCTTGACATGAATGCATTCAACGATGCATCAATAATTCTTGCGTTTTCTTGTTTGCGAACAATTGCGAGTCGTTCGACTTTGTCATCATTGTAGTAGTTCTGCTTATAACTTTTTTTCAAGCCATCTTTTTCCTGATCAAATGTTTTAGCTGGAAGGGCGGCATCACGTTTGATGATGTGATAGCCAAACGTCGTTTTTACGATGTCGGATATTTCGCCATCCTTCATTGTATATGCGACTTTATCAAAGGAAGGTTGAGTCCTGTGCATCTCACGATCAATATCCATTTCACCTCCGTGCGCGGCGGTCAGTTTATCATCACTTGATTGTTGTGCAACAGTCTCGAATTTTGCACCCGCTCTGATTGCATGGAGTAAGCTATCGGCTTTATGATAATACTTCAAAGTATCTGGACCCGAAATTCCTTTTGCCATATTCACCAAGATATGGTGAACTTTTAAGCCGCCGATGCGCGGAATCTTGTCAATTAGTTGAATGACGTGGTAACCATAGCGTGTCCGTACAGGTACCTTTGTATATTCGCCGACTTTCAACTTAAAGACTGCATCTTCAAATGGACGGACAGTTTGTCCCCCAGTAAAATATCCGAGTTCTCCGCTATTCTTACTACTACTCTTATCGTCAGAACCTTCCCAAGCATTGCTGTCAACGATGTTCCTGGCTTTGTCATCATGATCTTTCGTTATCGTCTTCTTGAGATCAGTAAGCATGTTGTAGTCGCGTGTCGAGAGGACAACTTCGGACATAATCTCGCCGTTGTTGAGTTTCTCAATCGCTTTTAATGCGCGGTTATATGCCTTGAGAGTATCGGCGGGGTTATTGCTTCTTGTTTGGGCAAGGAAGTGAGATGCGTTGACTTCGTATTGCCTGCGATCCCAAATTTTCTTTACGTTTGGCTCGGTAACTTCTTTATCTAAGACAAACGGACCAGCAAGCATTGTGCGATAACCCTCAATCTCTTTTTGAATTTTCGGATCTTGATCGAGCGCCAACTCACGTGCCTCGAGAAGCTTCAAACGATAATCGGCATAGATGGTTAAGAAATCCTTCAAGGAATCAAGAGTCGTTCCGTAAGGATCTTTATCATTCATCCGTCGGTATGCTGCCTCGAACTCATCAAGTGCAATAGATTCTTTCGATGTTTTAATGAGTGGTTGATTTGACCGAGTAGCGGCAGGCTTGGCTCCGGTGCGGTTAGTTTCTTGGGCGATAGTCGAATTACTGCAAATCACTGTGGAAAGAACAACACTTGCAAGTAGTATGAATTTTTGGTATGAGTATGGAATCATGTGTGTAAGAACAGTAACATAAATAACTTCAATCAATGCGGTCCTTCGAAGTCTCACCCCTCTTAAGGTGCTGAACCATTCATGAAGGAAACACTACGGTTAACCGAGCGAAAAGTAACGCCAATCCCTGGTGGTTTGGTTCGGAATCTTGAACATCCGAGCAGTGGGTTTCCATTTTTTTTTGTACCAAACCAATTTTAGCAATTATTTGTATATACTAGCTGAGTTGATTTGCCTTGAACCTCAACAACGCCCCCTCTGTCAGGCTTCAAGAATTGGTCTGCTTTTTCTCTATGAAATTGGCAGAACGTTTTTGGCTATTTAAAAAAAAGACAATGTTGTACCGTCCTGAGAAATTCGGTCGGATCATATTTTTGTTTCTCGGGTTCTTAGCGTACCTGCTTATTTCTGTATCTTCTATTTCAGCGCAGAATATCTCCGGCGTCATTAACAGTTACGCTCAGGTGCTTGATCTCGATACCTGCACAAATCAGCTTTTAGTCAATGACTCCAAAGGCTTCTTCGCTGGCGACAGAGTATTACTCATTGAGATGAAGGGTGCAATAATTGACGTGACAAATTCTCCGAACTTCGGAACAGTAACAGATTATGCCAGAGCTGGCAATTATGAGTTTGGCGATGTGGCGCAAGTTCAAGGATTGGTCATTACGTTAAAAGATAGGATCGTTCGTAAATACGACATCGGTGTCGGCTCTGTGCAAATTGTTAAGGTACCACGATATTCAGACCCGATAGTCATAGATACACTCAAAGCCAAACCATGGGATGGTTTTGTTGGTGGCATTGTCGTCTTCGAGGCTTCGGGCACAGTCACACTCACCGGTGACATTAATGTAACAGGAGATGGTTTTTCAGGTGGAAGGAACTCTCGAAACGGCTCGGCAACGGCGAATCAAACAAAATTATTTTATCCCGCCCAATCCGATTCCGCCGCAAATAAAGGTGAATCTATCGCCGCAGTTAATTTATCGTTCGGCGCAGGACGGGGAGCATCTTCAAATGGCGGTGGTGGTGGTGACGGGCAGAATTCTGGTGGAGGTGTATCAACCTACATTCGAATTCATGGAATTGTCCGCAATGCAGGAACAGCTGGTACAATCCAATTAAAATGGGCTCAGAACGTTGCTGGAGGTGCTGGTAACTCGACGATTTTGCGTCAGGATTCCTATATTAAAGCGACGCGGGTAAATTAATTATTTTGTTGAAGTTTTCATATCGAGCAACAAAATCTGGGTCGCGTTGGCGTAATTTTTCGTGGGTGAGCTTTTTAGAGCGTGTCATCATTCGGTATGCCATCTCGATTGGTGAGAGTGGCATTACATCTTTCAAATTTTCGAAGAGGACTAAACTATCATACGCAAATTGTTGGTATTCCTCAACCTTGGGTTTGCGAAGTGATTCATAAACGTGAAGTACATTCTTTATTTGTTCACGTGAAAAAACTTCGGGTAGTAGTTCTGATTTCATCGCGTTAAAAAGCGCAATAGAATCTTCGAGCGCAAGCTTTGTACCACTTCCAATCGAGAAATGTGCAGTGTGCGCCGCGTCGCCCATAATTATGATATTATCATGCACCCACTTCCTGTTTTTAACTAACAAGAAGTTAATCCATACGGAGCGATTCGATAGGAGGGGATTGCCACCCAGATCACTGTTAAAAACATCTTCGAGGTAAGCACGTGTTTGTTCGTCATTCATATTCTCGAATCCCGCACGCTGCCATGTGTCGGGATCACACTCTACAACAAACGTGCTTGTTGTCGGATCAAATTTATACGAGTGCGACGCAAATATGCCGTGGGCATTCTGCCTCAGCGTAAGAGTGAGGGCATCAAATATTTGGTGCGTGCCGAACCAGATATATTTATTACTCCGTGAGCTGAGATCTGGTTGAAAATACTCAGGATGCGTCCGACGAATTAGACTGTTGACACCATCAGCAACAAGTATGAGATTGGCGGATGCACATTCACCAAGAGATGCGACCTCTGTTTTGTAATGTATCTTAACTCCAAGTTCTTCGCAGCGAGCTTGAAGAATGTTGAGCATCTTCAGTCGCGAGATCCCAGAAAATTTATTTCCGCCGATGGTGATGCGCTCATTATTATGAATGACGTCAACATTCTCCCATGTCTCGAACGTTTTTTTTATTTCATCGTGCGAAGGCTTGTCGTATTCTTCGAGATATTGCAATGTGCGATCAGAAAAAACGACACCCCATCCGAATGTGTCGTTCGGACCGTTGCGCTCGAAAATATCAATCTCCCAACTCGGATAATGTTTCTTTGCAAGAATTGCAAAGTAGAGTCCCGCAGGTCCTCCGCCAATGATTGTAATGTTCATTGTTATTATTGATTCGCCGCGATTATGAAGTTGCTTGTTGGTTATAACGCTCTAAGGCAGACTCAGTAATATCTTTGAGCAAATCGCTAAACTTCAGCTTCGCGGTTTCTGCACTCCGTGCAATTCCTGTGCCTTCGGATAAATTAGGATTCGGATTTACTTCTAGAATAAATAATTCACCATCCTTATTCAATCGCATGTCAACTCGTGCATAATCACGTGTACCCATAATTTCCGCAGCTTGGAGTGCATATTGCTGCGCCTTAAGCGTAAGCGCTTGCGGTAGATCCGCAGGGCAATTTGGAATAGTGGTGTGATAGGCGGGATGATGTGGATCCCATTTCGCTTGATAGCTGACAATTTTATACAAATCCTTCGGCATATCATCAAAGACTATTTCCGAAATCGGCAATGCTCGGCGTTTAGCTCCATTGCCAAGAACGGCAACGTTCAACTCTCTGCCTTCTATATATTCTTCGATAAGAACAGCCATCTTAAAATCATCGAGCACAAATTCAACTCGAGCTTTTAAGTCCTTCAAATTAGAAACAATACTCGCATTTTCAATTCCTCCAGAGCCATCTTCACATGCAGGCTTTACGATTACTGGATACTTTAAGCGATGCTTCTTCGGAAAATCCGCCATTGATCGTACCGTGAATGAATTTGCTGTCGGCAATCTGTGGGAGCGAAGTAATTCTTTTGCGAGTGGCTTATTCTGGCATGTTGCAAGTGCAAGTGGGGGAGCGCCAGTGTATGGCACTTGAAGCAAATCAAAAAAAGCGGCTACACACATTTCGTTTTCTGGTCTGTTATGAAAAAACTCAATCAGATTAAAAACGATGTCAATCTTGCGCCGAGCCATAAACTTGAAGAGCCGCTCGAAACGATCTTTCACATTATAGCTTACGACTTTGTAGCCGGCATCAGTGAGTGCGGCTTCGATATTAGCATACTCTTGCTCCGCTGGTGTTTCATCGAGGTCGAAATACGGTGTAAATCCGAGTGCTTCGGGCGATAGATCTATCGGCGAACCTTTCGCTTCGCCAGTTGGAATGTCGTTATAAAGTAGAGCAACGATTGTTTGACGCGCCATCAGTTATAGTAGCTATGAATGAAATCTCCCAACCGTTCTTTTCTCAACTTGAAAAGCGTTGTGTGTTCTCGATCGAATGACAAAGTGAGAAAGTGTGTTGAACTTCTCCGTACAAAAATACTTCTTTATTTTGCATACGTCACAACATTTACAATATGACAGAAAAAATTGTATTCGAAGATTTCTTGAAAGTTGATATACGCGTGGGGAAAATTATCACGGCTGAGGATTTTCCAAAGGCGATGAAGCCTGCGTATAAACTACGAATTGATTTCGGTGCAGAAATTGGTGTGAAGCAATCGAGCGCGCAAATCATTTCACAATACGACAAGGAATTACTCATCGATAGAAAGGTGATTGCTGTTGTGAATTTTCCGCCGAAGCAAATTGCAGACTTCATTTCCGAAGTTTTAGTGCTTGGCACGAAGGACAAAAACGGCGACATCATACTATTGCACCCAGGAGACGATGCAATAGTCGGGTCGAGAGTTTTTTAGTTTGGATTCGTTTCGAGCGATCGCTTTGCTTCATTCCAAAACCCATCAAGCTCGTCAAGCGAGTATTGACTCCATTCTTTCGCTGAAGCCTCAACTTTCTTTTCTACAACTCTGAATCGCTTCTCGAATTTTGCTGTAGCATTTCTCAATGCTGTCTCGGGTTCAATCTTTGCATGACGAGAAAAATTAACAAGCGAAAAAAGGAGATCGCCGAATTCTTCTTCGCGACGAAGTTGATCAGTCTCAGCGAGAAATTCATCTAACTCTTCTCGTACTTTGTCTATCACTGGACGGGGGTCATTCCAATCAAACCCGACCTTCGAGGCTTTGTCCTGAATTCTTCCGGCACGTTGCAATGAGGGAAGTGCTACTGGCACACCGTCGAGTACACTGGTTCGTCCGGTTTCTTTTCGCTTGAGTTGCTCCCAATTTTTCGACACATCGTCAGCATCGCGAACTTCTGTTGTTCCGAAAACATGTGGATGACGATAGATCAGTTTTTCGCATTCCGATTTCATCACATCTTCCAAAGTAAAATGTCCCTCCTCGCGAGCAAGATCAGCATGAAAGAGAATATGGAGCATAAGATCGCCAAGTTCTTTTTTCAGTTCAGGAAAATTATTTTGGTCAATCGCTTCAATTGCTTCGTAGGTTTCCTCGAGCAACGGTGCGCGAAGTGACTCATGCGTTTGTACCATATCCCATGGACATTCCTTGCGGAGTCGAATAACGATGGAGTTGAAGTTAAGAAAAGCTTGGGTAAGTGCGTTTGTCTGTTGCATAATCATGCGTTGTTGTGGCTATAACGAATTGGAGCATGTTTTTATCCAAGTTTCTCTCGCAGTCCGCCGCTAAACTTTGAACGCCTCAATTTTCGAACCTGGTTTACTACCCCCTAAGGAATGCCAAATAGGCAATTCCCACCAGCCTGCCGCTACCGATGTGGTCGGCACTCCGCTTGAAAGTTGTTTCGAATTTCGGGAATACGCACGGAGTAAGAGTCCGTACCACTGAAAGATGGCGTTCGCCCCATTGAAGCTCCGAATTTTACATTTCTCATTTTTAATTGCATAGGCACCTTGACAAAAGCCGAACAATTTCGTATATTTGCAGACCTGAATCGATGGGATTTTTTAAGGATGGAAGAGATAGGGAAAATACAACTTTGGGAATGGGGAGTCCGCCGCGGCGGACTCTTTGGGTAAGAGGAGGTGGCCGGAGTGTGCACAGCGAAAGTATTATGGGATAAGGAGTTACAAGGGCTTATGTAATATGAGTCCGTAAAAATTGGATTCCTTAGTTATTTGATCTTTTCATGGATTGGGGTATAATCAGGTGTTCGAGTCTTAGGTGGTTCATGTTTTGGCGCAGATATTGCATATTATGTTGGAGTAGTATTGTATTGTAGTCACTTATCCGAATTCGCGGATAAGAGTAGTTGAGTTGTAACCGCATTCAAATCACATATAATAAGGATTAATCTCTATGGCAGATGCAGCAGTAACCCGTCCGGTGCGTTCGGCACCAACCACAATGAAACGTGGCTCAAAGCCTTCGGGCCTACCAGTCGTATTTCTCACAGTTTTTTTTGCACTAGCAATTCACTTGTTTTTATGCTTTGTTATCGGCAGTGCTGCTGATGAGATAAAATGGAAGACCTTTGGTATTGACGCAAGCTCAGTTCGGTTTGGTGAAGCACAGTTTGAATTGAGTGCTATCATCAGTTTCTTACCGTTTGACTTATTCTTCGGGTTCTGCTTTGCAGTACTCGCAGGATTCGCAGCGAGAGTGCCGTTCTTCCGTGATCGTGTTTTCCACACGATCCTCGAAGTGAAGAAGCGCTTGATGCTTCAGCTTTCGGCAACGAAAGAAGAAGTGGAATCTATTTTGCGTAACGATCCTGACAATAACCAACGTTTGCTTTCACGTCGCGAAGATATCAATCTCGAATCAATCGAGTCCGAAATCGAGAGCATTAATCACGGTCAACGTTACCTTGATGGCAAGGCTGGATTTATGAAGGGTATCTCGCTCTATATGAAATTCCACTTTGTTGAAATCTACTCTAACACCGTAACTGGTTTGGCATACGCTGGAGCTGCTTTCCTTATCATCGTTGTCGGTGTTCGTGGTTTGAAATTTATTCCGGCTATTAAACCGTCTCCGATTCTTTTCGCTCTTGGTGTTGAATTCTCAATGCTTTGCTTGATGGCTCTCACATTATTCTTTACTGAAGAAGAAGAGCGTACAGATCGAATCTTGAAGCAGATGGTTGATGCCGTCAAAGGCGGAAAAGGCAAAGCCGCTGTTGCTGCGATGGAGCAAGAAGCAGCGATGCTTTCACGTGGTGATTACGAGAGAATTATTCGCGATCAGATGGATCAGAAGATGCTCGAAATCCTCTCTGCTAAAGACGAAGATGCTGTCCGCCGATTGGCACTTGATTTGGTCAGTACCAAGAGATAATTCGGGAAACTTTTTTCTTTGTGAAACACGCAGCCTTTAAATGGCTGCGTGTTTTGTTTTACTCTACTCCGGCACGTCCTTTGTGCGTTCAATGTTTCTATTCTCCTTGACATACGATAGATACGAATGATAATAATAATGCAGAGCAATGCTAAAGAGTCGGAGATTTCAAAGGTGGAAAAGATTCTCTCTCAACAGGGGATTCATTCAGAGAGGTTAATAGGAGAAAAACAAACTGTTGTCGGAATCATCGGTGCATCACATGGGCTTGACATAACGGCGTTCGAGTCGTTATCCGGAGTTCAGGAAGTAATTCGTGTCAACTCGCCAACGAAACTTGCTTCACGTGTGTCCCATCCAGAAGACACCGTCATCACCTTTAGCGACGGCACCAGTATCGGTGGTAATTCACCAAGCGTAGTAATTGCCGGACCTTGTGCAGTAGAAAGTGAAGACCAATTACGTCGTACGGCCGAAATTGTCCGAAAGAACGGAGTTCGGTTCTTGCGGGGCGGAGCATTTAAGCCAAGAACTTCGCCCTACTCATTTCAAGGTCTTGGTTTTGATGCACTCGAGATTCTGAAGAAAGTAGGCGAGGAATTTGGATTATTTATCGTCACTGAAGTAATGGAGCCTGCTCATGCTCCGCGAGTTGCAGAGTTCGCTGACATCATTCAGGTAGGTGCAAGGAATATGCAAAATTTTCCTCTGCTCCGTCAATTAGGCAATTGTAATAAGCCAGTGCTTCTAAAAAGAGGACCTGCTTCAACAATTGAGGAGTGGTTGATGGCAGCTGAGTATATTCTCGCTGGTGGTAATGATCAGGTAATTCTTTGTGAACGTGGTATCAGGACTTTCGAGACATCGCTTCGTTACACACTCGATCTAAGTGCAGTACCTTCGGTTAAACAATTGACTCATCTTCCGATTATTGTTGACCCGTCACATGCAACAGGTAAGCGTGAAGCGGTGTCCTCGATGGCAAGGGCTTCGTTGGCAGCGGGAGCAGATGGCGTGATGGTCGAGGTTCATCATGATCCGCTCAGAGCACTTTCTGACGGAGCTCAAGCTTTGACATTCGATATGTTTGAAGAGCTAATGTCTGAACTTGTCAGGATTGGTGATGCCGTCAATAGACCACTATTGGTAGAGTCATTCAACAAAGGGAAGTCAGGGGTTGGCAGTTCGATGTCTGAAATTACGAAGAATATGTAATTGGAGTAATTTTCTGTGGACTTGGACTTTTCCACAAATTCTATTATTTCTGAAGGTAAGGGCATTCTTTTCGTATTTTTGTAGTCGATCCACAAATCTCTTGTGAATTGTGATTGAATTGGGCGCTTAGTCTCAGCTGGTTTAGAGCGACTCGTTTACACCGAGTAGGTCGGGGGTTCGAATCCCTCAGCGCCCACAGAAATCGTGTCTCGTCTATTGCCCGATAGTCATTCGTTACTTGTTTGACGAGTGGTGAAAGACAATTGACGAACGACGTAAAATCCGAACAAACGCTATTTGAGTTGTGTTATTTAGCGACTGATTCTTTGTCGCAAGTAGCCTAAAGTTTACTGAATGTCTCAACCACCTAACGTTCCACCTTGGCTTCGCCAGGGAGCTGATCGAAATCTGAGCACTTCACCTGGAGCCGCTCCAAGTGCTCCCGCTCCTTCTGCTCCAGTAGCAACAAGTGACGTTGCCGTAGCAGAAGCTCCTGTTGCTGCACCAGCAAAAAAGAAAAAGGCGTAACTCTTGGCTGTAGTCCACATGGAAGGTTGCACATGTTGCGACGTTTGTGTTGAGTTCTGTCCTGTTGATTGCATCTATCACATCCCAGGACCTGAGCATATTTTAGCAGAGAACCCACACGCATCTATGAATGGAGTCGTCATGATTGACGAAGATGTCTGCATTGGTTGTAAGCTCTGCGCAAAGTATTGCCCGTGGGAAACAATCGAAATGATAGATTCTGATGCTCTTGAAGAAGCGCGATCATTAGGGGTAACGTACTAAAGTTTATTATTGCATTTATGGCTGACGAAAAAGAAATATTAACCGAGCTTCCGAATCTGGAAGTACCGCGACCTGAAGAGGCTGGCACTCATCCGACGAGCACTTCGAATATGCCGCCGATGAAAAATGCACCAGCGGAATTGAAAGATATTGCCGCCAAAGCCTCAGCTCCCGGTTCGGCGCAAGCCCGTCTTGCTGATCCACCTGATAAAGTGCGGATGGCGAAGCCACTTCCGAAATCAGAGGATGATCCGGGTACATGGGAATTTGGTAGAAGAAGTTTCTTGCGAGCAACGGGTTGGATGTCCTTTTTTGGATTCATCTCGATTGCGACGATTGGTGCATTGCGCATGATGTTCCCCCGTACGCTGTATGAGGCACCGAAGGTCTTCAAAGCGGGAATGCCGAATGAGTATTTGCCGATGTCTGTTTCTGAAAAATTTAAGGACACAGAACGCGTTTGGATTTGTCGTGACGAAGAAAAGATTTTTGCCCTTGTCGCGATTTGCACCCATTTGGGCTGCACGCCACGTTGGTTAGCCGCTGAGGGAAAATTTAAATGTCCTTGTCACGGCTCAGGTTTTACATCGCAAGGTATTAACTTTGAAGGACCCGCACCAAGACCACTTGAGCGTGCGAAGATTTCACTTACCGAAACTGGTGAGTTGCTCGTTGATAAAGGCACAACATTCCGTTTTGAAAAAGACGAGTGGACAAAGCCCGACGCTTTCATCAAGATATAATTTTTTTTTGGGAGTAAACTTTTTTAAGACCACTCATTTACCAAAGATTCTAAGATGGCATTAAAACTTCCTTTCGTTCCGCCGAAGCCACCACCGATTGATAAGATGAAGAAAAGCATCACTCAATCCGAGGCATGGAAATCCATTTTTCGGCATTCCTATCAGGATAACCAACGTAACCGCGCGTTGCAAATCGTTGATAACGTATTCCTGCACTTGCATCCAGTTCGTGTGCCACGCCATGCTACGAATTACTCGTTCACATGGGGTATGGGTGGAATCACATTTTTGCTTTTTATCCACTTAACAGTAACGGGCATCATCTTGATGTTCTACTACCGCCCGACAGAAGCATTTGCTTTTCAGGATATGAAAGCGTTGATGACGGACGTTGCATTTGGTCCGATCTTAAGAAATCTGCACCGATGGGCAGCGCACTCGATGGTTATCACGGTGATGTTGCATATGTTCCGAGTATTTCTCACCGGTTCATATAAGCCACCACGTCAGTTTAACTGGGGTGTCGGTGTTATTTTGTTGCTCTTAACTTTCTTGCTTTCATTTACCGGTTATTTGCTTCCCTGGGATCAGCTCTCAATTTGGGCTGTTACTGTAGGTACAAACATGGCTCGCGCTGTGCCTTTGCAAGGTTCAGAGGGACCGTTCTCGAATTACTTGGGATTGAGACCTGATAATGACATCAGGTTTATTCTTCTCGGAGGTACACAAGTAGGTGAGCCAACATTGCTAAGATTTTACGTCGGCCATTGTATCTTCTTGCCGTTCATAGCCGCAACGCTTATGGCAGTGCATTTTTGGCGTGTCCGAAAAGATGGTGGTATTTCAGGACCAGTTGTAAATACAAAGGCATCGGAAGGTGCAAAGTACATCGCAGAGAAGATGGCACTCAAGCGTCTGTCTCAAATTCAAGGCGCACCAGCGACAACGAATGGCGCTCCGAAACCTGCTGCGCCGGCTAAGGCTGCGCCAGCGCCAAAACCAGCGGCAGCACCGGCAACAGCATCGGCGGCGGCTACTCCAAGTGCTAGCGGTGCAAAAGCGCCACCACCATGGCTTAAGAAATAATCTTTTTTCATAACTATAGATTCAGAAAATCTCTATGGCAGAAGGCTTACATAATTTTTGGAAGATCTTAAGCGTACCGGACAATGTGCCGATTGTGCTGATGATCATCTTAGTTTCATTTTACTGTTGGCTTGCCTATAAGCAAGCCCGTAGAAATGACAGACAGGGAATCTTCGAGGCAACTCAATCTGACAAAGTTCAGACATGGCCATACTTGGTGAAGATCGAGTTTCTGGTGACAATCATCGTGTTGATTGTCTTGACTGTTTGGGCTATAACAATCAATGCTCCACTTGAAGAGGCCGCTAATCCGACGCTTACGCCGAATCCCTCAAAAGCTCCGTGGTACTTTTTAGGACTACAAGAGATGCTTGTGTACTTTGATCCATGGATTGCTGGTGTTATGTTACCGACGTTTATTTTAGTTGGTTTGATCTTGATTCCATATTGCGATCCAAATCCAAAAGGTAATGGATATTACACATTCAAGGAACGACCATTCGCTGTGGCTACCTTTGCGATTGGATTTCTCATTCTTTGGGTATTGCTTATCGTCTTGGGTACTTTTATGCGTGGACCAGGTTGGTATTACTTCTGGCCTTGGCAATTCTGGGATACTCACCGAGTAGTAGCCCTAACTAACGTAGATATTTGGGAGGCACTCTTCGGAATTCCATCCAAGAATGTAGATGGCTCGTTCAATCTCGTGCAAGTTGCACTTGGTGGAGCACTTGTGATTGGGTTTCTTGTGGCACTACCGATGTGGGCTTGGAATAAGTACAAGGTGAATTCCGGCGTACTTAAGCAGATGGGTCCGTTAAAATTCGGAACGATGGCTGTGCTCTTTTTGATGATGGCAGGTTTGCCTATCAAGATGTTCTTACGACTTGCTTTCAACATCAAATACATTTGGGTATTCGGTGTTGGGCACGATCTGTTTTTCAATATCTAATTTTCGATAAAAGACTTTCGCTTCTATGGCAACAACGAATCCGAACATGCCGAAAAAGGCGCCGTGGTGGAATCCTGCAAAATTTTTCGCTGTGCGAAAAAGCATTCCTATCGAACAGCGCTCCTACACGAAGATATATGGCATCCTCGCAATGCTCTTGTTTGCATTTACCGTTTGGGCAGTTCTCGATGAAGTAATGACACGCCGTCCGTGGAAAGATATTCAGGCGGATTTCAAAGAATTCAAAATCTCACGTCTCAAACTTGAAATCAAAAAGGAGAAAGCAAAAATCCCACCTGAAGTTCGTAAGGAGTTAAAGAAGAAACTTGCTGAACTCGAAAAGCAGATGAGTTCGGACTCCTACAATAAGACTCTTGAAGAAATAGAGGACATTCAGAAAAAACTCTACAAGGCGCAGCGCGACTATACTTTTGCCAAAGCGACTTCGGATGAAACGTATTATTACTTAGATGAAGAACGTACATCTCATGCCGATACTACATCTCGTGCAAAAGCATATCGTGAGATCGAAAAAGAAAAAGTGCAGCTACTTGCTGTAGTGAATAACATTCTCCACCAAGATACTGTACTCCGTGCGAAAATAACTCCGATACAAAAGGCATACAAAGAGGCACAACGAATTAACGATTCAGTTTATGCGAATGTCATTGCACTCCAACGCAAAGTTGATGCAGTAGAGGCAATGCCTGTAGCGGTTAAGCAGACGATGCTTGTCAATTATGAGAAAACGAATTTCAATAATTACAAGATGCGTTTAGATCGTTGCGAGACATGCCATCTTAGTTATGCTGATCCGCTCTTCAAGAATGATACCATCGTTTCAACCGATAAAGAAGAAGTGAAGGCTTGGTTGAAGTCGAATAAGTATAATGATGAAGCTCACTATACGATTAAGAAATTAGGAGCGAATAAAGATACGACTGTAGCAATAGTCTCGGCGTTATTCCGTTTGCACCCGAACGTTGATTTGCTAATTAAAGGACACCGTCTTGGTGAACCACCAGCACCTGGTGTGTTGGGTTGCACATCATGCCACGGCGGGCAAGGACCTTCAATCGTTTCAAAAGAATTTGCTCATGGATTCCAGATGCACTGGGATCAGCCACTTTTAACAGGCCATTATGTCGAAGCTTCATGCCAAAGTTGTCACTCTGGCAAAATGGATTTTGAAGGAGCTAAGTTTATATCTCAGGGAAAGAAGCTTTTCGTAGATTTTGGTTGCTATGGCTGTCACTCAATGCCTGGTTATGAGGAATTACCAGGCCAAGGACCTTCGCTTGTAAGTATTACCAAGAAGGTTACACCCGAATGGATCTTCCAATGGATAAAAGATCCAAAAGGCTGGGGTAAGGGGTCGCGAATGCCGAACTTCATGCTATCCGATGATGAAGCGAAAGCTATCACGGCGTATCTTGTTGATCAAGCCAAAGGCTCAACATACTCACCTCTTGCCAACTACAGTGGAGGCGGAGATTTAGTTCGTGGTAAGCAAACATTCTTTGATGCTGGATGTGTAGCATGTCATACCATCGATGATTTTAAGGGTGATCCGAACATGCGCATTAAAGAAGGGAATACCTTTGCTGGAAACTTCAATAAGCAAGGGTCGAAGGTCACTGCTGCATGGCTTTACGATTGGATCAAAAACCCCAAGAATTATCTACCTCATTCTCGTATGCCAAGTTTGCGTCTGACAGACCAAGAGGCAAGTGACCTAACTGCCTATTTGATGAGTCACACAGGCACGAATGATAATGTCAAAACAAGTTTGAGCGGTGATATCTCAAGTATGGATCTTATCCATAAAGGAGAAAAACTTATCCGTAGTTATGGTTGCTTTGGATGCCATGAGATTAAAGGCATGGAGAAAGAAGCCAAGGTTTCAGTTTCGCTCGCCACATTCGGCAAGAAAACTCCTGGCGAACTGTTCTATGGGAATGTTGACGGCGAGACACTTGGGAAGTTTAGGTCAGAGTTTGCAAAAGAAGGAATTCCTCTTGGCGAAGTCGAGACCCATGCAATTCACGAGAATCAAGATTGGTACACGTGGATAATCGGCAAAATGAAAAACTCTCGGATGTACGAGACCGAACGCATTCCGCAGAGAATGCCGAACTTCAAAATGTCCGATCAAGAGGCATTCTCATTGAGTGTATTCTTGAGGAGTCAAACTGGCGCATTCGTCCCAACAGGTTACGGAGACTCGAAGACCGAGCCGATACAAGTCGGTTTGGACAAGGGCAGACTTTTTGCACATTGGAACAATTGCGTTGGGTGTCACAAGATCGAGTCGGCTGGTGGATACGTGGCTAAGTACGTTAATGATGCCTACCCCGGAGACGCCAATTTAGCATACTTTGCTCCGCCATTCTTAGGACCTGAAGGAAGCCGTGTTCAGGAGCAGTGGTTGCACCAATTCTTGAGTGGTCCGTTTAAGATCAGGCCACTGGTAAAATTCCGTATGCCAAGTTACGGATTTAGCGACGGCGAGATCGGCACGGCAACAAACTATTTCTTGAGCATGCATAAGCGGGCACTCGTAATGACAAATTACGATTATCCTGTGAATGCATCTCTCATACCGTCAGGTAAGATGCTCTTCGAGAAGCTGAAATGTCTCTCCTGCCATACAATGGGTGGCTCCGGTGCTAACCCTGCGAAGGCTCCCGAATTGGAGAACACCAAACGTCGCTTACGGCCTGAATGGATAACGAGATGGATTTCACATCCTGATTCGATAATGCCGGGCACGCCGATGACCTCCTTCTGGATAAGCGGAGGTAAATTCGCCCCTGCTGATCCCCAGATACTAAATGGCGATCCATACCTTCAGGTACGCGCCGTTCAGGAGTATCTGCACACGATTGGCAAGGATGCAATGCCATCAGCCACTCCATACGCCACGATCAACGGATCGGATAAATACATCCTCCCGAATGGAGACTACGAAGCCGCTATGATTCGCGCTCAGATGACAAATGCGAATATGCTAATGAATGCTCCACCTGCACAGCCAAAGCAAAGTGAAGTGAAGAGCAAAGTCGGCAAGCGCACGGCAATGAGGTGAGCGTATTAATTGTTATTACAAAGCCCCTCACAAGAGGGGCTTTATTTTTATGAATAAAGACAGTCCATTTTTTTTTCTCCTCTGCCTCACAGTTCTTATTTCATGTTCGAAAAAACAAGATGATGCTTCTGGCGAAGTGAGCGCGGGATACAAGGTAGTTCAAGTTACAAATGGCGGATCAATACACGGTAGGGTGACTTTGAACGGAGCACTTGTGGGTCTCGAAAAAATCGAGATTCAAAAAGATCAGGATGTCTGTGGTGGTACGCATACGAACCCTGCGCTGCCCGGTGCATCAGGTGGTGTGGCAAACTGCATTATTGGTATTGAGAAAATTACTGCTGGAAAAGATTTTGAAAAACGTGACCATACCTTCGATCAAAATCATTGTGATTTTTCACCGCATGTTCAGATTATCCCACTTGGATCAGAGATTCTTGTGAGCAATTCAGATAAAGTAATTCACAATTACCATGTCAACCATAATGGTGAAACAGTTTTGAATGAGGCTCAGCCTGAAGGGGTGCCGCCGCGCGAGATCAAGTTAAAGAGTAGTGGAGTCCATACTGTTTCATGCGATGTACATCCATGGATGAGGGGATTTATCTGGATCGCTGATAACCCATACTACTCGATTACAGACACCTCAGGAAGTTTCAGTTTAGAGAACGTGCCCCCCGGAAAATATAAATTATTTCTTTGGCGTGACAATTGGAATGTTGAGGAGTTAAAAAACGGAACAGGAAATATAGAGTCCTACCGGTGGGGTAAGGACATAAATCAGGAAAAAGAAGTTGTTGTTGAAGACAGCAAAATTTCTGAAATCAATTTTATCATTCCGTGATATTCCGTCAAATCCGCGTCATCCCTGTGCCATATCAAAATCTCATAGCACACGGATTCCACGGATTTAAGGAAATTACGCTGACTTAGTACACCTCGAGATAGCGGTCAAGCTCCCACTGAGAGACAGCCATTCTGTACGAATCCCACTCAGCGGTTTTTGCTTCAATGAGCTTTTCAACGGTGTACTCACCGAGTGCCGCTTTGATAACTGAATCCTTCTTCAATTCGTCAAGTGCATCCATGAGTGATTTAGCAACCGTAGTAATTCCTCGCGCCGCAGCCGTTTCATCGGTGAACTCGAAAATATTTTCTTCCACCGGAGCTGGTGGTTTCATTTTCTTCTCAACACCATCAAGGCCGGCGGCAAGCATCACAGCAAACGAGAGATAAGGATTTGCCGTCGGATCAGGGCAACGAAGCTCAACACGAACTGCTTTTTCTCTGCCAGCTGTAATACGCGGAATGCGAATCAGCGCTGAGCGATTGCGCTGCCCCCATGCTACATAAACCGGGGCTTCGTAGCCAACAACTAATCTCTTGTACGAGTTGATCGTTGGGTTCAATATCGCATTCATCGCCTTGATGTGTAAAAGCTGACCAGCGATATATGACTTTGCAAGATCTGAGAGTTGATACTCGCCTTTCGGATCATGCATCAAATTCTTTTTGCCATCTTTCGAGAATAACGATTGGTGCACGTGCATACCAGATCCGTTAATTCCAGAGATCGGCTTTGGCATGAAGGTACAGTGAAGATCATATTGCATCGCAATTGATTTCAGTGTATATTTCATGATCATCACGATGTCAGCACAACGAAGTGCCCCGTCATATTTGAAATCAATTTCATGCTGGCCAATCGCAACTTCGTGGTGCAATGCCTCAACGTCGATGCCAAGCTCCTTCAAAGCGAATGTCATCTCTTTACGAATTTCTGTACCAAGATCGGTTGCCTGATCGAAGTAACCTGCAGAGTCGTGGGGAAGTGCGGTCAATGTGCCGTCATCACTCTTCTTGAATAAGAAAAACTCAAGTTCTGGACCAGTATTGAACTGATAGCCAAGTTTTTCGGCGCGGGCGATCTGACGCTTCAAAATTCCGCGAGGATCACCAGCAAATGGAGAGCCATCCGGCATAAACACGTCAGCGAGAATAAGTGCAGTTACAGCGCGAGTACCTTTTGACCACGGTATCACCTTAAAGGTATCGAGATCAAGTTTGAGATACATATCCGACTCCGAAATTCGGGCGAAGCCTTCAATGGATGAGCCATCAAACCATACGTTTGAGTCGATGGCGTCGCCTAACTTCGAGACGGGGATAGTGATACCCTTCATCACACCTAAGATGTCAGTGAAGAGTACGTTGATGAATTCTACTTTCTGCTCCTTTGCTTGAGCCAGAACTTGTTGTTTTGTCATAGCTGATTAAGAGATGTGGTTAAAAAAATAAAAAATTAATGTTCCAATTCTGCCAATGGTAGCGCAGAAGTTTCCTTCGGCGAGGAGAGCACGACATTTGTTCTCGTCTGTTTTACACCTTTCCACGATTGTATTTCCGAAAGAAGTTGTTCTAAGGTGGAAGTATTCCACGTCCTGATTTTGAGCAAGTGCGATCCGTCACCTGTGACAGCGTGCACTTCCATGATTTCAGGGTGCTTTCTGGCAGATTCTAAAAATTGGGGATAAAGCGTACTTGATTCGACTGTAACGAAAATAAACGCCGCTACATCTAAGCCGGTAAGTTTAGGATCAACTTTCGCATGGATGCCTTCGAGTATGCCGCGTTCGTCTTCGAGTTTTCGGAGCCGTTCGCTGATTGCGGGCAATGACAGTCCGACTAATTCGGCAAGTTCATTCCTTTTCGTACGCCCGTAATCTTGCAATTTCTCGAGAATCGCCAGATCAATCGCGTCTAATCCTAAATGGACGAGCGACGGGGTATTCCGGTGGTTTTTCTTGAGAGCTGTCATTTTGGCCGTACTTGCAAAATTTCGCAATACAAATATAATACATTTCTTTAGTAAGGTTTCAAAAACGAAAACTTTAATAAGTAAGGTGATGAGCATTATTGACCTACGTTCTGATACTCTAACGAAACCCTCAGAGGCGATGCGGGAGTTTATGGCACATGCTCCCGTTGGGGACGACGTGTACGGTGAAGACCCAACGGTTAACCAATTACAAAACGAAGTTGCGGAATTACTTGGGAAGGAAGCAGCACTGTATTGTCCAAGCGGTTGCATGACGAATCAATTGGCGGTGAATGTACTCACTCAAGCGGGCGATGAAGTTATCTTAGAAGCTGACTCGCATATTTTTACTTATGAGACGACCGCTGCAAGTTTCTTATCTCGGATACAACTCCATCCTGTCAAAGCCGAGGCGAGAGGAATATTAGGGGTCGAAAATGTTGCTGAAGCAGTACGAGAAAAAGCATATTGGATGCCTGTGAGTCGATTGCTCGTAATTGAAAATACTCACAATCGAGCAGGGGGGACAATATACTCACTCGACCAAGTCAGATCGCTATCAGATTTTGCGAAAAGTCAGGGAATGAGTGTGCATCTTGATGGTGCAAGGCTTTGGAATGCTTGTGCTGCTAGAGGGGTATCCCCAAAAGAGTATGCTCAATATTTTGATACTGTTTCGATTTGTTTTTCCAAAGGTCTCGGAGCACCTGTCGGTAGTGCGATTTGTGGTTCTCGTGAAGTGATTACGAAGGCGCATCGCATGCGAAAAATATGGGGTGGGGGAATGCGACAAGCTGGGATTATTGCCGCTGGTGCACTTTATGCGCTTAGAAATAATCGGGATCGAATCGGTGAGGACAACCAGAAGGCTCATCGCTTTGCTGAGATTGTAACATCAACGGCGACCAGAGTCCGAATTGATTTGGACTCCGTTGAATCGAACATCATTGTTATCGAGACTACTGAATCGCAACCTGACTTGCAAAGATATATTAGCGATCTTAATGCATTGGGAGTAAAAGTTGGGCAAGCAAACAGACGAGCACTTCGAGCGGTGACGCATCTTGATGTGACCAGAGAGGAGTGTGAAAAGGCTGCACATATTGTGGGAGAATACTTTGGGTAGATTGACTGCTTTTATCGAACGGTACTTTTTACTCACCATTTGTTTTGCATTTTGTGTGCAATTAATCCTTCCTTTTTTTTATCCAATCGTCGGTGATGATGCTTGGGTTCATCTGAATTGGATTGAACAATTTACTCGTCTCTTTCGCGAAGGACATTACTATCCCAGAATGCTTTCTCAAGGCTTCTGGGGTTTCGGCTCACCAGCATTTTATTTCTATCCACCGCTGACATTTTGGTGTGCTGGGATCTTATCCTTTATCATACCGACGGCTGACACAATTTACTCCACACTCCAATTAATCGGTACACTGCTGTCCTTTTTTACGTTCTATCTGTATCTTCGGTGCTTCAAGCTGCCTTCACCTGCAATGGTCATCGGAGCAACGATTTATGCACTACATCCTTATAGAATTTTGGATTTGTATGTACGGAGTGTCTTGAGTGAGCAATTCAGTTTCATATTCATCCCCTTGATTCTCCTCGGTATTGAACTTGCTATGAAAGAAACGAGTATGGAGAAACGGAAGATTGTTAAGGCAATAGTTATTTCAGTAATCGGCTGGGTAGGTTTGCTCCTAACGAATGTTCCCATTGCAATAATTATCGGCTACACCGCTCCTTTTTATTTTCTTTTGAGAACAAGTCGAACGACCTACAAAATTGGATTCGTCTCTACTTTATTCGCCGGAATGATCGCAGTCTTTATGGCTTCAACATACCTACTTCCAGCAATCCATTATTCTGCTTCAATCAAAATGGCGCATCTGTGGGATGCGCAGGAGTTTAGTGGAAATATTATGGATGCCATTACAGGAGTTATGGGGAGCGAACAACGCTACTTAAAAACTGGTCTAGTGCTGATTTATACATTCGGATTGATTCTTCTTGCGGTTGCCCGCACCTTAAAAGTTGGGATAAAATCACAAGCAATTTATCGTGTAATCTTTTTACTAACTGTTGTGCCACTCGTCGTTCAGCTACCATTCCTGGATAGGATATTACAGAACCACCTACCGTTTGTCAATTATGTGCAGTTCGGATATCGGTGGAATGTTCTTTTAGTTTGCTCAACAGCACTCCTAGTAGCTCTCAGCTTTGAGGGAATCGAGAATAAAGTCGCCACATATCTTGGCTATTCTTCCTTAATGATTGGTTCTGTAATTTGTTTTGGGTTTCTACTAAGTGTATATCCCCATGGATGGAAGTATCATCGGACAACAGAGCATATAGATGCACCAGAATATCTTCCTGCAAATTCGCTACCGAACGTCCAAGAGGAGTTAAGGCTCCTAAAACTTCATGCCTCTGATCCCTTTATCATTAGCGATTCTGGTGATACGCATATTTCGGTTATCTCACATGCTCACGACAAAACCGAATTTGGGAGTGACGGTGCGTTGAGATCAGCGATAACATTTCACCTTGCTTACTTTGAATCGTGGAAATTAATAAATAGTCGTGGGGAGGGGATTGTCCTAATGTCCGATTCTATCGGACGAATGAAAACAATATTGCCAAACAAGCAAGATATATACACACTGCAAGTTGTAAGTTCTTCAGCAGAAACAATTGGAAAAATACTTACTACAGTTGGCCTTAGCCTCTTTGTTATTTGTCTGGTACTTACAATTTTTTGGCGAAGTCCAAAAGTTTTTTAACAGTGCTCAAATCTTTTGCTTCGGCGTAGTAGCGAAGTAGTGGTTCTGTTCCAGAAGTACGAATCATCAGCCATGCGCCACCTTTGAGTCCGTATTTAAAGCCATCTGTGGTGTTTGTTGCAGTGACTGGTAAGCCAGCAATGATCGTGAATCCTTTTTTTGCCTTTGCAAGCACTTTGTATTTACGTTCGTCGGTGGTATGAAAATCAAATCGTTCGTATTGGTGCGCGCCGAACTCTTTTTCCAAATCGTTGACTAATCTCGAAAGCGATTTTTTATAGTATGCGCAAATTTCTGCGAGTAATAATCCATTGAAGAGTCCGTCGCGTTCTGGAATATGGATAGAAGGAATTCCAATACCGCCTGATTCTTCACCACCAATAAGGACATTTTCCGAAAGCATAAATTTCGTGATATGCTTGAATCCGACAGGTGTGCGGTGCAACGGAAGTTTATACTTGGCGCACATTGCGTCAATCATCGAAGTGACGGAAAGACTCACAACGACTGCTCCTTTTTTCTTGCGAACTTCGACCAGGTATTTTAAAAGTAAACAGAGAATCATCTGAGAACTAAAGAAATTACCGAACTCATCTATCGCACCGATTCTATCGGCATCACCATCGGTGACAATCCCAAGATCATAACCTGCTTCAACGACGAAGTTCGAGAACTCCGTTGTATTTTGTGGTAACGGTTCTGGTGGAGTGCCTCCGAATCCAGGATTCCAGACGTTATGCAATATACCTGCGTCAGGCAAAAGCTCCTCTAACGTCTCAATGCCAGAGCCATACATAGGGTCATAGGCAAGTCGAATTTTGGATTTTTGCAAGAGTGGGATATTTACAAGTTCGGATAACCGCTTGATATAAAGTGCCTTCGAATCAAAGGCTACAATCTTTTTGCGTTTCACTAATTCTTCATAAGTAACGCGCACCTTTGAAACCTTGAGCTTCCCAGATTCAAGTGCTGCTACATTTTTTTCGATTTGCGTGATTGCATCAGGCAATGCGGCTCCACCATACCAGCCTTTAATTTTGTAGCCGTTATATTTTGCAGGGTTATGTGACGCTGTTATCATCACGCCACCTGCCAATTTCTTTTTTACGATTGTGTAAGAAGTTGCAGGTGTTGCAACGATTGATGTTGCGAGATAAACCTTGATTCCTTCCGAAGCAATGATAGAAGCGGCAAGCTCGGCGAATTCACGGCTCCCGAACCGTGCATCATAGCCGATGAATATCCCATTTTTTATGAGCGGTTGTTTCTTGAAGTATGTAGCGGTTGCGTAGGAGACCTTTGCAACATTTTCAAATGTATAATCTTCAGCGATAATATCGCGCCAACCGTCTGTTCCAAATATTATCGGCATGTTTATTTCTTTGTTTTTTTAGTAGCGACATATTTGACACTCATCGCATCTTTTCCAGGATATTTGGATGCACCTGCAAGCTCCTCTTCGATTCGGAGCAACTGGTTGTACTTTGCAATTCTATCAGTGCGACTTAATGAGCCAGTTTTGATTTGCCCTGCGTTCGTAGCAACTGCAATGTCTGCAATCGTAGTGTCTTCGGTCTCTCCAGAGCGGTGACTAATAACCGTTGAGTAGCCGGCTCGGTGCGCCATTTCAATCGTATCGAATGTCTCAGTCAATGTGCCAATTTGATTCACTTTGATCAAGATAGAATTTGCGATACCTTCATCGATTCCTCGCTGTAAGAAATCCACATTCGTTACGAAAAGATCATCACCAACAAGTTGTACTTTCTTACCAATAGCATCGGTCAGCATTTTCCAACCCTGCCAATCATTCTCTGCCATACCGTCTTCAATGGAAGCAATTGGGTATTGACGAACAAGATCTTCATGGAAAGCAACCATTTGATCGCGAGTCAGAAGCTTCTTCGTGGATTTATAAAGTTCGTATTTCCCGTTCCGCCACATTTCACTCGATGCGCAATCCAATCCAAGAAGAATATCTTCACCGGGTTTGTAACCGGCGGAGGTGATTGCAGTTAGGATGTATTCGAGCGCTTGATCAGTTGAGCTGAGATTGGGAGCGAATCCGCCTTCGTCACCTACGTTTGTATTGAGTCCGTTCTTCTTGAGCACAGTTTTGAGCGAATGAAAAATCTCCGTCCCCATTCGTAATGCTTCAGCAAAATTCTTTGCCTTCGCGGGGAGAATCATAAATTCTTGGAAGTCTAAGGAATTATCAGCATGTACACCGCCGTTGATGATATTCATCATCGGCATCGGCATGACGTTGGAGTTTGTGCCACCTAGATAACGGTATAAATCCTGACCGTGCGAATCGGCAGCCGCCTTGGCACATGCCATCGAAACTGACAGAATAGCATTTGCACCGAGCTTGGATTTATTCGTTGTGCCATCAAGTGCGATCATCATCTCATCAATCATCCTCTGCTCGCCAGCGGGAGTGCCTCGCAAATTCTCGGCGATAGTAGTATTTACGTTATGAACTGCCTTTCTGACACCTTTGCCTCCGTAACGTTTTTTGTCACCATCACGCAGCTCGACAGCCTCGTGCTCACCTGTGGAAGCGCCACTCGGCACGATGGCTCTTCCGAATGAACCATCTTCGAGGATACAATCGCATTCGACTGTTGGGTTGCCACGTGAGTCAAGGACTTCGCGAGCGAATAATTCTAAAATGAGTGACATAGTCTGTAGGTTAAAATGCAAATTTACGGCAACAAGTGTGCAAAGTTTTAGAGGATGAAAATTTACCCTCTTCGAGGAATTGCAGATTCAAGACTTTCTTGATTTAAATGTGTTATTTTTGTACAAGGACTGGTTTTAATCCTTCGAACGGGAAATGCAATGAAAAAGATATTTACAATCCTTTTTTTAATCCTCACTTCGAGTTCGGTGTTTTCGCAATGGACACAAACAACTGGACCAACAGGCGGTGAGGTAAGCGACATTACTTCGCTTGGCTCTCAGTTTTTTGCTACACTTCTGAGTCCTGGATACGGAGTCTATGTATCCCTCGATACAGGGCACAGTTGGGTTCAAGCTGGTTTGAATGAGGTAATGCTCTCGCACATCGCTGGCAGAGGCTCGACCTTGCTCGCTTCCTCGACTCAGAATTCAGCGAATGAGACAGATATCATTTACCGTTCTGACGATTACGGATCGACCTGGAAATCCGTGCTTTCAATTCCGAATATTGTCAAGGTCGGTTCTATTTGCGCATATACCGATAAGTCGTGGCTTATCTCAGCTGAAGGTGAGCATGGCAAGTTATATACATCCACAGATGATGGAGTATCGTGGGATAGTTTTCAACCAAATTTTAATTATTCACGCGTGATTCCGCTTGTCTCACAGGGGATTAAGCTTGCTGCTGGCAGTATTGACAAAATATCAGGGCTTGCTTCGATATTCCTTTCATCTGACTTTGGTAAGTCTTGGCTCGTTGCGACGATCAACAATATGCCACTTTCTGAAATTACATCGGCAACTGCAACAGCCGATAAAATTTGTTTTGGTGGGATAGGTGGTGTGGTGTACTCCACTGATGGAGGTACAAGCTGGCGCATCCCTGCTAATGTGGGATTTGAGAATAAGCGATTAGAAGCATTGACTTCAATTGCAGTGAGCGGTGATCATTGGTATGTGACATCTTCGCTTGGCTATCTTTATTCCTCATGGGATAATGGTGGAACGTGGACGCGTAATACAAATAGCGCTATCCCCGCGAATACCTCCCAGACATTTTCAGTGCGATACCTCGCACCCAACTGGTTTCTGACTACTTCAACCGGAATATTCAAAAGCACTGATGAGGGAGTTACTTGGAAAACGGCAGAGTCGGGGATCATCTGCTCGGAGATTTTTGATATTGCCAGTAGTTCTGGAAGAATTTTTGCTGCAACAGAAAAGGGGATAATTCGCACCATTGATGGTGGTCGTAATTGGTCAGAGCCTTCAACGAAG
Organism: bacterium; assembly: GCA_037143335.1. Classification (GTDB taxonomy): domain Bacteria; phylum Bacteroidota; class Ignavibacteria; order Palsa-1295; family Palsa-1295; genus PALSA-1296. The sequence continues at coordinate 77,427 of JBAWZA010000003.1, read as the reverse complement.
TCGGATTTGAAAGATGTGAATATCCTTGGTTTTACGAACACTGGCTCTGAATTATTTGCTTATGGCGACGCACTCTATGAATTCCTCTCGCCGAATTGGGTCCCCCTCATTGATGACAAGCCAATCAGTGGAGTAACAAAGTCCGGAAGCAACAGATTATTCGGTGCACGGAATGGATATGTCCCATCCACAGACACGACGTTTATTTTTTATTCAGATGACGCCACAAAATGGAGTCAAGCACTTGCTTTCCCGAACTCGGCTGATACACTTTATACCGTCGTCTCAAATACGCTTTGCTCGCATGATAATGTGATTCTTACGGTTCGAAGATCATTTAATTACCAGTCGTTCGAGGAACACTTCGACGTTCTCCGTTCCATTGATAATGGCGTGAATTGGGTGAGTTTGCCAATTAGCTTTAAACCACAGTTTCTCAATTATGCGGCGGGAGCTTTTTACTCCGGCACGTCAGGGAAGGGGTTGATGCGTTCGGTTGACAACGGTCTGAGTTGGGAGTCTATTCCATTTAACTCGACTGCCGATGTCAATTCGTTGATACATGTTGGGAACACAATGATTATGTCTCTACAAGCCTCAGATAATAATGTAACAGGAGTTTACCGCTCCGTGGATTACGGTGTAACTTGGGTAAATGTCAATCAAGGAATGCCACATTATGCAGGCAAACTAACTGCTGACCAAGATAACGTCTATTCCGCTTATGCCGGTGTTTGGAGGAGACTGATTACACAAGTGGGAGTTCGGGATCGGCCAGCACTATTCGGATTGAAGATGAATGTGTCTCCCAATCCTGCAAGAGAAATTTTACATGTGGACGTTAGCGGTATTGATAGTCGCACTTCATTAGAAATTCGGAATGTGCTCGGAGAAAAAGTATTTAAAACAGTAAGACTATCTACCAGCGAATCCACCGAAATAATTGACATTCGGAAGTTTGCCTCGGGAGTTTACTGGGTGATCCTTCGCGATGCGAATGGACTTCAATTGGCGAATGAGAAATTCGTGATTCTCGACAGGTAGAATGAAATTGTCTCCGCTCATGTTTAGGGCATCTTAAATTTTATTGCCAATGACCTGGAATGACATCGAAGACATTGCGGAAGCACTATACGCCGGAAAACCGGATGTTGACCCGCTGACAGTTCGCTTCACCGACTTGCGAAATTGGATTGCCAAACTGCCTGAATGGAAGGATGATATTCATGCTTCAAACGAGGCAAAACTCGAAGCAGTCCAGATGGAGTGGTACGAGTTGTGGAAGGATGGCAACGAAGGGTAGTGGCTACAACGACAACTCGCATACCGCTATTCCCGCTTGGAGTCGTACTGTTTCCGACTTCACGAGTACCATTGCATATCTTTGAGGATCGCTATAAACGACTCATTGAAGATAGCATGAAGCTACATTCGATATTCGGAATAAACTATATCGAAGAGGACAAGCTTCACTCAGTGGGTTGCACTGCTCAAGTTGTGGACGTGATCAAACGCTACCCTGACGGAAAGTTAGATGTCATTTCTGAAGGAGTAAGGCGCTACGAAATTGTTGAGTTCGAACAGGGCGCAGAAAGCGATTTATCATTTGCAAAAATTAGGTGGATTGAAGATAGTATCGAAGTGCGAGATATTGCTCTTGCCGATGAGACCATCCAATTATTTAATGAACTCTGCGAGGTTGCCTATAAGGGCACAATAGATGCACTTGACCCCACAATGTGGCGCGACCCTGAGAAAATGCCATCGTTTATTATCGCCCAAAAATCTGGACTTGAAGCCGATCAGCGACAGGCATTACTTGCCATCACGAGCGAGAACGAACGGTTGGGAATTCTCCGTAATTTCCTCACTCAGCTCTTGCCCAGGGTGCGCGAAATTGAATCTATTAATGATCTGATTCGGAACGACGGTTATGTCGTTACGTGGAACAAGAAGAAATAATGTCGTAATTTTGTAAATAACCTATTAACCAGAAACATACTCAATGAACAAAAAAGGTAAAAAAGTAGCGAAGAAACACTCAAAGGCAGTAGCAAGAGTAAAGGCGAAAGCAAAAGCAGGCAAGGAAGCCGCTAAAGGCGCCAAGAAAAAAGCAAAGTAATTCCACAAATCGGAGAACGGATGCGGCAACACAGCGAAGTGTGTCTGCCGCATTTTTGCTATTATGAATGTCGAAAAATTTGAGCAACTTCTTGCCTCGAATAAAACGCTTATAAGCGGCGTACTGAATGTCACACCCGATTCATTCAGTGACGGTGGTCTATTCCTCGATCCAAATGAAGCCGTCGCTCGTGCATTGCAAATGCTCGATGAGGGCGCAGATATTATTGACATCGGTGGCCAGTCCACGCGTCCTCCCGGAAGCGCGTATGGTGGAGGTGCTGAAGAAGTTAGCTTAGACGAAGAAATTTCTCGCGTCCTCCCGGTGATACAATTGATTTCAGCTGCAAGACCCGAGGTACTTATCTCAATAGACACCACCAAATCTCGCGTCGCTCAAATTGCACTCGAGAATGGAGCCACAATCATAAATGATGTCAGTGGCGGGACAGGAGATGATCAGATGTTTGAAGTTGTGCGAAAATTTGAAGCGCCGATTGTTCTCATGCACGGCTACGGTACTGAATTTACTAAGTCCAAGATCGAAGAGTACGAATACATCGATGTTGTCGGTGAAGTATTATCCTGGTTGCACTATAGAATTGGCATTGCCCAAGAGATGGGGATCAAACATGTTCTTGCAGATGTCGGATTTGGCTTCGCAAAAGGTGCAGAAGATAATCTGAAGCTTCTGGGCAAGCACGATCTCTTTGGTGCGCTTGGAGTTCCGCTGATGCTCGGTGTATCGCGCAAATCAACTATCGGAAAAATTCTTGGTGGGGCAGTTCCATCCGAGCGCGTCAGCGGTAGCATCGGAGCAGCAATATTTGGTGCATTGCATGACGCGAAAATTATTCGCACACATGACGTCAAAGCAACAGCGGATGCCTTGAAAGTGGTTGATCGCCTGCGAGATGCCCTTTAAAAATCTCCCTTACTTCCTTTCGATTATCAGTGGAAGATTTGAAGTACTCCCGTGACTGTTGATCCGACAAAAATATGTGCCACTCGTAAGTCCATCGAGATTTAGTTCGATCTTATTGGAGACCATTGCGTTTTTCGATACCGTCAATCTTCTAACTTCTCGACCGAGAAGGTTGTATAGGGATATTTCCGTAGGTTCAGAACTTGTACTAAGAGCAGAAATTGAGACCAACGACGTAGCAGGATTTGGATACAACTGAAATGATGGGGCACTCAATGAGTTTGAATGTGTCTTTACACCACTCGGCGGTGTAAACGGAAACCGATACGTTCTATATGAGAACGCACCCTTCTGGATTGACATCTGAAAAACTTTCTCACCTGTAGGAGTCACTTCAATCGCACTCGGTTGAACAGTAATACCAAGTCCGATTAATGTGTTACCATTAGCGAGTCTTTGGACATTACCAGCCGCTGCTGCATAAGGAAAATTTTCATTCTTCCAAACGACTGTCGCTTTGTGGTTTACTTCATCAAGATCATATTCGAGCGCACGTGAGTACGGGTGATTCACAATAGTATCTTTGCCGTTAATTGTTGTATCTTTGAGTCGCAAGTTTCCATTATCAAAAAGAGTGATATGTCCGTTCGCAATTCTCAGCGGATCATGCTGATGAGAAAATGCTGTAGTATCAGAGCTGGCTGGACCTGTGAAAGTAAATTGATTATTCTTTCCGCCCCAACGCCATATTGTCGCTCCGGTGGAACGATTAATTTTCGTAATTTCGTCTTGATGTCTGAACGATGCAATGATGTTGCCATCTTTCGGGTCAATCACTGCAGCGTTAATATGCATATAGTCAATAATTGTATCATTTACGTTTGCAGGTTTGAAGTGTATATCAACGGCTGCATCAACGATTCGGAAATGGTCCCAACTCTTCCACTGAAAGACGAGGTTCTTATTTTGGTCAAGTTCTTGAATGATCGCACCATAGACTAGCTCGTTCGTATCCGCTGTTGATGCAAGTGCTACAAGCTGAGGGTTGCCGCTTGCCAGTAAGGTGTCGCGCATGTTTACATACCTCGGATCGTAGGATACCATAAGTGCATGTCCGTCAGGGAGGAGTTGGAAATCGTGTAAATCTGCGGTCGCTCCATCTTTACATTGAAATGTATCTATCAGATTTAGATTCTTATCCAAGTGATCTATTCGGCCTGAAAATACTCCGCCAGATGGTGACGAGTACTGACGGAAAAAAGTGAGTGTACCGTCGGGTTGCATTCTGAAATTTCCTGTACCTTCAGGAATGTCCTTGAAGTATAATAATTTTGTGCCTGTATCACTGGTGATACCGAGAAATGAAAAATGGGAGAGAGTACTGCTCGTCGGCGAGAAGAAGATGTTCTCATCCTCATGAGTCGTTACGGTATCAATGACCACAACAGCTGGGGTATGCAAAATTGTATCTTTGCCCATTGGCAATGTCGCAGCGGATGCCTGAAGGTAATGCTCGTGCTCCGCTTGTTCGTGCTCACTGAGCGTTTGCAGTGCCTGCATAGCGCTAGTCTCCGAGAGGTGAGAAGTCCGGAATGAAAATTGACATGTGGATGCGATTTCACCTTTAGGGATAATAAATTTTACAGTGACTTTCTCGTTCAAAGTGAAGGGAAGGCTTGGTTTGAAACCCATTGTTAGGGAATCATCAGAAAAGTATGCCACACCATTATGGATGCCGCTTTCTGAACCGGTGACGATAAAGAGAAATGGACAGGTAGTGTTGCAATCTAGCAGTTCCTTCTGATACCTAACCAAGATCGGTGACGCCGGCGAAACTTCTATCTCGTCGTTAAGTGGACTTTGAAAAATCGGTGGGGGAAGGATGTTATTCATACTGTATACAGTTTGTTGCTTTGTCTGCGCCTGGATTTGAAGAGCTATTAGCAACGAGCAACACAAAATGGAGAAGAATTTCATCGGTTGATTATTTTTACATTGTCTTAAAGAAACACGCCGTTTACTTACCGAGTTCAAGAAGGCGCGATGTGGTAATAATCAACAGGTAATCGTCCAATTGACTGTAATGAAACGAATACAGACCCCAATTGGTTAGGACGGCACAAAGGAAAAAACAGTGGCAGAAAGAGCAGTAGAACATTTTAGGCATGATATCCGCAACGTAGCAATTATTGCTCACGTTGATCACGGCAAAACGACGTTGGTTGACCAGATGTTGCGTCAATCCGGTACCTTCCGCACAAATGAAGTTGTGGCTGAACGCGTCATGGATTCTAATGATTTGGAGCGCGAGAAGGGAATTACTATTCTCGCAAAGAATACCTCAGTGCGTTGGGGAAAAACCAAAATCAACATTGTTGATACCCCCGGTCACGCTGATTTCGGTGGCGAAGTTGAGCGTATCCTCAAGATGGTTGATGGAGTAGTTCTTTTAGTTGATGCAGCCGAAGGCTGCCTTCCGCAGACTAAGTTTGTTCTCAGCAAAAGCTTGCAACTCCATTTGCAACCTATAGTTGTGATTAACAAAATTGATCGAAAAGATGCTCGCCCCCAAGAAGTTCTTGACGAAGTGTTCGAGCTTTTCATGTCATTAGGCGCAACCTACGACCAGTTAGAGTTTCCTATAGTCTATGCTGTCGGTAAGTTCGGCCTTGCTAAGTACAAGCTTGAAGACGAAGCAGTAGATCTCGGACCATTGTTCGACACCATAATCAAGAGTGTTCCTCCGCCACCTGGTGAGATGGAGAAGCCTTACCAGATGCTCGTTGCAAACGTGGATTGGTCTGATTATCTCGGAAGACTTGCAGTCGGTCGAATTTTCAGAGGCACGATTCACCCTGGTGATTGGATCGCTCGTATTAAACACGACGGGACGATTGAAAAGGCTAAGATTTCAAAGCTTTATACTTTCGAGGGACTTAAGCGTACTGAGACTGAAGAAGCCGCCGCAGGGGAGATTGTTCAACTTGCTGGTTTAGAGGATGTTCACATTGGAGAAACACTTGCTGATCCAGGAACACCTGAGGCACTGCCAATCATCAACGTTGATGAGCCTACTATCTCCATGAACTTCCTTGTGAATGATTCTCCGTTCGCAGGAAAAGAAGGAAAATTTGTGACTTCGCGTCACTTACGCGAACGTTTGCAACGCGAACTCCGCAAAAATATTTCCATCCGTATGGAGGAGGTTACACCCGATACATTCAAGGTTGCCGCTCGTGGTGAATTGCAACTTGCGATTTTGATCGAGACGATGCGCAGAGAAGGCTTCGAATTTGCGGTCTCGAAACCCGAAGTAATTATGCAAGAAGTTGACGGCGACATTATGGAGCCGATTGAACACGTCGTCATAGACGTACCGGAAGAATACGTCGGTTCTGTTATCGAAGCTCTCGGCATGCGCAAAGGGCAGATGGTGAACATGAATACACTAAATGCTCAGTCGCATTTGGACTACCATGTTCCCTCACGTGGCATGATCGGATTCAGAGGCGAGTTTATGAACATGACTCGTGGCACAGGGCTTTTGAACCAGATTTTCTACGACTACGAGTCTTATAAGGGTGCCATTTCCAGCCGTACACGCGGAGCACTGGTTTCGCTTGAAGATGGCGAGACGACAGGGTATTCAATGGAGAATCTTCAGGAACGTGCTGTGTTTTTCCTCTCTCCGGGTACGAAAGTTTATCGTGGAATGATCGTTGGTGAGAACTCACGCGAAGGCGAGATGATTGTAAACGTCACGCGCAAAAAACATTTGACGAATATGCGTGCCTCCGGTTCTGATGGCGCTTTACAACTTGATACTCCGAAGAATATGTCGTTGGAGCAGCAGATCGAATGGTTAGGGGACGATGACCTCTTGGAGGTTACGCCGGAGTCCACTCGTTTCCGCAAACGCATTCTCGATCCAACAGAACGCTTCCGCTTGAATAAGCAGAAGAAGCAGATGGAAGAGGCGTAACTATTATCGTCGTTCGTCTTCATTACGGAGTAAGACGAACGACGATAGAACACTCACGAATGACTACGCTTTCTTTGTCATCGTTGGCTTCATCCTCCAAGCGATTACCATTCCTGCGAGTGTCCACCCAATAATGTCTTGAATTGCGACCGCAATTGTAAACGAAGTTGAAGTACCAAACCAAGCCCAATCGCTAAACCTTCCAGCAACGGCGATGAAAACACCGAGCATCATCACGTATTGAACTCTTGCCGAGAATTTCGAAGCGAGCGCCCAGCTCAATTTTGAAAGTAGCAATGCTCCCATTATCGCTGAAAGCAAGAGTACGATGAACCCTTTGAGCATATAAGTTCCACTGTCCATGCCATCGTTACTATAGTTAATAATCGCAATCGGTCCTGCTTTCATTTTTTCGTAAGCCGCATTTCTCGACGCTTCATCCTTTCGCATTTCGTTCGGAATCCTGTAGAGTCCTGTCTCAAGATGTTGGGCTTTGAGCATGTTGAGCACAGAATCCTCGTTCGGTATTGTGTGCATGGTTTGGGCATTCCACGGCAGTACTGCCCACGAGATAAATCCCCAAATGAAAAGAACAATAGCACCTAAGAAACCAGCTATAATAACTCGCATATAGTAACCTCCTATGTAATCGGGTGAAAATGGACGAATGTCCACCTACGAAGATAAGCAATTTTTAGGCGAAATCCAAATCCGACAGGCTAACCCTGTTGTCACAGACTTTAGCCTGCGTTTTGGGGGCATATATTGCTATGAAAAGTAACTCCTACCAAAATTCGGAGCTACTGCGGAACCTGCGAATGCAGAAAACCTTAGGAATGTAAGATTCTGAAATGTGTTGTAACTTTCCGTTTGCAATTACATTTATCAAGTCTATAACCGTTGTTCGTTATGAAATACCTATTTTTTATATTCGCACTTTCATTGCTCACCCGTGCCTCAGTTGCGCAACCTTCAGTTTTTGAATCGCGCGGTCCGGGTGGTGGTGGCGCATTATTTGCCACGACGATTAACCCCACTGATCCGAATGAGATGTATATCTCATGTGATATGAGTGAAATTTTTCATTCCACAGATCTTGGGGCATCATGGACTACGTTAGACTTCCGCAAAGTGCAATCCCAGAAATTGTCTTCTGTACAATTTTGCAATAACAATGTACGTTACGCCATAGATGGAGCGAACGTGAATGGGAGCGACGTTCAGCGTCCAACCAAAAGCACTGATGGAGGAGTTACGTGGAAACCGTTGCCGAATGATGCAAGTGCTGGAGGTGCGTACTCACTATTCGCCGACCCAAATAATAGTCAACATGTACTCATGTCTGATTACCGTCTGCTCTATACCTCACCAGATGGCGGCAATCAATTTTTTACTCGCTATCAGGCAGTTAATAATAGTGCTGGCTTACATATCGCTGGTGTTTTTTTTGATGGAGATAATATCTACGTTGGCACGAATGATGGATTACTTACTTCGACGGATGGTGGTAAATCATTTACAGTCGCCCCAATTACAGGAATTCCTGCTACTGAATACATTGTCGGTTTCGCCGGAGCAAAAGAAAATAATAAGATTCGATTTTTCTGCGTGACCCTTTCACAGGTGTATGCGGGGATTACAGGTGCTGATAAGGATGCATTCAAGGGTATATACAAACTTGACTGGGGAAATACTGCGTGGCAATCGGCGAAATCAGGATTGCCTTCAGGTACTTTCCCATTCTTCGTAGGAATGGCAACCAATAATACAAGCACTGCCTATGTTGCTGGTGGCTCTGTGAATTCCGCCCCGACAATTTACAAGACAACCGATGGCGGCGCGAATTGGGTGAGCGTATTTAATACGACAAACAACCAAAATATCACTACTGGATGGAGTGGGACAAGTGGGGATAGAGCATGGAGCTACGGCGAATATGCTCTCGGCTTTGCTGTCTCGCCAAGCGATCCGAATTATGCAATTATCACTGACCTCGGCTATGCTCATCTGACCTCGAATGGCGGAAGCGATTGGCATGCTGCTTACGTTCCAATAGCCGACCAAAATCCGGCAGGACATGCAACTCCAACAGGTAAATCATATCACAGTGTTGGACTTGAGAATACTACTTGTTGGCAAATTAATTGGCTTGGTACAAAAAATATGTTTGGTTGCTTTTCAGATATAAAAGGGACACTTTCAACTGACAGCGGAGCCACCTGGGGATTCGGTTACACGGGACATAGTGATAACTCTATGTACTACGTATTGAAAGTTGGCGCGAATACCTACGGAGCCACCTCAAGCATACATGATATGTATCAGAGCACAACGCTTGCAGATAACAGAATTGATGGCGCGTCCGGAAAAATTTTGTTGTCAACTGATGACGGACTCAGTTGGCAGATTCTACATAATTTTTCCCACCCAGTAACGTGGTTATCAGCTGATCCGAGCGATCAGAAAACACTTTATGCAAGCGTTGTAAATAGTTCATCTGGTGGTATTTACGTAACCCACGATTTGGATAAAGGTAATGCTTCAACATGGACAAAGTTAACAAACCCACCACGGACGGAAGGACATCCACTTTGTATCAGAGTCCTTAAAAATGGAAATTTACTTGCTTCATTCTCAGGACACAGGACTACCAATTTCACTGCGAGTTCCGGAGTATTCTTGAGCACAAACGGGGGGACAACCTGGCTTGATAGATCTGATGCGGGAATGAAATATTGGACATGGGATTTGGTCGTTGATCCAAATGACGTGGCGGAAAATACATGGTACGCAGGAGTCTTTAGCGGATGGGGCGGTTCAGCCAATGGACTCGGAGGATTATACCGAACAAAAGATGCTGGTGTCACATGGACAAAACTCAAATCGTTTCCTGATGGAGTAACCTCATGCACTTTTTCGCCGAGTGATCCGAATACAATGTATTTTACGTCAGAGACGCAAGGGCTTTGGGTGACAAATAATGCACAATCGGCTAACCCGCAATTTTCCCAAGTTGCTGGCTATCCGTTCCGTCAACCGATGCGTGTATTTTTTAATCCACTTGATACATCGCAAATGTGGGTGTCGAGTTTCGGACATGGCATGATGGTTGCTGGGAAGAGTGCGGTAATTACTAAACCTTCAGCCGTTACTTTGCTGCTCCCTAAGAATGGAGATACAACACAAACGACCGTTGCCGATTTGAGTTGGCAATCTCACCCAGAGGCGGTTACTTACGAAGTACAAGTTTCACCGATGCAGAACTTCGCAAATATCTTTGCCGATTCACTCGCTGTAAAAGGTACGACAATTCATCTCACGAATCTCGTGCCGGGTTTGAATTATTTCTGGAGGGTTAGGGCAACCAACAGCGCAGGTTCGGGAGTTTGGTCTGAGGTGTGGCATTTCGGCACAAAGAATGCGGATGTGTTGCTCCCAGAAGCTCCGGTCTTAATTAGCCCAATGAATAAAGGATCGTTCGGAGATGCACTTCCTTATTTCTTTAAGTGGCAGAGCGTTGCTAATGCAAAAAGTTATCGAATTACTATCGGTAAAGATAAGCTTTTTCAAGTACCTGTGGTAAACACTTCGGGAATCACCGATACGACATTCGGGTATCAAAGTGTTCTCGCCGATGGCATGTACTACTGGAAAGTCGTAGCCACTGGTGATGGTGGCGATAGCCCAATTTCTGAAATTAGAGAATTTACAGTGACAGGTTTTGTTGGGAGCGTGAATCAGACGGAATCCATACCAACATTGCGCATTCAAAGTCAGCCAAACCCCATGAATATTAACGCGATGATAACATGCGATCTGAGTGATGGAGGAAGAATGAGTTTGTCACTTTACGATTTATTAGGTAGAAATATTGCTGGCATTCTCGAGTCCGACGTAAGTACAGGCAGAACGAGTGTAGTATTCGATGCCTCAAAATACCCATCTGGCGTTTACGTGCTGAAGTTAGAGACACGCGGAGTTATCGCCACGAAGATGGTGGTGATAAAACATTAGTTACTTTTTTTGTAGTACGCCGACGTTCAGTCGGCGTTCTTGGCTCTGAACAAGAGCGACAGGTCTCCGAATAACTGTCGGAGCATATGGTGGTATGCCTCCTCTAAACGAACCAAACGACTTTTGATGGCTGTTCTGGTAGTGGATGATTCACTGCTTGTCTGTTGAGAGCGCGGGTCAACTATTGTTGTCCGAAAACCAAGAATGAAAGCCTTCGTAATATTCTTACTTATTCTTATCGCTCTTTCAGCATCTGCACAACGTGTAGTGCTTAAGAACCCGATTATGTTTGTCGCGCAAGTGCCTGTTCCTTTGGACTCAACCACAGTAACGGGTGTGTTCTGTAATCATAAAGCAAATATGATTGACGTTGGCAGAGGCAGTGATCTGTGCATAGTGTATCCTGACGGTACTCTACGAAATCTTACTGAAGCCGCGGGCTATGGAATGAGTGGGTTGCAAGGAGCAAATGCGATTGCCGTTAGGCAACCATCAATTCATTGGTCAGGCAAGAAAGCACTCTTTAGTATGATTGTTGGCGGCTCATCAGCACAAGGCGAGTTAGGAACGTACCTTTGGCAGATATACGAAATTTCCAACTTCGGAGAACACGAAACTCCAGTCATCACCAAGGTAGCGAATCAACCGCCAAATTTCAATAATGTAAGCCCGATTTATGGGACTGATGAACGAATCATTTTTACGTCAGATAGAACAAGAGGTGGATTGACATATTTGTATCCGCTTCGTGATGAACAGTTTGGTTTTCCAGCAGTTACAGGTCTGTGGAGTCTTGATTTGGTAACAGGCGATCTTTTTCAAATGAATGTTTCTCCGAGTGGTGTATTTACTCCGTTTATTGATAGTTACGATCGTGTCATATTTACTCGCTGGGATCTTCTACAACGAGATAAACTGGCGGATAAAGATATTTTAGGCAACGCACATAACGGAAGTTTTAATTTCGCAGATGAAACCGATTCGACAAGTATTGCTCAGAGTCGGACGGAAATTTTTCCCGAACCCCAATCAAACAGACGTGATCTACTCAAAGGCACGAATATGAATGGGCTTAATTTTAATCAACTCTTCCCATGGCAAATAAATGAGGATGGGACATCGGAGGAAACTTTGAACCATGTCGGCCGGCATGAACTTCTGAATGCGATTCAAGCCTCAATTAATGATGATACGAACGTAGTTGATTTTGCTGCATTCACATCAGGAAGAGTTAATATCGGAGTGACCGCAGAAAATCTGTTGCAATTATCCGAGGACCCGAACTCGCCCGGGAAGTATTACGCAATAAGTTTTTTTAATGTTGATCTGCATTCGACGGGTCAGATAGTCACGCTTGATGGCAGGCCTTCAATTGACCCATCAGCGATGAAGCTGACATACATCACGCATCCCTCGACTGTTACACCGACTCCTCCTGCGATGACACCTGATCCCGAAAACTCTGGACATTACCGCAATCCCTTTGTACTATCCGATGGTAGATTACTTGCAGTTCACACACCGGTTGCTTATAAAGATTCGAATATAGGTATGCGGTCCCATCCGTTATCTCGGTACGAATTGAGAATCAAAACGATGTTGAAGCAAGGTGATTACTTGGTTGCTGATTCAGCTATCACGCCAGGTTTTTACAAAACCGTAAGTTATTGGGACCCTGATACACTCGTAACCTATTCAGGACTTTTTTGGGAATTAGACCCTGTTGAAGTGCGCTCACGAATCAAACCACAGCGAAGAAGTTCTACACTTGCATCGCCGGAGTCTGCGATATTTACTGAAGAAGGAGTAAATGAATCGGCTTTTAGAGAAACCCTTAGAAGATCAAACGCTGCACTACTAGTATCACGCAATGTTACGCATAGAGATAAGTCAGATCATCAGCAACCATACTATCTCAAAGTGCACGGCTCTGAAACAGTTAGTGATTCTGCACGCGGAAAAGTGTATGACGTTGCGCACATTGAATATTATCAAGCAGACCAGATCAGAGGGTATACTAACGGAAATCCTTTACCTACGCCCGGGCGTAGAGTGCTCCCACAATACATCCACGACTCAGTCTTCAGAATGAATCATCAGGAAGTGGGGGAGCGCTCCTACTCAATTAATATCTCGAGTGATGGTTCGTATGCCGCTATTGTACCGGCGAGGCGCGCACTCACTTGGGCATTGAGTGATTCTAATTTTTCTCCGGTTGTACGTGAGCGTTATTGGATTACCACTCAGCCTGGGGAGATTCGAGTCTGCGCTTCATGTCATGGTACAAACGATGAAGCATTAGTGAGTGCCGACCCTGCGCCACAAAACAAACCTGAAGCACTTCGATCTCTGCTGAAATATTGGAAGCAATCTCATGCACCGCTTTCACCTGAACTTGTATCCCCGCCAAACTCCTCTGCAAACATTCCGATTGAGACAAATCTTGTTTGGAATTCTTCACCGCTGTCAAATCGGTATCGAGTATTTGTATCAACATTGCCTGACTTTGCGACGACATTTTTTACATCTGATTACATAAGCGATACCACATTGACGTTGTCGGGTTTAATCCCACCGAAGACATATTATTGGAAGGTCTTAGCATACGCTAGCGGCACAGACTCTGCCTATTCCGGGACCTGGAGTTTTACCACTGGCAAGTTGGCGATTGCTCCGCCTGATGCACCAAGAACTATTCAATCCGTTTCGAACTTCCCGAATCCGTTTAGCACGACAACCACAATTGATTTCGTGCTTGAGAAAAATTCGAACGTGAAAGTTCAGGTGTTGGATTTATTCGGCGAAATAGTTGCAACTGTTGCAGATAAGTTCTACGAGGCTGGATCACTCAAATGGAGTTGGGACGCTAAAAGTTATCCACCGGGTTTCTATACGGTTCAGATCATCACGGAGACTTCTGTCAATCAACGAAAAATAATGGTCTTACACTAATGACAAAGAATTATCAAATGTTGCGGCTCAGTATTTTGATATTGTTCCTCCAGGCTTTCTCCTCGTTAACGTATGCTCAGCCTGTGAAGTTGGCAAACCCAATTATGTTTGTTGCGCAAGTCCCCATACCCCGGGATTCACAGGCGATAGCATCTGTGAGTTGTAACCATACAGCCGATCCGGCTAATTGTGGTCGCGGAGGCGATCTGTATATTCGTTATCCAAATGGCACCCTAAAAAATTTAACGAAAACCGCAGGATTTGGTGATGATGGATTGCAAGGTGAAGGCGCAATCGCTGTTCGCGAACCCTCAATACATTGGGATGGAAAAAAAGCACTGTTCAGCATGGTTGTCGGGGCACAAAATTCAGCTGGTCAGAATAGCACCTACTTTTGGCAGATCTATGAAGTGACAAATTTCGGAGAAAATGAGACACCGAAAATTACAAAAATTCCGAATCAACCGAGTAACTACAATAATGTTAGTCCAATCTATGGCACTGATGATAGGATAATCTTTACTTCGGATAGACCACGCGATGGCAACGCACATCTTTACCCGCTTCTCGATGAAGGCGCAGGTCTGCCTTCTACGACCGGACTATGGAGTCTGGATCCGGTTTCGAATGATCTTTTCCAAATGGAGTTTTCACCGAGTGGGTCATTCAATCCATTCATTGATAGTTATGGCAGAGTTGTCTTTACCAGGTGGGACCATCTGACGACAGACCCGAATACAGACAGCGATGCTTTAGGACTTACAAAAAAAGGCAATTTCATTTATGTTGATGAAACCTCTACTGCCGAAATTAGACCGAATACGGATAGTAAGTACTACAGAGAATTATTCCCTGAACCTGAGATTATGCGTCAGGATTTATTGAGTCAGTCGGTGTTGAAAGGTTTGAACTTTAACGAGTTTTTTCCGTGGCAAATTAACGAGGATGGCACTTCAGAAGAAACGCTCAATCATGTTGGCAGACACGACCTCGCGACTAATTTCGGAGGTGCAGTTACGAACGATGATAACGTTGTTGACTTTGACTATCTCAAAGCGGACCGAATTAATAAGTCAACATTTTTACAAAATTTTATTCACCCCACTGAAGATCCTTTAAATCCGGGTTTATATTACGGGATAAATTTTTCGGAATTGGGACAACACGCGTCAGGGCAGATTGTCTCATTAGACGGTCGTCCTTCGCTTGACCCTTCACGAATGAAGCTGAATTATATTACGGATTCTTCCACGATTGGCGCAACACCAGAAGGAGAGTCTCCACTACCCAATCATTCAGGACATTATAGGAATCCTCTTCCTTTGAGCGATGGAAGATTGATCGCAGTTCATACCAGTGCGACGCTCAAGGATAAAAATATTGGCACAAGGTCTCACCCAATCTCGCGGTATGATTTTCGGCTCAAGACACTGACGAATAAGAATGGTATCTGGATTGCCGATTCTTTACTAACCCCTGGGATTGTGAAGCCCGTGACCTACTACGACCCTGATACATTAGTACATTTTTCGAATGTGATGTGGGAGCTTGATCCCGTTGAAGTACGAGTGCGTATTCGTCCCACGAAGCGAACCTCAACGCTCTCGTCACCAGAGCGACAGATATTCATCGAAGAAGGAATTGATGAGCAGGCATTTCGGAAAAATCTGAGTGAGAACGGTGCGGGAATGCTTGTCTCTCGAAATGTAACACACCGCGATAAATCTGATCATCAGCAACCGTATTTCTTGCGGATTCCCGGCACTCAAACAGTCAGTCCTAATGCACGCGGAGAAATTTATGATGTGCCATATCTCTACTTATTCCAAGCAGACCAAATCCGTGGTTTACATTTAGGGAATTCAGCCCCGATACCTGGTAGGAGAGTTCTGGCGCAATTCATGCACGATCCACAAGTCAACTTAAATCATTTTGATGGTAGCGCTCCATCTACATTGGGGATTGCCAACGATGGATCGTTCGCCGCGATAGTCCCAGCTCGGAGAGCTGTTGTATGGGGGATTGGGCTTACTGATCCTGTTGTGGGTGAACGGTATTGGATAACAACTCAACCAGGAGAAATTCGAGTCTGCGCTTCATGTCACGGTACCAATGATGAAGCACTTGTTCCGCTTGATCCTGCGCCGCAAAATAAACCGGAGGCGTTGAGGAATGTTCTGAAGTTATGGAGGTTATCACACACTCCGTTAGTTACTCAGTTGATCAACCCTCCGAATGAGTCGAATTCAGTACCTATCTCGACGACATTTACTTGGTACGGAATCACGAAGGCTGTGGGCTATCAATGGAGTATTTCAGAAAACCAAGAATTTACTAAGCCAATATATACCTCTCCTCAAACGAAGGATTTAAAATTTTCTTATCACTCACTAGAGCCATATACGACTTATTATTGGAGAGTAAAAACGATTGATAGCGGTGGTAACTTTGCGTATTCGGGTATCTGGAAATTTCGAACTGGCTCGCTTATCTCTGTTAATTCCGAAGGGGTTAGTACACTGACACTCTCAAATTTTCCGAACCCATTCAATAATTATACAACTATAACGTTTAGTCTTCCTCAGGCGCAAAACGTGAAGTTACGGGTATTTGATATTCTGGGAAAGGAGTACAAGGTCATCCCTGAACAATTTTACCTCGAAGGCGAACACAACATAAATTGGAATTCGAACGGACTCCCATCAGGTACTTACTACTTACAAATTCAGACAGAGTCCGAGATAATACGACGAGTTATGCGACTTAATCGCTAATGGTTCTATTTAGTCAAACCTGAGAGCATCAATCGGATTCATCTTTGCTGCCTTCATAGCGGGATAAAGTCCGAAGACGATTCCTACGAGTGTGCAAACAATTAAGCCGATGATTATCCACAGGTAGGGGATATAAACGGGTGCATGAATGATAAGTGCAACGATGTTACCTAAAGCAATCCCCAAAATTATTCCGATGAAGCCACCAATGAGGCAGAGTACTACTGATTCAGTTAGGAACTGAGATATAATGCTTGAGCTTTTTGCTCCCAATGCTTTTCTAATGCCAATCTCCTTCGTGCGCTCAGTGACGGAGACAAGCATGATATTCATGATTCCGATAGATGCTGCTAAGAGTGCTATCGCACTGATTCCAGCACCAGCATATACAATATAGTCTGAGAGACTTTTGAACTGAAGATTCAAGCTGGAGTTATCTTCAACTTCGAAATCATTCTCAGCGCCTGGTTTAACTCCTCTTGCCGAGCGCATAGCTCCGATCACTTCGTCTATCGTTGCGTCCAATTTTTCTTGTGAAGGTGCACGGACAGTCATTGTTAACGATTTCAGGTCTTGATCCACGAAGTATTTAAGCATGTTGGTGATCGGGATGAGCGCGAAGTTATCCTGGGATACTCCCCCTCCTCCGCCTTTTGTCGCAAACGTGCCAACCACTTCAAAAGGACGATTATTGAGTTGTACCGTTTTCCCAATAGGGGGTTCACTATTCTTAAAGACACGATCTACAAGGTTTTGCGAAAGGATGCATACATCTTTAGCGAACTCTACATCTTCGCGAGTAAGCATTCTACCGAGTTCAATCGTGTAATTGTGGTTGAGTGCAAAGTAGTCATCGCTACCAGTCAAATTGAATTGTGGATCGCTCTTTTGATTACGATAAGCTACCGTTAATGGCGCAACGGTATTCTCAGCACTGATCGCCATAGGTAAAGTAGTGAAGGAGCGAACATATTTGATCTCGTCGAAGCTGATTGTTCTCCGATGCATATATTTCATCCACTCGGCTTGGCCAGTGTGGATGGTGGGCATCTGTTTGATCGTAAAAGTAACACTGCCTAGCTGGGAAAGCGAGGAGGAGATACCATTGGTTAGTACACCTAATGCCGTCATCGAGCCTATGGTAGAAAATACTCCAACAACAATGGAGAGCATCGTCAAAAATGCACGAAGTTTATTCGTACGTAATGATGACAATGCCATGCGAGTATTTTCTGTAAGTTGCGACATTTATGCGAAGTTATTCATATCGTAAAGCATCCACCGGGTCAAGCCTAGACGCTTTCAAAGCAGGAAATATTCCAAAAATTAAGCCTGTTGCGAGCGAAAGAGCTAATCCGATATTCGCGTAATAAAGAGGGAAGCCTATCTGCAATTCCGAATCGGCTAACAAAAGATTATTGATCAGTGTGGTTACAGGATACGCAATGGCGATTGCAATCAGACCTGCGCTGAGCGAGAGAAATGACGCTTCGTAGAGAAATTGGAAAATAAGTGAACGACGTGTCGCCCCAACTGCTTTGCGAATGCCAATCTCTCTTGTACGCTCCTTCACACTGACGTACATGATATTCATAATTCCTATCCCACCTACCAAAAGTGAAAGCCCTGTAATGACAAACCCTACTACGGATAGGATGAAGGTCAGGCTATCAATTTGTTGGTTAAATTGATCCTGATTATTTATTCCGAAATTAAGTGGTTCATTGGGTTTGAGGTGGCGGATATGGCGCATGTAGAAACTGATTTCCTCCTTGGTATCGAGTTTGTTTTCCACGGTCTTGGCTCGTACCGCGATAGTAATACTCTGATGTTTTTCGCCGTACGCATTTTGGAGTGTCCGAAATGGCATGACAGTTGAATTATCCACGGTGAATACAGTGAATAATCCACCAACCCGTTTAGCTACTCCGATCACTTCAAGCGGATAACCTTGAACGCGGATCACCATTCCCAATGGAGAGATGTTTGGGAATAACTTTTGTGCAACTTCATAGCCAATAATACAGACAGGACGTGCGCTCGAAATCTCGGCAGTGGTAAAGAATCTTCCAAACTCAATTTCTGTAGATTGCGTGGCCATATAGCCTTCATCAACCCCAGAGATGCTCATCCCTTGTACACTACGATTCTTATACTTTGCTTCTTGTCCCCATTTTCCAATTGTCATTCCGAATGCCGAGGCCGTCGTCATTTTGGAACGGAGTTCTTGCATATCTTCTTCGGTGATCGAAGGTCTATTTCTCATTAATCGCCAATCGCCACCACCCCAATTCCATTTATCTACGTAATAAACATCAGTCAACATACTGCTTGCCGTCTTTCGGAACATCGTGTCTGTTCCGTTCAAGAATGCTCCCATTAGTGTGACAGTGAAGATGCCGATGATAATACCGAGCATCGTGAGGATTGAACGCAGGGGATTCGCCTTAACTGCTGTTATTGCGATTGAGAGACCTTCCTTGGTATCTGAGATAAGCTTCAAACTGAGTAGTGCTAAACTGTCAATGTATTACGGACGCGTGCGTTCATCGCGCTCGACCTTACCGTCACGAATTCTTACAACTCTGTGTGCGTTACGCGCAATGTCTTCTTCATGAGTGACGAGGATAATGGTATTTCCGCGATCATGCAATTCCGCAAAAAATTTCATTATGTCTTCACCAGTTTTGGAGTCAAGGTTTCCAGTGGGTTCATCGGCGAGTAAAATCGAAGGGCGTGTCACGAGTGCTCTGGCGATTGCAACACGCTGACGCTGCCCGCCAGAGAGTTCATTCGGCTTATGCGAAGCACGATCAGCAAGTCCGACTGATTCAAGAGCTGAGTATGCTCGCTCGAGTCTTTCATCCTTTTTTATTCCTGCATAAATAAGAGGCAACTCAACGTTGTGAAGGGCATCACTTCGCGGAAGGAGGTTGAATGTTTGAAAAACGAATCCGATCTCTTTATTTCTAATTTCTGCAAGTTCATTGTCGTCGAGACCAGCGACGTTTGTGCCGTTGAAGTAATAATTTCCAGAACTCGGCGTATCGAGACAGCCAATAAGATTCATCAGCGTGGATTTTCCTGAGCCCGAAGGTCCCATGATTGCAACATACTCATTACGATGCACACCAACAGTGACGCCGTTGAGGGCATAGACATTTTCATGTCCCATATCATAGACTCTGAAAATTTCTTCTAAATAGATGACGGAATTCTGTGGTGTGTATTGCCCCATAAAATTATTTTTTCTTATTGTCGCCCGTAGGGCTAAATCCGTTATCTATCTTGATTAATTTTTTATCGTCAAGATCTTTTGAAACTGCACTGTAATTGCCTTTTACTATTTCATCACCAACTTTTAATCCTTCGGTGACTTCAACGTAGGAGTTATTGGAAATTCCTGTCTTCACAGGTACTATCTTTACGCGGTTGCCGTTAATTACAAAAACAATCGTGGGTGAGTGGTCTTCCTCTTTTACCTCTGCTGATGGTTTTTTGCCAATTTCACTCGCCTGATCGGAGGTGGTGTTCGGTTTGTAATCCATTGTACGGCGCGTAACGGCCATGATTGGGATGGAAGGAATATCTCTTTTTGTGATTGTCTCAATCTTTGCAGTGCAACTCATTCCGGGACGAAGTTCACCTGTTTTGAATCCTTCGACTCTGATCTTTACCTGAAAATTTGTTGACTGATCTTGTGTGCCAGCACCTTTAAGTTCAGCGCTGTTGGCGACTTCAATAACGGTTCCGATGAAGGTACGATCGGGGAATGCGTCAATGGTTATCCGTGCTGTATCCCCGAGCTTTACGTTTATAACATCATTCTCGTCCACGTCAACCATTGCATTCATAAGTGAAAGATCACTGAGCGTCATCATTTCAGTCCCGGCGAACTGCGAAGTACCGACAACTTTTTCTCCAAGCTGAGAGACAAGCTTCGTGATGAAGCCATCCATTGGTGCAAGAACGGATGTCTTTCTCAAACTTTCAGAAAAGAGAGTGAGATTATTCTGATAATAATTCACATTATGTTGAGCGGCATTGTAATTCGCTGCGGCAACGTCAAATTGTTGTTGCGCCACTTCGAGATCGGCTTGAGAAGTGAGGTCTTTTTCGCGGAGTTGTTTTGTGCGCTTCAGTGCAAGTTCAGCAGTGATCTTCTGCGCTTTCGCTTGTTCTACTTGTGCTTTCGATGACTCAAGTTGGGCAACACCAGCTTCGTACTGTGCTTTGATTGCTGTAGGCTTGATCTCGGCAAGTAAGTCGCCCTTCTTGATTGGTGCACCTTCTTTGTACGGTAGCTGAATAATTTCACCAGATACTTCTGGCGAAATCTTCACAGAGGTTTCCGGTTGAACCTTGCCTGTTGCCTGGACCACTTCAGTGATCGTGCGATTGGACACTTTCTCGGTTTGAACAGTGATTGCCTTTTCTTTTCCACCATTCATCACTGCAAGAACGACGATGAGTATTACGACAGCAATCGCTACGATCCAGACCGTACGATTTCGTTTCTTTTTCTTCTTCATTTTATCAACGACAGTTTTTGTCGTTGTGCCACTCGGGGTTGGCATCGATAGAGGCTTCGGGGTTGAACTATCCATTTGAATGAATTCTGGGGGTGATTGAAAATTAGTAATTTGTTTTACCCAAGAGATACTCAAGCTGACGGGTAACGAGTAAATAATTGTAGAGTGCATTCACTCTATCGGTACGGGCTGTTTGAACTTGTGCTTCGGCAACGATCACGTCCAACTGAATTCCAGCTCCTACTTTGAGTCTTTCTGTCGCGGCGCGAAGGCTCTCTTCGGCAGATTGTAACTCCACTTCCGTAGCTGCTACGGTCTGTTCGGCAGAATGTAAATTATTTTCTGCTTTAGAGATGTCACTTCTGAACTGCTCCTCTGCTTGTTGCAATCTGATACGACTACTTTCGAGTTGTACTTGTTGAATATCAATTTGCAATCTGTTCTGTGCAGCATCATAGATTGGTACACTCAAGTTCAAGCCACCTGTTAATGAATGGAAAAGTTGAATGGACCCAATTGAGCTGTTATTACCAGAGCCTCCGATTCCAACGTTTGCACCAAGTTTCGGTAGCAATGCCGAGCGTGTCATATCAATCGAGGACTCCGTCGCAAGTATTGATGATCTCTCTGCCAGGAAATCTTCGCGATGGTCAATCAAAGTATTCAGAAGAGAAGGGTTCGATTGTACACCCGAGTGTTTCGATTTCAGGGTGCCAAGTGTTGTATCAATACCTGTTAATGATACATCGTAATCATTGTAGGAATCCGGTGATATATTTAGGAGAAAGAGCAGATCAGTTTTCGCATTCATGAAGTTATTCCTTGCAGCGATGAGCTGAACCTCCTGCTGCGAAACAACGGCTTGCTGTTGATATACTTGAATGATCGGCACAGAACCAGCAGCATTTAGCCCCTTTACTCGTTCGAGTTGTGAGTTATACTCCGATAACGTTTTCTCGTTTGTTGCAACAAGCTCTTTTGTCCGTAAGGCATTGATATAAGCCGCCACGACGCTGTAGGCAACTTGCTGGCGAATCCATTTGAGATTGTACTTCGCAGCATCCAAACTGTATGATGAAGAGCGAACGTTCGACGCATCAAAACCTCCGTTATAAACATTAAAATTCGCACCAACATTGTAGTGGAGTGAGTGGGAGTTCGGATCAGCCGTTATGCCGCCAAAAGATTGCTGTGTAAGCGTATGGCTGTATCCGTAGCCTGCTGTTCCCGAAACGGTCGGCAGGTAACTATCACCAGCTTTTGTGTTTGTGAGCTGAGCAGATGTAAGGTCATTCGATGCAGTACGAGTAGTATAGTTACTATCAAGTGCTACTCGAATCGCTTGATCGAGTGTCAGCTCATTCGATCCTGTCACATGTTGCTGGCTGAATGCAGTGGTCGCAATTCCTAAAACGATTGTCGCAAGTAGTGTTTTCATTTGGCGCTATCTACGGTGAATAACTGGCTTCGTTTCAATAAAAAATGCCGACTACTCCGTTTTACGGGGGATTCTTTCGGTAGGCGAAGCCAGCAGTAATAATGGCAAATTATTACAGTTTTGCTAAACATAAATGACTCAAAAGGAATTACAGGAATCATTCACTAAAGAGGGGGTGCTATCCGCGCAATCTCACGTGGACTTAATGGGTTATCTGAGATGATCTTGTCCTTGATTTTGAGCATGTATGCCTTCGCACTCTCATACTCGTTCGGGATCTCGCCCTCGATGATGGCTTCTTCAATAGCGGATTTTAGTATGCCGACGGTTTTCGATGGCGGTAAGTTGCAAATCGCCATAATTTCTTCACCACGGATAGGGGGTTGAAATGCCCGCATTTTATCCTTTGCTTCGACCTCGATCATCTTTTCGGCGACTTGGTCGTAGTTCGATTGATATTTTTGAATGAGGCGAGGATTTTTGGAAGTAATATCAGCTCGGCACAGCGTGAGTAGGTCATCAATTTCTTCGCCCGCTTCGAATAGCACACGACGGACTGCGGAGTCCGATACACCTTCATCTACCAATGCCATCGGTCTCATGTGAAGCCGCACTAATTTTTCGACATACTTGGCGGCATCAACTGGCAATTTCATGCGACGGAAAATCTTTTGTACCCAACGCGCACCGATATGGTCGTGTCCATAAAATGTCCATCCAATTCCTTCGCGAAATACCTTTGTTTTTGGTTTTGCAACATCGTGTAAGAGGGCAGCAAACCTCAGCCAGACATCATCCGACATTTCTGCCATATTATCAAGCACCCGCATTGTATGCTTAAACACATCTTTATGAGCATACTCCTCGACACCGACAGTACGAAGCTCTACACCGCCAAGTTGAGCAATTTCTGGGAAGATAATATCAAGTAGCTCCGTTTCATAGAGCAAATTTATGCCGATGCTCGGTTTGCGTGAGGACATAATCTTCAAGAATTCGTCACTGGTGCGCTCCTGAGATACAATTGAAATCCTCTCACGCATAGAATAAATAGCTTCAAGCGCTTCCGGCACAACCATGAATTCGAGTTGAGAGGCAAATCGCGCCGCACGCATCATGCGAAGTGGATCATCTTCAAAGGTTATTTTAGGATCAAGCGGAGTGCGTAAAACTCTGGACTTCAAATCACTCAACCCATCAAAGAGGTCAACGATTTTCCCGTACCCATCCGAATTCAAGCACACAGCAAGGGAATTTACGGTGAAATCACGTCTCGAAAGATCATCTTCGAGACTCCCTTCTTCGGTTATGGGATTTCGAGAATCAGAGCGGTAGGATTCTTTCCTTGCACCAACAAATTCGATTTTGAGTTCGCCAATTTCTACAAGCGCTGTGCGAAATTTTTCGTAGACCGAGACCCTTGCTCCGGGGAATTCTTTTGCAACTCGTTTCGCAAAAGCGACTCCGTCACCGATGACCGTAATATCAATATCGCGGTCATTTCCACGTCCAAGCAGAAGATCTCGGACATACCCACCAACAACATAGGCAGATACGCCTTCGTCGTCGGCAATTTGGCCGACGGCGATGAGAATTGGTTCGGTGATTGGAAAATTATCTGACATTTCGCATCGCCAAACGAATACCTCTTCGAAGAAATTTCATCAGGAGGGCTACCAGTCCATCGCCCTCTAGATAAAAAGTTGAAAACTATTCCTTCGTTTTAGTTGCTAACTGCTTTTGTTGAGCAAGTTGGCGGACGTACTGTGCAAGCGGAGCGAACTCTTCCTCTTTGATTGTGCCTTCCCAATTTGGCATGACAGTATTTGGGACAATTTTGGAAGGGTGTTTTATCCATCCGATTAGATCCTCGTCGCTGTGATATTTATGTGAGGCATTCGTCAGATCGCAAGTACCAACTCCAGTCTCGCCATGGCAGGCATAGCATCCGTACTTGTAATATATCTTGCCACCCTCTGTTGGGTTAGCATTTACATATTTATACTCAGGGTTTGGCTTACGTGGGTTTGTCAGTGGGGGTACTGTTTTCAAATACGCAAACATCGCAACGATTTCTGAATCAGAAAGACCTGGAAATCGTGACATCGGGTAACGAAGTGCGGTGTTGTCTTTTCGAATTCCATCACGAATGGCTCGAAGGAAATCCGCCTCTGTCCACTTACCAATTCCATGAACTGGGTCGGGTGTGATATTCGCAGTATAAATCGGTTTATCGGTAGCATCAACCATCTGATTGCCGCCACCATAGAAGCCGACTGATTTCTCGGGATAGATCTCTTCGTTCGATTTGAAATCAGCAGAATGGCACTGATAACATCCGATGAGTCCTGTCGCCCAGTATTTTCCGATGGCAACTTGATCACCTGCTGGTGGTGAGGGAATCTCAGCCTTCGGATAATCGAGCGGTTTGAAAACGAAACGACCTAAGAAGTAGGCAAGCAATGACGGCGCCTCTTCGGTGTCAATCGCAGGTGAAGGAGCAACCAGAGTATCATCAGAGCGCAAGAATGCAATGATAGATTGCATATCCTCTTCAGCTACATGCGGAAATTTCGGCATGTAGGGTGGGACATACTCGTTATTCTTATGGATGCCGGTGCGCAGGAAATATAAAACTTCACCATCTGTCCAATTCCCGATACCATTTGTCTTATCGTTGGTGATGTTATGCGAATAAATCTTGCCGAACGCTGGAGGCATTTCTGACAGGAAGTGCCCACTGAGTTTGTTGGTCGCTGGATTGTAGTGACAACCGTAGCAGAGGATGCCTGCAATTTTGCGTCCGCGAGCAATCCGCTCGGGAGTAGAGGCGACCTTTATGTCCGGGCGATGAACATCCGAGAATTTCGGCATTCCAGCCAGTTTCACGTAACCGAGAAAACCTCCGATTAACAGGAGCACGACACCGACGATTATGCCGATGATCTTAAAGAATTTTTTCATTGTAGTGGTGATGATAAATGAATAAATTCGTTGTTATCCCAGAACCGAACAAGCACCGATACCAGCACAACAACTAACAATAGCATACAAATATACAAACAAAAAGATGTGGCATCACGTATGTGAAGAGGCGGAATTAAAGTCCGGCAAAATCGTGCCGAAAGAGATTGGCGGACGGAAAGTACTTCTCACAAAATCAGCAGATAAAATCTACGGCTGTGGGGCAATTTGCCCGCATCAAGGAGTATCTATGGAGAATGGCTGGGTATTCGATGACGAGATCACCTGCCCAGAGCATTCGTGGGTATTCTCCCTCAATGATGGAGCGCTCACTTGGCCAGGATCAGGGCCGAGGATTCCGATCTATCCTGTTCGTATATTGGCAGGAATCGTTGAGGTAGAGGTCTTGAATAGTGGCGATGTAAACGATTAAATAATATAGACATAAGACATTTATATAATGCTAATTCTATGTAGCTGGAGTCGCAGATCTGCCTTCGCTCAGGTTTCTATAAAGCCACTACAAAAAAACTACTTAAACTACTTTCCGAACTTCCCATCAACGTTACTCGTTAAAACGTGGCTGAAAAATTTTTGAACCGATACAAACGACAGAGTGAACCAACAAACTGGGGCAATCGCCTATACTGAATACGACCTTCCGAACGGACTACATGTTATTTTGCACGAGGATCATAAGGCTCCGATTGTCTGTGTTAATATCGCCTACCATGTAGGCTCCAAAAATGAAACTCCCGAACGCGCCGGTTTCGCACATCTTTTTGAACATCTTTTATTTGAAGGCTCTACAAACGTCAAGCGCGGGGATTTTGATACGTATATCACCCAAGCAGGCGGTTATGATAATGCCTACACGACCGAAGATAAGACAAATTATTACGAAGTACTTCCATCACATCAGCTGGGACTCGCGCTTTGGCTCGAGTCAGATAGGATGATGGGCTTTGTGCTCGGAGAAGATAGCCTCAGGACGCAAAAGGATGTCGTCAAAGAAGAGAAGCGCGAGCGCTACGATAACGCTCCCTACGGCACCTTATCGGAGAGGATGATGAGGATGGCGTACAAGAAATTTCCCTATAAGTGGACGGTCATCGGGGATATGGAGACTATCGAGGCAGCAAATTTGGTTGATGTGAAGGATTTTTATGACACCTTCTACTCTCCATCAAACGCCGTACTCGTTGTTTCAGGCGATTTCGATCCGATTCAAACTCGTACAACAATCGAGCAGTATTTCGGTGCAATCCCTTCTGGAAAAGTACCGATCACCCGTCCAACGTTTGATGAAGAAGAGCAAACATCCGAGCGACGTGAAATTATTGACAACGAACCCGTGCCACTGCCGGGAGTTTTTTATGCATACCAAATGCCTGCCGAAGGGACAGACGATGCGATAGCTTTAGACATACTCACGGATATTCTCTCGACGGGCAGAAGCTCACGGCTATATCAGAAATTAGTATATACTGACAAAACAGCTTCCGAAGTCTCTGCCTATGTTGACCTACGCGAAATGCCAGGGCTGCTTTGGATTTATGCGATGACCAATGAACCAGAGGATAAAACAGATGCAATTGAAGAGGGGATAGAAAGTGTATTAGCCGAGATTCGTGCAGGTGGTGTTAGTGAGATTGAATTGCAAAAGGCAAAAAATAAGACCGAGATGCGCCTCATTGCTGGGCGCATAAGCGCTTCTGGCAAGGCAGATCAACTTGCGCACTCAAAAGTGTTTTTCGATGATACTAGCATTGCCAATTCCATCATTGACAGGTACTTATCTGTCAGTAGCGATGATATTCAAAGAGCATCAGAAAAATATCTTGTGAAAGAAAAACGATGCGCAATTATTTACATCCCATCTGAAGAATCCGACGACGACGAAACGGGTGAGTAACCAATATTGCGATTACATTTATAGAATAAACGAAATGTTAGACCGTTCAAAACCGCCACAGCCAGGACCTATTACCCAAATTGCTTTTCCGAAATTTATTTCGACAAAGACAAAAGCAGGTACGCCTGTATTTCTTGTAGAAAATCATGGACAACCACTCGTGAGTGTGACCCTCTATCTCCGCGGTGGTTCTTCAGTTGAACAAGCTGGAGCCGAGGGACTCAGTTCCGTCAGTGCCGAACTGTTGACAAAAGGAACAGCTTCGAGAAGTGCAACTGAAATAGCCGAGCAAATAGATTTTGTTGGTGGCTCACTCGGTGCGAATGCTGGTTGGGATTCGACAACGATCTCTACTTCAGTGCTGACACGTTATCTACCGACGGCACTGGATTTACTCGCAGATGTAACTCTAAATCCCGTCTTCGCAGATGCCGAGCTTGACAGAGCGAAGTTGCAACGCGTTGCAAGTATTTCACTGGCAAAGAGTGATCCTGGATACTTATCAGAGACCATATTTTCGAAAAAAGTATTTAACGGACATCCATACAGCCTCGAATCAAATGGCACGGAGCTTTCAATTCCGGCATTAACTTCTGCGGGTGTGAAGCTTGGATATGAAGGAATATCATCTCCATCGAATGGATTTTTTATCGTTGCCGGTGATATTTCGGAATCCGTGTTGATTTCGATGCTTGAAGATAAATTCGGTAGTTGGAATGGCAAGACTCTGCCACCGCAGAACTCTGCTCCACCAATGTTGGACAAACAACGCGTGGTCGCCCTAGTAGAGAAGGCGCAGGCGGTTCAATCAGCAATTCGAGTTGGGCATATCGGTATAACTCGAGATCACCAAGACTATACGGCGTGTTATGTACTTAATATGCTCTTGGGCGGATACTTTAATTCGCGTATCAATATGAATCTCCGAGAGAAGAATGGGTTTACCTATGGTGCCCGAAGTTTTTTTGATGCTCGGAAACAAACTGGTGCATTTGCAGTAAGTACTGAGGTGCGGACAGAGGTCACTGCTCGCGCGGTTGAAGAGATTATCAACGAGCTTTCATTGATCCGTAAAGAACCTGTAACAGAAGATGAACTCGCAATGGTGAAGAATTATATTATTGGTTCTTTTCCACTTTCGATTGAAACTCCTCAACAAGTTGCTGGAAGGATTTCAACGATTGCGCTCTTTAATTTAGATGCAGGTTACTACGACCGGTTCCGCGACAAAGTCGCACTGCTGAGCCGCGAAGATTTACTCGAAACGGCACAGAAATATATTCATCCAGATTCACTGACAATTGCTGCCTCGGGCGATGCAAAAGTATTAGCGAATGACATGAAAATGTTTGGCGATGTAGAAGTCTATAACAACGATTTCGTGAAGCTATAAGGAATAATCACTTTTTTGATTTTTTATTAAGCGTGGAAACAACAAAACAACATCTTCCCACAGCAAAATTTTCGGGCAAAGAACTTGAATACGCCCAAGAGCTTGTCGCAAAGCATAAGGCAATCCGCTCCGAGATTGCCAAAGTAATTGTCGGACAATCCGAAGTGATTGAGGAGATGCTCATTGCCTTGCTCGCACGCGGTCATTGCTTGCTCATCGGTGTGCCTGGTTTAGCGAAAACGTTGCTGATCTCAACTCTTGCCGATGTTTTGCAACTTGATTTTAGTCGCATTCAATTTACACCTGATTTGATGCCGTCAGATATAACCGGCACAGAGATTCTTGAGCAAAATATCACTACTGGTGTAAAAGAATTTCGGTTTATCAAAGGTCCTGTTTTTGCGAATATCATTTTGGCTGACGAGATTAACCGTACTCCGCCAAAAACTCAAGCCGCACTTTTAGAAGCAATGCAAGAGCATAAGGTAACCGCGGCGAATACGACGTACACATTGAGTGAGCCGTTCTTTGTGTTGGCAACGCAGAACCCTATTGAGCAAGAGGGAACATACCCACTGCCCGAAGCGCAGTTGGATAGATTCATGCTTAATATCTGGCTTGACTATCCGAGTGAATCAGAAGAAATTAATATCGTGAAGTCAACCACCAGCGAGTACAAGCCTTCGCTCAATAAGATATTAACTGCGAAGGACTTAATTTTATATCAAGATTTGGTTCGCTATGTGCCCATCGCAGATAATGTGGTTGAGTATGCTGTGCGCCTTGTCGCAAAGTCAAGACCCAAGAATGCAACTGCACCAGATTTTGTAAAAAAATATATCAGCTACGGTGCTGGTCCAAGAGCATCACAGTATCTCGTCTTGGGTGCGAAGGTTCGTGCATTGCTCGATGGCAGATTCAGTCCGAACATCGAAGATGTGAAGGCGCTTGCGACTTCGGTGCTCCGACATCGTATAGTCTTGAATTTCAACGCAGAGGCTGAAGGGATGTCAACACTTGATATTATTGCAAAGCTGATTCAAGCTTGATCGTTGAAAAAAATATCTCTGCATCTAGTTCATTTTTCCGCTTACTCTCCTGCGGAATCGTTTTTTTTGGACTAAACTCCAGTCAGCCATTATTTGCTCAAACAAAATATTGGATTGAGTTTAAGGACAAAAGCATCTCACCCTTGGAATTCAAACCCGGAAATCCTATTTTCGACGCAACCATAAAGGGCTTTTCACCAAGAGCACTTCGTAGGCGAGCTTCGGTTATCGGAAGTAATCAATCCGAAAAACTGATTTCGATTGAAGATGCGCCTGTTTGGTCGCGTTATCTGGATTCCCTAAATGTACTCGGCATTAACATTCAAGCAACATCATCTTGGGCAAATGCAGTCAGCGCTTATCTTGATTCAGCGCAATTAAGGTTAGTAAGAAAACTATTCTTTGTTTCTAGAGTCAGTCCCATCGCCACGGCACACCATGGAGAACTAACTTACGAAGAAATCAACGACCCATTTCTTTCAACGATAAAGCCGCTAACGGAGATACCTACGGTGTTGCCGATACCGCAAGGGTATGACTCCATCATATTCCACTATGGGCTTACCGATACGCAGCTGACAAGAATTAATGTGCCACCACTACATGCTATGGGATTCGATGGATCGGGTGTCCTTCTTGGTTTTCTCGACGTAGGTTTTCGGTGGAAGGTCATGGAGACTACGAAGATGCATAACGTTGTTGCCGAATACGATTTCATCAATCATGACTCATTACCCGCGAATGATTCACTTGACGCTCCTGATCAAGATGGACATGGTTCGATTGTTCTGAGTGCTGCCACCGGTTTCTTTCCTGATACAATCATCGGTCCAGCATATAATGCCGATCTGATTTTGGCGAAGACAGAAGATGTGAGATCCGAGAAGCCAATTGAAGAAGATAATTATGCAGCGGGACTAGAGTGGATGGAAAAGATGGGAGTGGATGTCACTTCATGTTCGCTTGGCTACTTCGGATTCGATTCCGAGTTCACGAGCCATACCTATTCCGATATGGATGGGCGGACAACTGTGGCGGCACGCGCAGCTGCCCGCTCTGCAGGACTTGGCGTTCTGAATTGTTCAGCTATGGGAAATGGAGGGAATAATAGCGGCTACCCCTACCTAATTACTCCTGCCGATGCTGATAGTATTATTTCGGTTGGTGCGCTCGAAGAAAACGACACGATAGCAAACTTTTCATCCCGCGGACCAACAAGCGATCACAGAATCAAACCAGAAATTTGTGCGCCGGGAGTCAAAGTTCATACGTGGTCGAATAATAATTCATTCGCAGCTGCAACAGGTACATCACTCGCAACTCCACTCATCTCAGGTGGATGCGCACTCATTAAGCAAACACATCCCGAAGCGAGCGCGCAGGCGATTCGCAATGCAGTCATGAAGACAGGCATCCGAACGAACATTCTGCCTGATACTGCTTATGGCTACGGAAGACTCGATGCGTATCAAGCGGCGCTGGCACTCGGTACCATCATCGGGCCACGTAGAACTTGGAGGAATGATTCGATTCACTACATCGAAGTAGGCATCGCCGCGAATAATCATGTGCGATTTCCAGTCATACGTTATTCGTATGGTGTATTCAATTCGGTATTTAATTTGCACTTAGCAACCGATTCATTGATCTACACTGGAACATTTCCGACACTGAAGCGGGGCACACATGTCCGTTATTTTATCGAAACCAATGACGGAGCGGATACGCTTACGCATTCACCGAGGAATGCACCAGATTCGATGTTTGAATTTAACATTGGTGATACGACAATTGACTCGCACATTGGAGTAGTGGAGGGATCAGAAATTTCTGACATCTCCATTTGGCCAAATCCAACACGAGGAATTTTTACTGTGCAATCATACTTAACGGGGGCGACTTCAATTCGAATTATTGATGCAGTAGGTAGGACGATGTTACAATATGCCATGCCGTCGGAAATACACCAGTTGCGGATTAATGTCAGTACGTACCCACCGGGTGTGTATGAACTGGAATCGCTCAGCCACTACTCACAAAAGGTATCGGTACAAAAACTTATTGTCCTGCCATGAGCGGGGACGTTTACTTTTTTACTCAACACTCTAAACTAATTTAGCTTGACCTTCCTGAATCCATACGTTCTCTTCGGGTTAATAGCAGCAAGTTTTCCGGTACTGTTCCATTTATTTGCTCAACGTCGTGCTGGGCGAGTGGATTTTAGCTCGATTCGTTTCCTCAAAAAAATAGAAAAATCTTCCATGCGGAAGGTGAAGCTCAAACAAATTCTTCTTCTCATTCTCCGCACATTACTTATTATTTGTATCGTCACGGCATTCTCTCGTCCTGCGATTCGTGGTTACCTCGGTGGATTCTTCGGAGCCGGACATGCCAACACCACTGTGGTACTTTTAGTTGACAACTCCGCATCCATGTCAAGACGAAGCGGTGAAGGAAGCTACATAGATCAGGCAAAAAAAGCTGTGTCAGAAATTTCTACGGTCATTGACGAAGGAGATGAAGCTGTTGTGATTCCATTAGCTTCGATTGAGAAAGGGAAGGTCTATCCACCGCTGCACACTCTCCAAGATATTCGCAAAGCTATTGCTGATTTTCATGTCGCTGATGCGCCGGCGAAGATGGAGGACGGACTCCGCATTGCAAGTTCTGTTCTTGCAAGCTCACATAACATCAATAAAGAGATCTATCTCATCTCTGATGGCCAATTCCGGAATTATTCATTTGCCAAACCAGGCGCGAACGATACGCTTCAACATCTCAGGCTTTTCGATGACCAAACAAAGATATTTGTCAGTGACATAGGCGCTGCCGAAAAGATTTCGGTAAGGAATCTCTCAATTGATTCTCTTATCCCAACAACGACGATTTATGAACCTGGCAGACCCGTTGAGTTTACGCTACATATTCATAACACGGGAGAAGTACCAAGTTCAGAAACAACGGTGCTCTCACTCTTTATCAATGACGAGCGTGTGGCTCAGCGAACTATCAATACGCTTCCTCCGCAGAAGAGTGAGAAGGTGACAATCAGCGCTTTACCGCGATCATCCGGATTTATTTCTGTTCGTGCAGAACTCGAAGATGATGCGTTGGCATTTGATAATAAGCGATTTGTCTCACTCTGGATTCCGATCAAGCGACATATAGGAATATTTACGGCTCATGAAGTTGATGCACAATTTATTACTTTAGCACTTGAACAAAGTCTCTCTGATAATAAAGATGCGCCTTACAGCGTTGAGTTTCATCGTGTCGAAGAATTGAGGATGTTGCCCTCCCTCCAGGCGCAGCTTGATGCAATATTCATTGAGTGTGGATCAGATAAACTTGACCTGTTAGACATCGTTGCCCTAAAAAACTATATTACTTCGGGCAGAGGCGCATCAATGTTCATGCTCGATGGAATAGATCTCCAAAATTTTAATGCGACAGTTTCTACAACACTTTCGATTCCAAGGATTGAATCGAAAGAAGGCACAGCATCTGGTTTGACTGCTTATGCAAGTATTTCTCAGATTGATTACGCGCATCCGTTCTTCGCAGGAATGTTCGAAGAGGGTACTGGAGCTTTATCAGCACGGGGAATTGAGTCTCCAAAGATTTTTGAGTACTATAGAGTTGCGCGCGGAGGGATACCGCTTATTCAGTTATCATCTGGCACATCATTTCTCTCACAATATAGCCTTGGCAAAGGTGAGTTGTTGCTCTACTCGATTCCACCATCACTAATTTATAGCGATTTTCCGAGGAAGGCTATTTTCTTGCCGCTTATCAGACGGACGGCTGCGTATCTTTCTTCACTCGCTTCAAGGGACGAGAATGCTGATGCACAACATCTAACCGATCAGGCGTTTGATCTTACACTACCACTCTTATCAAATGAACAATCGGGAAGAAAACTGATTTTGAAAACACCGGATGGCTCAGCCGAACGAATTGAGTCATTTACATCAGCGGGAAGAACTCGGGTTCACATTGATAATGCGACGAAAGCCGGAGTATATCATATCTATAAAGACATGGAGACGAGCGAACCTATTGCTACTTTTGCAGTCAATATCCGAACTGATGAATCTGATTTGAAGCAGGCAAGTCGGGATGAAGCCGATTCAGCAATCGCAAAGTTGTCGGCGCAACCATTTCAGTCGCTTACGCATTTGGATATTTCTAAAACGAATTTAGCAGAAACGGTCAAGCAGTCAAGATTTGGAGTTGAACTATGGCAGAGTTTTCTTCTCGCGTCGATTGTATTAGCTATTGCAGAAATGCTTGTCGCAAGGGAAGCAAAGAAACAAGCCTCAACTTAGGCTTATCCAATCTCGTAAGGAGTAGAAACGAGCAGTGAGCCACGCGATAGTTGTACCGACGCAGTATCCTCAATAATAATATTATCAATCCCCTCGATCTCACCAAAATTCATTTGCGAATTTCGTAGCGGATAGTAAAGTCCTGATGTCGTCACACCCTGAGCCTGCGGAAGTGGAGTGAGTGAGACGTGTGTACCGATTGGCATATTGAATGAGTGCCACTGACGCTCAGCAGTTAGGAAATGATGCACCTGAAAAATGTCGTACGCTTTGATCGAATCAAATTGATCCGCGTAGCGAAGCATCACACTGAGATTCGATAACACATGGTCACTTCGTTTGCCTGTGAGTCCAAGGACTGTCACTTCGCGAATTTCTTTTTTTATAAGATGCTCGAGCGCCTTCTCAAAGTCCGTTGTGTTTTGATCGGATTCAGTGATGAGATTAATTCCTTTACTCGCGATCGTTGCTCTGATTTCCGAATTCAGTGAATCCATATCTCCAATCACAGTATTGAGTTGAAGGCCACACTCTAACGCATACTCCGCTGCGCCATCGGTTGCAATGATGTGTGGCGAACGATTTGCAAAGTAGTGAAGTAAATCTTCAGGTGGCGGTTCGCCATGGAGAAGTATGAGGGCAGATGTATTCATATCGTACTATAATCCTAATTGAATCGTCGCAAATCCATGTCGAGGCGCAGCGACGAAGAAACCTACACCGCGGTCGACAAAGCTGGTATAGAGCGAGTTGAACACATTGTTGATTTGGATTCGTAACGTGATTTCTCTCATCCCTAAAAGCGAATGTTGAGTAAATGAAATGCCTGCATCAACAAACGAGTAGGCATCATTTTTATATTGATCAGAATTTATGACATCGCCATACATCGTACCGACATATTTTTCCGTAAGATTAAACGATACTCCAGCGAAGGGAAGTATTTCTACATTTGCAGAAGCAATCACGGATGGTGATGCAGGCGGGGTTTTGCCTGTGATATTTACAGAGTCAGAAAATGAATCGAATTTACCAATCTCGTTGTGACTTAGTGTCGCATTCAATTGCAAGAAAACAGATTTACTGAAATTAAGCAATCCCATTAACTCCAATCCATAATGCTGGACTGATTCAGCATTTCCTAAGATTGGTGATCCCCATGCGTCACGCTTATTGGTGTAGAGCATCTCTTCGGTGTACGGCATATAGTAAGCTGTCACTCCTCCAGAAAAGATTATTCCATCTTCGAGCAAGTACTCTCCAATTTTAGAACCAACTTCAAAATCAAAACCATGCTCTGGTTTGATGTTAGGTTTTGTAAAATCAAAACTGCCATCCGCTTTACGAGCGAAATTTGGAATACTGAAATATTCAGGGTTGTAGTAATCTTTCAACCGCGGTTCGCGTGTTGTGATTTTGCCGGTCGTAAACAACGTGAGGAAATTTGTCGGGCGATATTCAAATCCTAATGAGGGACTTAGTAAGGTGGAGGCAACAGTAAAAGAGTATGAAGTCCAACCAGATTTTTTGAGCCCGCGGAGCGATGCGTCTGTTGAATCTAGGTAGAAAGGTTTTTCGTCAAAGAGGCGGTAGGTCTGGTCGCGTAATTCTACGCCTAACGATAAAGTCGAATTTTGTGAAATGCTCAGAACTTCATTCGCAGATGCGGAAAATAAATCTTTGCCGCCCTTATAATCATAGAAATGATAGTCATCAGGAAATCCAGCTGGGAGTTTTTCAGCAGAAATAAATTGTCCCCAATGATTCGATCTATGAATGCGAAATTCCGCGCCGAGAGTCAATGTGCCATGATCGTGTTGGTATTCGAGTTGGGGTTTCCATCCGAATTGATGTTCGGTCACAGAACTTCTGATGAGTTCATTACCCAATGTGGTATCCTTGATACCACTGAATTGATAGCGAAAACCATAGATTGGTGTGAGCCTGAAATACTCACTCGCATTCGGTGATGTCCACGTTCCATCATAATCTATCGAGCCATCGCCTTGAATGTAGAATAGTGTGTTGGTCAATTTTGTGTTACTGTTCATCTGCCATGTAGCGATGACCTCGTAATGAGGCTGAAAAAAAATCTCATGTTCGGGTGTACGTCGTTGGTAAAGAAATGTCTCCGACCAATTTATTCTACGATCATTCACGTTAGTGAAATACGCTCTATCATTCCTGACAGACGGAAAAATGCCGTAGTACGAAAGCCCGTCGTTTACCGAACTGCCATATAGATTTATTTTCAGGTTGAAATTAGAATCAATCCTCTCTGCGGAAACGCTGTAAGATGTTTTATCTACTGCCGAAGCATTGCGGTATGTGTCTGATTTTAAGTGTGAAAGATAAGCTGAGATGTTATATGTATTTCCAATCAGCCCAGAGTTAAACTGTACTCCAAGAACCGAGGAGTTATAGTCTCCGTAACCTGCTCTGACCTTCATTTCACTTTGTAAGGGATTCATTGTATTCACACTTACCGATTGGGGATTCGTCCCATCAAGTGCTCCAAGACTAATCGTCGATGAATTGGCTGTAAAATCTGGGAGATAGAGCCAGTTCATGCTATGATCTTCAGGATCGTTTTGGGGTATTCCATTGACAAAGAAAGAAATCCGTCGCGAATCAAAACCTCTGAGGAATAAAAAGGAATTGCCGAATTCTAAACCGTTTTGAGAATAGGTAAATACGGATGGAGAATGTGAGAGTTGATTTGGTAAGCTCGAAAAGAAATTACCATTCTCATTTCGCGAAAGAGAATCTTGCTCTGTCACTTGCGAGTAGCAGAGATTAACAAAAGATGAAAACAGGATGAGATTGAAAATGCAATAGAGGAGTAGGCGATTCGCAACCATGCTTACACACCCTCCCTGGAAATGGCAATCGTATCTGTGAGTAATTGCTGAGTCAAGAGTAAATTCTCATCGAGCATGTGGCGTGAGTATTCACGTGTGTGAAGAATTGCTTGTGGGTCAATATCAACGAACATCAACTCCTCATCGAAAAACGTTGCGCGTTGAACAACATCCCCGGTCGGAGAAATAAGTTGAGAACCACCCCAGAAATTCACCCCATCTTCGACACCGATTCGGTTGACGAACGCCATATAAATACTAAATAATCTTGCGTACGCTATTTGATGATCGGTATTGATTGTATAGTTGTGCGGCACAGTTCCGGTGAAAGCTTCGCCAATTCCTAGTCGCGTCGGACTTGCAGCAATAGTGATGATGAGTTGTGCGCCTTGGTACGCAAGCATGTAGGGCAGTGAGGGATGCCAGAGATCTTCGCAAATAAGTATTCCAATTCGACCAAGACGTATTGAATCTATCGTTCGCAGAGTTGTTCCTGCAAGAAAGTAACGCTCTTCTTCGAAGATACCGTAGGTTGGAGGGTATATTTTATGATGGGAGTGTTTGCAAATGCCATCCTCGAAAACAAATGCCGAATTATGCACTCCACCTGATTTGCTTCGTTCTACTCCACCACATATAATAGTAATTTGCTTGCTAAGTTCACGAAGCGGTGTCACCAACTCAGATGTGTTTGGGTCGAGTGCGACTTCGTTATTAAGATCGCGGAGAGTATATCCTGTTAGTGATAGTTCGGGAAATACGATGCAATCAGCACCTTGAGTCAGTGCGCGCTGAGCGAGCTGAATATGATGCTCAACATTTTTAGCAAGATCGCCAAGCACAGCGCTAATCTGCGCCATTGCAATCCGAGATTTCTTCAGAAACATATTAACTGATGACGACTTCATTACTTAATTCCTCTTTGCTTCCGGCCGGGCTTGCGAATGATTGTTGGACATGCGACATGATCTTTTTTAGTGCTTCCAGAATGCCTTCCTCAAAGTGTCCATGCTTGAATTGTTCTCCGAGTATAGCGGCGACATCAGTCCAAGTGGCGGGGTGGACTCGCTTGTGGATGCCTTCATCGCCGAAGACATAGAATTTTCGTTCTTCGAACAAGATGAAAAGGAGCAAGGCATTCCTACCTGCCGTTTTATTCATTCCGAGTTTGAAAAACTCGCGGTAGGCAATTTGTTCGATGGGCAGTCCCGCTTCATCATGATCACGCTCTTCACGGATCGAGACTCTGATCTCAGCACTAGAATGCTTCTCGGCTTCAGCGATTGCAGAAGCGATGCGATCAAGAATCGGCTTTGTGAAAATCTCTTTGACGTGTTTGGCTACGTGAGAAGACATGCTGGTTGTGATAAATTATTTGGTGTCCCTAAAAATGGCTTTCTTACACTCGTTTCTCTAAGACTGTATCAATCTTCGCAAGTTTCGGATTTGGATTCGGAAAGTCCGTCATATAATGTAAGCCTCTCGATTCCTTTCTTGAAAGTGCTGAGCGCACAATGAGTAAAGCTGTTTGTGCGATGTTTCGAAGTTCTAACAAGGGGACTGTCACCTTTGTCTTACGATAGTAAGCTTCGATCTCTTCCATGATAAGCTTAAGCCTCCGCTCTGATCGTTTCAGTCTGTAAGTCGAGCGAACAATACCAACATAATCCCACATTAATTGTTGCACCTCGCGTTTATCATGTTCGATGACAACCCACTCCTCAGCATTTTCAGTACCGGATTCATCCCATTCAATTAAAGCGATTTTTTCAGACTTCTTTGGTGATTTAATTACAGATTTCATCAAGTTTTCAGCGGAGCGATGTGCAAACACAAGTGATTCTAAGAGCGAATTACTTGCCAAACGATTCGCGCCGTGTACACCCGTCATAGAAACTTCTCCGCAAGCATAGAGATGATTGATATTTGTTCTTCCATTCAAATCAGTTACGACACCACCACAGCTATAGTGAGCCGCAGGTACGACGGGAATGGGAGTGCGAGTAATGTCTATTCCAAACTCTTTGCATTTTGCGAAGATGTTCGGAAATTCTTTCTTAATATGCTTTGCACCAAGATGCGAAAGATCTAGAAGGACATATTGATCGCCATTTCTTTTCAATTCCGAATCAATGGCTCGTGCGACGATGTCACGCGGAGCCAACTCCATTCGAATTGGATCGTACTCCGCCATGAATCTCTCTCCTTCTTGATTGAGCAGTATTGCCCCAGCGCCGCGAACAGCTTCGGATATCAGAAAGGATTTTGCTCCTTCAGCATAAAGTGATGTCGGATGAAATTGGATAAATTCCAAGTTGCCGACCATTGCTCCGGCACGAAATCCCATCGCAACTCCATCTGCAGTTGCAATTGCAGGATTTGTTGTGTGCAGATACACCTGTCCAGCGCCACCAGTTGCGAGCATGACGGCATGATTAGCTCGAATAATTTCTACCTTACCTGTTCGTTCGTCGAGCACGTATGCGCCGTAGCAGGTAATTGGTCCTTTGTTATTTTTCTTCTTATCAACCCGTTGGTGATCGGTCAGAAGCTCGACGGCGTAGTGATCTTCTAAGAGAGTGATCTTCGGATGTTTGGCGACAGCATCAAGTAGCGAGCGTTCGATCTCTCTGCCAGTTAAATCCCTTGTATGAACTATTCGGTTGGTGGAGTGTCCGCCTTCTTTGCCGAGACTGAGTTTGCCTTTTTTATCCTTCGTAAATTTAGCGCCGATCTTGATAAGGTCTCGAATCCTATCTGGTCCTTCTTCAACCAATACTTTTACTGCATCCTCATGGCAAAGCCCAGCACCAGCAATAATCGTATCTCGGATATGGGAATCATGGCTATCATGCGCGCTCATCACAGAAGCGATGCCGCCTTGAGCGTAGTTGGTATTCGATTCGGATCGTTCTTTTTTTGTAATGACAAGAACATTCAGCTTCGAGAGCTTCGCACAACGCAATGCAAAAAAAAGACCTGCTGAGCCTGAGCCGAGAACGAGAATATCGGTATTCTTCACGCGCTTAGAACAATTCTATACGAAAACGAATGCCCTCCGAAGTAAAACTTCAGAGGGCATAAGAAAAAACCAAACTAATGGCTATGTTACATGTGAATTACTAAATGGATTCCACCTCCCGAGATTCCGATTCCTGTAGAAGAAGGCGCGTCAGTTGACTTACCTGCCGTATCAGTATCAGACCCAGAGGCGGTTGAAAATCCAAATCGGAATTCACCGCCTACCGCTATTGCATTACTGACGAAGTAATCAAAACCAGCAAATGCTGCTATTCCAATTACTGATCTGCTTCCACTAGTCGTTGATGAAGTGGTGCCCGAAGTAAAATCACTACTTCCGCTCACACGTGCAAAAGATATCTGCCCTCCAAAATATGGAGAGGTAGAATAAACGGGGTGAGTATGTAACTC
This sequence comes from bacterium, assembly GCA_037143335.1. Lineage (GTDB taxonomy): Bacteria > Bacteroidota > Ignavibacteria > Palsa-1295 > Palsa-1295 > PALSA-1296. The sequence goes on along the minus strand of JBAWZA010000003.1, from coordinate 36,747 downwards.
AAGTCCCGCCGCGACTCCGAGTGTTGTGATGGTTGTTTTACCGCTGCTGGTTTTTGCATCACCATCAGTAGTAGTAGAAAAACCTAGTAACGCACGGATAGCCATTTCATCAGCGATGTAGTATTTTCCACCTGCACCATAAACGATGTATGTGTGGCTTGTGGTACCGGTTTCGGTATTCGTATTCCCATTTTGGTCTACGCTCGCCATCGTAAAAGCGTTTACACCGAAATCGTGTAATCCGCTCATCGTAAACATCCACGCAGCCGACCCTTTTGAGGTGATCGGTTTTGGGAAGTTCGAATCTTCCTGAGCATGTACTATGCCAGAAAAACTCAAAACAATGGTTAAAGAAAATATAACTTTCAAGAAAGAACGTAACATAAATTACCTCCTAAAGCATCTAACGGGAATCCGCAGGATGCAAAGTTGAATGAAAGAAAAATATCTTCTTAGAAGTGTACGACTAAATGAACGTTACCACCGTAGTTAATACCAATGCTCGTTGATGACGGTGCATCGGTAGTTGTACCAGCTGAAGTTGAGCTAGCTGATGCGGAGCTAAATCCGAGCATATACTCAGCACCGACTGCGAGGCCGCGTGTGAAGTACCAATCGAATCCAGCCAATGCGCCGATCCCGAATAAGCCAGCACTTGACTTCGTTTCGGTAGAAGTGTTTGAAACAGTCTTCGTGTTCGTTGTGCTGCCGCTCGAGAACATCAACTGCGCCCCAAAATAAGGTGAGGTAGAGTAGACAGTGTGCGTGTGCATTTCAACAGCTACAGCAAGCCCGAATGCAGTGGTGGAATTCTTTCCGTTTGTTGATTTTGTAACGTCAGCATCACCCGATGAATTTGTTGCCAATCCGAGCATCGCACGAATAGCCATATCATCAGAAAAGTACCATTTCCAACCAGCGCCCACTACTGGGAAACCGTTTGGTCCAAGTCCAAATCCATTCAAACCGAAATCACCAAGCCCATTCACAGTGAACATCCATGCTGCTGAACCCGCTTTGGTATTCGGCTTCGGCATGTTTGCCTCATCCTGTGCTAATGAAACAGTTGCAAAACCAGCGATTACCATTACGGTAAACAAGAACTTTGAAATACGTGACATATAATTGCCTCCAATTAATTTTAAGAGAAATACGTAGTTATGTCCAAAATGGACACCTATAAATATATGAAGAATAAACCGGATTAGGTAGTGAATTCTGCGGAATGTGGATAAGTGGGGAAAATGCTTATCTACTTCTTACTCTATAATAGAGCGCAATGACTCAGTCGGGAGGTTTTGGACAGATATGATCTTGATGATTTTGACTAATTCCTCGGCACGCTTCACAAATCCTGCTTGATCGCCGTTGTTCTCGATCACGAAGTCTGCATCGTCATTCCATTCTTTCTGGTATGATTGTTCACCGAGTCTTTGCTTCGCATCAGCCTCGGAAAATTTCCGTTCTGAAATAAGTCGCTTGATTGCATTCTCATCGCTTGATTCAACTAAGACCAACGCATCAAAAATTTCCTCTAACCCTGTTTGAAAAAGTATTGCTGATTCAAGCGCGATGATACTCCCCGGGGGAGCGGCATCAAACTCACGCATAATTTCTCGAAGTGTCGCAGGGTGCACTATGCTTTCGAGTTTCGATTTCAGCTCTGCATCAGTGAAAATCTTCTGAGCAATAAATGTTCTGTTGATTTGATTTTCGGTATAAGCCTCTGCACCCAAAACGGCTTCAATTTCTTTTTGGAGGCTCTCGTCCGAGTTCATCAGATCTTTGGCGAGAGTATCGGCGTCTATCACGGTGATCCCATCATTGCGCAGAATCTGCGAAAGCGTGGACTTGCCACTTCCGATCTTACCGGTGATTCCTAATCTGAATGCTCGTGACATAAAAATTCTTTTGTTCTAAAACACTGGCGGCTTTCAACGCGAGAGAATCACTTAGTCAGTCTCAGAGGAGGACTGCGCTCTACTCCAACCCTCCCATGATGCCGATGCGCGGGCTCTAAAAGAACTGCGGATAAGCGGGATACGTCGGAAACAGAATCGCTTGACGATTAACTCGTCAAGGCAAGGGCTAAAAGAACCGTGTACTTCCATATACACGCGGGTGCCTGCCTTTGATACCTTTTGCTTCCACTGTCCCTCATCTAAGCGGTCAGCCGAAGCTGGCGGCGAAGCTTGTTGGAGTTTCCACCTTGTGAGTGGATGAGGCCTGTAATTGGCACAAAATAGCGTCAAGCACCCATTGGACTAATTGTAGGTTCTTTTTTGCGTTGCCGTCCTCCGGTCAAACTGCCAAGAGGATTCCCTCAAGTTGAAAGCCGCACCGAATGTTCGCTTGATAATTGTATTACAAAGTTCGGAGAGTAATGATTCAATCTTGGAGGGGAACCTCACCCCAACCCTCTCCTCATTCGAGGAGGGGGAGATAGTCTTTTTCCCCCTCTTCAAATGAAGAGGGGGCTAGCGGGAGTTTGAGTCGAGGATCTCCATTATAACTGGGAAAGTGTCAGAGCTCCGAACTTATTTCTTAAAAAATCGTTTACGTGTAGCTAATAATTCTGAGGTGACTCGGGGTTTTTACTTAATCGTGGGAGTCTGGCCCGCCAGGGTAGGACGTCTGTACCACATAATAATATACTACTATGGCAAAAAAGATTACCGGTTATATTAAACTCCAGATTCCTGGTGGTAAGGCTACGCCTGCTCCGCCCGTTGGACCTGCTCTTGGACAGAAGGGTGTCAACATCATGGAATTCTGTAAGCAATTCAACGCTAAAACTGCGAAAGCAGATGGCATGATAACACCAGTTGTTATTACAGTTTATTCTGATAAATCCTTTACGTTCGTCACGAAAACACCTCCAGCAGCTGTGTTGCTTATTAAGGCATCCGGCATCGCTAAGGGTTCGAAGGAATCGAATCGTACAAAGGTCGGCAAAGTGAATTCTAAGCAAATTCGTGAGATCGCCGAATTAAAAATGCCTGATCTCAACGCCGCTTCGCTCGAAGCAGCAATGAGCATGGTTGCCGGTACCGCCCGCTCTATGGGCTTAACAGTGGAGGGATAAAACATGCCGCACGGAAAACGTTATAATAATCTTAAGAAGAAAGTTGATAGCACCAAACCATTTGCTATTGGCGAAGCAGTGAGGCAAGTTAAGCAACTCGCTTCAGCGAAGTTTGATGAGTCAATTGACATCGCGATCAATTTAGGAATTGATCCGAAGAAGGCTGATCAAGCTATTCGTGGTACGGTATCGCTTCCTCATGGAATCGGTAAGACTGTTCACGTAACAGTTGTGACCAAGAACCAGGAAACTGCTGCAAGAGAAGCTGGTGCAGATGAAGTAGGATTCGAAGAATTGCTCGAAAAGATCAAGGGCGGTTGGACTGGAACAGATGTTATCGTTGCAACTCCTGAGGTCATGGGCGAACTTGGTAAACTCGGAAGAGTTTTGGGACCTCGCGGACTGATGCCTAATCCTAAAGCCGGAACAGTGACAACTGACGTTGCAACTGCAGTGAAGGAAGTTAAGGCTGGTAAACTTGAGTACCGTGCCGATAAACAAGGCAATGTGCATTCAACCGTCGGTAAGGCTTCGTTCGAGGCGAATAAGTTGACTGATAACATTAACATGTTTATCAATACCATTATGCGCGCTAAACCCGGTTCATCCAAGGGAGTCTATCTCAAAGGTGTTGTCATCTCGAGCACGATGGGACCAAGCGTTCGAATTGATACGACCGAGGCAATCAAGGCCCATGCGTAAGGTAATGACGAATTAAGAGTTACGAATTACGAGGGCTGGAATTTCCAGCCCTTTTGATTTTTTATGTCAGGATATTCGGGTACACCTCTGGATAAAAAATTGGGTCTAAAGCCCGATATGAAAGTCTGTATCATCAATAAACCTAAGGAGTTAGAAGCTTTCTTTCATGGACTTTCTGCCCTGGAATTTATTGAGAATCCAATTCGAGATTTGGATTTCATCCTGCTCTTTGCCGATTCGCTAAAGCAATATGAAAAGCAATTCGTAAGGTTATCGAAAACTCTTAAATCAAACGGAATGCTTTGGGTCGCCTGGCCAAAGAAGGCATCGAAAGTGACGACTGATTTAACGGAAAACATCATTCGTGATTTCGGATTATTGAACGGTATGGTTGACGTAAAGGTCTGCGCAATCGATGAGAGATGGTCGGGATTAAAATTTGTTATTCGTGTTAAAGATAGGACAAAGTGAATATGAATACCCCACAACGAACACATTACGCTGGCGAATTACGCAGCGAACATATCGGAAGCCACGTCATCATTAACGGTTGGATAAATTCTAATCGCGATATGGGTGGATTGTTGTTCCTTGATGTTCGTGATCGGGCTGGTATTGTCCAATGTGTCGTCGAGCCAAGTGATGCAACGATGTTTCTCTACGAGGAAGGGAAGAAGTTACGATCAGAATTTGTCGTCTGCATCGAAGGCAGTGTTCGTGCAAGGTCAAATCCTAATCCGAAAATTCCAACTGGACAGATTGAAATTTTGATTTCATCGATTCAAGTTCTTAACGAATCGGAAGTACCTCCTTTCGTGATCGAAGATGATGTGAAGGCAAATGAGGATTTACGTCTAAAGTATCGTTATCTTGATTTACGTCGTCCGACTCTTCAGAAAAATCTTATCACACGGCATAAGATAACTCAGTCCATTCGTAATTATTTCGACTCAAGAGGATTTATCGAAGTCGAGACTCCGATGCTTATGAAGGCAACTCCTGAGGGAGCAAGGGATTTTCTTGTGCCGAGTCGGTTGCATCATGGCGAATTTTATGCTCTACCTCAATCACCTCAAATCTACAAGCAGATATTGATGGTTGCAGGATTCGATAAGTATTTTCAAATCACTAAGTGTTTTCGTGATGAAGATCTTCGTGCTGATCGTCAACCCGAATTTACTCAACTTGATGTAGAGATGAGTTTTCCAGATGAGGAGATGGTCTATGACGTAATGGAAAATTGTTTGAGGAATGTCTGGGATAGTCTCGACATGAGGCTTGAAAAATTTCCGAGATATTCCTACAAAGAAGTCATGGAGAGATTTGGTTCAGATAAGCCCGATCTCCGCTATGATCTTGAGATTCATGCGTTAACCGATTTGCTTCGCGGTAAGACAGAGTTCAAGGTATTCAATGATGCGCTAGAGACCAAGCAAGGTGTCATCGCTTCAATCGTCGCGCCAGGCTGTACTTCGTGGTCGCGAAAGCAATTGGATGAATTAACCGATCAAGCAAAACTCTACGGAGCTGGTGGTTTAGTTTGGTTAAAAATAACTGAAGCAGGAATTGATTCGAGTGCAAAGAAATTTCTGACTCCAGAGTTGATGACGGAAATAGCAACTCATTCGCAAGCAAAGATTGGTGACCTTATTCTGATTGCAGTTCATCAGAAATGGAGTCGTGCCTATACCATCATGGGGGCACTTCGTTCAGAAATTGCGAAGCGGCTTAATTTACTTGAAGGAAAACAATTTACTTTCGCTCCACTTTGGGTTGAAAACTTTCCGATGTTCGAATTCGATGAGTCAACAGGACAATTTAATTCGATGCATCATCCATTTACATCTCCAGTTGTTACAGATTGGGAGAATCAAACCGAGGACCTTGCTGCAATTAGAGCGCGAGCTTATGATATTGTGGTCAATGGATATGAATTGGGTTCAGGCTCGATCAGAATTCATGATCGGAAACTCCAAACCGAAATATTTAATATGTTAGGTCTTTCTCCAGAAGAGCAACAGAAAAAATTCGGCTTCATGCTTGATGCATTCCGTTACGGTGCTCCACCGCATGGTGGTATGGCACTTGGTATTGATCGGATCGCAATGTTATGTTCTGGTACAGATAACATTCGCGATGTAATCGCTTTCCCAAAGACTACTTCGATGCAAGGATTGATGGAAGATTGTCCTTCTCCGATTGATCCACGGCAATTAAAAGAGTTAGGAATCTCTCCTAAGGATTAAGTCACTCCTCACTGAAATCCAGTTCTGATTTTGGAAAAAAGTTGCTTTTTAAATGCGTAACCGAAATGTTACGTATATTTGTAACCAATCAGTTACACAATATGATGAGACGTGATGTATTTCAAGCAATTGCAGACCCAAAACGGAGGGCTATTATCCAGCTCTTGACGATGCACACATTGACACTGAACGGCATCGCTGAGCATTTCAGAATCAGCAGACCGGCTGTATCAAAACATGTCAAAATTCTGACCGAGTGTGGACTGATAAAGGTAAGACAAGAGGGAAGAGAGCGTTACTGCGAAGCACAATTGGGGAAGCTTACCGAAGTATCGGATTGGGTAGAACAGTACAGGCAGTTCTGGGAAGATAAATTTGATGCTCTCGAAGATTACTTGGAAAAATTACAGAGTACACCTCAAACAAAATAACATTATGGCAGAAAAAAAAGAAACGTACGTTACTACCTCAGAGAATGCAATGACGATAACCCGTATTGTAAATGCTAATCGAGAAATGGTATTCGAAGCATTTACGAACGCCGAACAATTGGCACAATGGTTTGGCCCGCGAATTTTTTCAGCAACGGCTGAGATTGATCCCAAAGTCGGTGGAAAATTTCGTTGCTCACTTTACGGAGATGTGAACGGACCTGAAGAATTTAGAGGACCTTTCACGATGAAAGGCGAGTATTTGGAATTTAAGCGGCCAGAACTGATCGTACAAACTTCTGATGTCACGGGTCATCCAGATTGGTGGATGAAACAAATGCAAGAGAATATCCCAAACTATAGCGGACAGGATTTTCTCAGGTCAATACTCACGGTGTCATTCGAGGAAGTTGATGCTAATACTACGAAAGTTAGCATCACTTCAACATTTGCTTCTAACGAAGTTCGAGATGTATATCTCAAAACCGGCGGAGCAGATGGCTGGTCAGAAGGCCTTGACCAGTTGGAAGAACTATTGGAAGGGAAATGAATCGGAGATCGGAGTTCGACTTAAACCTATTGCAACACAATTCACAATCATTTAATCACTGATATAGAAGAGAGAGAACTAATAATTTCAAGACTCGTAAATGCACCGCGTGAGTTGGTATTTCAAGTTTGGACTGATGTTAAGCATCTGGAGAATTGGTGGGGACCTAACGGATTTTCAACAACAACAAGCGAGTTCGATTTTCGTGAAGGCGGGGTCTGGTTTCATACAATGCATGGACCCGACGGGACAGATTTTCCGAACGAAGTATTTTTTGAAAAGATTATTCCGCCTGAACGCATTGAGTACGAGCATGGTGGCGGTGATGACGTAGGTGTAACTGATGCCGCGTTTCATGCGACTATCACTTTCGAGGAGCAGGATGGAAAGACGCTTGTCACAATGAAGTCGGTATTCCAAACGGCGAAACAACTTCGTCATGTCGTTGAGAAATATGGCGCGATCGAAGGCGGTCACCAACACCTTGCGAGACTTGAAGAGTATGTAAGGAATTTCATTCTTGCAAGGGACTAAATATTGATTCTAAAGTTTATGAAACAAGTATTAAAACGTAATGCCAACAGCAAACCCGTATCTCAACATTAATGGAACCACAGAAGAAGCTGATCGAATTTTTATTGGACTTTCTGCTAGCGGAAAAGTAGTGATGCCACTGACCTATATGTTCTGGGGTGACTACTTCGGAATGTGTACTGATAAATACGACATTAACTGGATGGTAAGTTTTGCACCTGAAAAAAAATAATTATTTGATTATGACACAAACTCAAAAAGTAGAATCATTCGTTACTTCGAGGACAGTTAACGCTCCTCTCGATCTTGTCTGGAAAGTTTGGACTGAGAAAGATCATTTAATGAAATGGTTTAGCCCTGCCGGCTCGACAGTTGTTTACAACATCATGGATTTTCGTCCAGGTGGTTTTATGCACTACTGTCTGAAAACCGAGGACGGCACTGAAATGTGGGGGAAGAGTATCTACAGAGAAATTCACCCCAAGACAAATGTCGTTTGGATCACCACTTTTTCTGATAAAGATGGAGGCCTTCAGACTCATCCGTTTGCTCCGACATGGCCAAAGGAAATGCTGACGGCAATGACACTCACCGCTGAAGGTGAAAAAACGAAAGTAACAATTCAGTGGGATCCGATTAACGCGACTGAAGAGGAGATTGCAACATTCGATTCCACTCGTGGAGGAATGAATCAGGGTTGGTCGGGAACATTCGGACAACTCGAAGCGTATTTGAAGGACTTACAATAGTCTTATGTGCCGAAATATCAAAACGCTTTTCAATTTCGATCCGCCTGCAACGGAACAGGAAATTCGTGATGCTTCCTTGCAATTCGTAAGGAAGCTATCCGGTTTTACGAAACCATCTCAATTAAACGAGGAAGCATTCAACCATGCTGTAGATGAGGTTGCAATTGCAGCGCGGACTCTCATGCTGACCCTCGTTACCAACGCTCAGCCACGAGACCGCGAAGAAGTCAAGGCGCGAGCCAGGGCACGAGCGATCGAACGTTTTGGTATTGCAAAATAAATGATCATTAATAATCTATCGTAGAATAATGCAAAAAATTCAGTCGTTCATTTGGTTTAACGATAACGCTGAAGAAGCTGCGAAGCTCTATACATCATTGTACAAAAATTCTCACATCGTAAGCACAACGCCAGGGCCGGGCGGTTCTGTCATGGGTGTGACAATTTCGTTGAATGGGATAGAAATTATCCTCCTGAATGGTGGTGATTACTACAAGCCTACACCGGGAATTTCGCATACGATTTATTGCAACTCTGAAGATGAAATTAATTCACTCTGGGGAGCCCTATCTGCTGGTGGAAATATTATGATGAATTTTGCAGACTATCCTTGGGCAAAAAAATACGGATGGACGAATGATAAATACGGAGTTTCATGGCAGTTCACATTAACAGACGAAATAAAACCTGTTGCCCCATCGTTGCTATTTGCAGGCAACGTTCAAGGCCGTGCTCAGGAGGCATTGAATCTATATACTTCTCTATTCCCTGATTCAAAGATAAATATAGTATCCAGGTATGAAGCCGGAGAAAATGGACCCGAGGGAAAGATAAAGTTTTCCTCGTTCTCACTTTGCGGACAGGATTTCATTGCGATGGATAGCGGAGTCCCAATGGATAATTTATTCACGCCAGGCATGTCACTTTTTGTAAACTGCGAATCGCAAGAGGAAGTTGATAGACTTTGGGATACGCTTGGTGAAGGTGGAAGATTTGACCGTTGCGGTTGGTTGCAAGATAAGTTTGGTGTCTCATGGCAAATCGTACCAACTATCTTAGGTAGACTTCTCGGTGGGCAAGATAAAGCTCGCGCAGGCAGAGCAATGCAGGCGATGCTCGGAATGGGTAAACTTGACATTGCAGTTTTAGAAGCAGCATAATTTTACAAAAATCAAATACATGACAAAACCAGTTATCGTACAAAAATGGCATGATGCAGCTCCTAAGATTGAAAGCGCATTACGAATCGTTGCAGCGATTCTTTTTATTCTGTCGGGTACTACTAAACTATTTGCTTTCCCAGGCGGCATACCGCCGAATGGGGGAACAGTCCCTTTCATGTCTCAAGCATGGATAGGTGCATTTCTTGAATGTTTCGGGGGCATATTTATTTTAATGGGACTTTATACACGTCCTGTCGCCTTTTTACTCGCTGGAGAAATGGCAGTAGCCTATTTTCAGTTTCATGCTCCGAAGGATTTTTGGCCTACTATTAACGGTGGTGCACCTGCAATTCTGTATTGCTTTATTTGGCTTTATTTCTCAGCAACCGGACCTGGTCCTTGGAGTTTGGATGCAAAGCGCGGAAAGCAGTAACTTTTACTATGAATTTTACAATTAGAAGACAGCCAAGTCCCGAGGATGTGGCTGTTTTCGCAGATCTGAAGAGTCCCAGGCGAGATGGTTTCTTTATTGCGGAGAGTGAGAAAATAGTTATACGACTTCTCTCCTCGAAGATCGAAATAGATTCTCTCTTTTTGACTGAGGAGTATTTTCAAAAAAATAGGTCGCTTTTAGAAAGTCATCGACAGGATACGAATGCTATCGTATTCATAGGTGATGAGGGGGAGATGAGCCGCATCGTTGGATTTAATCTGCACCAAGGAATTCTTGCACATGCCAAAATCCCTGAATCAATCGCACTCGACGAATATCTTACCACTCTTCAACAGCGAGCACTCTTCGTCATACTTGACGAAGTTGCCGACGCCGAAAATATGGGAGCGATTTGCCGGACCGCACTCGCGCTAAATGCTTCGGCATTGATTATTGATTCGAAGAGTATCAACCCGTGGTCACGTCGGGCAGTTCGTGTTTCGATGGGGGCAGTGTTTGAATTGCCGATTATTTTCGTAAACTCATTACGCGATTCGATTGCATTTCTACGAGATAAGGGAATTAAAACTTACGCTACTGTTCTATCAGAATCAGCTACCCCAATTTGGGAATGTGATCTTACACAAGCGACAGCGATAGTTTTCGGCTCAGAAGGGCATGGAATCAAAGATGAGATTATTCTGAATTGTGATGAGAAGATTACGATTCCAATGAGGGACACTATCTTCTCACTTAACGTTAGTACTGCTCAGGCGATTGTATTATCAGAAGTGAGCCGACAACGAATAGCAAAGTATTAACACAGAATACATCATGAAAATTGTTCGCGTCACCTACTCCACAAAACCCGAATATGTAGAGCACAATCGGAGCAATATCTCGAAAGTGATGGTAGATCTACGTGAGATCGGAAATGCTGGTTTGTTCTATCATGTTTGCCTTGGTGCGGATGGTGTGTCATTTACTCATCAAGCATTTTTTGATTCCGATGAAACAGAACAAGTTCTACTGACCCTACCTTCGTTTATTCAATTTCAACGAGAGTTAAAAGCTGGTGGTCTGGTAACCCCGCCAAAACAAGAACTTTTGAGCTTGGTAGGTTCATCTAAAGAAATCTTCTGAGAATTGGAATACCCAGTGCTCGCAATATGTTGGATTGAATGAGTGGTAATGACTACATCTGTTTATCTTTTATTTTTCAGTAATTAATGCTATGAAAAACTACCAAAAAATATTTTTCGTTTTTGCACTTTTAGTGGCGATTCCGATTTCCGAAGTGAGAGCTGCTCACATGGACTATATCAAGATAAGTGGAAATGGAACTTCAAAGATCGTCAAAATCAAGTGTCCGGATGGATCGTGCGGAACACAAATCAGTGGCTTAAAACCAGGAAAATATACCTTCACAATGTGTAATGCACAGGGCGTTGCAATGAAGGTCAAGGAAAAAGCAAACCGCACAAAATGCAGCGCATCTTTAAGATATTACCAAAGCGATGTCAAAACTCCGAGGGATCCGGCTTCAGGACTCCCCACTGGTAAGCAGTCAAATCCTGTAATTCTCTCTAAACCTGTTGAAGCCAACGGCATCTTTGTGGCTTCTGGTGATGTCACAGGTGACGGGATCACCTTCCAAAAGATTGAGTGGACATGGGCAGATGGATCTATAACTGCAGAGGATGATTGGTCGGCACCTGTCGCTAAATAAATTAGGTTAAACAGGAACTTTCCAGCGATAAAACCGCTTATAACCCCGCTATATTTTCGGGCAAAAGTCCGTTTATTTCTCATTTTTAGGAGATTTTCAACAGTGGATAGAAATGATAAGCTCTCTTTGCGCACATTCAGTGCAAAAGAGGGAGAACAAAAGAAGAGCTGGTATATCGTTGATGCCGAAGGCCAGACGGTCGGGCGTCTTGCAACCGAAGTTGCACGCGTTCTTCGTGGCAAACACAAAGCAACTTTCACTCCGCATATTGATACCGGCGATTTCGTCGTTGTCATCAATGCAGAGAAGATCAAGATGACCGGTAAGCGTATGGACCAAAAAGAGTATTACCATAATACATTATATCCAGGCGGAGCACGCTTTGCGAAATTCAAAGATGTGCAGGCAAAGAATCCTGACCGCATTATCGAAAGTGCTGTCAAGGGAATGCTTCCGAAGAATACTTTAGGCAGGAAAGTCGGAATGAAATTAAAAGTCTATTCAGGCTCAGTACATCCACACGCAGCTCAACAACCGAAAACCTTAACGCTCGCATAATTTCCATGGCAAAGACACAAGCAAAGATTCATATCGGTCGTCGTAAAGAGGCGGTTGCCCGCGTAATTCTCACTCCAGTTACTGGAGGAAAGGCGATGGAAATTACCATCAATGGAAAAGCTTTCGAGACTTTTTTTGCTAACCCAATCCACCGTGAGGACGTTGTTCGTCCGCTACGTTCGACAGCGCAACATGGCTCGTACCATGTTCGAGCAAACGTCGTAGGTGGAGGTACAAGCGGTCAAGCTGGTGCAGTTCGTCTTGGAATTTCACGCGCCTTGATTGATTTGGACGAAAATTTCAAACCCCTGCTTCGTAAAGATGATCTCGTAACCCGTGATCCTCGTATGGTCGAACGTAAAAAGTACGGTCAGCCAAAAGCAAGAAAGAGATTCCAGTTCTCGAAGAGATAATTGTTTAGTCGTTAGTCATAAGTCTGTAGTCTTTAGCAAAGAAATTGTGCTAACGACTACAGACTACCGACTAAATTTGTTTCCATCACATATACATCTTCATCACTGTATCAGTGGTGTCCGCCTCGGCGGATTCTGATGCACGAATATGTAGAGAATAAAACCAAATATATACATGAGAATCAGTTTAGAAGACCTCTTAGCAGCTGGTGCCCATTTCGGGCATCTTACCCGTCGTTGGAATCCGAAGATGAAACCTTACATCTTCATGGAACGCAACGGAATCCATATAATTGATCTTAAGAAGACACAGCAACTTGCTGAGGATGCGCTTAACGCGGCAGAGCGTTTGGCTGCTGAAGGCAAGCGCTTCCTTTTTGTTGGCACCAAGAAGCAACTCCGTGGTGCTATCAAAGAAGAAGCTATACGTTGCGGACAGTACCATGCAACCGACCGCTGGCCAGGCGGAATGCTCACAAATTTTGCGACCATACGTAAATCCATCAAGAGATTACAAAATCTTGATAAAATGGATCAAGATGGTTCGATCGAGAACTACACAAAGAAAGAACAGCTCCTTTTTTCGAGAGAAAAAATTAAGCTTGATGCAACGCTCGGCGGTATTTCTGAAATGCGCGGATTACCGGCAGCGATGATCATCATTGACATTAAGAAAGAGCATATCGCTGTTGACGAAGCTCGCAAACTCGGAATTCCTATTTTTGCACTCGTTGATACCAACGTTGATCCAGATTTAGTTGACTATCCTATCCCTGCAAATGATGACGCGCTTCGTTCAGTTCAACTTTTTGTCCATGCATTTGCTGAAGCCATCAACAATGGTAGAGTAGCAGCGAAGGCAAAGAAGATGGATGATAGTGTTGAAGAAGAGCGCCTTCAAAAAGAAGGTGACATCGAGGAAATCGAAATCACACCGGTAGCCTCAGCAGTCGCAGCGTAATCTGTACGGAGAAGTTTTCCGCTAATCACGGCGAGCCTTCGAGAGATCGCTCGCCGTTTTTGGTTTTCTTGAGAGTATAAAGATAAGTACCAATTTTATTATTTCTAATTCTATGGCAGTAATTACAGCAGAACAAGTAAAGAAACTCCGCGACCGTACGGGTGCGGGAATGGCAGATTGTAAAAAGGCACTCGAAGAGGCTGGTGGGGATGAAGAGCAAGCGCTTGATATTCTCCGTAAAAAAGGATCGGCAAGTGCAGCCAAGCGCGCTGATAGAGTTGCCAAAGAAGGTGTGATTGCATCTGCAGTTTCGCCTGACGGCAGCAAGGCTGTTATCGCTGAAGTAAATTCCGAAACCGATTTCGTTGCACGCAATGAATCTTTCGTCCAATTTGCACAATCCATCGCTGAAGCAGCGCTTGGAGCGAATCCAGCTTCACATGAGGAATTCATGATGGTGAAGCTCTCGAACGGTGCGAGTATTTCCGAAGAGGTTGGCGCACAAACAGGACGTATCGGCGAGAAAATTGAAGCGCGTCGCTTCGAAATGTTGGACGCTGGTAACGGTGTTGTTGCAAGCTATATACACCCAGGTGCAAAACTCGGTGTACTTGTTGCAGTTACTGGAGCAAATAGTGATGCCGCAAAATCTCTCGGACGTGATGTTGCTATGCAAGTTGCTGCAATGAATCCGATGGCACTTGATCGTGCGGGTATCTCAAAAGATACTATTGAGCGAGAGATCGAGATTTACAAAACACAAATGCGTAACGAGGGAAAGAAGGAAGAATTTATCGAAAGAATTGCGCAAGGCAAGCTCGAAAAATTTTACCAAGATAATTGCCTTCTCGAGCAGAGTTTTATCAAAGATGCTTCAAAAACGGTTACGGACTTGCTGAAGGAAACTGGTGCAGGCGTTACCGTATCTGGCTTTATTCGCATGCAGCTTGGTGAAGGGCATCACGACCATACCGAAGCAGCGGCATAATGCTACTAATCTTCTAAATCAAGCACCTGTGATATCACAGGTGCTTTTTTGTAAGTCCTCTGTGCACAGGATTTTTGTATGACACTATCACCACCACATTTATTGTTGTTAATGAATGTCACAACCACTGCTTTATAAGCGAATACTCTTAAAACTCTCTGGCGAATCCCTCATGGGCGATCAGGAGTTTGGTATTGATCCGAAAATTGTCAACCAGTTCGCTGATGATATTATTGCTGCTCATCACCTTGGGGCCGAAGTTGCTGTTGTTGTCGGCGGTGGAAATATCTATCGAGGAGTGAAGGGAAGCGTGGATGGGGTACAGAAAGTACAAGGCGATTACATGGGAATGCTGGCAACGATGATTAATTGCCTTGCTCTGCAAAATACTCTTGAGGGAAAAGGAATCTACACTCGTCTGATGTCAGCGATTACGATGACTGCGATTGCCGAACCATTTATTCGTCGTAAAGCAATCAGACATCTTGAAAAGGGACGAATTGTTATTTTCGGAAGTGGCACAGGAAATCCGTATTTCACCACCGATACCGCCGCAGCTCTGCGAGCTTCAGAGATAGATGCAAATGTGGTTATGAAAGGGACACGTGTGGATGGAATTTATGATTCCGATCCAGAAAAAAATCCGAACGCACTTCGAATTCCAGAAATATCCTACAGCGATGTGCTAAGCAAGGGCTTGCGGATTATGGATTTGACTGCTATCACCATGTGTCAGGAGAATAAACTTCCAATCATTGTGTTTAATATGAACGAGAAAGGGAATCTCACAAAAGTCTTGATGCAAGAAGGTGTTGGCTCCAAGGTGATTCCGTGAGCTGAGAGATTGATTTGTTTGAATTTTTGATCTTAATTTATGAATACAACAAAAGAAATTATTGCCGATTGTGAGCATCGCATGGCAAAGGCAATCGAATCTTGTCAGAATGAGTTGAATAAAATACGTACTGGACGTGCCTCGACTGCGTTGCTTGATTCAGTCAAGGTTGATGCGTATGGTACGATGATGACGCTTAATCAAGTGGCGAATCTTTCTGTACCAGATGCACACACCATTGCTATTCAAGCTTGGGATAGAGGTCTAACAAGTGCAATCGAAAAAGCAATTCGGGATGCGAACTTAGGCTTCAACCCTTCGAGTGATGGCACCTTTGTACGTGTACCGATGCCTCCGCTCACTGAAGAGCGGAGAAAAGAAATTACCAAACTCGTAAAAAAACTTGGCGAAGATTCGAAGGTTGCGATTCGTAATGTCCGTCGAGATGCGATGGAGCATTTGAAAAAAGCCGAGAAAGAAGATCATTTCTCTGAAGACGAACGCAAACGTGGTGAGGACGACATTCAAAAGAAAACAGACCTCAAAGTAAAAGATATTGATGGAATCGTTGCTGCCAAGGAAAAAGAAGTGATGGCAGTTTAATACGTGATTTTTATTCCAGCTATGCAGACCGAAACCGAAGCCGCACTTAAATCCGAAGTTCATGATTACTGGAACGCCCAACCTTGTGGTACGCAATTTACTGAATTGCCATTGGGTACGAAAGAGTTCTTCGATGAAGTCGAGCGTTTCCGTTACGCGACCCAACCGTTCATGGAGCGACTATGCGGCTTCAAAAAGTATCCAGGGAAAAAACTTCTTGAAATCGGTTGCGGACTCGGAACAGATAGCCTACAATTCGCTCGAGGCGGAGCCATCGTCACAGGAGTTGATTTAACCGAAGAGGGACCAAGACTGGCTGCACAAAGATTTGCTCTTGAAGGTTTGAAAGGAGAGTTCCTTTCTGCTGATGCAGAGAATCTTCCTTTTCCAAATAACACATTCGATGTAGTTTTTTCGTTCGGAGTACTCCATCACACACCGGATACACAAAAAGCTGTCAACGAAGTATATCGTGTCCTCAAACCCGGCGGGGAGATTGTGATCATGCTTTATCATAAGCATTCACTTCATACTTGGATAGGTACCCCACTTTTCTTTCTTACCGGTCTGTTGAAGGGTAAACTGAGAGGCTATTCTGAGTGGGTAAGAGTCTATGATGGCACAAGCAACCCCTTGGGTAAAGCGTATTCACGCAATGATGCACGCAAATTATTTTCAAAGTTCAGCGGATTGCATTTCGCCATCTGTGATTCATACCGTCGCAAGTATCCGAAATTTGTTAACCTCATTAACCAATCTCTCTTTGCTTCGTGGGCTGGATTTTGGATGATGATTTATGGGAAGAAAAAATAATGTAGATTTCTGAATGTAAAAAAAAGCCACAGAATATTCTGCGGCTTTTTTTATTTTTGCTTCTCCAATGAACTCAAATACTTTCTTCAGCTACTGCATCCGCTCCACTGTCTTCGAGATCTTCAGCATGTGTTATTCCTGCCTCTTTCATCACTTCTTCGATTGTTGCGTGATGGGAAATGGTAGTAGTCATCTCACCTGTTTGATTCTCGATCTGGAATAGTAGCTCGGCATCGTTGCCAGCAACGTCAACCTTTACGATGGAGCCATCTTTGACTGTGCCTTTGAGAATTTCTTCGGCGATCGGGTCTTCAATATACTTTTGCATAGCCCTACGGAGAGGACGTGCACCATATTGTTTATCAAAGCCTTTGTCGGCAACGAATTCAAGCGCCTTCGGTGAAAGCTCAACTTTAACACCCATTGCCTCCACACGAGAGAGTAATTTCTTGAGCGAGATTTGAATGATATGGACGATGTCCTCCTTCGTCAGTGAACGGAAGACGATTGTCTCATCAACACGATTCAAGAATTCAGGGTTGAAGAGCCTCTTCATGGACTCATCAATTTGTCCTTTCATCTTATCGTGCTCATCACCTCCAGCTGATTCACCAAAACCAATCCTTGGTTGTTTCTTAATGTCGCGAGTACCAACATTCGAAGTCATGATGATGATGGTGTTCTTGAAATCCACTTTTCTGCCGAGCGAATCGGTAAGTGTACCGTCATCAAGTACTTGCAATAAAATGTTGAACACATCAGGATGAGCTTTCTCGATCTCATCGAGCAAGACAACTGAGTAAGGTTTGCGTCTTACTTTCTCGGTAAGTTGACCGCCTTCTTCGTAACCAACGTATCCCGGAGGCGCACCGACGAGTCTGGATACAGAGAATTTCTCCATATATTCGGACATGTCAATACGGATGAGATTATCCTCGGACTCAAAAAGGTAACGAGCTAATGATTTTGCAAGCTCAGTTTTGCCAACGCCAGTTGGTCCTAAGAAGATAAAACTTCCAATCGGACGAGCTGGGTCTTTCAATCCTGCGCGCGTTCTGCGAATTGCCTTTGTGAGCTTATCAATCGCTTCATCTTGTCCGACGATCACTCCTTGAAGTGCTTCGCTCATTTTCAAGAGTTTAATGCTCTCGGATTGTGCGACCTTATTTACTGGAATTCCAGTCATCATGGCTACAACGTCGGCGATGTCATCTTCGGATACATCATAGACTTGCGTGCCAAGTTCATCTTCCCAAGCATTGATGGCAGTCTCAAGCTCCTGCTGATTTTTCTTTTCAAGGTCACGTAATCGTGCAGCCTCTTCAAAGTTCTGAGTTTTTACGACAAGATTTTTCTGCAGCTTAATATCTTCGATCTGCTTCTCAAGATCCTCGACATTCTTCGGTGCGTGTACATTCGCAAGGTGAACTCGTGAACCTGCTTCATCCATCACGTCAATTGCTTTATCAGGCAAGAAACGATCAGTGATATATCTGTCGCTCAGTTTCACCGCAGATTCTATTGCCTTGGCTGAGTAACGGACACTATGATGCTCCTCATATTTTGAGGCGATGTTCGTCAGAATCTGAATTGCTTCATCAACTGATGGAGGATCAACAAGAATTTTCTGGAATCTTCTATCAAGTGCACCATCTTTTTCGATGAACTGACGATACTCGTCGAGTGTGGTTGCTCCGATACACTGAATATCTCCACGAGCAAGTGCGGGCTTGAACATGTTCGATGCATCGAGCGAACCCGAAGCCCCGCCAGCTCCAACAATCGTATGAAGTTCGTCAATGAACAAAATAACGTCCTTCGCCTTTTCAAGCTCGTTCATTACTGCTTTCATACGCTCTTCAAATTGACCGCGATATTTTGTACCAGCGACCAGTGCTGCGAGGTCAAGTGTTACGACGCGCTTGTCAAATAGAACTCTTGGTACTTTTTTCTGAGTGATGCGCAATGCAAGACCCTCTGCAATTGCCGTCTTGCCAACGCCAGGCTCGCCAATAAGTACAGGATTATTCTTCTTCCTACGAGAAAGAATCTGAGCAACTCGTTGGATCTCTTTTTCACGGCCTACGATTGGATCGAGTTTATCGTCTGCGGCATACTTCGTCAAATCTCTGCCGAAATTATCAAGCACTGGAGTTTTTGTCTTCTCATGCTTTTTCTCGCCGGTAGCAGTCTGCTTCGGAGCAGGAGTGGCTCTTCCCGAAATGATATTATCAAGTTCGGCACGGATACCGTCGTAGGTGCAATTGAACTGATTGAGAATTTGTGCAGCGATGTTATCCTCATCGCGCAATAGCGACAGGAGTAAATGTTCCGTCCCGATCACTTCACTCTTATAGAGCTTTGCTTCGAGATAGGTAATTTTCAGTACCTTTTCTGCTTGCTTTGTGAGTGGAATGTTGCCGATGGTAAGCGTAGCTCCGCCTGAGCGAACGGTGTCCTCAATAGCTTTCTTGATCTTGTAGAGATCAACTCCGAGGTTGCGTAAAATCTTCACGGCTATGCCTTCGCCCTCACGGATGATGCCGAGCAATAAATGCTCGGTGCCGATATAATCGTGTCCTAATCGGATTGCTTCCTCGCGGGAAAGGCGGATAACATCTTGAACGCGGTTCGAAAAATTTCCTTCTTGTGCCATAATTGCTGGTGTAACAAAAAATCGTACTTCTACTTAATATGACGAAACTCGGGCTTCGTTTGTTTCACTTAGGACGTATGAGTTTCGTTTCATTTTCAACTACTAATTAAACAGAGTGCATAGAGTCGTAGTTCGTTTGAAGCTGTATCATTTGATCCTAATCCTTGCCGGACTCCTCATTTCCGACCAGAGTTTTGCTCAGAAAGAAACGAATCTTACAGCCTCTTCTCAAAATCTTTTGCAGTTCGAGAAGCTCGTGCTCCAGAGTTCACACCTCACACACGAGGACTCTGTAGTTGTTGCATACGGACAAATGAAAGGATTGTTTAGATCTTTGACAAGAATAAGATATCCGATCATAAAATGTGGATCTGCGTTGGCTGAGGAAGCCAATCAAATACTCTCATCTTCACCCTTGCTCAGTACATCAGTACTTCTTTCAACTGAGCAGTTTTCTGATACACTCAAGTCACCCGGCAGACAATTTACGATATACTTTTCCCGCACTGGCGCAGATTCGGTTTCGAAAGAATACGCCGATAGTATCGCAAAATATGCTGATGAAGCGTACACACTTGAGGTAGTTGAACTAGGATACGAAAAACCACCATTCAGTTCATCAGACTCAACATGGCGAATTGATATTAATCACATCGGTCCAGGTGGTTATGGATTCACCACACCGATAGGGAATCCGATCGGCACTTCAAAAAGTGGATTGAAGAAATTTCTCTCAACCATTACGATTAACAACAACTTTGATAGTGGTTTTGCAACGAAGGGTCTCGACGCCGCTCGTATCACGATCTTTCATGAATTCCATCACGTGATTCAAAACGGAAGTTATGGGAAGGATGCTTTTTCTACGAATGATTTACCGTTCCGAGAGATGATGGCCGTTTGGATGGAAATGAAAAGCAGTCCGTGGATAACGGATTATTTACAGTATCTTCCAGCCTATACAAAAAATATCGATTTCCAATTTGACCATATTCCGGGTTCTGGGTACTATGGGCAGTGCATTTGGATGGAGTTTCTCGCCCACAAATACAGTGACGAGTTCATAAAGCATGTTTGGGAGTATTATAGCGATACTCTCGCTGACTTCTTGACATCGTTCGACAAAGTTCTCGTTGAGTATCAAACGACATTTTGCTCTGAGTACAAGAGATTCGGTACAGCACTTTATTATACTGGAAAAAATTATCAGGGTGAGAGCTATTTTTCAGGTGCTCGGAAGTTTAACTCTGAAAATCTAAGGCGGAAGATTCTTCTTCCAAACAATCGCGATACACTCCTGCAAGCTTTCGATGCATCATTGCATATCTATGCTTGTGGTTATGGTAAAGATACCTCAGTGATCGTCATCACTCGCTCTGTAGATCGGGCTTTTAATTCGGATATGTATGTCACTAGCAGAAGCCTACTTGTTTTTCAAGATAGTTTTCAATTCCCTGAGACATTCTGCGATACGATTAGCCTCCCATCGATTGTCAAGACCAAAGTATTTCCTCAGCCCTATGTCATCAGTGAATCATCCCCAAATTCGTTGTTGAATGTTCTTGCTTCAACCAACAACTATGCACCACTGGCTGTACAACTAAATATCTATACCCTTGATAATGTACTGATTCGACATATAGAACGCGCACGAGCATCTGCACAGATATTAGCTGCCGACCCGTTCGGTGGCTCTTGGTATATTGAGTGGGATGGTCGCGATGACATTGGACGATTGGTACCCAGCGGCGTGTACATCTATTCTGTCGAAAATGACCAAAACCGTGACGTTGGAAAAATCGTAGTTCTCAGGAAGAATTAAGCCACTTTTGGTGTTGTAACCTCTCTTTGGAAATGGATTTCCCTGTAAAGGGGGGTAATTTCCGTAAATTTGTAATTCGACGCAGATAATATTACTCAAATCTCACTTTTATGGCATCTACAAATGATTTCCGTAACGGAGCCGTCTTGAAAATGGATGGTGAACTTTATAGAATCGAAGAATACGAACATCGCACACCGGGTAACCTCCGAGCTTTTGTTCAGGCAAAGTTGCGCAACCTCCGCACTGGCAATCTCAAAGAAATGCGCTATCGCTCTGGAGAATCTGTCGAAATGATTCGGATGGAGAAAAAGACTTTCCAGTATCTCTATAAAGATGGTGATGATTTTGTTTTTATGAATACAGAATCATACGAACAGATCAACGTGCCAAGTGTTGCTGTTGGAGATGTTGCGAAGTTTATTCGTGAATCAGATAACGCTGATATTATTTTTGCTGAAGACGGCACAATCGTTGCAGTTGAAGTGCCAGCTGCCGTCAACCTTACGATTATTCAAACTGACCCTGGCATGAAGGGTGACACCGCAACCGGTGGTACCAAGCCGGCGAAGCTTGAGACTGGTGCAATGGTAAATGTACCTCTCTTTTTAAACGAGGGGGACATGGTACGAGTAGATACTCGCACAGGACAATACATGGAACGAGTTAAAAAATAACATTGAAACTTTGTGGGGCGGACTCTTAGTTCGCCTGAACGGACTAAGAGTCCGTTCCACTGAGTTCACCACATAGATAAAAAGGAGCCAACATGGATCTTACATATTTAGAAAAACTTTTAGCCATCTTTGATTCGAGTACTCTCACCGAGCTTGAGATTGAAGAGGAAGGCGCTCAGGTACGCCTGGCTCGTCAGAAGGAACCGGCGGCAAATATCCAGTACGCGATGCCTCCGCAGTTTTCATACGGCGCTCCGCCACAGCCTGCGGCGGCAGCTCCGAGCGCCGCTCCAGCGAGTGGAACTACAGCTGCACCTTCGGCGAACACTCACGAGGTGAAGTCACCAATCGTTGGGACGCTCTATCGCGCTCCGTCACCAGATGCCGATATGTATGTGCAGGTCGGTCAGCATGTTGAAATAGGTACGACACTTTGCATCGTTGAAGCGATGAAGTTGATGAATGAAATCGAAAGCGATGCCGCAGGGAAGGTCGTGAAGATTTTGGCTGAGAACGGTCAACCAGTAGAATACGGACAGGTGTTGTTTATTATTGAGAAGTAACGTTTCATGTATATTCAACTTTCGATTCACAAGCCAAAGCCTGAATACGAATCAGATCTGATTGATTCGATGCACCGATTCGGAGCCGCAATGAAAGGTAAGCCCGGTCTGAATCATGTCTTTACGTTGAAGGATGCAAACGAAGGTAAACTTTTCGGTCTGGCAATCTGGGAATCGGAAGATGCAATGATGGCGGCAGTACCGGCAATGATTGAAGCAACAAAAGACGACGATTTCGAACTATGGGAATCAGTCCCAATAGCCGGATATCATCTTACAGAAGTATAAATCGTGTTCAATAAAATTCTTATCGCCAACAGAGGCGAAATAGCTCTTCGAATTATTCGCACCTGCCGTGAGCTGGGTGTGAAGACGGTCGCAGTCTTTTCTGAAGCTGATCGTCATTCCTTGCATGTGAAGTTCGCTGACGAAGCAGTTTGCATCGGACCACCTGCCGGCAAGTTAAGTTATCTTAACATTCCGCAGATCATCTCAGCGGCTCATCTAACAAATGTTGAAGCCATCCATCCTGGTTATGGATTCTTGGCTGAGAATGCTGAGTTCGCCGATATCTGCACTGCCTCGGGATTCACCTTCATTGGTCCAACACCTGATATGATTCAGGCAATGGGTGATAAAGCTCGCGCCAAGGAGACGATGAAGAAAGCCGGTGTGCCTGTAGTACCGGGCACTGACGGAGTTGTCGAATCACTTGATGAGGCGATGGACGTCGCCAAGCAAATCGGATTTCCAGTCATCATCAAAGCTGTCGCTGGCGGTGGTGGAAGAGGTATGCGTGTCGTTACGAAAGAGGAAGACCTTGCCGTAAATGTGCAGATGGCACAATCCGAAGCCGTTGGTGCTTTTGGGAATGGCGCTGTGTATATTGAAAGATATGTCGGCAAACCGCGACACATTGAAATTCAAGTATTCGGCGATAAATTTGGGACAGTCGTTCACTATAACGAGCGTGAGTGCTCTATCCAACGCCGTCACCAAAAGCTTGTGGAGGAATCTCCTTCACCTGTTGTCACCGAAGCCCTTCGCCAAAAGATGGGGGATGCAGCGGTGAAAGGCGCAGCAAGTGTAGGTTACGTCGGTGCGGGTACAATCGAATTCTTACTTGATGCGGATAGCAATTTCTATTTTATGGAAATGAATACGCGAATTCAAGTAGAGCATTGCGTAACCGAGCAAGTGATCGGGCTTGATCTTATTAAACAGCAACTTCACGTTGCATCTGGAGGAAGAATTTCAAAGAAACCACGCAAGCCACAAGGTCATGCGATTGAATGCAGAATAAATGCCGAGGATGTGAACCATGACTTCCGTCCATCACCCGGACTCATCACGAGTTTCCATGCTCCGGGTGGATATGGTATCAGGCTTGACTCACACGCCTATAGCGGCTATTCAATTCCACCATATTATGACTCACTCGTCGGAAAGCTAATCGCGTTCGGAGCAGATCGTACGGAGGCAGTTGACAGGATGCAATCAGCACTTGAAGAATTTGTAATTGAAGGCATTCATACAACGATTCCTTTTCATAAGGCACTCATGCGTGATGAGCGTTTCAGAGCTGGGGACTTCGATACCCATTTTTTAGAAACGTTTGAGTGGAAAAAATAAACTCTATATTAGCAATACAAGACCATGAATTTTCCGGAAAATCTAACATACACTAAAGAGCACGAATGGATTCGCGTTGAGGGCAACACAGCGGTTATCGGAATTACAGATTTTGCTCAAGGCGAACTCGGTGACGTCATCTATCTCGATCTCCAAGCTGGCAAAGATGCCAAAGCTGGTGATTCGGTCGGGACGGTTGAAGCTGTGAAAACAGTCAGTGATATTTATTCTCCTGTGTCGGGTAAAGTGACGGAAGTAAACGCCTCACTCAACGATGCACCAGAAACGGTAAACAAAGATCCTTACGGCGATGGCTGGTTGATGAAGATCGAAATGTCAAATGCCGCAGAACTCGCGACACACACGATGAGTGTAGTGGATTATAAGGCGTTAATTGGGCAGTAAGGAACCAATTATTCCTGAATTTCCTTTTCAACGCTTCAAATTTTACAGACAATTCAGCAGAGGGGTAACCGGCTGAAAGAAGAACGTTTTTTTTTTGCAGTCACTTTTTTGATTGCGGAAGAAACGTTTTTTTTTTGCACAAATGGCACATTCAGGCGATTCCGTTCTCATTCTCGATTTTGGTTCACAATACACTCAACTTATCTCTCGCAGGGTTCGTGAGCAAGGGGTGTACGCAGAAATCCTCGCATGCAACGTCCCGTTTTCCGAAATCGAAGCATTTAATCCCGCTGCGATCATCCTATCCGGAGGACCGCAAAGTGTGTATGCTCCTGATGCCCCTCGATGCGCACATGAAGTATTTACGATGGGGAAGCCAATCTTAGGTATCTGTTACGGGTTGCAGATGATTGCATACGATATGGGAGGCGAAGTTGATCCCAGCGCGCACCGTGAGTATGGTCGAGCGGAATTGATTATTGATGATCCTTCGTGTAAACTTTTTTCTGACATCGCTGAACGAACGAGCGTATGGATGTCTCACGGGGACAAACTAACGAAAATACCGACTGGATTTCGAATCGTCGCAAGCAGTAAGAATTCTCCCATTTGCGCACTTGCGAACGAAGAGAAAAAAATCTACGGCATACAATTCCATCCCGAAGTTGTACACACCACAGGCGGTTCACAGATTATTGCCAATTTCCTTTTTGATATAGCTGGAGTAAAAGCAGGCTGGAATTCGCAGAATTTTATCGAAGCGACCGTCACAGAGATTAAAGCAAAAGTTGGTGATAGGAAAGTAATCTGCGCCTTATCAGGCGGAGTTGATTCTGCAGTTGCGGCCGTCCTTGTTCACCGAGCGATTGGAAAGCAACTCAAATGTATTCACGTTGATAACGGACTCATGCGCCGCGGCGAGAGTGCAGAAGTCGTTCATACATTTCGCGATCATTTCGGAATTGATCTTGACTTCGCCGATGCCAGCGAAATGTTTCTCGGACGGCTTGCAGGTGTTAGTGATCCCGAGAAAAAGCGAAAAATTATCGGCGCTGCATTTATTGACGTACTTGCCGCAGAGGCAAAGAAATTTTCTGATGCAAAATTTCTTGTACAAGGTACGATTTATCCTGATGTTATCGAGTCCCTCTCCTTCAAAGGACCCTCGGCAACGATAAAGTCTCATCATAACGTTGGCGGTCTGCCCGAAATCATGAATCTTGATTTGATCGAGCCATTGCGCGAATTATTCAAAGATGAAGTGCGCAACGTTGGCAGGGCGCTTGGAATCCCCGAGCATTTCATTGACAGACATCCTTTCCCAGGACCGGGACTTGCGATCCGAGTCATTGGAGATATTACGAAATCAAAACTTGATCTTCTGCGCGCCGCTGATGCAATATTTATTGAGGAGTTACGAGTATCGAATTTGTACCACTCCACTTGGCAGGCATTTGTCGTATTATTACCCGTGAGAACGGTTGGTGTAATGGGCGATGAGCGTACATATGATAATGTCTGTGCACTTCGAGCAGTATCGAGTGTTGATGGCATGACTGCGGATTGGTCACGATTTCCACATGATTTCCTCGCAACGGTATCAAGCAGAATATCGAATGAGGTGAAGGGAATTTCGCGAGTAGTTTATGACATCAGTTCAAAACCGCCGGCAACAATAGAGTGGGAGTAATTTCTATGAAATCCAAGCCATTTGTTTTTACAACATGGGATCCTGCTCTTGCTGAAGAGGAGATTAGTCAGATAATGGTTTCACTTAATGACAGAGCTGATTTTCATGAATTGGAGACTTCAGGTTTACTTTCAATTAAGAATTATGAAATACTAAAGGAGTATTCGAGCACCGATCTTCTACGTGCATATCATTGTGGTTCAGAAAATAGATTCATGCTGATTTTTGCGTCGCTAGAACTGCTACGAAAAAATAACAATGTGCAATACAGTTCAGACCCACACCTTCCTTATTCCTCCACAGTTATTGATGCTGATGGTACGCTAACTCGAGCTAGGATGTACTCGGAGAAAAATCTTTGTATTCTTGGATATAAGAAACTTCAAAGTGCGTATGGCGATGTTCTCATTCGCCCCGAGACTATGGCTGATAGGATCGTAGAATTAGTTGAAGGGAAAGAAATTCTTTTTCCGGATCACCCTGATTTCAACAAAAAATACTTGGTTCTGGCAAAAGATGTTGATCTATTTACTTCGGCAGTCACTGATGAATTTTTATCTGCTATCGAAAAATTAGATAGGGCGAACATTGAGATTCATAACCAACACTTGCTCATTTTATTTAAAAGCGTGGCTACCCTCGGTATAGCACAAGCTCTCAATGGATTTCTATTGGGTATTTCGTAAAAGCAAAAATGCTCCGAGAATGAATCTATTTGTCAGAAAACTCGTACAAAGTAAAAATTGTATTTCTATGAGGCACACGAACATTTTAACCGCATTAGTTTCACTTTTCATTTTTTCCGCTTGCTCTGCTAAGCAAGAGGAACAAAAATTTGTACCTGCTCACGAAAGTGTCGAGGTAGTTGTTGATTCAAAAAATCTTGAGCACGCTACCTTTGCACTCGGATGCTTTTGGCATTCGGAGGAGATATTTCTTGAAATAAAGGGAGTGAAAGAAGCTTTGCCTGGGTATTGCGGAGGCACGGAAAACGATCCGAGCTATGAAACAGTTGGTACTGGTAATACACGCTATGCAGAATCGGTTGATATAACCTATGACCCAGCCGTAATTTCCTACAAAAAATTACTTGAAGTGTTTTTTATGGAGCACGACCCAACTACTCCGAACATGGCTTACCCAGATGAGGGACCGCAGTATCGCTCAGCAATATTTTATCACAATGATTCACAGAAGAAGCAAGCGGAGGAATTTATCGCGTTGCTGAATTCAACGCACAAATATAGTCAGCCAATCATTACAGAATTAAGCCCTTTTGTAAAATTCTACAAAGCGGAAGACTACCACATTCGTTATTACCGAAATCATCCATCTGGTCAATCGTACATCGATCATGTGACAAAACCTGAGATTGAGAAATTCAGAAAAGATTTTCCAGACTTGATTAAGAAATGAAATGGGTGAGGAAACTTCTAAAAATTCTGTTAACTTCCTCCCATGAATAATATCAAAGTTACATTCCCCGACGGGAACATCAAGGACTTTCCTGTCGGCACCAGCGGAATGCAAATCGCTGAATCAATCTCTCCGCGCTTAGCGGCAGTTGCGCTTGGCATTTTTGTAAACGAAAAGCCTTATGATCTTGCTACACCAATCAATAAGGATGCAAACATTCGCATTGTGAAGTGGGAATCAGATGAAGGACATTCTATTTTTTGGCATTCTTCTGCCCACTTAATGGCTGAGGCTGTTGAAGCGCTCTACCCCGGTACACGTTTCGGAATCGGACCTCCCATCGAAAATGGTTGGTACTATGATATGCAACTACCGGAAGGAGTTAAACTCGTGCCAGATGATCTTTCGTCAATTGAACGGAAGATGGCAGAATTATCCGAGAGAGATGTACCATATAACCGGATTCCCAAGGAATATGATGAAGCAGTAGCTTACTTCAAAGCAAAAGGTGATTGGTTAAAATTAGAATTGCTAGATGGCTTGAAGGGACAAGCGATAACATTTTATGAGCAAGGGGATTTCGTCGATCTCTGTCGTGGGACACATGTACCCTCAACTGGGAAAATAAAATTCGCGAAACTCCTCTCCATTGCAGGTGCGTACTGGCGCGGAGATGAAAAGCGCCCGATGCTCACACGGCTTTATGGAATTAGCTTCCCGACAAAAAAAGAACTTGACGAGTACTTAAAGAATAGAGAGGAAGCCGAGAAACGAGATCACCGGAAGCTCGGAAAAGAGTTAGAGCTATTCATGCTTACTCCAAAGATTGGCGGAGGCTTGCCAGTTTGGTTGCCGAACGGTGCAGTTGTTAGGAATCAACTCGAAACATTTTTACGCAAGGCTCAACAGAAAATGGGCTATTCACAGGTTGTCACTCCTCACATCGGCAATCTCGAATTATATAAAACTAGCGGACACTATCCGTACTATAAGGATTCGCAATTTACTCCGATCACAGTTGATGATGAACAGTATTTGTTGAAACCAATGAACTGTCCGCATCATCACATGATTTATGCTTCAAAGCCACGAAGCTATCGTGATCTTCCAGTGAGGTTGGCGGAATTTGGAACAGTATATCGGTACGAGCAATCGGGTGAGCTGAATGGGTTGTCACGTGTCAGGTCATTCACACAGGATGACGCTCATCTGTATATGATGCCAGAACAACTTCTTGCTGAACTTAAGAGTGTCATTGGGTTGACTCAGTACGTATCGAAGACTTTAGGATTTTCGGATTTCAAAATTCGCTTATCTTTCCGAGATCCAAATAATAAAGAAAAGTACGGCGGTAATGATGAGCAATGGATTCAAGCCGAAAAAGATGTAAAAGAAGCCGCTGATGCAATGGGATTAGATTATACAATTGCGCTCGGAGAGGCTGCATTCTACGGACCGAAAATAGATTTTATGCTCAAGGACGCTTTGGGCAGATCGTGGCAGCTTGGAACGGTTCAAGTTGATTACGTCATGCCTGAACGATTCAATCTTGAGTATATCGGTGCTGATAATGCCAAACATCGCCCGGTTATTATTCACCGTGCGCCATTTGGATCGTTCGAGCGATTTATCAGCTGGCTGATTGAGCACTATGCGGGAAATTTCCCGACATGGCTTGCTCCTGTGCAGGTAGCAGTTATGCCAATAACTGATGCACAAGTATCATACGCTGAAGAGATCACCAATTCGCTGAAGGAGGCTGGAGTTCGAGTTGTACTTGATGCCTCGAATGATAAGATTAACGCCCGAATCAGAGACCATGAAATGATGAAAGTACCAATTATGCTTATAGTTGGTGCTAAAGAGATGGAAGCTCGCTCTGTCTCGTTGCGGAGACATGGAAAAGGGAATGTCGGAACGATTACGCTCGAAGAGGCATTTAGTACCGTTCAGGCGGAAAGTATGATTCCCTCTTGATTTTGATTGACAGCTTTTTAGTAATTGAGTTGGATGAGTCTCAGTAGCAGTTCACTTCCTCCTTCGAAATAAAGAAGTCTTGTCAACACTGATTTAACAACAATCGCACTACATTTGAAGATACATCTACGTGTTAACTATCGGTCTGTAATCAATGGCTAAGAAACAGATCGTTTTAAGTCCTACAACTTCGACAAGCCCTGCGCCAAAGCCACCATCGGGGCGTCAGAATCGTTTCAGCCGTGAAATGCCAGTGAAGAACGCTGGTGTTCGGATGAATGAACAAATTCGTGTACCCGAAATTCGAGTCGTTGACGAGGAGGGGGTAGTTGGTGTGATGAGTCCGCAAGATGCGATGAAATTAGCTCGGGAGCGTGGAGTTGATCTTCTTGAGATTGCTCCAAATGCGCAACCACCTGTTTGCAAACTCATGGAGTTTGGCAAGTGGAGATATGAACAACAGAAAAAGGAGAAACAAACGAAAGCTTCCTCACATAAGCAGTTGATTAAGGAGCTTCGCTACCATCCTTCCACGGATACGCACGACTTCGAGTTCAAGCTTCGACATGCGCGTGAGTGGATTGGTGAAGGACACAAGGTAAAAGTGTCGGTACAATTCAAAGGTCGTGAAATTGCTTACAAAGAGCATGGCGTTGAGTTGTTGAAACGATTTGAAGAAAAAATTATTGATATTGCGAAGATAGATTCCAATATCTCACTCATGGGTAAGTTAATGACCATGATGTTCTCACCAAGAGGCAAGGGCAAGAAGGAGGATGATATTCCTTCGAACCGGATCGAGTTACCGAAAGGTAAGTCGGAATTTGGTGAAAAACTCGAAGCATTGACGCTTCAGAAAAAAATTAAGATTGCTGATACTCCGGAGCCGGAATCGGCAAGTTAACCAAGAATTTAAATACATACTACTATGCCGAAAACCAAGACAAAATCAGGAGCAAAAAAACGTTTCAGCGTAACTGGAAGCGGAAAGGTCAAACGTGAGAAGCCTTATCATGGGCATATCCTCACATCAAAAACTCAGAAGCGTAAGAGAAGCTTACGTCAATCTACACTCGTCGCCGATACGGAATCGAAGACAGTCAAGAGAATGCTTGGCATGTAATTCCTTAAAAGTGGAGTATTACTCCGAACTTTAGAGAAGTAGATTCCAGCCGTTCCTTCTCGTCATGAGGGAGTGTTACCGCACTGAGACCGATTGTGTGTCGAAGCTCGCAGTAAAAGTTCTTCGAGCATATACCGAACCCACCGAAAATTGCCGGTACCCAGTCGGTTCTATCTGGGTACAAAGCAGATGCGTCGATTCTTCTTCCGAGAGAATCGTACCCGAAGTTTGTGTACTTCAACGACGTAACGCTCATGGCGGTCGCGCCTGCCCCGAGGAGAATAAAAGGAGAATTTTCTATTTGCAACTTACAGCTGGCGCTAATTTGGTTGTAAGACGCATAAAAGTCATACTTACTCCCGTTCTGGAAATATCCAATCCCTGGACCACCTTCATACTCCAGTGAGATAGTTGCTTCCTTAGCGACCCTGTATCCAAGCCCAAAACCGTAGGCTATTTCGGTCATATTATCCCGCACAAATTCAAGAGCCGCATTAGCAGAAATCACGATCCCAACTGTATTACGCTCCGGTACCTTTTCGACGACGTAGGGATAAAAATCGAAGTTGCCACGATACCTAGTGGTATCTATCGAGGAATACCCGAAGGGATAGAGTACGCCGGCATCGAAGGAATTCCATGACCCCGTTATGGCATCTACTAAATAGCCTACGAAGTATGTGAACAGATCGGCAGCCAACCACCCTCCATCAAGTCTGGAGCTGATGTTAGTCATTACTGAGTGGTTGTCATGCGTAAACTTAAGGGAATAATCGTTTTTGCGATTCAGTCGCAACGCAGTACTTCCTGTTTCGAGGGTTACGAGAGTAAGACCACCGCCTGATAACTCCGTTATCTCCGTGCCTCCCGGCATGACGACCGGGACGTCCTGCGTTGTACCGTTAATCATCGTCGCACATCCGGTGACGAAAATAAAAAGAAACAACAACCCGAATCGACTGATGAAAATAGAATGCATATTTACATAGACACAAAGCACGGTCTAAAAGTGACAAAAAAATTATTTACTGAACCATAGAGAGGTATTTATCTTTACAGTCCGTCATGGATAGTGAACGCGAAAAAGAAATACGGGAATTCGCTCATCTCAAAGCCTCGGAACCGCTTTTCGGAAAAGGCAGGAGCTTGGATGATAATGCGGAGTATCAGCAGGTTATGCAAGAAAATGCGCCCTATCTGACTCTTGGCATCCAGATGGCGCTCACGATCGTTGCATTCGCAGGATTAGGTTGGTGGTTAGATAAGCAGTATGCCACATCTTTGTGGATCGGAATCTGCTCCGGTTTTGGCGCAGTTGCTGGCCTAGGTTATTTTTTGTTCGTAGTACTGAGGATCGAAAAAAGTAAGGAGAATACGAAACAAAAAGCACAAAAATAATCATTCCAACTTTCCCGTACTCCTCCCCACCTGTGACATCCTTTTCTCGATTTCATCAAATCGACAAATGTGCCTTCCATATGGCTACCTGCGATAAATACATTTTAGGTAGTATATTCTCCGCTTCGTGCAGCCACGCTGGTGAAGCCTAAATCACCCAACTTCTTCGGGTTGTTGACAATCTTCAAAAAAGACCAAAAAAATGAAACAAAAAAGGGGTAGAAAAGCGTTTAATGAGGCTATATATTCGACGCAATAGTTAATTTCTATATATCGTAATTCTAAGAGGAAAATAAATTGAGCGCAATACTTCAGGCATATCAGTTAGTCAGACCCCACGTATCGAAGTCGGCAATCAGCCGCGAAGCTACGCGATTCTTCATCGTCTGGTTTGGGTTAGTGAGTTTGGTTATTTATGTTGGCGGATCTTTTGCCATGAACGAATGGTCAACGGAATCCTTCAAGTCTGCTTGCTTTGTTGGCATGATGTTATGCACGGTAACCAGCGTCGCGAGTTTTTTCTTGACCGAGTGGGCAATTGATCAGCCAAATGATATTTTCTTTGGCGTGGCGATCGGCTCCATTTTTGTTCGTATATTTGGGTTAGTAGTTGCATTTGCAATGTGTCAATTTTTGTTCAAGATTAACTCGATCGGATTAGTGACTGGCATGTTCGCAAGTTATTTTTCTTATCTCGTTATCGAGATCATTTACATTCACAAGAAATCACTTATACGAGGCGAGTAAAATCGAATGACACTTCGTCACTTCTTAGCGAGCGTATTCTTAGTATTAGGTTTCTTCGTATCGCCAGTATTGGCGAGTGATGAGCCGTCCAAAACTCCTGCATCAGCTTCCGAGATTAAATCCACCGCTCCTGAAAAGTCCGAAGAGGGACGCGAGAACGATATATGGAAGAGCGAGCGTAAAGATACCATCGACGCTGGAAAGCTCTTCGGAAAAATTATCCAGCATCTTGAGGATACCTACGAACTCCATTTTATTTCTGTAAAGGTACCCCTTCCAATACTTTTCAACGACGGATTCGGATTTCATTATTTTTCGAGTTTAGAAAATCTTGAAGCCTCGGCTGACTACAAACTCCGTGACCCAGTAAAATATGACGAGCAGAAAAAAGCAAAACTTTTTGGCTTCGTCACTCCATGGGAAAGGCGCGATGGAAAAGAGACAGGCTTCACGCTTGACCTTTCTGTAACCGCCAACAGATTTTTCTTGGTTGTTGCAATGGTTGTCCTCCTGCTTCTTACTTCCATTGCCGGCAGACGCGCCAAGACTGTTCTCGTTCCGAAGGGGACACATAATTTGATCGAATCGCTTGTTGTTTACGTCCGTGACGAAATCGTTTATCCAAATGTCGAGAAAAAATGGGCTGATAAATTGATGCCCTATTTCCTCACCATTTTCTTTTTTATCTTCGCAATAAATTTGATCGGGCTTTTTCCACTTACCAAGACGCCAACGGGAAATTTGGCGGTAACGGTTACTCTAGCGATATGCACGTTTATCCTCACGCAGATCATGGGAATTCGCACTATGGGATTGGCTGAGTACCTGAAGCACTTTACTGGTGGCTTACATTCGATGGATATTCCGCTTGCCATGAAGATTGTCTTGATTATGATTATGGTGCCGATTGAATTTATCGGACTATTTACGAAGCCATTTGCACTGACGATGCGTTTATTTGCGAATATGACAGCTGGCCATATTGTTATAGGAGCATTGATCGGATTGGCATTGTTGTTCCAATCAATCGTTGCAGGTTTCGCTGTTTCGGTGCCATTTGCTCTTTTCATTTATTTACTTGAGCTTTTGGTTGCGGCTTTGCAGGCGTTTGTGTTTACCATGCTTTCAGCAGTATTCGTCGGCATGATGGTGCATGAACACCACGAGGAGCATAGCGAGCACCACGAAGCGGATTCTCACGTTATTGTTGAGGTCGCAATATAATTTGTAGAAATTTTTTAGTAACGAATCTATTCACATTAACTAACACGACACACCATGAATCCATCAGCATTCGCATATCTATCAGCAGGACTCGGAGCAGCAGTTGCCGTTGTCGGCGCAGGAGTAGGAATCGGTAAGCTTGCAACCGGTGCTCTCGAAGCAATGGGACGCCAGCCAGAGCTTTCTGGTGGTATCCGTACAACGATGATCATCGCTGCAGCGCTTATCGAGGGACTTGCATTGTTCGCTCTCGTTATTTGTATCATCTTATCCGGTAAATAATCGGTTTGATGATTTTTTGAGTGCGCATATTTTTGTGCGTATTCAGATGTCGAGTATTATACTCCGGGCGCGGAAGTGTTTTCGCGCCTGCTAACTTAGCGTAAAATATGTTAGAAATTAATCCCGGACTTTCGATCTGGACTCTCATCATTTTTGGAATTCTGCTTCTCTTGTTATCAAGAATTGCATGGAAGCCTATTCTCGCTTCGCTGAAACGTCGCGAAGAAGCGATTGGGGATTCACTCTCCAAAGCTGAACATGCACGTGCAGAGGCTGAGAAGCTCATTGCAGAAACAGAACGCCAGCGCAAATTAAACGAGGAGCAACTTCAGAAGCAACTTCGTGAAGGTAAAGAGTACGCTGAACGTATGCGCACCGAGTTAGCAGCCAAAGCCCAAGAGGATGCGAAGAAAATGCTCGACCAAGCGAAAGCGCAGATCGAGCGTGATACCCTAACCGCAATCGCGCAACTTCGGAATGAAGCCGCTGATATTGCAATAGCTGCAGCGGGCAAATTGATCGACGAGTCAATGAACGATGAGAAGCATCGCAAGGTCGTCGAGAAATTCATCGCAGAGTTGCCAACGCAATCTAATTAAGAATACTTTCCCCTCATGGACGAACGCATTGCTCTTCGGTACGCACAAGCTTTGATGGATATCGCCAACGAGAAGAATTCCGTTGACGAAATCTCACGTGATATGAAGGTAATCGCCGATGCCATCCATGCTGTCCACGAACTTCGTTCACTCCTTCATACTCCAGTTATCCATCCTGAGGTAAAACGGAAAGTACTGCATGGAGTATTTGAGCCACATGTCAGTAAAGATGTGATGATTTTTACCGATCTTCTGGTAAAAAAAGGTAGAGCGAATGTGCTCGAAGCCACAACGGTAGAATTCTTGAAGTTACTTGATATTAAGACAGGCACCGTACCAGCGCTGATAACCAGTGCGCATACCTTAGATGAGAAGGCTAAGAATGAGATCGTTGCACGGCTTGTAAAAATATCATCAATGAAGGTTCGTGCCTCGTTTGCAGTTGATCCCAAACTACGTGGTGGTTTTGTTGCGAAAGTAGGCGATACACTCATTGATGCAAGCCTTGAGCACCAACTCGAAAATTTACGTGAGGAGCTAAAACAATCAGCGAAAGCGAGGGTGAATTGATGACCCGGAAAGCAGCATTCACCACTCTGGTTTTTGCTCTGCTACTTTTTTTCGGGGCACGTCTATCTGCAACGGACTCGACATCTACGCAGACGGTCAAAACTCTGAAGGCTTTGAAGGTTAAGGCGACGAAGAAGAAGCCACTCGATTCACTCAAAGTGAATTTGAAGGTAGCTTCGAAGAAAAAGTCTAAGAATAAGAAAGCAGTAATTGCCGCACCGAAAACTCTGCTTCATCCGACTTTTTCCGGTGCTGCTGGAACGGTGAAAAATTATTTTTTTCCGACCCGCATCGGTGCAGAGTGGACACTACGCACGATTCAGCGATTGATTGATACATCAAATCATATTGTTCGGGAGGATACGATCTATGGGCATTCAGTCGTAAGAGACACAGCGAAGTATTCTCTGCAAGGACTACCTCTTTTGATAACTGCCGATTCTTCATATCGGAGCACTGGCACAGGGGTTACATTTGAATCTTCCTATTATGTTGATGATTCAATTGCAATGACGGTGTTCAATAACTCTGTTACTCATGGTGAGAACCGAATCTTTCTTGTCTCTCCGTTACAAATACGGACAGCGTGGCATGAAAATTCGACAGATACAATTGTAACAATGATTGCGGGTATCGGAGATTCGCTTTTGACGCCGATTGGAAAATTTGAGCACGTTTTGATTACACTTACGCAGACCCAGTATTCTGATATGCGTAAGTATTTCGCACCAGGACGCGGGATTGTCAAGACCGTGTACAGAACCATCGGACCTGGTGGACTTGGATTAGTGATCGTTACATGCGAAATGATTGCTTTTAAGAAGCCAGACTAAATTTTTAGATTTAATTTCAGATAAGCATTATGTCAGTAGTACGCCCAGATGAAGTAAGTGCGATTTTACGCCAACAGCTTACAGGTTTCGAGAACGCGATAGATGTTTATGATGTCGGTACCGTGCTCCAAGTCGGCGATGGTGTTGCGCGAGTTTATGGCCTCTCGAAGGTGATGGCTGGGGAGTTGATCGAATTCCCGAATAAAGTATTTGGCATGGCGTTGAACCTCGAAGAGGATAACGTCGGCGCTGTACTCTTCGGTGATGAAACACTCGTGAAGGAAGGCGATGTCGTCAAACGAACAGGCCGTGTTGCTTCAATGCCTGTGAGCGATGCCAT
>JBAWZA010000002.1:0-182821 GCA_037143335.1 bacterium | reverse complement strand
CAACCTCTATCACGCCGTAACCAGTCACCAACGTCCCTGGATCTACACCTACAATAATCATCTCGGTACAAATTTACGGGATTGATTCATCGCGTATCACGATTCTACCTTTTGCGTATGAGTCGTGGTGCTGTACCAAGAAGTGCAAATTCGGAGCAAATCGTATAAAGCACACCGCCATTTCGTAAATTTGTAGATTAAATCTGAGAAAACATGAACCTTGTCCATTATTTAAAGCCAGAGAATATAGCAGTTGGGGTCACTGCCAATTCGAAGGAAGAACTTTTATCGAAGATGGTTGACCTCGCCGCAACCAATCCCCACGTGTTGGATAAAGAAAAAGTTCGCGCGGCAATTTTTGAACGCGAAAGAATTATGTCCACTGGAGTTGGCAAAGGATTTGCCATACCTCACGGCAAGACTGATTCCGTGAGCGATATCGTCTTGGCATTCGCAACAACCTCCGAGCCTGTGGACTACGCCGCTTTGGACAATGAACCTGTCCGCTTGATACTCCTACTCGTTAGTCGTGATAGCGATGTAGGCTCACGCCTGAAATTGTTATCCCGGGCCTCTAAAGTAATGAACTCCGATTCGGCACGCACTGCCTTGACAGAGGCTACAACTGCCGAGCAGATTCTTGAGATTTTTACGCGTGAGGAAGAGAGGATTTCAGACTAATGCCAGAACTCATCAGGGCACCGCGTGGCACGAAGGACATTCTTCCGCCAGAGTCCTTCCTCTGGAAAGAAATAGAGCGTTGCGTTGATGATGTTGCCACGCTCTTCGGTTACGAAGAAATCAGAACCCCAATCTTTGAACAGTCCTCACTCTTCCAAAGATCTGTTGGTGAGGAAAGCGACATCGTATCCAAAGAGATGTATCTCTTCAGTGATAAAGGCGGCGAACAGATGGCACTCCGACCAGAATTAACCGCAGCCGTTGTCCGTGCAGCTCTTGAGCATAACCTCGTTACCAAACAGGCTTCGTGCTCCCGACTGTATTACAACTCCGCCCCAATGTTCCGCTACGAACGACCGCAGATGGGTCGTCAGCGACAGTTTCACCAATTCGGAGTCGAAGTTCTCGGTGCGGCTTCCCCGCTTGCAGATATGCAGGTGATTGCATTCGCTTTAGCTGTGTATCAAAAGCTGGGTTTTGCAAATTTTAATTTGAAGCTCAATACTCTTGGCTCGCAGGATTCGAGAGAACTGTGGAAGCAAGAGCTTGTAAAATATCTCGAAGCAAACCTGAGTGATCTCTCCGACGATAGTCAGCGCAGGTTGGCTACAAACCCGCTCCGCATTCTGGATTCAAAAAATCCTGGGGATATGAATATCGTGGAACGTGCGCCGCAAATCACATCATATTTGAGCGGCGAAGATGCAAAACATTTTGCTGAATTACAATCTCTGCTCACCTCAGCTGAAATCTCTTTTACAATCTCGCCATATCTCGTTCGAGGTCTTGATTATTATAGCCGAACAGTATTTGAGCTAACATCCACTGATCTCGGCTCACAGGATGCGCTCTGTGGTGGGGGAAGATATGATAGTCTCATCGAAAAACTTGGCGGTCCGCCTACTCCTGCGGTGGGATTTGCCTCGGGGGTTGAGCGTCTTGTCATTGTTTTGTCAAAGCTAAGGAACGGCGAGATTAAGCGACCCACACCGGATGTCTACATTGTAATTGCGGAAAAAGCAGGGAGAGAAGTGGGGGTTTCAGTTGCCTCTGAACTCAAAAAGTCCAAGATCAGCGTGATTTATGACCTATTAGACCGTTCTATGAAGGCTCAGATGCGCGAGGCTGATAAACTGGGAACTCGCTTTGTTCTAATACTAGGATCTGAGGAGCTTGCTGCTAGAGAAATTACATTAAAGGACATGAGTACAGGCACGCAAGAGAGAGTCCTACTCGAAAAAATTTCAGATCGACTGAAAAATTCGTAAATTTGACCGAGGTAGTTCTTACGAGCCTACCGACTAATTGATTTTTGTTTAAATAAATACGATGGAGCCACTACCACCAGTTAAAGAAGTTGAGTATCGCTGCGTGATCAACAAGGCGTTCGACGAAATTTCAGGAATGGAATATACAACGTTTAGCTTTGAGACGGCAAAAGAGTTTTCAAGTTTTCGATATGAAATAGCCGTTCGATATAAACTCGAGCCGGGTATGATCATCTTCCGCGTACTTGGCATGACAGCTACGCGAATGATGATGCCATCATTCGGCACTGCGAAGTCAGTACTCAAAGTCCCCTACCTTCCCTACGGGACATACACGGCGATGTTCGCAAAGAGCGACGGAGCTGAATGCCAGTTCTTGCTGGAATTCACGAAGAAAGGCGTTCACATCCTAAAGCCCATTCCTCGTAAAAGATTTATTGATCTCATCGTTGATCCAAACGCGGCGCTCTCTGGTGGGAAATTACTCACGACAGTTACGAAAATAATATCTGAACCGCTCATCCCACGGACGATTCAGAAACGCCTTCCGACTCCGCCAACTGCTGACGAACTGGAAATCCTCGAATCATTACGCTCCGAAACGCCAGAAGAACGAGACGCTCGTGAGGAGCAGGAGCTTTTCGGTGGCAGGAAGAAAGTCTCTAAGAAAGAACTTGCCGAAACCGAAAGAGAACTCCACAAACTTGGTGATAAACCGGCTTCGAAGAAAGCGCCAGCAAAATCGGCAAAAGCTTCAGCTACAAAAAAATCTGTAAAACCAAAACCAAAAGCGAAAGCAAAACCAGTTGCAAAGAGTGCTCCCAAAGCTGTAAAAAAGAAGGTTGCACCAAAACCAAAGACGAAGACTGCCAAGAAAGTAGTGAAGAAGAAGCGATAAATCGCTCCAGTCTCGACTGCTTCCTGCTTGGCTACTCTCTCCGGGTAGGCAACCAGCATTACACTTTTGTCGTTAACATAGTGCACTTCTCTTATGCGCTCAAAAAGAGTTACACGACTACCCCGCTCGGCAAATATCAAGATCGGATTACTTATCGCCTCCGTGATAAGTGTGA
The DNA here is from genome assembly GCA_037143335.1 of bacterium. GTDB lineage: Bacteria > Bacteroidota > Ignavibacteria > Palsa-1295 > Palsa-1295 > PALSA-1296. The sequence continues at coordinate 179,799 of JBAWZA010000002.1, read as the reverse complement.
TCGGGATTCTGATATACTCCCACCAACTCGTCGAGCAACTCAAAGAACGCGAACAACGTATTGCTCTCCTCTTAGGCGAAGCACTGAATCACTTTCATAATGACGAAGATTTTGATGCATTGCTCTACCTCGAAGTCGTTAAATATACCCGTACATCGAACCTTCCGATGATCATTACCGATGGTGATGACGTACCAACTGTTGACAGCATTCAGTCGAAAAATTTTAATATCAATATTCCATACGATTCCACGCAATCTCCGAAGCAGAGATTTGCATTCCTCAAAGCGGAAATCAGGCGGATGGACAAGATCTATAAACCAATTCGCATCACCTATAAAGATCCGAAAACGGGTAAAGAAACTCCGACAAATTATGTACACTTCGGTGATAGCAAAATTTTATCAAAGATAGAGGAGCTTCCTTTTATTCAACTACTGCTCGGCATTGTCGTAGTCGTAATCGGTTATCTCAGCTTTGCGTATCTCAAGCGAAGTGAGCAATCCAACATTTGGGTTGGGATGTCCAAGGAAACTGCCCATCAGTTGGGTACGCCCTTATCAAGCCTGCTAGCATGGGCAGAAATGCTCCGGTTAAAATCGGACGATTCGCGCGAAGTCATTTCAATCGCAGGTGAAATTACCAAGGACATCGAGAGGTTGAATCGCATTGCTATCAGGTTTTCTAAAATTGGATCTGTCCCCGACTTGAAAGACCAAAATGTTGTGACCGTCATATCGGGTGTGCTTGGTTACCTTGAAGATCGGATGCCCCGACTCGGCAGGCATATCACTTTTTCTCTTGACTCGAATAAGGACGAGATCATCATGAAAATAAATCGCGAATTATTTGAATGGGTAATGGAAAACCTCATCAAGAATGCTGCCGAAGCAATTGAGAGCGCAGAAGGAAGCATCAGTGTTGAAATTAACTACAATGAAAAGTCGAAATCCCTCATCGTAGATGTGACCGATACTGGCAAAGGCATGGAAGGCAGATTAAAGAAAGATATTTTCCGACCTGGCTTTAGTACAAAGTCCAGAGGCTGGGGCTTGGGGCTTCCGCTTGCGAAGAGAATTATCGAAGAGTATCATCACGGAAAATTATTTGTGAAAGAATCGAATGTTGGAAAAGGGACGACATTCAGAATTAAATTGGAACAGTTGTAATGCCTCATCTCGAACTCCGATCACTTGAAAAGCGCTACGCGAATAACAGCGATGCAGTTAAAGGCATATCATTCACCGCGGAGGAAGGTGAATTTATTGTGCTCGTCGGTCCAAGTGGATGTGGAAAGTCCACGACACTCCGAATGATTGCTGGCTTAGAAGAAGCGACGGGCGGAGATATTTTCATTAAAGGAAAACGAGTCAACGATGTCGCACCGAAAGACCGTGACGTTGCAATGGTCTTCCAAAATTATGCACTATACCCACATCTGAGCGTCGCAGAGAATATCGGATTTCCACTAGAAATTAGAAAGACATCCAAAGAAATTATCAAACAAGAAGTAGCCAAGGCTGCGGAGCTTTTGTCAATTTCGCACTTACTGGGTCGTAAACCGAAAGAGCTATCAGGAGGCGAGAGACAACGCGTTGCAGTAGGTAGGGCTATTGTCAGGAAGCCTCAGATTTTTTTGTTCGATGAACCACTCTCGAACCTCGATGCCGCACTCCGCACTGAAATGCGTGCTGAGTTAAAAAGATTGCAACGCCAGCTCGGTGCAACAATGGTCTATGTTACCCACGATCAGACAGAAGCGATGACGATGGGAGACAAAATTGTTGTACTCAACAACGGTAGCATTGAGCAGTTCGGAACTCCGCAGGATACTTATGCACACCCACGTTCATTGTTCGTTGCGCGATTCTTAGGTTCGCCTCCGATGAACATGCTTAACGGCACGATTACAACGCGCGATGGTATTTGCTATTTTGTTTCAGGCGAATACAAGCTTCCTCTTAATCACAATCTTCCAAATGGCAAAAAGGTAATCGTTGGCATTCGACCGGAACATTTTTCTATTTCGCATTCATCGAACTCCCCATCAGATATTCTCGGCACATTGACATTAGTTGAGCGGCTCGGCAGTTCAATGAACTTTTATATAGATTCCGGACTGAGCACCGATGGCAAGCTATCAGCAAGCTCACCACAGCCTCAAGATTCTATCTCCTATCAAATCGGCGAAGACGTATTCTTCCATTTGAATGTCTCGGATGTGCATTTATTTGATGCGGATTCTGGTTTAAGAATGATATGATTCTACATTCGTTTAGCCACAATTGGCTAAATGTTCAAAATATCACAATTGATTGTCGTTTACTTTAATTGATGGAGACAAATATTCACCCTCTTTTTCAGCAATCATCAAATCGTACTTCAGTATTTGTTGATGGCGAGAACGCATACTACGCACAGCGTTCACTCGGCTGGTTTTTTGACCCTCGAAAACTTTTGGAGTATTTTACCCAAGGCGCAGTGATTGGTGACGCGTTCTGGTACGCCTCCCAGAAAATGCCCCCGGATCCTCGGGAGCAACGATTTTATGGCTACCTCAATCACGCCGGCTATACCGTGCGCGTGAAGAGCATCAAATACTTCCGCGATGAATTATCCGGCGAATTGACACGGAAGGCAAATCTTGATCTTGAGATGGCGATTGACCTCTTTACAACGATGGCACAATATGATACCGCAGTTCTTGTAACCGGGGACGGCGACTTCGAGCGTGCTGTGGAGTTACTTCGTAGCTACGGGAAACGAGTGATTATTGCCTCAACCCAAGATACTGTTGCTCGTGAGATCCGTAACGCAGCGGGAAAACATTTTTTTGATCTCGCCGAAATTCGCTCACATGTCGAGCGATTTACAAATGTCGGTGACGCCGGCGGATTTGAATCGATTCAACACTAATTTTGCCAAAAGACGGACCACATATTCTCCCATCGGCAACGAGGCCAATTTCGATTCGCGGCGCGCGAGTACACAATCTGAAAAATGTGTCACTCGATTTGCCACGTAATAAATTGGTCGTCTTTACTGGCGTTAGTGGTTCCGGAAAATCATCGCTTGCATTCGATACGCTGTATGCCGAAGGTCAACGACGCTATGTCGAAAGTCTTTCCGTCTATGCACGGCAATTTTTGGAGCGGATGCAGAAGCCCGATGTTGATTCACTGACGGGCATCAGCCCCGCCGTAGCAATCGAACAAAAAACTCTCATTCGGAATCCACGATCCACGGTTGGTACACAAACGGAAATCTATGATTATCTTCGTGTCCTCTATGCACGGATAGGGATTACCTATTGCTCCAAATGCGGGACTGTCGTTCGGAAAGACACACCCTTAAGTATCGTCGAAGCATTACAAGAGAGTTTGGAGGAGGGGGATAAGTTTTATGTGCTCTTTCCAATGCAACGTCACGAAGACCATTCTCTCGAAGACGAATGGAGCAATCTTCGCGGACAAGGTTTTTTTAGAATTGTCCTCTCGAATAGGGATAATATCTTCGAGTTATCAGAAGAATCTCCTCAGAAGATAACTCCGTCGGAAGTGCGGATTTTAGTTGATAGACTTATATGGCATAATGCTGATGAGGCTTCGAGGTCAAGACTTGTTGACTCGCTCGAAACGGCATTCCGCGATGGGAGCGGGAATGTGATTATTGCAAAGCTGAATGGTGATGGCTCTACCACCGAATCGCCTTACAGTAATCGGTTCGAGTGTGCACTTGATAGAATTCCCTACGAAGAACCCGAACCTCGACTCTTTGCATTCAATAGTCCTTTCGGTGCTTGCCCTGAGTGTGAGGGATTTGGCAGATCCGTTGGGATTGATATGAATCTTGTAATCCCAAATAAATCACTAACACTCAATCAAGGGGCTATTGCTTGTTGGACAGGACCGAAGTTCTCATCTTATCAGCGTGAGCTTGCCTCCATTGCAAAGCGAGCAGATCTTCGCATGGATGTGCCTTATGCAATACTTACCGACGAAGAAAAACAAATTATTTGGGACGGTTATGGTAAAGAATTCAAAGGACTCTCAGATTTCTTTCGTGAATTAGAGACAAAAACATACAAGGTTCATTATCGTGTATTGCTATCGAGGTATCGCGGATATACAACTTGCTCGAAGTGTCACGGCTCTCGACTTCGGCAATCAGCTATGAATGTGAAAGTCGCCGGTTTAACCATTTTTGATATTGTCAAGAATACAATTAAGCATGCACGCGAACACTTCGATACTATCACCCTCAGCGAATTTCAGCATACCATCGCAGATCGTTTGATTCTTGAAATTCAAAAACGACTCCGCTATCTCGATGATGTAGGATTAGGTTATCTCACGCTTGAGCGGCTATCGAATTCCCTTTCAGGAGGAGAATCCCAACGCATTCAATTGGCAAGCTCTCTCGGTGGTGCACTCACCGGGACTCTCTATGTGCTTGACGAGCCAAGTATTGGGTTACACCAAAAAGATACCGAAAAATTATTAGGCATTCTGAAGCGCGTGCGCGATCTCGGAAATTCCGTTGTCGTCGTTGAGCACGATGAAGAAATCATCCGCGCCGCTGATCATTTAGTTGACTTCGGCCCATTCGCAGGCGAACTTGGAGGCGAAATTGTTTTTGAAGGCAAGGTAAACGATCTCATTTCTACCAAGCCAACAACTTCCCTCACTGGTGGGTACCTAGCAGGAAGAAAAAGTATCCCAATACCCAAAAAGCGTCGCCGAGTAAATCCGAAACTTGCAATTGCCATTACAGGAGCAAGTGAAAATAATTTGAAAGCGATTGATGTCAAATTCCCGATCGGGGTGCTCGTTGCCGTATCCGGCGTATCAGGCTCTGGAAAATCATCGCTGGTCCATGATGTATTGTATGCGGGCTTACGAAAACTCAAGGGCGAACCTGTATCAGATATTGGAGCCCATAGCTCGATGCGAGGTGAGGAGTTTGTTGGAAATATCGAACTCATTGACCAAACTCCGATTGGCAGAACTCCTCGCTCCAACCCCGCAACGTATGTAAATGCGTTCGATCATATCCGTGACGCATTTTCAAAAACTGTTTTTGCAAAACAGCGTGAGTGGACAGCAGGATTTTTTTCCTTTAACATTCCCGGCGGGAGATGCGAAACATGTCAAGGCGAAGGATATGTAAAAGTCGAGATGCAATTCCTTGCTGACATGTACATCCTCTGCGAAACATGTAACGGCACAAGATACAAGCAAGAAGTTTTGGAAGCGAAGATTAACGATAAAAATATCCATGATGTCTTGAATATGACAATTCAGGAGGCAGTGAGATTTTTTGATACATATCCGAAGATTACCTCTCGCTTACAACGACTCTGCGATGTTGGTTTGGGGTATATGAAGGTCGGACAACCAGCAAATACATTAAGTGGAGGCGAAGCCCAGCGCGTAAAACTTGCGTCGCACCTAACAGAATATCACAGTGATAATACCCTCTTTATTTTTGACGAGCCAACTACTGGCTTACACTTCGATGATGTCGCAAAATTGCTCCAGGCGTTGAACGCACTTGTAGATGCGGGAAACACTGTGATCGTCATTGAACATAACCTCGAAGTAATCAAGTGCGCGGATTGGGTTATTGACTTAGGTCCGGGCGCAGGTGACGAGGGTGGTGAGGTCATTGCTGTCGGTACTCCAGAAGACGTTTCAAAAGTCCGCGGCTCATACACAGGTCAATACTTGAAGCGACTTGTCAGCTAAGAATAACATACGTATTCTGGTGGTTGCCGGAGAGGAGTCAGGTGATCGTCTCGCAGCGAGAGCACTCGCTGAGGTAAAAAATCATTGCAATTCAAAAGGCGTAACAACCGATCTATATGGCATAGGCGGCAACCACTGCAAGGCTCTCGGTGTGCGCTGCTACCACCACGCTGACGAAATGTCCGTAGTGGGGTTCGCGGAAGTTGCATCTCGGTATTTTTTCTTTAAACGAGTTCTCCGTGAGATGGTTAATCTACTCGACTCTCCTGCCACTCGTCCTGATGTGCTCTTTCTTGTGGACTATCCTGGATTCAACCTTCCACTTGCAAGGGAAGCAAAGAAACGTGGTATCAGAGTGGTATTCTATGTTAGCCCGCAAGTCTGGGCGTGGAAATCATCAAGAATAAAAAAAATTGTTGCATCGGTTAGTGAGATGGTTGTTATTTTTCCATTCGAGGCAAAGCTCTACCTCGATGCAGGACTGGCACATACATACTTCGTGGGACACCCCTTACTCGAGATTATTGAGCAAGAGAGAAATACTTTTTCATCTCGAGAAGCATTTGGGCTCATACACGGACTCGATGCATCTAAGCAGTGGCTCGCAATTTTTCCTGGCAGTAGAAATGAGGAAGTGCGAAGACATCAAGAGACGATGTGCAATGCCGCCATAATATTTTGCAAGAAGCATAACTTCCAACCAGTATTTGTGGAATCAGAATCCGTCGCCGCAGATAAATACTCGCCCTTCCCCTCTATCAACCATTTCAGATCAGCAGGTGATGTCCACGAGTTAATGTTTCACGCGGACTTGGGAATACTCAAGAGTGGTACAACAACGCTCGAAGCCGCCTTGATGGGTTTACCTGGCGTCATCTGTTATAAGACGAGCGTACTCACATATCAGATTGCCAAGAGGCTAATAAAATTACCTTTTATCGGTTTAGCAAATATCGTTTTGGGGCGAAAGCTCTATCCCGAACTCATACAAGATGATTTTCAACAAGCAAACATCGTTACAGCATTAGACAGTGTACTGATGAATGCATCGACGTTTTCGACTGAGTTGAAACAGATAACAAATATATTGCAATCTCCTGATGGCTCGCCATCATTGCGAGTTGCTGAAATTCTCTTAGGTGATGTTCAGTAAGATATTACCTTTTTTTCTCACGATGCTTATCCGCACGCTGCGGATTAAAGTCATTGGCGAAAACTTGCCTGAACGCGCAGTAATTGCATTCTGGCATTCCAAGATGTTAGCAGGTTGGTGGATTTCACGCGAAAGTTCAGTAGCATTGGTAAGCAAGAGCAAGGATGGGGGTTACTTAAACTCGGTACTAAACTATTGGGGCTATCGCGTTGTCAGAGGTTCGAGTTCTTCATCGGGCAAGGAGGCACTGGATGAGGCGATTGAAGCAGTTAGAAATAAATACGCGAACCACATTGTGGTCACACCTGATGGACCCCGCGGACCAAAAGAAATTTTTAAGCGAGGTATATTCATCGCCTCTTGTGAAACTACACTACCACTTTATTTCTTAACGATAGAATACCATACTGCATTGCGATTGAAAAAAAGCTGGGATCAATTCGAGATTCCCTACCCGTTTACGAAAGTTACGGTTGTGGTCTCACAGATTGAAACTTCGAATGTACCAGAAAGTGGAGACCAGCAGAAAGCATTCTTAGAAATGATGTCGCAACCATTTCAGGCAAATCATAACGAATAACCTACGGATGAATTTCGCCGATTATTTTAATCCATACGCTTACGCAATACAATTGCGACGAATGCTCTATCGGCAAAATGCTCTTAGCTCTACTCGTATTGGTATCCCTGTAATATCCATCGGCAATTTAACCGTAGGCGGCACTGGAAAAACGCCTTTAACCCTTTTAATTGCCAATCACTGCAACAAGGTACTCAATAAAGAAGTTGGAGTTGTGTTACGTGGATATAAGCGTAAAACATCTGGACTACTGGTTGTGAGCGACGGACGCAGAATTCTTGAAGATGTGAATGCTAGCGGTGACGAAGCGCAACTCTACACCCAGGAATTACCAAACTCTATTGTCGTCTGCGATGAAGATCGGATTCGAGGCGCAAAAAAGGCGCAAGAGTTAGGAGCGGAAATAATTCTTCTCGATGATGGATTTCAGCATCAGCGACTGAAACGGGATTTAAATATCGTAGTCATTGACGCTTCCAAGCCGATACCAAACGTTCTCCCGTTCGGCAAAGGCAGAGAGAGTCAATCTGCTCTCCGGGATGCTGATATTGTCGTGCTAACAAATAAGACCGACGCCTCACCTCAACTCATTGATTTCCAAAAAACAACAATTGCCGCCAATCAACAGATTGATTCGATTCAAGTTTACAGTGGAGGTACGACGATAGAATTACTTCCGACAGAACTGAAAGAAAAAAAAGTACTAATACTTTCAGGCATCGGTAACCCGTTGCATTTTGAAAAATCCGTTCAATATTATTCGCCTGAGTCTGTTCCGTATAGACTTGTCGATCATGTGCATTATGATTTCGCACTGCTTGAAAAAATTTATGAGTTCGCCAATGCAAATCATTGCGAATTGATTCTCACGACGACAAAGGATGCGGTAAAGCTCCTGGTCCTAGTAAAAATCAATACTTCAACAAAGAAGCTCTTGCCAATCGGGGTAGTGCATTCGAGCATCCATTTAGCAGACCCAGAGGGACAGCTATTCTCAAGGATTAAAACACTTTTCAGAAAATGACATTACTAATCGGACTTAGTTTCATTAAGAAGAACGACCCGCACTACCAAAAGTACACAGATGCGCTCGTACATGCTGGAAATAATCTTGAGCATGAAATCCTGATTCGCGACCTTTCCGAGGAGATAAGCCTTGTTGAGTCGATTGACGGAATCGTCTTCACAGGTGGTGCGGATGTCAACCCTGATCGCTACGGAAAACCAGAATTAGCGTTTCTCTGCCCACATATCGAGAATGACCGAGATGAAATTGAATTCCAGATCGCAGCCGCCGTCGAGAAGAGAAACTTGCCGACTCTCGGAATATGCAGAGGATTGCAACTACTCAATGTCTATCACGGAGGTACGCTCATCGCTGATCTAGTACATGCAGGAAAATTATCGCACTCGAAAATACATCAGACTGATCTCAGGCACGACGTAATAACCGAGCCGGGGAAGCTCCTGCGTAAAATTACATGTACCTCGGAATCAAGCGTCGCAAGTTCTCATCATCAGGCGATAGATCAATTAGCACCCGGACTTATCTCTTCGGCGAAATCTGCTGCGGATGGAGTTATCGAGGCAATTGAGTGGAATGATCAATCGGCGAAGCCATATTTTTTAGCCGTTCAATGGCATCCCGAACGGATGGACTATGAAGAATCACTTTCGGGCCCGATCTTCGAAAGTTTTCTTTGGGAAGTGGCGGCAAATAAAATTCTAGGAAGACGCAAATAAAAAAAAGCAGGACTCCTGAAACGGAGGCCTGCCATAGTCCACAAAGACACAACATAAAACAAAGGAGCTTTGGGGATTAGCGCCTCTTAAGCAGTGGGTTTTGCATCAGTCTTCATCGCCTGTACTTCCAGACGAATCTCCTGAGCTTTTTTCTTAAGTTCGTTCATCGCCTTACGTACGCGAGTACCAGCAGACTTGTTCCCTTTTACGTAGAACTTATCGAAATCACTTTCGAAGCTTGCTACGAGGGCTTGAAGTTCATTAAATCTTTCCATCGTTTCTCCTTAGTTGTTTAGGTTAATAATAAAATCTGAAACTCTTCACTACGAATATACGGCATTTCCTGCCCAAAAACAAGCCTTTTTTGACTTTTCTTGATATTGTGGAAAGATGCTTGCCGAAAAAGCTATAATATGCGCTTTTACTATAGCTTTTTTATACAACACCTCTGTCTTAACGCGACACCCTGCGGCACTCAAAAATTGCGATACCATAAGCAACAGCTACATTAAGAGAGTGTTTGGCGCCGAACATTGGGATTTCGATGCTGAAGTCGCACCTCGACATAGCTTCCTCACTGACACCTGTAATTTCATTCCCAACTACCAACGCCATCGGAAAGTCGGTAGCAACAATGTCGAAAACTGATTTACTATTGGTCGCAACTTCAAGAGCCGCAATTTTCATTCCGCGACTACTGCACGCCTCAATCGCTTCGGTGACAGATGCGAAGTGTTTCGTCGGGACAGTCCTTGTCGCATCCAAGGCTGTTTTCTCGATTTCCTTCCGTGGCGGATGTGGGGTGTATCCGACTGTATATATTGCCTCAATACGTGCGCCATCCGAGGTTCGGAAAATCGAACCAACATTGTACATACTACGAATATTTTCCAAAATTGCGGTCACGGGGAAACGCCCCGTCTCCGAAGCGGCATCTGTTTCTGATAGCCTAATCTCAGCGAGATCGGAATGAAGTAATTTTTTCAAATCGTTGTATTTTTTTTTGTCAGAGCGTCATGTTACATACAAAATTATTTCGGAATGGTGCCATCTCTTCACGGAAATCGCAGAATATTTTATCGAAAATCAAGCTCTCCAGGTCGTTGAAAAAGATCTGTCCTCAAAGGCTGGCGCGGTTGATTCATATTATATTTTTCACTGAGCACATGAACCAGATTGTGCATAAAATCGGAGTATGCACCAGTGCCAGTCATGCGTGTACCAAAATTCGCATCGTTCATTTTGCCATCGCGGATCATCATAATCCGAGCTAATACACGTTTTGATTTTTCAGGAAAACTTTTCTCAAGCCAGTCAGTGAAAACAGGTAACACTGCTTGCGGCAATCTTAAGATCGTATGGGCTACCCGCGTAGCACCGGCTTCGCTTGAACGCTTTAAAATATCTGGGACTTCGTTATCATTGAGTCCAGGAATGATCGGACCCACCATCACGCCTGTGGGAATACCCGCTTTACTGAGTTCTTCCATCGCTTTCAATTTCATTCTTGCTGTCGAGGTTCGCGGTTCTAACTTTGATCTGAGCAATGGATCTAACGAGGTGATCGAAAGCAGTGTACTCACCAAATTCATTGACGCTAACTCTTTGAGTAAATCAAGATCACGGAGGACAAGCGCATTCTTTGTCAGAATGCTTACTGGATTTCGGTACTCAAGGAATACTTCGAGCAATTGCCTGGTGAGCTTATACTTTCTTTCAGCAGGTTGATAACAATCAGTATTCCCGCTCATCATAATGCTCTGTGGCTTCCACTTATGATCTTCAAATGCTTTTCGGAGAAGTTTTGGAGCGTCATGCTTCACCATGATCTTCGACTCGAAGTCTATGCCTGCATTAAATCCGAGATACTCATGATACGGCCGCGCTCGGCAGTAGGAGCATCCGTGCTCACAGCCACGGTACATATTGAGCGAATAGTCCATCCCAATATCGGGACTATCATTCTTGAAGAGAATAGACCTCGCGTGATCGTTTAAAAATTGTGTCTGAATTACTGGTAGTTCTTCTCCGACTGTTTCCCAACCATCATCGAATGTCTCACGACTCGTTGTTTCGAATCGGTTCTGAATTTCTAATGTTGTTCCTCGCATAGTATAGGTGCCTCTATTAGCACCAACAATATACTACGAAAAAAAACTGGTGTACGCAAACTGAGAATCAAATACTAATTCACCCTCTGGAGTTCACTTGGTGCTGGATATGCGCGAGGCGATGATGACTCAGGAAAAATATTTCCGTTCATTTGTAACAGACTCAAAAGCTCGCTACGAGTAGCTTTCGAAATTTCGCGACCTTTAATTGGGAAGGAACCAATACTTCTCGCGTATCTCCGAATCTCATGAACATTCCAAGACTCAATATCAGAGATATGCAAATCTTCAATCGCTCGTACTCTTGGCTCAGCGATAGTTGGTTTTTCGGCCTCAGCAATTAAGAGAGATTTCAACAACAAACTCATTGCCTCTTGATCAGGACGGACGAAGAATACCGCGCCACTCACACCCTGAGCAGTCCTCAGATGTTCAGTTGCGTGCTGCACCTCCGCTAACCCACCAGCGAGTACGATGGTCACCGTACCGGAAGTATTTGCGGGAGTTACGCCAACAATTCGAGCGCGAGTCTCGACCTTCAGTGCCTGCAAGAGTTTTGCAAGTGCGACCGAACCCGTGCACTCAAGTACACCGGCGCTTTCGTTTTGGGCTATATGTGCCTGTATAGACATGGTACAAATATAACACTTTCACCGCTTGGAGTATTCAATGAAAGTCAGAAATACTCAATTCTGGGTGTTTTTAGCCAATTTGGTTAGGCTCAAAGGTCGAGATTGTAGTTTTTTTTGCTTGAAAGCAAGGATCGCCAAAGGAAAAAGGAATACTACTGCGGGAAAGAAATATCTCGCTTCTGCGTTAATGGGAAGTAAGACAGCAATAAAATAAACTGACATTAACGCAGGCAGGTAGAGTAGTTTAATTGATTTTCTGAATTTCACAAAACCTATCAAAGCACTGATGAAAAGTAGTACTCCAGAAAGTGCAGAAAATATCTTAACCGAAGCACGAACTGGAGATTCCGTTAATTCACTTGCAAATCCCTTTGCGAAATGTTGTGGAAAGTCCTCCTTGTCGGAAGTTCGGGGAAGTGGGTTATCTTGAACAAGTAAACCCCGTGGTACAAGTAGAAGCGGTATTCTTCGCGGAATTAAGGAGAGATAAAATAACGGATGTTCTTTTATTATCGAAACCGCTTCAGTAAATCTTTTTCGATCACGGGCAATTCCATTTGGATAGAGAATACTCGGATAACCTTCGTGATGGGCGATGCGGTAATCACTATAAACGGTGCCAAGTGTGTCGCCGAATTGACTGATGCCTTGCCACAAAACTGTGCCATTGCTATAACCCAGCGGTATAATCTCATTTGTTAGAGAATAATTTCGAATCGTATGAAGCCCGATAATTCCGTAGAATACAATAAAGACTGGTAGCATTATCTTGAAAGTAAATTTCAATCCATCTACCAGAGCGATTCCAGCGAACATAAAAATCGGAAGGAACATGATATCCGGCCTTGAGAGTACCCCGAGTCCGAGGATTAGCCCAGCGCTCCACAATGACCAATTGCTTCGTTTGCTCGACGAACCAGACTGAAGTGCTTTGATAGAACGAACGATCAAGTAGCAACTCGAAATCAGTAAGAGAGGCATTACTGCCTCAGGCAACAAGGTAACTTCGAAGCGCGCATGATTAGGCCACAGAGCAGCAAGCATTGCAGCCGACAGTGCATACTTACGCTCAACCCCAAAGAGTAGCACTAACTTGTAAATCACAATAACTCCGAGCGAAACCAAGAGAAGCTGAATAATTTGCGCTGCTATCGGCGAGTAACCTGTAATAAAAAAAATAACTGCAAGAAAAGTCGGATAACCAATCGGCTTATCAATGAATGGCTCATAGACGAAATGGTCGGGCTGACCGAAAGGAGCAACATTCACATAGAATACATAACCCTTGCCATCAACGACATTTTTCGCAACGTCAAGGCAACGCTCCGAAACTCCTCCAAAATAATTAGTGCCAGGAAAAATACCAACGAAGATAAGTCGAACAAGAACAGCGGTGAGGTAACACAATAAGAGATGCCGACTTTCGAGTTTTAATTTACTGAGTGCCTTTACGACCATGAACTTCTTTCTTTATTCCCTTCCCCGCACGCTGTTGAGTATCCCGGCTGTGGTGATACTGAGTTCTTTGCGCATGGCGATGAAGGCAAAAATTCCTGTAGCTGTTGTAGATACCAACACCGCTAATGCCATGCCTGTTGCATTCATTTGCGGTGTGAGTATTCTTCCCAATGTATAAAAAATAAGCGTACCGCCAAGTACTGACAAGAATAATCCTCGCGCTCTGCCCGTCCCGATCAAGACATTCACAGCAACAAGTGAGAGCGGGAGTGTAAAACCGGTGAGGATGAGAATTTGAAAAACCGATCCAATGCCCGGAAATTTGCCGTGATAGAAAAGCTCCATCATGAAATCAGAACCGAGTGCAAGAATAAGCGAAATCGGAATCAGCGTTGCGAATCCTAAAAATAATAATTTCTCCACTAAGAGCGAAAGCTTTTTACTGTCACCACTTGTGTGTAACTTCGAGGCGATAGGCACAATAAGTAATGTAGCCCCTTCGCGCACAGCGTCAAAAAATCTGTAAAGTGTTTTTGCTGCGGAGTACATCGCTACGTATGCCGGTGCATATACTCCAACAATCAGCACATCCGCCCACTGCTGAACGGTGAGTAGCGCAGACGTACCAGCTTGATACTTAGCGAATGCGAGTAATTTTCTGTACTCATCTTTCGGCACCTTCAATATCGGCATCGCTGCGAATGCTTTTCGTGAATAGATTATTGCAACGACACTCGACAATGCTCCGCCAATGATATTGATGACGACAAAATCGAGTGCGGTATGAAAATTTCCAAGCGCATTCGAGGCAATTGTGAGTAGCGTAATCGCACCGAAGAACGAAAGATCAACGAAGAATATATCCGAGATGCGATAGGTGATCTGCAAATACCGAATACCAACATTCCGAAAAATATTCAAGCCGAGCATTAGTGGCAAATACGGAAGCATCACGCCGAGTTCCGGACTTGCGAAGAGCGAGGCTGTGGCTGATGTAAAAGCGGCGAAGAGAATGCCACTCGTCATCATGACCAAGGTATAAAGATTAAAACTCGCAGCCAAGATTTCTTCTACTTCAGCTTGATGCTCGCTTGCGAACTTCACCATCGGCTGCAAGAAGATGGAATCTGAGAGAACGCAGATAATTAGGAAAATAGATTGAAAAAGAGAAAACGCAGCCCACTCATGAGAAGGTAACCCCGCAATGACGACAAGCAGAATTGTAAATCCATTGAGGAAAATCAATCCCTTATCGGCAGCAGCCCAGATGCCCGTAGATAGGTGTTGGCGTAGTTCCAAAAATCGAATCGCTTACGTTGTAGATGTTATCGTTCGTTGAAGAACAAAGCGAACGTGTAATTTCTCCCCAGTCTTCACTTTTGCTCTCATTTGCATCTTCCATGCTTTTGATTTCTGACGGTATGCCGGTGCAAAATCATACCGAGAAATTTCAATCGGCACTTCGATACCTGAGATAATCAACTCGTAGTGATTATCTCGAAAGTCACTGAGTGAAATTTTCGAAGGCTCGGTAAGAGCCGCCCTCCACCGAGGATGAAAATGGAGATTCCACTCCACCAATTTCTCGGAGTCAAAGTGCATGGCATCTTCCATCGCGAACGATGTCGTCGCAAGTAAAAATATTCTTTCATGACTCTCCTTCCACTCTCCAAAAACTCCCTTTGCTTCGATGGAATCAGGAGAATTTTTGAGAATGTCAAGCTCCGCTGGTGGTCGTGTCTTCAGCCAACCAAAACTTGGTTTAAGCTGAGGCTCGGTAAACCCAGCATCAAGTGGAGTAATGCTGATGCTATTATGCATCCGCGCAATGCGTTCTAAGTTTCGCTCTTCCTTTGCACCGTTGTAGGCAAATGTCCCTGGATCAACGAGAATGTTGACTCCATCGAGAGCAACGATGGGAGCGAGGAAATCATCGTGTGCATGAGATGAGAATCCATCACCACCCCAACCAAAATCTCCCGCACGAGCGAAGAGATAATTCTTGTCTAACCGAGCAGTGAGATGACCCGCAGTCTCAAAATAATTTACACGTTCTGAATGCAGTAGAGAATTCGTCCCAAAGATCACATCTCTCCATTTTGAGGAGAGGTTAACTACTTTGCCGAAATCGCAATCGCCATATTTCAGAGCGTCGCCATCAGGAAGTGTCTCGGAATTTCGATAGCGAACCATCTCCGTGAAGCGTTGAGAAAATTCTGAGCCAAAGCTATCACCATTTGCAAGCGATATTCTCAAAACCACATCCGCAAAATCCGTAACGAATGTATGATACCATCCCGATGATTCTTTGCTTGCGCCATCAAGATATGTTTGCTCAAGTATTGAGGACTCGAATATTTTCTTTGCACGATCTCGGAACGTCTTCGCCTCAGGAAAATTAAATGATGAAGCCAGAATATACAGCCCTGCACACTCACCTACCAAGTGATTCGTCTTCACGATTTTATCAGTCGAAAGTCCGGCGTTGAGCGCGGCCGCATGTTGCCAAAGTGATTCTTGAATCTTTGAACTCGCTGCTATTTCGAATCCTGCACGTGCGAGAATTTTGAGCGACACAGTCCAACTAATTCCGCGAATCGCAATTTCGAGTGGGCTTGACCAATTAATTGTTTTACCAAAAGGGTTATCTTCAACCCATGACAGGATTCGTCTCTCGATTTCGTCCGCATATTTTTTATCGCCTGTCACGAAAGCTGCTTCAGCAAGAAGAGGAAGGTATTTAAAGCGATTAATCTCCCATACAATCTTCACATCACTCGGATTTTCTGGTGATTGAAGTTCGGTTTCTTCGTAATGTTTTTTCGGCCAATATTTTTTTTCTAAGGGATCATAATTCCATGGATCGGCGATGCCACCGAGTTGATAAATGAAAGTGAAGACATAATTCTCATCGCGAAGTATTTCATCTGCTCGGTCAATAATCGTGGTTTTTGCTTCATCACTGTACTCAATCTTCTTAGTTGTTTCTCTTAATTCCAGCAGGACGACTCTCGACGGCGTGCAGTGTAATAAAGCGCGGAGTCTTCGCTTTTTTATTATTTTTTCAGCAACCAAGTTGATTGTACCAATCAGTCCGATTTTTTTGATTGCAAAACGAAGCGGTGTGAAATTCATATCCATTAATGAAGCTCTAAAAATTCGACTCATCGCGCCATCGGATAGCTTGCCACGGGTCAGTTGCTTGTTTCCGATTAAGCGTAAAGATTGCTCGTCCATCCACGTGCAAAATGTCCCCTGGGTTCAAGGTAATATCCAATGAGAACACACGCGTGATGTCATAAATTGTGTCGGTGCCATTCGAGTCGAGTATATCGCCCCATAGTAGATTGATTGCTTCAGCCGAACTAAAGAGTGAAGCGGTAGATTGCATCTCTTCGTCGTGTCCCCACTCCAAATCAAATCCCCTATCATAGTTACGATAACTAAAGACAAAATTCGGGGCAAGAAGTTTTCCGTACGATGTGGTATCCTTGAATTGATACGCTGAGCGAAACGCGTCAAAAAAACCTGAGACCGTGTGCGGATCGCCAAAATTATTTTGTGAAAGCGAGTTATCAATTGGCGGAGAGAATGGGTTGCATGAAAGTGCAACACAGAGCATTACCGCGCCGATGAATAACCAATGACTCTTCACGAACTCAGCTGTACTTTGAGATCGGTGAATGTTTTCAGACTACTTCCGACGAATGTAAAATCAGACCAATTCACTACTCGCCACTCCGTCGTTGATTGCTCCGTAGTCACGAGTTCGGTTTGTAAGATCATTGAGCCGCGCAGGGAATCAGGAATTGCAGAACCACTCTGTGTTGGTAGGACAATCAAATAGTCTGAATTGATCCGTGCGTTATTTGAGCTGGATTGATTATAGATGGCATTCGAGAAGATCACGCTCAAACGTGGATTTGTTACGAGAGCACTACGGAGTTTGGACATGAAATTATTTTCTGATTGAGTTGTCCATGAATCAAAAATACTCCGAGAGGCGGCGTCAATCCCAGCACGCGGTACGAACATAAATGAGACCTTTTCTCCACCAATGGCACTATCTTTAGCATTCAGAAAACACTTCGTATAATTTGTCGCATCAAGCGACTCCAGGGTATGCTTTAGATTATCAAGGAGCGTGCTCGGGATGGATGCAGGTGTCCAGACAAACGAAGAGCCAATATCAGGAGGCTCAGGAGTGCGGGTTGAAAATAAATCGCAGGAGCATAGGCCTACTGAAACTATTGCCAATACCACAATCACGAGACGCAGTCTCAGCTTCACCCACGAACCACCCCTTATAGAGAAGTTACCCATTCTTTTGAGCAACGAGAAATAGACGTGGAGAACTCCCTTGTTCGAAAGGTGACCCATCATAATCGCCGAAACAATGAATTACCCTTAGTCCATTGGACTCGAACATATTCGCAAAGTCATCTAAATCAAATAGGCGTACGGATTCATGGTACTCCTTCGTGCTTCCGGTCGAGTGAATAATAATCCTCTTCTCGACGCGATGATTTATTATTTTTCTATACAATTCGACTCGTTCACCCGAGCGCAGTTGCTTTTCATCGTAGGGACTTAACGTGTTTACGACAAACTCCGCATTAAAAAAATCGAGAACAAACTTGCCGCCACTATTGAGATGCTTGCTGATATGCGTGATTACATCAGAATTCTCCACATCTGTTTGGAAATAACCGAAACTGGTAAACAGATTCACTATGAGATCAAAACTTCCGTCGAAGTCGCGCATGTCGTCGTGGATGAAATCTATCGTCACCCCTTCTACCTCAGCGTTGCGCTTTGCTTCAGCGATAAGCGTTGGCGATAGATCAATTGCCGTTATATGCTGATAACCGCGTTTGGCAAGTGCAATCGAATATCTACCGGCTCCGCAAGCAAGGTCAAGAATCGCGGATTCCTTCGTCACCCCAGTTGATCGCTCGATGAGATCGAGAACTTCACCCGCTTCTTCGGTATCTCGGTGACGATAGAGCGCAAGGTAGTGCTCGTCGCTGAACCAATCTTCATACCATGTTTTATCTTTCATCTAAATAAGCAACCTTCCTTCAAGCGCCTTAGCAAGCGTTGCGTCGTCAACGAATTCCAAATCACTACCGATAGGAATCCCTCGTGCGATGCGGGTAATCCGCGGTACAATCGGATGTAATAATTTCGCAAGGTAGAGCACTGTAGCCTCGCCTTCCACATTTGGGTCGAGTGCTAAGATGATTTCACGAACACCCTTTTCCTCAGAGAGTCGCAATAATAATTCACGAATGCGCAAATCCTCAGGACCTACGCCATCAAGCGGAGCGAGCGAACCGCCAAGCACATGATAGAGGCCTTTGAATTCATTCGTCCTTTCGATCACAAGAACATCATTCGGTTCTTCGACGACACAGATCATTGATTGGTCGCGACGCTTATCCTGGCAGATCGGACACGGGTCTTCTTCGGTGATATTACCACAAACGCTACAGCTCCGAACGCGTTCTTTCAAGTGATAAAGTGCTTCAGCGAACGACCTCACTTCAGCTTCAGGTTGCTTGAGCAAGTAAATCGCCAGACGCGCAGCCGTCTTCCTGCCAATCGTCGGAAGCGAGGAAAGTCGTTCGATAAGCGTCTCGAGTGCTGGAGAAGTATAGAGCATTCTATCAGGTAGTAATTTACGAAGTAAGACCTGGAAGGTCAGGCATGTACTTATCGCGGACGCTATTCATCTTCTGTTCTGCTTGTGATCTGGCTTTGCCGATGGCAGAGTTGGTTGCAGCAATTATTAAATCTTCGAGCATCTCGGGATCGGCGGGGTCAACGACTTCTTTTTCGAGTTTGATCGAGACAAGATCTCCAAAGCCATTTGCTACCACCTTCACCATACCTCCACCTGACTCGGCTGATGCCGTGAGCGAGCCAAGCGATTTTTCGGCATTATCCACTTCTTCTTGCATACGCTGAACCTGCTCCAGCGCCTTCATAATTTCTGCATTCATAATCGTACATTTCGTGTAATGTCTGAAAACGTGCTTTATCTGGAATTAGTTAATAATTAATCTTGAGGAGGCTCTGATCACTCCTCTTTTATACCCAAACCAAATACCAGCCAAAATATCCAAATGATAAGCGTAATAATCGCGATTGGAAATGGTACAAAGATTGCGGCAACCCCGCACGAAGTGTAGAGCACTGTTGCGTAATATCCAAATTTTCTATTCTTCTTTAACTGTGACACTGCAAGCTCATTCTTACTGAGGTTATTATTCAGCGCAGTTGTAGTGAGAAGGATCCAACTGATAGCCTGCAACGTGAGGGTAGCCTCGTAGAGGATAACTGCTGGTGATGAGTAGTCTGTAAGAATAAATTCTCCTATCAAACCAGTTGGAAATGGGAGAAATACCACCGAAAAGAGCAGTAAACCATTCGCGTACATAAAAGGTACTGATGACTTGTTCACAAGCTTCAAGGTCACATGATGATTCACCCATGTGATGAGTATGATTGTAAAACTCAGCACGAATGCAATAATTGATGGTACAATCCGCACAAAAACTGCCCAGAACTCTGCGGTTGAAGTAATATGATCCGAGGAAGGAATCTTAATATCAATAATAAGTAACGTCATCGCAATCGCGAATACTCCATCGCTGAAAGCTTCTAAACGTGAGTTTGCATTTGGCTCGGACATAGTGAAGTCGTAAATATACCCATATCAACTTGAACGGGGCACTATTGATTCGGAATCGGCAGAAAAAATGCCTTGAAGGTGTAACCTTTTCAATGCTCAGTTGACTTATATATACGATGAAGATACTCATACTATTAGCATGTCTCTGCTTGGGCATTTGTGATAGCCTTGCACAAGGGAGTTGGACGGTCGTCGCTGATTCTATTCAGGGACATCCTCCTGTCGCCGCCGCATTCCTCAATGAATTCTACGGGTTTGTAAAAACTGATAGCATGCTCTATCGTACACTTGACGGTGGAAAAAATTGGTTTGCTATGCCACAGGTGCCGTGGGAAAGTGCCAGTGAACAATTTTATTTCTACAGACCCGATGATATTTTTATTGGCGGAATTTTCGAGAGTCGTGATAGTGGTATGTCGTGGCAGCCGGTAGGTTCTCCACGAGTAAATGATCGAATTTACATTCTTGGGAATACATTTTACGATGCCGGTGGATACTCAAGCAACAATCATGGGAAGACCTGGCAGGCTGCATCTGGGTGGAGTTCTGATTGCATCATCGGAAATCTTGATAGCAATCTTGCTCAGTGGGGTAATGGAAATGCTTCAACACTCTTTTCTACCGATCAAGGGATAACTTGGAACGGCGGTAAGAATGGGCCACCAACACTCTCTGGCTATGCGATACCATACTCAAGCATATTTTTTCGTGGCGATGAGAGCAATCCCAACGGCATTGGGCGTTCAGTTGATGGAGGAAAGACTTGGTTTACTCCTGCAGGGAACGGGAGTAATGCTTACACGATGACTGGCGCTATCCTTGGTGACGGCAATGTAATCTATGCGCAAGCTACGGATTATATTACTACTACGAATGGTATGCTCAGATCAGTGGATAGCGGTAGATCATGGCAGCTGATAGGTGGACCGTCGGGATTAAGATACCATTCAATTGCAGGTGTTTGCAAAGGTGGCTCTGTATGCTTTGCACTAAATTCCCATCACAAGGGAGTCACTGGGACAATTATTTATGGACCGCTGTATAAGTATTATGACTCCACACTTTTTCATCCAGTCGCACCGAACATCGTATTAGATAAACTCTTTGATAGTACTGTAAACACTACTGATTGTGACTCAGCTCAACTAAGGCTCCGCATTGCATTCAAGGGCGTGGGCTTTATCCGATATGATGGATTGACTATTTCAGGTTTACCGAAATATGTTTACAAAACGAATTATTCGGAATCCAAGAATATCCGAATCGGATTCACTGACACTGCGGTCGTAAATGTATTGCCGTTGCCACTCGGCACGTATAATGTAAAAATTAATGTACATCTCACAAGTTCAGACTGGATTGCATCTGATACAGCGATCAATGCAACCATCGTTGTGGCAAGCAAGCCACCCATACTACATATCACAGCACCGCAAATGTTTGATTTCGGCACATCAAGAACTTGCAGCGCAGGTGGGAAGGATTCATTGATTCTTTCTAACCCGAGTTGTGAGAGTGTTACGATCTCTGATGTCCGAATTGAAGCCGATACAAATTCGACTGGTGAATTTACTATTATGAAGCCATCGGCGACCAGAGTAAATAGTGCAGTTCCACCTCAAAAATATTTCATTGCGTTCAAGGCAATTCACTCTGGCACGAAATCTGCGAATCTAATCCTCGAAAGTTCGATAGGGTTTGATACAATCCCTGTTCGAGCTACCGTGGAGCCTGATTCGTCGAAGGTGGAGTATTCCAAACCGACAACAATTTCGTATCCTGCTTCCCCGCTTTGCACCGCTTCGCGGAATGATACAATTCTACTTTCGAATCGCGGCTGCAACCCGCTTCGGATTAATACCATTCGTTTAGAGCAAGACCCTGCCTTACCAAATGAATATGGAATCACTGCGCCAACAGGATATCCACTCAACTTCAAATCTCCGAACGGAAAAATATTTATTTCGTTTCATCCGCACCGCGAAGGCAATCCAACTGCACGATTAATCATTGAGACAGTTTCACAGATAGACACATTCACAATTTCTGCGAGTGTGTTACCTGATACATGCACAACGATGAGTGCTATTTCAGGACATGTGAATACACCTCTTGATTTTACCATCACTGCAAATGTAGTTGCAGGCTTGAGCCTGCGTCTTAAGGATCATGCACATCAAGAGGTTGCAGTTCAAATTTTTGATATTCTCGGAAAACGATATTTCAACGTCACGATGCCAGCTTCTCAAGACAACTTAAATGTGAACTCACGTAACTTCAGTGCTGGTGTCTATACCATCAGATTACAAAGCGGCGGAGTCGTAGTGAGTAAGAGGGTTATGGTCGTGCAATAATATTATCGTGGTCGTTTAACGATTACGATACCTTTGCGAACCGTTGGGAAGCTTGGAGATTCTACCACAAGCGTGTACAACCCTATAGGCAAGGTGATGTCATTCTCATCTTTGCCGTTGAAAGGAATGCTGATTTGTCTCGGCACACGCTGATTCTCTGAGACTATTCTTCGCAACCTTCCACGAGAATCGAAAAGCCTTATTGTAACAAGTGATTCTTCGACGGAAGGAATCACAATGCTGATTGTCGTCTCATCCTCGAACCCATCGCCATCAGGAGAGAATGGATTCGGACTCACCGTTACAACGAATTTCGGATGAATCAGTGCTGTGTCTGACGACGCAGAATTCTTCTCTAATGGAGTCGAGCCACGAGCATCAAAAGATGATGTCCAATTTTCAGCAAGACTGGTTGGCATAGTGAAATGTTTCCGCTCAAGCGAGATACCCGTATGATCCGTGACATTCCCTGAGTGCCATTGTAAAAGGTAGTGGAGGCTATCAATCACAGATGAGTCTGCGTTCGAGATTTCGACTCTACTGCCTGCTTCTCCTAATTTCAAATCTGATTTGTTGATTATTCTCACAGATTTTTTCTCCGTTAGGTTGGGAAATTGTGTGAAGAATTTCTTACTTGCGGCAATTACGGCATACTCATGTCGTCCCATTACTAACGAATCAATGCTAAATGTGTAGGTCGTATCCAATCCTCCGACTCTCAGATTCACACCGTCCATATTCACAGTATTACTCGCTTGGTTATATAATTCAATCCACTGGCTTGATGATGAAGTCGGTGTAGCCATGATTTCATTTATCAAAATTGCATCGCGAGGAATTGGAATAACAGTGTCGAAATGAAGCGTATCACTCGAACGGTCTTCGTCACCAGGCACATCTATGATTGCAAGAAACGATGTTGGACCAAGATCAGGATTTGTCCACGAAAGTTCAAGTGTCTGCTGTCCGTGTGGTACTATTGCGGAAGTTATATTTGACTCAGATAATGGGAGCACTGAGGACGAAAAGATTTTCACGACCCCGCTTTGAATTGGGAGTTTGCCCTTATTAAATACTCTACAGTCCATTTTTGCATTGGTAGAATTTGCTTCTACAGTCGAAATCCCTACGAGAGCAAGGTCGCGGTCGCGCCTCCGTTTCGAATTCGGAGCAGAAGGCGTGGCTCCAGCTTCGTCAACACTCACAGCGAAATTCGCTGAGTCACTTGGTGCAGTTTCATCAATGCGCTCGAGTGATCTTCCCGTGTTCCCGCCCCAACTTGATAAGTAGGCAATGCTATCTATGACTTCGGTAATGGAATCTCTCAAGACAATTTCATCGCCCGTATTATTGAGTGACGGCATCGCGGAGTTCAAGACATGTAACATACGTGGTGCGTACTTCATAGCCACGGACTCGGAGTCTTTCGTTAATACAATGTATTGATGTGCTGCAAGCGTAAACGTCGGCAGAGTGTATGCACGGACTTTGTCCGAGAGAGTCCAACCGCTTACTATCACGGATGAATCAGATGGGTTCAGAAGTTCTACCCACTCAGGCTCGGGCTTTATCGGCGCATACATAACTTCATTGATGACAATCGGCTGAGAGTGCAGATTTTTCACAAATCCGAAAATGCAACACGCTATGAAAGGTAGAAACTTCACAGATTCAAAATTACAAAATAAAATGGACAAACCCCCGAATTCCAAAGCAACATGCCCTTCGTATCAGGTAACATCTCTTTAACTGTTCCTCCGTCATGACTGTTTATCTCCCCATGACAATAAGCACACCATCACGTAAGCGCGTATCGCTTATCACACTCGGATGCGAGAAGAATACCGTGGACTCCGAAGTCCTCATGGGCGGTCTTTCGCATAACGGTGTCGAGCTTGTGCGTGATCCATCACGTTCAGAAATTATTATCCTCAATACGTGTGGATTTATTGAGTCAGCCAAGCGTGAGTCCATCAACTCTATTTTAGAGGCAGTGGAGATGAAACGCAGTGGATCTGTTAAGCAAGTATATGTCGCCGGTTGCCTATCGGAACGCTACCGCGCCGAACTCGAAGCAGAGATACCCGATGTTGACGGCTATTTTGGCACCGAAGATTTTGAGCGCATCATCAAGACGCTTGTTCCTGATGCTACGATGCCAACAGGCACGGACCTCAAGCACGAACTACTGGGTGAACGTATTCTCACTACACCGAGCTTTTTTTCCTACATCAAAATCTCCGAGGGTTGCGATAATCCTTGTTCCTTTTGTGCGATCCCGATCATGCGCGGAGGGCACCGGTCGAAATCACCGGAGGAAATCGCGTTCGAAGCGATGATGCTCGCGAATCAAGGTGTCAAGGAAATAATCCTCATTGCACAAGACTTAACCTATTACGGGCTTGACCTCACGGGCGAAAGAACACTTGCTGATTTGTTGCGACGATTAGTGAAGGTACATGGGATCGAATGGATTCGCTTAATGTATGCCTATCCCGCTAAGTTTCCTTTAGACATCCTCGACGTAATGGCAAGTGAAGAGAAGATTGTACCCTATCTCGATATTCCGATTCAACATGCCTCTACTACCGTCTTAAAATCAATGCGAAGAGGCATTACAAGAAATGCGACGGAAGATTTAATCGCTACGATTCGCGAGAAAGTCCCAGGCATAGCACTTCGTACAACACTTATCACTGGCTATCCCGCTGAAGGTGAACGCGAGTTCGAGGAATTGGAGGAGTTTGTATCTGAGATGAAATTTGATCGGCTCGGTGTCTTTACTTATTCCGTTGAAGATGGCACCACAGCTATTCCTCTTGCCGATCCAGTTAGTGAAGAAGACAAACGTCGCAGACAGGCACGACTCATGGATATTCAACGAGACGTATCCCACGAAATTAATCTTGGCAAGATCGGCACTAATGTGAAAGCGATCATCGAACGTGAGGAAGACGGTATCTACTATGGGAGAACAGAGGCTGATGCACCGGAAGTTGATAATGAAATCGCCGTGCATTCGGGCAGGGTTCTGAGTCTTGGCGAAATCGTCACAGTGAAAGTTGTTGAGGCTGATGAATTTGATTTGGTTGGGGATGCAATTAACTAATGCTTCTGTAAAGTGCTCACCGAGGAGTCTCATCATGAAGCGACTACTCTTGGGCTGTGCAACCATATTTTTGATTTTGCTCGCTACAGTGACAACGCCACTGCAAGCGCAGGTACAACCGGACTCGGCAAACGCATTCCAATTCGATCTTCTCTCATTCGAAACAGCTCCTCCTTCGTCTGATAGTGCGCGCGTTGACCTCTTTGTCGCAGTGCCTTATACATGGTTGAAGTTTCTGGATGCAACGGAAAAGTACGTTGCGGATTATCAGGTTAGTATCCGCATCTCTGAACAAAAATCAAGTGCCGAAATCCAGAACCGCAAACAAGAATTCTCCGTCACACTCCCCCAAGCCGAACGTGAAAAGCTCAATGAACTCGATCTTACGCGTGCCGATGCTTCGCAGTATTCATTCAAACTTGTGCAAGGGAAAGAGTACCGCACTCTCATCGAAGTGAAGGACCTTACATCGAACAGGGTAATGATGCGCGAGAGAGAGTTTACGGTCGCACAGTTTGCTCTAGGCTCACCTGTGATAAGCGACATTTTGCTTTATAAGTCAAAGACGAATAATCATATCCTCCCTCACATCGGTACGGATATTACCACATTGAAATTTGACGAAGCAGGTCTATTTTTTGAACTCTATAATGCACCGCAAAGTGTTCCGTTCTGGTTGATGCAACGCATCAGCTCTATCGGCGAAGCTGAGGAAGTATCACGCTCTGTTTCAGTGCTTGTCTCAAACGGACAAAAACGGATGCCGATCTTTCTTCCATTTATCCGGGATGATTTATGGTCGGGTAACTACCAACTTGAGCTATTCCTGTTACCCGATGCCACTGATACATTGCTTCTCAACTCAGCTGACCTCCGAAGCCGAGCACTTGCATACCGTACTCACCCGATCGAAGTGGCGGGTGTTCGTGGAGTGCCACTTGCAGGTCTTGATCTCGATGAAGCAATTGCCCAACTTGCCTATATAGCGTACGGCTCGGCTTATGATTCGCTCATGCACGCCGAATCAAAATCAGAGAAACGACGTGCGATTACCGAGTTTTGGGATAAGATGAATTGGTATCACGGCGTGCATACTACTCGTCCAATGGAAGTTTTCTATCAGAGGGTGCGCTATGCCAATGAGCATTTTAAGGGCTTAGGTCCGGGTTGGCATGGCGACAGAGGAAAAGTATATATCATGTTGGGTGCTCCGACATATATGGATAAGCATCCCTACGGTGCAACGAACAAACCTTACGAGATATGGAAATACTATGATTTGAACGAGCAGTTCTATTTTAGTGACGAATTCATGTTCGGTGATTATCGTCTTGTAAGTACTACTCCTGTCCCAGGTACATTTCTGTGGCAACGGGAAAGTTATTAACTACACGTAGAAGTGTCGTAAATTTGTCAACAAATTATTTTAGACTTCATTGATTTAACCATTTCTAACACGTGCCTCAACATTACTACATCGTTTCGCAAACGTTACCACCATTTTCGGCTGCTGAAGTAGCATCGCTAGCAGCCAAGCATATACGCGCTGTAATGAAAGGCTCGAAGGTCCATCAATTCCCACTCGTTGATGGTGGCGAGGGGACAATGAGTCAGGTAGTCGGCGCTACGCTCGGTTCATTTCTTGAAGTCGAAGCAACCTCTGCTTCGGGTGAGCAGGTGATAGTACCACTCGGGTTTTGTGGTGAAGATGGTTCGATAGGAGTGATTGAAATGCGTGCAATCGCTGAGACTCCGAGCAAAGCTTCGTTGGGTGGACAGCATGTGAAAAAGAATCAGATCGGCTTTTCCGGTACGACATTTGGAATCGGTGAACTCATAACCGACGCGCTTGATGAAGGCGCACACTCGGTGATCCTCGCCTGGGATGAACCCCTCGCTAAAGATGCAGGCTTTGGAATGGTACAATCAACGGGCGTGAAATTCCTGAACGCACGTGGCGAGGAGCTTGACTTTCGGAAAGAGACACCGTTGCACGATGTGCAGAAGATAGATCTTTCGGGTAGGTCGTTCAAATTAATTAGCTCCAAGTTCTTCATCGCACGGAGTGAAGCCGTACGCTCACGGAAATCCGAACCACAGGTCAGTGTTGAAGATACGCTCTTCGAGAACGAACTCGTCCGCATTGCCGGCATACTAAAAAGCGACAATGGTATCACTGTTGATGTAGAGAAAATTAATATTGGTGGAAGCTGTATCGAGTTCTCGCTCTTAGCATTCTTAAACTCCGAATTCAAAGACGGCGCACCACTGATTCTGGAAGCAAGTAATGTTGCTCAGACGTTCTCGAATTCCGATGGTGCGATATTATTTTTTGCAGAAAAGCTTGAGGATATCGCAAGTGATAGAGGATCATTGGCTTCACGTGAGATTATTCGTTTAGCCACTGAGTCGAATGTCCCAATCATTGCAATTGTCAATGAAACACCCAAACCTGCCACCGAAAGCAGGTATAAAAAGAAAATAGCACTACTTCAAGCAGTGTTATCGCTTGCCGATGTACCGTTATTCTTTGCTCCATTAGCCGAAGACGCCGCCTATACTGAGCGCAGGAGATACTTTGCGGCACGACTTGAGAAGCTCGTTGCGCTTCACTCTGAAGTGTTTAAGAATGTTACTGCGCCAGTGAAGCTCGACTGACTACGGAGTGAAATACATCCTAACCCTAATGCTTCTTTCACTCTCACTCCGAGATGTTCGTGCACAGTCGGTTGATAGTTGTGATGTGATGAGTACAGAAAAGAATATCATACTTTCTTTATTGCTTCCAAAAGGAATTGCCGAAGGAATTGTATTACGGAGTTACATTCGCTCAAATTCTTGGAAAGACTATATCCAGTCACACACACCTCGAGAATCATTAGATGAGATATATTTTGTCGCGGATGAACTATGTCATAGTACCAACAAGCAACGACCATTATTTGCGACCTGTATCGCTGTGCTCGATCACAAGACGATACCGATAAAACTTCCGTTCGGGCTTTCGATCTCATTGCCACTAACTCTGGAGAGTGCGGCAGACTATAGCGCAAGGGTTTCTCAGCTACCCCAGCATATCTATATTCGAGAGAATCCTGATGTTGACAAGCTTCAGCATTTCTTCTTTTCGGCATTTTTTGAAAGCGTATTGAAGATGAATTGGCTTGTTCGTTTGTTGGGAGAGGCAGTGGAGATCGGAGAAGATTTGTTCGTCATCGGCGGAGTGAATGATCCGCGTGATAAACATGCAAATAACGATGGGATAAGTTTTGGTGAGCATGGAGACGATTTGCCTTTAGTTGCACCAAGCACCTACCTTACTCCGAATCCGTAACATATTTTTATCTTGTTCAAAATATTCAGGTCAATGAATACTTACTTACGATTGCTTTTTTCTCCGTTACTCCTCCTCGGCATTGTCGGATGCGAAGGCAGTGGCTTCAGAAAAATCGAGGGTGCAAATGAAAAGGCTACCGTTGCGAGCGGACAAGAAGCACTTCAACAAATTGAGCTTGCGCTTACGAAGTATAAAGAAGTCAACGGCACATACCCCCGCATAACCGAGACGACGTTATACGACACTCTTCGTAATTATTTTGTGATCGCACTTGACCCCAATCATCTCTATCGTAACGAAAAAGATCAATCCAATTATATTGCCGTTGGTGGCAGAAAAAATAAGATCATCTACCGCTACCCTCCGACGCTTGGCTCCGGTGAATACACGCTATACTGGACTGGGTTAAATGCCATAGATGAGGAAGGCAGAGGCGATGATATATTCTCATCCAAAGGTAAAGCACCGAAACAACTCGCAAGGAAATTAACCATCCCATTCAAAGGCGATAGTTCGAAGGTCGAATTCTCCCTCTCCGCATCGGGAAGTGATCTCTCGAAGGACTCAGTGAAGTTTATTATTAAAGTAGGCTCATCTACCCTTTTCTCGGATTGGTGGATGTTAGGTTCGTATGTTGATGCAAGACCAGAGTTAAGCGAACCTGAAAAGCAAGAAACAATCAATATGGAATTCGATCGTTTTCTCCATCAGATTCATTTCACACCAGCTGATTCGCTCCTTCGCTCAACGCGGTATGCATCGTTGGGCGGACTGTTTGATCGTACACTCCTTCGTGAACTCGCAAAAAAGAATTTGAGTATATTTACATACTACGGGGGGAGCAAGGGAGTCCGGGCAATTTATTGGAATCCAAAGGAGCGGAAAATGAACAGCCAAGCAATTACTTCACGATGAATCTACGTTGGTTCGTTGTATTTGTACTATTTCTAACATCAAAGTGCTTCGCTCAATCGGCTGAGAGCATTGTGCAAATGAGTGCAATTGATTCAATCGTTGCGAAGCCGAAACTATTCGGATCTGTCTTACGAACAGTTCGCGAAGTCCACTTTACCGGGGACTCGATCCCAGAAATTTTTCAAGTCGAGACGTCAAAGGCAAAGAAGTTAAGTGATATTCATGTTCGCTTCGGAGTGTATCGTCAGGGAAAACTAATCTATCAGAAGAAGTGGAAAGCAGATGATTTTTTTGACCCAGCAGACAAATGGGACAAAACAGTGAAGTGGCGATTTCTCCAACATGTGCTGAAAGTATTTTTCTCGGATCAAAATTTTACTCCGGCGAATTCGGAGTCGTTCGAATCCCTTTTCTCGCGTGTTCAGCCTGTGGATATTATTCCGAATTCTGCTTTAGCAAAAGAGATTGAGTCATCAAACCGCTTGATTTTTGCACTCTATGCTGGACGCGAGAATCTGGTTGGTATCACTTGGCTTGCATCACAAAATAAAATTGTAACCCTTTGGCGTAACTAACATGTACTTTCTTTCACGCACAATTGACGAGCTTGGGTTTTCGTCCTTTAAAAAAGAGATTGAACGTCGCGCACGCGCTGGCCAGACTGAAAGTTTTCTCTACATCGTTCCGACAGGTGCTCAAGCGCGTGAATTAATTAATTGGGTAACCGAGTGCGCCTCCCCTCGTGCGATCCGCATACCTCATATTCTTTCGCTTGACGATTTTATCCAACGGCTTGCAGTATTAGCGAAGCCTCACCTGCAATGGCTCACCGATGCAGAGTCCGCAGTCTTTGTAGAATTAGCACTGAAGGATTTGCTTCGTTCAAATTCATTGGACTATTTTGAGTCGGACGGTGCATCCTCATCGAGACTGCCGATACCACGAGGCACGTTCGAGCTATTGCTTGCCGGAATTGCAGGGTTGAAGGAACATGGCATTAGTCCTAACCGAGTTTCTGATGATCTCAAGAATGCAAATAATGATCCCTCGCGAAAAATTTCTGACCACTCTGCGCTTCGCAAGGCAAACGATGTTGCAGCAATTTATCAAGCTTACGAAAATAAACTCGGTGATACATTCGCTGATGCGAAGTCTGGCTTCGGCATTGTCAGCGAGTATTTTGAACTTCCAACCGGCACACTTACCGCCCAACAATTAGCTCGGATTGAAGATGCAATAAAATCTCTCTTCCCAAAAATCACCGATATTTTTGTAGGTTCATTCATTGAGCTGTCCGAGCCAGCGATAGTTACGCTGTTGTCACTTACGAGACTTTCGGGAATCCGAATGGTTTTCGGAATTGACTACACTCCAGAAAACAATCCCCTCTTTACCATCCAAGAGAGGTTCGTCCATCGCGCAACTGAGTCCGGACTTGCACTGATTACACCGAAAGAATCCGTTGATAGATCGAATTCGACAATTGCGTTATTTCGCCAACGACTCAAGCATTCTCTTTTTCGGAACAGCCAAGCCCAGAAGTTATCAACTCCCTTTGTTCACTCTTTCACGGCGCTTTCAACAAAGGATGAACTGATCGTTGTTGCGAAGAAGATAAAGAAAATAATTTCTGAAAACGAGGGTGTAGCCGACCTATCGCAATTTTGCATTGCAAGTTTTCGTCAGAATGAAATCGCTCCGATAGCAAATGAGATTTTTCGAGAATATGGTATTCCTGTAAACATTACGGATCGTGCACGTCTTGATCGCTCACCGGTTTATTTAGCATTTGCAGCATTGCTTGATCTGGCAGAATTTCATTTCAGCCGACGCGCACTATTACGATTTCTTACGACACCGTACTTTCAGATACTTCGTCCGGATGGTCAAAAGGTTGATGCGTCGAATTTGTACGAAGTCATTTCGGAGTATCGTTTGCACCAAGGATCTGAATCGTGGGCAGAGGAAATTGAGTTCTATCTCGATCAGGCAAAGAATGCATCCACACTTGAGTATGATGATTTCCAAGCACGGGATGCCAAACGTACACTCGACCAATTAGTGAGGGCACACGAAGATATTCTCGTCATCGAAGCGCTTGTCAATCCGTTGCGGGGTACGAAGCGACCTGACGAGTTTGTAATGGCAATTCAAAAAGTGATCGCGCACTGTAGTGTCGTAAGGTCAATACTCCAATCGAGCCGTGCAATGATAAGCTCAGACGCACTGGAGTTTGATACTCGCAGTTACCGAGCACTCACCGAGCTCTTGGACGGGCTCACTGACATTTGTACTCGACTCGGATTGGAAGCCAAGGAGTTACCAATCTCCTTCTACACCGAACGAATTCGGATCGCCGCGCTCCGCACGCGTTTTGCTCCGCGAGCTGAACCTGGTAGAGGTGTGATGATCACATCATTTGAACAGACAATCGGATATGAATTTGATTACTTGTTCTTAATCGGATTAAACGACGGAGTGTTTCCCGAACTCTATACGCCCTCGCTCTTTCAGTTGCAGGAGCATCAACCGAGTGAAGATGACAAGCTTATCCGACAACGTTACTTATTCTATCAAACACTCTGCACATCAAAGAAAGAAATTTTCTTGAGTTGGCAGACAAAGACTTCGGATGGAAAAAGTGAATTGTCGCACTCGCAGTTTATCACATCATTCAAGGAGACATTCACCGTTGATGAGTTGGATTCAGAAGTGATTGAGAAAATCATCGCCTCTGACAATGAATTTTTTAGATTTTCTGCTTCGCGAGTACCAAGTGCATCGCATCGGGGTCTCGAACTTGGGCTTCGAAACTCTTCGCTGAAAATTGTGTCGGATTACATTCCTAACGCTCAATCCGCTCAGCGACTGCGACAGTCCGAACCGCTATCACCCTATTCTGGGTTGTTGGCACCCGAAAGCATGACGGAATTTGAACGCGAGGAGTTGCTCAGTTTCAGGTACATACCGTACTCGATCTCGCAACTGGAAACATACGCGTTATGCCCGTTTAAATACTTGAGCAAGTACATCCTTAAATTAAAACCCGGCATCACCCCCGATGAAGATGAAGGCTTGAGTGCATCAGAAAAAGGCACTATCCTCCATGATATACTCTATCAACTGCTCACCGAACTTCACGAACGTAAACTTGATATTCGCTCACTCAGTGATACCGAGTTTGATTCAATCTCTACAGAAATTACTAAGCGTCAAGCTACGTCGAGCGGAGCAAGTAAGAATCATCCCTTCGTTCGACTCGACCACGAAACTGTGCTCTCGCCACCAGAGCCAGGTGTTGGAATGCTGAGGAAATTTATTGAAGCCGAGCGAAGGTATGAATCATTAGTGACCAAGCCAAGTTTGTTTGAGACCAGCTTCGGTATGCGGTTACAGAATGAAAAAGGCGAGAATAAGCTCTCCAATGCTCAGGAAGTAGTTGTTGGAGAAATCAGGCTTCGCGGTAAAATTGATCGCATTGATATGGATGAAGAACATCAATTCTTTACCATCACGGATTACAAGTCTTCTTCGAGTAAGACACGAAAAGATATTGACGAAGGGACAAGTTTGCAACTACCACTCTATTTAAAAATTGCCGAGGATATGCTTCGGGTTCACTTCCCTGGTACTTCGATGCAAGGTGTCGGAGGAATCTACCATAAACTCTTAGGCTCCGATTCAAAACAGGTACTCGCTATCGGTGTTCATGAATTTGCGAACAAGGCATTCATAGGTCGTAAAGGTGGGGACAAATTTTTAGCAGCAGAGGTAGAGACGGTTGAAGAATTGGAAGCAGTTATCAATACTACGATCAAATACGCACACCAGTACGTAGAGGGAATTGCCTCAGGACATTTTCCATTGACGACAAATAAACTCCAGCCTGAGGCATGTAAACACTGCGAGTTCAAAAAAATGTGTCGCGTTGGCGAAGCGATGGAGAACCGAGCGCTCAGGGATTAGTGATAGAACATCCGTTCGTACCTGATAAAAATTGAGGACGTCGGACTTGTAAACGCCGGAGAAATAAAACGGTGTCTGAACGCAAGATCAATCCGAGAAATCGAATTAATTATCACTTGCGGACCGATTGAATAATCCAATGCCATGGTTGAGCTTGGAATCAGAATTGTTGTAGGTGGGCCTCCGCTAACCACCCCTTGGACTTGGTTATAGAAAAAGTATTTTCCGAGGAGTTCGGCGTAGAGATTAAGATTTACATCACTATACCCTAAGTACTCTCTCGGATAAACGAGAATTCCTGTCGAAATACTGAAATCCAGATTCTTCACATTTTGCCATTTCGCGTGTTGGTAGAAGGGCACTGCAAATCCAATAGTCGAAGAAAGAGCCAGGTGGTTCTCCAACTGTGTAAAAATCAGGCCAGCTCGAATACCACTGGTTCCACTTTCGAGTTCAGTCTCTGGTAGAACATTTCGATCACCTCCGTAGGCGGCTTGAAGAAAGGAAGCAATTCGGAAGTGTGACTTAAAGCCATCAATTGTAAAAACCCGATACTTTAGGTATACTCCAACGTTTTCAAAACCATATTCCCCAAAATAATTCGAAGCATGTACCGATGCGTGAGCCATCAATGCGGGTGAAATTCCATACATCAATTCAAGGTCAGACCGAGTCTTTATGGGTTGATCCGCCACAAACGTGTTTTCAGAAAGTCGTATCCCATAAGTACCCTTGGGCATATTGCTTGCGGGTTCTGTTTGGATAAAAAGCTCTTGCGCACAGGATAGCTGTGCCAAGAATGTGACGAGCAGAATTCCAAGAATGAATTTCAACTGTCGAAGTAATTTAGGAAGCGATCGTTACATGAAATAGGTGTTTGGATTTAGTAGTATTCGATGGGCAACAATCATCCTGTTTATTTTTCTTATAGCAACTCATCGTTGTCTTGTTAGCCCATTCCTTAAATTCTTTCTTTGATACGAACGGCTTATCAATAAACCTCAGAGCAACCTTGCCATCAAGTGTGCGATCACTAACTCCGACGAAGTGCAATACGTCCGAGGCATAATCAACGTGTTCATCTTTCCCGATTTTTTGGCCAGTGAATTCAAATATTCCGGTGATGTTCCTCACACTGAAACCAGCATCCTCTACTCCCTTGATGATATCCTCAATTGGAGCGCTCATATCTTTTTTGAATTGGATGTGAGCTACGAGTGTATTCAAATCAACCCACATGGTATCAATGAAATCGAGTCGCTTCATTGTCTCTTCAGTCCCACGTGCGCACATCGAACATGTGAGTCCGTCAACTCCTACATCAGCACTTATAAGCTGTGCGTGTGATGATAACGGAAGTCCGAATGCCAACAATAACATTGCTGCGAAATTTCTCATGATTTTCTTCATAATTTGATTCTCCTATTGCGTGGATGAACAGAGCAACCCATTCATTCTGATTGTGATTCTGCTAAACTTTTGCGAAAACGAGCATTGCCACCGCCATGACGATCATCAAGGCGTCCTCGACTATCGTGACTGTCCCCATTGGCAGATTAAAAACTGTGCCGAGACAAGCACACTGGATCTTTCTTTTATTTGTGACGCTTTCTATCACCCCGATAATACTTATTGACATGATCGTAGTTGTCAAGATATTCAGAATAGTACTCATCGGTACGAGAAGATATGCAATCCCCAACGCTAGCTCAAGAAACGGATAAACATATCCATAACCAATCCAACGCTTTGCAATGATATCATAGGAAGAGTACGACAGTGCAAAGCCCCTAATATCTAAAAGCTTGAAAAATGAAAAAGCGACAAAAAATAGACTCATGAAGTATCCCATCCATGACTCTATGGTCGGAGCAGATTTCAAGCTGAGAATTATGGAGAATGCAGTTACAAATCCTACAACTAAAAACAATGGATAGTAGCTACCAGCCGTAGTACCCGAACTATGCTCGTTGCTCCGATGTGTCATTGCAAAATGTTCGGCGGGTGTATGAGCTGTCTCGAGATGATAGGCGCCAACACCTGCAACAGCAACGTTCAGCGTTTGCAATGGAATATCTTTTGCCATTGTTATTTGAGCTTTTGCATTCTCAAGATTCACCTTCACTGAGTCAATCCCAGGCAACACTGAAAGTGCTGACTCCACTTTCGTGGCACACCCTCCACAGTGCATCCCAAGCACCTCATATTCTCGTGTCAAACTATCTGCCTCTACACTTGTCATATCTATTATACCAGCAATGCACTTACATAGTTACGACCCAAAGTTACAACTTTTTACGGTGCACGAAGCGCATCAATCACTATGCGTTTTGCTGAACGGAGGCTTTTAAAATATGATGGTGATAGCCCAGTTACCTTTTTGAACTGACTCGAAAAATGTGCTGAGCTACTATACCCCATCGTTCGTGCAATCTCCTTCAGAGTAAGTTCATCATAAATAATCAACTCTTTCGCTCGTTCAATTTTTTGTAAGATCATAAACTGCTCGATCGTTATATTCTCTGTTGCAGAAAAAAGACCACTGAGATAGTGATACTCCAATCCAGTACTCTTGGCTAAATATGTTGAGTAATTTTTATGAAGTTTCTCAGGATGACGAACCAAGTCTATCACAATGTGCTTCACTTGCTCGATGATCCATCCTCGCTTATCTGGTAAGACTTCAAACCCATCCTGCCGTAATATATCCGAAAGCTGCTTCATTTTGGAAGTGGAGAGAACACGCTGAAATTCTACAACACCGAGATCAACTCTTGTTGGTTTAAGTCCGAGCTTGATGCAGTCGTCAGCTACAACCTTTATGCAACGTGTGCATACCATATTCTTGATATGAATCTGCTTCAGATTCTCTTTTTCGGTATGTTGAGGCTTTGGTTTGGTCATGGTTGCAGTAGCTTAATTACTATTAACAGAATTATCCCTGAATTTGAGCCGATTTCTATTTTTGACTGGCTAAAGCCCTGGGAAAAATTGTAACTTCTCTCCAAGTGCTGTGTTTTATCATACAACATCAATACAGCTATGACTAAAATTATCATCGCAATCTTATTTATTCTGCCTTCGACCATCTGGGGGCAGACTTTTACAATGCCAGTCCGCGTGAACCTTGATAAATCCATGCGCGCTGATCGCGCTCCGATGATGAAGCTCGACAGAGCGGGAAATATTTATATTGCTTGGATAAGTGGCGCCGATGGAAATGGTAACGGCCCAATTTCTATGGCGATCTCAAACGATGGCGGAGAAACATTCTCGAACCAGGCAGTTTGCTCGGATGCTGTATGCAATTCCAATTTTCAGCGGACAGCACAATTTGTTATTGATACCAAATCAAATATTCACTTGGTTTGGACGGGAAATAGGGTCAATGCTCAACCTGATATTTGGTACACCCGCTCAACTGATCAAGGCAAGAGCTGGACTGTTCCAGTTTCAATTTCTGATGCCGACGACTCAAGCAAATATGCTCAGGACTTCCCTTCGATAGCATGCGACTCTAACGACAATCTCTACGTATCATACTTAGATTCACGCGAGACACAGAGAATGCTCTCGCCGAATGTTCATCTTTACCTGACTACTTCGAACGACGGGGGAAAATCTTGGAGCATGCACAAAAAAGCGGATGTCTTCACAGGTGGAATCGGAGGCACATGCGAGTGTTGTGCCGAGAAAATTGCGTGTTCCCCTGAAGGGAACCTCTTTATTGTTTTTCGTTCGAATATCAATAACGTCCGTGATATTTGGTTAGCACGTTCTACCAATCGGGGGATTAGCTTCGAGCCACCTCTTAAAATCGTAACCGGAGATTGGAATATCAACGCCTGTCCGGTGAGCGGACCAAACATTGCCATTGATCGCAATAGTAATGCGCATATTGTCTGGAGAGATTCACGTGATGACTCAGCGAAAATTCATCTTTATTATGCCTTTGTACCAAGTGCATCAGTGACTACACCAGCAAATCAACGATTTGATGCTGAAGGCTCTCAAGCACCGAATTATGCCGACATTGCAATTTCGCCGTCAGGAAATTTCCGCATAATCGCATATGAGACATTCAACTACGATATGCGATATATTCTGGTTAACGGAGCAACTCCGCTTGTGAATAACAGACCATTCAATGTAAATGCCGGAACAACAAAATCTTTTGCGAGCATTCAATTTGGAAGAGATAGCATTCGGTATGTTTGTTGGCAAGATTCAAAGTCAGATGCGGGTGACATTTATTTCATGAAGGAGGTCTCATCTCTTGTTGTTTCACCAACGAATCAAGTTCAACTCACCAAACCTGTAGATGCAGCACAGCGAGTTGTCCAACCGATTACCTTCTCTTGGAGTGCACTCTCAGAAGCCAACTCCTATGAATTCGTGCTTGCTGAGACTTCAAATTTTATGGTAGCTCTGGTGGACTCACTTGCACTCAAGACCACTAACATTCTATTGAAAACTCCACTAGTCGAGAATCAGACATATTATTGGCATGTGCGCGAAAATGTCGGAGCACTCAAGGGGAGCTGGTCGCAGACGTGGTCATTCACAGCTCATCCACTGGCAGGAGTTCGTTCACAAACGACTACGACGGATGCTGATTGGTCATTTTATCCGATGCCACTGCATTCAGGAATTCAGAGACTGCATATTATTCGTTCATCGGATAGAGGTGCAACACTCGTGATATATGATTTGAATGGAAAAGCATTATCCAAAATTCCACTATCGAACTCACCCTCCCAAGTTGTGACTATACCTCACTTGGCGAGTGGTACATACTATCTTGATTTGGGCGAAGCAAGTCCGCAAAAGAAATTGATTGTTGCCGAGTAGGATTATTTGCATTTGAACCTCTCACTTGGCTCTCGGTGTTTAAGGGCTTCCTAACAACAAGCTCTTCATGCCTACGATCAAAACAATTGGAGTTCTCACAGCTGGTGGTGATGCACCCGGGATGAATGCATGTATCCGTGCAATCACTCGCGTCGCCAGACATAATGACATCAGGGTTCTCGGAGTCGAGCACGGTTTCAGCGGATTGATGGCGGGTGATTACACCGAGCTAATCCGAAGTTCTGTATCGAACATCATTCAACGTGGTGGTACAATTCTGAAATCATCACGAACACCAGAATTTTTAACTCCTGAAGGACGGAAAAAGGCGTATGATTCGATGCACGCGGCAAAGATGGACGGTTTAGTCATCATCGGTGGTGATGGCACTGCTCGCGGCGGAGCTGCATTTACTGAAGAATATGATATCCCCGTCGTTGGCTGTCCTGGCACAATTGATAACGATCTCTTCGGGACCGATCAGACGATTGGCTTTGACACTGCAGTTAATACAGCACTCGAAAATATTGATAAGATTCGCGACACAGCCGATGCATTCGAGCGAACATTCTATATAGAGGTCATGGGTAGAACGAGTGGCTTTATCGCTCTCGAAGTGGGATTAAGTTGTGGAGCTGAATTTATTGCAATCCCTGAAAACGAAACGAAACTTGAAGATCTCCTAAAGATTTTTAAAGGACTTCGCGCAACCAAACGCTCCAATATGATTATTGTAGCCGAAGGAGATGAAATCGGTGGAGCGTTTGAACTTGCTGAAAAAGTAAAGGCAGAGATAGGTGTTGATTACCGCATTGCGGTACTCGGTCATGTCCAGCGTGGCGGAAGCCCAACAGCTCGCGATAGAGTCCTTGCCTCCAAACTCGGTGCAGCTGCAGTGGAAGCGCTGATGAATGGTCAGAATAATGTCATGATGGGAGAGGTTAACGGCAAACTCACCCTCACTCCTTTCCGTGAAGCAGCCGAAACCAAAAAACCTGTTGATACTATTCTCTTTGAGTTGGCGAAGGTATTAGCAGAATAAATAGTGCCTTATCCGTCGCCCTTCATTCCAACGAATTTATCTTTATTCTCTTGAAATAGCACGTTGAATGTCGTGAGGCTACCATAGGACTTGGTGATGTACGTTTGCAAATCGATCTTCTCCGCTTCTTCCAACTTGCTACTGTTAATCTTCTGCTCAAGCACCCTCAAGTTATTCCGCACAGAGATGATCTTCTTAAAAAAGATATCAAGGTCAACCTCTTTCGGTTGCAAGCTCGGATCAGAGGGTTGAAGCACAAGTGTACCTCGGTAGAACTTTGGAGCGATTTCTACTTCACTATCAACGGTCGTCAGTTTTTGGTTTAAGGCATTGGTGAAAGCCTCAAACGCGATGCGATACACTTCTTCAATTTGCATTGGCAATGTTCAGATAAAATAATCGAAGAGAAAACGGATTGAATCCGTGTGAAATTCCATTTTGCTAATCATCGAACTCGTTTCACTACTCTTGAGGTTTCCTTCCCTTTAGTAGAAAATCTCAAGCATGCCCGCACAATGCTACGAGTGCGATGAAAGACAGAGCAAAAAAGATAATCGAATAGAGCGTGCGTTTCATAAGTATCTCCTCCTTATATATAAGTCAGTCGAAGTTGGGTGTTTGTTACATTTCTTGGTAGGGCAGAAACTCATCCCTGCTTATTTGTGGGGAAAAATGTTGAAAAATGTTGATAGGGTCCGAAAATTTCGTATATTTGTAATAGACTCATAACATTTTGCGCTTTTTGTTCGTAAAAACGAAGAGGAAACTCAATCTGGAGTCACCAAGTTGTATTAACTCAGAATGACGGCCTCACAAGCCTGATGTAGAATGTGAAGGGAAAAAGATAGGCTATTATTCTTTAGCTATGATGCCCCGCCAAGCTGCGACGACGCTTCCGAAAGCGCCGTCTCTGCCTCGTATGGCTATGCAAATGAATGATTCTCTATAGTCTGAATGCCCTTCATCATTCATTCTTTGATATAAATAAATAAAGCATGGCAAATTCTCTAAAGAACTCAGACCGTTTACACAAACTCCGATCACTGATGATCGTCGTGAGTTTTTCAGCGTTCGCATTTAGCTTCCTACTTGGTTGCGGCGGCTCGAAAAAAATAGTAACCAACAGCGTTGATACTATCCCAAAAGTTGTCAAGGATGCCGATCCGTTTGCGACTCTTGATGACCACAACACCGTTCTCGACTCAGCCATTATTGAGGAGCGACTCGAAGCCGCTCGTCAAGAATGGCTGCGCGCACTTGCAGCTGAACAACGCAAGGATAAGAACGAAGTAGTCAGAAGGTTCGAAGGCGCGATTGATATTCTCAACCGCCTCATCTACTTCCCGAATCTCAAAGAGAATAAAGATTTTCAGGAGCTCACTAAATCAGTACTCGAGGACTATGAGAAATTCGTAGCCAAAATTGATGTACTCCCACCATCAGCCTCAATCTTTGCGCTCAGGCAGAAATTCAATGAAGAGATGTCCAAGATGGACATTCGGAATATCCCAGTCCCGAAATCACCCATTGTCGCTACGCAAGTCCCACTGACAATGAATCCTGATGTTGAGAAAACGATTGCGTATTTCATGCAGGGTAATGGCAGGACATTCTTTACCAAATGGTTAACCAGATCGAAGAAATTTATCCCGAAGATGAAAGAGATATTTCGTCAAGAGGGCACTCCGGAAGAATTAGTCTATCTCTCAATGATTGAGAGCGGGCTAAATCCGACAGTCACGTCAAAAGCTCAAGCGGTGGGCTTGTGGCAGTTCATTGAAGGTACTGGTTCAATGTACGGACTCAAAAGTAATTGGTGGCTTGATAATCGTCGTGATCCGTGGAAAGCTACTCGTGCAGCAGCAAGGCATCTAAAGGATTTATACAAAGCTATGGGCGATTGGCACTTAGCACTTGCATGTTATGATTGCTCTATGACGCGCATTCGTCGTTGTATGGCAGAGTCAAATAATTCGACTTTCTGGGGCATTCGAGATTGCTTGCCGAAGGAAACGCAGAATTATATCCCGCTCTACATTGCTGCGGCGACAATTGCAATGGATCCGACTCGTTATGGATTCACAAATATCTCCTATGAAAATCCGGTCGAGTACGATACGGTTTATGTTCACGAAGCTGTTGACCTCAACGCAATCGGCACTGCTTCGGGTGTGAGCGGATTGGAGATCAAGAGCCTTAACCCTGAGTTGTTGCAACCATCAACTCCCCCATTAGAAGTATGCGGAGCAAATGGATATTGTGTGAAGATTCCTATCGGCACAGCAAAAAAATTCTACGAGCGATATGCAAAGCTTACTCCTGAAGAAAAGCGTCCGTGGCTTGTACACACAGTTGAGCGTGGAGAATCGCTTCGTTCAATTGCGAAAAGTTATGGACTTACTACCGAACAATTAGCTGACTATAACAACCTCGAAACAACTGAGAAGGTACGCCGAGGCGCACGCATAAGAGTGCCAATGTCAGTCATGGCTCCTCAGGCAATTGCATCAAATGATTCGACTGGCTCATCAGCCCCTGCTCCGACTCCGGTTGTGAAGACAGCCTCCAAGACAAGTCATCGTGTGAAACGAGGGGAAACACTGAATTCAATCGCAGCGCATTATGGCGTGCGAGTATCCGACATTCGTAACTGGAACAACATCAGTTACCGTCACAAACTCAAACGTGGACAATTGCTCTCGATCTACATCGAACGTGGACCGAAACGTGCTCCTACAAATGATCTTGCGAAGAAGACGACATCGACTCCGAACGAGAACGCCGATCCCCCAACTGGTAAGCCACGAATTCATTCTGTGCGTCCAGGCGAGACGATGTCGAGCATAGCACGTAACTTCGGAACAAGTGTTGACAAATTAGCCGAATGGAATGATGGCATGGACCCAGCCTCATTACAAGCAGGACAAAAGCTAAAACTCTATGCTGTTAATAAAACATCAGCAAAAGGTGATAGCGAACAACCACAAAGAAAATCCACTAGAACGATCTATCGCGTACGCTCGGGCGATACACTTTCTTCGATTGCGAATGAGTATGGAATAAGCCTCACAAAATTG
The DNA here is from genome assembly GCA_037143335.1 of bacterium. Lineage (GTDB taxonomy): Bacteria > Bacteroidota > Ignavibacteria > Palsa-1295 > Palsa-1295 > PALSA-1296. The sequence goes on along the minus strand of JBAWZA010000002.1, from coordinate 137,027 downwards.
AAGAAGGCAAATCACTTGAAACGCAATACAATTCCTGTGGGGAAACGACTTACTATTCCTCAATAAACCGCACTTGTAGATACAGAGATAAAACTTTGATCCGGTTTTAGCTTTGTCACTACATGTGCTCACACAACTGAACGAATTTTTTGCAGTACACACCGTCTGGAACTTTGGCGGTGTGTGTTTGCATTTGACACGCCATGAATCCACAAAGAAAACCTGCCCTTGCATTTATTTTCGTCACGTTACTTCTTGATGTAACTGGTTTCGGTATTATTATTCCCGTTTTTCCGAAGCTTATCTCCGAGTTGACCCATGGTACTCTCAGCCAAGCATCCCAATATACAGGGTGGCTGATGTTTGCCTTTGCAATCATGCAGTTTGTCTTCTCACCAATCATGGGAAACCTGAGTGATAAGTACGGCAGACGACCTGTATTACTTTTTTCGCTTTTCGGCTTCGGCATTGATTATCTTTTTCTTGCATTTGCGCCTACGATCGGTTTGCTTTTTGTCGGAAGAATCATCGCGGGTATAACTGGCGCGAGCATGACGACGGCAAATGCTTACATCGCTGATATTTCCCCTCCCGAAAAACGTGCTCAAAATTTTGGATTGGTTGGTGCGGCATTTGGTCTCGGATTTATCGTAGGACCCGCGATTGGTGGTTTGCTGGGTTCATTCGGGTCGAGAGTTCCGTTCTTGGTTGCAGCAGTATTAACACTGATGAACTGGCTCTACGGTTATTTTATTTTGCCTGAGTCGCTTCCGAAAGAAAATCGTCGTTCATTTGATTGGAAACGTGCCAACCCCGCAGGTTCACTAGTACATCTGAAAAAATATCCAGTGATAACCGGACTCATCGGTGCGCTCGTACTCGTTTATATCGCTGGTCATGCCGTCCAAAGCAATTGGTCATTCTATACAATGGAAAAATTCAAATGGGGACCTGATACGATCGGCTATTCTCTTGCAGTGGTAGGAATACTGATTGCAATTGTGCAGGGATGGCTTGTTCGAGTCATCACTCCAAAAATCGGAACAAAAAATTCGGTCTATTACGGACTCGCTCTTAATACTATTGGCTTTGTACTCTTTGCATTTGCAACGGCAGACTGGATGATGTTCGTCTTTTTAATACCCTTTTGTTTAGGGGGATTATGCGGCCCAGCTCTACAAAGTATTCTCTCGAACCAAGTGCCAGAGAATGAACAGGGTGAATTACAAGGAGCGCTTACCAGTCTCATGAGTGTGACGATGATCATTGGTCCGCTTCTGATGAACAATATCTTCGCCTATTTTACTGGCGCTGATCGTCCGTTCTACTTCCCTGGAGCGGCTCTGGTAATGGGTGCAATTCTCTCGCTCATTAGCCTTGCATTGACCATGCGTTCACTCTCGACGTATGTGCATATACACGATGGCGAGGCTCCGAAGGCGAAGTAGTTTCTCTCGGATTGAATCTTGGTGATATTCTGTTTTTCGCCGTCAAATAGATTATCATACGATGCTCACCGCACAAGAATTAACATTTCGCGATCCGAAACTCCTACCCATCTGGGAAAAGGTACGCGCTGGTCAGAGACTTACTCTCGAAGATGGAGTTGTGCTTTATGATTCCCATGATCTTATTGGTCTCGGACGGATGGCAAACGAGGTTTCGCGTTCAAAATCTGGCGATTCAGTATATTTCGTTTTGAATCAGAAGTTTGAACCCACCAACATCTGCGTTCTCTCGTGCAAGTTCTGTGATTTTGCTGTCAAAAAAGATTCTCCAGAAGCCTACGAGCAAAGCATTGACGAGATGCTTTCCATCTTGAATCCCGACATCCGCGAAGTTCATATCACGATGGGTCTGCATCCTGATTGGGAGTGGCAACATTACGTTGACATGGTACGCCGTATCAAGGAAAACTTTCCGCTGATAGATGTCAAAGCTTTCACCGCTGTCGAGATTGATTTCTTCGCAAAAAAATTCAAGAAGACTCACGAACAAGTACTCCGCGAGCTAAAAGCTGTCGGACTAAAAACCATGCCCGGTGGCGGAGCAGAGGTATTTTCGGAGCGAGTACGAAAACTGATATTCAATCAAAAGATCGGAGCGAAAACGTGGTTCGAGGTCCATCGCGTTGCGCACCGGATGGGAATTCAATCAAATGTCACGATGCTCTACGGCCATGTCGAGACCATCGAGGAGCGTTTGCAGCACATGATCAAGACACGTGAAGTTCAAGATGAAACAGGTGGATTCCTAACCTTTATCCCACTTGCCTTCCAACCTGGCGATACTGGAATCAAGACAAGAAATAATTTTACGAGTGCAATTGATGACTTGAAGACGATTGCGATTTCTCGACTGATGCTTGATAACATCCCGCACATCAAAGCATATTGGGTTATGCTCACTGCTGAAGTTGCCGCGATCGCGCTGAACTTTGGCGCGGATGATATGGATGGGATCGTCGGGCACGAACGAATTGCACATGATGCAGGCGCGACAAGTCCGATGCAACTCGCCAAAGAAAAAATTATTTCCATTATCCACGAAGCAGGTAAAATGCCAGTCGAGCGTGATGTGTGGTATAATCCGCTTCACCTCTACCCAGCAGAGGATGCGGTAGTAATCAGCAAAATGCCGTACTTAAATTCAGTGCCATTTTATTCCGCTGATGAGTACTTTAGAATAAACCATCAACAACTTGTGCCACTTGTACCAAGGGTTTTCGGACAGTTTGCTCGGAACGGTCAGATTGACGCTGGTCCAATGTCGTTAATGGATTACCTCGAGAATCAAGAAAAGTTCGACATGCTCGACTACGGAGTAGCCGTAACAGGAAAAGCATATTCTGTTTTGCTATACTCGCATCTTGAATGGAGCAAACTCTCTGGCAAAAGAATTGGAATAACTGCCGAGAGTTCTACGAGTATCGAATTACTACGAGTGCTACTCCAAAATAAATATGGAGCACACGATGTCACGTTCGAACGCTTGCACCTTACGAGTGATCAGAATGACTATACGAGATATGATGCCGTTCTACTTATCGGTGATGAAGCACTTCGCAGGTCAAAGGTTGGGCTTGCAACGTTCCTCAATGTCTATGACCTTGCAGAGGAGTGGTTTGCATGGAAGCAGATGCCGTTTGTTTTTGCTGTCTGGGCTGTAAGAAATAATCTGAGTGCAGAAAAGAGAACTGGTATTGTCAATGCACTGGAGCATTCGCTCTCTCAGAGCAAGGGACATTTAGCTGAACTCGGCCGCGAACACGCCAAGAAACTGGGGCTTACGAAAGAAGATCTTTTCACATATTTAAATGCCTTCACCTATACCCTCGGAACCGCTGAGAAAATGGCAATGGAAGAATTCTTGAAGGAACAGGCAACCACGATCGACAGTCATTCTACGTTGTCATTGCGAGGAGGACAACAATGACAATAACTGCAATAAAGAAAAAAGTTTTTGCAAACGAACGTCTCACTCGGGAAGAAGGATTGTGGCTACTTCAAAACGGTTCATTGCTTGATCTTGCCGAAATGGCAGAGCATACACGCTACCGCCATAACCCGAATGCGAAGGTCACTTTCGTCATTGACTCGAATCCGAATTATACAAACATCTGCAATATCGATTGCATTTTCTGCGCTTTCTATCGGCATGAAGGCGATGCTGATGCATATACCTACTCAGTGGATGAGATGATCGAGCGTTTCAAGAAAGCTGAGGCTCGAGGGGTGCGCACAGTCCTGTTGCAGGGTGGCGTTAATCCTGCGTTGCCAATTGAGTATTACACGGAGATGATCCGCAGAACCCGCGCCGAAGTGCCAAAAATTCATCCTCACTTTTTTTCGACATCCGAAATTATCGGAATGGCAGAAGTCTCAGGTCTATCCGTCCCAGAGGTACTATCAAAGTTAAAAGAAGCCGGACTGAACTCGATTCCCGGAGGTGGCGCCGAAGTACTCTCTGATAAAGTCAAGAGAAAAATTTCAAATAAGAAAGGCACAAGTGCTGACTGGCTCAGTGTGATGCGCGAAGCCCACAAGCTTGGCTACAAGACGACCGCGACGATGATGTACGGGCATCTTGAAAATGACGAAGATATCGTTGAGCATCTCGAAGTCACCCGCGCACTGCAGGATGAGTATCACGGCTTCACGGCTTTTATCCCCTGGAGCTTTAAACCGGGAAATACACCACTCGAAAAAATTATTGAGACCTACGCCTCGAGCACACGGTACTTGCAGATGATTGCATTCTCAAGAATTTATCTCGACAACTTCCCGCACATTCAAGCAAGTTGGTTCTCGGAAGGAAAGAAAACCGGGCAAATGGCTCTGCACTTCGGAGCCGACGATTTTGGTGGCACACTCGAAGAAGAGAATGTACATGCATCCGCAAACTTCGTCCATACCACATCCGTAAAAGAGATGGTTGATCTTATTCGTGATGCTGGATTTACTCCCGTCGAAAGAGATACGTTGTATAATACATACGGCGAGTTCACTGAGGGTGAATATCCGGAATCCGTTATTAACTCAGAGCGCCTGCATCTACCCGTGATTGCTAACACAATTATGCCAACAATACCGCTGGCGGCAATCGGGAATGGGTAATAGCACGCGGATGACGCGGATTCTAACAGATATTCATGGATAAGATAGGCATAAATCTATACTTATTCATGTGAGACGCCTGAAACCTTCTCCACCCAATTCCGTTATGAAATGGCTGTGCTTTGAGCCATAAATTCACCTATTTGCTTCATGAAAAAAATAATCGCATTTCTCTTACTAACATTAATATACGTCAATTCTACAAATGCCCAGGCAATTAAGCCCGTGGTCTTTGAGGAGTATGACCTACCAAATGGACTTCACGTGATTCTCTACCCCGAGCGCTCAGCTCCCGTAGTCTCGACTCGCGTGTATTATCATGTGGGTTCAAAAAATGAACGTCCTGATCGTACCGGATTTGCTCACTTTTTCGAGCATTTGATGTTCGAGTCAACCGATGATATCGGCAGAGGTGAGTATGGCAAAAATATCGAAGCCGTTGGTGGCCAATTAAACGCGCATACTTCACTTGATAGAACATTTTATAATGAAGACGTGCCTGCACACTACTTGCGCATGGCTTTATGGATGGAGTCTGAGCGTATGCACACGCTTCATGTTGATGCAACAGGTGTTGAGACCCAACGTCAGGTTGTAAAAGAAGAAAAAAGAAATCGCTACGATAACCAGCCTTACGGAACATTCTTTCCGAAGTTAATGGAGTCGGTGTTCAAGACTTCTCAATACAGTTGGACACCCATTGGTCAGGCTCAATATATTGACAAGGCAACCATTGAGGAATTTCAGGATTTCTATCACACATACTATATTCCTAACAATGCTTGTTTAGTAGTGGCTGGAGATTTTGAAACATCCGATGCTAAGAAAGCTGTGAAAGATTATTTCGGTTGGATTCCAAAAGGTGCTGACATCCAAAGGACCTATACTCCTGAACCCCCGCAAACGACTGAACGCTACACAGAGGTTGATGAGAAGATAACACCGCTTCCAGCTGTGGCTTATGCATGGAGAACAGTGCCTGAGGGAGATAAGGATCAATATGCTCTCGATTTGCTCACGAATGTATTCGCTCAAGGAAATAGCTCTCGTCTTGTGAAGCGCCTTCAAGAACGCGATCAACTCGTTACCTCGATCAACCCACTCGTACTCAATCTCGAAAAAGATGGAGTGTTCGGTATGTTAGCAAATGCTGCGAAAGGAGTAGAGATTTCAAAAATTCGTGCGGCAATGGATGAAGAAATTGCGAAGCTCCAGAGCGAGGGAATTTCTGATGAAGAATTTCAGAAGGTTCGGAATCAAACAACAAAAGACCTCGTCGAGCAGGCCGCGAACACCGGCAACGTTGCATTCCAACTTGCTCATCAATGGACACTCTTCCATGATACCAAAAGATTTAATACGGAGTATGACAGGTATATGGCTGTGAAAAAAGAGGACATCCAACGCGTTGCCAAAAAGTATCTCACTACAAACGCACGCTCGGTTATTGTCTATACAGTACCAAAGGTTAACTAGACCGCATCATTACCACGATACTTCAATAACATAAATAATTTTAAGACCATAATGAAAAAGATCGTACTACTCATCGTATTGTTTGCGGCATCGGTTTCTTTTGCGCAAGCAGATCACACCAAGAAACCCGCACCGGGACCAATTCCGAAGTCTGCATTCCCAACCATGAATAACTCATTGAAGCTAAAGAATGGGTTACGTGTAGTTCTTGTAGAGAACCATAAACAGCCGTTGGTATTTTTCCGGACCCTCATCACGAGCGGCAATGCACAAGACGAAAGCAATGTCGGCGCGGCAGCTGCAGTTTCGGCACTGCTCGAAAAAGGAACAGACAAATTCAAGGCCGAAGAATTAGCAAAAAAGTTGGACTATTACGGAGCCAACTTGGGGGCGGCTTCGAGCGTGGACGATATCAACGTCTCCATTAATTGCCTTAAAAAAGACATGGGCGAAATCTTGCCTTTGTATGCAGACATTATTCAAAATCCAGGTTTTCCAAAAGAGGAATTTGATAAATATGCAAGCCGTGTAAAATCAGGTATCATTCGCGCCCGTCAAAATCCAGCTGACCTCGCTCGGAGAATGGGAAGAAAATTAACATACGACATTCACCCGTACGGCGAAATCGAGACAGAGGAAACGATCGGCAAGCTTTCACCTGAAATTCTAAAGTATTGGCACAAAAAGAATTTCTGTGCAGCCAATGCAATCATTGCTGTTGTAGGAGATGTGACTGAGTCAGAAATCATGCCACTGCTCGAAAAGAATTTTGGGAAGTGGGAAAAAGGAAATGCAGTTGAACCGCATTACCCACCATTACCAGAAACACGGGGGATGACCATCACTCTTATAAATCGACCATCGTCGGTGCAATCAACGATTCGCTTACAAAAACTTGGTCGCGCAGTTACTGATCCTGAGTTCGATCAAGCAAGTTTCTTAATGTCGTTGCTCGCTGGCAATGGTACAATCGGATTCCAGAATAGATTATTCCAGAACATCCGCGAGAAGCATGGTTATACATACACGCCTGGCGGTTCGTTGACTACTTCGAAAGATAGAGGTATCATGGTTGCAATCGCTGAGGTTCGGAATAATGTAACTGATTCAGCCTTAGACCAAATGTTGTTCGAGTACCGCAGACTCTCATCAGAGCCGGTACCGACGGAAGAGCTTGACTTCGCGAAAGGCTTGATCACAGGTAAATATTTAATGGATCTTGCGAACCCACAGCTCACGAGCGCGAAAGCACTCGCCATTTTGGAATATGGGTTTGCGGCAGATCATTTTTCGAGCTATCCAAGCCGTGTGAATGAATTCACCGCTGCTGACTTACAGAAAGTAGGGCAGAAAGTATTCTCCCCGGGCGATGTGAACGTCATCGTCGTTGGCGATGCTTCGCAAATAAAATCGAAGCTCGAACGGTTTGGCAGAGTGAACGTCTATGATCTGGATCTAAAACCAATCAAGTTCACAGACGAAAAAATCACTCCTGCTTCGATTACACTTGATGATGTGCTCGCGCTAATGTATAAGACCCTCAATAAGACTGCGCTCGAAAAAATCACATCTCGTGAAATTCACGGCGATCAGTCAATCAGCATTACCGGTGATTCACATGTCGGGCAAGTAACGATAATCGAAGCCGCGCCGAACAAACTCTACAAGAAGACTGATTTCGGTGGGCCGATGGTAATGGAAGAGCGTAACGACGGCCAGCATGTGATGGCATATTATCGCGGTGCGGATAATGGTGTGACAGATCCAGATGAGAAGTTTAAACTTGCAGAAACAATTTTCAACGATGCACTCCATTTACGTGATGCTGGAACCTCGGTCAAATTACTTGGACTTGGCAATGCACCAGGTGGAGAATCATACATCCTTGATATTATGAAGAAAGGTGTTGCGCACGAAAAGTGGTACATCAATAAAGAAACTGGTTATATCATCCGCAAGGCATTCTTAAGTGGTGATGAGCTAACAACGGACTATTCTGATTTCCGCATGGTTGATGGTATCCCCTATCCATTCCACGAAGAGACGCATGGTGCTGCTGAGATGACATTCAGTGTCAAATCAGTAAAGCACAACATTGCTACCGATGATGCGATGTTCAAGAAGAAATAATATTTTCGGAGTACACAAAAAAAAGCAGGCTAAGCCTGCTTTTTTTTGTGTTGCTTGATCGAAGCACATTCACCTTTTAAAAACCATAAGCCCCGGATGGTGAGAGAACCAGTGTCCGGAGCTCCTTTGAGTTGTGTTGTGTCTTAATGGTTGGGAGTGTTTGTTTCCCTATGAAAACTTACCTTATAAACGGGAAACAGAGGCGGATGTTACAGCACTAAAAAAAAATATTTATGAATAATCTTTCATCCTTCTCCCATTGAGAAACAACGAAAAGCTTGCCACATAATACGTCGCGGAACTTAGCAGTAGGTGCCTTTCTGTTTACATAGCTCACAAAATAATTACCTAATGAATTACACCGTAGAAAAATCTATCATCATACGAGCAACTCCCGCAGAAGTGTGGGATGCAATAATCAACCCCGAAAAAGTGAAACAATATCTTTTCGGAACTGACATGAGTGCAGACTGGAGAGTTGGTGGCAAAATTACGTACAAAGGCTCGTGGGATGGCAAAGAATATGAGGACGGTGGCACCATTCTTGAACTCGATCCAGAAAAACTTCTGAAGTCCACCTACTGGAGTTCGATGTCAGGTACGGAAAATATTCCTGAGAATCAAATGATTGTAACGTATCGCGTTGATGAGACTACAACGGGGACTTCGTTGACAATTATGCAGGAGAATAGCAAAACACAAGAAGCCAGTGAACACTCAGGCGAGAATTGGAATATGGTTTTGAGTGCGATGAAAAAACTAATCGAAAGAAAGTGATTCCTCTATTTTCTTACTTCTTCTGAAAATCGATCAGTGTTTTACCCGAGCTTCTGAGTAATGAAACAGACCAGCTTGCAATCACTCCCGCCCCGATGATGCCACAGAACGTATCGAGCCAGAGGATTCCGTAAACCTTGACAAGTGTGAGCGCTACGATTGCGGCTACACTTGTGAGTGCATCTGCAATTAAATGGGAATATGCAGCGCGGATATTGTGATCCGAGTCTTCGGGTTTATGGCGCAACAAGATTGCACTCACCGCATTCACCACTAATCCAACAAAAGCAACCGGAAGCGCTTCGCTAAAATTGATTTGAGACGGGTTTACGAATCGCTCAATTGATTCGTAAGCCACAACCGAACCAATGATCAGCAACAACATTGCGCTTAGAAAGCCGGAAAGTGCCAGCACTTTTTCTTTGTGAAATGAGAGCTTCTCAGAATTGGAATATGTCCGAATCATCCGATACGCAAACCATGAAAGTCCCACCGCGAGAACATCCGTTGCCATGTGCCAACCATCTGCAATGAGCGCAATCGAATGGGTATAATACCCCACGGCAACCTCAACTACCGTCGCAGCGGCACTGAGGAGTGCTACCCAGAGTGTCTTGCTCTCATGCACATGGTAATGAGAACTTCCTGACATACTCTATTTAATTTGTTTGATATCGATAACAGGTTTGCGTGAATGCTCTGTTAGTCCGTTAAATGCTGGTACCATGAAATCTTCGACTCGCTTGAGTATCTTGAAATATCTTCCTGCCTGAATCGTAAGGTCATCGAAAACTACTCGCTCTTGGTCCGTAGGTTTTACATCCGCTGTCATGACATAATTATACAACGTGATGAGTTTGTCATTCAGCCGAATCGGAAAGCGAAGTGCATCTTCGCCTGCTTTGATTCGAGGCTGAATAAATTGTTCTTCGACAATTGTGAGGCTATCGAGTATATGCTTTGATGCTTCTTTGAATGGTAGGGTTTCAAGTGTATCGGTAAATGAACCCATGAAGGATTCGATCGCGGCTCTAATTTTTCGCAGACGTTTCACTCCACGATGGATTGCTGTGATGGTGTCTCGGAGTTCGAGAGCGAGGATATTTTGTTCAGCAAGATCGGCTTGGGATACCTTAATCTTTGGATTTTCATAAATTTCAAACGGTTGCTCAGCAAGAACTGTGTCGTTCCGTCGTAACTGCACAACGTATTTTCCTGGAATAACTCGTGGCCCAGCGAGAGAGCCTTGAAGGACTGCATCCTTCTCAAATTCTTCGGCATCATCATGGCGCAAATCCCAGATGAATACATTCGCACCCGAATCTGCACGAAGCACGCCGGGTCTTTTGGCTCCTGGGTCTTCGTAATACTCCTTCTTGATTTTGACTGGCTCTTTTTTTCTGTCGCGAGTACTTGAGTACCAAGTGATTGTGTCGCGCTTTTCAGAAAGAAATAATAATTTTATTTCTCCTTCGGGTTTTTTCTTGAAATTATACCGGATGATTGCACCACCAGGCGCATTCTGTCCGGAGGTGATCGCTGTATCAGCACTTCCGCCGTCCATTCGAACTGTAGGCCGTGGTTGGAAGAGAACGACATCCGATGAAGACATATTTTCGTTGAGCTGACGCAACAACGTAATATCATCCAATACCCAGAATGATCTTCCGTGCGTTGCAATCACAAGATCGTGGTCACGTGGATGAACCTGAATATCACGAACCGGTGTCACAGGTAAATTGAGTTGAAGTGATTGCCACGAATCTCCGTCGTTAAAAGACACATACACTCCTTTATCTGTCCCAGTGTAGAGCAGACCTTTTTGATGTGGATCCTCGCGAATGCAATGCGTAAATGATTCTTCTTGAATGCCATCGGTGATTTGCTTCCATGTTTTTCCGTAATCATTCGTTTTGAATAAATACGGATGACGATCATCCCACTTATACCTGTGGGCGGAGACATAACATGTTGCCGCATCAAAATGAGATGGTTCGACTATGGATATGATAGCCCATTGAGGAAGTGTGGGTGGTGTAATCTGAGCCCAATGTTTTCCCTCATCAGTTGAGATGTGTACCAATCCATCATCAGTCCCAGCCCAAAGCAATCCTTGCTTTAGCGGTGAAGGAGCGAAAGCAAAAATATCGGGGTAGGTTTCTGCACCGGTATTATCTTTTGTAATCGGACCTCCGCTGGAGCATTGCATCTCACTCTCATTTCGTGTCAGGTCGGGTGAAATAATTTCCCAACTTTGTCCACCATTCGTGGTCTTATGCACTTCTTGCGAAGTGACGTATAAAGTTTTTGAATCGAATGGAGAAATACATATCGGGAATGTCCATTGAAATCTATACTTTCTCGTGCATGCGCCATCGCCCAATGAAGATTCTGGATACGGATTGATGAATTGATATTGATCTGTTGATTTTCGATACTTGCTCAAAATTCCGTCGTACTCACCGCCGTACGTCAAATCGGGATCGGTTGGATCGGGTACGATATATCCTGCTTCGCCTCCGGCAACCCCATACCAATCACGGGTGCTGATGTCTCCCCCTGTTGTTCGTGATGCTACTCGCATCGAACCCCAATCTTGTTGTGCACCATAAACATTGTAAGGAAAATAATTATCCAAATTAACATGATAAAATTGCGAAGTCGGTAAGGCTTCCTTCGACCATGTTCTTGCCGCATTATATGTCACTGCAGCACTTCCGTCATCACCGATGATAAAATTATTTGGATCTTCAGGATTGATCCACATATCATGATTATCCCCGTGCTCTTGTCCGACTTTACCAAATGAACTTCCGCCATTGACAGATTTCCAGAACTCTACATTCATCACATAGACAACATCAATATTTTTCGGATCACAGAATACTTGGTTGAAATACCACGGACGTTGTGTCAGATTATTATTCGTATCAAGTTGCTGCCATTTTTTTCCACCGTCATCCGAGCGATATAATCCAGAGTGTTCATTCTCAATCATTGCATATACTCGATCCGAATTCACTGGAGATATTGCAACGCATATCTTCCCAAGCAAGCCTTTCGGCAATCCTGGATTATGCGATAGCAACGACCATGTGTTCCCAGCGTCGGTGGATTTATAGAATCCACTCGACTCGCCACCTGAAGTGAGTGACCATGCTGTACGATTAGCATGCCAGAGCGAAGCAAAGAGTGTGCTCGGATTATTCGGGTCCATCTTAATATCAATCGCACCGGTCGAGTCATCTTTCGAAAGAATTTGCTGCCAACTGGAGCCACCATCGCTTGTGCGATAGACTCCGCGCTCTTTATTCTTGCCGAACACTTGCCCGAGCACTGCGGCGTAAGCTATTTCAGGATGCTGAGGATGAACGACAATTCGTGCAATGGAGAATGATCGTTCAAGTCCAAGATGCTTCCATGTTTTGCCGGCATCGGTGGACTTATACATCCCATCGCCCATTGCACACGTATTACGGATTGCTGCTTCACCCATTCCAACATAAATAATATTTGGATCACTTGGTGCAACTGCAAGTGCACCGACTGAGGCTGAATGAAACGCTGTATCCGAAATTGGGAACCACGTATTGCCTCCGTCTTCAGTTCGCCACAGACCGCCCCCCGTCGCTCCCATATAATAGAGTAGTGGCTTACCTTTTACTCCTGAGACAGTGAGACAACGACCTCCTCGGAATGGACCTATTGAACGCCACTTCAAGCTACTATAAAGTGATGGCGGATATTTCGGCGGAGCGTCCTTAGCGCTCAGCGATGATACTGAAAAGAGTAATGCGAGAATAAGTATTCGGCGGAATAACAATAAGAACATGGCTCGTAAAAATAATGAGGGAGGTATAACAGACGGGGGAAATCATAAGTTGTCGGCAACTATCAAAGAGCAACTACCCGGAATTCAGAAATTACCGCTGAACCACAACACGAAGATTACTTAAACCATATCGGGATTGCAGGCGAAGATCATAGATGCCATTCGGTAATCCGAGTGAGAGTGAAAATGGAATATCCTTCGTGAGTACAAGATTCGATATCCCAACTACGGTGCCGAGGATGTCAGTAACTGTCAGCGTTACATCCCCAACGTTCACATGCGAGCAGAGAGTTACTCCTCCACTCGTCGGGTTCGGTGATAGGCGGAATTGTGGTTGCTCGCCGTAGAGCATAAAACGAGATAGTATCAGCGTACCACACTCATCGATCGCAGACACTTCACTCACTGCTGGTACTACTCCGAAGCCATCGTAACGACAAGGCGGTATCGCCGTTGTGACGGTGATCGAATCAAAAGAGACATGCTGTTTAACGATGCTATCGTTAAACACTTCGAATGTTGCATACGCCAAGACAACACCTGGCTTTGCATTCGTGATGGCTATCTTCGAACGACCAACCCATTGCTCATTCGGTAGATCAAGTTTTACGGGTAAGAGTGCAACTGAAAAGGTACCACGATATTGTAACGATGTATCATAGTGCACAACCGCGGAAACATTCTCAGGTTTTTGCATACCTGTGATTGTAATTGGTATTTGCACAGTTCCACCGAGCAACGTATCGGAGTGCGCATCCGCTGTCGCAACTTGAAGCGGGAGCGGTGCGAGACCATAACCCGTAAGCGGAACGGTGACGGTACCACCATCATCCAATGTCAATACCACACTCGCGCTGCGCTCGCCATACCCCGATGGATGGAGGGAGATGATGATAGAATCTTTTTCATGGATGGAGTCAGGCGCAGAAATAATCCGGTAATCAGAAGCGTTTATTCCAACAACAGATTTCCCTACTACTCTTGGGAGAGGACATCCGGTCGCTGAAATCGAAATCTTCCGAGCCGAGACGCTATCGCAAGTAAAGGCACTATCTCCACGGAAAAGAGTATCGGGCTGAATGCTAAGTAGGTATGGCTTTCGCGAGCCTTTCCCCTTGAGATAAACTGTATCATGAGCACCGTCCGTCATCGTAAAAATCATAAGCGCATCTTCTGCACCGAAGGAATGTGGAAGGTAGGAGAGTGAGACCTTATCTCGATCAGCCGATTGAAGAACATAATCAAAAACACCGACACCGACTATCGCGATATCAGCGACGTTAGGTGCAAAGCATTCACGAATGATCTGCACCGACTGGGTCACCGAATCATCGCAAGGCGATACAATCGTATTTGCAAACAATGTGTCAGGCAGAAAGGAAAGATTCCCATTACCCGGTGGCACAATAACTGAGTCACCGCCACTATTAACTGTTTTCCATATGCTACCTAAGTCATCAAGCGCGAACACAATGTTCTCATCAACGATTGTGACGTTCCTTGAGTCGAATGCAAACTTCGTATTGTCGCTCACCAGTAGTGTAGCCCATGTCTCGCCATGATCTGTCGAGCGATAAATACTACTATCAAGTTCTGGTAGGTATATGACATTCGCATTCGATGTAACTCCACCGCTGAGAAAATACGTATGCCGTGCAAGTGTAGATTTCCAGGAGTCACCCCCATCAGAGCTGACGAATACTTGCGATAAGTCACCGGGCGATACGGATGACTCATGGGCTTCACTAACGAGAAGGAGTTTTCGCTCGTCGCATGAATCTGCAATTATTGAGTACGAATCACCGCTCGGTGTACCAGCTCTGATTTGCCAGCTTAGTCCCTTATCAGTTGATCGTGAAATTGTTGCAATTTCACCTACTGGGTCAAATTGTGTGGTGGAAGTATAGATTGCATAATCCTTCGCAACAGTGAAGCACGTTCCGAAATCGGCACCTGGTCGTGTTTTATTCCAACTGGCACCGCCGTTTTCCGAAGCATAGAAAAATCCATCCGATGAGAGCGCAAATATCTCTTGAGCTGATTGGCCAAAAGCTACATTCAAGACCCCATTGAGATTTGAAATAATTTTTTGCCAACTCAGCCCGCCATTACGCGTTAAGAACACACCTTGCGTTACTGTTGAGATCAAACCGTTGGTCCGATCAAAAAAGAAAATATCTGTGATGAGATCATTCTGGATAGGAGGTGATGATTGTTGCCAAGTAATACCGAGATCGCCAGAGAACCATAAATCGCGCCACCCTGCCCAGACGATACCAGCTTTGTAATGTATGGCACCGAAGTGATTCGGAACAATACCAGAAGGCGCGATACGATTTGGGGCGATCTTTACCCATTGCGCCGATGCTGTGCTACCAGAGAGGGAGTACAGAAGGAGTAAAATACCGAAGACGCGACCGCGTGATTTCATCGTTATTTAAAAACACCTGGCGTTTAGAGAAGTTACAAGAAAATGCTCAGTACTTCGCTATTTACAAATCAAGATTTGAAAGAGTGCTTGGTGATTTGCTACGTTCACGCTCAGTGTGTAATTCCCCGACGGCAGTGATACGCCCAACCTTGTTGGCACAGATTTTCTGATCTCTGTGTGGAGTGATGCCCGAGTCATCCCTAATACATCAGAGATAATAATATCAGCATCACTTAAATCAGTATTCGAATAAATACATACATCATCCTGTACAGGATTCGGTACAATTCGCAGAGCTGGAATGGAGTCGCGCATCCACTTCGTCATTATTTGCGCACCGCAACCTGAGGGTAAAGTAATTGTACCCCCCGCAGTCGTCGGCAGATAGGAGTCGCAAAAAATGAGCGAGTCAAATTGAAAATTTCTTGAAGTAACCGAATCGCTAAATACCTCAAAGCGAGCGTAAGCAAGAGTATCAGGTGAAGCTGCTGAACCAAGAAAAATTTTCGATCTTCCAAGCCATGACTCTCCCGGAATATCCAATTTTATCCCCGCTAACGAAAACGTCCCTAAATAGTGAAGCGCGGGGTCATAGTGAATATTAAGCTCAGCATCTATCGGAGATGCAATGCCTGAAATAGAAATCGGAACATTCACGATTGCACCAATCGTGTCCGTTTGCGCATTTGCCGTCTGAAGCGTCAGCAAACTTCCGTTTGTATATCCAAGCGAATCACCCCCACTATTATAAGTGACCCAAACAGAACCCTGTCCATCAACTGCAACAATCTTATTGTCATCAATCGCAGTAATAAACCGAGTATCGTTGATATTCGCGGGTCCGCCGATGTCTTCCCACGAACTTCCATGATTAATTGATCGTATGACACCAAAAACTGTTTGCATGTAAACAGCGTGCTGAGATGTTGTTACTGAGCCACACCTATACGGACGATCATGAATCCCCTGCGTTTGCCAGGATTCGCCTGCATTAGTAGTCACGAACGTACTCGAGAATTGTAACGTAGCTGAGGCGAAGAAGTTATCATTGGCAACATAAAATATTTGTGGGTTACACTTATCTTGCTCGAATGAATAACTATCAAGATCAATGGGCGATGAATGCTTCCTCCATGTTGCACCAAAATCGTTGGTCTCATAGAGCCATGAGGATGAACCTGTTCCACTTAAGGCATAGACTGTTCCGGGTGTGCCGGCTATCACCTTGAATGCCGAGCTATCAACTATCGAAATGCTCCATGACAATCCACCATCATTCGATACATAACGATCACCTGCGAACGTAACGGCAACAATTGTATTCGAATTGCCTGCGTAACAAGCGGACTCAATGCTAGGTCTTATGCGATAGGGATGGTTGGGTATGTGCTCGGCCCACGATAGTCCTTGATTAACGGTGGTAAAAATTTCACCGTTCTGAGTAGTCACAAGCCCGATGTTATCATCGAGAAAAAAAATATCTTTGATGCAGGAGTTATTAAAATTATTAAACGGTGTACGCAAACTCCACGTCTTGCCTACATCCTTCGATAGCCATACATCTTTATATCCAGCCCACAGGTTTCCATTCTTACTAATAAGCACACCTCCGCCATTATACGGTCGGTTGATGGGGACGATAACGTTGGAGGCAACGAGATTCCATTGCGCCATCATACCGCTGTGAGTCAACGCAACGAGAATCATAGTAGAAGCCCAGAAGCCGACGCTGATTGCTGATGAAACCAAGCTCTTCGGAATCATGTCTTACCTTTTGGTGATGTTCTTCAATAGCTTCACTACAGACTTCTTGAGATAGAGGAAGAGAAGCCTCCACTGTGTTTTACCAAGTTTGCTCTCGAACTCCAAAAGAAAATGGAGGTCGCGAATATCCTCGTCAGTGAGTGGAAGTGAAATGGAGGAATGTTGTGCTTGTTCGCCTTGTGCTTGTTTCTGATCCTCTCCTGCTTTCATCGCACTCTCAAGCAATGCACGCAGTCTCTCGTCAAGTGCACGCAGACGTTCTTTCAATTCGGGATCAGTTTCGTATTGATTCAGGAAATTAAGGTGATCGTGCATCAATGCAATTTTTTTCGTCATCTCGGGCGTAAAAAATTGCTCGGCATCCTCTTCGAGAGCACGAACGAGAACTTCGAGATCGTCAATATCGGTTGTCGTAGCACCAAAGAGGTGTGCATCGTCGAAATCGTCAATCTCGATATACACATCCGAAAGCCTTTCAAGCTCGTGACCGTATTGTTTATGAAATTCATCAGCGAGTTTATTTTTCTTATCCCGAATCTGCTCTCGCACATAGCGAAGTGAGTGCTCGTACTGATGATGCTTATCATGCGCCTGGGAATGCTCGAGGTTATGCACCAGTTCACGTTCTTGCGCAAGCAAATCCTGCATCAATTTGGTATTCCCGAACTTACCGCGAAAAATAAGGTCGTCTATCATCTTATCGGATGCGAATATCTTCGCATGTCCGATCTTGATCGTGTGAATCTTGGTGTGGTCATCGAGTTTCGAGCGAATCAATTCTTCATCAATGGAAACTGCACCATCGGTAATCACCAATATCTCCGCGCCTGCAAGATGATCAACAGCGGCTATCTCATCAAGTGCGGTTACTAATGCCTTCTGCAATACGGTGCCATTACCCAGATGCGTAAGCCTGAGGACATACCGGATCAACGACTCATAGCTCTCGTGCGTTGTCGCCGAATGAAGTGAGTGAACTCTGTCATCAAAACATCGGAGGCTGATGAACCCAAGGTCGGATTTATTCTGCTCTAAAAAATACAGTAGGATTGCTTGAGCGAGTTGAATTCGGTGATGCTGACGCATCGAAGAGGAGGTATCAAAAAGGATAAATACTTTCTGCTTTCTACTATCAAATGAAAAACTCTCGCCAACTTCCTGTACAGGCAAAATTTTCGGAGCTTTTGAGACAGGCATCCAGAGCATTCGTTCAGCTAGACGCTGATCGAATACTGAATCGGGCAGAGCGAACTGCCAGGAATAGATTCGGGCTACATCGCGACGATTACGGATAAAATCTGCCTCGTACTCCTCTCCGACAATTACTTCAGGAGAAAAGACTTCGACTTCCTCACGCGAACTCGACTGGTCAAGGGTTGGCAATCTGAATGCTGGTCCCAATTGGTTGTGGAGCTTAGAATCGGGTTGTTCTAATATACGAGCGATTTCAAAAACCGCAGTAAACTCAGGCGGGAGATGGTCATAGATATGCCCCAGGAAACCGAATTCCCCCATCTTCTGGAAAAACAATCGTTCTGATGACATCTCTCTGCTTGGTTGCTTGTTCAAGTATTGTAACTCTAATATACGCTTTCTTGGTTCGAGTATCTTCCCGATGCTCAAATTCGCCTCCAAAATCCACGCACTATTCAGCGCCACCTCGCGTTGACACAGAGTCATTTACCAAGTAATTTTTTGTCATGAAAAGATACATTTCCATCTCGGCACTTTGCCTTGTCGCATTAGTAATTTATTCTGGTTGTAAGTACGAACCCGCTACCCCAGAACTTCCGGGCAAGACCGTTGCACCGAAAGCTGGGAGTGTTTATGTCTATGATAATTATCAAACAGACACAACTGGAAAGAAAATAGATTCTTCCTATTCGCAGTCAAAGGATTCTGTGGTAGAATCCGGCATCACATATTCTGGCAAGACTAACGTCGTTCACATGGTTTCTGTTGATCCTGTCACAGGCTCTGTCCTTTTGGGATCTGATAGCTATCTGAACTTTGAATCGAGTGGTGACGTATCAGTTTATACCGGAGGTGCTGGAGGAATAGGCATCCCTGGAGTTAAACTTCCGGATTGGAATCTCATGGCAGTTCAAACTCATACGACCGTCACAGCGAAAGTTTTTGATTCGACCATAACCTTTCCAGGTGTCCCATTGCCAATTCATCTGACAGTAACTGACACGAACCGTTACGTGAATACAGGTACGTATACCATGGGCAGCATCAAGTTGCCAATCTTCAATTTGGTCCAAAGCGTGTTAGTAAATGCAAATGCGATTTTGACACAGATCAATATGATTAACACTACACACATTCAATATGCCCCGTCAATCGGAAATATTGCGTCCTCAGTCACCGACCCTACGATAGATAATTCAGGTTTTCTTGGATCACAAGGAGGGTCAATCCAGACACTCGTGAGTTACAAATTGGGAAACTAAATCATTTTTAGAAAGCTTCATATGTCACAAAAATCCAATCGCCTCGCAAACAGCGCGGCGCAAGCAATCTTGAGTCTCTTCCTTGTTGCGAGTGCCTGCGCTCAACCTGCGGGGAAATGGTACGCCGGACCAATCCTGCCTGCGATTGACCAAACGGGACAGATGGCTTTCTACGATAGTCTCGTCGGATACTATATTGGAGTTGACGGAGGATTTGTGACCAAGGATGGCGGAGTTACCTGGGATTCGATTGCATTCCCTAGCGATGCAAGACCTTCACCGAGCTTCATGTTCACTCCCGCAAAAAATACGATTGTCTCCTTCCAACATCTCAACCAGGATAGCAATAATGTGCCTTATCCAAATATCATCAAGAGTACGGATATGGGTGTTTCTTGGAAAAATGTACCCGCTGATGCACTTCCATCTAGTATCAAGGCATTCACCATGTGGACGCCAAAAGATGGTTTTCGAATTTGGATTGATGACATCACTTCCAATCCTGTCTGCGCAGTCTCTCACGATGCTGGCAAAACATTTACTGATGTCAGAGGCGATGCTACACTCCAAAAATATTTGGATAAGTTAAAACAGCCTTCTAGCGTTGTCATTAATGCTGGGTGGAGTGACTCTTTGCACGGCGCCATTTCCGTTGCACCGAAAACTGGGGCGTCAACAACTCCCTACCCTGTTCTTACAACCGTTGATGGCGGGCACACCTGGTTGGAGTCGTATCCAACGTTCAATGGAGACAATACCTATGCCCACTCTTTTATCTATCTGTATCCAGGTACACAGACGATCTGGACTATTCGCTCGGTGGCTCAGAAGTCAACGTTTATGTTCTATTCATCAGATTTTGGTAAGACTTGGCTCAACACTCCTAATTTTACGAAGGGTCAGATGGGTACAGGGTTTACAAAACCTGCAATCATCCAGCTTGCACCTGTTACAGCAACAACTTCATGGGCAATTGTAGCCAGTGATAGTGATCATCCTGACATTACAAGAAATATCATTGCCTATAACGACTTTAGTACCAATACATGGGTTGCATCAAAGACAATCCCCGCCGGAGTTGAGAACGGAAATCGATTCTATTGGAATCTGATAGATATTCAATTCACCGAAAAAGATCGAGGCTGGGCGCTGGCGCAGAAATATCTTGATACAGTCAAATTTCAACCAGCAGTTCCTGTCGAAACCAGACAGCTTTTCCTCTTTCGGACAACTCCACCGCCTGCGAATGCCGCCAGCCCGACTGAGTCTGCATCCAGTTTGATATGCTATCCCAATCCGACGACTTCGGGTTTGGTACGACTTCAGGGCTTAGCTGTTGGTGAGGAGATTCTTGAGACGGAGATGACCAATACACTTGGCGTTAGATTTCCCGTTGATATGAGGAGAACACTGACAGAGGTTGAGGCGAATGTAAGCAAATTCGTAAGCGGTTGCTACTTCCTACATATCAGAACTTCAACAAGATCTGCGTTTCTTCCCGTGATTGTGTCGCGGTAATGTGCTTGGATAGTATTTAAAACTAATACAGTTGTCATAGTCACAGAGTTTGAACGCTTTTCCTTTGTGAGTGTTTACCTATGAATGATTTGAGTAGTGATTGTTGGTGTTAAGACGCGCATAAGCGTGTGTTACCATTCACCGAGTGTTTTTTTTGACGAACCATAACATAATAAGTCTGTATCCATTTTACATGACGACACGGCTGATACGCTTTCTCTTATTATCGCAGTTTATTTTCTGCGTTTTCACGGCTGCCACTTCACTGGCGCAAGGCGACGCACAAAAGAAAATTTTAGCTCGCGGATATTCCGATACCCATGCGGAAAACCTCAAGAATTTGAACTCTACATCAATGGATGCCACTGCCTTCGTCAGCTCTGACGAGGGTACGATCTACTTTAGTAGTATCCGCAAAGATGGTAGAGACGTTCTCTATCGCGCCAAACGCAAATCCCTAACAGAATGGGGTGATCCTGAAGTTTTTGTCGAGCTTCCTGGCAAAGAACAAATCGGTGATATCTCCATCGCTGCTGATGGTAAAACCTGTGTGTTCTATTGCTCCAACAGAAGCGACGGATACTTCAAGACTGCCGATATCTACGAAGGGGAGATTGATGGTGGCGAGTTGAAAAATATCCATAACCTCGGCAAAGGGATTAACTGCGAATGGTGGGACGGTCAACCCTCTATTTCCAAGGATGGTCAACTACTTTTTTTCGCCAGCGATCGCAAGAAGGGTCATGGCGGGATGGATATTTATATGTGTACTCGCAATGGCTCAGGCACATGGAGCAATCCTATAGATTTAGCATTTAATGGTAGCGGAAACGAAATGTCGCCATTCATTTCCTCCGATAACCAGACACTATATTTCGCCTCGAATGATATGCCAGGTGGCATGGGTGGGTTTGACATTTATGTAACACATCGTAACGGCGAGAATGAATGGTCGGAGCCGA
The DNA here is from genome assembly GCA_037143335.1 of bacterium. Classification (GTDB taxonomy): domain Bacteria; phylum Bacteroidota; class Ignavibacteria; order Palsa-1295; family Palsa-1295; genus PALSA-1296. The sequence goes on along the minus strand of JBAWZA010000002.1, from coordinate 115,065 downwards.
AGAACCTCGGTCCTGCGGTCAATACAAAGGCTGATGAAATATTTTTTATGATTCCTCCGACAGAGGATGCAGTGTATTTGACAAGTAACCGCGAAGGTGGAGTAGGTAGCTTCGACCTCTATCGCATTGTGCCGAATGTTGTCCCACCAAAGCCAAAATTTATTGCATTCCGTGGAAGAGTGCTTGACGCGGAAACCGGACAAGCGGTTCGCACCGAGCCTGATTTGACCATCGAAGTTTCACCGAGCGGTGAGAGAATCACGAATACCGGTAGTGCTCGCAACTACTCAGCAATGGCTCCGATTGGCAAGATGATTCGTGTCAATGCCGGCGCTGATGGATATGTCAACGGTAGCATTGAGATTCCTGTACCGCCAGAGTTTGACTCAGCTGGTTTCAGCCAAGATATTAAACTTGTGCCTGCAAAAGTGAAGATTTCTGGGCACGTCATCAATGCCTTCACCAGTGGTGGCATCGCCTCGACCGTTGTGCTTCACGAAGATGGTGCCGGACCGCAAACATTCAGTTCGCAAGCTCCGGGTGGTGACTACTCCTTTGATGCGAAGGTATTCAGTAAGTATCATGTAACTGTTGATCTCAAGGATTTCGAGCCGTATGAATCACCTATCGAGATTCCACTAAAGCGACAGGCATTAATCTCAATCACCAAAGAAATCCGTTTGACTCCGGCAGGTATTCCTCCGGTGATGGTAAACTTTGATTATGACAAGAGCGATCTTGTTAATCCTGAGGCAGCAAAGATGGTACGGTTTATCGAACAAGTAAAGATTAATCCAAATGTCCGTCTTGAAATTTCTGGTCATACAGATGAGCATGGCTCTGAGGAATACAACCTGAAACTCTCGACCAAGCGTGCAAATACGGTCGTTGATTACTTGCTTACACAAGGAGTTGCACAAGACCAAGTGGCAATCGTAACTGGAAAAGGAAAGGCTGCTCCCCTCGTTCCTGAAACTGACGAAAGTTCACGCCGAAAGAACAGACGCGTGGAAGTTCATATTATGGGTAAACAGTAATTCTGATTTGCAATGATACTACTGCCAAATATCTCACACATGAAAAAAAATCTTCTCATTGTAGGAATTCTTGTCTGTGCCCTTGCTTCATCAGCTCAAGCACAAATCTTTGATGCAGGACATTTACTCGGACCTGGCGCACCACCGCCAATGATCGGTGTTGAGCTTGGACTTGGGAATCACATGCAATCAGGCACTTTCGAGGCTTCTTGCGGATGCGAATTTGCTTCAGGAAAAGGCTCGGGTTTTCTTGGTGGCTTACTTTTCGAATTGCCTATTGATTATGAATGGACAATCGGACTCGGTGCCAAGCTTGATTTTAAGACCACCACCTCCTCGACCACTGTTCTTGACACAGCTACAGTTACATTCAATAACACAAGCCAAGTCGCCAGCGGCTCTTTCCGTTTCGAACGCGATGGGAGCGTAAAGGAAACATTTCTTACTCTCGCTCCATTTTTGCGTTATGAACTCGGACGTAACGGACCATTCATTCAGGCTGGACCTGGAATCGGATTTCTCATCGGTAGCGACTTTACACATAAGAGAGTGATCACACAGAACTCGATTGTACTTACCTATATTGATGGTTCAGGGACTTTCACCGTTGACAATGTTCGTTTCCAAAATGGGACGAAAGAAGAGACCCTGCAGACCGGAAAAATAGTATCCGCGGGTTCCACACGAATTTCTGCGATAGTGACGGCCGGTTGGAATTTGTCATTGAGTGATAATGCCGTGATTGCGCCGATGATCAGTTATGACCTCGCACTTAGTGGGGTGCGCCCTGATGCAGCTGGTCCAGATGGCTCAACTGGTTGGAAGTTATCCACGCTCTATTTTTCGGTGGGATTGAAGTACAAGCTCGATTAAAGTTGTTTGATGTCGTAGCTTGGAGTTTTCCCCCCAACTACAGTTTTTTACCTCCTTTTTTTGGATCATTGAAGGCTTAAATCCCAATGGATTTAGGGCACATTGTTGTGTCCTTCTCGGTTTAAAAAGAGAGTGTTATTTTTGTGTCAATTGTCATTTTTTTACGCATCGTCGTAGCAAGAGGAATTCCTATGCAAGTTACTCATTCCCCCAAACGGAACATCGTCACCACCATCAGTAGCGTTGCCATATTTTTGCTTCTGGTTGCTCTTACTATTTCCCAGGCTCCAGCACAGATTGCCGTACAGAGCAAATATATCAAAGCACTTGTCGGCAAGAACGACGGACTAATCACCGTGTTGCCACTTTATGATAGGTCAAGTGGTAAGGGTTTCCAAGGACGATTGGGACTTGATCCCCAGCTCGATTTCTACGAAAAGAGCTTCTTCACATGCCAAATTGGCTCGAACTATTTTACGAATAATGGCGTGATTCCTGTTTTCCCGAGTACTGCCAGACACTTAAATAGTGACGGAGTAACAAGTATTATTTCTGATGTTACTGCTGCCTCCACGAAGTGTGATACGGTACGTACCATCTGGTCGAATAAGAACGGAGTGGACATTATCCAAGACGTGTACTGCATTGATTTCTACTTGAGCGCACAAGTAGTCTATAAGTGGAGCTTCCTGAATAATACTGGTACCGCCGTCTCTATTGGTGTGCAGTACTTGCAGGACATGCAAATAAGTGATCCGACTTCTGCGCAGGCACCGAACTCAAATGACGGACCGAAAGTATTAACGAAATGGGAATACACAAATAAATGGGCACAGTATCCAAGCATCACCTACCCATCATTGCCGTGGTTTTATATCGGCTTTCTCTATGATCTTCCGAACACGCCTTCACTCAATCCTGGATTGAGCGCTATGGGTATTTTGGATTATGGTGCGCCTCTTAATCTATCGAAGCCATCCCGGATCACCAATGGGGATTGGTATGCTTTAGCAAGTAATATCTGGAGCACAGTTAATCCTCCTCTCGGAACAGGTGCTGGAACAGATAATGGCGTTTTGATTGAGTTTAACCCAAAGAGCGTTCCCGCAGGCAAGAAGGTTGAAGTAGCTCGATCGTCGTACGGTACGGGAGAGTACGAGAAATGCGTTGGTAATTTATTCTCATTAGTATTTTATCCCCATCATCTTAAGTGGACGAGAACACCTGGTGGCGGATTCTACTCGCCGAGCGTGATGCATATCGAAAAATTTGTCGTAAATCCAAGTTTAGCTTCCTCATCTTCAAACACAAAGGTTACTTTGAAAGTAGGCCCACATTTGGATTTGACGAATGATAGCTGTAAAACGACGGTAGGAAAAACCCAAATCCAGCCACCACCTCCGAGCACTGGCACGTTCATCGGACCAAGTGGAGTCGGATATTTTGATTGGTATGCCTGCCCATCACCTGCACAGTTCTGCACAGGTTCGTCATTTGACACCCTTCAATTCACTGCAACTTGCGGTGTATGCCCACCTGCATTCGTGAATCAATATGGCGTTGATCTAGGCTTTGACAAATGTGACATGTCCGTAGAAATTGATTGCGCGGAATTAGATATTGATGCGCCACGATGGGATACGGTGCTGAATGCTTGCCACTCATCTACCCTACATGTGTACGATTCTCGATCAACTGATCGTGGACTACAAAGCATAACTTGGAAGGCAAAACCAGGAACCGATACAAATAAAGTAAAAGTGATTGGACCAATACCACCAATCGGGGCATGTTACACTGACAAGGCAATTCATACAATTACAATCTCGAAACCAAATCCGAATGATTCTACTGCAAACGGATATTACGATTTCACATTCACCGATTGCCTCGGACATGTCAGTACGATGACTCTTGGCGTGCCTACGTGTGTCGAAGTTTCGCACCCAGATAGCTTGCCACCAGTCTATACACTCGTGAAGCGATACGGCACGTTTGATTCAACTGTGACATGTGGCTCATCGGGTGATAACAACCGCGTTGATTCGATGGAAGTGTCGGACATACGCCCACTTGATTTGGGAATTGATAGCATGGTTATTATCGGTACGCCGGACAACATGCAGTTGAATTTGCCGAACTTTACAAAATGCACTCCAATCGTCAACTTCTCGGTCTCTGTGAAGGATTCGATGTTCAATGGAAGCATCTGCGTAAGGACATTCGATTGCCTCACGAAACCTGCTCCGCACTATGCAGATACGTGTTTCCATTATTGCACAATCCCGGATAAGAATCCACCGACTATCACGATTGCCAAAGATCAAAGCCGTGCAGGTTTGTGGCATATTTGTGTGTTTGACAATGTACCTTGGGATAGACACATTGACGAAATATTTATTGTCGGCGCATCGCCAAGTATTACTCCAACCTCTATCCCGAAAGCAACCACAACAGGTTTGGATAAGTACTGCTTCGACGTAATGTCAAGCGACACGACGAGTGCAAGTACATTCTGCATCGAAGCAACTGATCTTGGCGGAAACAGGACTGCAAAGGATAAGTATTGCTCGGCACAAACAATTTCGAGCGACACACTTTGTCCGAATATTCTTTTCGCTCCGCCACTCAATACGAATCCATCAGCGATTACCGTTGATGTGAATGACTCTCACAAAAATCCTGACGGAAGTGATTACGTATGGGATTCAGGAGTTGACTCCGTGTGGTTTACAAATAATCATGGAATGTTCGTGCCAGCAACCATCCATGCAAATGGCGCGAAGACCGTCCCAACTTTCGGAATTCGTGTTCGTGACACATTAACAGTTGATAGCTCTGCATGTGTAACAGTGAATGCTTCTGACATGAAAGGCAATGTTTGTAGCAGAACATATTGCTACCCGTATGAACCCGATACCTACTGCCCTGTTATCACATTATGGTATAATCCAATTGATAGTGATATTTACGGACGAATAACTGATAGCACCGTGTATGATCGTGGTATCGTATCTTCGTCCCTGCTCACACCAACAGCTGATGACAATGTAAGTTATACCCAGCCGAATACGAGCGGCGTGCCTGTACAATTACTCTCAGGCCCGAATCGAATCATCAGGTTGAATCATCAAAAGTCGTCACAAGGCAAATTGAATGTCTTTGATACGCATGGATTAAGCCCCGCAGGATTCGTCGGCTCAGTTGATTTCCATGTTTGGGTACAAACTCTTGCACTGCCAGAGGGAATTCAACCGCAGCAAAATTCTACATTTGCTCTGCCAGTGTATATTACTCAGAACGATAACATCCCTGTTACCCAAAAAGGAATAACGGAGTTCAAGTTAGATCTGACATTGAAAGGTGATGCGACAAGCCTTTCACGGATCACATTCTTGGGTACGGGTACACTCAATACTGAGACAGCAACGAAATGGACAGTGGCCTATTCACAGCCGACAGCTACTACAATTCAAGTGATTGGTAAGATGGATGTAGGTGGCACACCACTCTCGGTTGCCAAATTCCCTGATTCGCTTGTGATGCTAAACTTCAAGGCTGGCGCGGATCAATCCACAAGGCAGGTCACTGTCGTAGTTGATGGAGTTCAGTTCAATGGCGGTCGTGATACAATCATCGCTGGCACAACCTGTGGCCCGAAAATGTCCACGTCCGTAATGCCTGCTCCGATGGGATCAATGAATGGCTCGACGATCGTTATCACGGGTGCATGTGCACCGCGTTTGCAAACGACGAATACGAAACCAACGTCTGTCTCGCTTGATCCTGCGCATCCAAATCCGTTCTCGAAACAGACAACGTTTAATTACACTGTTGCTTCAGAGGGACAAGTTCGCTTTGCGATTTATGATCTACTTGGAAAAGAAGTTGTCAGATTGGTGGACGAAGTTCAAAAGCAAGGATCATACACATTGATGTTTGATGCTTCTAAACTCTCTGGCGGCGGATACATTGCACGCTTGGAAGCAAATGGCGAGCCGCATTCGTGCCCAATTAGTATTCAGAAATAATTTTGATCATGGAGAAATTACCGAACCGAGGATACAACGCGGTTCGGTAATTTTCTCGATAAAAATCGCTTCTCAACATGCGGACCCGTTTATATCTGCTCACCTGGTTATGCGTTTGTAGCATGTTTGCCGCGGGTTCGGGATTTGGACAATTTGTAACCTCGAATCAATTCATTGTTGCGAATATCGATGCGCCAGCATTGGGGTTGGTCACGGTATTACTCCCTCCAGGTCGTATTGCCTTTGATCGCCAACTATCATTCGATGAACACAGTTTTTTTTCGTGTTCGATTGCCGGACAAATCTACACAAATAATTTTTTAGTTGCCCTTCCACCCAACGCTCACCTCCTGAATAATGGTGTTACCAGCAAAATCGCTGATACGCTTGAAACAGTCTGGGCAAATATCAATGAGATAGATATTATCCAAGATGCTTATCCAGTAGCGTTTACAAAAAGCGGTCAGATTGTTTTCAAATGGAAATTTCGGAATCATGGATCGAACCTTACTCCGGTTTCGGTACAGTATCTTCTTGATATTCAGCTTACTGATCCAACCGTTTCCGCCTCCCCTGGTCACCCGAATTCGGATGATGGTCCCTGGGTGCTTACTCGGTGGGACTATAACGGTAACTGGCGGAATTTCCCGACACTCAATCCGATACCATGGTTTTATTGTGCATTTCTTTACCGCTTACCAAATGCACCAACTTATACAACAGGGTTAAGTGCCCAAGGGTATACCGATTATCCCCCACTTGGTTTGATAAAGCCCGAAAAAATGACTATCGGTGATTGGACATTGATGATAAATTACCCGTACGGCTCTTCGGGAATGCCATCGGGTCCGATTGCAAGCGGCGATTGTGCAGTACTGTTGGAATTCCCTACCCTGACTGCGATGCCTGGTGTAACGACTGAAGTTGCAAGAACATCTTATGGAACGGGAGAATTCGAAGTATGCGACGGCAACTTATTCGGTCTTGTATTCTATCCTCATCATCTAACGTGGAAAAAATCTGGCGGTTCGGGGCATTACATTCCCAATCCGTTCAATGTGGAATTTTATGTATTCAATCCCAATCAAGTTAGTCTTGCTCAAAATGCCTACGTGACACTACGAGTTGGCAAAGGACTTCACCTTTATGATAGTAATGCTCATATTATTCTTCCCGGAAGTGCACAAACACTGCCGCTTAATCCGGGCTTGACAATGGCGCCGGGAGCGGTCGGCATCCCATCGCTTGATTGGTATGTGAAAGCAGATCCGGCAACTTACTGCGCGGGTGATGTGCACGATACCTTGATCTTTACAGGTTCAAGCAGTTTCGGAAATTTTGGATTCAGACAACCATCACCCAATAATGCTGAGTGTGACCATACGCTGAGTGTCGAATGTACTGCACCTGATCTCGACCCGCCAATCCACACTGATAAGCCAGACATTAATGAGTTTGTGAAAAACACCGACTTCCATGATGATAGACCGACTGATTACGGACTCAAGAGTTTAACGTGGCATCCGTCAACAAAAAAAGATACACTCAACAAAGCAAACTTCGTCGTTTCCTATTCTCCTGCAATCAACCCTTGTGCAACTGATAAGCAAATTCACACGCTTCAGATGCAACAGTTGGATTCTACCATCGGCGGATGTTTTGATTTCACGTTTGAGGATTGCGTTGGGAATAAAAGTACCGAAACAATCTGCTTTCCGGCACATCCAAAAATTACAATCCCCGATATCTTAGCACCATACTACACTCCTATTTTCTCTTCTGGAAGTTTTGATAGTTCTGTTTGCAATAGCCGATTCGATTCTCTCGAAGTGAGCGATGATCGTGCACATGATAAAGGCGTGGACACTATCATGTATGGGAATAAAGTTAATATGGATTTTGTAGTCGCTCCGCACAAAAAATGCGACCCTTTCCAACGTTTCTCCATAACGGTTAGAGATTCTCTTCTCGATGGAGCAATTTGTATTCGCACATTCGATTGCGCAGGTAAACATGCCGATACTTGCATTACGTATTGCACCATCCCCGATACACTACCGCCAGTAATTACAATTCTGAAAGACAACACAGTTCGTGGACTCTGGACTGTAACGGTAACCGAAACCAGACCGTGGGATAGGTTGCTTGACTCGATCTATATCGTAACTGCGATCAATGTTGCATTCCCACCAGATTCAGTTTTTCCGCTGCGCAAATCAACGCAGGGAAAATCGGAATTTTCATTTAGTGTTACCTCGGTAGATAGCTTATTACCAAGTTCTTTCTGCGTGAAGGCGATAGATATAACACGAAATATGAGTTCGGTGGTCTGTTCAGAACAAACAATCGATACCGACTCACATTGTCCGAACATCTCAGTATCACCTGATCCCCGGCTCAACCCAACGCTCATCAGTGCCTCAGTTGATGATATTCATTTTAATGATGCGCCGAATAATACCGATACGAACGTTTGGGACTCAGGCATTGACATCGTTTGGTTCTCGGATAACTCTGGTATCATTGCTCCTGATACTATTCATGGAAATTGTGCAAAGGAAATCCCTCCGTTCACACTCGCAGTTCTTGATACACTCAAAGTTGATACGTTGAGTTGCATCACCGTCAATGCACGTGATTGTCATGGCAATACTTGCTCATATACATGGTGCTATCCATATATTGGCGATACTCTCCCACCACTTCTTTCAGTCCGATACATCGGAAAAGATAGTATTGATGTATCGGTTAGTGATTCACGACTCTATGATCGTGGCTTGAAAAGAATTAATTCACTCAATGAAGTAAACGTCTCGCATTTTGATTCAACCGCTGCATCGGCCGGTTTATACATCAAGCAATTCGGATTGAAGCGACCAAGCATTGGTCAATCATCGGTTGCATCACTTCACGCTCTGGATTTTTGGGGAGCGTCAACAAATGTGATTGGACATGAAGCACTCATTACATTCCCTGAGTATGTTCAAGATTTTAGTATGCGGAGTGGAACGCTGTTGCAAGCAGAAGCGGGATTCACATTGCCTGTTTATTTTGTCAAGAACGATACGTTCGCTGTTTCAACAAAAGGAATTACCTCATTCTCGTTTGGATTTACGATCACTGGCGATGCGGATGCGATCATATTCGATAGCATCTCTCGGGTAAAAACGGAAACGGCTGATTGGGACGTGCAAAGTGTTGTCAACGGTTATCATGTTCAAATTACAGGCACGATGCGTACCGGAGGAAATCCACTCTCGGCGAATTATGTAGCAAATCATACGGACTCATTACTGTTGCTTTGCTTCTCGACAACGAAGAGCAAATACATCAAGAATACGACTCTTGAGATTGATTCGATCACATTTAACGACAACCGCGATACAATGTATTATGGTTTGAATTCAACTGCGCTAATGCCTGCGCCGTTTGGTTCGTTAAGTGGTGCGAAGATCATCATTGCGGGTTCGTGTACGCCGATGATAAAGTCCGATACGTTACTGCCCACTTCCGTATCGCTTGATCCAAATTATCCGAATCCGTTTGGTAAACTTACTACGCTCAATTTTACTGTTGCAACTGAAGGATTAGTCAAGCTGTATATCTATGATATACTTGGCAATGAAGTCGCCCGAATTTTTGACAACCCACTGAAACCTGGTAGCTACAGTGCTATTTTCGACGCATCAACTGCTGCCGAGGGAGCATACATCGCACGCCTCGAAGCCAGCGGAATAGTGATCTCAAGAAAATTAACGGTGAAGAGGTAAAGATTTTTTTCTGAGTTTGAAGTTATCTTTCAGGAGGTAGTATGAAACTAATAATCGGCAGTCTTTTCGCAGTTCTTGGTCTATCGGCATCACTCTTCATTCAATCAACATCCTATGCACAGGGTTCTATCCAGAGCAAGTATATCAAGGCAATCGTGGGTAAGAATAACGGTATTGCTACTGTTTTACCGCTGTATGATCCATCCAGCAACAAAGCATTTCAAGGAAGGTTGGGATTAGACCCACAGCTTGATTTCTATGAAAAAAGTTTTTTTACTTGCCAAATCGGGAGTCAATTTTATACGAACAACGGAGTAGTACCAAGCTTCCCAAGCAATGCACACCACCTAAATTCTGATGGAGTGCTAACAATTATCCAAGATGCCACAAACTCTAGCGACCCATGTGATACAGCCCGAACCGTCTGGAGTAATAAAAGTGGTGTTGATATTATTCAAGATGTGTATTGTATTGATTTTACCAAAAGCGGTCAAGTTGTGATGAGTTGGAAGTTCAAGAATACCACAACTCTTCCGATTACCGTTTCATGTCAGTATTTGAATGATATTCAGATTTCCGACCCCACAGATCCGGGTTCTCCGAACTCAAATGATGGACCCAAACTATTAACCAAATGGGAATACACAAATCGAACCGTTCAATACCCGAACAATACTTATAAATCCGTCCCATCATTTTATGCGGGATTTCTTCATGATATTCCTTACGCACCTTCGCTGAATCCCGGGCTTGGTGCTTTGGGTTTTATGGAGTATGGACAGCCGCTAAATCTGATAAAACCATTCCGAATCACGAATGGAGATTGGTACGTATTGGCAAGCAATATTTTCGGACCCGGCAGTCAATCAATAGGAACAGCCGTTGGTACGGACAATGGAATCCTGCTTGAATTCAGTCCGCAAAGTATTCCACGAGGAAAGACAATCGAAGTCGGACGAACTTCGTATGGTACAGGTGAGTATGAAAGATGTGTCGGCAACCTATTCTCACTGGTGTTCTACCCGCATCACTTAACTTGGACACCGAAGGGTGCAAGCGGTAGCTTCGATGCAAATCCGATACATATTGAAAAATTTGTTGTAAACCCCAGTCTTACTGCTGCATCGTCGAACACGTTGATTACTCTCACAGTTGGTAAGCATTTAGATATTACAACTGATAGTTGTAAAACTATCCTCGGCAAGAAAGACACTCTTCCTACGGCACCTTCGAGTGGTGATTTTATTGCTCCGAACGGAGTAAAATACTATGATTGGTATGCATGTGTCACGCCACCACAATTCTGCAACGGTCCCGTATATGATACACTCAAATTTACTGCGAAGTGTAGTGTATGTCCGCCGGCATTTGTCAATCAAATTGGTAATGACATGGGCTACGATGAATGTGAAATGGTTGTTCAAATAGATTGTGCTGAAAGTGACAATCAAGGACCACAGTATAGTGACTCCGTGAGTGCGATGTCAGTTATTGATACGATGAAATATATCAATGTCCACGATTGGCTAGTCACTGATAAGGGGCTGAGAAGTATTACGTGGAAAGCATTCTCAGGATTTGACTCAACAAATTTCATCATAAGCCTAAGCCCACCCGTTTCGCCTTGTTACAACGACAAGAGGAATCATGTCATTACCATTCTGCAAAAAGATTCTACCAAATCAGGATCTTACCAATTCACGTTCACTGATTGCTTAGGCAATGTCACCAAGATGACTGAAAATATTCAGGCTCGTCAAATTGCATACCCAGATACGATCCCACCTATGTATGTCATTCAACTTGACAGCATTCATACGGGGAGATGGCTTGTCGCAGTAACAGATGCTCACGATCATGACAGAGGGATAGACTCATTCAAAGTCGCATCCGATTCGAATTTTATTTTGCCGCCGATCACCTTTGACAAGTGTGCGCAATATGTTGGCTTAGGATTTTCGGTAAGTGATACTTTGAAGAATGCAATACTCTGTTTGCATTCCGTAGATTGCGCCGGGAATAAGCATGACACGTGCATCGTCTATACCGCTCCGCCTCCTTCGGGTGTAGGAATTCCAGCAGGTAGTGTGTTTACTCTTGAAGCGATTACACCAAATCCATTCTCGCATCTTACCACCATCCGCTTTTCAGTTGATCATCAAGAGCAGACGAAGTTTGTCGTCTTCGATATTCTCGGTAAACAAGTTACCACAATACTTGACGAATCGGTATCAGCAGGAATTCACAGCATAGACTTTGATGGGTCAAGGCTCGAACAGGGAATATATATCCTGAGAATGGAATCAGCTGGTAAAATAATTTCTCGAAAAGTCGTTATCGAACGATGATTGATTTACCATCGTTACGGAATGTATGATCACTCAACTCATGACAAGCGTGACGATGGCATTTGCTTCGCTTGCGGGGAATAAAATGCGTACGCTTCTGACGATGCTCGGCATCATCATTGGTGTTGGGTCTGTGATTACGCTCACTGCAATTGGTCAGGGCGCGTCGAAAGCTGTTACTGATCGGATCAATACGATGGGTACGAATATGATCCAGATCGATCCGGGTCCATCCATGTTTGGCGGAATCTCATCTGGCGCTGGCGGAACTGCACATGTAACCGAGCGCGATGTCGATGCTCTGAAACGCTCCACCCTCCTTACTGGAGTTGCCCCGTGGGTTGATACACGTGCGCAAGTTCTTACCTCAGGAGCAAACTGGTCAACTCGAATTGGTGGGACAACACCTGAATGCCTGAAGATCAGAAATTATGTCGTTGAATTTGGCACGAGCTTTACCGACGACGATGCAGTCAGTGGGAAAAAAGTTTGTATCATCGGCAAGACAGTTGCAAGAAATCTTTTCGGCGAAGAAGCCAATCCGATTGGTGCGGCGATACGAATCAGACAAGTCCCCTTCACTGTCATCGGCGTACTCAAAGAAAAAGGTTCGAACTCCTACGGACAAGATCAAGATGATATTATTATCGGACCGTTCGCAACGATACAGAAAAAATTAGTCGGCACAAAGTGGCTCAATGATATTTTCGCAAGTGCCATTTCGGAGAGCGCAACGCAAGCAGCTATTGACGATATCACTCGAATCATGCGCGAACAGCATCGCTTAATGCCAGGAGATGATAATGATTTCCGCGTCCGCTCACAAGTGGAGATGGCGCAGACTGCGCAGCAAAGTACCGATACTCTTGCACTATTGCTCCGAAGCGCAGCGATTATCGCGCTGCTTGTTGGTGGTATCGGCATCATGAATATCATGCTTGTGAATGTCACCGAGAGAACGCGCGAAATTGGAATACGCAAATCCATCGGCGCAAAGTCAATGAATATTCTTTTTCAATTCTTAACAGAAGCGCTAACGCTAAGTCTTCTCGGAGGACTCATCGGGATTTTCGTGGGACTTGCGGCAAGTTATGTGGTCTCGTATCAAAACGGCTGGACACTAATCATTTCTCCGTCCGCTGTCGCCCTTGCATTCGCTGCTGCGACATCGGTCGGACTCTTCTTCGGCTGGTATCCCGCCCGCAAAGCTGCTCGGCTTAATCCCATTGAAGCACTCCGAAAGGAGTAGCCTTCTGGCATAGAATCTGTCGGTTTTTGTTGAAACTCCACAGTCGTAAAAGCGTAGAGAAATCAATTGTGACTGAGGCTATTTGTATCCGCAGATTCACACAAATTTTTATTCATTAATACATCACATGAAACACAGGAACATCGCACTTGCATTATTCGCACTACTCTTAAGCGTCACATCCCTTCGCGCCGAAACGGTTGAGGAGATTATTACGAAGCACATCGCTGCCATCGGCGGAAGCGATGCCTGGAAAAAGATTACTTCGGTAAAGGTTTCTGGCACAGTCATGGCTCAGGGCACAGAAGTCAATGTCTCACGTACTGTCGTCAACAAAAAAGGAATGCGTCAAGACGTAACATTGATGGGAATGAACGGCTACACAATTATTACGCCAACCGCTGGCGTGAGTTTTATGCCATTCGGCGGACAGCAAAAACCCGAAGCAATGACTGCAGATGATGTAAAGCAATTCGAAGATGAGCTTGATACGCAGAATGAGCTTGTTGACTGTAAACAAAAGGGCCATAGTCTAGAGCTTATGGGTAAAGAAGACGTTGAAGGCACAGAGTGCTATAAAATAAAGCTCACAACGAAAGGTGGCAACGTCAAGACATTGTTTATTGACCCATCAAATTACTATCTCATTCGCGAAATCAAGAAAATCAAAGCGAATGGGCAGGAGATGGAAAATACGATCAATTACTCGAACTTCCAAAAACTTCCGGAAGGCATTGTCTTCCCGATGAATTTCGGAATGGTATTTGGTGAACTGACAATCAAAAAAGTCGAAATCAATACCAAGATTGATGAAAGTATTTTTAAGATAAATTAACCCGCTCAATTTTTCTACCCGGTTCTTAGGAGCCGGGTTTTTTTATTTAAATCATCACCAGTGCTATGAAATTTACGCTACTCCTTTTACTCGTCGCTATCTTATTCGCAACCTCAGTCGAGTCACAGACCATCAACTCCTCGACATTCGGCATGATGGAAGCTCGGCATATAGGACCTGGCACCATGAGCGGAAGAATCACTGCTATTGTCGGCTCCGAGACGGACGGCAAAACGATTTACATCGGTACTGGTGGTGGCGGTGTCTGGAAAACGACGAACGCTGGTGCATCCTTTCGCTCAATGTTTGATAAATACTGTCAGAGCATCGGAGCAATTGCGATTGATCAGAAAAAACCTGATGTTGTTTACGTTGGCACAGGCGAAAGCAACATGCGCAATTCTGTCTCCATCGGAAATGGTCTCTACAAATCAAACGACGCTGGCGATAATTGGACAAAAATCGGTTTAGACTCTACCGAGCACATTGCGAAAATTATTCTTGACCCCACAAACTCAAATACTATCTTCGTTGCCGCGCCTGGACCGCTTTGGTCTGATAGCAAACATCGCGGACTCTACAAATCCACTGATGCTGGGACTACATGGGATAAAATTCTTTATATCAACGAAAATACTGGATGTGCTGACATCGCGCTTGATCCAAAAAATCCGCAGATCATCTACGCAACCACGTGGGAGTTTCGGAGAACACCGTACTCATTTAACTCTGGTGGCACTGGCAGTGGCATGTATAAATCAGTCGATGGCGGAAAGACTTGGAAGGAATTATCGAACGGCTTGCCGAACAAACCATTCGGAAGAATTGCATTCGCACTCTCTCCAAGTGCTCCGCGAAATCTTTTAGCTATCGTTGAGTCGAAAGAGACAGGGCTCTATATCTCCAATGATGGCGGAGAAAGTTGGAAGAAGCAAAGCGCAACATTCAACATCACCGCACGTCCATTTTATTTTTCGACGATTATGTTTGATCCTAATGATTCTGCACGAGTCTATCGTCCAGCATATAATTTTGCGTACTCTAACGATGGTGGTTATTCGTTCTCAGAAGCGAATGGTGACGGTGGTTGGGTGCATAGTGATGAGCATGCTCTCTGGATTAATCCCAAAAATACAAGCGAGCTTTATCTCGGTACCGATGGTGGAGTCTATATTAGTTTAGACAAAGGTGCATCGTGGATCTTTGTACAAAATCTTCCTGTCGGTCAATTTTATCATGTCGCCGTTGATAACCAAGACCCCTATAGGATGTATGGCGGACTACAAGATAACGGAAGTTGGATGGCTCCCTCAGCTGGACCTGGTGGAATTGGGAATGCGAATTGGATGTCCATCAATGGTGGCGATGGTTTTTGGGTGCAGCCTGATCCGAATGATCCCGAAATTGCTTATGCTGAATCACAAGGCGGCGAGGCAAACCGAATAAATCTCAAGAACGGAAAGTCGTTCGGTATTAAACCACAAGCATCAGAAGGTGAAGAGAAACTTCGTTGGAATTGGAATTCTCCTATTGTCACTGGAGCAAAAAATACGAAACAACTTTTCATGGGTTCGCAATTTCTCTACCGTTCTACAGATCAAGGCAGAAACTGGTCAAAGATTTCACCTGATCTGACCACGAATGATAAATCGAAACAGCAACAAGATTCCAGTGGTGGATTATCAGCTGATAATACTTCCGCTGAAAATCATTGTACAATTTTTACAATTGCCGAGTCGCCACTCGATGAAAATCTCATTTGGGTTGGCACTGACGACGGGAACATCCAGCGCACTACCGATGGCGGAAAAAACTGGACGAACATTACACCAAACCTCGCTGGCTCCGGCATTGCGAGAGGCGCGTGGGTATCGAGCCTCGAACCATCACACTTTGATGCATCAGTAGTGTACGCGACATTTGATAATCATTGCTACGGAGATATGAATACCTATCTCGCTCGCTCCACCGACCTTGGTAAAACGTGGCAGATGTTATCGAACCCCGAGTTCACAGGGTATGCGCATAAGATCAAGGAAGATTTTGTCAATAGAGATCTTCTCTATCTTGGTACCGAGATGGGATTTTTCGCCTCACTTGATCGAGGAGCAACGTGGTTCAGAATGAAGAATAATGTGCCATGGTACGCTCCTGTTCGGGACATTCAAATTCAAAAAGCAACGAACGATCTCCTGCTAGCAACTCATGGCAGAGGAATTATTGCAATCGACAATATCTCTCCGATGCGTTCGCTCTCAAAAGAAATTGCAGCGCATGATGTGTATCTCTTCCCGATGGAGCCACTCGTATTATCTGACGGGAAATTCGGCGGCGCAGGATTCCCAAGCACAGGTGGATGGAATAGTGGGAATGCCGCATATACCTATACTCCGCCGATCGAGTACTACCTCAAGGAGCGGGTAAATACTGCAGAAATAAAACTCGATATACTCGATGAGAAAGGGGCACTCGTCCAGAGCATTCCTGCATCAAAGAGAAAAGGGATTAATAAGCTCTATTGGAATCTCCGAATGAAGCCACCGAAAACTGCAGGTGGTGGCACGAAATTGGATAACGGTGGTTTTTTCGCACCGATGGTAATGCCTGGCACCTATACTGCGAAACTGAAAATCGCTGATAAAGAATATAGTGAGACACTAACTGTCGTGCATGATTCGAGCAATAAAGATTTCACGCTCGATGATCGCATTGCTCGTAACGATGCCTCGATGGAGTTATATCATCTGCACGAAAAACTTGCGGTGATCTCTGATGATGTTTCCGAGAAGCAAAAGATGATTAAAGAGAATATTGATTCTGTAAAGAATACGAAAGACAAAGCATTCCTGAACGAATACAATACGAAACTCGAAGAGCTTCGGTGGACGCTCCTTGCATCAAAGCAGAAATCTATTTTCGCTGATGAAAAGAAAATACGTGAAGAAATTTCTGAGGTCTATGGTGCTATTGCTGGCAACGATACTCGACCATCTAATCTCCAAATCAACAGAATTGCAGTTCTTAAAGAGAAAGTTGCAAAAGCAAAAGAATCCGACGACGCTCTGAATCAGAAATATCTCTCTAAGATGAATGCAATCTTGGAGTCAATAAAATCTAAGGCAGCGAAATAAATTCTACGCCACAACTAATTCTTCCTGAGAGCTTTCAGCGAATTTGTAGAGGCGATCTTCCACTTGCTGGTAGGAGTCGAGCGACATGAGTTCGCTGCGAAGTCTGGCTGCACCGTAGATGCCTTTGAAATAGCCGAGATAATATTTTCTGAAGGCAGGTACTGAGCGACGCTCGTCATGTAATGCAATGGAGTGACGCAAATGATCAAGGCATAACTCGACTCGTTCGCTAAGGGATGATGGACTGTACGAACCTGTCTTGAAATATTCTTTTATCTCGCGAAAAATAAAAGGATTACTAATTGCCGCGCGCGCGACCATCACACCATCGCAACCAGTCTCACGAAAAGCTCTATCAGCCGCTGCTGGAGAATTTACATCCCCGTTCACAAATACGGGAATACTAACACGTTGTTTAATTTTCGGCACCCAACTCCAATCAGCCGCTCCGTTATGGCCTTGTGATCTGGTACGGCAATGAATTGTCAGTGCTGCCGCACCTGCTTGCTCAAGCATCGGAGCGACATCTAAAATATTTATTGAGTCAGGGTCCCAACCTAATCTCGTCTTCACCGTGACGGGAAGTTTTACTGCATCAACGGTTGCGCGAACCATTGCTTCCATTCGAGGCAAATCTTTTAAGAGTGCCGCACCTGCGCCTTTGCCTGCAACGTTCTTTACCCAACATCCGCAGTTAATATCAATGAAATCCGGACCAGCTGCTTCCGAGATTTGTGCCGCTTCGCGCATCACTTCGGGCTTGCCTCCAAAAATCTGGATTGCTAATGGGCGCTCCTCTTCAAGCATCGCCATCTTCTTCATAGACTTAGCGGCACTTCGGATGATCGCTTCACTCGAAATGAACTCGGTGTAAACGGCATCGGCTCCCATTCGCTTTTGGAAAATGCGAAACGATACATCCGTCACATCCTCCATCGGTGCAAGGAGTAGTGGTCTTTCGCCAAGAACTATATGTTTGATAGAAGTCAGTTTATAATTTCTTTAATTATATCGCGCAACCACACCGTTATCACCGTTGAGGACGTGCTCGGTAAAGATCGGGGGAGCATTTCCAGAGCGAACAAGACTATTGTAATCAGCGGCAAGCTTGGAGATACAATCGCCACAGAAATAATTCTCGAAGCCTGCTCTCTTTTCTACCGTGACGACCTGACTTCTCGGATATGCCCTACCACACAGGTGGCAAGCAACACCTTCGCCGCCTTCGGACTCGGGTTCGCTTTCGCGGCGTACAAGATTCTTATACCCCCACCATACGAAGTATAAGGCACCAACGAGTAAAATAACGGAAAAAACAATATTCACCTATAAAGAAAAAAGTGTGGTGTAATCTTAATTCACCTCGCCAAGAAATTTTCCGAGTGTCTTTTCGAGTGTCTCACCGCGCAGTGTCTCTTGCATTGCAACCACTTTGCCATCAGGACCGACGAGTACAGGCTTCGGAATGCCAGCAACCTCAAACTTTTTAGCGAGTGAAGCATCAAAAATCCCGGGGATAAATGCATGCAACCAAGGCATCTTCCATTTCTTCGTTCTGAAAGGTGCGATTTGCGCTTCAGCAGCGTCCATTGATAACGAGAGAATCTCAAATCCCTTTCTGCCCTTGAATTTCTCGTACGCCTTGTGAATCGCAGGCATTTCACGAACGCAAGGACCGCACCACGTAGCCCAGAAATCAATCATGTAATATCTTCCAAGCATTGAGGTATTGCTGACTTTGCCTGAACCATCGAGAAGTGCTACTTCAAAACTCGGAATATCCTTGCCGACTTGTACCGCGGCATCTGGATTGTAAAGATTCACTTCCCACTTAATCTCCTTAACATCGGCATAGTCTTTTTTGAGCATCGTATAAAGTCTTCTCGCCTCTGGTTCATTCTTCCCATTATACGCAAGCTCGAGATCCTTGACTAAGACAATTGCACGAACAGTTGGTTCGGGGTGAGTCCGCAAACCAGCAGAATACGTCGCTGCTAATTTCGGAGTTCCATGAGTAATGATTTCGCCAATACTTGAAGTTGCTATCACCCAATTCTGGGAGTTCGCTGGCATTGAATTCATAATCAAATCAGCATTCTCCGTTGCAGATGGAAGTTCGGAGTTATAGACCTTTGCAAGTAACCCAAGAGCAAACTGTGCCATTCTCTTATCTCCGCTGGCTGTCGTATTCCGAAAGACTTGTATAATTTTGGACAGCATGGAGTTGTATTTTGCCGTATCGACATCTTCTGCGCCAGTCTTCGGATTCTTCGTAAAAGTTGCATCTCGCAATTTGATCACTGCCTCATGGAATGCGTAGGCATTCTTTATGAACGGATTATCTCTGATATCCACGATTGGCAAATTCGGGAGTTTCATGTAATTTGATTTAGCTGGATCATAGATGATCACAACCTTGTCACCTTTTTTTGTACGCATGACTGACCGATAGTCTCCGCCCCCATCGTAGGTGAAATAGTCGGCACTCTGGCCATTAACGCTATGCCCTCCTTCGACTGAACCCATAAGCTGATAGCTGAGTGTATCACCTATAGCAGCGCGCTCATACGTATAGACGGTTCTACCGTCAGCCGATTTGGTTGGCGTCATTTGCTCAGTACTTGCGAATGCAAATTTATTCCAATCACCGATGACAGTAATTTTCTCTGGCTCCTTGACGAAGCCGTTTGGACTGAGTTTGCAATTAACAGTAACGCTCTTCTCCGACTCATCCAAGAAAAGAGGAATGGAAACTTCCTCATGATCAACTGCACTCAAACGAAGTGTATAGATTCCAGCTTTCGGAATTTGAATTGAGTAGTGTCCATCAGGTGTGCATGGAGTTGAAGTTGAATGCTTATCATCGTTAAACTTTCCGATGTGCGCGTGAGCAAGTTGTGGAGCTTTGCCGTTGGCATCGGTAACGGTGCCTTCAATCGTGATCTGTGCCGAAGCATTCGCCGCGAGCACGAGTATGAATAGTGCAAGATACTTTGTCATAGCTTGAATAAGTCCTTATCAATAAAGAATGGATAGAGAAAAATCAACTTCCCCGTTCGCGAAATATAACACTTGAAAACCAAAAACGGAACGCAAGGAGAATTTTATGTGGTGTGCTGACCGAGATTCGCTTACCAAACACATTGAACTCGCGCAACTCGATCTTCCGAAGCAGACGGTAGTAAATCGCGTCCATGATCTGCGCAGCGAAGAGCGTGAATCTTTCGTGCTTGCCAAGTTTTTTTCGAGCATCATGGTAGTAGGATCTTGCACGAGCAGTTTCATACTTCATGAGGTTAATGAATGGAAGATTGTAGTTGCCGGTCAGAATATCTTTTTCCGTTACGCCAAACTTCCGCATATCTGCCTTCGGCAAATAAATTCTTCCCATCGAAGCATCCTTTTGAACATCCCGGAGAATGTTTGTCAGCTGCAATGCAATTCCAAGATCAACGGCGTACTCTTTCGTCCGTTCAAATTTATAACCGAAAATTTCTATTGTGATGAGTCCGACAATGCTTGCGACAGCATAACAATATTCCTTGAGTTCGTCGAAAGTCTCGTAACGATCTTTCACTAAGTCCATCTCCACACCATCAATGAGTGTCAGGAAGTATTGCTTCGGAATTTTGAAACGCGAAATTACTTTGTGTAAGCTGAAGAGAATTGGATGCTTGAGCGAACCCTCATAACATCTCTCAACTTCTGCTCGCCACCAATTCAAGCGCACTCGTTTCTTCTCGATCGTCGCAATTCGTTGAAGGTCAACACCAGGAATATCAAGCGCAATGTCTTCATCCACAAGATCATCAGTATAGCGGCAGAAATCATAAACGGATTTCATTGCCATCCGTTCATCACGCGGAAGGAAGGAGAACGAATAGAAGAAATTGCTCTTGCCACCTGAGTCAGGCAGAAGATTCTCTTCTAAAAGTTGTTCCGAATTCCGTGATATTTTTTCCATCGATTTTTTTTGGGTAATTGCCTCTCAACTCATTAACGCTTGAATCAACGTCAGAAAGTGCTCGCTCTTCGAAAGATTTGGTCTCTGGGAGAAAGTATCTCCACCAGTAGCCCTAATTTTAGCAATCATCTTCCGAGCTGAGCGCACAATTGCCCGTAACTCATAACGAAGTCTGCCCCGAACAGATTCAGTCAAAGGTGAACCTAAATTCAACAGAGATTCGACCCTGTCAAGCTCGTTGAGTGCGACGTTCGAGAGTAATTTGGGGTCAGTATCAGAACTCAACTGAAAGATCCCAGTTTGAGCAAAGTCCTGAGTGGGATAGTAAAATCTCTCAATGCTCAAATCCTCACGAATATCCTGAATAAAATTGAGCAACTGCAGTGCAGTACAGATATCGTCCGATAGCCTAACGTTTGCCTCCGAATTCTCTCCGAATAGAGCAAGTACCAACTCGCCTACGGGGTTGGCAGACCGATGCGTGTACCATCGAAGTTCTTCGAAGGTATTGAATTTCACCTGGCCAGTAGCATCAAATTCGAATGCCTCGAGTAACCGGTATAGCGGACTAACTGGAAGATTCATACTTTGAATTGAATTTTTCAGAGCAATGAAAACCGGCTCATGAGACTCCCCGCCTCCACAAATCAAGTCCAGTTGGGAACGCCAATACTTCAGAAGTGCCTGTTTCTCATTTGCCCGTCGCTCAGGCATATCGGCATAATCATCCGCCGTTCGCATAAAAGCATAGAGTGCATAGAAGTGATTCCGTAATCGCCTCGGCAATAAAAAAGAGCCTACGGGAAAATTCTCGTAATGGCCGAGTGCAATTTTTTTGCATACGGCATAGGCTTTATCTATACTATTCTTCTGATCCATCGCTTGGCGAACACTAACAGATAAATGGGCTTAGAGGTTAACAGGTACAAGGGAATTAGCCCGAAGTTCGGATTTCCGAAATCGCGGCCAAAATCTCCGTATTTTTGTGCTTCGGGTAGTTAATACCCCAAAAGTGAACTGAATTTTTCTTAAACCTACATTATGAATACTACGAATATCTTACGCAAACTCTCCACCCTTTTAAGTATTTCTCTCGTTTTTGTTCTTGTTGCTTGCGGCGGCAAGAAAGACAAAGATGATGATGATGATAATGGCGATAAAGCCCCAGCTGGTGGCGCTATGGCTACAGTTGACATGGCAAATGGTGCTACTATCACCGGTATGGTTAAGGCTGACGGAGCAGCTCCGGCGAATAAGCCAATCAAAATGGAAGCTGACCCTGTCTGCAAAACTGCTCACCCAAGTGGCGCAATGGAAGATCATTGGATGGTCGGCGCTGGCGGAGAGGTCGCGAACACGTTCGTCTATATCAAGGACGGTCTCGGTGGTAAGACCTATGCTTCACCTGCTGGTGCTGTCACTCTTGACCAACACGGTTGTGCCTACGAGCCACACGTTTTTGGCGTAATGGTTGGTCAGACAATCCAAATAAAGAACTCTGATGCCACACTCCATAACATCCACGCCCACGGCGAAAAGAATGATCAATTCAACGAAGGCCAGCCACAAGGCTCACCTGTAAAAGAAAGAAAGCTCGATAAAGTCGAAGTGATGATTCCGATAAAGTGCGACGTACATGGTTGGATGAATTGCTACGCCGGCGTACTCAACCACCCATTCTTCGCTGTCACCGGCAAAGACGGAAAGTATTCTATCGCTGGTGTCCCAGCAGGCGAATATACCGTGACGGCATGGCATGAGACAATGGCCGGCAACGGCGCAGGTGTCACTGTTGACCAAAAAGTTACCGTTGCCGCGAAAGAGTCAAAGACAGTTGACTTCACTGTTAAACCTCAATAAATATTTTTTACACTCCGGAGACCGAGGCACTTCTCTCACTTATTGTAAGGAAAGGCCAGAGTCTCCGGAGTGTAGATGTTTTGGTATGTTGTTGGAGAATTAGCATCCATCGCATTTTATTTCAGACCGCAGTCACATGAAATCAAAGCTCTATCTCATCGTTTTCGTACTGATTACGTTAGCCGTTCTCATACTTCCATATATGTTAATCAAGGTACCGCCTGTCTCGACAGTGAATCGGTACAGCGATTATTGGCTGCCACAAGCAAACTCCACCTACGCACCAAAGATTGACGGAATGTTCAATACGATCTTGTGGATCACGATGATTGTGTTTGTACTTGTGGAGCTTGGTTTCATCTATTTTATTTGGAAATACAGTCACAAAGACGGACGGAAGGTAAAATACACGCATGGCAATAACAAACTTGAAATTGCTTGGACAATTGTGCCTGCAGTGATCTTAGTCTTTCTTGCAATTTTCAGTAATAGTATTTGGTCAGAAATCCGTAACCCGAATACTTTCCCCAAAGGAGCAGCTTCTATTCAGATCAAACCTCGTCAATTCCAATGGGATATTGTGTATCCAGGTCCTGATGGAAAGTTTGATACACCAGACGATATTTCCACGATCAACCAACTCTATCTTGCATATAACGAACCGGTTCAGATCAAACTAAAATCACAGGATGTGATTCACAGTTTCTTCGTACCTGAGTTCCGAATCAAGCAAGATGCTGTTCCCGGTATGCCAACGGCTGTGTGGATTGTGCCTACGAAGATGGGAGATTTTAACATTGCATGTGCCGAGCTTTGCGGTGCTCAGCATTACCGTATGATGGGTTATGTCCATGTTGTCAGCAAGGATTCACTTACAAACTGGCAGAAATCACAGGCAGTACCTGAAGCCCCTGCACCAGTTACCCCAGCACCACAGGATACAACCACCAAGAAATAAAATTTACACGTAGTTACACCATTACAGGAGAAAATACTTAGAATATGTCAACTATCGTATTACCAGCCGAGATTAAGGATGCCTCAGGGCACGGTCATGCACACCATGAGCCGACATGGGTTCGCAAGTACTTATTCTCTACCGACCATAAAATGATTGGCAAGCAGTTCTTGCTCTTCAGCATGTTTTTCTTATTGGTTGGCGGTACCCTTGCGCTTATCGTAAGACTTCAGCTTGGTTTCCCGGACCATCAGGGTGGATTTTTTCAGTTCTTCGCAAAATTCTTCTCTGGGATTTTCGGAAAAGATAATTTCGCATTCAACAAGGAAACAGGAATGTACGGAATGTTAGATAATTTCTACAATTCCGCATTCACCATGCATGCAACGTTCATGATTTTCTTTGCTGTCATGCCTTTTTTGATGGGGACATTCGCAAATTTCTTGATCCCACTTTCGATTGGCGCAGGCGACATGGCATTCCCAAAGCTGAACATGGCATCATTCTGGATGTCTGTACTCGCGGGGTTACTCATGCTCACAGCATTTGTTGTCAAAGGCGGAGCTGCTGCTGGTGGTTGGACAAGTTATGCTCCACTATCGGCTGTGCCGGATTATACAGGTGTGATATGGGGACAGAATCTCTGGCTGATAAGTCTTTTCTGCTCAGGGTTGTCGTCTCTCCTCGGCGCGATTAACTACATCACGACCATCGTGAACATGCGCTGCCCTGGAATGTCGTGGTTTAGATTACCACTCTCAGTATGGGCAATGTTTATAACCGCTATTCTGCTATTGCTCGCAGTACCAGTCTTGGCTTCAGCATTGTTGCTCTTGCTTTTTGATCGCACACTCGGAACAAGTTTCTTTATCCCCGCAGGGTTACTTTCTGCCGGCTCGCCGCTGACTGGACATGCTGGAGGTGGGCAGGTCTTGCTATGGCAGCATTTGTTCTGGTTCTTCGGACATCCCGAAGTGTATATTATGATTCTACCCGCGATGGGATTGGCATCAGATTTGATTTCCAACTTCTCTCGCAAACCGATTTTCGGATACAAGGCAATGGTTCTTGCTATCGCCGGTATTGCTGTGCTTGGATTCTTTGTATGGGGACATCACATGTTCCAATCAGGTATGAATCCGCTTCTTGGCACGACATTCATGATCTCAACAATGCTCATCGCTGTACCTTCAGCCATCAAGACATTTAATTGGCTAGGGACAGTTTGGGGTGGTAATCTTACACTGAAGACTCCGATGCTCTTTGCACTCGGATTTGTGACGATGTTCGTAATCGGCGGTTTGTCCGGTATCTTCATGGCTTCGACGCCAGTTGATATTTTCATCCACGATACCTATTTCATCGTCGGCCATATCCACTACGTTCTCTTCGGTGGATCAATCTTCTCGATTTTCGGAGCGATTTATTTCTGGTATCCGAAGATGTTTGGCAGAATGATGAATGAGCGTCTCGGCAAGATTCACTTTTGGATCTCGTTTATGGCATTCAATGGAGTCTTCTTCCCGATGCACATCTTGGGTATTGGCGGTATGATGAGACGCATCTATGATTACACTCAGTACCCTCATCTTATGCGCTTCCAAGGAATGAATGCTTTCATGACAATCTGTGCATTTATTCTCGGATTTTCTACGCTGATCTTCATCTTCAATTTCTTCTGGAGCATGAAGAAAGGCAAGATTGCAGAAATTAATCCTTGGAAGTCAAATACGTTGGAGTGGACATTGGCTCACCCAATCGGGCACGGCAATTTCCCCGAAATGCCGCACGTATTCCGCGGACCTTATGAGTACAATGCTCCGGATTGCCCAGCAGGGATGGATTACTACCCACAGTCAATGCCGCCGCCAGGTTGGGGCGAGTCGAAGGCTTGAGACGAAAAACCGTTAAGAAAAACCGCTGATTTCAGCGGTTTTTTTTTATCATCCCCCCCCCCCGACAATTTGACGAACCGTGCCAGATCAAACTCTGTTTCAAGAACTCGAAATGAAAAACAGTTGGCTTCATCGTTTTGCATTTTTCACCTCATGTCTTACCTTCCCGCTCATTTTTGTTGGCGGGTTGGTGAAGAGCCATGAGGCTGGTCTCTCTGTTCCTGATTGGCCGACGACCTACGGCTTCAACATGTTTTCATTTCCAATCCATTGGATGGTTGGGAATATCTTTTACGAACATGGTCACCGGCTCTATGCTTCATTGGTTGGTTTTTGTATTCTGGTTCTCGCTATTTTGATCTGGCGAATTGAAGATCGGAAGTGGGTGAAGCGACTTGGTTGGTGGGCTTTGGTTGCGGTCAGCGTGCAAGGTATTTTAGGTGGTGTAACAGTGAAGACATTTCTCCCATGGTATGTATCCACAGCACATGCAGCACTTGCACAAATTACCTTCTGTCTTACCGTTGCACTTTCGATGGTAACTTCCAACAGATGGAATGACAACGAGCAAAAAACACAATCGGAATTCTCGGATAAGCTACGATCCCTTACTCAACTAACGGTTGCCGCAATCTTTATACAGTTACTCTTCGGAGCTATCATGCGTCACCTCGGCGCGGGGCTTGCAATACCAACATGGCCACTCGCTAACGGTGGTCTTGTCCCCGATTTCACCTCCGTCGGAGTGGTGCTCAATTTTATTCACAGAAATTGGGCCTACCTTGTGGCAATACTCATTTTCATGACTGCTTATTATGCGCTGAAGTCAACAGCAGAGTTTCCCCAGCTGAAACGACCTGCTATCTCCGGAATTGTGTTGGTGATTTTTCAGATAACTCTTGGCGCAGTCACCATTCTCAGCGAGAAAGAACCGAATTGGACATCGCTTCACGTTGTAGGCGGTGCCGCGGTTCTTGCCTCGCAATTTATTTTGGCAGTGCGAGTCCGACATTTTACAAAACCGAGTTCTGCAGTTTCGGTTACTCAATCTGATACAGAACGTGTTGTATCTAGGACAATTTCAGAAGCACACATTGTTACCGATTAAATAAACATGGAACAAGTAATGACAACGCAAGATATTTCAAAGCCTGACTTCAAGTCGGTGATGCGTGATTACTTTGATCTTTCAAAACCCGGTATCGGTTTTTACTCGCTCATCACAACTTTCACAGCGTTTTGGATGGCATCGGGCGGACATATTGATTACATCTTACTGATTCATACAATTGTCGCAACAGGTCTCGTAACTGCTGGTGGTGGCGCGCTTAATCAAGTGATTGAGATTCAACAAGATTCAGAAATGCGCCGCACTGAAAAGCGTCCGCTTCCCGCAGGGCGACTGTCCCATACTTCGGCGTTAGCCTTCGGCGTACTCACTTCGATTCTTGGCACCGTATATTTACTGATGACGGTTAATGCGCTGAGTGCATTGCTTGCAATATTAACCTTGGCAGGCTACCTCTTCGTCTATACACCTTCCAAGAAGATGACATCCCTATCCACAGTGATCGGTGCTTTCCCCGGCGCGATTCCAATCCTGATAGGATGGGTTGCCGTGACTGGTAGCATTGACTTGCGTGGATGGACTCTCTTCGTAATCTTATTTTTGTGGCAAATACCACACTTCCTTGCAATTGCTTGGATGTACCGCAAAGACTATGCCAGAGCGGGTTTCCCAATGCTCACCGTTATCGAACCCGAAGGAATTTCAGCCGCACACCAATCATTAATTTATCTCATAGCACTTGTTCCGATTAGTTTATTCCCGACTCGTCTTGGGTTGACTGGTAATATTTATTTTATCGGAGCATTGATTCTTGGTTTAGGATTTCTTACCTCAGCAGTATTGGTTGCAGTGCGTCGAACTAATGCTTCGGCAAAGCAAATGCTCTTTGCTTCGATTATCTACTTGCCGATTCTGTTGCTACTAATGGTGATTGATAAAATCTAACGATTTCTCAAAAGAACAATTTATGGAAAATACTCAAACCATTCTAACACCCGAACTTGGGAAAAAGAATAAGAAAATATTGGCAATTCTTCTTGCGACGATTCTTTCTCTTGTCGTCATCTCTGTTGTCTATATCATCATCTATCCGAATCTTTAAGATGGAATCAATCATTTACGAACGAGCCGGACTCGGCGATCGCACACATGATGGAAAAGAGATCGTAAACTCCAAACGTCTCGCCTTCACGCTCTACATCGCCTTAACTATCATGCTCTTCGCAGGACTCTTCGGAGGATGGTTTGTGCTGAAGGGCAATAACGATATTTGGCCACCGACAGGGACACCTCCAATTGGTCTGGGGAACATGATACCCGAGGACATAGCTATTATCCTCTCAACAATTTTGCTTGCAGTAGCGATGACGAGTCTGAAGGCTGGCAACAGTAAAAAATTCTCGAACCTCGTCCTCATTTCTGCCGGCATCTCAATCCTTTTCATCTTTGCATTGGCTATGGAATATTGGAGACTTCTCGCAGGCGGTGTGACGATGAGCACGGTCTTCGGCGGACTCTACTTTATTATTACAGGCACCTTCGTTGCTCATTTTATTGGAGGAATCATCGCACTCTTTCGATTCGTGAAAAAAGCTTCGAACAAAAAACCAATCGCCGATCTCAAAATTGGTTTCACGAATACCTTGAACTGGCATTACCTTATGCTATTGCTCTGGGCTTGTATCGTCGGGCTGGTGTATGGGTAATCAGTCATTACTATCATGAAATATCGATTGTGACAGTTGTTTCCCCATCAAACGTTACAGGATATTTTTGCAATGGACGACTAGCTGGTCCGCCAATGACACTGCCATCGGGTCGGAACATAGAATTATGGCATGCGCATCTCATACCGCCTAAACTTGTCTCCAACAACCCTACCTCACACCCAGCATGAGTGCAAACAGATGATACAGCATCAATCTCCGTTCCACTAACTCGGGTCACGATTAATGAAAGGTTTTGTGATTGAATAACAGCATATACTGAGCCTCCGACACTACTCAATTCTGCATACGAACTGGTAGTAAGGTCTAAGTGAATGAGGTTCGGGTTTTCGTTCACCTTTTCGTTATTGGCTGATGTTGTCGGATTGCAACCTAAAATAGGGAACGCTGGTAGAATGCCGATAGCAGCAATCGAGAGTTGTAGAATTTCTCTGCGGGTCATACAATATTTATCGGAGTTTTCGTTCTGCTTAAAACGACACGACATGCTTCGGCGTTCTCTTAAAGACGAAGTCCTTCCAACTTTCTCCTACCAATCAGTGTTTATACCGACCTATCAAGAAAAGAATGTCGGAGCAAAAAATTACACAGCGGATTCTATGGACCGTCCTTGCAGTCGGACTGATTAGTATAGGGATTTTCTCGCTCAATCAGTGGCTTCGTAAACAAGAGTTAGTCAAACCAACTCGGACACTTCCTGCACTGGGAATTGTCCCCAATTTCACGCTGACGAAACAGGATAGAACTACTCTATCACTTGCCGACCTTAAAGGTAAGATTTGGGTAGCAGATCTTATTTTTACTAATTGCGAAGGAACATGCCCGATGCTGACCCAGGCAATGGCAAACTTACAGCAATCGCTCATCAAAAATAAATCAGGCGTACAACTGGTCAGCTTTAGCGTTGATCCGAATACTGATACTCCTGAGGTGCTCAGTGATTATGCAAAGCATTTTCATGCCAATCTCAGTAGTTGGTCATTCTTGACAGGGTCCGTTGCTGGAGTCTATACTCTGGCGAAAGATGGATTTAAGTTGACATTGGATTCTGCCAATGCCGATACCAAAGAGCCAATCGTGCATAGTGAGCGACTTGTGCTTATTGATAAGCAAGGTGTCATTCGCGGTTACTATGATGGAACAGCTGATGATGTACAGACGAAGGTTCTAACAGACATCGGTGATCTCATGCGGGAGGAGAAAACTGCACAATGACCGTTTATGACTTGCCTATCGTCAATGCTTCGCTCAATGCTATAGCGACTGTTCTACTTTTGATCGCTCGGAATCAAATCAAGAATGAGCGAATCGAGAATCATAAGAATATTATGATCGCAGCGTTTTGTGTTTCGATTCTCTTCTTAATCTGTTACCTAATCTATCACTACAATGTCCTGAGCGTCCCATTTAAGGAGCCGATATGGCTTAAGCCGATCTATCTGACGCTACTGCTCTCCCATGTTCTTCTTGCTGTTACCGTCCCCGTGTTTGCTACCATTTCATTACGTCGCGGACTTCGCAGAGAAGACGAAAAGCATCGGAGAATTGTAAAGTACGCTTATCCGATTTGGCTCTATGTCTCGATTACTGGAGTGATCATCTATTTACTCTTGTATCAAATTTTCCCGCAGCATATTTCATAGAAGACTCTATAATGATCGCTCGGAGTAAACAACCTGCCCCCTTCTCGCCGATTCAGAGCGATAACAACGCTCTCCGTAGTTCATCGAATGTGAATCCAATCAGATCTGTGCCTCAACTTATTCGTTGCGGAATGAAAAGGATTTGTCCTTCGTGTCAAGATGGAAAAATGTTTAAATCATATTTTAAGATGCATGAGGAGTGCCCGGTTTGTTATGTGAAGTATGAGCGCGAAGCAGGCGAGTATATCGTCTCGATGTATATCAACATCCTACTGACTGAAGCATTTTTTGTTAGTGGGTTTCTCTTCACGAATTTTATTCTTGGCCTTGAGATGTGGACTCAGATTGCAATCTGGGCATCGTTCAATATTATTTTTCCAACATGGTTTTATCCTCGTTCAAAAGCACTGTGGGCTGGTGGCTTGCAACTTGGCGGGGGATTATATAAAGACTAAAACTGTTATCTGCGTTATGAAAACATTCGGCAAATATCTACTCTCATTTACATTAATCTTGATCGCGACCACAGCTTTCGGTCAATCATGTCCGATGTGCAAAGAGTCAATGACGGCTGCCGGCGCAAAACTTTCCGAAGGATTCTACTATAGTATCTTGAGCATGTTCTTTCTTCCAATCTCCTTAATCGGTGGCGGGACTTTTGTTGTCATGAAAAATACCTGGCTCAAAGATCATCCCGAAGCCGCAGAGTATTCAACTGTTCGTATCGTCGCAGCAATGATTCGTGAAAAGCGTGGTCGTTAATTTTTTGGGTGAATCATTTGAGCCGCTATCATAGCCTTTTCAAGCATTTCGTTTAGTTCATCTTCATCAGTAAGTCGGTTCAATTGGGGATACATTGCCGATTGTTCTTTTTTGTAAACCGCTTTCGAAATTACCGTAGAGCTTTGCTTGGCTGATTGACCAATACGCTCCTCTATCTCAGTAATGGTATAATTCCCAGCTTCCCACTCTTCGCTAATTTTATCATTAACCACAAGCGTATCAATAATCATTTTTCGTACAACTTCATCATCATGAAATGCTTCGAGAAGAATTGCCGCCGAAGGTGATTCGCCCGTTTCTTCATAACTTTTAATCGCCATCATAATGATTGATTTTACAAATTCATTCTGCAATAGTGTAAAATCGAAATCCACTTCAATGAGTGCTTTATATGCAACGGCAGTATTTTCTAAAAAAGCCCGGAGCAATTCTTTTTCAGCTGGTTGTGCCTTCTGTTCTGTCACTTGTTGAGGTGGCGAAGTATCTATCGGCAAATGAGATAGATTGCGATTTCCCGTTTCAATTTGTTTTCGAACAACTTCCCTCCTCTCCCGACCCGTAATTTTTTGAAGCTCAGCTAAAAGCGTCGTTTCCATCAACTTAAACTTTTCAGCAATTCGACGAATGAATAATTCTCTCTTAATTGCATCTGGCACTTTTGCGATAGACTCCACCAACGAGCGAATGGCACGTGCCGAGCCTTCGGGTGTATCGAATAACCCTTGTTCTTTGAGGAGCCGTGCTTTCGTCTCGATGAACGATGTCTTGATTCCAAGTTGTCGCTCAAATCCATCGGCTCCTTCTTTCTTGAGGAAAGAATCCGGATCTTCACCTTGTGGGAGGACAATACAGCTTACATCAAAGTCTGCCGTAAGAGCAAGTTCAATTCCACGAAGTGCAGCATTCTTGCCAGCAAGATCAGCATCAAAGAGCAGTACAATCGTCTTGGTATATCTTCGAAGTAAATTCAGCTGCTCCGTTGTCAACGAAGTGCCAGCGGCAGCTATCACATTTTCAAATCCTGCTTGTGATACTGCTAAGACATCCGCATATCCTTCAACCAGAATCGCAAAATCTTTTTTCCTTATCGCTTCTTTTGCTTGAAATAATCCGTAGAGAATTTGCGACTTATGATATATCATTGTCTCGGGGGAATTCACATACTTTGCTATTTCCTTCGAAGCGCCAGGCATCACTCTACCACCGAATGCAATGATTCTTCCCGTCTGATTCATGATCGGAAATATTATTCTATTCCGAAATCTTTCGTATTGTTCGCCTCGATCATTTTTTGAAATGATTCCTGCTTGCTCATAGATACCGAGTGTCTTACTCGATATACTTTGCGATCTCAGAAAGGAATGATCACCTTCAGGAGCATAGCCGACTCCAAATTTCTTCAAAATATCTTGAGAGAACTCCCTATCCCGAAGATATTCCATTGCCCCCATCCCTTGTTCGGCTCGGAGTGACCGATAACAAAATCCAGCAAATTCACGACAGGCTCCGACCAATGGCTCGGTCTTATCTTCAACTTCATCAGACCTTTTCTCAGACTTGACATAATCAATACCAGCAACCTTGGCAAGTTTTTCTAATGTCTCAGGAAAATTTAACCCTTCAATCTTCATCACGAAGCTGAAGACATCGCCTGATTCACCACAACCAAAACATTTGTAAATCCCCTTATCATCAAGGACGTTGAATGAAGGAGTCTTCTCGGTATGAAAGGGACACAGACCTAAATAATTCTTGCCTCGTTTTCGTAATCGGACATGCTCACTAACGATATCAACGATGCTCGTTGCACTTCGGATGCGCTCAACAATATCGTCGCTTGATCTCAATTCTGCAGGAAAAATAAATTGTGAAAATTATCAAATACTCGTGTGTCGCTATGACAACGAATCATTTAACACTATCAGCCCACAGTTTATTTCTTCTTTGTCGAATCTACTTTGCTTGAATCGGATTTCATTGCAGGTGTCTCACCTTCAACGGGGATTTCGATTAAGACCTCACCATCTTTGAAACTCGTCTTGTATCGGGTTAGTGGAGTAGTTGCAGGACCGCTCTTAGGCTTGCCATTAATATCAAATCGTGAATCATGGCAAGGACAAACGAACATGTTCGATTTATCCTCGAACTTCACCTCGCAACCTTTATGAGTACACTTAATATCTATCGCCAGATACGTATCATCTTGCATGTGGACAACAAGCAAATCTTTTTCCATCTCATCTAAGGTGAGATGATAGGCCGAGCCGATTTCTTTCAACTCCGGAGTATCTTCAAGCCGAATAGGAATCTCCCGTTTTCCGGTGAATGAATTGAGTCGTGGAGCTGCTTGAAGTGTCGGGATGCTCAATGCTGTCAGTTCAGAGATTCCGATTGCAACACCAATTCCTGTCAAGCAGGCTCGTTCGATAAATTCTCTACGGTTCATTGTCTTTACTTCGTTAGTGTTTGGGAAAAGTTTAACGTAAATGAGAAAGAAAAATGCTGCAATTGCATTCAGCAAATTACAGCACTTTTCCCATCATTCACCATCAACTAATTCATCAATGCCATGAGTCTATAGTAAGCATCTTTGGCTAACGTATAGCTCGGTTCAATTTCCAGAGCTTGCTCATACTCGCCAAGTGCTTCAAACCAATCGCCTCGGCGCTCTAAAATTCTTCCCAAGTTATAATGTGGAAAGTGTGGTGTTGCATAGCGTTTGGCATTCATCGCCAATTCCAGAAAAGGAATTGCCTGATCGGGTTCACCCTTCTGAATCATATACGCACCAATATCATTGTACGGATTCCCGAACTCAGGATCAATCGATATTGCCGTCTTGCACTCTTCAATTGCTTGTTCATAATTTCCGAGGAAACTATGTGCCCATCCTAAAAAGGTATGAGCCTCAGCAGTCGGTACAATCGCTATCGAAGCTTCATAATTTTCGATAGCCTCTTGCAAGTGCCCTGACATTTGCAGACGATACGCCTTCTGCAAAAATTCTTGGGCTTGCTGTTGCGGTGTGGATTGTGTTGCTAGTTTCGTAGTTTTCATTTCGCTCGCCTCCTTGGCTTGCATCTTATTATTCGAGCCATTGTCGTAACTCATCCCTGCCTCTGTCACGATCGGTCATGACTTGTTACTCATTTCTCTTATCTAAATATACTCAACTCATCGGAAAACGTTACACGTAAATCTGCATTGTGAATCGCTTTTCATTTAGTACTACGTTTCCTTGCTATCTCAGATAAAATCACTGCTGCACTCATTGCAACATTTAACGATTCGCCAGCTCCGTATTTCGGAATCACCAGCTTCGCATCAGCCATCTGGAGTATTGCATTGCTCACTCCATGAGCTTCACTTCCAAAGACGATCACCATCTTTGTGGCGAATGTCATCTCATACAAGGAACACGCCGATTGTTCAAGAGTCGCACAGACTACCTGGTAACCTTTGCTATGCAAATATACTAACTTTTCTAAGAGCCTCCCACGATTCCCCACACTTACGGAAAATATCTCGCCCTGCGTCGCACGCACAACCTTCGGTGAATAAGGATCAGCGCAGCCATCGGAGAGATAAACCTGCTCCGCACCAAACCAAGCGGCCGAACGAATGATCGTCCCCACATTACCCGGATCCTGAACATCATCAAGCGCTATGACAATATCACCCGGCGATTCCGACTCATCCGCATCTGGCATCTCTACCACAGCAAAAATCCCTTGAGGTGATTTGGTATCCGATATTAACTCAGCAAGCTTTGGGCTTGCAACTTGGATACCTACCTTTTTTCTAGCAAAGAGTTGGATCAGATCAGAATAAACCTCCAATGCCTTTTCGGTAACAATTAACTCACGCACCAAATGTGGTGCATCCTCACTTGCTCGCTGGAGAAGATGCGGTCCTTCGATCACAAACGTCCGAGTTGCCTCACGCTCAGCTGAGTCCCGAACCAAGGTCCGTAACTCATCGGCATGAGATCGTGTAATCGAAATATAGTCCTGACCTAACCCCATTTTTGCATCCTCATTTTGGGCGGAAGCCCTTGTAACTCCTTACCCTGTATAAACTTAGCAGTTCGCGCGCACATTTTTACATCTCCATAACAAAAGAGTCCGCCGCGGCGGACTCTTCCTCAAAAAATTCATTTTGAATTCCTCTCTTCATCTCGGTTGCAAATATACGAAATTTTCCCCCAAAATGCAATAGGTGCCCTCAAGAATGTGGAAAGATTGTGGAGAAGTCATTCTGAACAGGTGATAATAATTCTCTTCGTATATTTGTACAATTAAATCTACTTTTGACATGAGCATAGAAGCAATTATCGGATTAGTAGTTGGTGCATTCAATATCGGCTTTCTTACATTCGTATTACTACATATCAATAAACAACAGAGTGAAACAACTACACTCATTCAGACCACGACAAAAGAACTACAATCAAATGCTACAGTGGGCTTAGACAGCATATTAAGCTGTATCAAAGAAAATCGTGAGTCCATAGCTCATAGTATTGATGAATTGAAAACCGATCAATTACTGCGATTTGAGAATCTTCGTCATTCTCTGGACACATCGATTAATATTTTGAAGGCAGAAGTTTCGCAAATGCACGGCGTAGCGCTTTCTGAGCTAAAAAGTTCACACGAAAAGCATATGGTAAATTTAAAGACTGTCATAGCGGAGATAGAGAAGCTTCGAGAGGACGTTGTGAAATTTCGGCAGTACTTGGACGAGGCTGTAACAATCTGATCCAAATGAGTCTTTCCCTGAGTTACCTCAAATATCTTCGTGATATCAGCCGGAAAATGGTTTTTCGGGCAGGGTTTGATTTGGTCTTCCCTGGGACGAGCCGAAATCCCGATTGCCTTTCACTAATGATAGAGTCTCGGGATGCGGCCTGGTTTTCGCGGGCATCTGACGAATCTAAAAAATCAGACCGAAAGATTTTCTTTGGTATAGGGACTTTAACAGGTAAGTTCAAGCAAGTCAATGGTCGCAACAAAAAGATTGCAGCGCCTCTATTTCTTGCGCAAGTAACTATTGATCCAGAGGGAATGATAGCATTCATTCATAAAGACTCACTGTCGCTGAATTACGACATCGTTCAATATTTACTTAAGACAACAGTTAAGGATGAAGAAGCAGAGAATATTGATTTTAATAATCCGGATCTAGTCACCCTTCGACATTTGCTTGACGGAATAGCCGACCGGGCTTCTCGACTTATTTTACCAGATGAAATTCGAGTTACAGGCTACAAAATAGCAGGCTCGCAGGTGGCAGAATTAATAGATAGCACGCTTGGCGATTTTAAAACGATTAATCCTAGTTTTTCTTGTTCTCAAATACCTGATTTTCAGACAAGGAGCCAACTAATCCAGGCAAGCAGACAGGATTCTACAAACGCTACAAATTCTTGCTTCTTCTTTTCTGGGAAATTTCCAGATTAATTGTCAACATATACAGCTCTCAATAAGCTTATAGTTCAAATTCCGAACACAACCTCAGAAAACAAACTGATCGAAGATTTACTTAGCAGCACTCTTGGAGGTGAACCATTTACTTTGCAAAGCCCGGCAATAAGTGAGGAGCAGATCAGGCAGGCTATAAAGTTTATCCCATTTACGCTTTCGGAGAGACAAAAGAATTCAATCTACCAGGCTTGGACAAACAAGATTTCATACATCCAAGGCCCCCCGGGGACTGGCAAATCGCATACCATTGCGGCGATAATGCTCTCCGCATTTTTTCTTGGGAAGAAAGTCCTTCTTGTCTCACAAAAAAAAGCAGCTATCGATGTTGTGCAGGCAAAAGTACGTGACTTAAGTGGGGGGCAAGATGCTCTCATTTTTATCTCAGAAAAACCCGAAGTTAAGGCCCTCTTACGAGAGAGACTAAGTAACGTCCTGCAAGATGTTGGGCATGATTATAGACATGAGAAATTGCATCGTAGTTTCTTGAACCATGAAAAGATTGGATCCGAGATCAAGAGGAAACGTGAAGAACTAGCAGAATTGAGGGCTCAGATAAAAAGGTTGGTCGGTATTCAGCGCGACTATTATAGGTGGAACTCGGAATTTATCGCTGCAAGGGATAGCTTCGTCAAGACATTCCGAACAGGACAAATTCCGTTTGCAATTCTTAGCAATGACATTACCTCAAAGTGGCTTAGAAAACTGAGCGAGACAGGAAAGAAGAGAGATCGTGAAGTGCCTAGCTTAACCAGATGTGACATTCTATCTTTGAAGGCACTTAGAAAGAAAGCAGTAAAGGATCTCGGTGGAAATCCTGAACTACTCGATATCTTAACGCCGAGTTTTGAACTTTATTTAAGCCAATTGGTCAGGTGTTGCCAGCTTTATTCTGAAACTTCCAGACTCACAAATGCAACTCACGAGGCTGACGATATAAATAAATACAGAGAGAGTTACCAGTCAATGCTTGGCGAAATAATGGAGCTTCAAAAAAAATACGTAGCTTCCAAGCAATCGGTGTTAATTCGCGAAAATCTCCAACGAAGTGAAGAACGAGAGAACTTAGATTCTTTCCGTACCATGTTGCGGAACACGAATGCATCTCTCATTGAGGGAAGGATGACACATTTGGATTATGGGCACTTAACAAAAATTTTCCCTCTTTGGGCAGGTTTAATTCGTGATTTAGGAAGCTACCTGCGTTTCGACTCGGAATTGTTCGATCTTGTTATCGTAGACGAGTCATCTCAAGTCAACATAGCCGAAGTTCTTCCAGCCTTTTATCGAGGCAAATCAATCTGTGTTGTCGGCGATCAAAAGCAATTAGGACTTAATGCCGCTGGACTGTTTGCACTAAATCGGCAATTCGAGGATATGGCTTGGAATAGTCATTTCGGCCGATCATATAGCCTTAGTAGTGGTGATGAAAAAGGCTTGCTTGTGAGCAAACACTCGATTCTCGAGTTTATTACAAATCCGAATAATAATATCCAAGCCCCCTCATCTACATTGAATGAACATTTTCGTTCAGTCCCCAAGTTGGCAGAATTTACGAGCCAAAAATTCTATTCTGATGAAGGTGGCTTAAATCTAATGACGTTAGTAGGCGATAAGGTCACTCGCCCGTGCTTCAAGGCAATTCCCGTAGATGGTCTTCGGGAAATCGATGAACTATATGTCCCGAACGAAATCGATGAGGCTCTGAAATTATTGTCATCAATTGTCAGGGATGAAGTTTGGAGAACCGACCCACTCTTGAAAGACCATTTTAGAAACGGTGTACGTCCTTCGCTCGGCATTTTGTCATTTACAACGGGTTCGAATATTGCAATCAATCTCAAACTTCGAGACGACTTTACTGAGGAAGAAATCTTCGAGTACCGAATTTTTGCTGGCACTACCGAAGAATTTCAGGGCAATGAGCGTAATATTATGATTCTTTTGCTCGGTGCGGATAGTACTATTTCCAGGAGTTCCGCGTTCTATTCAGATCGAAGAAGAGTTAATGTAGCCACCAGCCGTGCCATAAATTTCACCTATCTCATATATGGTGGCATCCCCTCAAATTTTGGTCTGTTAAATTCGTATCTGCGCTTTTTCGATATACCAATAGAAGAACAGAATCAACCAATTAAGCTTGTCGAAAAATATTATAACTGGCGCTTTGATGACGCTAAAATGGAATCAGAATTTGAGGGAAGAGTATACCCCTATCTCTGTGAATTTGTTGCTAAACAATTTCCAGGTCAGCCGTGGAAAGTCTTTAATCAAGTACCTAGTTGTGGAAAGCGAATTGACTTTGTTCTATTTAATCCGATAAGCTGCCGTGCACTAGCAATTGAGGTCGACGGTCCGGACCATTACGACGAAAATTCAACCAGTTATACAGATACACATCTCGAGCGCGAATCAATCCTATTGCGTGCGGGATGGGACATATTACATATCCCATATTACAAGTGGTATTCTAATGGCTGGTTGGCGGAGAAGTCCAACAAGATTTTCTGCGAATATCTTGTAAAGTTAAGTTCTGAACTAAAAAATCGAATTGAACGCGCACCTATCGTGTACTAGTACTTCTTTTAGTATATCCCCCCCATAGACTATTATTTCTTCTTCGCATCATGATAGGCAATGCTTGCCTTCACGAATTCGCGGAAGAGTGGGTGCGCCTTGGTGGCGCGGCTCTTGAGTTCGGGATGAAATTGTCCGGCGATAAAAAATGGGTGGACGCTCTGCGCAAGCTCAATCATCTCGACTAACTTGCCATCAGGAGATACTCCGCCGAAAATCATGCCGTGATCCTCCAGAGTTTTGCGAAATGCATTATTGACTTCGTAACGGTGGCGGTGTCGCTCGTTGATGAATTGATCGCGATAGACTTTGTGCGCAAGCGTGCCTTTTTTCAGAATACATGGGTAGCTCCCCAAGCGCATCGTACCGCCTTTGGTGAGCAATTTCTTCTGCTCGAGCATCATGTCAATCACGTTCTCCTTCGTCTCTTTGAACTCGGAAGAATTTGCCGCTTTTAATCCGCAAACATTTCTCGAATACTCGATCACCGCACACTGCAAACCAAGACAAATGCCGAAGAATGGAATTTTATTTTTACGAATGTACTCGATCGCCCGAATTTTTCCTTCAACTCCGCGCGAACCAAATCCGGGTGCGATGAGCACACCGTCTATATTCTTAAAATCAGCAACGATAGATTTTTGTTTTTCTAATTCCTCTGCGTTGATCCATACAAGCTCGACCTTTGCATCATTCTCGGAGCCAGCGTGAATGAATGCTTCGCTGATCGATTTATATGCATCAGCAAGTTGGACGTACTTCCCAACGAGTCCGATACGAACTTTCTTTTTCGGATTTTTTACATGCTCAACAAATTTTCTCCACTTCGTGAGATCCTGCTTTGCATTTGTTGGGAGTCCAAGTTTTTCAAGAACAATCTGATCAACCTTTTCTTTGGCGAAGGTGAGCGGTACTTCATAGATCGTGCTTGCATCGCGCGCTTCGACAACTGCACGAGCCTCAACATTACAGAATAATCCGATCTTCTCGCGCGCGCTCTTCGAAAGTGGTTCTTCGCATCTACAAACAAGCACATCGGGCTGAATGCCAAGTTCGAGAAGCTGTTTGACTGAATGCTGCGTCGGCTTCGTCTTGAGTTCACCAGCACTTGCTATATAAGGCACAAGGGTGAGATGAATCGCGAGGCAGTGCTGCTTCCCAACTTTTTGCATGAGCTGACGCATAGCCTCAAGGAACGGCAATGATTCAATATCTCCAACCGTGCCACCAATTTCTGTTATGACAATGTCATACTCACCCGTTTCCGAGAGCGCCATCATCCTGCGACGAATTTCATCGGTGATATGCGGAATAACCTGAACCGTTGCGCCCAAGTAATCGCCTCTGCGTTCGCGTTGAATAACTTCGTTATAGACTTGCCCCGTCGTGGTATTATTGGCGCGAGACATGCTCACATCTAGGAAGCGCTCGTAGTGCCCAAGATCAAGATCGGTCTCGGCGCCATCGTCGGTCACATAGACTTCGCCATGCTGATAGGGCGACATCGTGCCGGGATCAACATTGATATAGGGGTCAAATTTCTGGATAGTAACCCGCAAGCCACGGGCTTTGAGGAGTAGGCCTAAGGAGGAGGAGACGATTCCTTTACCGAGCGAACTTACGACGCCGCCGGTAATAAAAATAAATTTGGTTTGTTTCCCGTACTGTTTTTGTGCCACTTCTTTCCTCTTTCCGTTATTATAGTACGGACTCAAAAATACGGAATTTTCCACTACTTTTTTTCAAATCCGCTATTTCATCCGCCACTTTGATGCACCGAATGATGTTCTTTGTTAGGAAAATGTGTAACTGTTGTCATTCCCGCGTAGGCGGGAATCCAGAGCATCCCAATTTCTAATTCGTAATTCATAATTGCCAACTTATTCACTTCGCGGACTCATTCTCTATTTCCTCAAGCTCGGCACGATCGGCTTCGGAGGACCAATACCGCTTGCGGCGAATATGGAGCACGAGCTTGTCGGCAAACGCGGTTGGGTCACGAAGGAGGAATATGTTCGCGGACTTGCCTTTTCGAAATTAGCTCCCGGTCCGTTCGCAACGCAACTTGCACTCTATATCGGTTACATCCGAAGCAAAACACTCGGCGCAACGCTTGTGGGCATTGCATTTATTCTGCCATCATTCACGATGGTCGTCGGACTTGCCGAGCTATATATCCACTACGGCGCACTTCCGTGGATCAGCTCTGCATTTTACGGAATCAGCGCCGCTGTGCTTGGAATCATGGTGAGATCGGCATATAAACTTGCGCGCACAGCACTCGGAAAAAAATATATCCTCTGGATTATTTTCGGACTCTCTGCCGTCACAACTGCACTCTTGGAAGGCGAACCGATTTGGATGCTCATCGGTGCTGGTGTCACAAATTTCTTCTATGTGAAGCGTGATAGTTTTACATTTTCTGGGAAGCTCCGAAGTTTTCTGCCAGCATACTTTCCTGCTGCGTTGCCGATGCTCTCCTCATCGCATTCGTTCATGGATCTTTTTCTCTATTTTATTCAAGCAGGTGCAGTGGTCTTCGGAAGCGGACTTGCAATTGTTCCGTTTCTTTATGGCGGAGTCGTGCAGGAGCATCATTGGCTCACGAATCAGCAATTCGTTGACGCAGTCGCAGTTTCGATGATTACACCCGGTCCGCTGGTGATCACCGTTGCATTCATCGGCTATCTTGTTTCATCATTCACTGGTGCGATAGCCGCGGCGCTCGGAGTTTTTCTGCCCGTATATGTATTTGTGGTGTTCCTCACGCCACTCTACGAGCGAATCGCAAAACACACTGGCGTCGCTGCATTCATCATGGGAGTAACCGCCGCCACCACCGGAGCCATCGCCGGATCACTTGTTAATCTCGGCAGACATTCACTCACAGATATTCCATCAATATCAATTGCAATTATCACAGCGATCATCCTATTCAAATTCAAAATCCCTGAACCAATTATCGTACTCGTAGCCGCTTGTGTGGGGCTGATGATTCGGTGAATTCTGCGTGTGAATTTAGGGTTCTTCTTACTCAATCCAACATCGCATAATGAAAATTTTTTGGACACTATCAGTCTTTTCAGTCTTCCTCCAAGGCTGTCCAACGAATGGAGTAGTTACGACTGAATTGCCTCGGCTTGCGCAGCCGAAGGTTGGCTCTACGTATTCGTTTAATTACTATTTATTTACTCTGGATTCGACCGGAACGATGAAAAGCAGTGGTCTTTCCCGTACAGTCGTTGATTCTGTTGTTCAGACAAATTTTTCTTACGCAGGAAAAAAGAATGTCATGCAGGTGTATGAAACTGATAGCCTAGGAATTGCTACGGATATTTATTATAGCTATGACGACTCGGGAGATAAGATTTCAGTCTATCTGCAAGACGTTGCTCCATTGCCGTTTTGGTTGGAGTTGCCAATCCATCCACAGGGAACGTCAGTGCGAACTGATCTCGATAGCGTATTCGGACAAACACATATTGTTCAGACCGATACCACTGTGAATAGCGGATGTTTCGACACAATGATAGATGGGCAAACGCTCGAAGCAGTTGGACTTTTTTCGAATATTTTTACAAGCTCTACCCTCGGCTCTACAAAATCAACTACCCACAAAATCGTACACTATTCAATGGCTCCATCTATTGGCTACTTCACTCAAATTCAGTTGCCGGTTGATACCTCAGGATTTGGAAGTATCAAATCATTGATTCGGTATGTTTTGAGGTAGGACGGTAGTAAACATAACTACAAAAAACTTACAGGAAAAACTGTCTATGCTGAAGATTTCACACTTGCTTCTACTTCTCTTGGCTTGGTCGTTTGTTAGCTGCGATATGGGTACTGCGGACTCTGACTATAAATTTTTTGGGTGGAAACGTGACGGTTCTGGTATAGTCGTAGCAAAAATTAATTACAATACCTACCCATATCCCAATTACGCAAAAGAGCTCTTGCTCACCGATCAGAATGGCGCGAC
Source organism: bacterium (assembly GCA_037143335.1). Lineage (GTDB taxonomy): Bacteria > Bacteroidota > Ignavibacteria > Palsa-1295 > Palsa-1295 > PALSA-1296. The sequence continues at coordinate 71,850 of JBAWZA010000002.1, read as the reverse complement.
GATTAAGACAATACAACTAGAAAAAGCTATACTTGAACAAGCCCATTGTGATCGACTTTTCTTCGCAGGGGATGGATCAAATTTTTTTGCACAAATCGACGACGACATATATCTAGTAAATTCAAATACAGGTGCTGAGACCTTACTGCTTGCTGGTAAGATATTTATGACTGGATCAGGGAGTGGGAAATCAATCTTAACAATGAAGAAATTGAGTCCTGATAGCATCGTTTATGAAATATTTACTTTCGAGAATGGCACACTCAGAACTAATCATTCAACATCAACTCCGAAAGTTAATTTCAGCCCAAATACTGCAGAATTTATTGCTGATTCACTTTTAGTTGGTTGCACATTCGATTCAGGAAAATGTTCAGTTACCATATTTGACACTTCATTCAACATCAGATTTAGTACAAGCCATGAGCAAAGTGACGTTTCACCATCACTAGCGAGAATTAGTAACCAACTTCTTTATACCACTTACAGTAATGAATTTTATCTGCTTAATCTCACGAGTCGCAATTCTACATATATTATTTCAGCCCCACAAATAATTCACTCTAACGACCTATCTCCGAATTCAGATTTTTTCATCTATACTGTGAGCGATAATAAGCCGAATGTCTACAACCGAAGAAGTTTATATCTGTTTAACATTCAGAAAAAATCAGTACAATTTATCACACAAAATCTCTCATCCAGCGCACAACTATCCCCTGACGGAAAATCAATCGCGTATTTGGTGCATGAAGATAAAGATGACAAATTACATGTAATTCCAGTCCCTTGAATTAGTATACTTCATGAGGTGACCCCTACCTCGACTCCAATAATTTTTTATCAACCGTGCTGGTATCACCCACGACAACCCAGTTGAAATTTTTGAAATAGGTTACGGCTACGCGTTGGATGTCTTCGGCTTTGACGGAGGCGAGCTTATCGAATGATACAAACGCATTGCGCCACGAGCCAGTCAGAAGTTGTGCTTGTCCCAAGTTTGTCGCTTGCTCGATGGTCGTTTCTTGCTTGAGGAAATTACTCGTTGTCCATTTGGCAACGTTGCCACGAATGACAGATTCTAACAATATATTCTGCTGAAAGAAATCTACATCCCGATAGACCATCCGAATCGCTGAATCAACGTATGGCGTTTGGAAGGTGATCATCTCCACCGCTGAGCGTGTATCAAAGTCCTCATTATTTGGTGCGTAAGCTAAGTTCGATTGCACACGCAAGTGCTGAAAAAGAAATCCACCAAAAAAATTGCGGAGTCGTAAGTACGGATAATAATCAGGATCGCCCTTGCTCGGTACACGGTGAAAACCGATGACATAGTGCGTCGGAAGTTTTCTATCAATCGGTGGGAAATACGCTCCCGGCGAATTTGATTTCGCAGGAATCGGAATCTCAGGAGGGATGTACTTTCCCTGAGGCAATGATGTCATTCCCGATGCGCGCATTTTTTTCTCAAGTTCGCTCCGTGAAATACTCCCACAGACAACAAGCAGCATCCGAGATTTTATCATGATAGATTTATAATACGCCAGGACATGCTCAGCCGTTTGCGCCTCCATATCTTCCTTCATCGGTCTTCTGCCATAGGGATGCCCTGCAAAATAGATCGAGTCAATGACTGTGCGCGAAAGAAAATCGGGATCGTCACGACGGCTCTGAATTCCGACAATTGCATTGCGCTGAATATTCTGAAACTCCTGCAGATCAATCGTTGGATGCACGATGATCTCGGAGAAAAATTTCCATGTGGTATCGAATTGCTCCCTTGTCGAACGCATGAGCATGAGCGAATAGTCTCTGCCATCCGATGCGCTAATGCCCGACCCCATCCGATTCATCACCCTGCGAAATCGAGTTTTCGATGTCAGCTCCGTGCCACTACCAGGCACGACGGTCATCGCAAAGTATTCCGTTGATGGCGGTTCCGACAGCGGGACATAACTTGTTCCGCCCTTGATATAAAGCACTGCCGTTACTGCCGGAGCTTCGCGCGATTCGCGCAAGAGCACATCAATGCCATCCACAGTAAACTCCTGCACGTCAGTAATAGCAACGTCATCACCACCTGGATGAGAAGATACAACTCCGAGCGGAAAGAAACTAATCAGAGCGATTGAAAGCGAGAGAATTATTTTATTCATTCTAAAAATTATTTCGGATTGTTCGCTTCGTGAGAGAGTGAGGCGGGTGTAATATTCAAACGCGAAATCGAATTCGGGTCAATCGCAAGACCAAGCACGTACGGTCTGCCAGTGAGATACTTTTCGATGTAGTTGCGAATATCCTTACGATTGACGCGCGCAAGGTTATCGAGATACCCTTCATAATAATCCAATCCCGTCGTTGCCCACCAAAATGCAATCGTCTTCGAGAAGTCAGAGAATTTTTCGCTCTCAAAAAGAATTCGGCTCCGCAACTGTGCCTTCGATGTCTCAAGTTCTTCGTCGGAGTAATAATTGGGGTCAACGAATTTATCAAATTGTGCCCAGAAGATTCGCATCGCTTCTGCCAATTTCTCCGGCGTTGCGAATACATCCCCTTGGATCGGTCCAGCTAATCGTTGTGTGTAGTACCAGAAATTCAGCCCGCTCGCTACGCCAGTTTCCATCAGTGATTTCGTAAACTCATGCTCGTTCTGTCGGATAATCTCGCTGAAGACATCCGCGGCATACGTTGACTTATCATCAATGCCTATCGAAGGCCCATGCCAACGCACTTGCACTGCGGCAGTTGGCTGATTCACAAAATCTGTTACGTAGGTAACTTTTTGGATTTCAGGTATAATGGGTGCGGGATCTTTGATGAATGGATCGGGTCCTGCCTGCCATGACGAAAAATATTTCGGTACCAATTTCTTAATTTCCGAAGTCTGCACATCACCTGAAACGATGAGCAGAGAATTATTCGGGATGTAATATTTCTTCTGGATCATCATCATCTTCTCGCGCGTTGCGGAGTTAATCGCATTCCGCACGCCGAGTGGCTCTTTCCGATTCCACAGATCACCCCATAACTTTTGCGAGACCGAGCGCACAAACCCGAAATAAGGGTTTGCTTCATTTCGATCAAACTCGCCATTAACCACGGCAATTTGATTATCAAGCTCGGATTGCTTGAAGAGTGGCGACGTAATTGCCACACTCATGAAGTCTAATCCTTTTTCTAAATTCTGTTTGGGAAGCGTGAAATAATACTGTACATTCTCTTCATGCGTCTCGCCGTTATAGACAATGCCGAGTCTATCTACACGGTCTAAGAATTCGTCTTCGCTCGTATCGCGCTTGTTGGCGGTGAAGAACATGTGCTCGTAAAGATGCGAAAGTCCATTGATATCAGGCGATTCCGTAAACGAACCATTCTTTACGGCAACTTCAATCGTGACGATAGGCGTGAGATGATTTTCGCACACCAATACTTCAAGCCCGTTATCAAGCTTAAAGCGTGACCACGGCGGTAATTGTCCGAAGCTCGGAGCAACTACCAACAGGGCAAAACCAAGAATCAGAAATTTTTTCATACACCAATTATTGTGATGGTTGGTAACGGAAGCATCATAAAGACAAATCCCACCGCTGTTCGGTTATACTCTTCCCCCAGAGCAAACGTTTCGGTTTTGATTCAGATAAAGTAAATCCGAACTTTTCGTACATTTTTCTCGCCGCCGCCAATTCATCAACTGTCCACAAGAAAATTCTCCGATATTTATTTTCTTTACAATAGTCAACAAGATGTTGTATGAGATTTTTGCCTATTCCCTGTCCTCTCATCTTTGGTTCAACGAGAAATTTTCGGAGTTGAGCTGTTCGTTCATCTATTTTCACAACCGAGATACATCCAGCAAACTCTCCGCTGGATTCGGCAATCCACATTCGCTCAATCGTATCATTTGCGAAATGTTCAACATAGTCGCCGAACTCGTTATTATAGCCATGCTCGTCTTTATAGATAACGCGATGACGCTCGATGACCTTGGCAATGTCGTTTGCGTCAACATGATGTCTGATCGTAATCTCTGCCATTATTTACGCGAGAAATTCACCAACGCCAGCACGATCTGATCTTGTAAGTCGTTGATCTCTCTTGTTGGTACGGTGTAGTTATTCATCATAAAACTAAATGCGAATAACTCGTCATCTTTCGTTCGTAAGTAGCCACTGAGGCATCTCTCCCCTGTCAAGAAACCAGTTTTGGCATGAACTATCCCGACTGCTCGGCTCCCTTTTAATCGCTCCGAGAGCGAGCCATCTACTCCCATCACCGGCAACGATGAATCGAATGCAGGATAAATACTGGGTTGCCGATTCATCGTGCGAAGCATCGAAACGAGTTGCGCAGGACTTACTAAATTCATTCGCGACAATCCTGAGCCATCATGCAACGTCATGCCGTCTGCGTCAATGCCAAGTGAGTTCAGATAATTTTTTTCTGCGAGAATACCAGATTCCCAACTTGCCTTACCAAACGAAACTCTACCAAGAGTCCGGAGTACTTGCTCCGAATAAAAATTCTGCGACCGCTTGTTGATGACTCGCACGATTTCGCTCATTGGCGGACTTTCGTAGGAGCAGAGTTTGTCCGTTTCGGAGTAATCAATTTTTGTCTCTAACTCGCTTGCTAGCGTTGTGCCCCCGGTGATGGTAAAACCTCGGTACTCAAGCATCTCGCGCAATAACGTTGCAGCATAGAGAGGTGGATTCTCCACAGAGAGTTGTTCGTGAACGCCTGCCGCGCCGCGATCAATAGTGCCTGCAATCGAGATGCTATTCTCGCCTTGTTCACGAGTCACCTTGATTGTATTTATCGGTTGATAGACGAGCGCCACCGATGAATCCTTGCCTTGCGCCTTTGTGATTTGCGTAGGTTCATGCGTAGTCGCATTGTTATTGACGCTTAGGTACTCTGTCTCTGGTGTAAGCTCGGAGAGTGCCTTCGATCCGCTCCGCAAGCCCGGTGTGACCGAGACACTGACGGCATTATCAGCGAAAGATAATCCGCTCGATGAAGTCGCAAAATAATATGGCAAATCTTCAACAGCCCATCCATCAGGGAATGGGTCGTCGGTAAAACAACTGGGATCAGCAATGATCGAGCCATCAATTTTTTCGATGCCGAGCTTTTCGAGTGTGTCAGCCCATTGCTCGAATATATACGTCGGGTCTTTTTCTGGATACATCGAAGGCGAACCGAATGTCGGATCGCCGGAGCCTTTTATGATAAGATCGCCCTTGAGCGTACCGCGCTTTATCTCACCGTTTGTAACAAGTTGGGTGGAGTAGTGAAAATCAGGTCCCAGTATCCCCAGTGCCGCCGCAGTGGTGACAAGTTTCAGATTCGATGCGGGTAGAAAATTCTTATTCTCGTTCTGATGAAATAGCGATTCGCCTGTCTTGACGGATTTTACCTCTATGCCGATGAAGGAATTCCGGAATTTTGGTTCGTCTAAAAGATTTGCGATGGTTTGTTGCAGGCGGGTAATCGCCATGGACTCCTGTTCACTTTTGGCGGTTGATGGAGCTGTTTTCGGCTGCGCATTCGGAGCATTTCCACGAACGAGCAGTAGCGTGAGGCAAAGCGCAAGAACCCGAAACTGAACCGATACTGCTGGAAATGTTGTTTTCACTTTTCTAAGAAATATCCACCCAAAACAGGTATTTTTCTTTATAAACTTAAGAACATGTCACAAGCAGAATTAGTCGCAGAAGCCATAGCTCCAGCCAAAAACCAAGACTTTCTTCCCCTACGTGGGATAGATCATATCGAATTTTTCGTCGGTAACGCCAAGCAATCGGCATACTATTACCGCTCAGCATTTGGCTTCAAGCTTACGGGCTATGCTGGTCTTGAAACAGGTGTTCGTGACCGCGCGAGCTACGTACTCGAGCAAGGAAAAGTGAGGCTCATCTTGACAACTCCTCTGATACAGGACCATCCAATCAATGCCCTGCTTGCAAAGCATGGTGATGGCGTCAGTACAATTGCGCTCGAAGTTGAAGATGTCGAAAAATCTTTCCGCGAAACAACAAAACGTGGAGCAGTTGGCGTGCAGGAGCCAAGTGAAGTAACCGATGCTAACGGCGCTTTTCGCACCGCATCCATTCGAACCTACGGAGATACACTTCATACCTTTGTTGACCGAAAAGATTACAAAGGCTTCGCGCCTGGGTATAAAATGAACTTGGGTGATGATCTTGTATCGCGTCCAGTCGGACTTGCGGCAGTAGATCATATCGTCGGCAATGTGGGTTGGAATGAGATGGATAAATGGGTGAAGTGGTATGAAGAAGTGATGGGATTCCATCTCTTTGTATCCTTCGATGATAAAGATATTTCGACTGAGTACTCGGCACTGATGTCAAAGGTTGTAGCAAGTGGTTCGGAGAAAATCAAATTCCCGATCAACGAACCAGCAACTGGCAAAAGAAAATCACAAATCGAAGAATATATCGAATGGTACAACGGTCCCGGCGCACAACACATCGCGATAAGCACTGGAAATATTATCGAGAGCGTGACTACACTCACCCGACAAGGTGTAGAATTTTTGCGTGTGCCATCATCATACTACGAAGACCTCGAGTCTCGCGTTGGTAAGATTAACGAACCCATCGCAGAGCTTGCGAACTTGGGAATCCTCGTTGATCGTGATGACGATGGGTACATGCTGCAAATATTCACAAAGCCTGTCGAAGATCGCCCAACGTTATTCTTCGAGATTATTCAACGTCGCGGAGGCAGAAGTTTCGGCAAAGGAAATTTCAAAGCACTCTTCGAGGCAATCGAGCGCGAGCAGGATATTCGCGGAAATTTGTAACGCCGCAAGGTAAATAACCTTCATACATGGGCGCTACTTCAAGCGCCCTTTTTTTATTATGTACTTCGATACACCAGAGTCACACATTTTTTTTGAGAAGCGCAATTGGGAGATTGCAAGTAACGATTTGCCAATTCTTTTTTTGCATAGTGCACTGAGCACTCACCGAGAGTTTGATATCCTCTCACAGCGTTATCCGAATCGGAAGCAAATCTTTTTAGACTATCCTGCGCACGGGCTAAGTACCACTACGAATACAAATCAGACAATTTATTCTCTGGCATCATGCGTTCGTGATGTGCTTTTGCACGAAGAGATTGGGCACGTTGATATCATAGGCTATAGCATGGGTGGCTATGTTGCACTAGAACTTTGCAAAATTGCTCCATCAATGGTTCGGAGTATCGTCACTCATGCGACGAAATTTTATTGGGATGAGAAATCAATCGAGATGTCTCAGGCACAACTGAGGACGGAAGTGATCAAATCACGATCAGAGCGAGTTTATCAAATCCTACAAACCATGCACGCAGAAGTAGGGATTGAGAATACATTCGCAGCGAATAGATCAGTCGTCGGAAATTTTGCGAAGGAGAAATTAGTCGAAGCTGATATTGCGAAATTTGGAATTCCCTTATTACTCAGCGTCGGTGATCGTGATAACCTTGTCTCGCTTGATGAAATCACCCAACTCTATACATCACAAAACCCAAACACGACCTCGCTTGCAATTCATCCGAACTCGCCGCATCAGTTCTCGAAACTTGACATGAATTCCTTCACGAATGCCATTCGTATTTTCTGGAAGCAGTTGAACAACAATTAGTACTTCGGGACTGAAGGATCAATTCGCTCACTCCAGGCAAAGATACCACCCTTGAGGTTTTGTGCATTGGGGAAACCATTGCGACGTAAAAATTCTGTCACCATCGCACTCCTAGAGCCAGTTCTACACATGATGATGAGTTCTTTCTCTGCGTCAAACTCTGTTAGATGCTGCGGGATGGTATTCATCGGAATGAGAGTACCTCCGATATTCGAAGCCGCATACTCATCTTGCTCGCGACAATCAATCAACTGGATGGCTTCGGAGGCGTCTAATTTTTTCTTGAGGTCTTCGACCGTAATTTCAAATGGGGTCATTGTCATTGAATGGTGATAAAGCGAACGACATTACTTGCGAAATCAACAACGGGCTGGAAGAAAACACCAAAGAATAGTGTCGGGATCAAGAATGCAAATATGAAAATTTTCGAGAGCAATGAATAACTGAGCGTGCCATTAGCGCCGACAGAGAGATCACTCGTAAGCGGAGCCGTCTGAGCATCAGCCTCTTTAATGAACATTGATTGCATCACACGAACGTAGTAGTAGAGCGATACAACTGAATTCAACACCATCACTACTGCAAGCCAAATCCACGGATTGGTATGCGTGACGGGGTTCGGTGTTAAGATTGCAGAGAAAATATAGAGCTTACCGATGAAACCGATTGTCAGCGGAATGCCCGTGAGCGATACAAGGAAAACCGAAAGGCATACTGCAAGCAACGGAGACTTCTTTGCAAAACCGTCATAGTCCTTGATCTCCTCGGAGCGAATTTTATTTGCTATCAGCATCACGACATAGAATGCTCCGAGATTCGTGAAGAGATAGGCAACAAAGTAGATCATCACAGATACGACTCCGCTCATTTCATAAAAATGCGGAATCGCAGATGGGTCAAATGGAATTGCCTTTAACTCATTAAGCAAGAACACGCCATTCCCAATCGCCACAAGACCCACCATCATGTAACCAGCATGGGCGATGGTAGAGTATGCAAGCATTCTCTTGATATTCGATTGTCGGAGTGCCGCAAAATTCCCGAGTGTCATGGTAATAGCCGCAAGGACTGCAATCACAATCGGCCAATTCAAATACAATTGACCAGTTTCAAAATTAACGGGGAAACCAAACATCAAAAATCTCATCAGCAAACCAAACCCACCAGCCTTTGAAGCAACGGAGAGCAAAGCCGTCACCGGTATTGGTGCACCTTCGTAAACGTCAGGAGTCCAGAAGTGGAACGGAGCCGCACTGATCTTGTATCCCATGCCTGCAAGTGAGAAAATAACTGCAAGCCAAAGAGCAACGTGATTCACAGCGCCAGTAGCAAACTGTCCGCGAAGGACTTCCTGAATGCCAATGATGCTCGTCGTACCAGTCATGCCATAAAGCAAAGAGAATCCGTAAATCATCAAACCTGAGCTGAATGCACCGAAGAGTACATACTTCATTGACGCTTCCGATGAGCGGACATTGTCTTTCATGAAACCCGCCATGATGTAGCTGGTGATTGAAACGAGTTCGAGCGCGATATACATCATTACCAAATCAGTTGCCGCTGGCATGAGAAACATGCCCAGCGTGAGGGCAAGTAAAAGAGAGAAATACTCGCCGTTATTTCTACCTCGATCTTCGACTTCACGAGAGAGAAGTGACATCAACACAACAAATATCCCAGAAAGTGATATGATGAGTTTGAAAAAGACTGAGAAGTTATCGACAACTGCCATTCCGACAATCGGCACCAACGTAGTGGTGTATGGGAAAATCATACTGCCACCTTTCCATGTCGGACTTCCCTGCTGATACGGAACCCATTGCATCCACGACGTGGCAAATGCCGCGCCAAGCACGAGGATGACGAAATAACCCGTGTATTTCTTCTGCGACGATTTCCGGATAAAGAGATCAATCAATATCGCAAATAAAAATCCCGCCGTAAGAATCGTCTCGGGTATGAAATTCCCCATCGTCTTGCCTAATAGCGGGGTTAGCGCTTTGGCAAGGTCGCTGAGACTGGTATCGAGTAAGTATGCGTGCATCCGTAATTCCAAAAATTGGGAAATCTTATTTTACCAAAGACGCAGCTTGCACAACATGCGGTGCAGCTCCGTTGACAAAAGTAACAAGTTGATTAACGCTCGTTGACATCAAGTTAATAATCGGCGATGGATAAATTCCAAGGAAGATCACGATCACTGCGAGCGGAATCAGCGCCGAGAGTTCGCGTCCGTTAATATCTGTCAAATTATTCCAACGCTCAGGCAATGTTCCTAAGAACATACGTTGCAACGCCCAAAGCATATACGCGGCAGTCAGAATGATGCCAAGTGTCGAGACAATTGTCCAGAACTGGAATGCTTGGAACGCTCCGAGGAAAACGAATGCCTCAGAGATAAATCCGGACATGCCAGGTAAGCCGAGCGATGCGAAGTAGCAGATCACAACGAGCGCGAAGTACTTCGGCATCTTATTAGCAAGTCCGCCAAATTCATTGAGTCCGCGAGTATGAGCACGGTCATAAAGTACGCCGACACTCAAGAAGAGCATTGCTGTGATGGTGCCGTGATTGAACATCTGGAAGATCGCACCCATCATCCCTTGCGAATTCAGTGATGCCATACCAAGCAACACATAACCCATGTGACTGACCGAGCTATAGGCGATTAACTTCTTCAAGTCCTTCTGAGCCATAGCGCAGAATGCACCATAGACGATATTGATCGCTCCGAAGATTACCATATACTGACTCGTCGCAACCGCGATCTCGGGAAAAATACCATAACATATCCTCAAGATGCCATACGTACCCATTTTTAGAAGTACGCCTGCAAGAATAACAGAGATAGCAGTCGGTGCTTCCACGTGAGCATCAGGCAACCACGTATGGAAAGGGAACATTGGTATTTTAATAGCAAAGCCCAAGAACATTGCCAGATACCCGACATATCTCCATGTGTCTCCGATGTGTGAAAAGATTGAGCCAGCAACACGGTTAGCAGGATTCATCATATCCAAGATACTAAACGTATGCCAAGTCGTGCTACCGATGACTACTTGAGTTGAGAAATACAGTCCGATCATCACCAGAAGCATGAAGATTGAACCGAAAAGTGTGTAGATAAAGAATTTGATTGCCGCATACTCTCTTCTCGGACCTCCCCATATACCAATGAGGAAATACATCGGCAGAAGCATCAACTCCCAGAAAATGTAGAACAAGAAGAAATCCAGTGCGCAGAACACTCCCATCATACCCGTCACAAGTAACAAGTACATAATGAAATAACCTTTGTGCTGCTTTCCGATGGAGAAACTGGCAATCGCTCCGACGAATGAAATCAGCGCTGTCAAGAGAACCATCAACACTGAAAGCCCATCAATACCCATGAAGTAATCAATCGCTACGTTGCCGAAGACCCCGAGTCCGGAGATTCTGATCCACTCATGTTTTTCAACGAACTGAAAACTTTTGGGATCGTTGATTCCCATCATTCCCGTATTGAAATTTGCCCAGAGAATAATGGCGAAGACAATCTGCAGTGCAGTCACACCTACGGTGATGAACTGAATCATCTTGATCTTTTCTTTGGGAACAAGTGCTGTGACGATGATACCTGCAATCGGTAAGAACGTCAGGATTGATAAAATTGGATAACCCAGCATAGATATTTTCTTTTGTGTGTGCTTTTGAAAAATGTTTAATGAACGACGACCATTCGTTTGGTTAGCATCGCTCCTTCTGAAGTTTCGAGTCTATAAAAATATGTTCCGTTGACGAACGATCTGGTGTCGAAGCTTGTCCGGTGCGCTCCCGCGTCAAGCATCCCATCAGCGACGTTCATCACTGATCTACCGAGTGCATCATAAATGCCAAGCTTTACAATCCCCGCTTGTGACAACTCAAAATTTATCGTTGCTTCACCAGCAACTGGATTGGGGAAGCAATCACTGAGCGTTTCTGAGTAATGATTTTGACCAACGGACTTCGTCGGGAAAGCATCGTCGCCAATAATATCTATGTAGAATGGAATGGTGTCAGTATATTTCTTCCCGCCGACAGTTGAGTTGCCATACGAAATTGCAATCGCAAGTTTGAGCTTCCCACCAGCCTGATCATCGTTCGTATCACGAGTAAACTTGAATGACGCAGTCACCGACTGCCCCGAAGTCATCGTTCCCAATGAAGCTACTGCCTTCTGAATGGTATAGGAAGGGTATGTAGGATCAGAACCAGGAACGGGCACAAGCGTAGCTACGAGACCACTGCCATCTGCCATAACATTTTTCAATGTTACATCCAAATTGTAAATTTTGTCAGCATACTTAAGTGAACCGTGAGGCACATTATCAACGGCGAACATCGTGATATTCAAACCAGGCACTGTTGCCTTTGATAGAGCAGTATAAGCATTCACACGCCCCCAATAGTTGGTTCGGTCAGTTGGGTTGATCACATTATCGCACGTCTCAATTATTTGGCGAGAAACAAATTTAGGTTGCCAATCAGGGTGCTTATTCCAAACTAATCCTGCAACACCGGCAGTGAGAGGACACGAAAACGAAGTACCGTCCTCAACCGAGTAGTCGGTATTTCTCGGCAGACTGGTAGAATAAATCTGAACGCCGGGTGCATAGACATTTACAAGCGAGCCGTAATTTGTTGCAAATGTCCCTGTGTTAATTTTCAGTGCCGCACGATCTTGATTATCCGAAGCGCCAACTGAAAGGACGCCCTTCAAATTTGTCGGGAAATAACCTGATGTCGTATTATTCTTTCCGTCATTCCCAGCCGCGGCAACGAGGAGACAATTGGAATCCAAAACTTCGTTGACAAGTGCTTGCCAAAAGGCGATGTAGGCTGGATCTGTCTCCGTAAAACCCCAGGAACAACTCAATATTTTTGCATTATGGGTAATCGCATACTTAATGCCCTGGTAACCACCCATCAGAATCCCAGCATTGTTGGCAATTTTGATTGCAAGAATTTTACATTGATATGCACTCCCCGCCATCCCGATGGAGTTATCTGTTGTTGCTCCGAAGCACCCGGATGTCATCGTCCCATGATTTAAGCCTGCCCCTGGATACGGGTCAAAATCTGGACTAAACATCGTTCCAATCGGTGTGGCATCCCCGACAACATCATAACCAGAGTGGCCGCTGAACTGGTAAATATTGCCTTTCAAATCTTCATGGTTATAGTTCACACCCAAATCAATGTCCGCAATAAGCATGGAGTTTGTCCCTTGCGCCAGACCCCACGCATCTTTCAAGTGCATGTTATCGAGTGCGTATTGAACGGGGACCTGCGGATCGTTCGGAGTAAAATACGATGTCAAGATATACTGAGGCGCAACCAACTCAACAGCAGGCAATTTCAAAAATAAGTGACCCGTAGCCCTCGGCTCGTTGCCTTCGGTTGAGAATTGAATAATAAACATATCCCCAATTCCTGGATGCTCAACCTCAGGATCTGCGCATTGAATAGCCTTCACTCCGAGTTGCGTAAAGAGCTGATCGAGCTGGGCATTGCCGGTATGCGTCGGCGAGAGGTTTGCTATGTCAATTCCTTGTCCTTGATGAAACTTGAGATAGAGAATACCTGGGGAGACATCAGATAATTTCGGCGCATCAACCGATTGCGTTGTTTGCGCAATGACGTGCAGATTCACCGTGCACATAAGTGCAAGAGAAAAGAGTACGATGTACGCTAGCAACTTTCTCATAACATCTTTAATGCTAAGACTGCAAACACGACAACTACTCCAGCCATCGTCCATGCAAGATATGTCTGGATTTTTCCGGTTTGCACTGAGCGGAACATTGAGCCAATAAGTTGGGTAATACCTGCTGTCAAATTCACCAAACCATCCACGATGTACTTATCAAACCAACCGTTGAGTTTTGAAAAGACGATCGTAACCTTACCAACTCCATTAACTGCGCCATCAACGATATTTGTATCAAACCAAGAGCACATCCGTGCAAAAAGCATGAACGAGCCGACGAAGGCGAACTCATACAGTTCATCAAAGTACCATTTGTTTAAACTGAAGCGATACAGCGGTGCAAACATCGTTGCGATTTTATCAGGCAATGCGGTATTTTTCAGATACATAAACCATGCAAGTGCAATGCCTGTAATAGCACAGAGAATCGAAATGATCATTCCCATCCCTGCGACTTCATGCGTCTTATGCTCCAGCATTTCTTGATGTGGCATCAGCTCAACCTTCTCAGCAACTTTGCCATGCTCAGACATTTCGTGTGCTGGTCCAGCAACCTCTTTTGCAGATGAACCTTCATGCATTGCAAATGCCGGAGCGGTGTTGTGTGGCACAATCTGCGCAGGGGTTTCAGCCCAACTCTTCATAAACCAACCGTTGGCTGGGTCAATTGGATTAGCTCCGTACCAAACCCAGAATGAAAGTCCGGCTAAAATGATTAATGGCACAACCATTGCCTTCGGTGATTCATGGATATGTGCATAGACTTCAGGCATTTTCGGTTTGCCGAAGAATGTCATGAATACCTGACGCCACATATAAAACGCCGTCATCATCGCAACGCCAAATCCAACCCACGGTAGAAGAGTCGCGATTCCACCTTGCAACGAACTATATGCTGTTGCACCTGCGAGAATTTCATCCTTCGACATGAATCCACTCATAAGTGGAATACCACTAATAGCAAGCGTTGCAATAATAAATGTATAACCTGTGATCGGCATCTTCTTCAGGAGTCCGCCCATGTTGCGCATATCCTGCGGATCGGTATGATGATCGTGCAAGTGATGCAACGAATGGTGCATCGCATGAATGACCGAACCTGAACCTAAGAAGAGACATGCCTTGAACATTGCATGTGTCGTCAAGTGAAAAAATCCTGCACTGAATGCCCCGACACCGAGTGCCATAATCATATACCCCAACTGCGATACAGTTGAGTATGCAAGTACACGCTTTATATCGTTTTGTGTAAGTGCTGTAGTCGCAGCTATGAAACTTGTGAGTCCACCGACGAGAGCGATTACAAGCATCGCATCGCCAGTGAGCATCGGGAAAATTCTGCACACCAAATACACACCCGCCGCCACCATCGTCGCGGCATGGATAAGTGCTGATACCGGTGTCGGACCTTCCATAGCATCAGGCAACCATACATGCAATGGGAATTGTGCGCTCTTACCTACTGCACCGCAAAAGATTAATACTCCAGCCGCCGTAAGCGTTGCTTCGGGTGAAAGACCGAGCAAACTGAAATTTGTCGGAAGTCCAGAGTGGATAGCCGCGAAAATATCGGAAAAATTAAATGTATGGAATGTACCGAAGACAAGCATCAATCCAGTCCACATGCCAACATCACCAACGCGATTAACGATAAAAGCTTTCTTCGAAGCAAGCTGTGGTCCTGGTTTTTCGTACCAATGCGAGATGAGCGAGTATGATGAGAATCCTACAAGCTCCCAGAAAATATAGAGCGCAAATAAATTATTTCCGATGACAATACCGAGCATCGAAAAAGTAAAAATTCCGAGGTATGCAAAATATCTCGAATAGCGAATATCGCCTTCCATGTACTTACTGCTGAATAAGTGTACAAGAAAAGAGATCAGCGTCACGACAACCAGCATGATCGAGGTGAGATTATCAATCATTATACCTGTGGTGATATTCCATTCACCAACGCCCGGTACATTACCGAATGAAATCCATTTCGTTGACCAGTTCAAAGTCTCGTGGATTCCTGAAAGTTTGGAATAGCAGATATAGATCGCCAGTGCGAGTGCGGTGCCGATAATCGGCAAACCGACCAGATGCGCTTTTTGCTGGAGCCGCTTCTGATTAAAAATGATTATCAAGAAGGAAAGCATCGGCAATCCTAAAATGATAAGCGAGAATGTAATTAGCTGGTGCATTATTCCTACGATCTGCTTGTGCGATTAATCTCTGAGTGTATCCACTTCTGCCGGATTGACCGACTTGAAATTTTTATAAATATTCAACACGATTGCAAGGGCAACCGCTGCTTCGCCGGCGGCGACAACAATCACAAAAATTGCTGCCATCTGCCCGCTAATATTCACTCCGCCATAACGGCTGAATGCAATAAAATTGATGTTGGCGGCATTCAAGATCAGCTCAACACCCATCAGCACGGCAATCACGTTGCGCCGGTAGAGCATGGAGAATATCCCGAGTACAAAAAGTACTGCACCGATAAAAAGAAAATGGTTTAAGCCTATAGTCATAGTGTTGCTTACGAAACAGATTCTGCGATTGCCTCTTCTTCAAGTGTTGGTTCTTTGCGAGCAATCATCGTAGCTCCAATAAGTGATACCAAGAGCAAAACAGAAATCACTTCAAACGGCAATAAAAAATCTGTTAAAAATAATTTTCCGATCTCAGCGGATGTGCCCGATGAACCTTCATTCGTTTTCTTTTCATCAGGTGAACCGTATTTCACTTTCAGGACTTCTTCTGTGGCGTTTTTATTCCACTGGCTATTCTTCCAGGGCATCGTTGAGCTTGATGCCCACGAAGTAACGGTCTTCATCTTTCCGTCATTGCCCTTTTCGGTATGTGTGGCTTCGCTTCCTAAAAATGCAACGGAGAGAATAACAAAAAGCGCCGTTGCCATAATACCCGCAACCCATTTTGATCCTGAGCCAACACGTATATCCACACTGCCTATGCGCGTTGTGAGCATCACGCCAAAGATTAGGAGAATCAGAATTCCGCCAACATAGATCATCAGCTGAGTCACAGCCAGAAAGTCAGCATTCGCCATTACATACAAACCGGCAATCCCGAAAAACGTAAAGAGCAATGCGAACGCTGCATAGACGATATTCTTCGACAATGCCGTGACAAACGCACCGGCAACCGTGATGATAGCGAAACAATAAAAGATAAAATCAAACATGTGATCGTATGAAAATGTATTATCCTGCTTTGAATGGTGGTGGCTTGATGCCTCCTGGCTTCGCAGCAAATGGCGGTGGCTTCACTCCTCCTGCTGAAGGTGGTGGCGGAGCCGATGGTGCTGGATTAGCGGCGGCAGCTTTTGCTTTTTCCTCAGCCTGTTTCGCGCGTTCGATGGCTAAACGCTCTTCGTCATTTTTTGCATTGACAGTATGAAGTGCCGCTTCCGTTGCGTCCATGGTCGCGTAGTTATAAATTAAATTCACGCGATCGAACTCCGAAAATTCATATACATCCGTCATTAAGATACACTCAGTCGGGCAAGGGAATGTACAGAGTCCGCAGTAACAACACTTGGCAATATCAATATCAAAGCGCGTTACCCAAAGCGATTTCTTTTTGCCGTTTGAAGTCGTGCCGACATTCTCACCAGGAATAGCTTTTGCGGTATCAATCGTAATACAATTGACGGGACAAGCACGCGAGCACTGATCGCAACCAATGCAATCATCCATATTTACATAGAGCCTGTTGCGTGCGCGCTCAGGCAACTGAAAACGGTCATCGGGATTCGGGTACTGACGCGTCACCTTCGGCTTAAGAAGATGCTTCATCACGATAGACATTCCCTTGAATGCCGTCCCGAGTCCTTCCTGTATGTCCTTAAAATATCCGCTCATGTTTATACTTCAAAATCTTTTTCTACGACTTGCTCCGGAATGAGCAACATGCCAAACGCTCCTATAATCTGTAGAACATGCCCAAAAATTGCCATGTTATCAAATTTCAGCACCTGCAGTAACAGAGGCAGTCTGAATGGCAACAAATCACCTGCCCACCCGATAGCCGCCAATAGCGTACCAATCAAGAAGAGAAAGTTGAAAAACTGGCGTCGCCTCCACATTTAGTGTATCAGAAACGTCACGAGTGTGCCGACTAATAATACCGTTGCCATGCCGAACGGAATCATTACCTTCCAACAGATATGCATTAGCTGATCCACGCGCAAGCGAGGAAGTGTCCAACGAATCCAGATCTGAATCATGACGAAAAATACTGCTTTTCCGATAAACCAAATAAAACCCATCCATGCCGCATCCAAAAATCCTGGGATAGGAGAATTCCATCCGCCTAAAAATAAGATCGATGCAATCGCGCTAACGGCGAACATATTCGCATACTCTGCCAAAAAGAAGAGTGCGAATTTCATAGCAGAATACTCAGTGTGATAACCAGCGACAAGCTCTGACTCCGCTTCGGGTATATCAAACGGTACACGATTGGTCTCGGCAAGTGAAGCAATGATATAGAGAATAAAAGAAACCAACATCAGTGGTGTGAGTAACCAAGAATAATTTCCACCGAAACCAGCAAGACTCTTTGGTCCTCCAAAAATAAACCAGTTCTGAATCCCACCTTGTTGCAACTTCGTGATCGTCTGCATATCCATTGTGCCAGCGATCATCACCACAGAGAGAATTGCAAGTCCTGCTGGGATTTCGTAACTGATGATCTGCGCAACCGAGCGCATCGAACCAAGAAGCGAATATTTGTTATTCGATCCCCAACCAGCCATCATGATTCCAACTACTACGAGACCGCTCACGGCCACGATGTAGAAAATACCTGTATTCACGCGTGCTCCGGCATAAATAGCCGCAAATGGCAAAGCAGCGAATGCAAGGTAACTTCCGATGAAAACGATGAATGGTGAGGCGTTGTAGAGCTTCTTATCTGCAAGTGTGGGAGTTGTATCTTCTTTTTGCAACAGCTTCAGCATATCTGCTATCGGCTGCAACACACCCCACGGACCAGTACGCATCGGACCCAAACGATCTTGCAACCATGCCGAGAGTTTCATCTCTGCCAAAATCGCAACCAGCGCATAGAGCAAGATGATCACCAGCGGAACCGCCGCATAGACAACAACCGAAAGGAGATCAGAGAGATCGCCCTTGCCGATGAGTCCTATCAAAAGATCGTTTAAGTCTTGAAACATCTAAAAAATTGAAAATTGAAAATTGAGAATAAGAAAAATTCGTAATTCCTCATTCGTAATTCGTAATTACCTATCCACTTCTCCGAGCACGATATCAATCGAGCCTAAGATGATAATCAGATCAGCCATCAAGTAGCCACGCGAAATAATCGGTAGCAAGCTCAGATTCACAAATGCTGGTGAGCGTACTTTTACGCGCCACGGATTGATGTTATCTTTGGCAACGATATAATATCCTAATTCACCGCGAGGCGTTTCGACACGCGAATAAATCTCGCCTGCTGCAGGCTTGATGCGCTTCGGCACTGCCTTTTGCACATCAGTTTTATCATCCTGCGGATATTTTTCTAAAATCTGCTCGATGATATTTAGTGATTGCTCCCACTCGCACATGCGAACCCAATGACGATCAAAACAATCGCCAAGCGTACCGAACATACCGTTGCCTACAGGTATATCAAATTCAAAACGATCGTAGATAGAATATGGGTCGTCTCTACGCACATCCCACTTCACACCTGAGCCACGCAACATCGGACCCGAAGCGCCTGCATTAATTGCAACATCGGCTTTGAGTATGCCAACGTTTGCGGCGCGCTCAACGAAAATTTTGTTGAAGGTCAAGAGATTGTTAATCTCTTTATGTGTTGCCCGATTCTTTTTGACAAACGCTCTGCACATTCCGAGTACATCAGGATGCAAATCATGCGAAAGTCCGCCAACCCAAATGTAATTATAGAGGAGTCGTGCACCGCACGTTTTCTCGAACATTTCTAAAATATCTTCGCGATCGCGGAAGCAATAGAGGAAAGGAGTGAAAGCACCGGTATCTAATCCGAACGTACCAACTGCGACTAAATGCGATGCGATTCTCTGAAGTTCTGTAAAAAGAACACGGATAAATTCTACTTTCTCAGGGACTTCAATTCCCATCATGCGCTCAACTGCAAGCGCATAGCCATGCTCTTCGCTTAACGCCGCAAGGTAATCCATACGATCAACGTATGGGATAACCTGCGGATAGGTCATCGCTTCTGTATGCTTTTCGAAACAACGGTGCAAGTAACCTAAGAACGGAACAACGTCAATAACAAGCTCTCCATCGAGCACCGCTTCTAAGCGAAGCACTCCGTGAGTAGAAGGATGTTGTGGCCCGACATTCAGCACCATTTCTTCGGTACGAAGTCTGTTCGGCTCAACCTTCTCTGCCGGTAAAAGCTTTACCGGAACTGGCATTGTCTGCATTGATCTTTCTAACACCTCAGCCATACGTAATTCCTAATTCGTAATTCTTTAGTAAGGTACTTTCATGCCCCGATAAAATTCAGGGTACTTGTAGTCCTTGCGGAGCGGATGCCCAACCCAATCTTCATCGAGTAAAATTCTTCTGAGATCGGGATGTCCTTGGAATGAAATTCCCATCATATCCCATGCCTCACGTTCTTGCCAGTTGGCATGACTCCATACATCTGTAACCGAGCCAACTACTGCGTGATCAGCAGGCACCGTCACCTTCAGTGCAAAATACTGTTTCTTCTCGCGTGCTTCCAAGTGGTACACAACTGAGAGTGTATTATCACCATTATCAACAGATGATAAAAGTAATAGACTATCGAATCCAAGTGTTGGCTCGTCGCGCAAGTACAGGCAGACATCGCGGATGTATCCGGCATCAGTCACATCGGCATACGAAGACATGCGCTTCATATACTCCGATCCAGTTTGCTCGTGCCACTCGCCGATCTTCTCGCCGAAGGCACCCTTGAGCTTATCGTAAATTTCTGTATTCGTCATCTTTTCAAGTTCTTCATGCTTAGTTCTCAGTTCGTAATTAAGAACTGAGAACTAAAAACTTTTACACTGCCGTTCTCGCTAACGATTGCTTGCGTACTTTCTCTTGCACCTTCATCAAACCTTCGAGCAATGCTTCTGGTCTTGGTGGGCAACCCGGAACGTACACATCAACAGGAATAACTCTGTCAACACCTTTCAAGACATGATACCCATGTTCCCAATACGGTCCCCCACAATTTGAGCATGAACCCATCGAGATAATATATTTCGGATCAGGCATTTGCTCATAGAGCAACTTCGTACGCGAAGCCATCTTCAATGTCACCGTACCTGAGATCAACATAATATCTGATTGGCGTGGTGACGGACGCGGAATCACTCCGAATCTGCCAATATCATAATGCGATGCCGAAGCCGCCATCATCTCGATAGCGCAGCAAGCAAGTCCGAAGCTCATCATCCATAAGCTCGATAAGCGTGCCCAGTTAATGAGTGTATCAGTGCCAGTGATTACGATGTTACTCGAATCAAACGGGTTGTCATGTTTATCTAAAAGTCCCATTGAACAGTTTGTTAGTCGTTAGTCGTTGGTCTTTAGTAGAGAAATTGTTGGGTTGTCATAGCCTCTTTCGGCTAAAGACTACCGACTTAGCACTAAAGACTAATGTAGAACTACTTCCTCCGGTGTCGGCTGTTTCATAACCGGTGCTGGAGTTGGCGCAAGACGTGGTTTGTCGCGTGAAATCAGATCGTCAAGTGCAGCGATGTAAGGCTTCGGACGAACCCAATCGAGATCGCCTTTGACCCACACGTATGCAAAACCCACAATCAAGATCGCAAGGAATACCAGCATTTCTGTGAATGCGAGCACACCCATCTGCTTATAGACTACAGCCCACGGAAAAAGAAAAACTATTTCGACATCAAAGAGAAGAAAGATCAGTCCGACGGTATAGAACCGCACATTAAATTTCAGCCAGCTTGATCCGATGGGATCCTCGCCGCATTCATAGGTAGAGAGCTTCAGACGGTTCGGTTTGCTTGGGCGGATGAAATAGTTGGTCACTAATCCGCCAGCGACGAACACGATACTCAGTAGGAAAAACGCAAAAACATGACTAAATTCGTTCAGCATCGTTTCAAATAGTGTGATGTCCTAAAAAGCTACGTGAAAACAACTTCTCGGATGAGAAAATGCCACCTTCAACACAAACTTTCTGCTACAAATATAGGACTTCTTTAGGCATGGGACAAGCAAGTTCAGGTTTTTTTGTTTTTTTCTCAAGCAACTTTTAGCCAACAAATGAGTTGTTTATGAGGGCGGATTCGTCAGAATCCAAAAGAATTATTATTATGAGAATCTGGATTTTCATACACTGTATGTTGTTCGCTACAGTTGCGCTGAGTTTATCGGCGTGTTCGGAGGTCAATGGAATTTATACCGCAGATGGGAGTATATATGGGTATGTCCTTTACTTAGATAGTTTATCGAATAACCAAATTTCTACCGGCAAATTTGAAGGAGCACTAGTGCAAGTATTCGGTCGCTCACTATCAACTCAAACTACTTCTGATGGGAGCTACCGCCTCACAGGTTTGCCGACAAATACCAGTCTGACGCTTAGCTTTTCAAAGCCCGGGTTCGTTCAGCGAATGTATTTTAATCAGATCATTCCGTCAACTGAGACGCGAACTCGGAACCAGTTGTTTATGCTCGCAGAACTGGTTGCGCTAAGAAAGTACACACCGAACTTGACTCTTCGACCGTTCGAGTTTCCCCAATTTGCTGACTCAAGCAAAATGCTGAGTATATTTACGAGCAGACTTATTGATTCATTACCAGCCGGACAAGAATATTCTGCACTCTCCATTCTTTATTTCAGTCGGACATCAAATGTACGCCAAGATATTCCTGCATCCTATCAGTATGCGACGAAATTTATTCCCACGAATTCTTCGAGCGGCATAGCAGAATTCCCGATCTATCGCGACTCTTTACGAGCTGCTGGCTTTTTGAAAAATGAAACCATCTACGCTATTGCCTATACAGCTGGACTCTATTCAGCAAATGAATATTACATCGATAACGCATCCGGCAAAAAAATCTACAGGGGTCTGAGCCCATTCCGTTCGGAAGTAAAAAGTTTTGTTATGCCGTGATTAAAACATCACTCTACGATTCCGATACAGGTTCATGAGCATTCCTGCCATGAGCATGTTCGTGATGAGAGCAGAACCTCCGTAACTCATGAAGGGTAAGGGAATACCGACAACGGGGATGAGTCCGAGTGTCATGCCGATATTTACCGTCACATGTAAGAACCAGATTGCCGTGATACCAATAGCAACCACGCTCGAAAAATTACTTCGGACTGATGAGGCAATTGCAAGACTTCGGTAAATCAGGCCGATGTATAGTAACAAAATAATCAAAGCTCCAATAAATCCAAACTCCTCCGCAGGTACACTCATAATAAAATCTGTCCATTGTTTCGGCACAAAGCGAAGTTGGGTTTGCGTCCCTTGCAAATATCCCTTCCCAAGCAATCCGCCCGAACCAATCGCCATTTTCGTTTGGATAATATTGTAGCCGCCACCGAGCGGATCCATCTCTGGATTCAGAAGCAGGTCAATTCGCTCACGCTGGTATGGATGAAGATGACTATAGATAAAATCCGAACAAAATGATGCACCGATGAGAATCAGGAATGCCACTGTCGTCGTGATCAGATTTTTCCGGAAAAAGAAAAAAAGCAATGCCCCGATTCCTAAAACGGAAATCAGCATCGGCATTTTTCCGAATAACGAAAGTACAACCACAATTCCGCCACCAACTATTGTGAGCAGCATGAACATATCTGCTCCACCCCAAAGAAGAACGATAAATAATAATCCGACATATACCATCGCACTCCCCGGGTCGGGTTCGAGCAAGATCAGTGCGATTGGCAAGAATACAATTCCGCTTGCCATGATTATGTCAAGCGGTCGGGTGAGCTTTCTATCGGTCGAAAGAAATCTGCCGAGTGCCATGATGGTGCCGAGCTTTGCGATTTCAGATGGTTGAAACCGTAACCCACCAAAAAGTGCTAACCAATTTTTTTGATTATAGACAACTTCGCCTTTTACAAGAACGAGTACAAGCAATCCAAGAGAGATGGCATAAATCGGATATGCTGCCGCAGAGAACCACCGTGCTGGTAGCAGAGCAACGGCAATAAGAATAACAATTCCAACAGACCCAAAAAGTAATTGCTGAGAGAATCGCTCATTCATTTGAGCGGCATACGTCGCTGAATAAATCGCAGCGAAGCCACCAATGGTTAAAAGCAAGACAAAAATAAACGTACCGATGTCGAAGTCCTTCACATCGAGGGCTTCGACCTTAGAATTTGACTTAAATGAGATTGTTTGCGCCACGATTATCTTCTGAGTGCTTTCGGTTTTCCCAATATCTCGGCGGCAACAATATATTGTTTCATCGTGCCGTCACCGAGCGAGAAGTTCGGGATGATTTTTTTCTCTTTATCGTAGGCTTCTTTTTCTTCTGATGACTCCGTTCCGAGAGAACTTACCATTCCATAATTTTTCTTAAAATGAGAAACAGGTTCATGTTCATCCTCTGTGACAGCTGCTTCAGGATTGTCTTTTTCGTAATCGGTTGAATTGTAGGCTAATTCATAATCAATTGGAGGCGCTTGATTCTGACGTTCGGCAAAGACAGACCGAATCTGTTCTTCATCAAGGGCTTGTGGACCGGTCGGTTCAACGATGACTCTTCTCTCTACACGATTGTTCAGCGCACGTATCCGCGCGATCTCGGCTTTGTCATCACGCTTCCGCTTGGATTTTGAGATCATGCTCACGACCCAAAAAAAGATAACAATCAGAAAAAAATAATTTTTCATACTCACACTTAGATATTGCCACTCACAATACGTCCACCTTTAATAACTGCCACGACATCACTCACACCAATATGATAGGGCAGGTACGAGAGCGACGGAATATCAAACAAAACAAAATCCGCAACTTTTCCCTCTTCGATTGAGCCATGTGTATCCGCTAAATCAAGTGAAGCAGCACCATTGAGCGTTGCAGCGACAAGTGCTTCCTCTGGTGACATCTGCATTCCGATAACAGCAAGAGAAATTGCCAGTTGCATATTCTCACTCATCGAACTTCCCGGATTGCAATCCGTTGCAATAGCGACGGCACATCCTGCTTCAATCATTTTCCGTGCCGGAGCATACGCCGAGCGAATACACATTGCAGTGATCGGAAGCAACGTTGCAACGGTTCGCGAACTATTTGCAAGTGCAAGAATCCCTTCCTCCGAAATCTTCAACAAATGATCGGCACTATAAGAGCCAAGTGAGACTGCAAGTGCCGCACCTTCTGTATTTGCAAGTTCATCAGCATGAAGTTTTACTTTTAATCCTACCGCTTGAGCAGCTTCGCAAATCCGTCTCGTCTCCTCGTTCGTAAAATAACCTTCATCACAAAATACATCCGCGAACTCAGCTGCGTGCTCAGCGATTACCCTTGGTAATTGTTCACTGAGTAATTCCTCCACATAATCAGACTGTTTTTTTTCTTTCGGCACAGCGTGCGCGCCAAGCCATGTTCGGATGATTTCCATTCCTGTTAACTCACCAACTCTTTTGGCTGCATGGAGTAGCCGGAGTTCTGATTCGGTAGAGAGACCGTAACCAGATTTGACTTCCATCGTTGTTGTACCGAGTGCGAGTGCATTGCGGACAAATTTTTGGGAGTACCGTGCGATCTCTTCACTCGTTGCATTCCGCACGTGCTCAACACTTGACCTTATTCCTCCACCCGTCGCCGCAATCTCTTGATAGCTCCTGCCTTCAGCGCGCATACAGAACTCATCGCTCCGCTCACCCATAAACACTGCATGAGTGTGTGAGTCCACAAAACCTGGAAGCGCGAGTAATCCTCGGCAATCAATCACTTCGGCATTCAAATGGGAGTAATCATCGGTATCTCCCGAGACTTCTAAAATCCGTCCGTCGTCATCTAGGAGTATAGCAATATTTTTACTGGTAATGATATTTTTCCGCATTGCTTCACCTCGCAATGCTGTTTTCCCGACCGGAGAAATGAGTGTGCCGATGTTTCGGTATATCTTCATAGTGCAAAAATATGGAATACTTTAATGCATGAGCAAGAATAAGCATTTGTGCTTACTAATGTCCTCGGCTCGATGAACTTATTTTTTCGTATCTTAGTATGTTTGATGATGAGCACCCAAAATTAATGCCAAAAGAAGAGAAGACGCAAGATAAGCAGACCCCGTTGATGAAGCAGTATAGCTCGATCAAGTCACGCTACCCTGACACGATTCTCTTTTTCCGGATGGGCGATTTTTTCGAGACCTTCGGCGAGGATGCCGTCATCACCGCGAAGGTGACGGGCATTGCACTAACCAAACGCAATAACGGAACAGCCGGCCATGTGGAGCTTGCTGGTTTCCCACACCATCAGCTCGATAATTATCTTCCAAAGATGATTCGCGGTGGCTACCGAGTAGCCGTCTGCGAACAACTTGAGGATCCGAAACTTGCAAAAGGCATTGTCAAGCGCGACGTGGTCGAGGTTGTCACTCCCGGGGTTGCGATGAACGAGAAATTACTCGAGACTTCACGCAATACGTACGTTGGTGCAATCGTAACATCTGGTGGTATAGCCGGACTTGCCTACGCTGATATTTCCACCGGCGAATTTGTCGCGGGCGAAGTCGCGGAGTCGCATCTTGCTGAACACCTCTCATCACTTGGTTTGCGTGAGCTGATCGTAAATCGCAGGGAGGCACAGAAAATAGAACTTGCTCCCTACATTCTCTCCCTCGAACAGAAACCAACCCTAACAAAGCGCGAAGAGTGGGCATTTAATAATGAAACTGCACGTAAATTATTACTTGATCATTTCGGTACCACATCGCTCAAAGGATTCGGCATCGATGACATGAATCTTGCTATCACTGCCGCAGGAGCTGTGCTCGATTATTTACGAGAGACTCGTTCGGCAACAACCTTAACGCATGTCACTCGGATTGCTCGGTTCGATACGAGCCGAACACTTGTTCTCGATCAAGCCACACGTCGGAATCTTGAGATATTTTTCCCAATGTCTGATGACGGTTCGAATGCTTCACTCCTGGGAGTGCTCGATGAGACCACGACAGCGATGGGCGCTCGGTTACTTCGCAAATGGTTGGCGATGCCAATTCGAAATCTCGTCGAAATCGCAAACCGTCAGGATGCTGTAGCCCTTCTACTCGAAGCACGTGAGCTGCGCGAGCAATTGCGATTGCAATTCCGCGAGCTTGGTGACCTTGAACGTCTTTCTGGCAGATTTGCAAGTGCACGAATACTTTCGCCACGAGATTTTCTTCAACTCAAATTTTCGTTGTGGCGAATCCCTGATATTAAGTCAGTACTCCAAAGTATTTCAGAGTTTGCACCGGATACTCCAACAGGTGCAACTGCCTCGGCAGTGTTGGAAATGATCGCGAACGATCTCCGACCGATGCTTGAGCTTGCCGAAAAAATTGATCGCACCATTAATCCCGAAGCGCCAGTGAATCCATCATCGCTCGGAGTAATCCGAGACGGCGCGAACCCAGAGCTTGATGAACTCAGAGGACTTACCTCATCAAGTCGCGAAAAATTACTTGATGTGCAAACTCGCGAACGAGAGCGGACAGGAATTTCCTCGCTCAAAGTGGATTTCAATAATGTCTTCGGCTATTATATTGAAATCACGAACGTACATAAATCAAAAGTACCTGATGATTACGAGCGCAAACAAACTCTTGCTAATGCTGAGAGATATATCACACCTGAATTAAAAGAATACGAGCAAAAAATTCTCGGTGCCGAAGAGAAAATGGCAACGCTTGAAATTCAGATCGCAGCACAGCTTCGCGCGGAAGTCATCGGGCAAATTGATTCACTTCAACATAATGCTTCACTTCTTGCCATTGCAGATGTCCTAACGGCGTTTGCATCTGTTGCATCACGAGGGATGTGGGTGAAGCCCGAATTCTTGGAGAATGGAAATTTCCGAATCGAGAACGGCAGACATCCAGTTGTTGAGAAATCACTACCCGTCGGCGAACGCTTCACGGCGAATAACGTGTCGTTCACAAACGGCGAGAAAGAATTTTACATCATCACCGGACCGAACATGTCCGGTAAGTCTGTATTCTTACGGCAAACAGGCATCATCGCCTTGCTTGCGCATATCGGTTCGTTCGTGCCTGCGACAAAGTGTGAGCTTCCACTACTCGATAGAATTTTCACACGAGTCGGAGCGAGTGATAATCTTTCAAGCGGCGAGTCCACGTTCTTGGTCGAGATGAACGAAGCCGCAAATATCTTGAATAATGCAACGAAGAATTCGCTCCTTCTCTTTGATGAGCTTGGCAGAGGAACTTCGACATTTGATGGACTCTCTATTGCATGGGCAATCTCAGAATTTATCCATGATACCATTCCCGGAGCAAAAACACTTTTCGCGACACACTATCACGAACTCAATGCACTCGCATCAAGATTGCCACGAATCGAAAACCTCAAAGTAGAAGTGCGCGAAGCAGATGGAAAGGTGCATTTTCTTCACAAGATCACACCTGGATATGCGGATCACTCTTATGGAATTGAGGTCGCAGCAATGGCGGGCATTCCCCATGATGTGATCTCCAGAGCCAGAGAAATTTTGCACGAACTCGAAGAGACCGAACTCAAAATTGCCGAGACGGATATTCAGCGCTCGATTCCATTCCCGACCATCTCGAAAACTACTCAACCACAACCCGAGGACTTCGACTCACCAAGCAAGAAAATCCTCGAAGCCCTGCAAGAGTTAGATGTCAATGCACTTACACCTATGGAGGCACTAACGAAATTGGCGGAGTGGAAGCGGAAGATATGACAAACCCCAAAAGCCATGACACGATTAAGATTGTGGACAATCCTGTAACCGTCAGTGGGCGCGACTAAAGATTTCGTGAATCGGTGAAACCGATGACAACAACTTAGCCCACCGTTTCAACGGTGGGTGAGATTTTTCATATCTTTTTTTAATCTTTATTCAATCTTCTGGTTCAGCAAAAATCTCGGCTATGGTGCGTTTCTTGGACTTGAGTCCGTCTGGAAATGCCGAATCATCTTCACCATTTCGTTTAGCATAGTAAGCATTTATTTCATTTCTTCTTCGAGCCTCTCGCTTGGCGATTGCTCCACAACTCCAGTATGTCCACCGCGCAAAATAGATACTATCCCACTCGAATGCCCATCCGTAGTAGTCATAACTCACAAGCTCCTGCCATGCGCTATCACTCAGATGCTGATACCGAGCAGAGTCATAGAGGTTCTGAGCACGAAGACTTGTCGCATCAATTAGTAAAGCGGTGATTACTGCAATGATGATTTTCATATCCTTATCCCTCCGGTTCATAATAATAATTTGCTTCATCCTTTTTCTCCGATGCTTTCTGGAGCATGTTGTGATAATGTAACCACAACCAATCACTAAAGTAGCATTTGCAACTCTCTGATGAATTGTACTCGCGATTGTATATTTCTCGAAGTGAGTCAATCTGCGCCGTAGTCGCTTCCTCCCAGAAATGTACCATCGAATTATCTCGGATATAGAATGGTCTGAACCGATCCAGAAATTTGCTCATTTGCACAGCGGTGTCTGCATTCTGATATTCTTCCGAAGCCTCTTCATACCATTTTTTGAGTTGGACAAAGTATTTATGTCGTATCTCGCGCGAGATGACAATGTTACTTGCGGGCATACCCTCATAAATCTCGTTAAGCCGAGTGCCGCAATAACCATCCGGAATTTTTATGAGCGGAGCCTCACGCAATCTATCCGCGGCTTCCTCAATTTTCGCGAGATCTTTCTGTGCTTGGAGCATGATGCCTTCATTCACAGTCCGCTCATCTATTACGCGAGGGTCGTCTATCCACATAGTATCTTGCGCTAGTGCCATGTTTGCGACGAATGCATCCGATGGCATTATAGCGAGGCAGGTGATGAGTAATGTTGTTCTTCTTTTCATGTTCGCTGTGTGGGAAAATGAACACTGTTGAATATTGCCACATAAATCGTGCCAGCTTATTTTCTCCGGGCGGCAAGTTCGTAGAGAAATAATTTGTCATCCACGCTCAGCACTTCGTTTGCACTCGCAATACTATCTCTCTCTTGCTGGGCCTCAAGCTCGGCAGTTGGAATGATGGTAACACTGCTCACGCTTCGTGCCTGCTTGAAGATGATATGATTGAGTCGGTTGAGTTCAGCATTCAGCAAAGATTCTTCTGGTCCCAGGACTGCCTGCACTTGGTGGTAGGTGCTGGTTGTCGGATTAATGACAGTGATGAATACTGCGTAGATCATTACAACATTCGTTGCTACGATGAGGAGTGCTTTTTGCCTCCTGGTGACGAGATGTTTTTCCATCGGAAGAAACACAAGGCGCAAGATGAGCCCGAAATACTTGATGAGGTTTTTCATTGGTTATTCTCCTTTCACAAGAAGTTACGCCAAGTATTTTAGGATTGTTACTCCTTGATTCAGGCAATAATTTTTGGATGATGAAATGTGAAACAATTGAAGTAGAGTGAGGGTATATATAAATCTGTTAGGTTAATTGAATTCTCAGCTATACTGGAGAAGACGAACGGACTAAGAGTCCGTTACACAGAAGCTTTAGGAGTTATTCCGCTTCCGCTGCTAAAAATTCGCCAGCTTGCAACCTTCTCGTTGTATCTTTGAGAGCAACCCACTTTTCGGAGAGGTACGGAATGTATTCACTCGCTGTCACAAATGTCCATACGTACGCAACAATTGAATATAATTCACCTATAGTGAAACGATCAAGATCAAGTGAAATATAAAGCGTCGTCATAAACATGATGAGCAGGAGGAATCTGATGATACCATAACTCACGGCAGTACGATTAGAGTATTTCACCTCTAAGGCTGAAATGTCAGAATAATATTTTTTTATCACCGCAGGGTCCTTCGTCGCGAACATGTTATACTCTTGTTCATGCAGATCGTTGAGCTGCACTTGATATTTCATGACCTTCTGCATGTAGATTTTGCTCGATATCGCAACAAGCACTACTAAACCACAACCTACTGTTGCAACGCGCCAATCAAATAATGCAAGAGCAAGAACTGCACCACCTACATTAATAAGTTGCTCAACAAATTCAGGGAGGCTGTATTGAAAAAATTCTATATTCTGCCAGGCAAGTGAACTCCTGCCAGCAATTTTCGAAAGTTCTTCACCTTGCTCAAGTTGTTGGGCAACAACACCTGAGGATAGATCAGCGAACATCCGCGTATAGATCTTCGTATCGTAGACTCTTCGAATTGCACCGACGCATGAGCTGATGACAAATAACAATATCCACGGAATCATCGGAGGCAAGAACGGTCCTAATTCTTTCGGGACAAAAAATGAAACTGGCTTCTTTTGTTTGCCGATCACCTGCTTTCTGGTATGAGGTTTTTTCTTGATCGCTAAGCGCAGTGAGTCACGACTTGCCGATTTCCTTTTTAGAATTGGAGCTTTCCCACTATTGACAAGGCCTCGAATACTATCGCGATTCTTGAGAACGTGTTTTACCTTTGGTATCAAGTATGCAGACGGCGGATTCAGCTGAATATCCGTTCTGGCTTGAAGATCGGAATCCGACTTGATAATATCTTGGATTCGTTTGTCGAGTACACGTTTGAGCGAGTCGCGTCGGGGATGACGTTTACGAGGAAGAGTTGATTGCTGTCCGCGAAAGACTGCCGGCATGAGTATCGAATGCTGAACCATTTCTTCACTCGGAATCATGCGGTATGATTGCAGAGAATCTTCGGGTAAATACTGAGAGAGTGAATCAAGCAAAAAATCTCGAACAGAATCAATCGCCTCTTGCACGATCACATTCGTGACGGATGAATCTACTTCGTTCTCGATACGATTCGCATCACGGAGATCATCAATCGCTTGTCCGAAAATATAAGGTTCAGCGATAAACGTTGTGTTCTCGACAATTACGAGAGCAAACGCCATGAAAATCTGAAACCGATATTTTCGGAATAATAAGCGAATCATCGCAAATCGTTAATCATTACTTTCGGTTGATCGTAAGTGCGAAAGAAAATCAGCACCGGAAATTGCATCTTTCATCCTTGCAATGTCTATAGACAAATTCCTATCATCCTCCAAAAATGGAACAATTGAGCGGACAGCCTCATATCCAGCTCCACTTCCTTTGCCAGGTCGAAGCGGTTTCAAGAAATCAATTCCTTGTGCCGCGCATAGCATTTCGATTGCGATGACTGACTGAACATTGTCAACGACTTGTTCTAATTTCAACGCGGCTACCGACCCCATCGAGTTATGATCTTCTTGGTTGGCACTCGTCGGAATCGAATCCACACTTGCCGGATGCGATAACACTTTGTTCTCGCTCACAAGCGCAGCCGCAGTATATTGCGCAATCATGAATCCAGAATGTAATCCACCTTTCGAAGTTAGGAAGCGTGGCAAGCCATACGAGAGTGCGCCATTGACGAGTCTCTCTGTTCTTCGCTCGCTGATATTAGCAAGTTCACTAATTGCAATTGCCAAATAATCAAGAGCGAGAGCCAGAGGCTCGCCATGAAAATTTCCGCCTTCAAGATATGATCCAATCCCGTCTACGCTTGGAATTATGAGTGGATTATCTGTTGCAGAATTAATTTCCGTCGTCAGTACTTGTTCAACAAAACGAATTGTATCACGTACTGCGCCATGGACTTGAGGAATGCAACGCAACGAGTATGCATCTTGCACTCGCGTATCGCCTTCAAGGTGGGACTTCCGGATCTCGCTTTCTCTTGTCAACCATCTCATGTGCTTGGCAACTTCTCGCTGACCTAGATGAGGACGTGCATCCGACAGTCGGTCGTCAAAAGCTCTGTCGGTTGCACGCAATGCTTCGAATGACATTGCCGCAGATACGTTAGCAAGGTCGGCTAACTTCCGAGCTTTGTCCAAGGCAAGCGAACCAATTGCCGACATCATCTGGGTGCCATTGATGAGTGCAAGTCCTTCCTTAGCTTCCAAGATCAATGGGTCTAACTCATACTCAAGCAGTGCATCAGCAGCGAAAATAATTTTTCTTCCACCATCATGTGGAACACTTACCTTGCCTTCCCCAGTAAGTGCCAGAGCAAGATGTGAGAGAGGCGCAAGATCACCGGAAGAGCCGACGCTGCCACGTGAAGGGATTACGGGTAGAATATCAAGTTTCAGAAAAGTAAGAAGTTGCTCTATCACAAATGGTCGGACTCCGGAATATCCTTTTGCAAGCGCATTGGCGCGAAGTAAGAGCATCGCACGAACAACTTCGTCCCGAAGCGGAGTGCCAACTCCGGCTGAATGTGAACGAACTAAATTTTGCTGGAGTTCTTCGATCTGCTCAGTAGGAATCGAGACGTTTGCAAACTCACCGAATCCTGTTGTGATGCCGTAAATCGTTTTGCCCGAAGCAACCCACGTATCAACTAATTTACGTGAGGCCTCAACACGAATGAGTGCTTCGGTCGAGAGTGAAAAATCTACAAGCTCCCTTCTTGAGGCTTGGGCAACTTCAGTGATTGTGAGGGAATTACCGTCAAGAAAAATCATTCCTTTTTTGAAAACTTATTTAATTGGACAGGCTGTCATTGAGTGACGAAAGTAAAAATTCAGTTCGCTTTTTCCCCAGTGCTCTTGAAATTGGGTGCTCTAAGAAGTTCAAGAGCGGGATGCGCTCTGCCACTCCTCGCTGGCGACCTGGCTGACATTCATCAATTTCTTCATAACAGATATAGTACTCACCTTCCGATTGTTCAGGATAAATCCGAATCGGAAAAAGATGGCAAGAAATTGGCTTTTCAAAACCCATTACCTCGCCATTCTTGAATGCAGTCTGAATTGCACATACTGCTACATCTCCCTCCCAGTGTACAAAAATACACTCTTTTCCATCGACGGTGGAGATAGTGAATGTACCATCCGCTTCAGACTGCCAGAGACCTACTTTTGAAATCGCATCCAAACCTGCTTGCGGTAGATACTTCGTAACGATCGGAAGCACTCGGCCAAGCTCTGCAATTTCTGAGCGCAGAATCGGGGCGCCTCTGCCGCCGGGCATGGTGCAACATGCTCCTTTACACTGCGAGAGATCACAGGCAAAATGAGTACTCCCCAAACTCGCCTCCACCGTGAAATGGGTGTGCTCAGGGTAGATAGGTAGTTCTATGAGGTAGTTTTCAGTACTCACAGACAACAATAAAAAAAATCCGTTTCATACTCAGATGAAACGGATAATGTGTATAGTAAGTTAACACCGATTATACAAGCGACGCCTCTACGCTCAACTCTGCATTCAAGCCGCGCGAAATTGGGCAATTCAACTTTGCATTCTCTGCTGCTTCCTGAAATTTCGCAAGATCAATCCCCGGCACTTTACCGCTCACGATGGTATGAATTTTTGTGATTGTCCAATCGCCAGGAGCTTTGTCGGTTGTGACTTTCGATGTGGTGTTCAACTCATCAGCTGAGTGTCCCAAACCATCGAGCACAAAAGCGAGCTTCATGGTAAAGCACGAGGCATGCGCTGCCGCGATCAACTCTTCTGGGTTTGTTCCACTTCCATCACCGAAACGATTTTTCCAGTGGTATTCAAGATTCAGAGCATTGGATTCGCTCGTGACTTTACCGATTCCATCTTTTCCGGTTCCATTCCATTTTGCAGATGCACTGCGGATAAACATTGGCATAATAGTAGTAATTATTTGATTAAAAATTAGAATCTCTTGAACAACTTATACCTCAGATAGGGTTCGAGCCATCGCCTTGGGTCATGGGAGCGGATGCAACTTTGAATCACAAAGCACCTAACTGAGCAAACTGCGAATCGAATAGTCAGTGGGCCAGACGAGGGGGACGTTACAGCTACTTCGGTTTAATTACTGTCGGGTACAAAATTTGTGATTTCTTCAATGAGGACTGGGACGATGTCCTCTTCTTTTATTCGGCGGATGACTACTCCTTTTCGGTAGAGTATTCCTACACCTTGTCCGGCGGCAATTCCGATGTCGGCATCGGCGGCTTCGCCAGGTCCGTTGACCACGCAACCTAAGATTGCTACCTTCACAGGTTTTTTCAAATGATTCGTTGCACGTTCAAGTTCGTCGCAAACTTTGAAGAGATCGATCTCTAATCTTCCGCATGTCGGACATGCGATAATCTCAACATTTCTACTTGCCAGTGAGAGCGATCGGAGAATTTCTTTTCCAACTTCAATCTCTTTTTCGGGTTCGTCGGTGAGGGACACTCTGATGGTGTCGCCGATGCCTTCGGCAAGTAATGTGCCGATTCCGACAGAAGACTTAATCGTACCGACTCTCATCGTCCCTGCCTCGGTGACACCGAGATGAAGCGGATAGTCGGTGCGTTCTGCGATGAGGCGATATGCGGCAATCATCAAGCGAACATCTGTTGATTTTACACTGATGATAATATCCGAAAATCCAAAATCTTCGCAAATATCAACATGTCTCATCGCTGACTCGAATAGTGCTTCGGCGGTTGGGTAGCCATGTTTTTCGAGAATATCTTTTTCGAGAGAACCGGAGTTGACACCGATACGGATCGGGACGCGACGTTCTTTTGCAAGCGAAAGCACTTGATGAATGCGTTCAATAGAGCCGATGTTCCCTGGATTGAGTCTGACTTTCGCAACTCCCGCTTCGAGTGCTTTGATGGCGAAAATATGATTAAAATGAATATCTGCTACTACAGGAATTTTTGAACCAGCAACTATTTCTTTCATTGCTTCGGCGGCTTCCCAATCATTCACTGTTACGCGGATGATGTCGCAACCAGCTTCTTCGACTCTGCGAATTTGTTCAAGTGTTCCCTTTGCATCACCGGTCTTCGTTTTCGTCATTGACTGCACGCTGATTGGCGCGCCACCGCCGACGGCGATATTGCCCACCATGACTTGTCGCGACTTGCGACGATTATCAATGAAGCTATCGAGTCCGATTTGCGGAGTAGTTAAGATTGGTAATTCCACGGCAGTTGGTAGTCGTTAGTCTTTAGTTGAGCGAACAGTTGTCATTCCCGCGAAGGCGGGAATCCATTCCCCATTTTCAATTCTCAATTTTCAATTCTCAATTTCCTTTTTCCATTTTTCTGGATGCTTCTAATAATATCTCGCGCTCCTCTTCGGATAAATTCTGGTAGCCTGATGCCGCGATTTTATCGAGAATTCTGTCAACATCTTCTTGCGTGATGATACGGACACCTGATTGAGCACGCGTCATCGTTCCTCCGATGTCGTGATACTCGGCATCTACAGCATCGTCGTCGTTCGGTTTTCTTCTGAACATATTCCCTGCTGTTGTGTTGCTTCGCCAGTACGCATTATCATCAGATTTTTTTCGCGAACCAAATCCACTAAAAATCTTTGTCCCTCCATTTGTTGCAAAGAGATAGATAAGTCCTGCAACGGCTCCGCCCAGATGAGCTAAGTGTCCGATGTTATCAGCGGCTCCAACGGACATGAGTTCCAAAATGACAAATATGCCGATGGCATATTTTGCTTTCATCGGAATGATGAAAGAAAAATATACATACTGATCAGGGAAGAGTAAGCCGTAGGCAAGGAGCAATCCGAATATCGCCCCAGATGCTCCGATAAGCGGACCGCTTCCGCCAAGCAGAGGCGAAATAAATAAATGTGCCAAGGCTCCGCCTAATCCGCATAAGAAATAAAAGGTCAATACTTTCCGCGCACCCCAAATCATTTCGATTTGCGTACCGAACATCCAGAGTCCGAACATATTGAAAAGTAAGTGCGTGAAACCGCCATGTAAAAACATGTAAGAGACTAACTGCCACGGATAAAATTGCACCGGTCCTAATGCATCACCAAAATATTGATGCGGCGCTCCAAGCGGGTAGAGATTAAAGAAATGACCGATGTAGTCATTGATCGAAATGCCAGAGAAACGGAGTCCGCCAAAAAACATCTGAAACGCATAGACTGCAACGTTTGCGATGAGTATGGTGCGGATGACCGGAGTATCAGCAAGGAAGCCACCGAATCCTCCTTGGAATATGCCTTGACGGCGATAATTTGCCATGTTAAATCCTTCAGAAAATCTGCGTACGATCTTCCCGTTTTGTAAATAAGTCGAACAGGTATGCCTGATGCTCTGTTCCAATGCTCGTACGAATAAGCAAGTAGTACAGTTTCATGGACAAGAAGTCTGAACCAGAAGTACGAACACATCTACATTCCCGAGCGATTGCAATTCTTGTCTTGATCGCTCTCTTTGCTCCCACGCTCCGAGCGCAATGGCAAGCCGTTGCACCCGCACTTTTGGGTGCGCAACGACTTGAGAACGGCGCGATTACCTTCCAATCTGGAATTGCATGGGCGGGTAGTATGCAATCGGTTTTTATGTCCTCGGATTCTGGGCGGACATGGTCGAATCGCTCTCCAACTAGTTTAGGGACTGACCGCGTTATTGATATCGTTTTTTTTGATCGCAACACAGGGGTAGTTTGCACATTTTTTGGCGGAGTGTTCCGCACAGATGATCAAGGCTTGAGTTGGCGCGAAGTTCACAGAGCATCCGGCAAACCAACGACGGCATATACATGTGCTTTCTTAGGCTCACCAAATAATTTTCTGGTCTCCGGTGGTGGTGGTGGCGAAACGATTGACGTTACCCGAGACGGTGGTACCACATGGACGACGACTTGGCAAGTTGCTGGCGGAACAGCACCACAGATCAGGGGTTTGCTCGGAGGTAGTGCGCTCGCACTTGTCGGATCAAAAGGTGCCTCGCTCCATATCATAAAAACAACAGATTACGGATCAACGTGGACGCCAAAAAATGGTACGATCGATTTTGATTCTTACTCATTCGGAGTAAATATCTGCGACCCTGACTATCTCTATGCCATCAACGAGGAAGGCACGACGCCTATCAATGACCGTTCCGAAATTTTTGTCTCCAGCGATCAAGGCAACTCATGGAGGGTTGGCGAGAGCATGGCGATCAATCGGAAAACAGGCCAAACATTTTTTTGCGGATCAGTAGCACTCACTTCAAGGGCAGTCTTTGCGCAAACAAGCACAGACGGAATTCATCGCTCGACTGATAAAGGTGTCACCTGGAAATCCATCGGCGGACCCGGTGCGATATTCGATACACGCCTCGTCTGCGCTATCAATAGTAATATCATTCTCGCCGCTGACAATGCTGGTACGATCTACCGCACAATCAATAGTGGAGGCGATTCGCTGCCAGGGGTTTCGATTGCCGAGGGACTTGCGATCAATCCGAATAAACTCTTTGCATCTGATTCACTCCGAAGTTGTGATGCACCCGTGATTGCACAAATCAGGATCCAAGGTTCACTCTGCCAGCCACTAAAAGTAGCGCATGAATTTATTAGCGGAATCAATGCGATAGATTATGGTATTTCACAATCAATCGGAGATTCACTTCGCGGCAGTGATTCCGTTCTCCTCTCATTCCGTCCACTCTCATCAGGCGCACAACGTGGCGACTATGTAATCACACTTGATGATAGCACACAAATTGTCGTACCGCTCGAAGGATTTGGGAAAGACCTTGTCGGTGTTGGAGTACTTTCAGCAAATATGAATCTTGATACTATCGGAGGATTTGCTCAAGTACCAATTCGCTTTAAAGGATTTACTCAACCAGAAGAAATTCAACTCACACTCAATTTTGATAAGCGACTCATCTATAATTCCGTACACAGTCTTGCTGGAGTTTTGCTTGATACGGTAATCAACTCAGGACAGACGAGTGCCAACGTCACCATCCCAAAAAATGAAATGCGTCTGGATACCAACTCTGCGATTGCAACATTTATTGTTTTTCCGGAGGGCGATGATTGTTACGATGTTTCGATTGATTCTATGCGAGTAATAAATCCGAACGCAATCTGTACGTATGCTATTGGTCCATCAGCAAGATCAACTATCTGTCCACCACGTGGGTGTGGAATCATGACGATAACAAAATTTCTACTTTATGATAGCTTACCCCAATTGTTTCTTCAACCCAATCCAACATCGGGTGATGTGTATTTGACTTCATCGGTCAATGCTATTGGTTCTACGGTGGAAATGTATGACGCAGTCGGAAGGGAAGTTGGGCGAACGGTGATTGATCTGAAAAAAAATATGGCGGAGAAAATCTTGCTCGGAGGATTACGAACCGGCTCGTATTTTCTCAGAGTCACTGTCGCGGGGTCGGTGAGGAGAATTCGAATCGCTCTGATGCAATAAGCTTTTTAGTGTTGCTCTTTTGACTCCAGCTGTTTATCGGTTGTGATCCACAAATCAACAGTCGAGCCAACTTGCACAAATTCTCCAGGCTTTGGTGACTGCTCGACAATCTGATTCAGTCGTCGCGAGTCATTGGGCACATAATTTCTACTGCCAACACCGAGTTTTGCATTCCCTAATTTCAGCACAGCCTCACCAACTGATGCATCAATGAGATTAGGCACTTCTATTTTTCCTGCGCGTGATCCTTCGGAGACGACGATATCAATTTTTTGCTCTGCCGATATTTTGGTGCCGACTCGCGGGGATTGTTGGATCACGACTCCGCTTGCGATGGAATCGCTGAATCCGAAATCTGTTTTACCGAGTCCGAGATTCGATCTCACGAGCAAGATTCGTGCATCCTTTAATTGTTGACCAATGAGATTCGGCATCACCACCATTTCCTTACCGCCGGAAATAATGAGATAGACCTTACGCCCAGGTTTGGTCTCGTCACCACCTTCAGGTGTTTGGCGGATGATAAGCCCTTCCTTCGCTTTCTCGTCAAATTGTGTTTCGTATTTGATTGGCTCGTAGCCAGCATCGTGGAGGATTTGCACTGCTTCATCTACGGGTTTGCCGACGACCTTTGGTAAGACCGAAACCTCGCCACGCTTCACGTACCACGGCATGATGATATTGTCGAGCAATAAGAGGAATGCCAACAGTCCGAGCATTACGATAACTGCTCGAATCCCCCACCGAGTCCACTTTCCTTGTTTCGCGATTTCTTTTAGCAATGCCATAGATACGAATATAATATGTGACTTGGATGTCTTCGGAGAAAGAGAGTCCCTAAGCAAATCTGGTAGCCTACTTCCTGTTGAAAAACATCGGCATGAATCTTGGTGGCTGAACAGGTTTATCTACGCGCTTTTCATCAAATAGCGTTTCGAGAACTCTCCGAGCTTCAGAGTATCCGCCTTCGGTGAATGCATATCCTTCAAGAAGTTGAACGCTCAGGCAATGCGTACAACCCGTGAAACCCTGCTCCTCGAGCAAGGCAGTAGTATTTGCCGAGTGGCAGCGCGGGCACGGATCAGCAATGCGCCTAACCCAGCCGTATTCTTTGTCATAGAATTCCTCTGATGTCTTAAATTGAGTTTTGTCCCGAATGTCTTTCTGTGGTCTTCGCATATTGGTGCCCATCATTGGCATATACAATATAGAGGAATTCGAAGAGGCTGAATGATAATTTTATAAATTACCACCCCCACTGCTGTAACTTCCTGCCCTCTAAAGCATTTATATCCTGTTCACACTCTTTATTTATTATTTTTTTACACCAATGAAAAACATACAATCTCCTCTTCGAGCCAATCGTCTCGGGAATATGCTTCTCTTGATAATCTTTGTTGCATTATCGGGATATTCTACGCTTTACCTCACTGGCTGCGCTTCGGGTCCATCCGATCCAAGCTCAACAAGTACGATACAAATTACTACAGTCTATGGTCGTGTCGTAGATGAGACGGGGAATGCCGTCATGGGCGCATCAGTAACCTGTGGCACAGGAGCTACAGCAATGACGGATGCCAATGGCTTCTACATCATCAAAAACACAACTATTACCTCCGGGCGCGCTTTGGCACTTGCCAAGAAAGTCGGATATTTTACAGCCGCCAAGGCAGAGTTGCCATACACCACTGGATCCTCACGCGTTGACCTCACGATGATGAGTAACGCAGCGACTGCGACCGTTGCTTCTGCTACACTCGGTGGAACGGTCACGATTGCCGCTGGTGGTTCGATTGTCTTTGCTCCGGGAAGTTTCACCGATGCTTCAGGCAATCCATATACAGGAGCCGTTAGAGTTGCCGCACGATACCTTGATCCGAAAACCAAAACGTTTTTCGATTATTTCTCAGGTGATGATATGGCGCAGACGACTGATGGCAAAACAACCTCACTCATCTCTTGTGGCGTATTGAGAGTTGAACTCAAAGACCCAAGCGGCAATGCGCTCAAGCTCGATGCCACAAAACCTGCGACCCTGAGTTTCCCAAAAGCTATTGACCCGAACGCACCGGCTGTGATGCCACTCTGGTATTTTGATGAGACACTCGGCATGTGGAAAGAAGAAGGCTTCGCTTCACTCAGCGGTGGAATGTACACAGGGACAGTAAAACATTTCAGTGATTGGAATCTTGATTACAAAGATTCGACTGGATATGGATTTTCCTCGGCAAATGTCTCCTTGCGGGTTGTGTGCAATGGCGTGCCCGTTGCGGGAGTGGCAGTATCAATCGTCGGCGATGATGCAGCTGGTAAGTATTTTGTTCATGCAGGCGCAAAGACGGGTCCAGATGGAAGAATTCATTTCCTTCGTTACCCATATAACAGAAAGACTCAGATCAATATTGACGCAGCAAAGAATGGTGGAACATTCTATATCAATGCTCCGATCGATGTTCAAGTTGCAGACGGAGAAAACAAAGACATCGGTGACATCTCATTGAATTCACCTTGTCCAGCTTCAGTCTCTGGCACGATTGTCGGGTGCGATGACAAAGCTACTGAGGGGCTAGTCACGATAACTGTTGGCGTGAATAACTCCTATGTCTATACGAAGGACGGAAAATATGCTGTACAAGCAGCATCTGGATCCGATCTTACGATAAACGCAATGGACGTGAATGGCAATTTATCCAACACGCTCACGGTACCTGCACTGACTTCGGGTGAAGCACGTAATCTTGATCCAATCAAGGTATGCGGAAGTGCAACGAGCACGTTCATTGATATAACAGTAGGTGCAAAGGAGAGTCAGGCAATTGCACTCTCGCCTGATGGAAGCAAATTAGCACTCTACACCATTTCTGGATTCAACGTGTATGATGCAAAGACAGGAGCAATGCTGAGTACTGGTACTTTTACTGGGCAGAATTATGTTAACTCAATGCAGTTCAGCACTGACAACAACAAACTCTTGCTTTCATCAAGTTACGGAGGTGGCGCGATGCTTTATGACGTCTCTACCACTACAGCATCATCCATCATTAAGGTTGCAGGTGTCTCAGGTTCAGTATTGAGTGACGATGGCGCAAAGATTATTGCTCTTCTTGCACATGGCTCAGGTGTTGATCCTGATCTGAATATCTACGACGCAACGAACGGTAATGTCATGCAAACCTTGCATCCGTCGAACATTAACGACTCGGTGTATTCATTCGGATATGACCGTGATGAGAATGCAATCATTTATGCAGATACAAAGAATGCTGGTATTGATCGTGTTTGGAGTATCGCTTCAAACTCTGAGATTCGAAACTTTACTGTTGCTGGATCACCATATAGCTTCTTCTCTTCAGAAGATGGACTTACTGTCGTCGCAACCAACGATTACAAGCTCTACTCTTGCTATGCAACCAAGACAGGCGTGATTAGCGGTAAAGCGACGATCGGTGGAACAAATGGAACACGATACGGCAACCCAATTCTTACGAAGAATAATATCTACGTTGTTGACCAAGTATCTGGTGCGAACGTCGTCCGCGTCATCAAGATTGCTGACGGAAGCTCGATGGTAAAACTCCTATCGGGTACAAATTACGTCGCAGGAATCGCTGCAAGTCGGAACGAACATGTACTCGCGGCTTCAAGCAATAGCACGATAAGAATTTGGCAATTGCAATAGTTTTTTAAGACCTCAATTGGCCTCCGTACACAGGAAGAAGAACCAAAAAAAGCCGGATATTACTATCCGGCTTTTCTTTTCTTTTTTTTTCTTCTATGCATTTCTGCATATCAAAACATATTACCCTGCCTCTTCTTCCATCCGCTTTTGGCGGCGAGCTGCGCGCTGGAGGCGCATCTTCGTTGTGATCGATGGCTTTTCGTAAGCTGTTCGTCTGCGAAACTCCCGGAGGATTCCGGCGCGTTCGTACTTCTTCTTGAAACGTCGTAACGCCCGATCTATCGGCTCGTTATCTTGAATGATAATTCCTACCACGTATTATTTATCCCTCCTTCAGAGATTGATTGTTGTGAAAAAACTTATGCCAATGCAAAATTTTCGAGCAGCTTCTTCTCGCCAAGCTTATCAAAGCTGACGATGATGGCATGACGACCTGAACCTGTCACTTCTTTCGAAACGACCGACCCGATATCATCCCAATCTTTATGATAAACTGCTTCGCCGATAGCGTAGATACGCTGTGGCGTGTATAGTGTACACTCAGAGGCTGTCATGTTCGTATGAGCCTTTGGCTTTTCATCGAACATCGCCGTCAAGTTCACGAGCATCGTATTATGACACTTTGTGCAACGCACCCAAAGGTTATCCGACTTCCGCTCTCCGGTGATCGGATCAATTGGCTGTGGCTCTTCGCCAGCGGCTTGCGTATGAGCCTCACCAACGATCTCCTTACGGGCTGTTTTGGTGCAATCCGAGCAAAGGATCAAGCCGGTAATATACTTCATACGGCGACGAGTACGACCTCGTGTAGCCTTCTTTGGTTTATCTGCTGCTGGTGCTTTTGCTGTTTTAGCCACTGGTGTCTCCAAAATTTCCATATATTTGTATCGCCCTTTACCCCAAGATTTAGGATAACACTTTACTTGACAATAAAGTGCTACCGAGGGAAAAGTTATCCACAAAATTCGGACTACAAAGATACGGAATATTTATTCCACTTTTTTCAAACTCGTCGATAATCGGCGAATAAAGCATATTTTCGCCATATTTATTTTTATTTGACCGGAATGACTTATCCGCGCGGCGGACGTCCCACCAAAGACTAAGGACTAACATCTGCCCCTTCAGCTCCCCCAATCCCTTGGGTACCGGAAATCGACATTCACCGTTCGGGCGGAAATCTTGGCGATGAGCGGAGGCATGCGCTTGAATTGGGACCTTGTTATCATTCTTCGCACTTTCAGAATAAATACTTCTTTGAATCCAGCTTCAAGCAATTCGGCATCGGATTCCCGTTTATCAACCATGTGGAACAGAAGCGAGTCCACTTCATCGTAGGTCAGCCCCATCTCGGCTTCATCGGTTTGCCCAGACCATAGATCAGCGCTCGGAGGCTTTTGTAAGATTGAATCTGGAACTCCCAACGCCGCCGATAGCTGGCGGACCTGTGTTTTATAGAGATCGCCGATGGGATTTATCGCCGAGGCATTATCTCCGAAGAGAGTGGTATATCCGAGTAGGGATTCGGTTTTGTTAGATGTGCCGATCACCAGGGCATTGCGCGATTGCGATCTATCATAGAGCACTATCATCCTCAAGCGTGCCATCACATTACCCATCTGGAGCTTTGTCATTTCCAGATTCATCCCAAAGTAGGCATCTGCCATTGGCGTGATCTCGACAATTTCAGATGATACGCCAAGTGCATGAATCACGGTTTGGGCATCCGAGAGGCTGTCTGCACTGGAAGTTTTGTAGGGCATCATCACACAATGGACATTCTCTGCCCCAAGTGCATCTGCGGCAAGGTAAGCCGAAAGCGCAGAGTCAATTCCTCCAGAAAGCCCGAGCACAGCCTTCTGGAAGCCCATCCGACGCATTTCGTCGCGCAAGAAAATCCTGAGCACGGCACGTGTTTGCTCGGTATTGAGTCGGAGATCAGCTTTGGTGGTTAGGCGTTGTGACACGGTGATATTGTTCTATCTGTGTATTGTAATTGAACAACAAACGAGGGGGAGGATAAAACTCCCCCGTTTGTCATTTCGACCGAAGGGAGAAATCGTTATACCTGAAGTATTCTGGAATAACGATTTCTCGGTCGCTAAGGCGACCTCGAAATGACTCGAACGTGGAGCTCACTTAAAGGGCAGGGATTCTTGACCTCTCCATAGTGGAAACATATAGCGGGTATTCGCTTATAGAGCTATCTCATAAGAACGGGAAGTATTCTCCCGATGCCACTGTTTAAGAGCTTTTGTCGGATTTTAGATATACCATGAATTCATACGCGGTAGCGCTGGAAGAGAAAATCAAGCAGAAAACGGCGCGTATCGGCATCGTTGGTCTGGGCTATGTCGGATTGCCGCTGGGCGTTGAATTTGCACGCAAAGGATTTACCACCGTCGGCATTGATCTCGATACCCGCAAAATCACCTCACTGAATTCCGG
Organism: bacterium; assembly: GCA_037143335.1. Lineage (GTDB taxonomy): Bacteria > Bacteroidota > Ignavibacteria > Palsa-1295 > Palsa-1295 > PALSA-1296. The sequence goes on along the minus strand of JBAWZA010000002.1, from coordinate 26,936 downwards.
CAAAAATTATATCCAAGATATTCCCGACGCTGAAGTAGAATCAGTTATCAAGAGCGGAGCATTCCGTGCTCAAGCGGATTATGCAAATATCAATGAGCTTGATATTATTTACATTTGTGTCCCGACTCCCTTCACGGAAAATAAAGAACCCGATATTTCTTTTATTCGGAGTGCTGCAGAGTCAATTGCCGCACAACTGAGACAGGGTCAACTCATTATTCTGAAATCCACTACCTATCCGAACACGACTGAAGGTTTGGTGATGCCGATCTTAGAGGCAAATGGGAAAAAAGTGGGCAAGGATTTCTTTCTTGCATTTAGTCCGGAGCGCATTGATCCGGGCAATCAGAAATTTAATACTGCAAATACGCCGATCGTAGTTGGTGGCGTATCAAGTGATTGCACGAAACTTGCCGTGCTTGCCAATCAGCAAGTGATCACATTAGTAATTCCAGTAAGCTCCCCGAAAGTAGCTGAGATGGAAAAGCTCCTGGAAAATATTTTCCGCTCAGTAAATATCGCACTCGTCAACGAGCTTGCAAAGCTCTGCGATAGGATGGGCGGCGTCAATATCTGGGAAGTCGTAGAAGCCGCCGCCACAAAGCCTTTCGGCTTCATGCCATTTTACCCAGGTCCGGGCATTGGTGGGCATTGCATTCTCATTGATCCGTTCTATTTATCATGGCTAGCTCGCGCACATGATTTTGAAACGAATTTTATTACACTGGCGGCAGAGACGAATGAGTCCATGCCGTTCTACGTGCGCGACATGGTGATTCACGAAGTTGCACACTTACCAAAGAGTATCACCGATGTAAATGTCCTTGTCTTGGGTGTCGCATTCAAACGCGACGTTGATGACACCAGACACTCGCCTGCTATTAAGGTAGTCGAACTGCTCTTGAAAGACGGACTGAATCACATTGCATATAATGATCCGTTCGTTCCTGCAATAGAGATCGGCGGGAAATCTCTCACATCAGTTGAGCTATCAGCAAAACAATTGCAGTCGAGCGATATTGTCATCATTACGACGGACCACTCGCAGTACGAGTATGATTTTATTGTAAAGAACGCTCCGCTTGTGATAGATACCCGCAACGCCACAAAGAAAATCAGTGATGCGATGCTTCGTAAGAAGATCGTGCTCTTAGGTTCAGGAGAAAACAAGTAATTATTTTGGCAAAGAAAAAAATAATTCTTGTGGTCGGCGCCAGACCGAATTTCATGAAGGTTGCACCCGTGCTTTCAGTCATTCGAACGAAGGCAAGCGATAAATTCGATGCACTACTCGTGCATACGGGTCAGCACTACGATGCGAATATGTCGGATGTGTTCTTCGCTGATTTGGATATGCCACAGCCCGACAAGTTCTTGGGAATCGGTAGCGGATCACATGCTGAACAAACGGCAAAGGTCATGATTGAACTTGAAACACTATTCGCATCTGAGAAGCCCGACCTTGTGATGGTTGCAGGCGATGTGAATTCAACTCTCGCCGCTACGATCGTTGCCGCAAAAGCAGGAATAAAACTTGCACATATTGAGTCCGGACTTCGTTCGTTCGATAGGTCTATGCCAGAAGAGATTAACCGAATCGTAGCCGACGAGTTCTCTGATCTCTGCTTTGTGACTGAGCCAAGTGGGATTACAAATTTGCAACACGATGGAATAGCGGATGAAAGAATTTTCTTCGTCGGCAATACCATGATTGATTCGTTGGTCAAAGGCAAAGCTCGTGCCGAGTTAGCTTTTTCGAAATTGAGAAGCACATTTGCCATTGCGGAAAAGAACTATATACTTCTTACGCTCCATAGACCGAGTAATGTAGATCAAAAAGAAAGCCTTGCTCAGTTACTCAATCTCTTCGAGAAGATGCATGGCGGTTCTACGAAATTACTTTTCCCTGTTCATCCACGCACGAGGAAAAAGATAGAAGAGTTTGGACTGAGCGAACGGGTAGCGAGCATGAGTCAACTTCAGCTTGTTGATCCACTTGGATATATTGACTTTCTGGCATTGCAAATGAATGCTGCTGTGGTTTTAACAGATTCTGGCGGAATTCAGGAAGAAACAACTTCACTCGGTGTGCCATGTATCACACTCCGTGAAAACACGGAGCGACCAGTGACAATTGAAGAAGGAACAAATGAGTTAACTGGACTCGATGAGTCCAAGATACTCGCCCTCACAGAAAAAGCGTTGGCAGGTAAATGGAAGCGCGCTTCGATTCCGAATCTGTGGGACGGAAAAGCAAGCGAGAGAATTTTAGAAGTGATAGAAAAATTTTTAGCATGAAGCATATTGTGATAACAAAATTATTTTTGATGCTCCTCATCGTAGGAGGCGTCTGTATTGTTGGTAGCGCGCGTGCACAGTTAACTGCACCGACATCGAGTTCTCCCTCAATGTCCGTGCCACAACTATCATCACCTGCTACGGAGAAGAGTGGTCCGCAAATTTCGGCAGAAGCAATGGTGTTCGATAGCCCTGTTGATCCGCATGAATATAGACTCGGGCCTGGCGATGTGCTTCAATATAGATCATGGACAAGTAACGATGCTCAGCAGATCATGGTATCTGCAGATCAATTGCTCGTCATCCCACGTGTCGGAGAGTTCTCCGTAAAAGGCAAATCACTTGCGCAGATCAAAGAAGAGATTATGGCTCATGCCGTACCAATGTTTCGGAAATTACGGATGACGTATGACTCTGCACAAGGTCTTTTTTCATTATCTCTCGTTCAGCCGAAACGTATCTATGTGCAAGTTCTTGGCGAAGTTGAAACACAGGGAGTCTATCCATTCACTGGCGGCACTCGCGTTGTGACTGCAATTCAAGTTGCAAATCGTCCAGTGCAACATGCTACGATTCTTGGAGATGAAGCTTTCGAAAAAGAGCAAGAAAAAAGAAAGCGCGAACAAAGCAGACTCCGACCTTATTTCGGAAGTGGAAGCGAAAAAACATCGAGCTTGAGAAATATCATCGTCACACATAGTGATGGCACAACGCAAAGAGTTGATATAGCACGTTACAACGGCTCTCACGACGGGCGGTTTTGTCCATTGCTCCGTGAAGGTGATGTTGTCTATGTTCCGTTCAAAAAATTGGGAACGGGACAAATCGGAGTTTATGGTGGCGTAGTAAGTCCGCAGGACTTCGAGTATGTCGAAGGTGATTCGCTCATGGGGATGATCGCTGCCGCGATGGGACCTACACAAACAGCTAATCTGCATCATGTAGAGCTCATTCGCATGGCTGGTGGCGGAGAGAGTTATACTTCCCAGATTTTCGACTACTCGGCGATCAAATCAGGAGCGGCTCCTGATGTTAAACTCGAATCAGGCGATAGAATTTTCATTCGCGACAATCCTGACCTTCGCGAACTCTCACGCGTTGCAATTAAAGGAGAAGTACTTCATCCTGGTGTCTATCCAATTCAACGCAACGTAACCAAGCTTTCAGAGGTCGTCAAATATGCGGGCGGCTTTTCTTCACATGCATTCTTAGCAGGTGGCACAGTCACCAGACAGCGCGTTGATCTTGATAACAGAGACAACACAAGCGACGAAGAAGCAAAACGCATCAGCCGAGTATCAAACCTTGCTGTCGAAGACACCGCAAATTTTAGAAGACTCACCGAAGTCCGGGAAGGTTATGTGTCCGTTGATATGAAGCAGCTCTTCGAAAAAAATGACGCCTCGGCAGATATACCACTCAACGATGGCGATGTGATCTCCATCCCATCGAGACCAACTACAGTTTATGTCTGGGGGTATGTCGGATCAGTAGGATATATTCCGTTCAAGGACGGGGCATCACTTGATTTTTACATCAACGCTGCCGGTGGCTATGCTGAAGGAGCTGTGAAAAAGAACACACGAATAATTAAAGTGCGCACTCACCGTTGGGTACGAGCCGAAGAAACAGTGATTGAGCCAGGAGATGAAGTCTATGTTCCACAGGATAAGCTCTATCCTGATGATTACAACCTAAGAGTAACTTCAACGGAAGTTTCGATCATCGCAACAGTTGTCAGTGCTGTATTGGCTGTGCTCAGTTTATATTTCTTAACCAAGAAGTAACACGATTAACAAATCTTCGATGGCAAAAGCTCGTATCGTAGCCTCAATCATCTTGGTTTGCACATGTGCATTCGGAATTCCGAACGCAATTGCGCAACATCTCACCTCACCAGCACACAATGGCGTTGCGCCTGTGCCGATCGGCGAAGATGTGTATTTATTTTTGCGTCATCTTTCTGTAAAAGGTTTGGTGAATGATTATTCCGAGATTCAACTGCCGATTTCAGAGAATGAGGTTGTTCTGCTTTTGCAATCAGTTGATACGAATCACTTATCAACTGCCGAACGAAGCATTCGGAGAAAATATTTACGGACATACGATCATAATCCCTCGGAGTCAGTAACGATGTTCTCGACTCCAAAGGCTGACGGACTTTTTTTTACTGGGATTCCCACCGATAAAGATAAGTATCTCTATATTTGGAAAGACGACACGACCTTTTCTGATCTCGAAGTTCACGGATTAGGAAATCTGGAATTCCGCGAACGCACATCATCGCCGAAAGGGAACGTGGTACTCGGTTTATTAGGTGGAAGGTTTAGTGGTACACTTTCTGGGCATGTTGGTTTTTTTATGCAAACAACTGATGGCAGAAGTTTTGGCGACTCCACCATTGCGCTCGAAGACCCTGTCATTAGCAAAAATAAAAATTATAGTTTGTACTCGAATCATACTTTTTTCGACTTCACCACTGCCGAGCTTGCTTATAATTACGATTGGTTTACTGCAAAACTTGGCAGAGAGGCTATCGCTATCGGTGGCGGATACCAAGGTGAAAACATTATTGTATCACCAACCATCCAAGCGCCTGACTATGTAAGCTTGGGGGCGCATGTTGGTGCAGTGCGGTATCAAGCAATCGTCGCCTCCATTCTTGGTGAAGCCCGGTTCAGCGACAAGCAGGATTCCACGCATTACGCCTTCGGACCCGGTTCGTATATTGATCCAAAATTTCTTGTCTTGCACGACCTTACATTTATGATCGGCAAAGATGTGGAGTTCGGGTTTACGGATATGACTATTTTCAGTCGCCGGTTTGATCTTGCCTATGTTCAACCTTTTGCATTCCTAAAATCAGTTGAGCATTCATTGAATGATAGAGATAATTCTTTACTTGCAACGCATTTCAGGTGGCGAGTGACTAACGGATTTGAATTGCGTGGACAAGGATTACTCGATGATGTACTTGCAAGCAAGATCGGCACGGGATTTTGGGGAAATAAATTTGCGTGGCAGATCGGCGGTATCTGGAGCGCGCCATTCGGACTTGAGGATGTTGACTTTGCCTTCGAACATACACGAGTCGAGCCGTTTACGTATTCGCATTTTAACCAGCAGAATACCTTCGCCACAAGCGGGCAAATACTCGGTTCATCGATCGGACCTAACTCTGTGAGCTATTGGGGACAACTGCGTTGGGCGCCTTCCGAGAAAGTTGCGGTGGAGATCAGCCTGAACCTTACAGAGCGTGGTGAAAATTATTACGATAGCACAGGTAAACTCAAACTCTTCTACGACAAATCCGGCAATATCATGTCTGACGGCAATCAAGGTGGTGATTTTGAGCATACAGTTGCTTACGGAGATGGAGAGAGAACATTTCACATTCTTGATGGCAACAGGGTAAACATCGTTACCATAGATGCACAAGTTTCTTACGAACTCTGGAGAGGATTGAATGTATTTTTGAGGAGCTATTCCAAAAGTGTAAATTATCTCACCGAGACACCAGCATTCCCACTCGAAAAAGCATACGGCTTCGTTGCTTTTGGAGCAAAAGCAATTTTTTAGATTTTTTCAATACGAAGAATGACAACGACGACAGAAACCATCCACATCGAACCTGCTCGCAAAGCTTGGGTCGAGAGCATCTCATTGCTCTTTCGCCACAGGTGGCTCATTATTATCACGACGCTTCTGGTAACTGCTGGTACGGCTGTGTATCTTTTTGGGTTCGCAACCTATTGGTACAAAGCTGAAGCAAACGTTGTGCCCGCAAGAAAACCAGGTGGAGGATTGCTTGACGGAATTTCCGCAGGGATATCGAGCACCATCAAAGATCTCGGCATCACACCGCTTGCTGGCAAAAGTAAGAATGACGGTACATACAGCCCTCTTGCTCTGATTTCGAGCAGAACGATTCAAGAAAAGCTCATTCGCGAATTTGATCTGATGAAGAGTTACAAGATCGACAACTTAGAAGATGCACTAAAGGAGTTTAGCTCGCACGCATCAGCTGATATCCTTGAAGAAGGAAACATCTCGGTTGGATTTGAAGATCCAGACCCAGTTCTTGCCGCAAAAGTTGCGAATAGACTTGTTGAAGAATTAAATTCTGTGAATTCCAAACTTGCGATTGAAGAAGCCAAATTCAATCGTACCTTTATCGAAGCAAGGTACACAAAGATGATCGCCGATCTCGATTCAGCTGACAGAGCATTAGGTGCATTCCAGAAAAAGTACGGTGTCTATGAATTAAAATCTCAGGCAACTGCTCAACTTGGGACGCTTGCCGCACTTGAGCAGCAGCGTTTCGCTACGGAGATTCAACTTAGTAATGCTGAGCAACTCTATGGATCTGATGCAGCCGAGACTCATATCTTGAAGTCTCAATTGGAGGAGATTAGGACAAAACTAAATGACTTAAAAACTGGCATGGACCAGAATGCCCCAAGCTACTTTGTGCCGATGGATGTCATGCCCGAAGTTGCTCTTGATTATTTACGACTGACCCGCGAAGTTGAAATTCAATCGAAACTCAAAGCTTTTATTTTGCCCTCATACGAACAAGCAAAGCTTGATGAGAATCGTCAATCGCTTCTCTACTTAACACTTGACAAAGCTATTCCGCCTTTTCATAAGGCGCGTCCGAAGCGTGCTTTTACATTGCTGATTGCATTTCTCGGAAGTTTTGCACTATGCTCGATCGCTGTCGTTGTCGTCGCAGGATTGCAAGAGGCGCGCCAACGTTTCAGACGTGATAAAGCCGCTTTAGGAATTGAGTGAGTAATTTTATCCAACATATCTCTCACCTGATATTCAGCCAAAAGCGAAATCGTTTTTTACTCACGGTCACGCTTGCTGCATTCGGAATCCGACTCGCAATGATTGTTGCTGCCGGCAATTCACACGAACCTGTTACCTATGAACACGGACTGATCGCGCATAACCTCTACACTGGACATGGCTTCACAATGGCATGGCCGTATGAGTCGTTGGATTCAGCAAGAGTAGTCGAGATGCATCAACCGCCGAGGTATGAGGGAGCATTCCTTCCTCCCATCAATCCTTATCTGATGTTTGGTGCGTTCAAGTTGTTCGGCGAGGCGCCTTCAGCTTTTATGTTTCTCATGATTTTCTATTCTGCAGTGAGCGCTTTTATCCCACTTGTTGCATATAGAACAGGTTTACTGATCGGGAATGAAAAATCGGCGAGACTGACTGCACTCGTTGCACTATTATTCTTGCCATCTGCTTTCGCCGTCACAACTTATTCTGGCTCGCAACTATACCAACTCTTGGGTTTGATCATTCTTTTTCTTGCGATCCAGACTTCTCAACATCCAACATACAAGTACTTTCTACTGTTGGGAATATCATGTGGAGTGATGACATTGTTGCGGAGTGAATTTTTCTTGATTGGATTTGTGCTAATAGTGGTCGTAATCTTCCTAACCCGTAAAAAACTTGAACTTCGGACACTCATGATCTCTGGCTCCGTTTCAATTATTATCTGCGCTTCGATCATTGCACCATGGACGTATCGCAACTATACCCTATTCCATCAATTTATCCCTGTGCTCTCTCACCCGTGGTACGAAATCTGGCGAGGAAATAACGAACTTGCAAACGGCACAACGCTTAATAGCGAGGGTGCATCTATCTTTATTAATCCGCGTGAGTATCCGACGATCATCCGCAAGATGGATGCGATTCCCTACGACCAGAATTTTGAACCGAAAGTTGACAATGTATTCAAAGCAGAAGTTTTAGATTTTGTGAGGGATAATCCAGGAAGATTTCTCTTTCTCTCGGTAAAGAAGCTCGCATTTTTTTTCACGATAGATTTTAACCACCCAAAATCACGGAATCCGTTTTACTCTATACCCATGATAGTTGTATCGGCTCTGACCGTGCTTGGTCTGTACAATCTGTTCCGTTCACCGAATCCTGATACACGCTCAGCCGCGATCATCTTTGCATTCTTTTTCGTAGCCTACCTCGGGATGACAGCATTCACCGTCATGCTGCCTCGCTATCAAATCTACGTCTTCACCTCCATGCTCGGAGTAACGGGGTTATCATGGAAATCGACTCAGGAGGTTGTGGTATGAAAGCAAAACGTACGCCTTGGTTTTTTGTGGTATGCGGTACTGTGGTCGCTTTGTTGTGTTCGATGATTGTATTCCCGCTTGGGCATGATCAGGCTATCTTCGAAGTTGGTGGCAGAATGATTGTAAAAAAGTCTGCTATCCCTTATCGCGATTTTTTAGACATGAAACAGCCGTTGATCTTCTATATTTATGGAGCGTCAAATTGGCTTTTTGGAGACCATGAGTGGTCCATCAGAGTTCTCGATATCATTTACCACATTCTCACTCTAAGTATTTTTTATCGAATCCTTCGGAAGGGCTTTCAAAACCAACTAATTGCAGGTCTCTCAGTTCTGATATATACCTTATTCTATGTAGGTAGTGGGTTCTGGATGACAGCACAAACTGAATCATTTGCACTGCTTCCATCACTTGTATTACTTTATTGTATCTTTACTCAAGGAGAGAGTACCCACTCTATCCAGAAGACATTGGGTTTATCTATAGCCGCCAGTGTTTCAATCTTTTTGTTGATGTCTTTGAAATTTACACTGGGTATCATTCTGATCCCGGCAGCATTTTTTCCATTGGTTAACGGCAGGTCAGATAGGAAAAACTCTTTCATCTTTGTCATAATGATGATTGCGGTACTGATCGTCTTAACAGGAATTTCATTCCTGTGGATGCAGTCGGTCGGGGCATGGGAAAATTTTGTCTCCGTAACAAGTTGGGTTATGAAGTATGCTGCCATCTACCCCCTATTAAGTATTGATACTTTCACAAACGTATATTTCCATGAATTCCCAGCAAATCTAGTCACCAGTCTTTCGTTCACATATTTCATACTTTGCGTGAGTGGCATAGTGCTTGCCTTGAAAGGTCTATTCAATGCTCAAAGCGGAAATTCTTTCGTCCATTTACTTTTGTGGATGATGCTGTTTTCACTATTTGGTGTGTTAGTTGAACGCAAGAATTTTGTCTATCACTACACTCGGGCAGTATGGACAATGGCACCTTTCATAGCCCTTTCGCTTGTTGCGATTGCGCTGTACTTCCGTACTCTTATCAAAACTAAAATTCCACACTCATCCCGATCGAGATTTTTCAGAATCTCCAGTGCAACGACAATCCTTTTTTTGGGTCTCCTGTTTTCGCCACTACCACGAATAATTTCCCAGTCTTCAGCATGGGGCAAACGCCCATTACTGGACACCCAGTCCCAAACTGTCTCGAACAGAACCTTGGCTGAGGGATATGCCGATGATAAAACCTACGATGCATTTGCATCATTGAAAGCTAAGCTCAAGTCTGGTGAGGAAGTATTCTTCTGGGGAAACTACGTTCATTTCTATATTCAAACGGGTACTTTACCACCAACACTTTGCTTAGCAAACCCTCAACTAATTTCGCCGTGGACTCCTATGGCTTGGAAGCAACAGATGTTAAAAGAGCTAGTAAAAGCTCACCCTCGCTTTTTCGTAAGTGAGGATGATGACGCTCGGCCGACGATTTCTGGAACATCTCAAGGCTCTTACAAGTCGCTACTTGCATGGCCAGAATTGCGGAATTACCTTTTCAGTAATTACGTGCCGATTGACTCATTAAAACACTTTCGAATATTTTCACGAATCGGATCATGATACCAGTCAGCTATATTGAAGGCAAACATCAAATGCAGCTTGGACCGCTGCAACAGCTGACAATCGGTTTATCTGTAGCCTCGATATTATCTATAAGTCAGGCGTTCATTCCGATTTGGGTAGTACCCTCAGTGATTTTGGCAGCTGCGCTTTTGTATGTGATACTGCGGAACGATAAATACACTCTGATCGCATATACCGCAGTCATTATAGCCGTTCGAATCAGAGAGAGACAAACAGGTATCTCACCGATCGATATATTTGCTGGCTTCTTCATGACTGCGATTCTCCTTCGGATCTTTATCCAACGAAAATTTTTCCAGCGCGAACAAATCGTTAAACACCACCTTCTCTACCCAGTGCTACTATTTTCGGGATGGGCATTGTTTTTTGGGTTACTGAGTATCTTTCGACTTGGGGCAGAATTTGAATGGGTGTATCGTGAATTCTTAACTTTTTCCCCATTGCTTTTCATTCCGATACTCTTCAAAAGGATCGGCATTGACAACAAAAAAGATTTTCCAACAATACTTGCTTTTCTTCTTACTTTTTGGTTGATTGCAGAAGTTGCTTCTGTACTCATTATTCGAAAATCTGTGCAAAGCGTCGTTTTTCTATATGAAACGGGCCATGCTAATTTTGATGTGATGAGACCCTCAATTGCGATATTTTTATTTATTAGTTTAGTCGCACTACCATCGCAGTGGAAATACCGATTGCTCTATGGGGCAGGCCTGCTACTTGCAGTATTGGGATTAATTCTTACTTTCAACCGAACCGCCTGGCTCCTTACGTTGTCGCTTCTACCTGTTCTAATACTTACAACACCAAGACTCAACCGGAAAAATGCGATTAAGTTCTTACTCACACTCCTTGGGTTAATTCTACTGGTAGCGACAATCTCCTACTTCAGCCTCCACCTTGTGCAGATGCTGATGCAGTGGGCTTACACCAAATTCTTATCTTCGTCAAATTTGAAATCAGATGCGTCGCTTTTCAATAGGTATGTAGAGTGGCGATACACTTTGAAGCAGATTCTTCAGACTCCGATTTCAGGCGTTGGCTTTGCTGGAAGGTATCATGAATACGAGTGGATTAAAGGTTCTTTCAGAGACTCATTCTACACACATAGTGGTTTTCTCGGCATTCTGCTCAAGTCGGGTATCGTAGGTTTCATTCTTTTAGGATATGCTCATATTCGCTTCTTTCTACTTGGGATAAAGCACTCCCTCTCTCAGAAACTTACAGTTCATGAAAAGGTTTTTTCCAGAATTGGTTTATTCATCATAATACTCACAACTCTTCACGGGCTGACCCTCAACCCTCTGATGCATCGAGAATTCCTTTGGTATGTAGGGATGACATGGGGGTACTACATTTATCTTGAACGAAAAACAAACCTTACAAGTCGTTCAGAGATTAGTCACTGATTGCATGAGTAAAGGAAGAACATCCCACTCTCTTCGACGCACGTTAGCGAGCGGGTTGTCGCTCAATCTTTTGGTGAATGTTCTCTTATATCTTGGACATCTGATTATTGCACGTCGGCTTCCACGTGATGACTACGCAGTATTTAGTGTCGTGGTTAGTTTTGTTTCGCTAATGGCGTTGTTCGCCGATCTGGGCCTGACGCTTCTCTTTGTCAAGAAGTTTGCTGAGGCGGAAGCGAATGCACGCAACGGGCAAGCAGATACTCGTGGTGAGTTATTAGGCTCTATGCTTGCCTTGCGCATTGGTATGGCAGTTCTGGTATCAGTAGTGGTGGTTTTTATTACTCCCTACTTAGGATATACCATCCACACACGGAATCTCATGATGGTGATGCTTATCACACTCTTTATCTCATCAAGGCTATTAGTGGTTCGGGCTGTAGGAGAAGCCTTTTTGCGCGGCCATAATAAATATCATATCGTTGCGCTGTTTGCAACAGTAGATGCCGTTGTATTTGTCGGACTCCTCTATTTTTATTCGGGACAGATACTTGATATTGACGGAGCAATCTGGATTTATAGTTTATGCCATCTCCCAGGGTTCTTGTTACTCGGAGCATTGATTTATCGTGAGGGGAAATCGGTAAATTTTCGATTGCGCTTCCGATTCGAAGTCATTCGCAATTTAATTGTTGAGGGCTTCCCGTTGATACTCAGTACGGCGTTTCTGACGATTCATAGCCAGGCGGATACACTGTTACTAAATACGCTTAGCACTCCGAAAGAAGTGTCGGCTTACAATGCGGGACTTCGAATACTTTCGGCAATTCTATTTTTACCGGCAGTATTTACAGCGGTTATCGGTCCGTTGGTTACGCAGGCGACCGTTACAAAAAAATTCGATCAGTTACGCCACACCATTCACTTGTCATTACGAATTTTACTTTTGTCAGCATTGCTCATCGCCGTTATCCTTACCGTCTCTTCTGATTCTGTTGTGGCATCATTGTTCGGCTCGAATCGATATTCCGATGTTGCACCTCTGGCAGTGATGTTTGGTTGGATGTTTATTCCGATTTGCTTTGGTGCATTCGTTATTGACATTGCGATTGCTGAAGGAAGGTATTGGCTCTCCTCTGTTTATACTGCTATTCTCATGGTCGTTTCAATTGTTGCGGATATTATTCTTATTCCAAGATATGGTGCATTCGGAGCCACAATCTCGAAGTGCCTTGCACTTACGATTGGTAGTAGTATCATTCTACTTCTATCCGAAAGACTCCAAGTCTTTGTGCGACGAAGTATACTCATGATTCTCCTCAGGCTTGTGGGTGTTACACTCTGCTCAATGGGAATATACTATAGCACTTTGAGTTTGGGGCTTTCGTCGCTCACCATTTTTTTTGTTGTCTTACTTACGTTTTCACTGACCGCAATTTTTGTTATGCGAGTAGTCTCATTGCATGAGATCAGAAGCTTTGTCTCAGGCTTACTCTCGAAAACATTAGAAGGTGGGCATAAGTCAACATGAGTATGCTCGATCCGTGGTTACCCGAAAGATGGACAATCTCTCAGGCGGAGATGAGGACTCCGTTGCCGAAAATCACAATCGGCATCTTGAGCTATAATCGGATAGATGACCTTCGGAGAACGCTTGATTGTATCACAAGGTCAGTGCAGTATCCTGATTATGAAATTATCGTAGTAGATAATGCGTCCGATGACGGTTCGGCTGAAATGACTCGAACTGAATTCCCGAGCGTCAAAATTGTCGCAATAAATCAAAATATTGGGACAGCAGGGAGAAATATTTTCTACAAGGAGGCAAGAGGGAAATACGTTTTTTCATTTGACGATGATTCTTTTCCTGCAACTCCAGCCACTATTTATGAAGTGGTATCATTTCTCGAAAGAAGAGCTGAAGTGGATGCGGTTACACTTTATTATTACCAGCCGTTGACGGGTTTTGTAGAGACAGGGGAGATACAACGTTTCCGCTCAGGAGGCTCGCACGAGAATGGATTTGAAGGTCTATTTTATGCTGAGGGCGGAATGTGTATTCGCACCAGTTCTTTCCTACGTATTTCAGGCTACGATGACGAGTTCTTGGTGTACGGTGAAGGCTTAGATTTGACACTGCAAATGTACAAGTGTGATATGACACTCTTATATCATCCAGGGTTTGCAACGCTGCACATGAAATCATTTTCGAATCGCGATAATCAGCGAATGGTTTGGCGCCAATCCCGAAATCATATCTGGACGCTTGCAAAACACTTTCCTCTCTATGCTCTTCTCGTACTAGTTGGGGTCTTAATACTACGCTTTGGCGTGTCAATAGCTTTACACCCAAAGCGACTAATGAGCTATCTCAAAGGTATTCTCGATGGCATTGCGGGCATTCCTGCGCAGCGGAGGAAGACGCGGAAGCTTACGCTGAGACAAGTTCTGGGTTTGAAACGTTGGTATCTGTTTCTTTATCGCTGGTAGAAATTGCGAATTCTTCAACTTGCTCCACGAATTCCGTATCCGCTTATTGATGGCGGTGCTATCGGTATTTTTAAACCTACCGAAGCAATCGCTGCCTTAGGGCATGAAATCACATTCGTTACTTTTCCTGATAGTGACCCAACTCTCACAAGCGAAGCTCTTAGTAAGCTCCAACAATTTTGCCGCGTTGAACTGGTGAACCGTCCACTCCCATCACGGAATCTCACGCTTCTCAAGACTATGTTCTCGGGTGCGTATCCTATCGAGCGGCGGATGATGCCTGAAATGTACGATTTGCTCCGACGAATTCTGGCTGAGGAGAAATACGATCTCGTTCATGTTGACGGTGCACAGATGGGTAAATATGGACTTTGGATCAAGAAGGAGTTCGGTCTGCCAATCATACTTCGTGAGCATAACTTTGAAGCGCTGATTTACAAACGATTTGCTCAAACTACTCGGAATCCACTTGCGCGGATTATTGCATCTATTCATGCTGAGCGAGTGCTTCGCGATGAAACTCATTTCCTCAATAACTTTGATGGCGTCATAGCCATTAGTGCTGAGGATAAAACCCACATCACGCAAGCTGCTCCCAAATCCAAAACATGGGTGATTCCCGCAGGGGTTGATACTTCTTTCTTTCAGCCGCAGCCAGCTGAGTTGGAGCAGAATTCGATCCTTTGGGTAGGCGGGATTGACTGGGAGCCGAACCTCGATGCACTCGAATTTTTTGCGAAGGAAATGTTTCCTCAAATTGTTAAAAGACACCCAGAGATTACGTGGACAATCGTTGGCTCGGGGACTCAATCTCTTGTCAAAAACGAAGCTTTCCGCTCGGAGAAAATCAAGCTTTTGGGGAGGATTCCTGACATACGCGGGGAATTAGGTAAAGCAAAGGTGATGATTTGTCCGTTAAGAGTTGGCGGGGGGATGAGGTTGAAGCTTCTAGATTTTTTTGCTACTGGGAAGGCAATCGTTTCGACTCATATCGGAGCCGAAGGAAATCTTGGCATAGATGGCGAGCACTTATTGCTACGTGATGACCCACAATCATTCGTTGATGCGGTCATTATGCTCTTCGAGCAACCGGAGATACGTCGCCAGCTTGGGGCAAGTGCCAGGGAGCTTGCTGAGAGTACATACTCTTGGCAAAGCGTCGCTGAAAAATTCAGCAACGTTTACCGCGAAGTTTTATCACAATGATGCATGCGCATACTGGATATTTTACTTATTGTTTTTGTGTTTCTCTCCGGCTATACGTATGTCATGTACCCGCTTGTCATCCGCGTACTCTCGAAGCTTTTTCCTCGGGCCTCACAAAGTGACGATCAATTTTTTCCGAAAGTTTCGATCATCGTTGCCGCTCATAATGAAGAGCGCGTGCTTGTAGAGTGCTTGGAATCTTTATTAAAGCTCGACTACCCTGCCAATCTCTGCGAAATTCTCGTTGGCTCCGATGGTTCAACCGACGGTACGGTGAGCATAATTCAAAAATATGCGGAGCGCGAATCATCCGTCAAACCATTTTGCTTCAGTGAGCGCAGAGGCAAGATTCCCGTTGTCAATGATTTAGTTGAATCATCCTCTGGTGATATTCTCTACTTCACCGATGCCGATGTGGTGCTCTCACCGAATACGTTAAAGGCGCACGTCAGACATTACTCGGACCCAACGGTGGGTGCTGTTGCTGGAGCGTATCACATTCACTCAGCGCAAAGTGATAACGGACTCTATGAATCCGAAAAACAATATGCCTCCGTAGAGCAAAACATCCGACAGCATGAATCAAGATTTGCTTCATCGTTAGGTCTTTCAGGTGCAAATTATTCTACACGAAAAAATCTTTGGCAATCACTTCCTGATTCCCTTGTACACGACGATCTATTTGTCGCACTGGGTACCCTAAGTCAAAGAAGGCGTGTACTCTATGAGGCAACATCAGTTGCCACCGATATTTTTGATCGCTCTTATCAAGATGAATTTGGGCGCAAGGTTCGTTCGGCTTCGCGTGGGTATCATACGATCGCATTTTTCCCGAAGCTCCTCGGATTTTCCTCTGGTAGAATTTCATTCATGCTCTGGTCGCATAAACTTTTGCGTTGGATGAGTCCACTCCTCATTGGCATTGCGTTGTTGCTCGCTATCTTCGGGTTCACAACTGATGGTAGTTTTCGGTATCAGTTGAGTTTGGAAGTATTTTTCGGATTTATCGTACTTGCCTTACTAGGATTAATTCTTGAAAGACAAAAAATACGGGTTCCGGTTTTGCATCAACTAAGTTGGTTAGTGTCTATGAATACTGCTTACATAGTCGGCACTCTCCGCTACATCATGCACTCCGATGGGGCAAGTTGGACGCAGGCGAAGCGACATTCGATTCCGAACCCGACTCTCAGCACGAAGGAGGTAACGTCACTCAAATGAGTAGGCGCAAGGAAATACTGATCTTATTGCTCGGAGACTTTGTCGCCATTAATGGCGCATGGTTTCTCTATTATTGGCTACATTATTATTCGGGATGGTTCACCATCACCACCGAACCGTTGCATCTTGAGCATGTTGTTGCCACGAGTCTTTTCGCATATATATTTTGGCTTTTTGCTTTTGTCTTTTTCGGACTCTACCGCTCTTGGTATGTCCGTCCTATCTTCGATGAAGTTGTAACGATATTAAAGACTCTCCTTTTTGGGACGTTAGTCTTTATGATTCTCGTGCTCTGGGATACGTTCACTACGCAAGACCAGCCACAACTTCGGAATGACCCGCGAATCATCGGCTTGTTATATTTTCTGGTGCTCTCGAGTATCACAATGTCCATTCGGCTCATTGTCCGCTTTGGTCAGCGCAGACTTTTGGAGTCAGGCATTGGTCAACGACCATCGGTGATTATCGGTGACGAAACGAAGGCACGAGAGCTTGCGACGAAATTAGCAAAAGCAAAACGATTAGGCTACGACGTTCGCGGATTTATTTCTTCGACTGAAGAACCTCGTTCAGCAAATTCCTCGCTTCAATCTTTAGGCAGATATGAAGATATAGAGTCTATCATTTCGACTCACAAAATTGCCGAAGTACTTATCGCCTTGAACTCTGGCGAGCACGAACGGTTGCTCGATATTATCGGCAGATTATCGGCAGTCAATGTTGGATTAAAAATTGTCCCCGATCTTTATGACATTATCTCGGGGCAAGCTCGGACACGCGAAATCTATGGCTTTCCACTGATTGACATCAATCCCGAACTCATGCGTCCGTGGGAGGAAGCCACAAAACGAACGTTAGATATTGTCGCGAGCACAATCATCATTGTTGTCGGCTTGCCAATTTGGATTGCAGTCGGATTAGGAGTAAAACTTTCCTCACGTGGACCGATGCTATACTCCCAAGGCAGGATGGGAAAGAATGGTATACCATTCAAGATCTACAAATTCCGTTCGATGAGCGTTGATGCCGAGAAAGATGGACCTAAATGGGCACAAAAAAATGACCCCCGCGTCACAACTTTTGGCAAATTTATCCGTAAGGTACACCTCGATGAAGTGCCGCAATTTTGGAACGTCCTCAAAGGCGAGATGTCACTCGTTGGACCAAGACCGGAGCGCGAGTACTTCGTTGAGCAACTCAGCAAGGAAATTCCATACTATCGTCGTCGCATGAAGGTACGCCCCGGGATTACGGGACTCAATCAGGCGATGATATATAAGTATGACGAGAACCTTGAGGATGTGAGAAATAAATTGAAGTACGACTTGATGTATATCGAATCAATGTCGTTCAGATTAGATATTAAAATTATTTTTCGAACAGCATACATGATGTTCAGAGGGAAAGGACAAGCATAACCAATTTGAATACTGCAACTCAGACAAAACCGACAAAGCAAATCCACATGGTGGATGTACTTGGGCAATACAAAAAATATAAGCAAGAAATTGATGACGCTATCCTCGCCGTCGTTCGGAGCGGAGCATATATCAACGGTCCTGCGGTGAAGCAACTTGAGCGCGAGATGGAATCATACCTCGATGTACCTCATGCTATCGCCTGTGCTTCTGGGACTGATGCACTACAGATTGCTTTGATGGCGATTGGCGTTAAACCAGGTGATGAGATTATCACCACGCCGTTCACATTCGTAGCAACGACAGAAACAATTGCATTGCTCGGAGCGAAGCCTGTTTATGTTGATATTGATCCGCGTACATTCAATATCCATCCTTCGCTTATCGAAGCCAAGATCACTCCACGCACGAAGGCCGTCCTACCTGTTCATCTATTCGGACAGCCATGTGACCTCACAGAGATTAAGAAAATCACAACTGCGCACAATCTCTATTTGATCGAAGATGCAGCTCAAGTTGTCGGAGCACGGTGGCAAGGACAAAAGGCATGTAGCTTCGGTGACATTGCAACAATCAGTTTTTATCCATCAAAAAATCTTGGAGCGTTCGGTGATGCTGGCATGATGACGACGACCGATGATCAACTCGCGGAGATTCTTCGTTCGATTGCAAACCATGGTGCGAACAAAACATATTTTCACGATCGCTTAGGGGTCAA
Organism: bacterium; assembly: GCA_037143335.1. Taxonomy (GTDB): domain Bacteria; phylum Bacteroidota; class Ignavibacteria; order Palsa-1295; family Palsa-1295; genus PALSA-1296. Next base: position 8,414 of record JBAWZA010000002.1, on the reverse strand, counting down.
CTCGCGACTTGATTCCATTCAAGCAACGATACTCAGTGTGAAATTAAAATATCTTGATGAGTGGAATGCTCGGCGCCGAGAAGTAGCTAAGCTTTATACCTCGCTCTTCACCCCGCATGATCGTCTCATTCAATCACCGTCGGTTCACCCAGATGCTGAACCAATATGGCATCAATACTCAATTATCTTCGGAGGCAATAGAGATGCAGTGATGACATCACTCAAAGCCGATGGCATTCCTACAAATATTTACTATCCCGTTCCACTCCATCTTCAGCCAGCGTATAATTCTTATGGCGGCAAAGTAGGCGACTTCCCGAATACGGAGTACGCATCAAAACATATTCTATCGCTTCCGATGCACTCGGAGCTTACTGATGACGAAGTAACCTATATTGCAGAACGGACTATTCATCATATCCTTACAAGTCAATGAAGCGAACACTGATAATCATTCCGACCTATAACGAAGCTGATAATGCTGAACGGATTATTCGTGCAGTACTTTCGCAAGAGTCAAAAACTCCCGATGTTTTACTCTCTATTCTTATCGTAGATGATAACTCTCCCGATGGCACAGCTGGTATAGTTCGCGGATTGCAAACTGAAATCGGCGAAGACCGTTTGCATCTGCTCAGTCGCGCTGGCAAAATGGGGCTTGGCACTGCCTACGTGGAAGGATTCAAGTACGGATTAGCACGAGGCTTCGATTATATCTTCGAGATGGATGCAGATTTTTCGCATGACCCCGAAGAGATTCCAAATTTTTTGCGCGAAATTAAAGATGCTGATCTCGTGCTTGGCTCACGGTACATCACTGGTGCAAACGTTGCCAATTGGCCGTTGCGCAGACTACTACTCTCCTACTATGCAAATAAATATGCTCGCATTGTGACAGGAATAACTGTCTATGATACAACGGGCGGATTTAAATGTTTTCGAAGAGAAGTTTTGGAAGCAATTAATTTGGATGACATCCACTCAAACGGATACGCATTCCAAATCGAAATGAATTTCCGTGCATGGCGCAAGAAATTTCGCATCAAAGAAATTCCGATTGTCTTCGTTGATCGCCACGCCGGCACGAGCAAGATGAACAAAGCAATCGTGCGTGAAGCAGTCGGGTTGGTGTGGAAGTTAAAGTTCAAATCACTCTCCGGAGAGTTATAGTTCGAACAGCCCTAAGTGGATATTTCGATCATCATAGTCAACTACAATGTCCGTGAATTTCTTCGCGGAGCCTTAGAGAGTGTCGAGCGCTCACTAACGGCTGGTGGCTTGCGTGGCGAAATATTTGTCGTTGATAATGCCTCGCGCGACAGGAGCGTCGAGATGGTACGCCAAGATTATCCTGAAGTCAAGGTTATTGCATTGCAAGAGAATGCTGGATTTGGCAAAGCAAATAATCTTGCAATGCGCCAAGCAACAGGCGACTACCTGCTTATCTTAAATCCTGACACGATCGTCGGAGAAGACACGTTACGCGTGATGGTTGATTTTATGCGCTCGAACCCTGAAGTTGGTGCATCGGGATGCAAACTCCTCAACGCTGATGGCTCATTCCAGATGTCATGTCGTCGCGGCTTCCCAACTCCGTGGGCAAGTTTTACAAAATTATCAGGGCTTTCAACTTTTTTTCCGTCATCACCTCGGTTTGCGCAATACAACCTAACATATCTTCCGCTCGGTAGCACCTATGAGATAGACGCTCTCTCCGGTGCATTCATGTTTATCTCCCGCGATGCATTCGAAAAGACCACGGGCTTCGACGAAGACTTTTTTATGTACGGCGAAGATATTGATCTCTGTTATCGTATCAAGCAATTGGGATTGAAAGTGTTCTTTGTTCATACCACTTCGATCATTCATTTCAAGGGCGAATCAACAAAGCGAAGTGCACTCAATGAGGTTCGCGTATTTTATGATGCGATGCGAATTTTCGTACGCAAGCATTATGGAAAAAATCCACTCTTCACCTTAATTTTGCAATGTGGTATCGGTGCGCGTTCAGTCGGAGCGATAGTTCAGAAATACCGCTCTGCTATCACTCTCGGACTTGCGGATCTCTTCGTAGTAATTCTGACTATTCTGATTGTTTCGCGATTTGTTTTTGGCGTTTGGTTCGGATTGCCGAGCGCAGATTATCCGTGGGTATTTATTGTGCCAGCTTTAATAATTCTGTCGGTGTTATCGCTTGTCGGAGCATATCAACCCGAAGATCGGCGAAGGTCTAAACCGATTATTCTTGCTATGCCCGCAGTGCTAATCGTGCTATCGTCGCTTACTTATTTCTTCAAAGAATTCGCATCAAGCAGATCGCTCGTTTTGATGATCACAGGAGTTTCTGCTTTCGGAATGATTTTGACACGAATGATCTTTCGATTTGTTGACCGTGTCCGACTCGGTGGTGAAGGCAGTGCACGTCCACAGATGCGCAGGACACTCATCGCAGGAACCGGTGCCGAATCCGTGCGGATTGCTTCGCTCATTTTGGGTTCAGGTTTTTCGCGTAGATACCAACTTGTTGGCTTTATTGGCAATGACCTCGCTGAGATACATTCTACTCCACTCCCGTCTGTCGCAGTACACGGCGATCTGGCAATGCTCGCAAAAATTATTCGTGAAGAAAACATCACACAAGTTATTTTCCCATCGGATGTCTTCAGTTATTCCGAGATGCTGCTAGCGATGCAGCGAGTTTCGGATGAAGTCACAACTCACGAAGTGAGTTTTAATGTTGTGCCCAAAGCGACAGATGTACTTCTATCGCGTTCTAAAATCGAACTCATCACGCCTCCTTCTGCACCAGAATCACTTGCACTCATGCCGCTTGAGTATAATGTGCAGAAAATCAGCCACCGCATTGCAAAGCGTTGCGTTGATATTTTGCTTGTCGGAATTGCCTATCCCTTCATAGCACTATCGGAGTTATTTCATAAATCAAGCAAGCAAACTCAGCTGCTCTCCGACCTCGGCGAAGTACTCTCTGGCAAGCGATCACTTGTGGGAATCCGGCAGTCCTCAAATCGGGGCACTGAATTGACTAAAATTGGAGTTGTAAGCCTTGCGGATATTTCTGGCGGAGCCGGAGTTTTGCGCCAAGAGGATATTGATCAACTCAATATCTACTACGCTCGTCATCATTCCATCGGAATGGATTTCGAGATATTACTTCGGAAAATATTTTCTTGACATTTTTTTCTTGGATAGCACTATGAAACATATTTATTTCTTTGTTCTTGGAGCGATACTCTTGCTCCCCGTGTCGCTAGTGGCACAGCGCACGGTTACCGTAACGGGCGCAGGTTCAGTGAGTAGCAAACCAGATCACGTTATCCTGACGATGATGATCACAAGTCAGAATAATACTGCCCAAACGGTTTTTTCGCAATCAGATGAAACCTCTGCACGGCTGATGAAGTCGCTCTCTGATGCAGGTGTCTCTCCAGAAGATATTTCGCAACGGACATTTGCACTCAACCCAACCTACGACTACTCCGGCAACGGTGGCAACTCTCCGAAGCTTGTCGGCTATCACCTCATGACAACCTACGAAGTGAAGGTTCGGAATATCCGGACTCTTCCTGTCGTGCTCGATGCTGGTTCTCTTGCTGGAGCGAATAATATGACAATCGAAGGATATGATGTGACGAACAGAGAGAAGATGAAAGATGCCGCCATGAAGAAGGCGATTGAGGATGCACGAGAATCAGCTGAAAAACTGGCACATGAGATGGGCGGTTCGCTCGGCGAAATCTTATCTGTTGCGGATGCCGAATCTGCTGGTGTAGCAAGTCCGATGGCTTTCGGAAGAGAAGAAGAGGAAGAGCGTCGCGGACCAGGAAGAGTCAACCCACAAGAAATTAAGAAGCGGGTTGAGGTTAAGGTCACGTTCTCCGTCAAATAGAGAGTTTCTCTCAAAGAGATATAGTAAGCAGTTTTACACGATTTTCATGGCACGAGCAATTTTAGAATTTGAAAAACCCATTGCCGATCTTGAAGCAAAGATCGAGGAGATGCGCAACCTCAATAACGGAGTTGACCTCTCGTTGGAAATTACTGCGATGGAAGGCAAGGTCGTAGAATTGCGCCATGATATTTTTGAACATCTCACGCGTTGGCAGCGAGTCCAGCTTGCACGGCATCCCGATCGTCCATATACGCTCGATTATATCAACGCGCTGACCGAAGATTTTTTGGAATTGCATGGCGATAGAGGAGTTCGTGATGATCCTGCAATTGTTGGCGGATTCGGAACCCTCGAAGGCTTTGGCTCGATATTGTGGGTCGGTCATCAAAAAGGACGCGACACCAAACAGAATGTCTATCGCAATTTTGGAATGCCAAATCCCGAAGGCTACCGAAAGGCATTACGGTTGTTCAAGCTCGCCGAAAAATTTAATAAACCTGTCGTATGCTTCTTGGATACGCCGGGTGCATTCCCTGGCATCGAAGCTGAAGAGCGAGGGCAAGCTGAGGCGATTGCAAGAAATTTATTCGAGATGTCGAAGCTCGAAGTACCGATTATCATTGTTATCATTGGCGAAGGAGCATCGGGTGGCGCACTTGGCATTGGCGTCGGAGATAGAATCTTGATGCTCGAGAATTCGTGGTATTCCGTGATCTCCCCCGAATCATGTTCCTCGATCCTGTGGCGTAGTTGGGATTTCAAAGAGCAAGCAGCCGAAGCACTGAAGCTCACGGCACCTGATTTATTCTCGCTTGGCATCATTGATCGAATCATCCCCGAACCACTTGGTGGCGCCCATCAGAATCCAACTGAAATGTATGCCGAACTGAAAAACGTCTTGGTAGAGGAGTTATCCAACCAACTCAAGAATGAGAAATTCCTAAACGGCGAAGCTCTGAAACGCCGAGCAAAGAAATTCGGAGACATGGGATTCTGGAAAGATTAATCCATTGCTAAGCCATACCACTTCATTAAGAGTTCGATATGCCGATACCGATAAAATGGGTATCGTCTATTATGCAAAATATCTGGAGTACTTCGAAGTAGCCCGAACCGAAATGCTCCGTGCTCATGGCCTACCTTATAGCCACATCGAAGAGCAAGGCTTCGCATTGCCGGTTGCATCTGCTTCGATTGATTACATCAAGGGTGCTGTCTATGATGATGAATTGCTCATTACCGCATCGTTCGTGCCGAAGCATTCGCCGAAAGTAGAAATCCATTATGAGATTCGAAGAAGTTCTGATAACGAGATGATTGCTACAGGCGATACCTTACTCGTCTTTGTTGACATCGCTACAGGGAAACCAGTGAAGGCGCCGAAATTTTATCTTGATGCAATCGGGATTTGATCTTTCGCAGTTTATCAGTAAAAAGGCGAGCCAATTATGGCTCGCCTTTTATTTTAACAGATACGTAAATGACTTATTGAATCATCCACTTCTTCGTGACGACAGTGTTGCCACCTTGAATCGTCACCATATAGACACCTGCACTAAGTCCTCTTGACATTAGAGGTACTTCTTGTGAACCAGCTGGGATATTTCCTTTGAAGATTTCCATTGCAGGGGCGCCCATAGCAGTAGCATTTGATACAGTGATTGCAACATCACCGGCTTCAGCCATTGTCAATGTGATCTTCGCACTTCCACCAACAGCTGTTGGGTTCGGGACGATTTCAGATGCTGTGAATAATGGAGTTGCTCCCCCACCACCCGCTGAGCGCGGCTTGCCAGCGCAATCTTTGCGAACGCTCTCCAAGAGTGCAGCATTATTTCTGATGATTGAAGCATAGTCTTTGAATGCGGCATTCGATGCTTGCTTTAAGGCATCAACCTGAGCACGAATCGCTTTGATCTGCGTACGAACTGATGAATCACGTGATCCCTTGAACGTTCTGATCAAGCGAAGCAACGAATCAATCTGTGCTCCGTTGGTGCGAAGTCTCAGTTGATCTGCTGCAAGGCTAGCGGCATCGGCTGCTGAGAGCTGAGAAAGGAATACATTCCAGCATGAATCACCAAGCCCGAAATGTCCACGAGTGTTTACACCCTTATCGCCAGGTCCGTTATTGCCTGTTCCAGGTCCGCCGCCTTTGCCTGTGTCGCGACCTTTATTCGGTCTACCACAATTTTCAGCAACGAGTTGGAACGCAGCACCATTCGTTTTGATGATTCCACCGATCTCCATTTGAGCGGTATTTGAAGCATCATTTAATGTTCTGATTTGGTTATCGAGTTCTTTCACCTTCGAGCGGTTTGCAGTGTCTTTGCCACTGCTACCTTTGAGGAGAGTGTTGATCTGATTTTGAAGATCTACGATCTTCGTTTGGTTATCAGCAATGGTCTGCTGATCAGCTGTTAATTTTGCTGCATCCGCTGCTGGAAGTCCGGAAAGGAAGACCTTCCAACACGAATCGCTTAAGCCAAATGTATTGGGTTTTCCGAGCGATGGATCGCCACTACCAGAGCCGGAATTGCCGCCAGCTAATGCCTGGACTGTGATCATTGCCCCGAATACGAGAGCTAAGGATAGGTATTTCAATTGTTTCATTGTCATCTATGTGATAAATAAGGAACAAAAAAGCACGTTTTTGAGCCAAATAGCGGGGTCTAATGGATCGTGCTACTATGTATGTAGTAAAGAGACCAAAACCCCTAAAAGGTTTCACCCTGATAAGAAATAATTTGCACCAACGCCGAGCCTTACCGGTGGAACCGGCTCTCTACTCAGTTCCAGACAGCCCCCATTGCGATACGGACGGTCTAAGAGACCGTCCCACTGTAGAAACAGCACCCAAACTTGTCATTCCCGCGACGGCGGGAATCCATCCCCGCCCCCAATTCCTAAATCCTAATTCAAAATTACTCATGTCTCAATTTCACCGTCTCCACCGTACCATCAGAGGCGGAGAATCTGGCGTAGAGAATCCCATGCGGTAAATCTTTCCCTTGAACGATGAGTTGATTTTCTCCTTGATCAAAGACTTTCTCTGTGCTGTAGTATCTCTTACCAAGCACATCAAAGATTTCCATTTTTATGGCTACTGCTTCACGAGTGCTGAAAGCGATTTTCGTATCCGAGGTAAACGGATTTTCCAACGCACTAATATCGCTCATAATTGGTCCGAGCTTAGTATCAAAATATTTCTTCACATCCGCAGGCTTACCACGAAGAATGCCGAGATCGAGATCTTCGAGAGTTGGTAGGGTTGAATCGAATTTTGTATTTACAGGATCTCTGGCAGTATCTAACCATTTAGAATATAAATCTCTCCATCCACCAGGTATAACTACTGTATCATAATAGGCAGTCGCATTTGGACATTTATTTTCTTTTACCAAGAATTTCAGAACCGCCATAGAGCCTCTTTCATCATCGCCTCTAAGGTCATCGAACCAAGAGAATGTTCCCAAAATTTCACCTACATCTGCACAGTAATAATTTGTGTCGAGATTATAGTATAGCACTTTTTTGAGCCATTCGCGGTACTCCTGAAAACGATGAAGGTTATTGCTTCGGTCAGAGTTGGCTTGCCCAAGATCGGAGAATGTGTTATATGAATTGCTTAGATACGCACAACCTTCAATATATTCCCGAAGAGTATCATATTCCGCCTGATAATTTGCACCTCGACGTAGAGCATCAGCAGTAATCGCTAGATGATGACAAAACTCATACCCTGTATCAACTTTAGCTAAATTTTGAACCTTGTTCCCTCCTTTAGCTTTTATGCGTGTTAACTGATCATAAAAAATGGTACATCCTTGAGTTTGAGAATATGGCGTAAAGTAGCCTGTATGAAGAGTATCAGGTACTATACTTGAGTACGAAATATTTTTGATATTTACATCAGGAGAAGCCGTGGGAGTATAAGCTGTATAAGGTGGACTAGTACTGCTATTATTATCAGCCCAGTAATTGTAATCAAGTACGTCATCCCCGGTACTATTATTGAACCCGATTGGAATTGGTGTTGCAGTAGCTGGCGAGTGATAAATAAAATTTAAACCCGATGTGGCCAAACCTAAAGACGGTGTATATGTAATGCCACCAGCATAAACTGTCGGTTGGCAGAAAAATACTGCGCAGGTGACGATTGCGATATGGAATATTTTACTCATGATATAGACTTCATAAATTGAACCATACAAATCTCGGTGTCATTCCCTCAGATGAGCCTGCCCTCGACTCGATCGGGGGCGGGAATCCATCCCCGCCCCAATTCGTAATTCCTAATTTCTATTTCGTAATTAATCATTACTCATGTATTATCTTCACCGTCTTCACTTCGCCGAACCCTGTTGATATTCTCGCATAGAGTGCTCCATGTGGTAAATCCTTCCCATCAATATGAACCGTATGCTTCCCAGCTTCAAGAGAATACCAATGCGAATCTCCCCATACCCACCGACCAAGTTCATCATAAACCCCAACCGTCACA
>JBAWZA010000001.1:0-365573 GCA_037143335.1 bacterium | reverse complement strand
TAAGACCAAATGAAGCGAATGCTTTTCCAACTTCTGAGGAAAGCGCTGCTCCTCCCGAAATAAAAAAGCGCATCCTGCCTCCAGTGCGTTCTCGTATTTTCTTCAGTACCAATTTATCTGCTACTGGACGCATCAGCAATGCACCGAGTGGTGGATTCCCACCCTCAAGTTTTTTTGCACATTCTGCTCCAACTGACAAAGCCCAATCAAACATTTTTTGTTTGAATGGCGACAGCTTCTCTCGGCTTCGCATCAGCCTGCTATGAATCCTTTCGTAGAAGCGAGGGACACCTGTCATAATTGTCGGACGAATCTCGAGCATGTTATCCGAGATCGTATCAATTGATTCTGCAAATGCAATTGCACAACCAGAATAGAAAATAAAATTCGAAGCGGTGCGCTCGAATCCATGCGAAAGTGGAAGGAATGACAAGAATATATCATTGTGTCCTATTGGAGGCAACGACGCAAGCGATCCCTCAACATTCGATACGAGATTCCGATTGGTCAGCATCACGCCCTTGGGTGTGCCCGTAGTACCGCTCGTGTAGATCATCGTGATGATGTCATCAGGCTTTGATCGAGCTACAAGAGCTTCTACATCTATTTCAGAGCGTTGGGTAATCAGCTCCTCGAAATGAATTATCGGAGCCACCGATTCAGGACGAGCGGAACAATCCTTGTTCATCACAAATATTTTCTCTAGCTCCGGACAACTCGCAGCAGCCTTCACTGCTTTTCCCAATTGCAGATCATTCGAGACTACAATTGCCTTCGCACCTGAATGATGAACAACATACTCAACCTGCGAAGCTGTAAGCGTGGGGAACATTGGGACGGTAATCACTCCGAGGAGTGATGAGGCAAAATCCGTTTCCAACCACTCTGGTCGTGATTCAGAAATAAGCGCAATGCGATCACCTCTATTGATACCATGGGTGGCGAATGCACCAGCCAATTCAATCACTTTTTTCCCGAACTCGCCGTAGGTAATCTTTTGATATGGCTTGCCACGTTCAGGCTTGAAATAAATGTAGGGTAAATCTTTCAGGTTGCTCGTTGTCTGAGCATGAAAAATTTCCGGAAGCGTCGGATATGTCTCATCAATCACCATGGCACAAAACTACGCTTTCCGCGAGCGATTAGAATAAAAATTGCAATTCATTCTCCATCGCCGTTCCCAGAGGAAATCTGGACTGCACAATCCATTCCTTTCCGGTATGCCGGAAGAGAGCGATATCAGAGACCATCCACTTACGCCGATAAATTTTTTTATCGAACTCGGCTTTGGCTGAGTTAAATACCGTTGGTGATAAATCTTTGAAAGCGAGTGTGATATGGGGGACGAAAGCATGGCTCGGACCGCGTTGATCCGTGAGCGCAAATTTCTTATAGAAATTCTGCGAAAGCTCTTTGTGAATTTTTTTTAGGAATTCATTCGGCGCAAATGCAGCATAGACAACTCCCGCTGTGAACGAGGAGAAGCCATCAATTGCTGCTTCAAACTTTTGATGCTTCGACGCTAACGACTTTAGATAGAGCTGCAATCGTTCATCATGCTCACTACTAATTTGAAAGGGAATAATCAGGGTTATATGCGTTGGATGCTTGAGTGCTTCCTTTGCGTTATATGTGGTAGCAAAGTGATTCTGAAATTCTTTTATTTCAGAATAAATTGGCTCCGGCGGTACGATGCCGATAAAGTAGAGTTGGGGCTTGTAGGTGCTCGTCATAGTGAACACCAATATACTACACTTGGCCGTTCAATTTCTTTTTTACCATTCGACACTCTCTGCAAAACCAAACCTCTGATTTTGCTACATGTTCGAATTGCTCTCCATGAAGTGGTTCGATGATGTAGAATGTGTCAAGTGCGAATGGAAAATTTTGCCTTGCGAATGTAAGGCTTGCACTATCCGTATCAATCTTTTGTAAAAGGATGGGGGAAAGTCCAAGCTCCAAAGGGATATGATGCACGGGGCACATTTTTTCGGATTGATCCCCAGCTTTGAGAATCTCATCCTCTTTTGAAAATTCTTTCCGTAGAAGAATAACAGCGATAATAACAAAAATCGCAAGCAGAATGTATTTCGGTTGTCGGTATTTTTTCATAGAAAGCACTTAACAAAAACCTTAACCTCTGACATCATGCTTAATTTATATATGTATTGCCTCGCCCATTGCCACAGACGCGGCTTCCATAACTGCTTCGCTCAGTGTTGGATGTGCGTGGACGGTCCTGAGGATGCTTTCACTTGTTGCGCCGTGCGAGCGAGCGATCGCAAGCTCTTCGAGCATTTCTGTTGCTTCGGCCCCGATGATATGTGCGCCTAATACTTCTCCATACTTTGCATCGAAAATGAGTTTGACAAAACCTTCCGTCCTACCGATAGCTCGTGCTTTGCCGCTGGCAGAAAATGGGAATTTACCAATCTTAATTTCCAATCCTTTTTCTTTTGCAGCGCGCTCCGTCATTCCCACACTCGCAACCTGAGGCTGGCAATACGTACAGCCTGGAATGTTTTCATAATCAACAGGATGAGCCGACCCATGCGCAATGTGCTCGGCTGCAACGATTCCCTCGGCAGTTGCAACGTGTGCTAACCACGGCGCACCAGCTACATCGCCCACTGCATAAACTCCCTTCACGCTTGTCTGCATGTACTCATCAACATCGATGAATCCCTTCGTCGTCTTGATGCCAACTTTATCGAGTCCAATATTTTCTGTATTACCTTGAACACCGATTGCTATGAGGGTACACTCCGCCTCGATCTTTTCCTTTTTGCCGTCTTGCATTTCAACTTCGACGGTTGTACCATTATCACCCACGTTCACTGCACTCACTTTCGTGTTGGTGTAGATCGTCATACCTTTTTTCTTGTAGAGCTTTTCCAGTTCTGATGATACTTCAGTATCTTCAACGGGTAAGATATTTGGCATCATCTCGATGATCGTGATCTTCGTTCCGAAAGTATGGTAGAAATATGCGAATTCAATTCCAATCGCGCCCGAACCGACTATTGTCATCGAAGCAGGAATATGATCCATGCTCATTGCCTCGGAAGCAGTAAGGATTCGCTTTCCATCAGCTTTCAAATTCGGAAGAAGTCTTGCTCTGGCTCCAGTAGCGATAATTATTCTTGCACCACTAACCGTTCGCTTACTTCCGTCTTTTGCAGTGACTTCGACTGTGTTCGCAGAAGTAAGAACTCCGTTGCCTGTGATCAACTCGACTTTATTTTTCTTGAAGAGATATTCGATTCCCTTCACATTCCGATCTACTACTCCGCGTGAGCGTTTGATAATCGCCGTGAAATCAAACTTGAGGTTATCGTATGTAATACCCCAATCTTTCGGAGCATCCAAAAACTCGCTATAAATTTCGGCATTCTTAAGTAATGCCTTCGTTGGGATACATCCCCAATTAGTACACACGCCACCGAGCCTTTCGCGCTCAATTGTCGCAACGCGAAGCCCAAGCTGTGATGCACGGAGTGCCGCAGGCTCGCCACCCGGACCGCCACCGATAATCACTATGTCAAAGTCGTATGAGTGATTCTTGTTGAGTCCCGTCTGCTTCGGAGACACCGTTGGGACCTGAGATAGTGAAGAACTTGTCGGTGGATTCGTAATCAAATTTGCCATGAAATATCTTTTTAAAATTCGAGTTCTAAACAATAAACCAACTCGGAAAAGTCCGAATCTCTAGCCACCGTCGTGCTATATGTTTTGTGAATAGGCTGGTTTTCTTATAAGGATTCATAAAATGTGGTAGATTTGAAGAAAGCTCATGGAACCCGACGATCAATTACAAAAGAATACACCCCTGGGTCATCACCAGTACACTATGGCAGATGGATCAAGGATTTACCCTATTCCGCTTGCTATAGCGAGTGTAGTTATTGTCGGAATTTTTCTGCATTTTATCAGCGATGCGTTTCTGATGTTTGTAGCTGCGCTCTTTTTGGCAAATATCTTTATGCCATTAGTGCAAGCACTTCGGAATAGAAAAATTCCGATGGTATTCTCTATACTTTTAGTCCTGTCCCTCGTGGGTGCGGTGCTATTCGGAGTTATTTTGGTGATTTCCTCCTCCGTTACATCAATCACCGAAGTGATGCCACGTTACGAAGCAAAATGGACTCATACACTGCTACCACAAATTTCTGAATTATTCGGGAGAATCTCACCGTCAGTGGCAAGTCAAATTACAGCATTTGACTTGAACTCACTAGTAGCACCGTCCAAAATTATGGGGGCTTTATCGTCCGTGTCAAGTTTGATATCCAGTTTTGCACTCATCCTGCTTTTCATGCTCTTTATCCTCGCCTCTAACGGACAGTTTTTGTTGAAAATTGAGCAGGCATTTCCGCCGTCTGGTTCGTTTCATCTAAATAGTATTGTAGCGAATATCGAGCGCCGTGTCCGAACGTATTTACTCACGACGCTCTTAATCAACACTGCGGCGGGGATTACGATGACTGTTGTCCTGTTATTATTCGGTGTTGACTTGGCGTTGCTCTGGGGTATTCTGACATTTATCTTGATGTTCATTCCGAGTATTGGCTCGATTATCGCCATCATCATTCCGATAGCCGTTTCATTCCTCCAATTTGATACCGTTGGCACGCCGATCTTAATCACGATCTCAGTCATAGTTACACAGCTCCTCATCGGCAGCTACATTGCACCGAAAGTAATGGGATCAACATTGAATTTAAGTCCGCTCCTGATTATTGTTTCAATTATTTTTTGGGGCTGGGTCTGGGGTCCATTAGGGATGATACTCGCTGTGCCAATTACTTCGGCGATTACTATTATTTTTGAGAACTTAGACCCACTCAAGCCACTTGCAATTCTGATGAGTGCTGGTTCTGGTGCAAGTGGAAGCAAGAAATAACGACTTCTATTCTACTTCATCATCATCCTCGAGATTGTCTTCGCCTGTTACAATTTCTGAGATTGCATCTTCTGATTCCTCAGTCACATAGACAGGTTTATACGAAGTATCCGAAAATACCGGGGCTTCAAAGTCAAAGACAGAAGTAATAATTTGTTTACTATGGTGCTCGCGGATTTCTTTCATGATCGCCGCACGCTCGAAAGGAGTGAGTAATTCATCGTTGGCGGTCACATAAATAATTTCATTCTCTCTGCGAATATGTTCGCGATAAATTGCCACCAGTTCTTTCGCGCCCAGAATAAATCGTGAGACTTCATCCTGGGTCATGCTACCCTGCTCTAACATTTTTTTCCAGAAGCCGAGCAATTCAATCGAATGCGCTTGCATGATTTCATGTTGCTCGTGGATAAACCGTATCGGTGTGCCCGATTCTTGAAAACCAACGTGCGGCAATTTTTTGAAAACCAACGGAAACAACGCAAGCTCTTCGTCTTTTTCGTGAATCGGAGCAACCTTTACCAAGAACTCTAAGAGTTCAACCCATCCCGAATCGGTTTGAATGCTCTGAATCGGATCGCCAGTCTCAGCTTGAGTGACAAGTTTTTCAAGCCTGTTGATTTGCAAGATAATGAGTGCATGCGAGTCTCGAAAATATCGTATCGGATCTTCGTACGTGTTTGGATCTGGGAGTCTTATCATCAATGAATAAGGTGTTTATTTATGTTCAGCGATAATATGTAGCTTCTTTGTATATTCTGCCCTCGGAGCATGGGCGACGAGTATGTAATCGCGAGATGAGTCAATGACAATCCATTTGTTTCCTGAGTCAGCGACATTGACTCCGTCAATCAATACATGGTCTGCACCCTTTACGACCCACTCGAGCAAAACGGTATCACCCACCCACGGGGCTTGCGGGCGTGTATCAAATTTTACCACAGTCGGTAGCACTCCGCCACAACTCAGGAGAGCAGTTGCAAGTAATATTGCTGGTAGCATCGCTAATAATTTTAAGTATTTTCTCGTGTTCATCGCCGTTTTAAATTATCGCCAAACTCTCATGGAAGCTTTGAATAAATTTTTCAACATCCTCATTCGATGTATAAATATGTACGCTAAATCTATTCGCTTCCAAACCATTTTCAGGCACGATGCGCGTGCGAATCTTGAATTTATTTTCAAGTTCATGCGCGAAATCGGTGTATCGTTTGCTATTCTTGAGTTTGATTGTCGTGACTCCGCTCATCATGTGAGACGGTGTGAGCATATCGAATTTATCTTTTGGTAAGCCATTCAATCCTGCTCGAAGTTGCGTGGATAGTTCGAGTACTCTTGCCTCGATTTTTGCAAAACCTATGCGTTCTTGCCACTCGATTGCGGCAATGAGGCCGGTATAGAGTGACGAGCTTTGCGTAGCAAATCTATATCTATTTGCTGAATCCTGAAAAGCCAAATTCCCATCACCTTCTTTATACTCCCAATGTTTATCGGCTTCCGCGCCAGTCCATGTCGGCTGAACTTGCTCGCGGAATTCTTTGGTGATATAGAGGAATCCAGTGCCCTTCGGTCCGAGCAACCATTTATGCCCACAGCTTGCATAAGCATCACAGCCAATGTCTTTCACATTCACTTGCAGCATCCCCGGTGGATGCGCACCATCTACAAAAAGATACGCTCCTTTCGAGTGAGCAAGCTCTGCCATTTTTTTTACGGGTAGCAGGTAGCCCATGGTACATGTAAGGTGTGGCACGGCAATGCACTTTGTGCGCGGTGTCATCGCTTTTGCAAATCGCTCGACAGTCACCTCATCGTCAGCATGGAGTTCAACGAATTTCACAACGATTCCATCACGTTTCGCACGGGCGAGCCAGGGCACAGCCCCGCCGCCATGCTCTTGATTGGTGAGCAGAACTTCATCGCCTGCTTTCATCCGCAAACCACTTGCAATAATCGAGATTGCCTCGCTCACGTTATGCGTGGTCGCAATGTCATCTGCTTGAGCGCCGATAACTCGGGCAAGAGAAGCATTTAATTTATCATGATCATAGCCATAATCAGCTGTGGCATCAACGTGTGCAATTTGCCGAACGACTGCATCGGTTACGGCAAGAGGACTTGGTCCCATTGTTCCGTTGTTGAAAAACAAAATATTATTCCGAATCGGGAATTGACTTTGAATCGCACCCCAAAATGGATCCTTACTTGTTACAGCAACGGGTTCTGTGGTAGCCGCAAGCAGCTCCGACGGTTTGGCAAGAATAGTTGTCGCCGCGATTGGTGCGACAGCGCCGAGTTTGAGAAAATTTCTGCGGTTCATAAGGTTCTCTTTCGTTATTGGATACGCACAGCTTGAGACTTCAACACAAACACTGGTTTAGTAAATCGGGGATCGTGGACATGGTAAAAAATTTCATCATCGCCGAAGATATTCAATTCGTCTTGTCTTTCGAGAGTTGCGATTGCCTGACTCATAGTAGTGTCGCCATACTCCTTGGCTAATCGCGTTATTAGAATTCTGCCGATGAGCTTTTCGGTTAAGCCATACATTTTCATTGCCTCCTCAGGCGGTGGTTGAAGGAGCAGAAGTGCGGTATCAATACCGTTGCCCTTCACTTTGAACCGCGCCGATAGATACGTTCGCAACTCATCGAATTTGAGATAGCCGACTCCTTGCTCGTTCAATTCAAGTGGAAGTGGCATAAGTGCTGCGTTACAGCTCACGCAATTCACCGTTGCGATTCCGACACCCGTAGTTGGTGTAAATGCAAATCGTACTCTTCCATCCTCCCAACTCGCAGATGCCTGATGGTGTGCAGCTCCACACCCGATGGCAAGTGCCGAGGCGATAAGAATAATGAATCCTTTATGAATGTTCAAAGTGTTCTTTGCTGATTATAATTTACCACAGCTTTCAAAGCGAAGCTTTGTCGGCGAAAGTTCATGCTCTATATTGTTGCTACACCAATCGGAAATCTCGAAGACATAACTCTTCGGGCTATCCGCATATTATCAGAAGCAGACATAATCGCCTGTGAAGATACTCGCCATGCGCGGATTCTCTTTGAGCGTCACGGAATAAAACCGAAACGCTTAGTGAGTTATCACTCGCATAACGAACAACTCCGTGCCGCTGAGTTGATCGAAGATCTTCGCACCGGCGCGAGTGTCGCGCTTGTGACGGATGCCGGCACGCCGGGAATCTCCGATCCTGCTTGGGCGATTGTGCGCGAAGCAATTCTTATCGGCATTGATGTTGTCCCATTGCCGGGGGCATCCGCAGTCATCGCCGCTCTGTGTGCAAGTGGCATTGATACCAACCGATTTGTATTCGAAGGTTTTCTCCCGCTTAAAAAAGGAAGGAAACGTCGAATCGCACAAGTTGCAGAAGAAGAACGCACAACAGTCATTTATGAATCGCCCTTTCGCATAAAAAAATTGATCCAAGAATTGATTGATGTGGCTGGCGAAAACAGAAAGGCAGCTCTAGCACGAGAAATCTCTAAGATTTACGAGACATTTTATCGCGGTACGCTCAAAGAAATCTTAACAGCAATCTCTGCGCAATTCCCAAATGATGTCAAGGGAGAGTGTGTCTTGATTGTAGAAGGCAAGAACCCGAAAGAGAAAATCGAAATATCTGAATCTGAAATAGACTAACGAACTATGCAATTCCAACCGGAAGATTTTGAAACCGTCCGCTGTGATTTTTGCGGAGCCGATAATTATACCAAGCGCTATGAGAAGCGAGGCTTTTGGATGGTGCAGTGCAACGAGTGCGCCTTAGTTTATACGAATCCCAGACTCAAGCAAGAAATAATTGCGGCACTGTATGATGCCGATTATTTTCAGGGTCACGGCTTCGATAAGAGCATAGATTATGTCGCTGATGTGAAGGTGCATTCGACAGGCACCGATGGTTACACTCTCGAAGATTGGGATAACGATGTCATTGCCTCTATCCTAAAGAATAAACCAAAGCCAAAAGTCTTGGAGGTCGGTTGTGGCACGGGAGTATTCCTTGATAAAGCACGTAAGCATGGCTTTGATTGTCATGGACTTGAGTTATCTGAGTACGCAGCTAACTTCGTGCGTCAGATGGGAATACCAGTCGAGACGAAATCCATCGAGGATGCAAATTATCCTACTGAGTCATTCGATGTGATCGTGATGAGAGAGGTAATTGAACACCTTCCCCATCCGTTGGAATCACTTCGAACGGTTTACTCTTGGCTGAAACCCGGCGGTGTACTTTTTATGGCAACAGGCAATTACGATTGCCCTGAACGGAAGCTCCGAGGCTCCGATTGGTTCTACTTTATGCCCGAAGGACATCTCAATGTCTTTAGCAACAAGACCATGACGAACTACCTCAACAAAGTTGGATTTAGGTCAGTCTCGGTTACTAATCAGGGCGATAAACTGATGGATATGCTCAAGAATTGGAAAATTCTTACCCCTGGGCAGGCAAAACCGCGTAACATATTCAAGCGATTCGTGTTTATGATTGTACGGAGTGTGAATCACTTCATCTCCAGTGGTATGCGAATATATGCTGTCAAGTAGTTTGTGAAAAAAATATTCTTTATCATAGTTGTCCTCATCAGTGGCACTGCCTTTTCGCAGCAGAAATGTGTGCCGGGGCGTGTTCTCATTCGGATTAAACCTCAAGCCGTGAGCTCTTTCCGATCCGCGTTCGCTGATGCAAAAATTAGCGAGTCTCATTTCGACCCTCAGAAATTTTGCATTTCAGATCTTGACCGAATTCATACAGCTCTCGGCAAGCAACCCCGACTCAGGATCACTTCAATAAAACCACTTATCCCTCAGCACAATGTTGTTCTTGAGAATTTGCGCGAGCGAACAAATCCTGAATTATTTTTTCCGACTAACACTGCATTCAAATCGAGCAATCTCGATGCCCGACGCAATGCCGAAGAAAAAATTTCTCGATGGTTTGAAATATTTTATGATGGAAACGAAAGCCCAGAAACTGCTTGTGCAGAACTGAAGCGATTATCCATTATCGAGTTCGCAGAACCGCGCTACCTCAACAATCTCCTCTATATTCCCAATGACACTTACTTGAGCGAGCAGTACGCAATCACGCAAATGCGGACCACCGCCGCTTGGGATATTGTCCGATGCGATTCAACAATGCTTGTTGCGGATGATGATATTGGTGCTGATTGGCATCACCCTGATCTGGCAAACACTGTTTATGTAAATACTGGAGAGACCGGGTTGGATGCCGACGGATTTGATAAGCGCTCCAACGGCATTGATGACGATGGCGACGGATTCGTGGATGACTGGCACGGATGGGATTTTGCAGGTAACTACGGCGAAGCACCAGACAATGATCCCATGCCGGGAGCCTCGCACGGTACGCATACATCGGGGATAATGGCTGCTTCGGGAAATAATAAGACAGGAATTTGTGGCGTCGCCTTCGGCGCTAAACTCCTGATTATCAAATGCTCAGGTGATGGGGGTAACGATGTTGCATTTGGCTATGAGGGAATTGTTTATGCTGCCGATCGTGGTGCAAAGCTCGTCAACAATTCATGGGGTGGAACAGGAAAAACGCAAAGTGGCGAAGATATTATCACCTACGCAATATCGAAAAATTGTGTTGTCGTCGCTTCTGCTGGTAATAACGGCGGCTCGGTCGAGGATGTTTATCACGTGATTGAATATCTATACCCTTCTGCATTCCAACACGTTCTTTCCGTTGGTTCAACAGATAACGGTGGCGCGATCTCCTATTTTTCCGAGTACAATGATCGTGTGGATGTCAACGCACCTGGAGGAAATATTTTTAGCACCACCCCATATAACTCCTACGGGCTGATGAGTGGTACAAGTCAAGCGGCACCAAATGCATCAGGTGGCATCGCACTCATTCGGCAAAAATTTCCTGACCTCACACCCGATCAAGCCATTCAAAGACTCAGAGCAACATGCGATCCACTCACAACTGCGCAAGACAGACATCCAGGGCTAACAGGCAAAGGAGCAGTGAATATCTTTCGTGCAGTTTCGGAAAGCACGGCATACTCAGCACGAATTGAATCCGTAGAAATTAATGATGGGGCCAATGGCTCGTTAGAGTCAGGCGAAACAGCAGCTATCATATTGAATGTGCGAAATTATTTATCACCACTGACGAATCTCAAAGCAACAGTTCAATTCCTGAATGATACTGGCTCATTCCTAAGCTTGCCACCTTATACAATCACATTCGGCAAGGCAAACACGTTGTCGCTTGTGCAAAACTTTTCTGGAAGTTTTATGGTGAATGTTTCACGAAATACTCCATCGAACTATACGGTTAAAGTTAAGCTACATTTCCTCAGCACAAAGGAAAATTACGGACCAGATCCTGATTACTTTACACTTGTCATCAACAAGGGCTACCTTGACCTAAATAAAAATAATGTCACGGTCACCTTTGATGCGAAGGCAAACATTGGTTATAGCGACCCTCCGAATAATACTGCTGGTTTAGGATTCCTGTGGACGAAAGCCCCAGCTTCGATTGGATTCGGTGCGCGTGATGTACTCTCGGCAGGCGGCTTGATGATTGCTGCGGATGCGGGACGTCTAGTCTCCGCTTCAAGAGGCTCGCTCAACGATGCGCTCGCTGATCAAGACTTTTCTCCCGTTTCTCCTATTCGCGAACTCGCGGTCTCTGATCATCCGAATGCGGCGCAACAGCTACAATCAATCTACGATGATGCAAATGCACCAGAGAGTATTCAAGTGGGTGTTACCGTCACGCAGAATGCGTATGCGTTCACAGAAGGTTTATCTGCGAATGCAATCGTCCTTGATTATACCATTCGAAAACGGCTACCGATTGCAGGTACGGTTCTGAGCGCCGGAATTTTTGCTGATTGGGATATTGGACCCAGCGGCTCGTTGAATATCGCATCTCATTCTCCCTACGATTCGCTCATCGCTGTGACGAGGCGCTACGATGACAACTACCCATTTATCGGGATGAAATTGATTTCTGCAATTCCCAACGATGCAACGATTAACATTTACTCACTCAATAATGATGGTAGCGATGGCAGTGCCGCTACGTACGGTGGGTTTACAAAAGATGCGAAGTGGTTGACGCTCAACGCGTCACGCGACTCCGCTGGAATCGGTGATGTGTCGGTGATTTACGGACTCCGCCAGTTTGATATGTCAACACTTGACTCCATCCATTTAACATACGTCATCGGATTTGCCGAGAACGACGCTCTCCTAAAAAGTACGATTGATGAAACAGCAAAGCAGTGGCACCTTCCAAGCGCCGTCACAATACCGACTCAGCAAACTGACGAGCTACAGGTTTCGCCAAACCCCTTTGCCGATCACTTAAGAATTGCTTGGACGAATCTGTCAGAAGTCCGACATGCTACAATCGAGATAACAGATCTTTTAGGTCGTGTCGTATTTTCGATAACCTCGCCAAACTCACAACTTGATCTCTACAACCTCAATCTTCCTAGTGGCTCGTATTTTATTACCCTCAACCAAGGTGAACATCTGGTTCGCAGACGGATCGTGCGAATGTAATTTCTCCCGATGTTTTCCCCTCCGGTAGCCGCAGGCTTTAGCCTTCGTTTTCCCCACCCCCGGAACTGCTCCCCTAGCCCTAAGCGTGCACATACCAAATTCGTGAGCCTGAATTTATTATCTCTCATTTTACGTTCAATAAGACGCTTAAATCTGGTTAATTCATTCACTATATACACATGGCAAGAAGTTTAAATAAAGCTTGTATCTTGGGCACTGCAGGGAGAGATGCTGAAATCAAGTACACCAATACCGGCAAGGCTGTCGCAACATTCAGCGTTGCGACGAACGAATCTTGGAAAGATCAATCAGGAACGCTGCAAGAGAGAACAACGTGGCATAACATTGTTGCATGGGAGCGTATGGCAGAAATTTGCGGCAATTATGTCAAGAAAGGCAAACAAATTTACATCGAAGGAAGGATTCAGAATCGCCAATACGATGACAAAGAGGGCGTGAAGAAAAATATCTCTGAGATTGTTCTTTCAGAGATGATTCTCTTGGGCGGTGCCGACCGCGGAGCAAGCACGGGCGGAGATCGCTCGTTTAGTAGTAGTTCAAGTGCTCCTTCGGAGCCGATGGCACCCGCAGGCGACTTTGACCAGGGTGTTGCTGAATCCGATCTGCCATTCTAAAAAAGTACAAACGTGCTCTCAAAAAAAAATACCGACTTTAAGGTAGGTGTAACCGTCCTTGTCGGAATAGTCCTCTTATTACTTGGTGTCGGCTGGGCGAAAGGCTGGAAGCTCGGCTCCCAAGAACATTTGCTTATCGCACGATTCCCAAGTGCTGGTGGTATTGAACAAGGCGATCCCGTTTTTATCCAAGGGATAAATCACGGCAAAGTTGCCTCGGTCACTACCAGTGCCACAGGCGAAGTCCAGATGACTCTCGACATAGACGAAACGGTTGCGCTCCACAAAGATGCAACTGCTTCCATCATGATGCTCGAACTCATGAGCGGAAAAAAAGTAGAGATCCTGGCTGGCTCAACTGGTTCGTTTGATCCGAAGCGTGATACGCTCTTCGGTACATACGAGGGAGACCTCAGCTCTCTCATTGCATCGATTGGAGCAGTGTCGAAAAATTTCCCTCTTCTCATCAGGAATATTGATTCGGTCTTGGCATCGGTCAACGATCTCTTTGCCGCAGGCGAGTTAAAGAAGAAAACATTCACCATCCTTGATGATGCCGAACGTTCGATGAAGCTTATTCAATCTGTCATAGCGGAGAATCGCAGCGGATTAAAGAGCACGATCGAAGAAGCAGAAAAACTTACGAAAACGTTGAATAATAGCATCGCTCCGGGTGCGATGGCACTGATGGATTCTACCAAACAATTTATTCACCGAGCAGGACATACACTTGATGGAGCGGATTCACTGCTTGCCGGACTTAATGAGATAATCACTCATGCCAAGGACAAGAAGTCTCTTATCTATAAATTGACGAGCGATCCTGAATTCGCCAACCGCTTAGATTCGCTTCTGATCTCTGGGCACAAACTTGTGGACCAACTTCGCTTACAAGGACTTGACGCGAATATCCGCTTTTTCAAAAGCTCTACTCCCGAAAAATAATTTCTCATGAATATACTTCTCAGTGGAGCAACAGGATTTGTCGGCTCTCACGCAGCCGAAAAATTGCTTGCCTCCGGAAATCGGGTGACGGCATTAGTTCGTGGCTCATCCAATCTGAAGTGGCTTCACGGAAAAGATATTGCGACTGTGAAAGCAGACTTCGATGATCCCAATTCATTCCAAGATGCGCTGAAGGGAATTGATAGAGTTGTGCACGTCGCTGGTGTTACCGCCGCAAAAAATAAAGAAGGATTTTACCAAGGCAATCAGATTGCAACAAGAAATTTCTTGGAGGCAGTAAAAAAATATGGTGATTCCGTGAGCCGATTTGTTCTTATTTCTTCGCAGACTGCGGGTGGACCATCACTCGATGGAAAACCTGTGACAGAAGAAACTCCCCCACATCCTCTGACTACATACGCGAAATCAAAACTAGCTGCCGAACAAGAAGCACGACAATTTCGCGAGCATTTCCCCGTCACAATTTTACGACTATCCGCAATTTACGGACCTCGTGATACAGCGATTCTCTCTTTTTTTCAAACAGTCCATAAACGGATAAAGCCACTCATCGGTTTTCAGGAAAAATTTGTAAACCTCGCACATGTAAGCGATATTGCTCTCGGCATTGAGCTTGGCACCGATCACCCCGAAGCAGAGAATCGGACGTTCTATATCGGAAGTGATCGTCAGTACGGCTGGCGCGAGCTATCAGATCTTGCATCCGAAATCATGAAAAAGAAGGGCGTATTTATCATGATTCCACATATCGTTGTCTCAGGAATTGCAGGCATCTCGGAATTTGCTTCGATTTTTAAGTCGCAACCGAGCGTACTCAATTGGGAAAAACGCCTTGACATCACCCAACTTAATTGGATCTGTAGCATTGACCGTGCACGAAGAGAAATCGGGTACATTCCAAAAATTTCAGTCAGAGACGGTTTCCAAGAAACGATTGAGTGGTATAAAGAGCATAAGTGGTTGTAACTGCTTAGTTATTACCGCCTTTTCCCCTGAAACATTTCCCCATTTTTTGTGTCTTTAAAGCGAGTTTATTGTTGTTGTTGAGCCCGTTAGGATTTGATTATTTATGAATACGAGTAGAAGAGCATTCCTTGGCAAAGCCGCCGCATTAGTAGCGGTCGTAGCCATAAACCCCCTCGCCATTTTTTTAGAACCGCGCGAAGTCCGCGCCGCAGGAAATGGATTTATCATTGATCTTGCTGACCCGAAGTATGCTGACCTAAGTGACCCTACAACAAATTTTTCGATGTTCATTAGCGTCCCTACGCAAAAGCGTAGCTATGCAGGAATGGCTGGTAGTGCATTGCTACCGTATGCTTTTGTCATTACGCGGACCTCCGATGCTCCTCCGACATTCAGCGCACTTCAAGGTTGGTGTACTCACAGACTTAGCGCCATGGGTATTTATAATGGTACAGATGTTCCATGCTCAAATACAGATTTCGGTCACAAATCTACATTTTCCCTCACAGGGGCAAAAATTTTTTCTGCGGGTGGTTCGTCACAAGCTGCCCTACCTTCATACCCTGCAACCTACGACGCCAAAACGAATACGGTTACTGTACAGATAGCAGGTTTAGGAGTGAAGGACGGGAATATTGTAATGGCATCGCCGGAGTTATTTCAGAATACTCCAAATCCTGTAGCTGGTACTACCACAATTAAATTCAGACTCTATTCATATTCACACGTGCGACTTTTTGTAACTGATGCGCTTGGACATACAATCGGATTACTTCATGATGGCGAGTTGGGTGAAGGCGAGCATAGTTTTCAATTTGATGCCTCGATTTTTCCTTCCGGCACATATTTTTATCATCTCGATACAGGTGTAGAAGTATTGACGAAGCAATTTGTGGTTGTGAAGTAGGTGAGGTGAAGCATGAATCAGGTAGGCGCGGTTATCACCGCTGTGGGACGGACTCATAGTCCGTCCCGAAAAGAATCATTGGAAATACGGACGGACTAAGAGTCCGTCCTACTGAAGGATGCTTTGACACATGCGGATTTAGGTGGATGATTGCTGTGTTGTTAATATCGTGAAATTACTTCCCATACTTGCATTCATAATTGTCGTAGGCTTTTCGCCTATCGTCTCTGCTCACACAACACATGGTTGCAGCAGAGCATTAGCCTATGATGCCAAATCAAATATCCCATGGCCTGATTACCCCAAGCGACCGTTCGATGTCTTGAAGTACAACCTCACGCTCGATTGGCGAAAAATGTTTGAGACAAAGACTGCCACGTTCTCTGCTGTGAATCTCATAACCGTGAAGATCACCCAACCAACGGATTCGATTGAGTTGGATGCTTCTTACATGAGAATTGACAGCCTCAGAATTAATGGAAGTTTGATTCTACCTACTCCTCAGATAAACTCAGAAAAACTTTTCATCCCTATTCCGCAATCTCTCAAAGCAGTCGGGACGGAATTGACGATGTCGATTTCCTATACTCGTGACACGACAAACGAACGGGGAATTTATTTTTATCCCGCCGGTACTATTGGAGATAAAAACACGCAATCGCAAATACCAGAGGACATTGCATTTACAATGAGCGAGCCAACTGATGCACGGTACTGGATGCCATGTATGGATTTGCCTTATGATAAGGCAGAATCGGAAATTAGCATCATCGCACCAAATGGAATTGAAACGGCATCGAACGGTTCACTCTTGAGCAAACTGAGTTACACTCCAAGCTCAACGATATGGCATTGGAAAAGTGATGAGCCGATTACAACTTACTTGATGGTTGCTGATGCCAGTAACTTCGTCCACTGGAGCCAAACGCACAACCGAAGTGCAGTAGCTGGCGATACTGTTCACTTAGACTATTACGCGTGGGCAAAAGACTACGGACAAGATTCAATCACGGATGGTTCGCGCTACAATGCGACATACTTCGTATCACGTTTGACTTCCCAGATCATGTCGTGGCTTGAAGCGCGCTATGGCGATTTCCCATTTACAAAATACGGTCAAGTACCCGCCCAACCCTTCTATTGGGGTGGGATGGAACATCAAAGCTGCACTACGATCAATCGTGCGTGGATGCGTGGTGATAGCTATACGGGCATCGCACATGAGATGGCGCACCAGTGGTTCGGTGATAAAACAACGTGCGAGACATTCAAAGATATTTGGCTCAACGAGGGATTCGCTTCTTATGCAGAAGCTCTCTTCAGAGAATTGCGAGAAGGTACTGGTGCGTATTCGGATGTCATCGCCAATAAGGCATATAATTATTTTCACGGAGCCAATTCCTTCCCGACGTATGATCCACCCGTTGATAACGTTTTCAATTATGCGACCACATACTGCAAGGGTGCATGTGTACTTCACATGTTACGCAACATGTTAAAGAATGATAGTGTGTTTTTTCATGGACTCAAATCGTACTCTAACTATTTCGCATATACAACTGCTGACACTCATCAGTTCACCGAGTACATGGGGCAACAAGTCGGACTTGATCTAACCGAATTTATTGATGAGTGGATATTCACGCCTCTCTACCCAATCTATGATATTAAGTGGGCGCAGAATGCGAATGGTCGGTTGTATGTCCAGATCAATCAACTGCAAGATATTCGCGAGCATTTCACGATGCCGATACAATTTTTTGCCTATCATGGTAATAAAGTTGATACCATCATCTTCGACAACAATCTTCGTTCACAGCTCTTTTGGGAAAGCGTAAACTACAACATTGACTCACTGCTTTTCGATGAAGGTGCTAATCCACTGGCTCAATATATTACAGCCTCCTCGGACACAGTTAATTATAATGACATTATTCATACACGGCAATTAGCCTATGCACCATCGCTTAGCGTTAGACCATCGCAGATACTTCAAGGCACACTTAATGTTTTTACGGAAGCGAATTCTATCGTCTGTCGAATTCGAATGCCTAGCGTGAAAGGGACGGTAGAACTCTTTAATTCATTGGGCACAAAGCTTCAAGCAATTGAGTGTAGTGGCTCGGATGATCTTGTGCGTTTTCCTTCGAGTGCATTAGCGTCAGGGATGTATATCGTCCGACTTCTCTCAGAGAATCGAAGCGAAACGCGAACAATTACACTCGTAAAATAATCTAACTTATCGGATAATGATTATCGTCCGGCGCGAATTCGCTCCCGAGCGTGTGTTCATGTGAAGTGTGAAGTGACCACTCTGCAGTTTATCGATATCTAATAATTCGTGATGGATTCCTGCGGCAAGGTCAACCGCTGAATTCCACTCCTTCCTCATAATCCCCTGTTCGTCAAAGGCCTCGAACCATACCTGATCTTGACGAGGCAAATAGAATGCTACATCCAGACTTTTTCCTGAAGTCGGATTCGGATGTGTTGAGAGAAAACTCGGCATCGTTGAATCAAACATATAGTGCGAGATTATTTGATCGCCACACGTCGGGTCGACGACGAACATCACGTTCGGAATTGTGCATAGCGGCAATGGCGATGTATGCGTGATCGAGAATGTATCGAGTTGAATATTACTAAATAAATTCCGAGCGAGAAAGACTTGCATCTTTACATAGATGAGCGGTAAGGATAAATTTGATGATTGCGTAATCGGCGAGTTGAAGTCCAGATCGCAACGCAAACCATTCGGCTCCGATGAGGTAACACGTACTTGCTGGGCAGCGCAAAGCGTGCCGAGCACGTTGTATGGCTCCTCAGCCAAACTCAGCACATCGCCATCGTAACTCAGATGCAGAGATAAATGCGAGATAGAAAAACTATCGGTAGTCGGTCGTAAATAAATTGGTATCAGCACCGTCTCTCCAACTTTCGCCATTGACGGCGTTGCAATAATCGGCTCTGGCGCAGTGGAGTGTTTTGCGACAAGGATGATCGTTGTATCAATCGTTCGCAAAAATGAGTGCGCAATGATTCGCACACGAGTATGTCTGGTGATATTCGAATCAGTCTGAAAAAATATCGGAACTCCCCCGCTACCAAATCGAGGCAGAAAAAGCTTTGGGAATTGTGTCGTATCCACAATGAGTTCGGGATACTGCGGATCCATCATTACTGTATCAATTACCATCGGATTACAATTTGTATTCGCAATCGGAATCACCCCGTGCAAGGGTTGGCAGTAGCGCGTTTCAAAATAGACCGAGTCATATCGTATCGAAAGCAACGGGCCTGGTGTTGTGAAGTGCTGTGCACGAACTGTGATGATCGTATCTATTGTCCGATTAGAAGAGTGTCCGCGAACGTGGATGCTTGTGAGTCTTGTAATATCCGAATCGGTTTGAAAAGAGATAGGTATTCCGATGGTATCATTGGCAAGAATGTTGAGTCCGGAGAGATTGGTGTCTATCGAAAATTCTCCATACTGATTGTCAACAAATGAGATCGCATCAATAATCAGTGAATCACAATTATTATTGAGTAACGTTACCCTTGCACCTGCAACTTGACATGTTGATGAGAATGACAGTGAGTCTTCAGGCAAGCCGAGCAGCGGACCATCAATGGTTTCATGCGTAGCGACGACAGAGATAAATGTATCAAGCACACGGATTCCAGAATGCGCATGGATGTGAATAGATACATGCCGCGTCACGATTGAATCCGTCTTAAACAAGACTGGCAGTAGAGTCGAAGAATTCACTCCGACTCTAAGATTCGTAAGTGAAGTGTCTATAGAAAATTCGTTGTCGGGATTTGTTGTAAACTTTACAGAGTCAATGACAAGTGGGTTGCAGTCTTTATTGATAATGGTGAAGTAATCTCGTGCAGGCACGCACTTGCCCCGAAGCGTCAGTGCATCAGAACTTAACGATGCTATCGGACCGGGTATCCATGAGTGCGTTGCATGTATGATGATTGTTGTATCATACTTCGTAGAACCCATGTGTCCGTGTATGACAAGTTTGGTATCACGAGTGACGTTTGAATCCGATTTAAAAAGAATCGGCAAACCAACGCCGTCGTTCTGCCCAACGCTAAAATTTTGCTTCGACGAATCAATGGAGAACTCGTGTGCGGGGTCAGGATTAAAGCTAAGGCTATCAATAATGTACGTAGAACAGGTGCTGTTATCCAGCCTCACGTATGCTCGTGCATCCGTGCATACACTCGAAAGATTCAGTAAGCCTTGATCGAGACTGACAGATGTAAGTGGTGGTTTTAGCGTGCCATCTCCGCCGTCTATCGTTTTCCACACTCCTCCTGAATTATCAAACGCATAAACAATTTCACCTTTGCAACCAAGAACGACAAAGCGCGTGTCACGATTATTGGATGGACCGCCAACGCTCTTCCAATTGACTCCGAGGTCATCTGATCGGTAGATTCCGCGTTGCGATGCATCACTGGTTTGCACGTAAACGGTTGCACCAACTCCTCCTGTATGCCCGGTAAAAAAATCGAATCCAAAATCGTGTTCAACTTTCCATGAAAATCCAGCATCGTTTGTGCGATAGAATGATGAGTTTGTTCTGTTTGAATTTCCTTCCGGCATTGCAAGAAAAATGTTCGTATTCTTGACTCCATAGACAGACCAGGACTCAGGGAGCGCATCGCCTGATTGCCAGGACAAGCCACCGTCTTGAGTTCG
Organism: bacterium; assembly: GCA_037143335.1. Classification (GTDB taxonomy): domain Bacteria; phylum Bacteroidota; class Ignavibacteria; order Palsa-1295; family Palsa-1295; genus PALSA-1296. The sequence goes on along the minus strand of JBAWZA010000001.1, from coordinate 344,904 downwards.
CTTTACTGAAAAATATTGATTCGGAGGACCGAACGTTACAATGCCAGTTCTATCATCAACAAAATCTATTCCATTGCTTCTATTGGTTGAGCCATTAGTGAATACTTTATTATACGTTCGGCCATCGTCCACTGAAAATCCGCCTACATTTCCATTCGACCATGTCGTGCGAATAAGTGCCCTTGAAGTTGCATATACACAGAGCGTTGTTGCCGGATTATTCTGCGTATGATCGAACCATGTAACTCCACCATCGTTTGTTTTCCATAAGGAATACTTAGGAACTCCTGCTATAGTCTCGAATAAGGAAGCATACCCGACCAACTTATCTTTCATGAAAATACTTGTGATCTGACCATTGACAACTGGTGACGCGCACGTTGTCCAAGTGATTCCGCCATCAACCGTTCGGAGTATTACGGCTTTGATGTTAAGTCCATTACCTTGCATGCCGAAGCCAACCAAACCATTATTTTCATCCCAGAAAAATCCGCAGTTTGCACGCGTTCCACTAAATTGACCAACTTTTTTCCAACCGGCAACAGAAGAACCGACTCCAGCAACCGCGAGGAGTACGACAACATAAAAGCAATATCGAAACCATGACGTGAAGCTCAAGGTAGTTGATTATTACCGAGTAATAACCATCCGACCCGAGGAATAACTTCCCTGTTCTGTACGAAGTCTGAGAGAATAATTCCCACTGGCAAAACCCTTCGTCCGGAGAGTAATCTCATGTTCGCCTGATGTTAGGAAAAGGCTGGATGTATTGGATCTATTTATGCCGAATGAATCGAATAGGTCAATACTCAGTGTTGCCGCTTTCGACAAATAGACTCGTGCTGTAACCTCATCGCCAATTGCTGGATTCGGGAAGATAGACAAAATTCTCGGTGGATCGCCAACTCCCATAAAATTTCGAATCGAGCTATCACCGCATTCATTGAGAAGCGAAAATGTTGTGGACGTGACCGTACAGAGAACTAGGGATTGTAGTGCAGCGCCGCTATTGATATTTGCGGAGCTTAGGAAAATATCTGATTTGGTTGCGTCGTTAAGATATGCCCGTGCGACAATATAGATCAGTGGCTTAGAGAGCGGAACACCATTCTTTAACGGAGTTTTAAATTGTACAAGAAAGGATACTTCAGAATCAGAGAGTGCATAGATGGTATCGAATGAAATATCTTTTGCAAGCGTACCCACAATGTCGAAACCATAAGGCTCGATGAGATCACGATTGAGCCGCAATTGCCCTGAGAATTGATTGATTGTGAAAACAGTAGTTGTCGTATCAAGATAAATTGGAATGCGCGTTGTATCCCCTGCTTTCGCTGGAGCAATCGTTCCGAGCCTACTTAAAAATCCAAACGCTCCGTTTCCTCCGTCGTCGGTTTTGAAGATTCCACCATTATTATCGAAGGCGTATACGACTTCGCCTCTGCAACCAGTGACGACAAATCTGGTATCACGGTTATTCCCAGGTCCACCAACAGGAACCCAGGTAGTGCCAGCATCATCTGAGCGGTAAAGGCCATTAACGTTACTGGTTGTCTGAACGTACGTAGTATTTCCGACGCCAGCGATGTGTCCGGTAAAATTTAGCCCACCACCAAAGCTATAAACTGCTTTCCAACTTTGACCTCCATTAACGGATTTCATGATTGTCGCTGTTGGTCTCGTAGCGTCTCCTTCGGGCAATGCGAGAAATGTCTCTGTCCCTTTTATCCCATAGACGCCCCACGACTCGCCGATGTCTCCGCCTTGCTTCCAGCTTATGCCCCCATCCCGCGTGTACCAGACTTGTTGCCCGTTCGAGAAGAATCCTTTCGGTCCGCACGTTGCTACTCCGATATTATCACTGGTAAAATCAATTCCATTGCTGTAACCTTGTCCACTTGAAAAGACTTGATTGAATGTGACGCCACCATCCATCGATGGTCCGCCGTTGGCCCCGTTCCAGACCGTTCTGACGATTGCTTTGGTAGTTGCATAAATGCACGGCAATAATTCATTGCTGCCTCTCGAAATATCTGTCCAACTGACTCCTCCATTTGTGGTTTTCCAAAGCGAGTACCGATCCGAAAACATTGAAGCATACCCGACAGTCGTATTCAACATTGAAATACTCGTGATTCTGCCAACACCTTTCGTCGGGATAGTTGCGGCTATCCAATTACGACCACCGTTATTGGTATAATAAATTGCGAGTGGGGAGTTTCCAACATAATTGAATCCACCAGGAGAGGGATCGCCAAGACCGATTATTCCATGATCACGATCAAAAAAATATCCGCAAGTAACAGGATCAGAAAATTGTCCAACCTGATTCCAGAGCGCCAGTGAGGTACTTGCTCCGAAAACCGAGAGTATGCCGAATATCGTATATACGAACAGCGCTTTCATGTTAGTGATATGACACCCCCAATATTGAATTGTTTCAACAAAGAATGCGCTAAAAACGGTTTTTCACGAAAATGTTACTTTCTGGCTGTAACATTGCGGAAGAATTTGGGTTTATTGCTGGTAGGAGCGAGTTAACCACATACGGACTCTATTTTGGCCATAATGGCCATTCCATGAGAAAATCAACGCTATTTACGGTTCTTTTTTTAATGCACGTAGTGGCAGCACCTCTGGTTGCCCAAAAAGCGAAGGAAGTGGAGAAGAGGCGCGAGGTCTCTAAGCGCCCAACTGGCTCAGGCTTGCGCTCCATAAAAGGTGATGTGCTCTTTGATATTAAGGGCGTTGACATCACCCACTTCCCCGAAATGAGCGTTATTTTTAATGCTGTAAATAATCGGAATGTCTTTGTAAAAAATCTCAAGAAAGAAGATATTCTGGTACTCGAGAATGGCATCCAACGCCCGATCATCTCGCTCAACCTCATCAGCTCTTCCAACCGCGTACCGATTGACATTGTCTTTGTTCTTGATAAGACCGCATCAATGCGCGATCTTATTGGTCCTGTCAAATCGAATATCCAGCACTTCGCCGAGCAAATCCGTGCTCGTGGATTTGATTACAGGCTTGGGCTTGTCACATTCTGCGATACAGTCGAGTATGTCAGCCCTGAGCTAACCGATGATGTGAACAAATTTCAGTCGTGGGTGGGAAGTATTCAATCCGAAGGCGGTGGAGATATAAAGGAAAATGCTCTTGAAGGCATAAAGACTGTTACGCTCTTGCCTCTACGACCTATTGCCATTCGGTTAGCGATCGTTGTCTCGGATGCCGAGTATCACCAAAAAGGTGAGCATGGAGATGGCACGACGGAATTCACCTCCGAATCTATGGGTGATTATCTCTATGAACGCGAAGTGCGACTCATTACTGTTTCAGCACTTGCGAATGTCGGTTACCAGAAAATGGCGCAACTTACCGAAGGCATGAGTTTTGATCTGAATCAATCATTTGATTCTATCCTCACCGCGCTTGCGGGTGATATTACAAGTTTGTACGCCCTGCGATATAATTCTCAATCTACTCTTGCGCCGGATTCGGTGCGGATTGATATTTTGCGCTCGGAAGATAAATCTCCGATTGCAGGAAAAAAGATGATTGCACTCGAAGAAGGCAAGCGTTTTGTGTTTGAAGATTTACTCTTCCAACCCAATCAAGCGGCGCTTGCCACAGAATTTGTGCCTGAGCTTGAACGAGTAGTGCGACTATTGCATGTCCGCCCGACGATGACTCTTCGCATTGAAGGCCATGCCGACTTAACCGGACCGCATGAAAAAAATCAGCAGCTATCCGATCAGCGCTCAGAAGCAGTGAAGCGATACCTCATTCAATCAGGCATCGAAGGCTCGCGCCTCCAGACTATCGGATACGGTGACTCCAGACCCATTGCCGATAACTCAACAGAAGAAGGCAGACGACTGAATCGGCGTATTGAATTTGTTATCTTGACAAAATAATTTCGGCTTTCACTTCTCTTTCCGTGCAACGCACCACCACACTCCGCCAATCGCTCACACCTGAGTTAGTGCTCGACGCATACCGTCAGGGTTACTTCCCGATGGCGGATGGAAAAAATGGGAGCATACAATTTTATTTCTACGAACCGCGAGGAATAATCCCACTCGACGAGAGATTCAAAGTTCGTAAATCCTTACAGCAAATAATCAAGAAAACTAGATTTGAGATTCGGATGGACACAGCGTTTGAGGAAGTAATCCGAGCGTGCTCACGACACGATAAAGAGAGCGATACTCAAATTTGGCTTTCGGAGGAGATGATCGAAATCTATTGCGAACTTCACCAGCGTGGGGTTGCACATTCAGTAGAATCGTGGAAAGATGGGATGCTTCAGGGCGGACTCTACGGGCTGGCTCTTGGTGCGGCGTTTTGTGGCGAGTCAATGTTTAGCCGCAAGCCTTATGCCTCACAAGTTGCATTAGTTGGCTTAGTAGAGTACCTCCGCAAAAATAGTTTTACGCTCTTAGATTCGCAAATGGAATCAGACCACCTCAAACAATTCGGTATGTACACCGTCATGCAAGATGAGTATCTGGGAATGTTGAGGGAGGCAATGGGTTAAATAGGATTAACAGTATTAATAATGTATGACAATCTTACTTACTCACCATCATCTTCATATACACGGGCTTTGCATCGCCGGCGCGGAATTCGTAGAAGTAAGTGCCATTAGCGTTCAGGGATGAAGCATCCACGCGCGTAGTGTATCTGCCTTGTGCGAAGATCACATTGTCAACTGGGCGTGCTACTTCCTGACCTGATACATCAAGAATTCGGATGGTGACAGGAGTATTGTCAAATCCAATATCAAATGGTATCTGCGTCTGCCCACCAGAATTTTTTCCGAACGGATTCGGCATATTATGGTCAACCATATTTGCCGTTGCTGTACCCGACTCAAGGTGGGTATTGCCGCAAGCTGAGTCAATGAATACTGTTCCGTCAACCGATTGCAATGCAAGCTCAAGATGCGTTGGGAATGAAACCGTTGTATTGGTAAGTGGACTTGTCGAGCCAAGCTTCACACCTGTATGTGGACGGAATTTCAAACGCAATAGCGAACCCGCTTTCGAGAGCGGTTGACCTGTCCCCTTAAGTTCGTAAGTAATTGTTCCGACAGGATCGGAAGCATTTGTCGTGAGTTTCCAATTCCCAAGTCGGACGAGTTCATCACCCAATTGCATACCAGTGCGATCAAGATCAACGACAAGTGGGTCATAAGTAATTACACCCTGAATGTCAAGAACTGTAAGTGAGTCAGGAATGGTATTGACCAAACGCAGGCTTGGGATGACGTAGTCTGAAAGACGAGCGTGTGCATCATCGGTTCTCAGATCAACTGGCAGAGGAGCAATGTCTTGCGCCATGAGATCGACACGAAGCGTTGTGCTATCATCAAGCGTGAAGAGTATCCATGCCGTTCGTGGTTGAATTTGGTACGGAGTAGATGCTTTGTAATCTACAATGAATGAAAGTGTCGAATCCTCTTTAATATCAAATGCCGAAGGGATGGTTCGAAGTGTGAAATCACCAGCATTCGGTCCAGCAATTGTCCATGCAATAATTTTCAGCACCATGTTGCCACTATCAGCAAGCGTGAACGAACGCGCGCCAGTGAAACCTGGGAAGAGCGAACCAAAATCCAAAGTGATCTCCGAAAATATTGGTCTTGGTGCCCCGCCGATACCTGTGATAAAAACCGTATCGCTACCACCGAGCATGTCCGGACCTGATACAATATACTTCGCACTAAATGCTCCGATACTTGCCGGAGTGAAGAGCACATCCAATGGATAGAGTGTATGGCTCGGCACTGCCAGAGGAGGAGCAGGGACAGTGCCAGTAAATTTATCAGTCACAACGTACGTACCAGCCGCAGCGGTTGTAATAAGAGTTGTTGACTGTACCGAAAGATCTTTTGGAGCAGTACTAATAATATTTATTGTTACCGGTGTGACTGGCTTACCGATTCGAACTTTACCGAAATTAATTGTATCAAGATCAACTACCATCTGTGGTGATTCGTCTAAGCCATTCAACTCCACCGGTTGTGTAGTGCCATCATCGAATGTAAAACGTAGACGCGCAGAATGATAAACTATCACCTTTGTGGGCTTGAATGTGACCAGATATGTGGAATACTTTAAGACTTCGATCGTATCACGTGTTGTAAAGCCAACACTCTGTTTGATATAGCTGAATTCATCTTTATTATTCCCAATGAGTTCTATATTCACAACTTCAGCCTGCCAATCACCAGTATCGCTTAGGGTCAATGGCAATGTTGAGGATCCTGAAATAGGAACGATCCCAAACTTAAGCTCAAGGGTGGAAAAGAATGGCAACGGAGCCGCACCTATCCCACGAAGTTGAATCGAATCGGTTCTAATGTCCCCGCCTGTAGCATGCAAGTAACCAGTATAGATACCTTTTGAAGTCGGTAGAAATTGCACTTTCGAACTATCATTTAATTGCGCATTCACTGGTGGCAGACCTTTGGTAAGCGAGAATGGACCACCAATTGGAGTCACTGTTTCAGTGCCAACAGAAAGTGCTTTGTTGGAGCCATTGTGATACAAAGCCGACTTTGTAGCCGATGTATTGATGCGCACCTTTCCGAAGTCAACCGAAGGCTGAGCAAATTGAAGATACTGAGCTTCCTCAATTCCCTCGAGTGGAATACAATCCGATGAGCCATCGTGATAGTAAACGCAAAGCGTTGCTTGGTGAACCGCTCCCGTGAGATCGTTATTCATATAACGTACTTCGATTTGAATTGAAGAGTCAGGATGCAGCGTATCCGCTGGCGGTATTGCTGGTGTAAGTCCATTCGGAACTATCGCCAAATGGAATGACGTATCACCAACAATTCGGATTGAATCAATTACCAATTCAAAATCACCAGAGTCGCGCAAGGTTGTTATGATTTTACGTTGTGTTTTCGACGGGACAACTCCGTAGCTAATCGGATTGGGATTAAAAATTGATTTGGCCACAGCACCGATACCAGTCAACAGAACCGAATCTAACCTTCCGCCACTATAATCGTAATAATATGCTGAAGCAGGCCCCGGAGTTTTTGGTGCGAATATACACGTCACAGGCAAGGTTTGGAGAGGCTTCATTTTCCCGACAACACCAACTTCACTGAACGGACCGGAAGGTAAAATATATTCAGTCGGTGTGGTCTCTACAGCATCACTTCGATTAGTAAGGTAGGTAACATCTGCTTTTTTCGCAAGTCCAATCCGTACTTTTCCAAAATCATAAAATTTGTTTGAGCTTGTCACCATTGGCTTCACCTCAGTGCCAACCAAGACGACAGTGTCAATACTATTGTCATCGTAGTGAAGACGGAGATATGCGTGAATGAGGTTATAGTTAATCGACCCAATGTTCGGATGGAATGTGATCGTAAATGCCCTTGACGAATCAGGTTCTACGATGAAATCCGTATCCGAAGGGAAAAAGCTGAAAGCTGCTTTTTGTGGTCCCCATAGCTCAGCGAGAATCACCGATGTAGTCCAATTGCCAGTATTTTTTAGCAATTCAATCTTCGGACTCGAATTTCCTTGGAATACATTCCCAAAAAAGATCGTGTCATTCTTCGGAACTGGCATCAGTACAGGTTCAGGTTTTGCACCCTCACCAAAAATATGTACTGAGTCTGGAGGAACATTATCCCCTCGGACTTGTAGCCAACCCTCATATTTTGCTTTAATAGACGGACTAAAAACTGTCCGGATTTGTCCGATACTTCCTTCGGTGATGATCATCGGCGGAGTAGGGAAACCGAAGTTAAATGCAAGCGGTGTTGGCGCGGGTAAAACTTGTTTGTAATTGCTTTGTGCAGTAACGTGAAGCGGTGTATTTCCAGTACCATTCGAGACGTTGGTATACCCGGTAGCCGGGTAGCCTACTCTCACTTTGCCAAAATCCAGGATGTGAGGACCGACACCAAAACTCGGAGCGATGCCAGTGCCGCTGAGGATAATTACTTTGATTCTGCTACCAGGATCAGCATTGTGAGAATAGATATGAAGTTCTGCTGTTACTAATCCACGTACACTAGGTGAGAAGACAATTTTTATTTCATTTGTCTGCTCCGTGGCCAAGGTGAACCGTTTATCATGTTCTGAAATAAAACTAAAATCACCATTAACAGAAGCATTCTCGATCTTGATACTATCGACCTGTAACGGATCAAGCCCGTAACTCTCAATGGAATCGAGAATCGATTGAGATGTACCAATCAGCACTGCAGGAAAATTTACAACAGGAGTTTCGAGCGCAATTCCTGCAGTCCAACGTGCCAATAAAAGATTTATACCCCCGGTCGCAGTTGCATAGTCACCGGGCTTGTCATTGACGATCTGGAATTGCAGCTTGTTGCCTTGGCAAGGGACATGGGTTGTATAAACGTGATTGGATTGATACGTATTCTCAATCGGGGCAAATGGATTCACAACTAAGAGCGGGATGGTCGTGACCATCAGCTTGTACTGATGTGATTTTCCATCATAGCTTGGGGGGTTCAATACCTCGGGGAATAGATGAACGCCATTGACGGAATAGGTATAAGCTGCATCAATTCCAAACGTGGTCTGTCCGTCAATTTCTGTAAATGTATTCGATGCTTGAACCCACATCTCAACTCCCGGGGTGAGTGCAAACTTATTTGCTGTCGTGAGAGTGCTCCGATTTGCCGGAATGAACGTGGTATCACGTGGCGTAGCAATTTTCCACTGCGCCAACGGGGTCGTTGTCGAGCCGATTTGGAAAATAATTACGAAAAGAGCGAGGGAAAACAGGTCCCGTAAGGTGAGATTTCTTAAACGAGTGTTTGCCGTCAGCATGAAATATGGAGTTAGCCCTAAAGTATAAAGTTATGAAACCGATAAACAAGCAACAAAACGAGGTCGTTCAGTAAACGATCTCGAAAATTTTGAACTGTGGGGGCTTTAGATTACGCACCTTTAATAACACCAGAAAAATGATTTTGTTACAGGCTCCGGCTGTTCAATTAGTGGTTTTTAACAAGTATTGTCTGCTTCCCCCAGAAATTATTAACCCTTCGGGTTCGTGGGTCTTACATCCAAATCGGTTATATCGGCGTTGATCGGTAATCCGAGTGCCAACTCCACACACGCCGCAACGTCATCTGCATGCAAAGCATTAGTGGAACGCGTCGAAGACGTTGCTTTCTCTGACTTATAAAATCCTGTTTCTACACTCCCCGGATTAATCGTTACTACTCGGATATTATCCGACCGTACCTCTAAAAAAAGGGATTGCATCATCCCTCGAAGCGCAAATTTCGAAGCACAGTATGCGGCACCTCCACTAAAACCATGCTTCCCCGCGAGTGAGGAAATCGAGAGAATTGTGCCCGATTTTTTCTCTCGCATTTTCGGAAGTACCGCACGGCTAAAAAGAAAAGGACCGCGGAGATTTGTCGCAAGCATGGAATCACATTCGGATTTGAGTATAGATGTAATGGGCTTAAATATACCGAAGCCTGCATTATTAATAAGCACATCAACCGCTCCGCACCGCGACTCGAATTCAGAAACAAATGCATTTACTTCACCTTCATTCCCGACATTACAAGCTTGAGCAAAATACTGATGTTGAGGGAAATCTTTTTTTAGCACAGACGCAACGCCAGCAATAGCTGACTCTTCGCGAGAACATAAGCCGATGAAGTGAGTCGTTGATGTCTGCATAGCCAATCGGTGTGCGATTGCAAGACCTATTCCCTTTGAGGCTCCCGTGATTATGATGTTCATAGCTTCGCTCCGATTGAAAAATAGAAAATTGGACTGTTGAAGAGCACTGGGTGTGAAGTGCTTTCAGCAAATTGAAAATTCTCCCCGATGGCGAATCGTGCAATCCCGATTGGAGTCTTGAAGCCTACTTGTGCACCGATTCCGTGAATAAAATTTCTGAATTTGATGGACTCCGGCTCGACCCACATAGCTCCGAGATCGTAGCGGAATGACACAAACGTCGGGAAGAACAACGCATCGGGTATCGCAACTTGGTATGTCAAGCTACCCTTAACCATTTGTTTGCCACGGAGTGCGAAGGCATTGAGTCCGTAAAAACTTTCTATTCCCCCCAAGTCGAATTGCTCCAGTCTGGGTAGAGTTCGATCTCCGATGCCAATGGCAATCTTAGGAATAAATGTGTGCAACCTGCTCACAGGTAGACTCGGTTCAAGCGTAGCAAATATTTTTGTGTACCGCTTCGCACCGCCAAGGAGTCCTGTACCTATTTCGTAATTTGATTTGATGAGTGTGCCTTCATGTGGAAAATCGCCATCATCGCGACTGTCAACCGTGAGTTCACCTCTAAGTGCCGTGAGTGTTTGTTCAAGCTCAACAGGTGCAAGAGTTTTGGTAGAAGAACTTCGTTGTCGTTCAACGCGAATTTCACCTGTCAGAAGCGCAAGCCTCGAAACTTCTCCGCCAAGCCTGAGCCTACCGCCAATATCCCGTTCTTCGCGGAGGACATCGCTTACCTGAGTCCGAATCTTTCCGCTCGGCACATCCGGACGCAGAGAGTAAGTAGGAATATCAGCAAAACCTCCGTAGAGTTCAAAATCACATGTAGTGAAAGAGAAAAATAATTGGGGTGTACTCATCCGTGCAATTGCATAGCGCGAGGAATTTCCGATGCCTGCCGTTAAGGACACTTCCGTCCCATACCCAAAAAGATTCTCGTTCGCATATTGCATCGAGAATTGCCCTCCGAACTCATTGTCAGCAAAACCTCCTAATCGTAATATCTGAGTCGCACGTTCGGTGACAGATATTTGTAAATTCGTTAACGATGGCGATGGTGCTGGAAGTGTCAGTCGAGGCAGATTCGTATCGCTGGAAGAAAAAAAGCGAGTACCAGTCCAGTATGGTGAGTGAATGAGTTCAAGGCTAGCGAATGAAAAATATCCCGTCGCTGTAAGATTGCGAATCCCCGATTCGGCAGCATTAAGTCTGAAAATATCACCAGTGGAAATCGAGAATTCATTTTTTACCAATGCTTCCTTTACTGACGATAAGCCCTTAACAGAGATAAGTCCGGTTCTGCCTTCGTCAAGAAAGATATCTGCACGTTGCGCTATTGGGTCAATGCGAACACTTTCAATCCGAGCGAGCGAGTAGCCGAGCTTTCGCATATAAGCCAAGAGCGGTATCTCGAGAATTTTCTTGAATGAATTTTTAGAAAACGACTTCCCTATCAGTAGCTGTCCATAAGATTGCAATGAATCAAGTCGTAGTCGTGAAATGATTCGGCATTGTGTTATCACTGAGGAAAGAATGTTATCATCAACTGAGTGAAGTGTCTCCGAGCTTGATACCGGCAAGTCTAAAAGTGCTCTAATCTGAGGAAGTGATTTTCGAGCTGCCTCTTTGCCGGCTTGAATGTAGAGATTAGCATTACTGAAATCATCGGGCTTGCCATGTTCAAGTTCAGGTGTTATGACAACGTCGGCACGTTTCATTGCCTCAAGATTTTCCTTTCTCATCATCAACGTAATGACTTGATCGGCAACATCAAACGGAGATGTAATTTCAGATCGATTGCGGAGATCTGCGGTTGTATTAGATACAATCACAAAATCGGCGGAGGCTGAATCTTTAGCGATATCAACTGGGATGTTCGATAGCAGTCCGCCATCAACCAACAATGCCGAATCTTTTGCAAGTGGATTAAACCGTAGTGGTACAGTAGCACTTGCACGAATTGCACCAGTGAGATCACCATGTGTAAGAATGCGACGCGAACCGGTGACAATGTCAGTTGCCAGCGAGACGAACGGCACCCTCATGTTATGCAAAAAATCATCTTCGATTCCAAACGGAGAACCGATAACCAGTGAGTTCAAAAGCATCGTCAGTCGTTGCCCCGACGAAATCGCCTGCGGAAGGACTGGTGTGATAAAACCGTTGAACCGGAGCGAGAGCAAAGATAATTTTTCATCCTTTTTCCCAAACGATCGTTCAGGCCTGTGCGAATCATCCGACAGATTAAAAACGTCGCCCCAATTTGTCTTGATTGCCATCCGTTCTAATTCAGCCGGTGAATACCCCGCTGCGTATAGCCCCCCAAGGATAGCACCCATGCTTGTGCCGACAATAAGATCGAAAGGAATCTGTGCCGAGTCGAGAATCTCGAGCACACCAATATGCGCGAACCCCCGCGCTCCGCCACCGGAAAGCACTAAGGCAAGATGTGGTTTTTTACCAAGGCTCCGCTGTAGTTCGGTTTGGGCGAACGAATACTGCGCAGCAACTGCGAGCAAAAGGAAAACAATCGGAAACTTGCGAAAATACATTGCGACAAATCAAAACACGACTATGTTTCTTCAAATTGCACCAATCGGCACAATCAGAAAATGATGGTCGTACGCCGAGAGTGCAACATCGTAACACACCCTTAGAGAAAAATGACGATAATCGAGAACGCAAATTCTTTGAACGATAAATTTAATTGTTTCTTAGAAGTATTCAATGAAGGACGATACTCGCAAACCGATGGAAGATTGGGCGGGCTTACCGTTGCAATCAAAGATGTATTTGCCCTTCAAGGCACGCACTTAACTTGCGGTTCGAAGATTCTCGAAAACTTTACTTCCCTCTACTCGGCAACATGTGTCCGCCGACTTCAGAATGCGGGAGCTATATTTGTCGGCAAAACCAATATGGATGAATTTGCGATGGGTTCATCGAATGAAAACTCTGCATACGGACCTGTATTGAATCCTTGGGATATAACTCGTGTCCCAGGCGGCTCCTCCGGAGGTAGTGCCGTTGCCGTAGCCTCAGGCGCGGCGCGCTTAGCACTTGGCACAGATACGGGCGGTTCGATTCGTCAACCTGCCGCCTTCACTGGTTCAATAGGATTCAAGCCAACCTATGGAAGAATTTCCCGTTACGGATTAACCGCCTTCGCAAGTTCATTCGATACAGTTGGTACATTCAGCCGCACACTTGAAGATGCCGCTCGTGCTCTTGAAGTGATGGCAGGGAGCGACCCACTTGATGCGACTTCATCAAGAGTCGCAGTTGAAGAGTATTCGTTGGGGTTAAACAAAGACGTATCGGGTATGCGCATCGGGATTCCGAAAGAGTATTTCGGTGAGGGCATCGAGCCTGATGTTTTAGATGCCATCAACGATACACGAAAAAAACTTGAATCAGCTGGTTGCACCATTGTTGACGTCTCGCTCCCCCACACGAAGTATGGCATCGCCGTCTATTACATCTTGACGACTGCGGAGGCATCAAGTAACCTTGCACGCTTTGATGGGATTCGATATGGCTTGCGCTCAGAAGGAAGCGAGTCACTCAATGATACATATATTAAATCACGTTCGAAAGGTTTTGGTGCTGAGGTCAAGAGAAGAATCATGCTCGGCACCTATGTGCTCTCATCAGGTTATTATGATGCCTACTATACTCGCGCTCAGAAAGTCCGTAGGCTGATAAAACAAGATTTCACGGATGCCTTCGCACAATGCGATGCACTGCTGACACCGACGACACCAACCACAGCGTTCGCCTTAGGATCGAAGGTCAGCGACCCACTGGCGATGTATCTGAATGATATATTCACCGTAAGCGCGAATATCTCTGGCACACCTGCAATTAGTGTACCTGTCGGATTAGATTCGAAAGGCTTGCCCATTGGGGCACAGCTGATTACCAATGATTTCGAGGAGACAAAATTATTATCTTTTGCAAAAGTAATTCACAAAGACGTGCTTGCCGAGCTTCTCGGCTCTTAGTGATTTGAATATCTTGCTAACAAAAAAGGCAGTCGTGAGACTGCCTTTTTTTTAGTGTGCGAATCTCAGCACATTACTCTATAACAAATTTCTGCGATACCGAATGGCCGTTCGATGTCAGCATAATGTAGTAGGTACCAGTGGGTAAATTATTTTTCTCGAACGAGACCGAGTGCTTTCCTTGATCGAAATAAGATTTTTCGAGAATCTTTACTTCTCTTCCGAGTACGTCGTGGAGTTTGAGAGTTACGACTCCGGAGTTCTTGATGCTAAATCCAATCGATGCTGCCTGTGACGAGAGTGGATTTGGGAATACTGGGTCAAGCGCAAGTTCTGAAATTACATTCCCTTGGTCCACGCCTTTAAGCGCCCCGATGTCAATCCAAAATACGCCACGTCCATAAGTGCCAGCAAGAAGCTTGTCATTATTTACCCCTCGTAACGTAAGAGATAATACTTCAGCAAGTGGCATACCATTCATCAGTGGATTCCAAGTAACTCCGCCATCGAATGAATAAACAACTCCTTTATCTGTACCGACAAAAAGCATTCCATCATTCGGATTGACTGCAACCGACCAGCATCCAATGTTTGGGAAGTTTGTAGCAGGTGAGGTAAAGGTGGCTCCTCCATCACTACTCTTGAAAAAATGTTTTTGTGTAGCACCGACACCCTGAGAAACAGCATACACTTCATTGCGATTCTTGGGATTTGATGTGATTCCATACACTGCTTCGCCGACACTTTTACTTACCCAAGTATTACCTTGGTCAACGGAACGCCACACATTGTTACCTGCCGCCGACCACATGTAATTCGTAGCGTCTTCACCTTGGAAAACATGGACTGCATTTACATATGTCCCCATTTTCGTGCTTGCCGAAGGAGGAACTGCCGTAAATTCATCGCTTCCACCTGTTGTGCTAATCCACATGTGCGAATTCCCTCCGAATGCAACAATCTCACCATCACGAGAAACATCATAGGCAGGGTAGAAAGGTGATCCTTCCCCATTGCCAAAGCCGGACTCATCAATTCGGTAAAGTGCTGTATTTTGCTCGATAAGATTAGCTCCAGGAAAAGATTTTCCGCTATCTGTGGACTGATAGAATGTTGTGCGAACGTATGTGGTATAAACAATAGAAGGGTCATTCGACGAGACCCATCCCCTGCCGCCATCGCCACCACGTGTCTGAGTAAATGTCGTGTCATTGATTGACGCTCTATTTGTAGAATTATCTTGACAACCACCTGTAACGAACGTAAAATTCTTATCTGTTGCGACACCAACGAATTGTAATGTGGAGAGTCCGTGATTACAATCAGTACTCCAAGCATTAATGAACGGAGCGCTTGCTTTTGCAAGCCCACCATCACCACAATCATAAAGCGTATTGCCGATAAAGAGGATGCGATGGTGATCCGCATGAACGTAATTTCCGGGATAGGTATGCATACCAGGATTCCAATCCGTAATCTGTGTCCAAGTAACACCACTATCATTCGACATGTACGTGTCTAAACCTGCAACAAAGATTTGTTTCGGATTGGATGGCCTTACAGTGATACTATTACACCAATCACCTTGTCGTGCAAGAGGGTTTATATTCTTATTCGATCCGGGAAGAGTAGCATCGTAGCCACTCATCTTTTTCCAATTTACTCCGCCATCGTTTGACATGAAAAGCCCGTTGAATACTCCGTTTCCGGTGCTCACTGTAGCATAGAATAAATTCGCATTCCCAGGAGCATTCGCAACGCTCACTGCACCTACTGAGCCTGTAATGCCTGTCATGGTTTTCGTCCACGTTGCGCCCGAATCAACACTGCGATAGATATTACCGTATCCCGATACGATAAGCGTAAGTGGATTCTTGGCATTGTAGGCGATCGACGTTGGGGAAATCGTGAGCTTCGTAAGTTTCCGCCAAGTATCTCCACCATCGGTGGATTTTAATAATCCTGACGACGAAGCAGTAGCTACGTAAATAACTTTGGAGTCAATAGAATCTATCAGAATCTGAGTGCACACACCACCCGCCTTAGTAGTTGGAGCAACACTTGTCCAATTGTTTCCAGCATCAGTGCTTCTAAAAATTCCCGCTCCGGGCATATACTTATATCCGTCGTTTGGAGATTCACCCGTGCCGAGGAAAAGAATATTCGGATTCTTGGGATCAAGTGCCATCGCACCGCATAATAAAGTTGGGAGACGCTCAGAAAGGTCAATCCATTTTGTTGGTTTTGAGGTGATATCTTGACATTTCCATACACCACCCGAACCAGTTGCGACATATACCGTATTTGGATTTGCAGGATCAGCTACGATGTCGCGGATTCTGCCACTGTTATGATTTTCCTGGCTTCCAGCAATCTGAATCCAAGCCGGATTACTCAGGCTTTTGAAGGAGTTACGATTCTCCATACTCATCATCGCATCATATTCTTTTTGGTTGATGACGGTCAAATCTTTTTCCTCGCCACTGGTGCGAATGTCGTAGAAATATGCATTCCGCGCACGTTGGAGCGCTCCATCGTCAAAATCCTCGTTTCTCTCAGAAGGCTGAATTCCTTGAGCAAGCAAGTCAGAGGTGAGTAAGATGGTGGCTAAGACAAAAAATCTCTTCAAATTAGTCATCGTATTTATCAAATAGTATGTTGTTTCGTACAGCCTTTATAATACACTAAATCTACGAATTAGTTCGACAAATGTAACAGAAATTGTAATTGGATTACTTGCGGGTGGAAGTTTTTAGTTGTTAGTCTGCAGTAGGACGGACTCTCAGTCTGTCCCACTAATGTGGGTTGACGGGAGAGGAGTATATTTTTAGGGGCGCTTCGGATGAGAGGTCGAAACGATTCCCTTATAAAACGATTTAGAAAGTCAAAGTTACAAATTTCGTTGAAAAAAAATCACTTTTTTTTCAACGACGCTGATATCTCATCTTTTTGGGCGATAAATTGCCGTACGCTTTTCAATATCCCGGCTCTATCCAACCCTTGCTCTGCCATCAACTCTGCAGGCGAACCGTGTTCCACGAAGGCATCGCTGAATCCTAAGAATTTCATGTGGGCATGTATCCCCCTCGAAGCGTAAAATTCTGCAACAGCACTGCCGAACCCTCCGGCGATTACATTTTCTTCGAGTGTTATAATATGGCCAAATCGCGCGGCAAGTCCCTCGAGCAATGCCTCGTCAAGTGGCTTTATGAAGCGAGCGTTTAGAACCGCAACAGATATTCCCTCGTGCATCAAATCATCTGATACCTTTAGCGCCTCGTAGAGAATTGGGCCGACGCCTATGATGACGGCATCTTTTCCATCGCGTAATATTTCTCCTCGGCCGATTGGAATAGTATTGAATCCGCTCGCGGCAAGGGCAACACCGATTCCGTTACCACGTGGGTAGCGAATTGCAATCGGACCGCGTTTATACTCCGACGCTGTGTAGAGCATATCGCGCAACTCCTGTTCATCTTTCGGTGCCATCACCGTCATGTTGGGGATGAGTCTGAGATAGGATAAGTCAAACATTCCGTGATGGGTATGCCCATCAGCCCCAACTAAACCAGCTCGGTCTATTGCAAAAATAACATTGAGATTCTGAATCGCAACGTCATGAATAATCTGATCATACGCACGCTGCAAGAATGTTGAATATATTGCGCAGACTGGTGTATAGCCTTGCGTTGCCATACCTGCCGCGAATGTCACGGCATGTTGCTCGGCAATTCCGACATCAAAAAATCTATCCGGCAATTCTTTTTGCAACAAATTCAACCCTGTCCCATCGGGCATGGCTGCGGTGATTCCTACTATATGCGGATTAGACTTTGCAAGTTCGACCATTGCCGTTCCGAATACCTTGGTATAATCCGGTGGCAAAGGTGTAGCAACTGGTTTTGCGATGGAAGCGCCTGTTAATTTATCAAACGCACCCCCAGCAGCATGAAATCTTTGTACATGAGACTCGGCTGGCGCGTAGCCCTTGCCCTTTTCAGAAATCACATGCAACAGTATCGGTCCTTGTTGATCCTTCACAAACCGAAGCATCTCTACCAGCTTAATGACATTATGCCCGTTTATAGGACCAAAGTAGCGGAAGCCCAATGCTTCGAAGAGCATACCAGGTGTGAACGTTGCCTTCAGCCCGTCAACAATTTTGCTTCCAGCCTGCCGGATTCTGTCACCTGAATGATCCCAGATCGTATCTTTAATTTTACGGAGAGCTGGGTTAGTGATTACATCGTTAAAATAATTATGTACCGACCATACGTTCGGTGCAATTGACATCTGGTTGTCATTGAGCACCACGAGGATATTCTTTTTCAAAAGACCACAATTATTCAATGCCTCGTACGCCATACCACCTGTCATCGAGCCATCACCAATGATGGCAACGACTTTGTAATCATCGCCCGAAAAATCGCGTGCGGTTGCGATACCGAGTGCAGCGCTTATTGAGGTTGATGCGTGCCCGGCACCGAATACATCATACTCGCTTTCATCCATTCGCAAGAACGGAGCAAGTCCATCTTTTTTTCGAATAGTATGAAGCCGTTCTTTTCTGCCCGTTAAGATTTTATGAGGATACGCCTGATGCCCGACATCCCACACCAATTTATCTTTTGGTGTATTAAATACGTAGTGGAGTGCAACTGATAATTCGACAACTCCTAAGCCTGCACCGAAGTGGCCACCAATCTGGGAAATAGTATCAACGAGAAATTCGCGAACGTCATCCGATACTCCGCGGAGATCATTCTCGGATAATTTTCTGAGGTCTTCAGGTGTGGAAATATCCTTCAGGAATGGATACTGTTGAAAATCTGTCATCGCCGTTGAGGTCTGTTCGTTACGTTAATCGTATGAATTCCTTTTGTCTTACTCTTCGTCGAACTCCGTTGTTTCAAAGCTCACTAACTCTTCATGTACTTTTGAGAGCGTCCGGACTTTCAACTCTGCTTGTTTCAGAGTCTCCGATAATTTTGCGGCGAGTAGAGTCCCCTCTTCGTAGAGCTTGAGCATTTTCTCAAGTGGGATATTCCCCTCTTCCAGACTTCCGACAATCACTGCAAGCCTATCGAATTCTGTTTCGAATGAGGCGATACCTTCTATATCTTTTTTAATTCGCATTTGGTGCTAAACATTGCCTCAACTTAAGCCGTTCGCTTTGCACCGATAGTCCCGTCGGAGAAAATGATTTTCATCTCCGAACCAGTCGGTATTTCCGCTACTTTAGATATAAGCTTGCCGCCCTGATCTTGGATGATTGAGTAGCCTCGGTCTAAAACTGCGTATGGATTAAGTGCCGCAAGTGTTGAGCGATAATTTTCTGTCCGTGCTGTCGATATTTCCAAAAAATGCGAGAACGATGATTGCATCTGTTTCACACCGAGTTGGATGGTATCTTCCTTTTGTGCCAAAGTCTTTGCCAGAATACCTTGCAACTCAACAACGGAATAATTCGCTCTGAATTCATTCTTGAGATCACTCATCCGATTTCTTGTCAGGTAATTCATTACCGACGCAGTTGACCGAATTGATGATAGCAACTCGTTCCGATCCGACGTGGCTAGCTCGGCAGCCGCTGTTGGCGTCGGGGCACGAAGATCGGCAGCGTAATCGGCAAGCGTGACATCTACTTCGTGACCAACTCCACTAATGACAGGAATCTTCGAGGCAAAGATGGCGCGTGCTACCGCCTCCTCGTTAAATGCCCAAAGATCCTCAAGCGAACCTCCCCCTCTGCCGACAATTAACACATCCGGTTGTTCATCGATGGGAAGCAATCCGAATTCATGAATTGCGCGAGCAATTTCAAGTTCAACACCAACGCCCTGCACAGCTACCGGTCGCAGAAGCACTTGAGCGATGGGATAACGCCTGCGAAGAACATTCAGAATATCATACAACGCCGCCCCAGTTGGACTCGTGACAATGCCAATTTTCTTTGGGAACCGTGGAATGGGTCGCTTCCGAGACTCATCGAAGATGCCTTCGGATTCTAATTTCTTAAACAGTGCCTCAAACGCAGCCTGTAAGGCTCCAACACCAACAGGTCGCACCTGGAAGACATCCAGTTGATAATTTCCTCGTGGCGGGTAAACTGTGAGCCTTCCACGACAGATAACCTTCTGCCCATCGCCGATTTGGTAACTCAATTGCCTCGTCTTCCAAAAGACGCAGGAGATTTGGGCGTTTGGGTCGTTCAGTGCCCAGTACCGATGCCCAGAACGATGGAAGACAAAGTTTGAGATTTCACCCTCTACAGTGACATCTACGAATTTTGATTCGAGCACTTCACGAATGTTCTTCGTGAGGGTAGTCACCGTAAATTGGCTCGCTCCACCATCAGACACCTTCGTCTCATTCACTGCAGGTGTCGAGAAGAGTGCACCCTCGGAGGGAATTTTGGTCTTTGCCAATATATGTTACAGGATTATCAGTGATCGGGTCTGAGTTTCGATCTTCGAGCCGTTCGACTGTTCCACCCGGATGGTGTACAGGCCGGGACCACTCGAAAATAATAACCTCTCCAAATTAATAACATTAGTAGCCCGCCAGAGGCTCACGCGCTTGACGAACACTTGCCTACCGAGCATGTCATAACAGATTATAGTGCCACTACCCTCAGTATTTGACGAGTATGAGAGAGATACATCTGAAGACGCAGGATTAGGATAAAGCGAAATATTTGCTAAGGATTCAGATCTGTCGCGAACACTTGCATCACTCGTGCTATAGACTAACTTAATAATCATCGAGCTAAACCGTTGCATCTCCGAAGAATTCGTCAACGTTAAACTTGAAGTCACCTTCATATCCAGAGCCGGGGTTATCGTATCTTGAAATGAGTAGAGGTATAGATGCCGCACATTTACAGGAATCGAGCTGGTAACCCACTCAAGCCTTGCCTTGGAATACTTCTGCTCGAGTAAATCCATTTCGTACTTGAGAACGAAGTTTGAATCGATCGGTTTACGTCTTACATCAACGCTAGAGCCATCCTCCATGTCTTTAAATCTACCGATGTAATTGCCGGTAAGTCTGAAATCAAAATCGCCGAAAAGTGGCGGGAGAAATTGCTCCCCATTTAGCTCTGGATACCAATGCCTGGTCTGTGTACCACTTACATTATCCTCCAACGAGTCTGCAGCAGTCGGATCGTAGCCAATAGCGACCGTCCGAATCGGAGATGCTCCAGCATCATTCCGGAATAGATTTACCTTCAATCCGAACTCTTGCGCAGAGCCAATCACGGGAAATAATCCTGCACTTATGAACAGCCAAAAGAATGCGTAACGATTAGTCATATAGCGTGTATTCAAAAGAAAAACGGAAGTCAGTATAGATACTAACTTCCGTTTCTCAAAAAGATTTCACTTATCTCCGAATCGGAGATTCAGTTTACTTTGTAACTGTCATCTTCTCTGTCTGAGTGAAGTTACCAGCATGGATTGTGTAGAAGTATGTACCATCAACCAAGTTCGAAGCGTCGAAGTTGACTGAGTGTGTACCAGCTGCTACTACTGCATTGACCGGAGTTGCAACAACCTGACCGAGAGCATTTGTCACGGTAATCGTTACGAATGTCTCTGCAGGTACTGTGTAACCAATGCTTGTCAATGTTCCAAATGGGTTTGGATAGTTAGCATTGAGTGCAAATCCCGAAGCATCAACTGAAGTTGAACCCTTCAATGAAAGGACAACAGACTTTACTGAATTATCAGCAATGACTACTGTACCACCATTGGTTGCTGTACCGATGAGCTTGCCGCTCATGTCACGTATTTCAACTGTACCAACTACGTTGTCGAAATTCATAGCGACTGGGTAGTTCTTCGAAGCGAGCTTAACTGTATGCTGATCACCAACTGGTGAGAACATACCGTTTGTCGAAACGAAACGTGCATCGAAATCTGTGAACGAAGCAGGCATTTCAAAATCCTTCTTCTGTGCATTTACTACATTTCCGAAGTAAAGCTCTTGACCATTCTGATCAGCATCACGAACGCTTACCTTTACCAACTCAGAGCGTAACTCTGCATTTGGCTCTGCAACTGCTTTACAGTTAGCAGATACACGAACATGATAATCAGCTTCATCAGATACTTTTACGAAGTAGCCATGTCCTGGAAGCAAGTACTGTGCGCTTGAGTATCCACGACCTGGTGTGTATTCAAAGAAATCTGAAGTGAACGAAGGTGTAAGTGGGCCACCAGGAACCGACGTCAAGAACGTGGTTTGAGGTGCAACACCAACAGCTGTCTGTTCAATACATGTTGGGAAGCTTGCAGCTCCAACTGCATTCCAACCTTCATGAACTCTTACTTCCTCAAGATCACCAACGCTCAATGAACGTGCACCATTTACTGGGCCATCAAGGACAGTTGAGTAACGAGCCATATATCCAACGCCGAACCTAAGATTATCTGCGCTAGTCCAACCCGCATTCGATCCATAAGCCATCGGTGATCCTACTGCATTCGGAAGAACCTTGATAGATCTGGAATCTGAAGGCATAACTGGAAGAGAAAGGAAATTCCAGCTTCTCTGCTTCAATGCAACGGTCTGTCCGACACGTGCTGGAGTGTACTCAATAATGAACGCATTGATATTAGCATCGCTAATAGTAACGCACTTCGAATTACCTGATTGAGTTGCCTCACGCATATCGTATGAGAATTTTGATCCATTGTAGATGTCGCGGATGACAAAACGTGCACCATCCGGCAAATCAAGTGGGTCGAAGCAAACACTCATTGGGTAGCATAGAGGGCCACCTGTGTTAAATACAACTTTGTAGAAAAGTGTGCTGTCGGCTGTACGTGAACGGAAGTCACGTGTTGTACCGAGAAGATTTGGATTCTGTTGGTACGCTGGCTCAAGCCCTGGATTGAGTGGCTGGAAATATGCGTAGCAATGCTTTGCGGCATTTGCATCTGCCAATGCGGCAGCAGCATCTGTAGTCTGGAATGGTGTCTCACCATAAAGGATGTCAATTCCTTCTGAAGCATCTGGAATACCTAAATCTGCATTAGCCGTTCCAAAAGCAATAGTCGTTGTACATGTTGGTGTGCACGAATTCGTAAGTTTGAGACGAATTCCCGAACCGCCGTTTGTATTCGATTCATTTGGATGCGCTCTCACGATGAGAGTCACTTTCAAGCGAAGTGGCGAATTGCTTGCGCCATCACTTGTCATCGTAACATGTCCAGTATATACACCTGGTGCAAGACCAGCTGCATTGACGCTGATGAACATTGTCTTCACGTCAAAGATGATTTGGTTCTGCGTGTTAAAGTTCGTTATGCTTGAGAAGAAGATAGACTTCTGCTGGCTGCCGGCAGTCAAGCCAACGCTAAGCCATGTCTCATCAGTCACGATATTAAGATTCGTGATACGTGATGATCCCTGCGCGTTATCAATCTGCAACTGAACAACCGAATTATTAGCGGTTGGATCAGCTGGATCAAAAACGAACTGCGGCAACAAGTCATAATTCTTTCCGTCAGTTGTATTGAAGAGAGAGAACGGACGAAGCTCAATTGTTGGCTGTGCTGTAATTGCAACAGGAAGACGACCACGAATCTGATCTTTATGGCCACCGAGGTTTCCACGGCGATAATTATTCGGATCGTTTTGTGGATCACCTAAGTGATCAGCAAATTTAGCTGTATCGAGCTGTAACAATGCAGTATTCACCGTCCAGTTTGGAATGACATGGAAACGGAGATAGCAGAGGACAGTAGATGAATCTACTACAACTGGAATCGTCTGCTTCAACGGCACTTCACTTGCTGCGGTAACACGAATGATACGGTTATAAGGATTCGTAATATCGTTAGCAGATTGCTCTGCATAGTGGAAATAGAACGATGAAGCTAATGTATTCTCAGCATTAGACGACTTCGTCGGTCCAACTGTCATAATTGGGGAGCCGTGAGCAGGGTTCTGATCAAGCTCAATAGCCTGATTTGGGTAAGCAACTTGGAACTCGAAGCTACGAATCGGCTCAAGGAATTGACCGTCAACGCCAAATACACGACCACCCGGTCCCGGAGGGAGCTGGCTAGCTGTATTTGGGTTCATCGTAGGGTCAACACCATTAAAGATGAAGACTGGTACGAGGAAGTAGCGTTCGCCACCAGGAAGAGCATCCGGCACAAGGAATTGTGCATCGGAATAGTAATCCTCTTGGTTGAGCGAAATCGTTGGGTATGGGACATAGTTGAATAATCCCGACTGAGCGAATGTACGCTGGGTCGAAATGAGGGTCACCAAAAGCGCGAACGCTCCGATAGCCGCAAAGCTGGTAAGCTTACGCATTGCCGATTTCTCCTTACTTATTGTTAAATTCAGTTTCATAGATGTATGTCTAAAAACTATGGTTTTGTTAGATTGTTACACTCATCAAAGGGTTTTACTGCGTTTTCCCTGCGTTTTGTGAACAAATGTCAGTGAACGATAAAAAATTTCTTCCGTTGTCGTGTCGGAGCTTGCGATTTGCCGAGTTTAACCGCTTCTACTTCGTACATGCCACTCGTCCAATGAGAAACGTCTATTTGCATCATCTCTCCGCTCTCCTGTTGGACTATTGACTTCCCCAAACAATCCGAGATTGTAATGGAGAATTTCGTAGCACCCTCACTCCAAATCTTAACGAACGATCTTGCTGGATTCGGAAACACTTCTAAATCACTTTGCAAATCTTCAAAACTTAAAACTCCTTTTGTTGTCGTGTCAACTTTGGGCTTTCCAAAGGCACAGATACTTCCTAAATCAAAATATGCAGTATCGAAGAGTGCGTCAGTATTCAAAACCGATAGCTTCGGGAGCTCGATTTTACTACATACCGTATCAGTACGGTGTTTAGAACGTATTTCTAAACGTAAAAGCTCTCCGCTGCCATGCATAAAAGAATCCAACGTAGAAATGGAAACAATCACATGCGGTAAATGAATTTCCGGAAACATGTTCGCCGACTGCAATAACGTTCCTTTAAGAATCCTTACCGAATCAAAAACTAAGGTGTCTAAGTCGAATTCCAACCGCATCGATCGAATATGCGAACTATCAATTGCACCGACGTTTAAAGATAACGTTCTTATCGAGTCCGAAGGGATATTAATATCGCCAGCGGTAAAATGCAACGAAGCCTTATTCGGTGGCGGCGGTTGAATTTTCGTAGTATCCTTGAAAAGTATTCCAAAAGGATGCCACGCAAATTTTGAATCCCATGCACCGTTATCAATGAAGACGCTATCTATTCCGTCAGAATCATCTAACGCAAACTTGATAGGTGCAATCATTGCCGAATCTACTACGTCGGATTTGATTGTGTACCAAATCTGAAATAGCGTATGATTATTTGTATCAAGCGATGCCGGAAAATTCGATACTAACACATGGTATATGTTATTCGCTACATCCGGATTCCCATGGGCAAAAGCGGCGTTCTCTGAAGCAGTACCTTGAAAGAAAGCTGTCGTCGGGCGCAGTAACGTTTGATCGTAATTGAATGCGTAATCAAACCCTGTGAAAGTATATGGGTGATGCGCCTCTATTTTATAGAATGCGTTAAGCACCACATCTTTCGTACCTGCCTTTACTCTTGCCGTTTCAAAGTGTATGCGCAAAATATTTTTACTTTGCGACCATACGAACGTTGGATTAAGAATCAGAATAATCGTCAAAAAAAATATCTGACGATTTTTTCTATTCACTGTCATTTGTCAAAGAACTTATTTAGTAGGGTAGATCGATGAAGAACTACCCCACAAAAAACTTTTATCGAGCAACTTCCAACTTTACTGTCTGGATTTGATTGCCAGCAGTGACTTGGTAATAGTATGCACCTGCACTAACCGCTAAGCCTGCATTGTCGCGGCCATCCCAGTTAATAGAATTCTGACCGGCTGCGAAAGTTTCGCCACTTGCAAGTGAGCGAACTTCTTTGCCAAGTATATCAAATACTCGGATTGTTACATTCTGCGGAGCCGTCAAATTAAAGCGGATTGTTGTGAATGCTGAATTCGAAAGTATAAACGGATTCGGCATGTTCTGCTCAACTGAGAATCCCGAAGTCGCGTCAGAAGCTACTCCAGATACTGAGAGAGTCGATCGTGTTGAGCTGTAAGCTTGGTCATTAATCATGACGTTGGTCAATTCAAAGTCCGCTGGGATTTTTGAACCAACGTTGAACTGTAAATATCCAAGTACGTCGCCATCATTGAAGATGCCACTCGCAGCAAGAACAAGCTTACCAGTCTGGCCATTACTTGTCATCATGATTTTAGAATCAGATTCAGATCCAACGAACTGCATAGCTGTTGGGTTAAGGCTGCTTACTGTCATTTCAGCACCAACTGGTCCGTTAACTGTTCCATGAAGAACGAGTGGGACTAAAGCTGTATTACCCTTCATGCGAATTGACTTTGCATCAGCTGTGATTCCAGAGATGTTTGTAACATCGGTAGAAGTTTCTTTCCACGATGGAACTGGAAGTGGAATTGCCCAAGGCAATACTGGAATCTTAGCAGCAAGGTACATAAGAATATAAGCGGCATCATAAGAAGTTACTTTGTAAAAGAAGTAACCTGGGTGAGCCGGGTTGGTGTATTGACCGTTATGATTAGCATCACCATGGAAAGCTCCACGACCTTCAACGCTATCCATTGCTGGATAAGCTTGAGCTACTGATTGAAGAATAAGATCAGCATCAGCCAATGATACGAAAAGATTCTGGTTCAAACGTGTACGTGGTAGAGCACTAGGATCAATCTGCGTAAGATTTGCATCTCCATCACCCCATTGTGCGAGCGAGCCTACACCCCAAGGTGAGAATGTGATTACACGACCAGGCAAGCAACTTGCTGGTGGCCAGCATGACGTAAGTGAATCAACATTGAAACGAATTGGTTCACCATTCGAGAATGAAGATTGGAAAAGTGCGTTCAAATGGGAAAGCCCGAGGCTGTCATTCATACCAACAACGCAACCTTGAGTCTTCACGTTACCGTTATTACCAATCGGTCCATAATGGAATTCGATGAGTGCACGCTTATCAGGTACGCTCGCATCGTTTGCCATTGGGTTCTCGATGATTTTTACCTGGAAGGTAGCAATCGAGTTGATGTTCGTCTTATCATTGATGTTCAAGTCTTTCCACTCAACAGTGAATGTATGTAGAAATGAACCTGGCAACGCATTAACGTTCGGATCTGCAACTAGAGCTGTTGTATATTGAATTTTTGATTGCTTGAAGCCGAGTGCTACGTCAGAAAGCTGTCTGTAGTAGTGATCGCCCCAGTAAGGTGCTATCACATTATTCGGACGGTTCTGCAAGAAAAGAAAAAATTTGTCATTCGTAATGGTAGGTACTGGATGACCTTCCTTTGTTCCAACTGTCATCCAACCATTCACACAGATATTTACTGTGCTATAGAGGTTACCGTTGAAATCGAATGCAAATCCAGTTGGAATGTCAACTGCGACTCCATCATCAGGATCAACGACATTAGCGAATGTCTGAAAAGACTGAGGTGGAAGCACCTGAGCTGCAGCAAGCGGATTAAAGAATTGATTGGTAATTTCAGCATCATAACGTGCCCAGATTTGAGCATTTGATACTGATGTTCCCATGAACATGGCGAGCGCGACGGCGCTCAATGTAAAAAGAAACCGTTTGTTGAGTTTCATAATGTGTATTCTCCTCTTCAGAGTTGAAACGAATAGAAGCGTTATTAAAAATTTGTGTTACTACGCAGTTAAACTATCTTCGGTGGCCTACTAAGAGCAGACCACCAAAGTGTTTGAAATTATTTGTTAAGAGTCATCTTCAATGTCTGTGTGAACTCACCAGCTGTCATCTTGCAAACGTAAGCACCACTCGGCATTACGTTACCATTGACATCTGTACCGTCCCAGACTACTGGATACTCACCAGCTTCGATTTGCTCATTCACAATTGTGCGAACAAATGCACCCTTCACATCAAAGATATCCATTCTTACATGTGAACGCTCTGCAATGCTAAAGTTAATCGTTGTGAACGAGTTGAACGGATTTGGATAGTTCTGCTCAAGAGCGAACTTCAAAGTTGACGAATTTTTAACATCCGATCCCTTTGGTATAAAGACGATACGAGCGCCTTTTTGAGTTGCATCAAAGATTTCTAAGCAAATCGAATCGCTACTAATCTTTGTCACTTTATAGCTCGCTAAATTAATCGGTCCGTCACCAGCCTTAGTCGTTGTAGATCCAGCTGGATTATCCATAAGAACCGAGAATTCTTTTGGATTGGTCTCATGTACGAGGTAGAAATTACCTGGTAGATCCTTCTGAGATTTATCTAAACAGCTTGGTGCCCAACAGATTTGGACTGGGAACAAGAATGCTCCGTTATCCGAACCAGCGTTGAAGCGAATCTGCCAAGTAACTTGACCATTAGCAGGCGTAGCATCAGAGCGAACATCAACAAGTGACCCCTTCAATGAACCGCCAACCGGCAATTCCCAACGAGCATCAAAAGCCGACTGAACTGGTGCAGGCGGCACTTCAAATTCGCAATAACGAACGTCAAGTGAGTCTGAACCAAAACGTCCTGCACCGAAGCAGAGTCTTTGAAGATCGCTGCTTGAATGCTGTGTTGTATCGAACTTGTTGTACACAGTAACCTGACACTCAAATGTAGGCACATCTCCGATAAACACTTTGTATGTCAAGGTATCGGTGTTGCCAAGACCTGATCCAGCATCCCATGAATTGTCATTCACAGCAACCTGAATTGTCTTTGGTGTTGGGTTGGTTGTCCAGTATGTGTTGTCAACCTTAAATGTACCACAGACAGTAATCGTAACAGTATCATTCGGGCGCATTACCGAAGCTCCGTCATGTGTCTTTCCACGAGCGAAGTTTGGACTTGCGTCACCAGCTGAGATGTTTGTGATAGCCCAATCAGTACCTGTCGGTTGGACAAGTGTGAATGAAAGCGAATCAGCACACATGTTACGAGTAAGATCTTTATCTACAAACTTAATCGTATCGCAGAATGCAGTATTGTTTGTGACGCAACGGGTTGCAGGTCCACGTGTATAGTGTGGTCCATGATTTGTTGAGTCAACGTTGATTGGCAACCAAGCCCAATCTGCTAATCCACATTGATCACGAACGACAACCAAGACTGTATCTGGTCCACCACATTCAGGGTTATTGACTGAGTGAGGAGCGTCATTCTGTCCAGGTGTCCCATAAAGAGCACCGGTGATCGGGTTGATCTTCAACCATGCTGGTGTCGTACCATTCAGTGTAGTTTGACCAGCTTTGTAACGATCGTCTTTGAAGATTACTTCGCTCGATCCGCGATAAACCAAATGATATGTATGGTTATCAGCAAAGTTTGGATCGGTTACTTTTATACGAACAACGAAGCTCGTGTCCTTTGTAAAAGTAGAGTAATCAAAATCCTCTTTTGCATGTGGCAACACTTCTGTTTCTGAAGCATGTCCTGCATCAATACCTTGCATACGAATACGCGGTGCAACATTGATCTGAGCCAACCAACGTAATGACGTGATTCCAGCATGACCGTCGTCTGCTTGAACGGCAGCAACTGTGTCAAGTGAAAGTTCACCATTTACCTGTGGTGTTGGGGTCAACATTGTTGTCGCTGTTGGACCATCAATGTCAACATGGATAATACCCTTTGTCTTGAATTGAGGGCTGTTAATAGCAGCCCGCATCCACGACGGTACTACTAAACCTTTATAGAATGTACGTCCATAACGGAAATCCCAATCACGTACATGCCAAACTGTATCACCGTTAACATCAAGCTCAAACCACGTAGCAGCATGTGTAACAGCCGCTGTTGTTGAATCTTCCAACTCGTCGTCTGTATTGACGTCAAAGTCAAAGCGAAGTCTGTCTGTCAAGTTAGCAGTTCCAGCGCAACCTGAACTTACACTGTTGAGGAAACGTGGCAAGCTATCCTGTACGAATACACGGAAGTCATAGCTACGCGACGTTCTTCTGATACAAAGTGTATCGGTTAAGAAGCCTGTTGGACAATTCATATACTGAGGGAATGTCCACATAGCTAACTTCAAGCTGTCTGCACCGAGTCCTTTAATTGGATGGTTCGGATCGTTTGGCTGAACGCCAGGTCCAGACACATCGCCTAGCAATCCATGCTCAGAAACGAAGTTTGGCGGGAAATTCGTCATTACGATATGAACTGGCTCTCCACCTGGTACAACGTCTGCGTTGTGTGGGGTTCCGAAAAGTTGGATATACCCATTAGATCCAGCCGTAGGATTAACGTTGCGAACTGTGTCGCGCGTCATCCACCATGGAATACGATAGTTAACCGAATCCATATTTGCGAATGAGACTGAGAAGTCGAGCATCGTGTAATATGGGTCGAACAAGAATCTTGGATCATAGAAGTTATTTAGATTATAGCCACCAACGCGGAAGAGTACTTGGTTCAACGATTGGCCTGAAGCATAGCGTTGATACTGTACATCCTCATGTGAGAAGAGACGGTTCGGATTAACTGGATCATTTGCTAAACTCGTGATATCCGTAGTGAAGAACGGAGGTGTAACATCACCAATAGTAAATGTCAAACCGCGAGTCTTTGCACCTGCAAATCCATATTTCCAGAGCTGTGTACGGCTGAATACGTCAATAACATCACCAGGTCTAACTGGAAGTGTATGGTAACGCTCACCTGCATACCAAGTAGTGACGCCTGTTCTGAGAGCTGATCCCTGTACGCAAACTGAATCTGGTCCTGGGATAAGATCATTAGGACTTAAATTGTAAGCACGTCCATCAAGAGCAGCGCTATCCTCAAGCTTTGCAGCACGAGCAATTTCAGCGTAGGTATTATCTACCGGACGGATAAGCGATGGGCTCCAGAATACACGAGCACGCTTTGATGGGTTACGTGAAACAGCTGACGAATCTGGCACGAAGTCAATACGCCCTCTGTAAGGAATCGTAGCTGAATCCGCACGATCAACGTTTTGCTCTTTCATGTTCACGCGGACAAACTCTTGCGTTGTCTCATTATAAACGAACAACACTGTGTAGTTACGTGCACAACGATCTCTGTTAAAGTCAAGTGAATCAACATCAGCCTGCAAGAACAATGGGTAACCAATTGGATGGTTGCCAGTGAACTCAATCTGATAAGACATGATCTTGTTCAAATAAACAGGATCTTTCGTGAAAATGTCACGAGTCCAACGATGTAAACCTTTACGTCCCTTTGAAGCCAAGCCAATATCTGTAGGGAGACCTAAAGAGAATGCCTCAGAGATTGCAAGACGGCGTGGGTTATAATCAAGTGTCTTGATATCTAAGCCTTTATCGAAGATGTCATAAATACGACCTTCAAAAAGAAGAGTATCAGGTACTGTTCCGATCAAGTCAGTAGTATATCCATTGGCTGGATTACGATTTGGCTCGTAAAGATTCTTGTAGCAACCTTGGTTGTAGTAATCTACAAAGAACGTGCGTTGAATCGAACCAATTGGAAGGGTAGGAAGCTTCGTAATAAGATCTGGACCTGTTTCGCCCCAGAAGTTACCTCTAAGAGTGTCAACTCCACCAAAGCCATGGATAGCATCTGGCATACGGATAATGTAACGAGCTACGTTATCGTAGATGGCATTACCACGTGAATTTGATTCATAAACTGGCTGAGGTCCTTCGAAATCAGCATAAAGCGTAGCGCCAGCATTAGGATCGCTTGGGTTAGCTTTATTTACAGTATCAAGATCATAATGTGCAGCATGTTGACTTGTCGCTAAGTTATTAGCAATAAGTGTCTGGTTAGCATTGATATTCAAACGATAGTTATCGGAGAAGATTGCTGAACCAGTGAAAGCCTGATTGCGCTCGAAACGAGCACGACTCAAGTAGAGTGAATCAAGTGCGCCGCCGAAAATTGATACACTGTTATTGATATTTACATATAATGCACCGCCACGACCGTTACGGTTGAACGTCGCAACTGAATCGCTAGAATTGCGAAGGTTAGCCATATTGTCACAGAAACGAGTTAACTCGCGCTGATCGAATGGCATCGGAGGCTGAATGTTTGTAATCGTCGCTGTCGCTTGCGCACCGACACCGCCACCACCAGTGATTGAGACTGTAGGAGCAGTGATGTAATTTAATCCGCCGTTAGTAACGATAATGCTTGTAACAACACCACCATTAATGAATGCAGTTGCGGTCGCACCAGCACCACTCGTTCCAGTGATAGTGACAGTAGGAGCAGTAATGTAACCAGCACCAGGTGCAGTTACAGCAATGCTCTGTACGAAGTTACCAAGAGTAGGGTTGAGCGCATTGAACTGGTTCTCAACCATATAACGATTATATGCATTTGCACCTGGGCCAGATTGACCCATGTTCATGTAAACCGCACCACCATTACCACCGAGTACGTAGTTCTTTGAGTATTCTACAGCAAAGCAACTATCACGTGTTCCTAAGAACTCTGCGCCACCACCCAATACGATCATCTCGTACGCAGGGCGATTGATACGCGTGTTAAGTGGATCTACGAAGTTACCTACAAACCAAGTTCTACGAACCTGATAATCAGGGTTGCCATTGCTTGGGCTTAAATAGATAGCACCACCAGCAATACCTGCGCAGTTATTGAAAAATCTAGTACGCAATTCAAGCGAATCCCAACGTACTGGGAAGTTCGTCTGAGGAGACAAGTAGCCTGTTACATACGTGTACCAGTTCTGATAGATAGCACCACCAGCGTAGTACGCTGTGTTGCTGATAAACTGGATAATTCCAGAATCGCGCTTAACCGATGGGCTAACTTGAATGATGTTATCACCATCAATATTAAGCGAAGGTCCATTTGTTGTGAGTGAACCGTTATTGCTCCAATCACAATAGATAGCACCACCTAAGCCAGCTACGTTACCAACGAAGCTTGCACGATGGAACACTGTAAGTCCTGGATTTCTTGAGAGCGATGACGGAGGAGCCTGCCAAGTTGGATCAGCAGAGGTCTTGCTCACATAGATAGCACCACCGCGCATGTTCTGATCACCAGAAGCTGCGATTGCACTGTCTGTGTAACAACCAATTAAGCCAGTTGTCAAACCTGTATAGTCGCCAACGTAAATCGCACCGCCATAAGCTTGCTCGCTTACTGCAGCGTTACCGATTGTTAAACTTGCATGAGTGTTGTTTACATTACAACGCTCAAAGTGCATACTGTCCAAGAAATTTGGAATGTTTGCAGGGATTCCCATAGGGAATTGAACGCTGTCGGTATATCCTAAGAAACCAGCCTTAAAATCACTTGGGCCAGCACCAGCACGAGCTGCTGTATAGATAGCACCGCCATAAGCACCGGTATCTGACCAGAACTTGTTGGTAAGTGCACCACCTGTTGGATTAACTGTTTCGTTATATACACGGGTATCGCGCACTAAGAGTTTGCGAACCTGATGCTTCACTAAGCAGAGACGACCGTCATCAACTGGCAAGTACGATGGAAGCGGCGAAACGCTCGGTGCTTGTAAGAATGCGAATGCACCACCTTTATAGATGGACTGACAGCTATCAACGATAACGTCATATAAGAATGTGTTCTGCGAGAATGTCGTCATTACACCACCGACTCCGTTTGAAGCAGCCATAATAGCAAGCGAGCTATTAAGTGGAGCGCCAGTTGCGTTACCATAGACAAGCTGATTGTCTATCGACTCTTTCTTGCGGAAATAAGCAAAACGGCAATTTGCGAAAAGGACTTTCCCTGCACCCGGCAAAATGACGATATGACCCCACTCGTAAGAGTTGGAGTTTACGTTGAGTCCGCGGAATTGAATTCTGCGAAGTGGATATGGATCGCCTGGCACCGAAGCGAAACCGTTTGCGATTATCGAACCGCCTACGGAGTCAATTATACGGCTACCTGGCAAAAATTGTACTTCAGCACCCTCCTGGATGATAAGAGTACCAGAGATACTGTAGTTACCAGAAATCTGATAGATGGTATCAGTCTGAGAGTTAAGCGGCGTACGGTAACGGAAAGTACGGGTCTGCCCTGGGAGCAAATAACCGCTAACCGAAACGATGTACTGTGCTTTCGTCTCCTGAGCAACGCCCAAGAAAACGAGTAATAGTAAAAATGCGGTCAAGAAACGCTGCATAGTGCCTCCGTTAATGAGTAAGTGACGGAATGATAAAAAATTCTTTTCGCCGCCATTGGGCTTGAGATTAGTACCGTTTTGTATTGACTGCTTCATAATAGTGAATCGCGCTTTCGTTTTTCCTAAAGTAAGTAAACTTTTTCTCTCTTCTTCAATCCCGCTAAATGCGGTATCAAAATGCAAAAATTGTCAAGGGAAATACGGACTTTTAAAGCCCATAACTCCCGCGTGCGGAATAAAGTCTCGCAAATATACGAATATTTTTAGAGCAGAACGTTCAATTTCAATAATTCGCGTTTTGCCGCGTCGTCAAATTGTGTACCTGGATAGTCCTCTAAAATCTTCTTAAACACTTTTATAGCCTCGTCTTTATTGCCTGCTGAAGCGTAATTTCGCGCTGCAGCAAGAGTATAGTCGGCGTTCATGGGGTTGATCTTTTCAGCCGCCGCTGCTCTCATAAATAACTTCGCTGCCTCGGCTTTGTTACCCTTATCTTCAAAAATAGTTGCTTTTCCTGACTCAACCGCAGCTTTGAGGAGTGATCCGTCAACCGATGCGTCGTTAAACGCATCGAGCGCACTGTCGAGTTTGCCTAAATAATAGTAGGCGTTTCCGAGATATACCTTTGCAACTTCTCCAGCATGGGTCGAGCCGAATTCATTTACGATTGAGCGCAAGCCAACCAAAGACTCATTCCCTATGTGTTGTTTTGCGTCGCCATCAATCGCTCTGCGCCAGTCACCGCTTTGATAAAGCCCTGCAACTCTTGAGAGCATCGCTTCGGCGCGCTCGTTATTTTCAACACGCTTTGAATTCCAGAAATAAAGTCCAACAACAATTGCGATAAGTGCCAAACCTGCACCACCAACGACACGTGTGTTCTCCCGGAACCAGTCAGAAGTTTTTGCATACGTCAAAAGAAGCTCTTCCGGCTGGGAAAGCTTCTCTGGGGCTGGTATATTTTCGCTTAACTTCTTTTGTGATCGGATCATGAATACAACTATAGTTTTGCAATGATGGAAAACGGGTTGTGCGCCCGGAAGGACTTGAACCCTCAACCTTTGGAACCGGAATCCAACGTTCTATCCAGTTGAACTACGGGCGCCGATACGAAAATCTCGCTTTTCGCACTGTTTCGGCAGAAATTACGAGTAAATTCTTACAAATATACTCAATAATCATTCCTTTTTTTCCAAATCATGCCACTAATAAACTCCGACTGCCAAGTTTTGTTACACTACTTTACACGAAATGCACAGTTTTTTTTGTGAAAATTGCAGAATTAAAGCTATTTCCCCCAATCCAGCACCTCTAAACGCACTCTCGTTAGTCCCAGACGATCTAACCCAATCACCTTTGCGGCTCCGTAGGAAAGATCAATTATCCGCTCCGGCTTCACTGGACCTCTGTCGTTAACCCGAACCTCCACCTGAGACCCGCTTTTTAGGTTTGTGACCCGAAGCACGGTTCCGAATGGATATGTCCGATGGGCTGCTGTAAGTGCATCTTTATGAAATATCTCCCCGTTCGATGTTTTCCTTCCGTCAAACTCCTTGCCATAAAACGAGGCTAAGCCCTCTTGAGTCGCCACGGCTTTCAAGACTGGCGAGGAACAGCTACTTAAACCCTGTGTGAAGAGAACAGCGAGCATAAGCCAGGGCCAAGTGCGGCTTGTTGGTATTAAACGCAAATCTATTCCCGAAGTGATTCTACTTCTCATAGATATTCTTCGCGGTGGCTTCGCTTGAGGTAGTCCACAACGTCTTTGACTGACTGTGCACTCTCGCGAGTAGTAATTAAAATTGCATCGTCCGAATGAATCACGACGAGATCGCTCACATTATTTAGGACAATCAGTTCTTTCGATTCCGAAAAAACGAGGCATCCCTTGGAGTTACGCGATACGATATTCTTTCCTACTTCAATGACATTATTCGACAAATCCTTTTCTGCCAAGCGCCAGACTTCGTCCCATGAGCCTACGTCGCTCCATCCAAGTGCCCCCGCGCGGAGTGCATAGACGTTTGGTGCAGGTTCCATCACACCATAATCTATCGAGACACTACGAATCTTGCTATAAGCAATAGCAAGTTTTTCTTTAAAGTCAACCGCTTCAGGGTTTGGGAGATCTTGTAATTGCGACGTAATCTCTCGCGTATGCTCGTTAAGTGCTTTCCATATTGCACTCACAGTCCAAATGAACATTCCACTATTCCAGAGGAAATCACCAGACTCTACAAACCGCTTCGCTGTCTCGTTATCCGGTTTCTCGGCAAAACGCTTAACGCGAAAAATATCTCTCAACTCAAATTCTGAAAAAAGTGGTAGCTCACGTTGCAAAGGCAGACGTTCTTCATCCAGTTGTAAGTATCCGTAACCCGTCTCTGGTCTGGTTGGATGAATACCAATTGTCACAAGAGCTTCCGTTGCAACTGCAAGGCGCGAAGCACGTTCGATGATTCTGGTAAACTCCTCTTCATTCTTGATCAGGTGATCGGCTGGGAGTACAACCATTACCGCATTCTCTCCGTGTCGCTCGTTGATGATCTTTGCAGCAAGTGCAATGCACGGTGCAGTGTTTCTGCCGATTGGCTCAGCAATGATATTTTGTTCTGGAATTCCCGGTGCGAAGTTTTTGAGTGCCTCGTCGTGCAAGATGTTCGTGATGATGATAACATCTTCGGGGGCGGAAAATCTGGCTACGCGCTGGAGCGTGAGTTCGAGTAAGGTCTTATCCTTCGAAACAATATCAAGCAACTGTTTTGGTCGCGCTTCTCTGCTGGCTGGCCAAAACCGAGTTCCTACGCCACCTGCCATTATCACAGGACATATTTTCATCATCATTGGATTATTCTTGGTACACGTGCACTAATATTTGTTAAGACTTCGTATGGAATAGTCCCGATTTTATTTCCTATCCCCATCGCTGAAATTTGTGGCAAACGTGAAGACAGTAATATCACTTCGTCGCCAATACGAACTTCATCATCACCCGTTTCAATCATCATCTGATCCATGCAGATTGTCCCCCTTATCGGATATTGCTTCCCATTTATCAGTGCTACTGTCTGATTCGTAAGTAAACGAGGATAACCGTCGCCGTAACCAGCGGGAACAGTAGCGATGTTCGTATCTTGGGATGCTGTCCACCTTAGATTGTAACTAACCCCTTCTCCTGCCAAAATTCTTTTCGTAAAAACTACCGAGCTGACGAGCTCTAATACAGGCTTGAGGTGTACACCGAATTCTTCGTCAATTTCTTTGGATGGTGCGTATCCGTAGAGTGCTATCCCTGGGCGCACCATATCAAATGAACTCATATCTGCATGTTGCAAGATGGCCCCGGAGTTGGCGGCGTGAGCTAATGTCACTGCAATCCCCGATTCGCGAACCGATCGGACGACATCTTCGAATCGCTGCGATTGCTTATTGAAAAATCCGAAATCAATTTCATCGCTCGTTGCAAAATGCGTGGTGATTCCACAAAATTCTATTGACTTACTATGATTCGAAATTGTTTTTGCAAAACCCAGTGCTTCACTCGGCTCAATGCCAATGCGGCGCATTCCGGTATCAACTTTTAAGTGAACTTTCGCTTTTTTCGATAAGCGTTTGGCGGCTTCGGAGATACTCGTTAATTCTTCGTGAGTGCAAATCGTGAATTCGAGATCGTTCTCGATGAAGGTCTCAACCTCATTCTTTAAAGCAGAGGTAAGAACAAGAATTGGTAGTGTGGTCAGTTTGCGAAGTTCGACTCCTTCTTCTTCCGTTGCAACTCCGAAATAGCCAACTTCTCCGGATTCGATTGCAAAGTTTGCGATGATGCGGAGATCGTGTCCATAGGCATTAGCCTTCACGACAGCCATAATCAGTGGCTTCGCTCCTATCTTGCTCCGAATAAATCGGAGGTTGTGAAGAAAATTATCCTGTGAAATCAGAGCGCGTGTTGGGCGCATGGGTCAGATTAAAAAAACTGCGGTAAAATTCGCGAATGAAAACAAACCGTTCTCGCTTTCGTTTATCCTTTTGCAATTATTTTCTTGGCACGAAGAATGTATTCTCTAATTCGTTCCGAAGGACTCTGTACTTTTGCACCTACTTCCACAACCTTTTCGAATGCGTTTGATGCGTCCATCGGCTTGTGATCTTTGGTGAAATATTCACCAAGCAGCGAGTACATCACAACAAGATTTGTATCAACCCTCACATGATCGCGGACGGTCTCGACTGCCTTTGCTATCTCGCCCTGCCGAAGATACGCAAGCATCAAGCTCGTCGTAATCTCGATGTTAGTTGAATCCATTGCCAGGCATTTCGCCCAATATTTTTCCGCGCCTTTGTACTCATTCATCATCGCAAGTACTGTTGCCATCTGCGATAGCCTTTCGATTGGCACATCAGGCACGCGGATGGTATCAACTTCTGCGACTGGAAATAATTCGGTCTTCTGATTCCTTCGGATGAGACTCTCCACGGGATCAAATTTATTCTGAGGCGCATTACTCATCTCAGATAATTTTACGATAGCAATCGTAATGGTTATTGCGAGCAACGCCATCAATAAAATGAATTTTGCTCTGGGGAAAGGGCGCATCTCTGGCATTTCAGAAGGCGTTTCGAACCTGCGATCTCGGAAAGTTTTTTTGAGGCGCTTGATATTATCCGCTGAAAGTGCATCTTGCAATTCGAGAACTCTGCGATACTCTTGACGTGTATCGGCTTCAAAGAGGACTTCTTTAGCACGGTTTAAGTCTTGCATCATGCGCTGAGCATGTTCATCCCCGTTATTCGCGTCGGGGTGCCATCGTTTCGCGAGTCGGCGGTATGCATCTTTTATTGTCTGCTCGGAAGCGTAGCGGGGAATGCCGAGTATGGAATAATAATCTTTCACATGTGGGGAGCGCAAATCGCGGACAAGAACCTAACGCAATTTTGCTACGGTAAGCCGAGCATTAGCCTCTTCGAGTTCGGCATGATACTGGTCGTTCGTCATACCAAGAGAGTGATCGGCATATCGCCCGCGCAAGTCGGCAATATGTGATTCGACCTCAGCGATGCTGATCTGGCTTGGTAGCTCCGCACTTTCAGCGAGGACTGTACCGCTATTTTTATGCAGCTCTAAAAATCCGCCGGAGACATAATAATACTCAGCCGCACCAGAAGCAAGTACATACTTCAGAGTGCCCGGAACAAGCTTGGACACAATCGGCGCATGGTCATAGAGAACCTGGAATGTGCCTAAAGCGCCGGGCGCTGTAAAATTCTGAACTTCGCCTTCAAAGACTGTCTTCGTAGGCGTAACGATTTTTAGGTTAATTATTTTTGACATAGCGGGGAGAAAACACGATTCAATCGGAGAAAATTTCTTCTAACTACGTTCCATGACTCTCTCAATCTGTCTGCGATGTCTCAGGATATGCACGATTGCATGTTCCATCATTTGCTCGATGGAGTATTCTACTTTCCACGGAGACATCATTTTCGTAGCATCAAGTTCGTCATCACTCATGCTCCATTTCCCCTCGAACGTGTCTGAGCTGTATGATAATAATTTCTTTAAACCGGAAATTGAATCAAGGCGACTCATTAATTCTTTCGGACGTTCAGTACTGACATCAACGCCGATAGTTTTACGAATTTTATTTGCATACCCGTATCCCGCGCCGATGATATGCAACATCATCTTCTGAATCGAATTAATAGACTCCCGTTCGTTCGTATAAATTTTTTCATAGACCTCATCAGGCATCATCTCGAGAATACTCAAGAGATCAACTGTGGCGCGCTCGTACTCATCTTGCATTGCACCTAATCCACCTGTTCGGTAAGTTTTTGTCATTTCGATTTTTTGGATAATTCTTTATGTCTGAAGCAATCAACAACGTGATCGTTAACCATTCCAGTTGCTTGCATGTGGGCATACATAATTGTCGAACCAACGAACTTAAATCCGCGTGAGATCAAATCTTTGCTCATCGCATCCGATTCTGCCGTCCGTGCCGGAACTTCCTTTAAATTTTTACGGGCGTTCTGAATTATTTTTCCATCCGTGAATTGCCAGATATATTTATCAAAGCTTCCGAATTCTTCTTGCACTTTCAAAAATGCTTTCGCATTCGTAACAGCAGATCGCACCTTCAGTTTGTTACGAATGATGGAGGGATCGAGTAATAATTTTTCAATCTTCTCATCCGAATAGCGTGCTACTTTATTCACATCAAAATCAGCAAACGCTTTTCGATAGCCTTCTCTTTTTTTGAGAATAGTCAACCACGAAAGCCCAGCCTGCGCACCTTCCAGGATCAGAAACTCAAATAATTTTCTATCATCATGAACAGGAATCCCCCACTCATGATCGTGATACTCAGTATAGATCGGTTCATTTATAGACCAGCCGCAACGAATAATTTCGGACATAGCATAAAAAAAGAAATTGAGCATTGACAACATCAATGCTCAATAAAATAATTTACGAATGAAAAAGAAAAAAAGACGCTTACTGCTCAATCGTCTTTGCTTTCTCGAAGACTTCTTCGATGGCTCCGACCATGTGGAATGCTTGCTCAGGGAGGTCGTCGCACTCTCCGGAGAGAATCATCTTGAAGCTACGGATCGAATCTTCGAGCTTTACATACTTTCCTTTGAGTCCCGTGAATTGTTCAGCAACGAAGAATGGTTGTGATAAGAATTTTTGTACTTTTCTTGCGCGCTTCACAATTAATTTATCTTCGTCGGAAAGTTCATCCATACCGAGGATGTTGATGATATCTTGCAA
The DNA here is from genome assembly GCA_037143335.1 of bacterium. Classification (GTDB taxonomy): domain Bacteria; phylum Bacteroidota; class Ignavibacteria; order Palsa-1295; family Palsa-1295; genus PALSA-1296. The sequence goes on along the minus strand of JBAWZA010000001.1, from coordinate 304,154 downwards.
ATCTTTATACTGCTGCAAAATATTTTGTACTCCGCGAGCGGTATCGTAGTGATCGTTTCCAACAACATCGGGTGTGAGGATTCTGCTTGTTGAATCGAGTGGATCAACTGCCGGGTAAATACCAAGCTCTGAAATTGCACGTGACAAAACCGTCGTTGCATCTAAGTGAGCAAATGCTGCGGCTGGTGCAGGATCGGTTAAGTCATCAGCAGGCACATAAATAGCCTGTACAGAGGTGATTGAGCCTTTCTTTGTCGAAGTAATACGCTCTTGTAACTGTCCCATCTCGGTAGCAAGCGTAGGCTGATAACCTACTGCTGATGGCATACGCCCAAGGAGTGCTGACACTTCAGAACCTGCTTGAGTGAAACGGAAGATATTATCAATGAATAACAACACGTCCTTACCCTCTTCATCGCGGAAGTACTCAGCGAATGTCAAGGCAGTCAGTCCGACACGCTGACGTGCTCCAGGTGGTTCGTTCATCTGACCGAATACGAGAACTGTTTTATCAAGAACTCCGCCCTCTTTCATTTCGAGGTAAAGATCATTTCCTTCACGAGTACGCTCGCCTACACCACCAAATACAGAGTAACCACCGTGATGCATTGCGATGTTATGGATCAGCTCCATGATAACAACAGTCTTTCCTACCCCTGCACCACCGAAGAGACCAGTCTTTCCACCTTTAGAGTATGGCTCGAGCAAATCAATAACTTTAATTCCTGTTTCGAGAATTTCTGCCTTCGTTGAAAGGTCTTCAAATTTCGGAGCATCGCGGTGAATCGGCCACGAATACTTTGATTCAATTTGTGGACCACCATCAATCGTCTGGCCGGTGACGTTAATCAATCTGCCAAGTGAGTTTGGTCCAACAGGTACAGAAATCGGTGCACCAGTATCGAAAGCGGGAATGCCGCGAGTGAGTCCGTCGGTTGAGTCCATTGCCACAGCTCGGACACGGTCTTCGCCAAGATGCTGCTGCACTTCGCAAATCAAATCCTCCTGCTTGCCATCAGCGTTGATACGAGGGACTCTGACAGCATTGAGAATAGAGGGAAGTTTTCCGGCTGAGAAATCAATATCAAGTACGGGTCCGATAATCTGTGCAATAATACCTTGATTCATTTGGGCTTTGATATAAAGAGTAAATTTTAGTCGCGTGTAAACAGATTACAGGGGGATAGGGTTTCGGGAAAGGATTTCTCTGGATTATACACTGCCATTTATATAGATAGGTCGGACTATAATGCGATGCGGATTCGGCTTGCATATCTAAAGAAGCTGAGTAACCTTGAGTTACATTTTCTGCGAACTCCCTTGCGTCAAATCCGCCAAACAAAATTAGCGACCGGTGCAAGGAGCGGTAACGAGAAATACATGAATCCAAAATCGGAGCTAAAGCGAGAACTCTCGATTCGTGCCGCAAAAAGTAATCCAAATTTACTAACGGAGGTGAGATCGTGATTCCATATCTCTGCAACGATACGAGTATTTGGTATTCCCTTTATAGGTGTATCGAATCCGATGCCAGCACCAAGATTGCTACCATAGGTAAAACTAAACTGTCCATACGGCGAGACATTCACAATCGGATAATCAGGACCACTAGCCTTAAAAAAAATCATCCCGGTATAGCGCGTTTCGTTTTGCATTTCAGTCGTGCCGACAATGAAAGCATGGAGGTAGATATTGTCACTGGTTAGTCGGAGCATGTTCGCTCCGACAGCGAATGCAATTCCTGATTCGTCAGCGAGTGTAGCCTTCGCTTGCAAAAATGCAAACTGCGATCTGAATGCTACAGTCGGAAGTACGGTGATTCCACCGGTGACCGAGAAAATATTTCCGAACCCAACGCCTGCTTGTAAAAATGCCAGTTCCCAAAAGCCAACGTATGCGCCTTCTATGGGTCGTGCCGTTGGCATGATAAAATGGCGATAGGCATCAAGAGGAGGAGTAAGTGAATCAGTTCTTGATTGAGCAAATACTTTGCACGAAACCACGAGCAGGATGACAAGAAGTATCTGTTTGGTAAAATGAGAACTAATCATAACATTCCCGTTCGTTTGCGAATGAACCACTCCGTAGAAAATAATGCAACAGCTACTAGAAGCAACGGCCACATGTTCCTACCTTCGAAATCCGTTTTCTCATCTATTTTTTTTGCACGAAAATTTGGATTCGATTCTATATCTTTCAACACCGTTGCAGTATTTTCGGGCACATAGAATTTACCGTTTGTCCGTGCCGCCATCTCTCTGAGAATATCAGAACGCATCCGCGGTTCGGCAAATTCGGGGGAGTACTCACCTACATTAAATCGTCCTGCATCCGTCCCGAGTTCTTTCGTGCCTAACCTTGCCTCGCCCTTATAAAAATAGTCTCCAGCAGCTAAACCTTGTGGGAGCCGAGCGGAGTATCTTCCGTTCGAGATCGAAGTAAGTGTGAGCGGCAGTGGCGCTGCAAGATTTTTTCCCGTGACCGAGACAGTAACCATCGCGCCGTCAATCGGCACATAGCTCTCATCATAAATTTGACCAGAGAATTCGATGGGCTCTCCAGCATCATAAATTTTTCTTGTCGGTGCAATCATCACTCGTTTTTGATCATCACGTGTGACAAGCCACCGTGTGGAGTTTGCCAAAAAAATATCCAACGCACTTTCACTCGCCGCCGTTGAATCATGTTTTCTTGATAACGAAGCAAATGCTTTCTCCCTGCCGAATGACGTTAGCTTCCATTGCCAAAGTCCGTATGCGGTGAATGCAATCTGTCGTGATTTGCCAACGGTTCGTGAGATAACCAATGGCTCACCCAATTTTATTCCTTGAACTGTAGCTTCAGCAAGAACTTCACTCTCTGGATTCGCGGTATAATGCGTTTCAGTCTTAATCAGTGGGGCAAGGTTCTCCCATTTTGTCTGTGATGTTTGTTCACGCGAAGCACGGAAGATTGGGTTTTCGCCTTTATTCGAGGAGAGAGAAGTAAACACTTTAAGTTCATTCGTCGAAGACTTCATTCCATTCAAAGAAAACGGCAACGCCTCAGCTAACGGTTTGAGTTTATCAAAGTCGAGCATTCGCGATGGGATGAAGAGCAGTGATTTTGATTGCTCTACTATGAGTTTGCGAATGAGCGCAATTGATTCATTCGAGGATGAAGCAATCGGAAAGCCGGAAAGAATAATTAAGTCCGCATCTTTTACTTTTTCCGCTGTCGGTGCTCCATGATAAAATTCCTCGCCTTGCTTTTGGATGAATTCAAGATATTCTATCTCTTTGTGTGAAGAGAAATAATCAGAAATAAAAGAAACGTCAGGGCTTGGCGCTCCGGCAAACAGAATGATCTTGAATTTATTTTTTAGAACACGTACATAGCTAATTTTCACATTATTTTTGCTATTGGCATCGGTTGAAGCATCGGTTGGAATTACTTTCGCCGTTAACTTCACAATTCCTTCTGTCTTCGGCAAAAAAGAAAATGTCGTAGTGTAATCGCCCCGACCTTCTGTCATTGATAATGATTGTTCGCCAATCGGAAGATCATCTGCCATCAGAGTCACGGTTACTCTGTCACCACTTTTGGATCCAACAGCATGTATAGTCACATCAACTGGTTGCCCGACATTCACTGATGCAACATCGTTTGTAAAGAGTTCGGCAAGCGCGATGTCACGAACTTCTGATGAATCCCCAAGCCCTACTGCATAAACTGGAATCCCTAATTTTTCTGCTGCATAGATTGGATTTGCGCCTGCAGTGTAGGCTCCGTCGGTATAGAGCACGATCGCTCCATAATTCTCCGATTTTTGTTGCTCACTCAGCGCAGAAAAAATCGAAGAGATGTCAGTTACCGAAGCCGTTGCTTTTAGAGTGTCAAAGATTTGTAGCGACGTGCCACCGAGCGCAGACATTCGTTCATCAAATGCGAACGCCCTGACTTTTGTCGCATCGGATAACGTGTTCGATCCAAAGACCTTCGGAATATTCGCAACCATCATTGCTCTTCTGGTATGAGTATCGGATGTATCACTTCCACTCTGCGGGAGACGCATTGATTTTGAATTGTCGAGAACAAGTGCAATTCGTGGCGTTAGTTCGTTCGTCTTTGTAAAAGTAAGGATAGGTTCGAAGAGAACAAACAAGAGCAACGCCAGTGCAAGTGATCGGAGTGTGATGAGAAGTCGTCGGCGCGAAGGCGAAGTTTTTGGAACAGTACGACGGTAGGTCCAATTCGAAAACGCAATTCCCAGAAGGAGCGAAACGAAAAAAAGCCAGATGTTACCTGATGTGAAGACGAGGGATAGCGAATTCAATGTTGACTTCTGTTAATTTATTTTTGTATCCATGATTCTAATTCCGAACGCATTATCTCCGAGCTAAGTTGCGGACTATCGTACATCCCCGCCACTCTTCGTTGTCGCATTGCTTCGAAGAGACAAATCGCAGAAGCGACCGAGACATTCACACTTTCGACCATCCCCTGCATTGGAATGTAGAGAAGTCCGTCTGCTCCGCTCGCGGCCTCAGCCGAAATTCCACGATGCTCATTTCCAACAACAATCGCTGTAGGCGAGGTAAGATCACAATCATAAAGTGACTGCGCCGATGGCTCGATTTTCGTTGCAAGAATCCGAAATCCGTCTGCTCTGAGTTGTTCGTAGCACGACTGAATAGATCGAAACCGTTCGAAGTTCAACCACTTCAATGCACCAGACACACTATTCTTGCTAATTTCTGGTGGCGACTCTATGTAGTACACCATCATCACACGCATGATGCCCACAGCATCAGCAGAGCGAAGAATAGCGCCAACGTTATGGGTATCATGGACATTTTCGAGCACCAGAACGAGTCCAGGTTGTCTGCGCGCGAGCGTCGCTTCCATCCTTTGCATTCTACTATTGCTACGTGTCCAGCCTATTTCAGTTTCCATGAGGCTTGAAGAACATCAAAAATGAAAGAAAACTCATCTATTTTACTCATTTAGATAAAACGTAAGGACTGCAATCCGATGTTAGATAGTGTGCGTAATTCAGGTTTACTAACCTTGTGCAAGAGACGATAGAACAACAGCCTACCCAAACGCCAGTGCCGAAGGTCAAACGATCTTTGGCAGGGCGAATTGTACGAGGCATTTTGACTATCATTACTATCCTCCTCATTCTCTCCGCTTCGCTCATTACATTTACTCAGACTTCGTGGTTCCGGAACATCGTTGCCTCGCAGTTAGAAAAACTCGTCGCCGAAAAAACAAATGGCACACTCACTCTCGGTCGTATTGACGGCGATTTTATCACAGGCTTCACTATTTACGATGCTCATCTCAAACTTCGCTCCGAAGTAACCGATCTCATTTCTGTAAATCAGATTTATGCAAAGTACTCACTATGGAAATTTATTTCAGGAAAAGATATTCCTGTTTCGGATCTCGTGCTTCGATCACCAATAATTCATTTTATCAAATACGCAGGGAATACTGTTTGGAATTACGAACAACTAATTCCTTCGCAACCTTCAACTGGGAAATCAACTCCATTTAACCTTGCGATAGATTTAGAAAATTTCCGAATCGAAAACGGCAGGTTCTCTGCGGAAGACCAAAATACCAAAGCACGAACGGACTCCGCAATTGATTGGCAACATCTCGCAATCAATGATATAGATCTCGATATGTCCGCAAAGGTAGTCGGAGAAAAAATACAACATGCACAGATTACGAATCTGAGTTTTGAAATGGCGAGTACGAAGATCCCGTTTCGATTGCATCACCTTGAGCTTGCTGCATTGCACGACAACAATCATGTCGAGATCGGTGGTATGAAACTCATCAGCGATCGAAGTGATGTGAAACTCTCTGCGATGATGGATAATCTCTCTGTGCTCAATGGTGATTCATTAGAATCACTCGAACACTCCAAGACAATTCTTCTCCTCAATGCAAAGTATATTTCCACTCAGGAGCTAGCTCAATTCTTGCCAGACCTCACATTTTTGGGATCGAACCCCTCGCTCGATCTTGAAGCCAAGGGTGAATTTGGCAAGTTAAAAGTTGTAAAAGGTATTCTCGGTTTACACTCGGATGGCAAAATATCCTTCAGCGGTGAAATCCGCAATCTCCATAAACCAGAAAAATTTTACATGGATGTTGCGCTTGAAGGTCACGAACTCACTGATCGTAGCCTTCGCGATTATGTACCAGGTCTTTCGATTCCCGATATGCAACGTTTAGGAACTGTTGACATCAAGCACCTTAGTTTCAAAGGCTTCACTGATAATTTCGAATCTACCTTTGAGGTTGCAACCTCTGCAGGCAGTTTGAGTGGAACTGCGGCATTAGATTTCAGACAAAAGCAAATGATTTATGATGCCGCGATAGCAACGAAGAATGTCAATCTTTCTTCATTCCTGGCGGATTCCAACTTTAAAAGTAACCTCAACATCGCGGCGCAATTACAGGGCAGAGGCACTGACCCTAAAACGATGAATGCACAGTTTCATGTTGTTGGAGATGGTCGCACCGGATTCAAGAATTATTCTATCACCGAACTTGATCTCCACGGCAAAATTGATTCGGGCAAACTTGAATTTGATGATACCAAGCTTAAACTCGCCGATAGTGCATCGCTCACAAGTTCATTTGCTTCCCTTGAAATTGGAAAACCTGACCCAGAGTACGAGCTTGATCTGACAACCAAAAATGTTAGTGTAACCGAAATCCTACCGATCTTTCCAAAAAACAGCAAACTCTCGGTCGAGGCTAATCTCAGGGGAAAGGGTATTTCGACAAATACTGTCGCTGGGAGCATGAAGGTCGAGTTGTCAGGATTACAGGAAAATCAGAAGCCGTTGCCAAAGATTACCTTGAATGCAACTCTCGGCCATGATGAAACACCCGAGCATAACCGAGTGGATATAATTGTCAGCTCAATCGCTGACCTTGCAGTGAAGGGACGATACGATGTTGAGGCGCTGGCTGGCTTAATCAGCGGACGTGTTGCAAATATCATCTCTGCAATAAATACTCGCGGGGCGATTGACACCGCATCGTTTGTCGAAGAAGCATCTGACCAAGACACAACTCATCTTACGTATAAACTTACGGTTAAAGATCTTCACCCCGCTTCCCCATTTTTCCCGAACGTGATTTGTTTAGGAAGCGGAAGTATTAGTGGTGCCATAGATGGTAGTGCGAAAAATACTATGAGTATTACCGCTGACGGCGACATCCATAATTTGTTATTGAAACCACGTTTTCCACTTCGTGATACCTCCGGCATACCTTCACTACTCCTTAAGGATGCGAAATGCCAAGTGAGCATCAGCAATATCACACCTCAGAATATTGATCTCTTGAAGCATCTGAATGCGAACTTTACATTCCTCTCCGACTCAACGCAAAAGTTAGAGTCACTGACTTTTGACAAACCTCAAGTCGATATTAGTTTATCAAGCGGACAACTCTCGTACAAGCTGAGCACAATTACGAACAAGTATATTAGTGCGTATCTATCGGGCACTGGCGACATTAGCAAACCTGATTTGACTTTTCAGACAGATAGCCTGAGCCTCCTGTTTGGGAAAACGTACCAATGGTATAACGATAGGAAATCTGAATTTACTATCGGTACAAATGGTATGCTCAAACTCGATACCATCGAATTGATCCGTCCGTTCTCGGGATATGATCCTACTCACATCTTTGCGCAGCGTATCAAAATTGGATTTAGTTTGAGGGGCGACACTATCAACTACGCATTTTTGCAATCACCTCGACTTGATCTTACCGACATCACGGCATTTATCCCCACGGATAATTCATCGCTCCCTCTGCCCCATCCATCTGGAAGAGCAAACAAACTGAATATCTTCATGAATGGGACGCTTGTGCATCCAGAAGTAAGTGTGGATCTTGGATTAAAGAATTTCACATACGATAACGATCCAGAATCGAATATCACAAGTGTTACGCTCGACAATGCAGATCTTCATTTGAACTATCTCAATACCACTCTCCGAGGCAAAGGAATTTTTCACGTTGACTCATTGGCTTACGCGGCAGATAATTTGAGGGAACGCAGAAGTCTGCTCAATCTCAGTAACGAGTCTGCTCTGAGTTTGGATATTGATAGTATCCCACTACTTTTTTCACTCAAAAGCGATCCGAACTTTCGTACTGATAGTATTCAAATAGAAGATAAACCACTGAGCATCCGTGCAACTGGGCATGAATTCCCGATTGACATGTTCGGACCAATCGTACCTGTCATTGCAAAGTTGCATGGAATTTCGGACATCACATTCGGAATTAATGGTACAAGAAAAAATATCCTCTACACTGGGTTGGTTGATGTACGCGAGGGTTCGTTCTGGATGCCGACAACGAACATGGACTATGACTTCAATGGGAAATTGAGGATGCTCACTGATACACTCAGGTTCGAGGATATGCACGTGCGCAATAGTGCTGCCGAAAATGAAATCGGCAGTGGAGTTGTCAATGGCTACTTCGCATTCAAGGGATTTATTGTTCAAGATTTCTCAATGAATTTCGATGCCAATCGAATCCGAGTGCTTTCAGAAGCGTCCAAGGAAACTTTGAAGAATGTGTACGGACCTCTGACCATCAGCTCGTTCGGTGGACCCCTTAATTTTTCTGGCACGATCGAGAGACCGAAGCTTTCAGGTAAATTACGTATTGATCAGGGTTTTCTGACTCTGCCACAGGATGAGACTTCGTCTGTCAATCTTTATGATGACGGAATAATTTATGGTTCGAGATACTCGCTTCAAAATCCTCCGAAAACTGGCAGCGTTTCTGACCCTGTGGTCGAAGAGATCGTAAATATAGTCGGTGATAGTTCTCGCATGGAAGACTATGATAAGATTTTCGAGAAACAAACTCAATCTGTTCTGCAAAACCGCGAAGAGTTAAATCCGTACTCAGGTCCGAAGTTTACTTTTCAGGACAAGATGCTCTACGATCTGGAGATTTCAATACCCGGTGATCTATGGTTCACTATTGACTTGAACAAAGCCTTAGGAATTGTCAAGCAAAACATCGTGGCGGAAGTTCGGTCGAGTGGATCCATATTTTTTAATAGAACCGAACAAGGTGCTGCCTACTCCACGAATGCAACGATTAATCTCACCGATAAATCAAGCTACACGTTGCTCAAGGAGTTTAATCCGGTTTCGGGCACACTGACGTTCGTCAATGATCTCTCTAATCCTTCACTTGACATCACTGCCGAATATACCGGGCAACATAAACTCACATCTAATACTGAGGAGACGATTCGCATTCGACTTCACATAACTGGCACCAAAGAAAATGTTGACCTCTTTATTGAACTCTTTAGAAAAAATTCTCAAGGCGAATTTATCAAAGATCCTCGTACTCAAGTACAAGTGAAAGAAGATGTGCTGACCTATTTGACAAACGGCAATTTCGTAGGCGATGCTCAAGGAATCAATCAAGGTAGCAATGCTGGATATTCTCTTGTCTCGACTCTTGCAAGTAAGGAAATAACTGATGTACTCCGCTCAACGGTTCTTCACGATTATTTACGCTCGGTCGGATATGAGTTCGGTGGACTTCAATCTCACAAACTAAAATTATCCGGCAAAGTTGGAAAGGTTGTGTATTCGCTCGGTGCGGCATTCAACGGTACAACAGCAGGCAACTCCTCGCTATTGTCGAGTGATTTTCGTGCGGAGATACCATTCTCTGTGTTTGCAAATTTCCCGAAAGCCGAGAATTTGATTCTACAAGGTGAAGGACATACGTCTGCGGGAGGTTTCGGATCGCAAGATGTAACGCAACAGCCATTGTTACTCTTTAGACTCGCGTATCGGATATCACAATGATCGGAGTGCACTGGTTAGATAAAAAGTATCGAAAAGAAGCCGAAGATTGCTGCCATGATGGCAATCAATACGAGAATATCCTTCGGGGCTTGCTTCGATGTAAGGGTTGAAATGTCGTGTGTCATGTTCTAATGCGTATTTGATGAATTGAGGGGATGGGGAAACCTTCTCTCTTCCTAATAACACCCTCACGACCTCAAAGTTACACCACCGCTTCAAAAAAAATGTAAACGAAGGAACTCTGGGAGCTTGATTTGGCTTATTAGCTCGCTTCCTTAGCTCAGTTGGTAGAGCAAATGACTCTTAATCATTGGGTCGCGGGTTCGAGTCCCGCAGGGAGCACAATCTGCAAAGAACAAATGGCGCCGTTAAAGTAACCCGAAGGGAGTGAGATTATATGCGAAAAAGTGCCCATAACAGCCCGTATTCAACGATTTTATATATTTAACTCACCCCTTACCTCCGTTAGTCCGCAATACGAAGTTACGATAGTTTGTAGTACCGTCCTATATTTCGACCTGTTTAGAAACTGCAAAAATCTTCCCTAATTATTCCCTACTGAGATATTCGAAAGGATGTTTAGAGTCTAAGTATATTAATACGCGGAAAAGAAGAGAGAAAAGCGTTTACATTTACTACCTTGGAGTTCAATACTTGCTCAGAGCGGACAGACGAACGGAGCGATCTTTAACAACGACAGCAAGGGAGATAGTATGTTGTCGATTGCTAAAGAGTTTGCGAAGCAGTATTTTTCAGAGATGAACCCAGGTGAAGATGAGCTAACAGCCGCCTTTGCTATGGGAGAATTCGAGGAAGACCCGCTTCACCGCGACCAACGCCCAACGTGGCCTACTGATAATTCAGGTAAGCAATTTTTAGATACAGGGTTTGGAGGATAGATTTTAGTACCGTACTAATATGTCGAGTAAAAGAATAGACGAACCCGGATTCTTCATCGACATGGGTTACATCGAGGATGAATTTCGGGGTGCTGAATTCCAAAACGAATTCAAGAAATATCTGAATCAGGCTTTGGATATAATTCTTTCAGCATTCAAAAGAAGATTGCCGCAAGGAAGTTCGGGAACATTGAAACGTTCATTGAGAAAAAGCCCTGCGATGATTCTTTTTTAAAGGCTTCATGCTCAAACACCTTTCCCGGTGCAGTCTTTAGGATTTTGGATAACTTTACAATCCTTTCTGCTTTTGGATTTTCATGTCCATTCTCTACCGAAGAAATGTATTCCGGTGTAAGATTCCCAAGCGTTCCCATTTTTTCTTGGCTCCATCCTAATTTTTTCCGATACCCCCTGACATTAGTGCCAATGATCTTTTTGATATTCATTGCCACAAACGTAGTATATTTGTATGATTTTGACCTTAACCGTACGGTTAAGTTTAGTGTCAATCGTTACTCATAAAATATTAAAATATGGCAACAACTGAACAACTGGAAAAGCATGTAGCTTCAACTTTCAAAAGCAATCTGGAAAGAAAATTTGCAAAAAAAACATTGCAAAATTAGAATCCTCACTGCGCGAAGATGAAAATTTGCTTGCGCTTACAAAATGCAAATTAGGTATTTTGGCAATAACTGACAGCCGAGTTATTCATATTACAGTTGCGACTCAGGATTTCCCTTATGCACAGATCGGAAGCATCGAACACATGAAATCATTCTTAGGAAGTGATATTTCCATTTTTGTCGGAGGCAGAAAGACAATCATTCCCGGAATAGCAAAAGAAAAAGTTCAAGAGATAAGTGATTTAATACGCGCTCAAATTGCCGCACATCATAAAGGCGCGAATCAGTCTCCTACTAAAGGCACAGATGTTGCGGACCAACTTGTAAAACTTGCAGCGTTGAGAGATCAAGGTATATTAACTGATGAAGAATTCGCACAACAAAAGGCGAGGCTGTTACAATAAATTATTCGTAAGTTTGTGGTTCACTCATCAATCAAAAAGGGACACCATAAAAAAGCTACTTATTTTATTTTATATATTCGTAGGGGGCAGCCAAGCAACCGCTCAACCACGAATCTCCTATCTCATTCCCGACATTGGAACTCCGGGGATGAACACGTATGTCGAAATCATCGGACAGCACGATCAATTCGGAAATTTCGGAACGGATGGAATCTTCCTGAACAATCCCGGCGATTTGCTCCAAGTTGTTTGCGCGAATCCTTCTGACACATCCCTTGTGAAGATCGGTCCGTGCATCGTTAGTTGGAACGGGCGGATGATTTCAACGCAAATATTCGTCCTGCCTTCGGCTCCTGCTCTCTCGACATTGTGGACTAACGGTACTGCGATACCCTTGCGTGTTATCGTTGGTAATTCTTCGTCGAATACGGACACGTTCTTCATTGTCGCTCCTCAACATCTCGGTTCACTGCCAACTCCCGGTGTGATCGGCTCAGGGGGTCCGTGGGGAGTGCGCTCGAAGAGAGGTGCAATGATTGTCGATAGCATGATACTTAGCGGGAGTGGAACTTACGCCGTCTCAACATCCGATTGCGATTCTTATACACAAGGCAATCAAGGTTATTTACCATTTGTATTGATAAGCCGAGGAGCGGTAACTGTTGCGAGTGGTGCGAACCTCAACATAGATGGAATTGGTGGTATTGATTCCGGGCACGGTGGACCGGGAGGTGGTGGAGGTGGAAACGGTTTAACTTGTGGAATGAGTGGAGGCAGTGGCTTTACGGGCGGAGGGGGTAATGCAGACTGGAAAACTGGTTGCGGGGATCGTCCGGCTGGTTTGGGAAGCGGCATAGCTCAAGATGCACTCAACGGAGCTTTTGGCGGTCAAAGCAGCACCACGAATGAAGGAGGAGGAGGTGGAACGGGGCATCCGTTCGGAATCGCTGGAGGTTCGGGGGGTGCAAAAAATTGGAACGGCGGTGCTCCCGGATTCGGAGGAGCAACAGGAGGTCCGTCATGTTGCGGGGGGCAACAGGGCGGTGGTGGTGGTGGTGCATTTGCATCACATGGCGCGGACGGTGGAATTTCGCAAGGCTTCTACTCAGGTGGACAACAGAATGGAAATGGCGAGCTTATCCCAATAAGCGGAGGTTCAGGCGGCGGCGGCGGGAACGTGAACAATAATTTAGCAGGCGGTTTTCCGTACGACAGGGGAGCTTCTAACGGCGGAGGTGGAGGCGGAGCAATTTCGCTCCATGCGGTTCGAGTGGATGTTTCGTTACTCTCTGCATTGGGTGGCGCGGGAGAAACTTCAACCAATAATGGCGCGGGAGGCGGAGGCAGTGGTGGGGCTGTAATTGTTGGTGCCAAAGTACAACTCGTTATCCTGCCCGTAAATGTTAGTGGTGGTTCGGGAGGTACTGGGTATCCAGCCAATGCGGGGAATGATGGAGGGATCGGCGGCGCGGGGAGAGTGCGATTTGATGCACCTTCATCGCAGAAACAAACAAAGATACCTGATTCAGCTTCGCTTTACGAAGGTCCATCGACTGACACTTCGCAGTTCGTGCCCCGAATTTTTTCTCTTAGTGGCACGGGTAACGGGCAGCCTATCCGCGTTTTTCTTCGTGCTCTCAACAGCGCGTGGGCTTTGGATACTACAATCCTCGTGTATGTGGCTCCGAGTTGGAACGTGCCGATTATTCTTCGAGGTCCGGATAGTATCTTTTTGCTTACTGTTGCTCAAAGTGTTCCTAAACCGCGAACTGATACATTTCAAACGGAGCCTTCATGGGTAATGAGTCAATCCGCGGCGAACATATTTATTGCGAAGTGCCCGCACCTTCCTCTCGCCGTAAGTGGTCCCGATACGTTCTGTTTGGGCACAATAACAATACTTCATGCAACACGCGGCTTCACTGCTTACCATTGGAGTGACGGTTCGGGAAGCGACAGCCTTGTGATTTCAAAGGGAGGAGCTTACTGGGTTTATGGAGAGAACGGTGAGGGTTGTCCTTCCGATACAGCATTTGTAAATGTTCACGCCCTCGCGCCGCCCAATGTGCGAATAGACTCTTTGGGACCACTCACGATTTGCGTCGGTGACTCAGTGAAACTTTGGGTTAGAGGAGCGCACGATTCCGTTCGATGGTGGAGAACGGATTCTGTTGCACATTTTTTGGGAAGCACCGACACGGTGTTTGCAAACGAGAGTGGGATTTATGCTGCGATTGCAATAAACATCGGTGTATGCTCGCCTGACACAACGACCGTAACAGTATTATTCGTTAGTGCTCCTGCACCTCACATTTCCGGCGCGTCAGTGGTTTGTGGGGACACCGCAATAACTTATCTCGCCTCAGCGCGGAATGGAACGCGCTTCCACTGGACATCAACCGGGGGCACACTAACAAACTCGCCAGACTCTTCACACGTTACCGTTCGTTGGGATCGTCCCGGACACTTCAAACTCGCCGTCCGTGGAACGGACCCGCTCGTTAGCTGCGAAGGACATGACTCGCTGGACATTTTGGTAAGTGACCTTCCAATTGCTCAAATTCTTCCCGATGCTCTTCACTCCTTATGTGAAACAAATTCCGACACACTCAGGAGTGCATCGCGTTCCTCTCGTTATGAGTGGCGGGATACCACTGGAAAAATTGTTTCAACCGATTCAACTCTCGTAACGGACATTCCCGGAAAGTACGCTTTGATCGTCACTGATAGTTTGGGCTGTTCGAGTTTATCCGCTCCTGCAACGCTGTTCCGGCAAACCTCGCCACTCGTTTCGCTCTCCATCGACTCAGTGAATCAACGGGCTGGACACTATGCGAACATTCACCTATCGTTAGGTAAGACGATCCCACCCTTAAATGTTGACACCATTCATGTACTACTCGGATATAACAACGACCTACTTTCGACTGACTCAGTTTGGAGTGAGTGCGGTGGGTCCGTTCGAGTTAAACAAATTGATCGACAACATACACTGGTTACAATTATCTTCTCGCCTTCCTTCGATCTATCTGACACGTCCTGCATAGTCGCTAATATCCGAACCAAGGCAATGCTTACCGATACGATGAAGAGCGCGGTAACGGTGGATAATATCTCGCTATCGGACGGAAACGGTGTTCGCTCGTTAGAACCGTGCAGTGTTACGAACACTTCCTTCGCGCTTGACCCTGAGTGCGGGGATACCATTCTGCAAGAGTTTATGCGGGGGAGGCTATCGTTCAGGATCGTCACGGTTTATCCAAACCCAGCGAATGGCAATCTCATAAATGTGGTGTACGAAGTCCCCGCAAACTGTCCGGCGAACTTGGCATTGACCGACGCACTTGGCAAGTTAATTAGCGACTTAACGATACAAGCGAGTGCCGAACCCGGACCGCGCACAATTCAGCTTCCAGTGAATGAAACAACGACGAAGGGAATCTATTTCTTGCGGCTCTCTTTGCCAAATGAGTCAGTCAGAGTTACATGTAAAGTTAGTTTGCAGTAGTTTGTGTCAGAATAGTCAGCATGGCATTGGTGCGAATGCAAAAGAACTACACGCGCTTCTTTCGATCACTACTGTTTCATCTCCTCTGATTCAAAGGTAGTGGCGGACTATTCAGAAAAAAAAACCAACTATGATTTCGAGCACTGGACCTCCCGTATCTTTGTGCCTATGAATACACTCTATTACGGGGACAACCTCGAAGTGCTAAGGAAGTACATTAAAGATGGAACAGTTGACCTCTGTTATATTGACCCGCCTTTCAACTCGAAGCGGAATTACAATCAAATCTATAACAACATCGGTGCTGAAGATCAAGCGCAGGCACAAGCATTCATAGATACATGGACTTGGGATAGTGCTGCCGATAAAGGGATTCACGAAATAGCTTCTAATACGGGTGGAGTATTCACTGCACAGAGCATTGAATTGATTCTTGGTTTGGAAAAAGTTTTAGGTAGAGGTGCGCTTTTATCGTATCTCGTTAGTATGACACTTCGCGTTGCAGAAATTTATAGAGTCCTGAAACCAACTGGAAGTTTTTATTTCCATTGTGACCCAACGGCTTCGCATTATTTGAAGTTGGTTATTGATACGATCTTTTGTTCTCGAAAAGGTGAATTTCTTAATGAGATTATTTGGAAACGGGCTGAAACCGTAAAAGGAAATTTCGGGCAAGGTAGTCACAGATACGATGGAAATACAGATACGATTTTCTTTTATAGCAAGACAACGGAGCAAAATATATTTCATCAAGAATTCGCAGAATACTCTGAAGATTATATTAGTCAATTTTATAAATTTGTTGAACCCGAAACAGGCAGACGTTACAGACTTATTAGTATGATTGGTCCCGGAGGAGCCGCAAAAGGAAACCCTCAGTATGAGGTCATGGGCGTTACACGCTTTTGGCGGTATTCAAAAAAGAAGATGGAAGAATTTATTCAACAGGGTTTGGTCGTACAAACTAATCCGGGCACTGTACCAAGCAAGAAACTATATTTAGATGACGGTAAAGGCGTAGCTATACAATCTCTTTGGGATGACATTCCCGCACTTCACGCAACCGCTTCCGAACGTCTTGGTTATCCTACACAAAAACCGGAGGCATTATTAGAGCGAATAATTAAGGCAAGTACGAATGAAGGTGATCTTGTTTTGGATGCTTATTGTGGTTGTGGTACTACAATTGCAGTTGCCCAACACCTTAACCGCGAATGGATAGGAATTGATATTACATACCAAAGTATCAGCTTAATGCTGAAACGTCTTGAAGATTCTTTTGGTGAATTCATCCTTCGAGAAATAGAATTGAATGGTGTCCCGAAGGATATAAAATCCGCTGTTGCTTTAGCAAATAAAAAAGAAGATCGAACGAGAAAAGAATTTGAAAAATGGGCTGTGCTAACATACTCAAATAACCGTCCTGTTCTTCCACCGTTGAAACGACGGGCTGCCAGTTTATCGAATTTGTGTCAGAATCATTCAACACCTTCACATTCCATCTTTCAGAACCGCACTGTGCTTTCGAGACAAAAGGAACTATGGAAATTCCTGCAATACAAAATGAAACAATGATAATTTTCATCTTTGATTTAGATCAAATTCAATGAGGAAGTTTTTCATTGCAGTAAGGACAATAGATAATCGTTTTAGTCTCTTCTTTTTTAATGTTCATTTCTTCGATAAGTCCGGTAACAATAATGCCGGAAGGCAAAGCAAAAGCACTGATTCCGAGTAAAGCAATTATTGCTGTACAAATCTTTCCTGCAATTGTTATCGGTACTATGTCGCCATAGCCTATAGTAGTCAGAGTACAAACGCCCCACCAAAGAGATGTTGGTATGCTGCTAAAAACCGTTGGTTGGGATTCGTGCTCAAGAAAATACATGAGGGAAGATGAAATGATAAGAAGTAAGAATATTATGAAAAAGGTAACCTGAATATCATGCCGTTTTTTATGAAGCACTGCACTTATTGTATTGAATCCCTTCGAGTATTCCCCAAGTTTCAGCACCCGAAGCAAACGAATAAGGCGTATCCCTCTCAAAAATCTAAGATCGGTAGATATTAAATGAGGAATATAAAATGGCAGGATAGCCATGAGATCAATGATTGACAAAATAGAAATCATATAACGGAGTCTTCCCCAAACAGGATGGCTGTATTGCGCTTCTTCGACGGCGGACCAAACTCTAAGTAGATACTCAACTGAAAAAATAATAACAATTCCAAATTCAAGGACATAAAACAACTCCACATTCTTATCGTAAATATCTTCAACTGTTTCGAGCATAACACATACTATACTAAACACGATAAGACTTGCAAGAACAATTCTTACGAAGTGCTGAGGTCTTGTTTCAACTTCATGGGCATGGAGAAGTTCGTGTATATACTTACGCACGGTATTTTCTTTTCTCGTAGGTAAGCCCTCAATCATTGGTTCGTTAGATTATTGTTAGGTACTTTTTTTTTGTGCACTTCCCGGATCACGAATCGAAGAAGGACAAAAGCAGCAATGAAGAGCCAATAAAATTCTAAAAGCAGCGGGTTTTGGAAAAGTGCGAGAATGAGAGTTCCGAAGATCAACCAGAAAACTACTCCGAGTTTGTAGTGCTTGCCCGAATTCGTCACTTCGGAAGCTTGAACGGGTGAATCGGAAACTGCAAGGGGTTGTTCGTGAATCGGTCCGGAAAGTTTTGTCCTTTGTGAAATGCCCGTGCCGGGAATGCCCGTGCCAATGTATGTGCCGTTCTTACCGAATGTAATATGTGCTCCCCGAATCCCTACGGAAGTGCTTATGCCTCTCTTCCCAATGTTAATTTTGACACCGGGAAAGAGTTTGAAGGTTCTTCTGAATCGTATTGCCATTCTTCACTTATTCAGTTTGGTGCTCTTCTCTTATACGCCTTTACATGCGTTCCATTCTTTTTGGTGTACCCGCTAACGTTCTGAGTTTTTTTCCCTTTCTTCGGTGAAGAGGTGTGAGAACGAGTTGAATGTGATCTCGTTGAATGCGTTGTGCTTGAACTACGATGCCCTCTACTTGCAAGTCCGATAGAAGGAGCAAGCAAAGAAAGTGCAAGAATTATGAGAAGAAATTTTTTCATAAGCAATTATTTCAAAAAAGTTAATGTGGTGCGGGGACGGGAGCCGGAGCCGGTGCAGGTGTTGGCATTGGAATTGCGCCATTACTCAAATCTGTTACGGATTTTAATTCTCCATCCGAGTATTGGTCGAATTCCTTCCAATACATTGAGGGTGCAGAAGCGTTTAAGGAATAATAACGATCCGCCGCTACCCATTTCCCATTATTTTTTACGAGCTTTACAGTCGCTATATCGTGCATATATGTACCCATAGGATTCTGTGCGTCATAAGGGAATACAACGTATGCCTTAGTGTCAGTGCTTTTTATCTTCACGGTGTCATTGCTCAAAGTCAAGACTGGAATTTTTGCCGTACTTGGTGCTTTCAAAAGCTCTTTCAATTCACCAACTGCCGCGTCGTAAATCTCTTTTCTTGGTTTGATGAGTGAGTCAAAACGATGAATGCTATCCTTCGTTACGCGCTCCGCTTTATCTTTGGCAGACTCGCCACAAGATGAAAAAGAAAGTCCGGCGATAACCAGTAACGCCGCAACAGAAATAATACTTAGTTGTCTCATAGATGTTTGTGGAATAATGAAAAAATTATTGTAACAGTTTCGCTTTTTGTTGAGCGAACTCTTCATCTGTTAGTATCCCTTGATCTCTCAACGCTGCAAGTTTTACAAGTTGGTCCGCAACATCTGTGCCTTTAGTAGGAGACTGATTCGCGCCTTTATGATGTGCGGCAATTTGAGCGCGTATTAAATCACTTATCTCTTGAACTTTTTCTTTTGCTATTCCGGGAATGATTGTCTTTCTGCCGCCGATGAAAATAGAAATCTCGCTTCCCAAAAATGCCTTTGTGTGTTCAATGCTTCCGATCTGTGCATAGGGGAAATCCTGAATTGAAATACCAACATAAATCACTCTGGTGTCAGTTATTGCCAACATACCCAGCTTGCATTTTGTAAGTGCAAGCAAATTTTCATCTTCGCGTAGAGAAGATTCTAAAGTAGCAATCTTTTTCTTTTCTAATTTCCTTGCAAAGTCGGTTGGGAAAAGTAGAGATAAGTGCTTTTCAAGTTGTTCGCTCGTTGCCATTTTGAAAGTGGGTTTAACGGTTGTTTTAGTTGATATAACCCTATAGGGTTATATGCAAACTTACGTAAAAATTCGCCATGACACTCAGAAAGATCGTTGGCGAAAACATACGTGGTTATCGGCATAAAGCCGAACTCACACAGGCGCGTTTAGCAGCGAAGGCAGGGATGGATATGTTCTATTTAGGAGAACTCGAAAGAGGCAAAGTAAACGTTAGCATTGACACCTTAGAAAAGATTGCACTGATGATACTGATCGGATTGCTTGCCATCGGACTGCCTACGTTCATTAACTCATTCAGTACGAATCCATCCGTTACTGCTATTTTGATGACAGGATTAGTGATCATCACAATTCTCGCCGGAGCGATAATGCTCCTGCTCTTCGGAGTGATTGGAATCCATGACAACGCGGCTAAATCGCAGAGCTGAGCAATTCATCCACCATGAATTCAAAATTCAGATCGAAGATCGTAACGTCGAGGTATTGGGTAAACGGCATCATCGTCGTGATACTCTTTACCTTGCCACTAACGCATATGATCAAGTTCGATTTCTTGAATGGCCGATTTTGGCTCTTCGGAAAAGAGACAGGGTGGTTGCAAACTTCGACTGGCTTCCTTGGCTTTTGGGCTGGTTCGTATGTCGTTACGATACTCGCTGATTATATTTACGGCAGATTGTTCTGCGGATGGATCTGCTCATGGGGTTCGCTCTTGCGAGGATTGAGTTATGCAAAAGAAGAAACGAAGCGGAAGCATATCCCAAAATATTCGCCACAGATTCTCACCGCTGTTGCTGCAATCTTGGCTACAGTTGGATTGCTCAATTGGTTTACCGACATAACCGTTATTTTTCAACCAACTCATGGTGCATTCATTCCGTATTTCATCATTTTCGTATCACTGGTAGGCATCGGCGCTTTCATGCTCTGGAAGGTAGGATTGAACTTTTGTCAACAGTATTGTCCGATTGGTTGGTATCTCGGAGTTATTTCACAGAAGCATGTTATGCGAATCGATTTTGAGTCCGTCAATTGTACTCTTGGAGATGTCTGTGTAAAAGACTGTCCGATGGGACTGGATCCAAGATTATTAGCGATGGATTCTGAGCATGACTCGCATTCACAATGTATTCTTTGCGCCGATTGCATAAGTTCATGTAATGCCTGCGCAGCCAAAGTAGAGGGTCCGAAACCTCTTCAACTTCGCATAAGCCCTCAACCAATTCTCATAACCGATTTAGAGGCTGAGTTGAATTTCATGAGAAAAGAAAAAATTGAGAAGCGAAAGGCAAAAAGAACTCCCACTCATCCAGTGATAACCGACACGTTACCGAGTACGAACGTGTTGCCTACTCAGAAGAAGTAACAACATACTACAAAAAGAATATGATGGGACAAAATCGTACTAATCCCGGAGCATCCGGAGGAGTTTATGGCTTAGCATTTATTGGGGCTGTCGTCTATTACATTCAACATGCCACGTCCTTCGGCGATGGCTTAGTTGGTATATTGAAAGCACTTATATGGCCTGCGATTTTGATTTACCATGTGCTCGAAAAATTACACTTGTAATGTACAAACGGTCGCATACCAACTTTACGACTACTCAACCATCGTAACGGTGAATAGCTCGGTCTCATGCTCTTTCCCTTTGAGCAGGAACGAGCCAGCTCGAAGAGCACGATAGACCGTTTCTTTCTGCGGAAGTTTCTCAAGGAGTTCACGGGAGATGAGAATTTTTGCGCCGAGTGAACTACACGTCTCCTTAATGCGTGATGCAGTATTGACGACATCTCCTTGAAAGACAATTTCTTTCTTGACATCCCCAATTTCCCCTGTTACAACAATGCCACAATGAAAACCTGCCTTAAAAGAAGGTACGAATCCATATTTCTCGCGGTAGGTAGGAGCGAGACGCTCCATGAGCTTACTAATAGCAAAAAAACATTCAATTGGTTTCATGGTGTGTTTACCTGGAGCAGTTTTCCAGGTCACAACAATTTCGTCACCAACATATTGATAAATTTCTCCGCCCCAATCGAGAATGGGCTTTGTAAGATCGTATACGTATTCATCGAGAAGCTCATGGTACTGAATATTCCCGAGGCGCTCGGCAAGTGTAGTCGAGGCATCGAGATCAAGGAACATGAATATGCGTTCTTCTTCAATCGGGGTAGAGTACTTGCCGACAATAATATTCAACAAAACGTTTTGTCCGAGGATGCGACTCATTTGACGAATCAAATTAATCAGGAATGAGAGCGAGAGCGCATAAAAAATAATTCGCATCGCTGCGCCACTAAAAATCATTTTGCTCAGAACAGGCATCCCTATCACTTCAAAAACTGATAGACCAGAATCAGCAGAGATATAAATTACTGCACCAATTGCAACGAACCCAGTAATCACAATGATCTGCATGAGGGTCCGAAGTACTAATGCAACGGAGAAACGGATACGACGGATATTCGCATTGAAAAATGATCGCTCAATTGCTGTGATTGTCAAGCTGATACATGCGCCGAGGAGTGCCCCATTCCAAAAGGTGGTGACGTTCAGCCCGTAAAAAAAAACCGAGAAGACCATCCCGCAGATCATACCCGCAAGCGCTGCAATCGAATATGGTCGGAGAAATCTCATGTGTGCAAAGAAGCGTTGAGCACTCGCCGATGATTGTAGTAATTAATCATACTAAAATGCAAAGCCCGATCCGAGATAAATGAGTGTTGACTCTGGTGAACGTGCAAGCGTAAGAGTCACCGTAAAGGTAGTAGATACTGGTGCAAGAGATAATCCCCCGCCGAAACTTGAGTGCCATACATTCGAGAAATCGTTATCTACATGCACTCTACCGACATCCGAAAAAAGAAATAAACCGAAGGTCTGTGGCACTAACAATGAAAAATCAGCAAGCTTGACCCGCAGTTCAACTGAACCAAGAATAGATTCTTCTCCAGCGAAGCGATCTTGGTAGTAACCCCGTAATCCATCAACCGAGCCGAGTCGGCAACCTTCGAAAAATGGGTGCTCACCAAATATTTTGTCTGCACGCATACGAAGTGCAAAAGTTATTGGGGTAAGAATATCCACACTCAGATAGGCTCGGATATCCGCTTGCAGTTTTGTATATGCAAATGAATTATTTATTACCTCAGGTGTCCAGTAACTTCCGAAGTTTGCAAATATTCCTTTGCTAGGTGCGAACAAATCGTCGCGAGAATCGTACGAACCTCCGATGCCAAGTCTGAGCGTCGTCATTTTGCCGATGCCATACTCATACCGCTTTGCTATGATGCTTGAGTCTTTGATGGGATCAGTCGCCGTCGTTGAGTAACGGAGTGATGCCGAACCCCAGAGCGAGGTTTGCTCTATCGAGATATTACGATATTCACCACTCAGCTCGTACCGTTGTTGATCGAGTTGGTAACCAGCGGAGGCGTATTTATTTTGATCTACGGATGTCGTATTTCCATATCCAAAGAAGTTCAAAACGTCTAACGAAGATGCGCGCAAACCAAAATGAAATTGTCCGCCAAGTTGATGCGGAAATAATTGCTCAATATCGACAATATATTTTGACGGTCCTGTTGCAAAACCTGCGCGAAGAGAGATAAGTCGCTCGAAAGGATTATCACGGAAGTCATAGTTTGCGAACGCAACCCGCGCTCCGATGAAAGCACCCTGATCTGTCGAACCACGCAACCACGGACCGTAATAGAACTCACTTCCCCAATCACGTAATGAATCGCGCTCAGAATAAACCTCCGAATTCAGAACGGTGCTTGACGAATAAATAAAATTTGTCTCTGATGGTTCTCCATAAAAATAGGTGCGTTTCGCATCTTTTGTAAAGAAGAGAAACTTCCCGGCAATGTGCGAGCTATCAACCATCTCATCGCTTCCTTCACCGCCAATGATTCGGATGCTCGGGCTTGATTCTACATTCCCACGAACGATAGCATAATCATCTCCACCCGCCATGTGAATACGAATTTCGTCCGTATGCGATTTGTCAAAAAGATGAGCGAAATACGGGTTGCCACTCTTCGAGCCACTTGTCGGATCACGATGAAATATCCAAACGACAACTGAATCATCAGCGATTCGATTGCACTCGACGTAATCCGGTTGATCGGTCAGGTGCAGATCAACTACTCGGGCAGCTCCGTTAGAATCGAAAATTTCAATAGCAGTTTGTTCACCCAAAAGCTTCACGACCGTCCGACCGCCTTCATACTCCGAAGTGCCTGAGCCTGGCTTCTGGCGGGCAACGTCGGGCTTGCCGTTGGCACCGAGCGGAATAGCTACTGTGTATGCTTCAGCAACAATTTTCGGTGCCGGATTTACGAGAGGATCATCAAAGAGAATGTGGTAGAATTTTGTGGAAATGAAATCCGATTTTGGCGCAGTCGAATCCACATCTTGCGCATAGCTTGGCGCATTGAAAGATACAAAACCTACGATTATGAGGAGAGAAATAAATCTCGTATGCAAAACGGAATCTGAAAAATTGAAGTATTCAGAACACAAAAATAGGAGAAAAAAGCACTGATCTGAGAGCTTCAGTTAAATCCGCGGCATCAGCGTGCCATTAAGATTTTGTTATAGCACCCGGATATCACGGATCGGGTCAGATTTTCGTGGATTCCTAATGATTTAAGACTTCGTGCGTATCTTTGCGTTGTGAAATATCAGAAGATACTACTGCTCAGTTTTCTGCTCTGCATTGGTTGTGGCACATCACAACCTGTTCGAGTGTTGCAAGAAGGCAAAACTGAGGCGGCACTTTCCCTCGGTGGACCGCTGATCAAGTTTGGCGGCGCAACAATACCGATGCCATACCTCACCGTTGGAGCAATCCACGGATACAAGGAAAATGTTACTCTTGTTGCAAATGCTCATCTACTAAGCGCGGCGCTGGGTGATATTGGGCTTGATGCAGGTGCAGCTACGCGATTAGTGAAGCAGGATAACGTAATACCTGAAGTGACTGCAAAAGCTCTCCTCTATTTCTTCGATAATCTATCACGCGGACCCAATCAGCCAAGATTATTTCCGATGATTTCGTTCAACGCAAGTTACACAATTGGAGAGTCATCGCTCGCGTACGTTGGATTCGACAATATTTTTCAACTGAGTAGTCCGGGACTTATCATTTCGCCTTTCATTGGCACCGAGTTTTATATCAGCAATAAATTTTCCGGTCAGATCGAAGCGAAATGGTACGCCGCGAATGTGAATAGTGCGCACGGCATATATGAAGGCTATGCTTCAGTTGGAGGTAATGGTAATATCGGTTTGCTCTTTGGTCTTGTCTATAATTTTTAAGCTATGAAGAGATTACCAATAATACTTCTGTTCATTTTTTCAGGGTGCATGACACTCGATGGGAATCTGTTTAACGCGCAGACACTCACTTCGTATGATCTTCGCACAACCGTCATTCCTGACTCGATGCGCACTCAGGTAACAATGACTTCATCGGGCAAGAAGATTTATGGTTACTTCATCCAATCAAGAGGGGAACACCCTAGTTATACAATTCTTTACAATCACGGGAATAAAGATCACTTGCAATACTATTGGGACAGAGCTGAGTACCTTTACCGAACTGGCTGTAATGTATTTATTTATGACTACGAAGGTTTTGGCATGAGCGAAGGCACGCCATCTGAAGTTAATTTTTACTCCGATGCGAATGCCGCACTTAACTACCTTCGTTCGCGGAAAGATGTTGATAGCACGAAGATCATTTTCTACGGTTTCTCTCTGGGCTGTGCTGCCGCCACTGAGCTTGCAGCACATAGTTTTACACCGAAAAAACTTATTCTCGAAGCTCCGTTTGCAAATATGGATGCACTTGTCAGAAGTGGCACTGTACTCGATATTCCTTCTGGATATGTAATGAAGGGTACATACGATAATGCTGAGAAAATTAAACGCAATCATGCACCTCTCCTTTTAATACACGGCGAGGGAGACACATTTATTGATCTTACAAAAAATGGTGCTGTCGTATTCGCAAACGCCAACGACCCGAAGGAATTTATCCGTGTACCCAACGCGAATCACTCCGAGATCCCGGATAAAATGGGCACTCAAAATTACATTGATACGATCAGAAATTTTATTTTGCGTTGAAGTCAATAACGACGAATCCTCACACCATTCTATTGGTGAGAGGATTTTATCCGCGAACATCAGCAAAAATCCGTGTCATCCGCGTGCTATACTTTTGATGGCACACGGATGACACGGATCAGACGGATTTTCGCAGATTTACCTGATTACCCGATCAATTATCTCTTTCTGCCATGGCTCCCATGTTTTGGATTTGACGTATGCCATGAACATTGCCTTGTACTTTGGTTGAGCGTAGAATTTAGTAATCGCTCCGCTTGCTGAACCAGCGAGGCGGTTATTCGTGCTCAGGAGTGCATCGATTAAATTAACCACCAAATCGTTATTAACATAGTACAAGCGCGTGAGAACATCTAAGGCTGCCTGACGCGTCCCGAACTCGTAGGAGCCACTTACGTAATCAACTAACTCATTGAAGAGTGTATTCACATCAGCCATACCCGCGCTTGTTGCGTGAATCTCCAGCCATTTGATTCGTACTTTTCTCGAAGGTCCAATTTCATCCTTCGTCATATCCAGATACTTCTCTTTATTGGCGGGGAAGCTCTCACAAAGTTTATCGAGTGCATTTGTGATGGTATTGTATGATGAATCATGCAATAGCATTTCTGCATCAGCTTGCAAATCGGCAGGAATAAAGCGCGAGCCATTCAGTGCTGCGTTTCTTACTTCGAGCGAATCGTGGAATGCACGGTGAATCACTGCGCGCGAATCAGGATTATTATCCTGAGAAAGTTGCGTCACAACTTCAGCGCGAAGTGTCTGGAATTTTTCTTTATTATAGACTTGAATCAGTACGTCACGTCTATCTGAGAAAGGCACAGAATCTGTTCGCATCGCAACAACAGCATCATAACGATCTAACATTTTTGGTGCGCCCAATGCCTGAGCTTTCAACTCAGCAAATGTTTTCTTGAAGTTCACTTTCTTCACAACTTCATCACCTGGATCAAAGAGCACGTAAGAAATTTGCTTTGAGCTTGTGTTCGGCACTGAAATCGTATGTGATTGCTTCTCAATCCACTCACGCTTGGAATCAGCACTGCCATCGGTATAATGAACTTCAAATACAATAGGCATCTTGAAATATCCGGTGAGTTCATCAACATGGTGAGTCTGTGCAACGGTAATCTGCGTTTCATTCGAGAGTGCTTTATAGCTCACTTCATAGTTTGGTACTCCGCCACGATAAAGCCATTGCTCAAAGAACCAATCAGGCGAAAGTCCGAGTGTGTCCTGGAATGCCTGATAAAGATCATTTGTCTCGACATTCGAGTACATGTGATGTGAGAGGTAGTAATGATATACATGTCGCATCTCTTCCTCGCCGAAGCAGTAGAGCATCATACCGATAACTGCTGAACCGCTTGGATAAATCCGTGAGCCACCAGCTTTTGTATGAACAATAGGATAACGGTCTGCCTCGTTAGCAGCAACCATTGCATTGTGTTCGCCTCTGCGGTTCCACTCATATGCATCTTCACCGAAGACCTCTCGTGTAAATAATTTTGGGAAGAACGTTGCATGCGACTCATGCAACCACATTTGCGGACCGTTACGAATGGTTATTAAATCACCAAACCATTGGTGTGTAAGCTCATGAACATCAACTCCGAAATATCCTCTGTCAAGTGTGCCTCTGGCATCATTTAAAAAGAAGTCTCCATATATGGTAGCGGTAGTATTCTCCATCGCTCCATAGATAAAATCCTGCACGGGGATGTTCGAGTACGATTCCCACGGATACGGGATACCTGTCCACTTAGCAACGAAGTCAATACACTCCGTTGAATAATTGTATGTCGGCTTTACACATTCTGGATGCTCTGGGTAGTAATAGTCATGCACTGGTACACCAGCCTTTGTTTTGCGTTCTTCAATTTCGTATTTGCCGATACCAAGCATGACAAGATATGCTGAATGACGGTGCTGCATTTTGTAATGCCATGTCTTTGTGCCATCTCCATTATCTTTTTCGCCTAATTTTGTACCGTTGGATAATACTTTATAATCTTTATCAAACTTTACGATTGTCTCCGTGATGAGTTTATCATCCCAGTCATCATAGCATGGAATCCAGTAGCGGTTATCAGTGCCTTCACCTTGCGACCAAATTTGTTTGCGACTCATGTTGCGCGGGTCATTCCAGCCGATAAAGTAGAGTCCCTTACGTGGAGTCGCTTCATACACAAAACTGATACTATCGTTCTCATCCCATTTCAGTGGACGAGCAGGGAAAACGGTTACTCCACCATCAACCATTTTGAAATTTAATGGCGCACCATTCAAGGTTGCTTCTTTGATCTTGATGCCCGGTCCGTCAAAGAAGATAGAGTCAACGTGACTTCGCAGCGGAGTGAAATAATGCGTCACCTTGCCATATACAATTCCCTTCGGACAATCGAAGGAAACTTCGAGCTTTAAGCGAAGCATATCCACAGGATGCTCGCGCGGAGCGCGCTCTGTTGGCTCGACTAAATGCGTTTCCTGATACAATATTGGCGGCTGTGCAACAGCGGGAATTGTTAGCATTGTCAACAGGAATGCCGTGAAAACTGCGATTGAGATGTGGCGCATTGGTCTTTAAATATGTATGTATGACGTTAATCGGAGGACAAAAATACGAAATAATAGGGACTCGGGCTCAGAAGGGAGTTTCTGGTGAGATTAGTAAGACGTTATGAAGAGACTCGTAATCGCTTACTGATCACTTATGACAATATCATCGCGAAGCGGGGAGAACAATTTCTCGGTGTGCTCAACTCGCTTGCGCTTATATTTTGTTTCTTCGAAATATATTTTTATTCCCGTGGCGTTCTCGATCAAGGGAGTATTTACGAGAAAATATTCCAATTCCGGTTCGGAAGAATTTCCGGAGTTGCCACATAAACCAACAAGCTGACCTGTGGAGACTCTCTCTCCGACTTTGACGGCAGTACTTCCCCGTTTCAGATGTGCCAGCACTGAATACTCGTCATTCCGATGCTGGATAATCACATGGTTGCCTAGCACTGAAAATTGGTTTGGCACAAAAGGAGAGTTATCATGGATTCCGTCAACCACCTCAACGACCCTTCCTTCACCTGGGCAAAGAATTTCCTTTCCAAATGCAAAATAGTCTTCGTTGCGCTTGCCGAGGGAGTCATGACTTTTTCCGAAGCCCTCAAGCACATTGAAATCAAAAGCAAATTGCTGTGAACGAACATCGTGATGCGGATTTAACTCTTTGGTATCTCCACCCCACATCACAGCCCACGTTCCGTGAAACGGCAAACTTAACGTCGTGCCATTACGATCGGGTGCAGGCAACTCGTTTACATGTGGTTGAAAATAAAATCCCGCAATTTTATCGTTCAGCGAATCAAGATCTATCCGAAGATCTAAGAGCCCCGAATCAAACTCGATGGGGACAATTCCGACATCTTTCCATTTTACCCGTGGAATGCCTATCTGCTTTATTTTCCCTGCTCCGAGTACAAGGTTCTCCATAAGTGGCTTTAACTTGGAGTACGGTAACTGCGCTTGGAGTGCATCATTAAACTCACGTTCGATTGCGGCGAAATCAGATTTGTTAATGTATCCACCAATAGCTCGTGCTTTCAAGAGAAATCGGTAGGTCGGAAAATCCAGCTGCGATGATTGGGCGTAACTACTGGCGGAAAAAAATAGTCCTACCACAAGCCCACAATATATCACGGAATATTTCAGCGTGCGTAGCATTACGTATTCGATAAGCGCAAAGGAAAAAAGTGAGACGTATAGAAATTACTCACTAACTCTAACGAGTGAGTTATCCCCCAGACCAGATACAATAAATCCTGGTAATCGGATTGTCTGCGCTCTTAGCTGTTCTCAGCCGGTGGAGCCGAACCACCGACATTCTTCACAATCGCGGAGATTATAAGCGAAGCTAGACCACCACCAATTACATACATGAACAGCGTAGTGATTGCATAAAAACTCGGGGAGATAAAACCCTCCATCATCTTACGAGCAGGCTCCATTTGTTCCTTCGGCATATTTTGTGCAGCCATACTCTTATACGCCTCAGATTTCGCGTACTCAAGCATTTCAGGATTAATATATTCCGAATAAATATACATGAACACTGCAAAAATAACACCGGCAACAAGTGAGATAAGTAAGCCTTCGACGAAGCCTTTGCCGAAAGTGAATTCGGCTGGGTCCGTTGATTTACGTTCTTTGATTCCCATGTAGAGAATTCCAAGGCTCAGGAGCATTGAGATCAGGCCAACGGTACGGCCAGTCGGTGTAACTGTCCAACCGGCTGCATATCCAATGAGCATCATCACGACATTAAGTCCGGTAATATAGAGACCCCATTTCAAAAAGTTTTTCATAGCATTGTAGCGAATGGTAAAGCACAAAGATAAGCATAAATTGCTATCGACGTTGAAATTTCAAAATAGGTAGAAAATCTGGCTGGGTGAGACTTCGTGATGTTACGAAACGATACGTGCCAAGAGGAATGCCGCACCGGCTGCAAGCCCGCCAATGAGCATCGTCTGCAAGCCACTCTGGATGGGATGTGCACCAGTAAATTTGCCTTTTATGTAACCGAAAATCAGCAAGGCGACAAGCGTTACTATCACTGAAACATTCAGCGCCTTCAATGATTCGTTGACGAAAATATATGGAGAGAGTGGGATGAACCCGCCAACGATATAAGAAAATGCAATCGTAAATGCGCTGACTCGTGCGCGCTTCGGGTCAGGTGTTTCGAGACCAAGCTCGAATTGCATCATGAAGTCCACCCAATGTTTTGGCTTTTTCGCGAGTCCTTCGACAACGGTCTCACTCTCGTTTTTTGTGAGTCCATATTTTTCGAGAATCTCGCGGACTTCATTTTTTTCAACATCTGGCAACTCCACGATTTCGCGTTCTTCTCGTTTGCGTTCGCTATAATAATGCTCAGCATCACTTTTAGCGGCAAGGTAACCACCGAGTCCCATCGCAATCGAACCAGCCGCAATTTCTGCAAGACCTGCCGTAACAATTATTCCTGTCGAAATCGAAACTGCACCTGTCAAACCTGCTGCCAAAGCAAATGGCACGGTCAAGCCATCGGACATTCCAATCACGACATCACGGACAGTCTCGCCAGCGGTGAAATGGTGTTCGCGGTGATGATGCAAATGAGCCATTACTGAATTCCGAGAAGAGTAATATCAAAAATAAGATCAGCTTTCGGCGGAATCGTTGGTGGTCTGCCCTGCTCGCCATAAGCCATGGTGTATGGAATGATGAGTTTCCGAACACCACCAACTCGCATCGTGGTAATTCCTTCTTGCCAACCTTTGATGAGTTGCGTAAGCGGAGAAACAAGCGGTTGCACTGGTCCAAACTTCGGATCCATCGTTGACCAAAAAATGGTGGAGTCCTTCAGGCGCCCCGTACAATTAACTACAACTGTCTGTGTTACTTTCGGCATTTCGCCAGTTCCGATAAAGTAGTCAACGTATTGCAAACCAGAGGCTGTAGTTACGATCTGGGGTTCGGAGGAAGTGCTCTTGGATGAACTACATCCACAGACCATCCCCAGAAGCAGAATGCCAAAAACCAGCGTTTGTATTTTAAGAAATTTCATAAATGATTTAACGATGTGTAGTAAACAATCTGTGCAAAGTTACGAAACAAAAGGAAAGCGATGGTTGAAGAGAGGTTCTTCGGGAGTCAGAAGCCAGTAGTATGTGCTTCCTAGTGGGACGGACTCTTAGTCCGTCCGTTAGTCCTTCCGTCCAAACCGCTTTCCGCCAAGCAATCCAGTTCCATCCATCCAACGGGAATGACATCCATGATTGTGAGGTTAGTACCATCAAGATCATTCATGAATAAAATATTCCATATTGCATTTGTTAGCTACGCAGTATTTTTCTGCGCGGCAACGATTTGCGCACAGAATAATGCTATCTTCCCGGATATAGGGAACGTTGACCACAATTTTTGGGGAATAGGCGACGATAACATGTCCCCACTCTCACCAATAGAGAATTTTATTTGCTCAACTGCTCTTGTCAACGCCGGACATTGGGATCTATTGCATTGTGATAGACAACACTGCAAAGCTACATTTTCAGCATCCCTTTCACCGCGTATGCAAAGCACAGTACCTGAGGGAAGTTGTATAGGACATGAGGTGTACCCAGATGGCGTAACGAAAGCTAAGAGGGCAGATGTATTTGGTGCACCTGATGTCGTTGATACATGTTCAATCCTAAAGAGATGGCTATCACGTGATGCCCAACCCGGGTATCCTGAATTGGCGAAAGAACAATATGATTCCCTCCGGCTATATGTAGAGAGGTGCGCTAATGATAAGGACTCCTACAAAGCATTCACCTCGCTTGATGGAGCCTTACAGTTAATGAATCAGGATACGAACCGATTCGATGCACATCGAGCTTGGCTTGCGTCTGTGCTTTATCTCAATACTACAACTCCGGCATATTTTTGTGAATGTGTTGGTTCGATGCTCAGTACTTTTCAGGCCGGGAAGTATATGGCTATTGGCATTCTATCAATTGAGCAGTTTATGTGCCACCTGCATGATCCACATTGCAACGACTATTGCAAAGGATTTTCAACAGATAGTCTTGATTTAGTACAGCACGGCTTTGATGTACAACACCTACCCCCACTTGATTCGCTGGGATTAAGTGTTCTCTTAAAGGCTGATGTGAAAGCATCCCCTATTGGAATCGGGATGCCGTACCTTGCATCCGTGAATTCGACCCCCAACCCATTCACATCCGAAACAACTCTCGATTTCACACTCAACCGCATGACGTATGTGACGGTTGGGGTTTATGATGAACTTGGTCGTTGGGTGTGGGGTGATTCGCATGGGTATTCACTTGAGGCT
This sequence comes from bacterium, assembly GCA_037143335.1. GTDB lineage: Bacteria > Bacteroidota > Ignavibacteria > Palsa-1295 > Palsa-1295 > PALSA-1296. Next base: position 271,631 of record JBAWZA010000001.1, on the reverse strand, counting down.
GGGAAGCATACGGTTTATATTGATGGGAAGGATTTACCGTACGGAGCGCTCTATGCGAGAATCTCAACAGGGTTCGGTGAGGTTAAGACGGTGAAGATCATGCATGAGTAATCCTTAATTACGAATTAGAAACGGGGATGGATTCCCGCCTTCGCGGGAATGACAAGTTTGGGCGCTGTTCTCAGTGGGACGGTCTCTTAGACCGTCCGTCAAAGAATACGGGACGGACTAAGAGTCCATCCCACTAATCTGGATTATGTGCCCAAAGGAGTTGACGATGTTATTCACAAACTGTTAACATTCTTGAGGGCACCTATTGCATTTTGAGAGAAAATTTCGTATATTTGCAGACCTGGATTAATGTGATTTATTAAGGATGAAGAGGATTAGGGAAAAAAGAATTTTTGGAATGAGAGTCCGCCACGGCGGACTCTTTTGTTAAGGGGGAGACTTTCGTGTGTGCACAACGAAAGTCTTATGAGATAAGGAGTTCTGGGGGCTTATGTAAGCCTTGCATTGCTTGCCATGAAGGATTCTTCGCCTTCGTCAAGCCGTAGGAGCTTCGCCTGTAGGTAGGTGAAAGCTTCTCTTGGCGAGTCGCTGAAATGGATGAGATCGAGGTCTTCGGGATCGATCATTCCTTCTTCGGCAAGGAAATCGAAGTTCAATACTTTCTTCCAGTATTCCGAGCCGTAGCAGACGATCGGCATTTTCTTTTTGATCTTGCCAGTCTGGACAAGAGTCAGTACTTCAGCCAGTTCATCGAGCGTACCGAATCCACCAGGAAATACGACGAGCGCTTTGCCGAGATATGCGAACCAGAATTTTCGCATGAAGAAATAGTGGAATTCGAAATTCAATTCTTCGGAGATATAGGAATTCGGCATCTGCTCATAAGGCAGAGCAATGTTGAACCCAATCGAGCGACCGCCTGCAAGCGAAGCACCTTTATTTGCGGCTTCCATAATCCCGGGTCCGCCACCCGAGCAGATGACGTAGCGCTGTCTAAAATTTCGTTTTTTAACCGATTCAACACTTACGAAAGGTACTCGCTCATGAGGCTGAGCTTTTTCAGAGGCGGCTTCAGCATCGTTTGCGGCAACTCTGACGGACCACTCGGTAAGCAATCGTGAAAGCTCGACTGCATCTTCGTAATAATGAGCATTCCGTTCATAAGCATCAACTCGCTTTTTGGCGGCTTCGAGTTCATGCTGAACTTCTTCGGATTGCGACCGAGTTTTTTCGATGAGCGAACCAGTATTTTCGAGTTGAGCCTTGAGCGCCGCAGCTTCTTCTTTGCTTTTTATGCGAGCACTGCCGAAGAATACGATCATGTCCTTGATACGTTCTTTGTTGAGCCGAGACCGAGGCTCCATGTATTCCGTGACGATTCGGATGATTCGTGCTTCAGGACTTGTAAGAAATTTTTCGTTGAGGTATGCCTTTTCGGCTTTGTGCTTAATTGCGGACATAGTGTAGTAGTTTATTCTCCTTGATTTAACGGAAAGAAGGTATGGAAGGATTCAATATGCCAAAATAAAAAACCCTGCCTTATGGCAGGGTTTCAAACAGAAGTTCTTATTCAGGCTGTGGCTCACGGAACCGGTATTCCAACTTTCCTGCCTGAAATTCCTTCAGCGCTTCAAGAGTTGGCTTGCCACGCTTTTCGATTTCTAGCGAAATACGCATCTGATCGAAGTTCGTTGTCTCGAATTCATCATCCTCTTCCTCCATTGGAACGAGGGTAGAGATACGAGCCATGTACTCGGTCTTGATTTCGTCATTAATTTGACGAGCACGCTTCGCAGTGATAGCGATCGCCTGGTATAGCGTTTCGCCCTGAATTGTCATTTTTTCGAGATCTACGGGTATAATGCCCATGTTTTTTGTCCTTCTAAATTTGGGAAGTTAGTAACAAGAATGTATGGTGAGAGGTTCAAAGAACGCCGACGACATCAAACTTCATGAAAAATGAGATGCTCGACATCGTTCACGGCTTTTTCAAGATCGTCGTTAATGACGATGTGGTCATAGACATCCTGCATTTCCATCTCCATCTTGGCTCTGCCGAGTCGGCGATCGATGGTTTCGGAGTCTTCACTGCCTCGGCCCATGAGTCGAACATAAAGCTCCTCAATTGATGGAGGCGCGATAAAGATCAGGAGGCTATCATCGGGATAACGTGAACGGATGGAGATTCCACCTTTAACGTCTATGTCGAAAATGAGACTTTTGCCGAGGGATTCTGCTCGGTCTATTTCAGAAACAAGAGTACCATAAAAATTGCCGAAGATCTCTTCGTACTCGATAAGCTCGTTGTTTTTTATTTTCGATAGAAATTCATCGCGACTTAAGAAATGATAATCAATACCATTTGTCTCCCCTACTCGCATGGCACGAGTAGTCGCTGAGATACTAAACGTAAGTTTATCAGGATGCATGTTCAACATCCGTTTTGTGATCGTGGTCTTGCCAGCACCCGATGGAGCGCTAATGACGATGAGTCGTTTCACTATTACTTGCCTGTAAATTTTGGTGGTCGCTTCTCTTTGAACGATGCATGGAATTCCTTATGATCTTCGGTTTGCATCATCAGTGCTTGCGAAGTAGCTTCTTGTTCAATTGCCGATGCAATATCCATCAGCCATTCATTATTAATGAGTCGCTTTGTGATGCCGAGTGCAAGTGATGCACTCTCTGCTAATCGTTTGGCAAGTGCCATTGTCGTCTGCTCCAAATCAGACAATTCAACAACAGAATTCGCAAGTCCAACACGAAACGCTTCTTCACTCGAAATTTTATCACCGAGCATAAGGTATTCCGTAGCACGTGCCACGCCAACAACTTTCGGCAACAAAAATACTGCGCCCATATCGGCTGCAGTCAGACCAACTTTTTGGAATAGAAAAGCAATATTCGCTTCTTTGGCAAGAATTCTGAAATCGGATGCCAAGGCAATTACTGCACCAGCACCAGCGGCAATTCCGTTAATCGAAGAGATGATCGGTTTTTCCAATTGTCGCATGTTGACGATTAACTCGCCAGTCATCCTCGTAAATTCAAGCAGCCCCTTCACGTCGCGCTTCAATAATTCTCCGATAATCTCATGGACATCACCACCGGAGCAAAATCCTTTGCCTTCGCCTTCGATGACAACGACTTTAACGCTTTCATCGAATCGAAGCTGGTAAAAAAGATCGGTCAGATCGCGATAGACCTTGAAGGTAAGCGAACCAAGTGTCTTGGGGCGATTAAATCGAACCCGAGCAATGGAATCGGCGACGGAATAATTGAATGAATCAGTCTGCATATAATCTCTACGAAGTCAGGACGTAAATTTTATTTTCGAGGGAATGGTTCACATGGATATCTCTTGTGCAAGAATCAACTTAATATTTTTTCCTCCGATTCCGTACGTAATCAACCAATACAAACTGCCCCAAATCGTTAAGACCAGAGTAATATGCCCTGCCCTGATTCACCTTCGTCATCTCTTCGACAAAATTGATGAGGTAATTATCTTGCGCGATCATGAACGTGGAGATCGGAATTTTCTCACGACGAAGAGCAATCGCCTCATCGAGAGTTTTATTGATTATTTTCGGATCAAGTCCGAAAGAATTTTTATAGAGCTTACCATTTTCATCGAACATTGCCGATGGTTTTCCATCGGTCACCATGAAAATTTGTTTATTGACATTCCCACTTCGGCGAAGCATTCTCCGAGCCAGTCGGAGTCCATCACGAGTATTTGTATGGTACGGACCGACTTCTAAGAATGGCAATTCGGCTTCAGAGATCAGCTTGGCATCATCGCCGAATGTGATGACATAGAGTTTATCTTTTGGAAATTTATTTTTGATAAGTTCAGCGAGAGCTAGAGCTACTTTCTTCGCTGGAGTTATCCGATCTTCGCCGTAGAGAATCATCGAATGTGAAATATCTATCAGCAAAGCGGTAGAGCATGAAGTGCTGTGTTCAGTTTCATAGACTTCAATATCCTCTTCACTCAAGTGCAAATTTGAAGTTAACTCTTCTTCGCTCAATCCATCTCGCAATGATCGTCGCATAGCATTCTGAAGAGTTTTCGAGAAATCAATATTGGCGGGTTGATCACCGAAGCTATAGTTCTTCGTGCCACTGGTTCTCTCAACTCCAGCTCCAGAGTGCGGAGTATCATGCGAGCCACCAGGCGATTTTTTTAGTCCTCGAAATATTTCGAGGAGTGCATTGCGCTTGATATTGCCGATTGCTTTGTTGGTAGGCTTGATGAGCGAGTTTTCATCAGTCTCGATAAGCCCTTGGCGTTTCAGCTCATCGATAAACATGTCAAACGTCATCTCGGGACCAAAGATGTTGTACTCTTCGCCAAGATACCTCATCCAGTCGAGGACTTCCTGCACATCGCCAGAAGTTCTGAGTAGTAACTCATGAAAAAGGTCAAGCAATTGCTTGAGCCTATCCTCCGAGGTCTTAGATATTCCTGGTATCCATTTAGAGTAGTTAATTCGCATTAATAGTAGTAACGTGTCCGCAGGCGGATCGGTTTAGAGGACTCATTTTTGGTGAATGTTCTTTGAACCTCTGTGGTTACTTTATTGCCATAAAAGGGTGTTTTGTTTAATTATTCTATTTTTGTCCTATGAAGACATTTGCTGCGATTTCAGCGATTTGTGTTGTTACAATCCTGAGTTTTTCACCAGCGTTCGCAAGGCGCGGCAATCCTGATAATCCAGGGAAGAATACTGCTCCGAAGATGCAGTATTATCTGATTGATTCCGATCAGACAGATGATACTAATGCTCCGACATACGCCTTCGTTGATACTCTTACCGATGCAGCGAATTGGCACCGTATTAAGAATTTCACCAACAATGATGATGGATTTGGAGAAGCGATCTATGCACCAGATTCATTGCTTTTTGTGTATATGGATGCAGGCTCACTTCGCCTCCCTCCACGTTATATTAGCACGAATGGTATGATGAAGCTTACGCTTGATTCGAATGCTGTTCTTGGCTTCGGAGCACCAGTGACAACTCCGACGAATGGCCCGATCCCAACAACCGGAGCTAACCCACTCGGACCAGTTATCTGCCCACTTTGGGGTGATATGGAATTCCGCACAGCTGGTGACTCGACGAAAGTATTTTATCGAATGACATCGGATGCTTGCTATGTAACCTATTACAACCTTGCCTTGAAAGGCTCGAATGGTCAAGTCCGTGCTACATTCCAGACGGTTTTTTCGTTGAAGGATTCTTCGATCACATTCAATTATAAAACATTCGACGGAAATTTCAACGGAACGCCAGCTGATTCGGTATTCATGAATGAATGCACCATCGGTGTACAAAACTATAGAAGTATCTATGGCACAATGTATCTTGATCGTGGAACGTACTATGCTATCAGCACAGGTTCTCAGACCTATGCAAAGAATTTACGAGCTGGTCTTGCAGTGAAATTCATGCGAGTAATTCCTCATCTGATTCGTATGCGTTCGATTGATAATCCGGCGTACGACGGGTACGAGTTGCCGAATAATAGCTTTTCGCCACAATGCACACTCGAGAACTTTACCTCGATAGATAGATTCGTTGTCGTGAAAACTGTTATTACCCGAATCTCTGATGGATTCGTCGTGCGCAGTAGCACTGATAGTGTGGAAGTCACCAACAGAAGCACAGGACAACTTACTGCTGCCGTATATCAAGGCTTCCCTTGCGGAGCCTACCATGTTCAGATGACGGCATCTATTCCGAGCGTCGGAGCAGATGGTTGGATTGCTGATAATATCATGAGCAGAGATTTTGTGTACCTCAAAACACTTACTGCTCCGTTCTATGATAATTTCTCAACAATTCTCGATCCTTGTAATTGGCATTCTTATGGAGCAACTTGGGTGAATGCCTCTGATGTAATGTGCGATCCACCGTCACCATACTCAACTGGTGCTGCGTTACTAGATCGTCTCGATGCAAAGAATCAACCATATCTTTCAACCACAAGCTCTGATACGCTTACGTCTGTTACCTTTAACTTGAAAAACTTGACGAACGTATGGTTGTCGTTCAGCTATCAACGCGGACTTTGCACAACTGATAGCGCTAAAGCAGGGATACGTTCACGCGTTACAATCGGACCTGAGCCACTCGTGAATGATTCATTGGATATCGGAATTTATCAAGGTGACAGTCTTCGGATTGAAGGTCTTGTTAGCACAGGAACCGCTCTTAACGATACGAATTCTGGTGATTGGATGAATATTGCTACGATCTTCGGCGGTATTGATAAAACAACGAAGAGGTATCGTGTACAATTAGACGCAAAAGTGCTTCACGATCATAGCCGTTTCCGTTTCCGTCTCTGCGCTAAAGATGACCACCCTAAGTATGGCTTCCCGCTTGACGATAACGATTCGTGGATCATAGATGCGATTCAAATCTCTGCTCCAACAAACGGACAGACTGATCTTGAGCCACTAGGTATTGATCTAGGCAACGGGCCATTCACACATATACCACGAAATACAAAATTGATTTCGCCAATCGTCACCATCGGCAATAACGGCTTACTGACAAATGCCGGAGCCTTCGTGGTTCATGTACTTATCAAAGACCAGTTGCAACGTTCGGTCTATGATAAGACACAAACGATTGTCACCCCTCCAGCGCATACCACAACCCAACTTGCAATGCCAGTTTGGGATATTCAGGGTAGTCAAGGTGGCAACTTCTCTGCAAAAATTAACATCGCACAGGATTGGAATGACTATTACAAGACGAACGACACTAATACATTCTACAGAACAATGTATATAGATTCTGTCTATGCTCTGGATGATGGCTCATCCGATGTAGCAGGACCTATGGCAACAGCGGATAATAGTTTCTATTATGATTTTGTGCCACTCGCTAATGACTCGCTCCGAGCTATTCATTTCTATCACTTGACTGCTTCAGGGATTACCAATTGGACAATCAGTATCCTTGATACTTCAATCGCTCCACCTCGTTCGCAGGTTGTTGCAACAAAATCATTTAGTTATAATGTGCAGGCTCCCGGATTTATCCGCGGTGCATTCACAACTGGACCATTTTACGTCTCGGGTGGTGTAAACTATCGAATGCAGTGCATCATGACGCAAGGCTCTGGCCTTGGCGGAGATGCTTCGAAAGGCCTGATGTGGGAAAAACGTCATAGCTTCAACAACCCACTCTACGATGCACTCTATCCGAGTATCGTTTCGAGCTTCAGAACTTCGAGTAATTTCGATTACCTATCTGCCAATAGAAACGCAGCCAATGGTGGACCATTACTTCCGATGATGCGCCTCGAATTCCAAGGCAGATACACGTATCTCCCTGTTGAAATTGTTCACTTCGGAGCCGCTCGTACCGATAACGGCTCGGTTGATCTCGTCTTCAAGACCGCAAAAGAAGAGAGTCTTGATCGCTTCGAAATTGATCGTGAATCAGTTTCGGGTTGGGTCAATGTTGGCACAATAAGTGCTAAGAATAATCGCATCGGTGCTGATTATGCATTGATTGATGAGAAGGCTCCTTCGAGTCGCTTAACTTATAGATTGATGGAAGTTGATCTTGATGGAAGCACAAAACTTGTTGGTACAACGGCAGTTGGTTCGAATGGCCTACCTGAAGCATTCGGAGCGAATGTATTCCCAAATCCAGCCTCTCAGAATATCCACGTGATGCTCACGGGCACAGATGATGCTTCGGTCACACTCTACGATGCGCTTGGCAAAATAGTCGCTACTCGCGATCATGCAGGGTATTCGACTGATATAGATGCAAGCTCATTGAGTGCAGGGTCATATTGGCTCGAAGCTCGAAGTGGTGAAAACGTTACCCGCGTTAAAGTTGCCGTGACAAAGTAAGCGAATAAGCATCGAATTTATGAGAGCACGGGGTTATAAGCCCCGTGCTTTTTTATTTGAATCATGTTGATACAATTAGAGTTTTTTTGTGTTATCTATGGGCAGAATATATCTCTCTGCCAACAACGTGAACAGACTGCTCTTCGCATTTTTGATTCTCTGCTTCGGCGCACAATTACATGCGCAGGTTCTGCCTCGTTCAGGTACGCATTTCACGTTTGCAATCCCAGAAGGGTCTGATAATCTTATTGATCCGAATTTCCCTTCAAGCCTTTCAGTAGTTACACTTAACATCGTAAGTCGATTTGATGGCCAGGGCATCGTCACCTCTCCAAGTGGTTACTGCCAAGAGTTCTCGTTCGCTGCAAATAAAGTTACGACTGTTACTCTTGCCTATAACCTCATCCTCCTCCACGATCTAGGAAAATCGAACAAAGGTATTTTAGTACGCACTTCACAACCAGCGAATATCACGCTCCACGATTTTCTTGATAACGCTGGAGAGGCGACGCAAATTTTTCCTGACGAGGCACTCGATACTGCATACCGCATTTCATCCTGGGGAATATACAATGATCCAGGTGAAGATAACCATTCGCAATTTGTCGTGACTGCAACGCACGATACCACTGATGTCATAATTATTCCATCGGTAAACTCACTCGGCAACCATCAAGCAGGAGTCCCAATTAATATCCGCCTCAATCGAGGTGAATGCTATATTGTCAAGGCTGATATCAACGGTCTTCCATCCGATGTTTCTCTGACAAATTCAGCCGTCAACGCTACGAAACCGGTTAGCGTAATGATCGGACTTTCGTGTGCATATAATCCGTTAGGCCATGAATCTTGCAATGAACTCTTGGATGAGATTCTTCCAAAAAGAGTCGTCGGAACAACGTTTTATGTTGCACCACTTCGAGATAACGGTTCTGTTTGCACAGCAGTATTCACTTCGGCAAAACCCGATTTTCTTGTATTAGCTTCAGGCGGATTCAGTTTCCCTTCGACGAATGGAATGGCGTATGTTGATTTAAGCCGACCCCAAGTTTTCACCACCACAGAAGAAACACAGTGTTTTATTCTTACCCGTGGCTCTGATTTTGAAGATGAAGGTGATCCAAGCATTGTATCCGTTTTGCCGCCGGAACAATATATTGACACGATGCTCTGGTTCACACCGGATTTTACTGGAAAAATTCAGTACGTTCCTTCGCCGTTTCAGGATTTCGTTTCGGTAATCTATCCGAAAGCATCGCAATCACAAATCTTGCTTGATAATAAACCACTGGTATCTTTCGGTACTCCTAAAGATATAAGCGGAACTCCGATGACTGGCATTGTTGCGCCGATCGGTACAGGAATCCATCTTCTTACTTCGCCTGTTCCCGTTTTCGCCGTTGTATCAGGTTTTGCAGATGCAGACGGATATTCTTTTTTACCTGGAAGCATTGGGGACAAAATAAAAATTGATACTGGGGTTGCTATGCTCAGCATCTCTTCGACCAAAGCCTCGACCTGCAGAAATTTCGACGTAGATATCTCTACCTTCGTACACTCCCCTGATGCACTCTCAACGTTTTCGATAACGATCACCTACGATCCCCAAGTGCTTTCACTTGTCTCAACCAATCTTGCTCACGTTGCTCAAGGTGGCCAATGGATCGCTGATACACGAACTCCGGGTATCATCCTGATCACCGCATCCTGCGTACGACCATTTACTGATAGTGGTTCGCTTGCAATCCTTACCTTTACCGCAGGCTCGAAACCGATTAAGACTACCATCACTGCCGATCTTAAGGAGTTCGGTGGTGAAATTAATTACAAAATATTCACTGCCTCAGCGCAAATTGATATCCCTACGGTTGTAGTCCGCGATACCCTCAAAGCGATTCTTGCACTTGATCCTACACGGACAAGTTCGGCAAATGTGGTGAGAACTCCGGTCCGAATTATCAGTGCTCCTGCCGAACCCATCAACGAACTAAATCTCTTCGTTACCTATAACCACGATCTTCTTGTGCTTGATCACGCAGACTTAACAAACTCGGTATTAGGTAGCAACGTAAGCGTCACTCCAATCCCGCTGAACTCGACGACCGATCAAATTAGTATCAAGCTATCCCCCCCATTCATTTTTGCAAAACCAGGCGAAGTCGCGGAGTTGGTATTCCGATCATATGTGACCGACAACTTATCGGATCAGATTCACGTCTCTTCAACCCTTCAGAATTTACGTGATTGCCCGCTTGATATTTTATCGGATGAATCGAGTAGCTTGTACATAAGGAATGACTCTTGTGGTGATCCTACGGTTCGGGCATACATGCAAAATAAAGCTTTCGCGATTACTTCGATCATTCCGAATCCGACGACAAATAATTTTCGTGTTGACTTCACACGTCATTTATTCACAGCAGAACCAATAAGAATTGCATTGATTGACTTACTTGGAAACCAAATCTGGACGACAGAGTATCAGTCCTCATTTACTGATGAAAGTGTCGCTTGCGAAATACCCTCAACAATTCACAGTGGTGATTACCTCTTGAGGGTCTCGGCGATGGGTAGTACCGAAACGAAGCGTGTGACAATTCAACGCTAAATTTCGGAACTAAAGAATTCTCGAAAAGCCTTTACTGCAACTCATTACACCGGGCAATGGCTTGGATTGCTGATTGATTTTTTTTACAACTAAAACTATGTACCGTTTTCTTAGTGCTTCGATAATTTCAGCGTTGCTTCTTTCTTCAGGAGCATTACTTGCCAAAACCGATCATACCGTTGAGAAGCATACTTCCGCCGATGGAAAGTATTCGTATATTACCGTTACGAATGATCCCCTGAATGCAAGAATCTACACCTTGAAAAATGGACTGACTGTCTATCTTTCGGTGAACAAGAATGAACCACGTATTCAAACGATGATCCCTGTTCGGGCTGGCAGCAAGAACGATCCATCGGATGCAACAGGTCTTGCTCATTATTTGGAGCACATGCTTTTCAAGGGGACTGATAAATTCGGCTCGCTTGATTATTCAAAAGAAAAACCGTTGATCGACGAGATCGAACAGCGATTCGAAGAATACCGCCATGTAACTGATCCAGCACAACGGAAAGTACTTTATCATGGTATTGATTCTGTCTCAGGCGAAGCCGCAAAGTTTGCTATTGCGAACGAATTTGACAAAATGGTCGGCTCCCTCGGAGCAAAGGGTACAAATGCTTTTACATGGTTCGAGCAGACTGTGTATGTCAATGATATTCCTTCAAACCAATTGAAGAGATGGTTGCAAATTGAATCGGAGCGTTTCAGAAATCCTGTACTCCGCCTGTTCCATACCGAGCTTGAAGCAGTCTATGAAGAAAAAAATCGTGGACTCGATAACGACGGCGACGCAGTATATGAAGCATCGTTGGCAGAGCTTTTCAAAAAGCATACATACGGCACTCAGACGACTATCGGGACAATAGATCATTTGAAAAATCCTTCGATGAAAAAGATTCGCGAATATTTTAACAAAAACTATATTCCGAATAACATGGCGATCTGTCTCTCGGGTGATTTCAATCCGGATGAAACGGTTAAGCTCGTTGATGCGGCATTCAGTTCGTACCAACCGAAGCCAGTCCCAACCTTCACTTTTGAACCGGAAGATCCAATTACTACACCGATTCATCGTGATATTTTCGGTCCTGATCCCGAGAACATCACCATCGGCTACCGTTTCCCGGGAATGGCAACTCGTGATGCATTAGTCATGCTAATGATTGATAAAATTCTCTCGAATGGTGTGGCAGGACTTCTTGATCTTGATCTCAATCAAAAACAGAAAGTACTTAGTGCCAGCACATGGCCACTGCAACAGACTGATTACTCCGCTCACTTCATCTCTGCAAATCCTCTTGAAGGACAAAAGCTCGAAGACGTAGAGAAATTATTACTTGCCGAGATTGAACTCGTCAAGCAAGGCAAATTCGATGATGCACTTCTCACAGCTATCATCAATGATCTAACTGTCTCAAGGATTCGAGGCTACGAAAATAATAGCGATAGAGCCTCAGCGATGAGCGATGCTTTTGTCCATCACCTCGATTGGGATAAAGTTGCATCGAACATTGATGACATGGCTTCAATCACCAAAAAAGAAATCGTAGATGTAGCCAATAAGTATTATGGGAATAACTACATCGTCATTAATAAGCGCATGGGACAAAGAAGTAATCCGAAGGTCGAGAAGCCTGCGATTACTCCGGTCTCTGTGAATCGCGAAGCAAAATCCCCATTCCTCGAAGCAAACATGGCGATGCCATCGGATAAGATCATGCCGCGATTTGTGGACTACAAGAAAGATATCGTTGTCACGAAATTAAAAAACGGTATCTCAATGAACTATCTGAAGAATGAAGAGAATAAATTATTTACGCTCTTCTACTTATTAGATATGGGAAAACGCGACGACAAAAAAATGGCGTATGCACTGAACTACCTGAACTTCCTCGGCACGGATAAAATCACAAACGAAGAATTCAAGAAAAAACTCTACAGCCTCGGTTGTAGCTTTAGTGTATCTGTCACTGACGACCAAGTATATGTTGCACTCACCGGATTGCAGAAAAATTTCGATAACGGTGTCACCCTTTTCGAAGATCTGCTCTTGAATGCAAAACCTGATGACGAAGCGCTCACAGCATACGTTGGCCATACCCTCAAAGAACGGGATGATGCAAAGAAAGATAAGAGCACGATACTCTTTAGTGCATTAAATAATTACGGTAAATATGGCAAGCGCAATCCTTTCACCGATGTGCTCTCCGAAACCGAATTAAAAGCATTGAAGGCAAGCGACCTCACAACAAAGATTCATGACCTGATCAAATATCAACATCGCATCCTCTACTACGGACCGGAGAATGCTTCGGGAGTAGTTAGTAGCCTCGATAAACTTCACCATGTACCGGCAAAGCTGATGCCTGTTGTGAATTTACCGGATTACTCCTATGCTGCGACTGATGACAATAAAGTCTATTTCGTAAATTTTGATATGGCGCAAGCCGAAATTCTTTTCCTTTCAAAATCTTATCAATACGACCCGTTGAAGATTCCGACTCAACGCTTGTACAACGAATACTTTGGTGGTGGAATGTCATCTATCGTGTTCCAAACAATCCGCGAGTCAAAAGCTCTTGCCTACTCAGTGTGGTCAAGTTACGTCACACCTCATAAGAAAGGCGAGCCGAACTACGTCTTCGCATACGTTGGCACTCAAGCGGATAAATTGCCAGAGACGATGGATGGCATGTTCGATCTGCTTCATAACCTGCCGAAAGCTGATCCGATCTTTGAACAATCCAAAGATGCGATTATGAAAAAAATCGAAACAGAACGTATTACTCGTACAGGCATTCTCATGGATTATGAATCTGCGAACAAGATGGGGCTTGATCATGACATTCGGAAAGATGTGTACAATAATGTTGGAGCGATGAATTTCGAAACGATTAATAATTTCCAGAAGCAATACATCAAGAACCAGCACTACACTATCCTTGCACTCGGGTCGAAAGATAAAATCGATCTGAAGAAGCTTGCGCAATACGGACCTGTCAAAGAACTGACTCTCGAAGAAGTATTCGGATACTAATTATTATCCCATTTTTACCGGCAGTGGAATACTTCTGCTGCCGGTATTTTTTTTATGAATCCATTTTCTCAAGATCAATTTCGGATCGAAGTTTCGCTTGATATGCCAGGAGCATATCACATGCAACGTGATCTTGAACTCGTGACACAACTCCAAGCCGACCCAGAATCCCAAAATGTTCTCAGACTCTATTCATGGAGTCCTTCGTGCATCTCCCTCGGGATGGGCCAAGATGAATCAGTTCTACATCTCGGAGCCTGCAAAAACAACGGCGTTGATTTCGTGAAGCGTCCGACTGGTGGAAGAGCAGTCTATCACGCAAAAGAACTCACATACGCTGTCATCATGCGATTCGAGCCGAGCGATGGAATATATGCCGTCCATAATAAAATTGCGACGTGGCTATTAGAATTATTACAACCACTTTGCAATAACGAGCTCGAATTACTCTCATGCAATGGCAAATCCTCAATTCGCGAGGCATATTCACCTGGGAGTCTGACAAATCTCGCCTGCTTCGCAAGCACAGCGCGGTACGAAATTTCATGGCACGGGAAAAAAGTGATTGGCTCGGCACAACGCCGGTTCGGCTCTGCCATTTTACAACACGGTTCAATCTTACTCAACGAAGAACATCTCCGACTCCCAGAATTCCTAAACCTTTCTTCAACAGAAAGAGAAGCGATGCGGGTAATGCTTATGGCTGAGACGGCTACAATCTCGGAGATTCGTGGTGCTCAGATTACACCGAGTGAAGTGATTGAACTCATGTTACACCGACATGAATTGCAAACACCACTACCCGGTATCAATCAAATCTGAGAAACCCCACGGGAATTACAAACTAAAACACTTTCAACCTAATATCAATGCCTACATTGATGAGTCGGGTAGGTGGGACGAGTACGCCGCTTGAGGCTGGGGTCGTGCGCTCGTAACGATAAAATCCTTCGATTGTTAACTGCTGGTTGATGTCGTAACTAAAGCGCGGTTCGAGTGTCGTCTTCGTTATACCACCGTTCGAAGTTCCGTTAGGATTTGTGCTGATGTCATTAAATGTGTAGTACAAATCATTGGCGACAGTCTGACTATAAATAAATGTTGCACCAAAATTATTTTTAAGATTCAATTTGAGAAATGGAATGGTCAGACCCTCTTTTGAAAAATTCGCGGTGATCCCGAATGTCGTAGCCAGGCGTTTGGTAATACGATTGAAGTTATAATCTGCCGCCCAATCACTCTGAGTATCGTAATTGACGCTTGCTGTTAACTTCCCTCCACCAATCTTATCCCAACCGAAATCCAATGCGATCAGGGGACGGAATGCATAGGTGATAGTTTGTAATGTGGTCAGAGCCTGTGTGTCGCCAGGATTAAGTTTGAAGGTGCGTTTGTATGTTCCATTATATGCAGTTCGGAATGAAACGCGATCAGCGATTTTCGTGCTCAATAATTTTTCGATTCCATTCCATGTAAACGAATAATTCAGGCGGGGCAAATATTCGCGCAGCCAGCTTGAAAAGAGAGGCAATGTCTCGAATCCCTCGCGAAAGCTCTCGACTTGAAGTCTATTCTTGACCTCAGCTGGCAATGCATCACGATCAGCATTGGTGAGTGCTGGGACCGTAAGAGCAGCTGTTTTTTCAAGCCATTTTTTGCCAACGTTTTCGATGCCACTCTGTGTAATATTCAAGAATCCAATCGGTGGAATAGATAAGAAGCTTCGGGATACATCGCCGATCTTCGTCGTCGTGAGCGGATTGATATGGCCGTCAGGTAGAATCTGCAACTGATCGCGCTCATCGTATGTGAATTCGGTTTTCCAATTAAAGTTAATCGTTGCGCCTTCCCATAGTGGTCGCGAAGTCTGGAGATCAAATGAATTTTTCTGTGTAAAGACATCCGTGACTATCGTGCTCGAGCCAGTTCCAAAGGGATTTGCTGCGCGCAGTCCGTGCCGAACGCCGAATGAGATGAATGGAAATGTCGGCACAAATTTAATGAGCAACCTTCCGCTTGGATCGGTTATGAGTCCCATTTGATATGCCCTCGAAGGACCATTGCCGTCATCTTCAGGTGAGAAAATACCACGAGCAACGAAATTCGTAATGCCCGATCCGGTTCCTTGCAACGCACCATTCAAACTGGAGTTCGTCTGAATGAAATTAAATTTCGTACCATTCCAATCGAAGAACGGTTTTTGAATCAATGCCTTCACGATGTCCTTCGCGGTTATGCCGCCTTCCTCGGGTTGCTCGTCACTTATTGGTGGAGCTTTCGGAATGAGCAATGTGTCATTCACGGAAAGATCATCAACTATTCCGCGTGTACCCACGCCGGGACTATGTGCTTTTGTGGAGTCAATTGGCGTAACTTGTTGAGGCGGTGGCGGAGTAATCACCTGATTCTCTGGTGGTGGTGGATGCGCCATATCATGCGGCATAGATGCATTCCCCACACGACGGACATTCGGTCGTGGATTATTTGGATCAGCGAACCTGTCAGGTTCTCCTGGCATTGCGTCGGGCGATGCAAGTGCAGATGCCCGTCGTCCTTCTTCGAACCGATTCGATTGCGATTCACCTCTCCCCCTTCGGGCGTTCCCACCGGGAGCTTGTGCATCATTGCCGAAGATATTTACTCCAAGCTCGCGGAGGTTTAATTCGAAACCCGTCGTGATTGTATTATTCCAACTTCCTGTCTTTGCATTCTGCTGACCATTCTGGGCGTCAGTCCATCGGTAATCTACGTTGTAAAGAAAAATCGGTCGAATAAATTTATCAATCCAAAGTAACCACGGAAGTCGCGGAGTAGTCGTGATACGAATATGTTGTGATGCGAGAAAATCATTTCCCAAACGTGCAATTGCTCCATTCTTGAAGAAGACATCACTCATGATAGCCTTGAACGGGCGCTGGTAGATGTACGCTGAGTCGTAGGTATATATCGGATTGCCGAATGCATCGGTATCCAATCTATTGGGCACGCTATAGGTCTCCAATCCCGCAAGATTACTTGAGACATCAAGTTTGTAATCCACTTGCGGAGAGAGTAGTCCATTCTCTGAGAGTTTCCATGTGAAACCAAAGCCTCTATTTGCCGTGAATACCCGGTTGATATATGGCACGTTGGAACTCAAGATATCCTGTACCTCCTCTGGCGTAGAACCTGGCGGAAATACGAGTGTAGAAGTTCGATACAATGAGTGCATCCTTCCGCGAGTCGCACTGATACCCATGTTAAATCTCTGAGGCAGAAAATTTAATTTATATCCTGAGTAACGTCCGATGTCAAATGTTTCGGGCGGTATCCACGACAATAGCGGAAGCGAGAGAGTGGGTATTTGATTGATGTCATAGAGAATACTTCCAGTCCAGCTCCACGTCCTATTGTAGAGATACTGCGGTGAACGAGTGAACTCCTCTCCATAACCAAAACCATAGGTAAGCCTGTTGACAAAGGCAGGAAGCAAAAAGAAAGTACCCGGAACAGTGAAGTGTACCCCCGTCGCGGCGATACTATTCCGCACATTGAGTGTCTCATTCGTCAAGCGAATGGAGTCTGCTAATCTCGTACCAAGTTCTTGCGATAATTTACCTGCTTGCGTTGCGTCCTGAATTTTTTGTACCGCCGCGTTTACTTCTATATCAGTATTCGGTACATACTTCGGTGTGAGGATTGTTTCGGAATGACTGAGTGTAAGTGGGAATACCGTACCTCGCTCAAGCCATGCCGGCAAAATTTTCTGTATCTGAAATTCTCCGGTGAGATTCCATGCATAATTTCTTGAGCGGGTCGCATTGAATCGCTCATCAACACGGTGGAAGTCAGGTCCTTCATTCAAGATCGCAGCTGATAGCGTGCCGAACTCCGCGAGCTTCGCTTGCACAGAAGCATTGACTGCATAGTCAACTTTGTCATTCGCTTGCAATAAACGGAGTTCATCCCACCATACATCTGTAGTCAAGCACGGATCGGCACTTTCATTCTCAACACCAATAGTGAAATACGGAGCATTGGTAATACTCGGACTTCCAATGACTCTGTACATGGAGCCGAAGTTTTCATCACCAACTGGCGCACTGACAAGAGTGAAATAATTCACCTTCGTGGCTTTAAGTGCTGAGAGCGTGCTGAAGTCAACGTGGATATTATGCCAATCTTGGACGAGTGGCATTCTATACTCGTAATAATTTTGAGGATCAGAGCCGAAGCGGAAATACACCCAGACTTTATTCGTCGTATCAGTGATAATCTTCGGCATCGTAGCATCACCATGTACCCAAATCGCCATGCTCCGATAATTAAAGAGATCATTCGGTGATTGAAAAATGTGTGTTGCTTCGCGTTTGGTGCCAACCGGTACGCATTTTAATTTTAAATCAATTGATTGCTCATTGCCGAGCGTAACGACAGCACCGCCAGCGAGCCTATCACGCTGTGCGCCAGGCGGACCGACATAGCTGGAAGGTGGATTCGAGTTATCTTCGATGTTTACGTAGTTAATCTCGAGCGAGTTATCGCCAGTGGGGTTCAATGGATTCAATCCCTCCTTGCCTTTCGCCCATTGCGAACCAACAAGTCCGATGTCACTAAATCTTAGATGTACAACTTTTGAGTAACCTGAAAACCACAACCGGAAAAAATCAATATTCGAAAATGATGAGTCGGCATTGCCGATAATACGCTTGAAATCTGTAATCGGTATTCGCAGCTGAACCCAACCATTCTTACCCTGTCCCACAACGTATGGATTATTTGTTGGATTGATTGGAATGTCATATTCATAATAACTATTGACATTATCCAAAGTCGAGTTGACATTCAAATCCTCGGTTTCGGGATGAAGTCCGTACGAAAAATCGTGTTGATTATTTTCAGAGCCATCAATGGCAGAGTAATCGGAGCTTGGCGGACTCGAGAGATTATCATAATGATAGTCATCGTTCGATGGATCGTCGGGATTGGCAATGTTGATTCCCAATTTCTTAAAAAATATTTTTTCTGAATCAGTCGTCATTCTATCAAGACCAATATCCTCGCCATCATCGTAGCGTCCGTTGCCATTAATGTCTTCGGCTTCCAGTTTTCCATCAGGAATAATATCCTCAGAAATTTTTCCCATGTCAAAGTGTAGAACTCCATTTGGGACCACACTCGGATCTGTCGGATTCGATTTCGGATCAGTACCGATATTCATCCAGAATTGAATTGCATCGGTGTTGGTGGTCTGGATGTTTAGACCCTGATTCCATTGCATCAGCCCACCCCAGGTGTTATCCGGCGTCTCGGAGTTATCGGGATTTGCATTATAGATGCCTTTTCTATTTTCGGGATCGAATACAACATCAAGAACCTGAGCAGTTTGAGATGGAGATGAAAGGCTTTTGTTTGGCTCAAGATCGGTAATTAGCACGTCACGTCGAGAATTTTCGAACCACCATATTTTTGATTTACGCCGATTGATAGGATTTTCCCAATAGATTGAATCGGTGATATTATAAAATCCTCTAGCTTCATACGAAGGCACACCTTGTGGTTGAGATGCATACGCCCATCTACCATATGACATCATGAGAGGAAATTCTGTCTTGCCACCTTCGAAATCATCAAGATAAGCGATGCTCGCTTTATGATCCACATCCATTGGTGAGACTTGCGTATTCGGATTTGGCAATGATATTGCACCATCCAACTTGATATTAAGTTCGGATTTATCCTTCAAATTAAAAATCGGGAGTGCATTCATCGCACTGGTAAGCCACGGGAGATTGAGCTTATAGCTTGCATCGGCTCCTAATATCCAATTCGATATTGGCTCTTCACCTTGCCGCGTCTTGATACTCGGCATGTGAAGTGAATAATTCAGAAGTGATAAGCCGATTAACCCGTGATCGAGAATCGGTACTTCGCCACGAAAGCCAAGCAGATTTTTTGTCGATGTCGTGAAAATGTCATGCACATCGTAATCAACCTGAATTTGCCCAGCAGTTGCAAGGTCAGGTTTGAGTAGCGTTAGCGACCCACCGTTGATATCAACGCGGTAATCAACTCCTTCGACAAGTTGTCTGCCACCTGCCGAAACACGAACACTGCCTTCAACGATGTTAAAGGCATTCAATGAAATCGTAGAAGACGTTCCGCCTGAGTATTTCGCTGTGATAAAAATCTTTGTATTCTTCGTAATCGTATTCCTCTGCAAATTATCCAACGAAGTTGTATATAGCTCAGGAAAATAGAAAGTAGAGTCAGGTCGGTACTTGGGATTCTTTCGCAATTGTTCACGGTGGAATGCTAGGATTCGATTACCGAACGGTTCAAGGTATGGAAATATCAGTGTACCATTTCGTCTATCCAAGATTGGCGATGGGTCAGGAAAAATATCGAATGCTCCATCAGGTTGACGAATGCCAGGATTGGTATTCTGAAAGCGATCAAGTCCCATAACGGAAATTGCTTTCTCGGAAGTGGAACCAGCACCGCGGACAAATTCGTAACTCTCACCTGTAGGAAATGTATAACTAATTTTTGCAGAAAAAGTATTTTGGTCAATGTTCGTTGCGCCTACGTAGTACGTATTCTTGAGCAAGTTTTTCCAAGCGCCGTAACTTGGATTAACATAAAGTTTTCTCGGCTTAATAAGTTTGAGCACGATATCGGTATCGTGAATCGTTTGTGAACGTTCACCAAACTGCTCACCGCCGGCTGTGACATAACTCACAGCTATGAAATCATTATCCGACGGTTCTTGCGTAAGCGTTAATACACCTGTTGCAGGGTTATAGGAAAATTGATTTGTGTCTAAATGCTCAACAGGTCCACCTTCATAATCACCCGTTCCTCCTGATCCGTGAAACGGAGGACTATAGAGTCCATTGAGTGCTACAGAAGGAATTCCATACCATGCGTGTGCAATTACACGGTGACTTGATTGCAAAGTTGAGCTTCGCCATACCTCTACACTTCCACGAGATATGACATCGCCAGTACCAGAGTTCGGAACATTAAAATAGTATTGCTCATAAATCGGGGCATACGTCGTATCGAAAAAGTATGAATTCCTCCGATAGCTCGCAGGTTGAATCGTGTAGTCAGAGCCTGATGAACTTCCCGGACCGCCGCCGAAGCTCTTCGATTGATGCTCACCTTTTTTCTGCGCTGCAAGAGCAGTAAAGTAGAGCGGACCGAAACGCATCACACTCTTGAATCCAAAAAGAGCGGATTGAATACCGATATATTTTGATGGCGTATTGAGCGAGACATTTCCTGCTTCGATTGATTGGATAATCTCATCCGGGAATCCTTGATAACTCAATTTGAAAATATTATCGAAAGAAAATTGACGCAGACTTCCAAAGTCGGTATTAATTTTGATTTTATCACCGACTGATCCGCTGATATTCATATTGACTTCTTGCTTGAAGTCTAAACCTGTTTCGGAGCCACTCAAGAATGAACCGGTTGTGGCAAGGAATTGATTATCACGGTAGGCAAGATGAATTGCAACGTCACCATTCACACGAAGATTAATTGAGGGTTTGCCAAAAATCGTCGGCACAATCGAAGGCGGAATCGGAATTGATATCGAGCCATAGTCGCTGAGCACTCCATTGCCCTTTCCAGGCTCTGTTGTACCAGCCGCAGTAGTTGTACCAGTACTCGAAGCGACATGTTTTTGCGCGGCTTCGCGCAGAGAACTTTGCAGTTGAATATCGCGCTGGGCATTAATAAAATCTGTTAGCGAAACCGTCTGCGACTGCCTGACATCGCTACCGCCGACAACGTCGTGTATTGTCGCATGACCGAGCGAATCAAAAGTGATCTGACGTTTCAACGGCGTTGAAATAAATCCGCCAGAGTTCGGGAGTCGCGACGGATTAGCGGCGGGGTTATCTACCCGTCGGGGCGAGACACGAATGACACTGTCTTTGGTACCACCAGGAATAAGCCCCCCAAAAAAATCGCTTATCTTGTTGACAGTATTTGATACTGTGTTGGAGATCGAGTTCGTAACGGAATCAATTGTTGCAACAGTGCTGACCTTGCCTGTATCGCGTCGTGAGGAATCAGCGGGGCTTGAGGATGTCGTTGTGGATTTTTTTAAACCTGAACAAGACGACAGAAGTAAAACCAAACCAAATACCGAGACAGAAAGCAAAGCCCAACCTCGCATGTTGAGGGGGATTGATTCTGTTGTATATAGAGCAGTACGGGGTTGCTGCACCAGCCGGTAAATGAATTTTTCGATAAAAAGTAACATCATCCGATATCCTTAAGACATCGGATGATGAAGTAGTTCAGATGTAAATGATCCTCAGCCGTTAGGCTTAAGGAAAGTATTATTCTGTTACAAGTTATCTATACAATTCTCCTTCATTCTGGTTAGTTATCAATCACTGAAATTCAACAGTCGTCAGAAACTACCCGTTCCTATTCTGACGGAATGTTGGGGAGCAGAGTTTCGGCACATTCTCGTCCTTACCCATTTTTTACTCAATTTCGTGGACTATGAATCATTACTGGTCAAGTACTCGTTAAATGATTGAATGCAAATAGAGAAATTGAACCCGCTGAAACGCTCGTGGTGGCGTACGTCCTACAGGCTTTGGAGTTACATCCTCAAAGCCCATATAGGGCCGTTCTTTCTTGCATTTTCGGTCATCATGTTCGTATTTCTTTTGCAGTTCTTGATGCGATTTATTGATAAAATCGTCGGCAAAGGACTTGACGCATGGACAATTGTCAAATTGATATGCCTCAACCTTGCTTGGATGGTCGTCCTCGCGATGCCGATGGCGGCGCTTGTGGCGAGTCTGATGGCATTCGGCGCTCTCGCTGGGTCAAATGAGATGACTGCAATGAAGGCTTCTGGCATTAGCTTCTTACGTATGCTTTTTCCCGCGTTGATACTCGGGCTTTTTCTGGCGTTTGCCGATCTGACATTTAACAATGATGTCCTCCCTGATGCCAACCATGCTGCCAAGGATTTGATGAATGACATTCAACGAAAGAAACCTACGTTCACTGTTAGAGCCGGTCAATTCAGCGACGATGGATCCTTGCCAGGGTATTCTATCCTTGCGCAAAAAACTTCTGAAAATTCGAGCGACTTATTCGGTGTCACGATTTACGATCATTCTGTTACCAATGAAACTCGAGTCTTGACTGCGAAGAAAGGTAATTTATCTTTTACAAGTGATTTCCGGAAATTAGTTCTTACTCTACACTCCGGTGAAATGCACCAGTTCTTCAATAGCGATGGAAGTGATTACCGACGAGGGACATTCGAGACATATGTTGTCCGCATTCCGACGAATGGCTTCGACTTCATGCGGCAAGGCGAATCCGAACGCTCTGATCGGGAGTTATCTGCCAACGACCTAATGCGATACGTACTAAAGCGAGATACAGCAGTTGCTCGGGAAAAAACTGCACTCGAAAATCTACTCGTCAAGTTCGGCAATGATATTACTTCCCGAAGAAAATCCGCTCTCTTGGACTCCGTGATTGCCGATAGCAACCGCCTTTCGATGGTAGTAGGTACTCTGCGACAATCGCTGTTCCAAATTCCATCAGAGGCATCCCAATTGATTGGCACTCAACTTGATCGTGGCAGTTACCTTGTCGAAGTTCATAAAAAATATGCTCTTCCTGCCGCCTGCCTTATCTTTATCTTGCTTGGTGCGCCACTCGGAGCTATCGCCAAAAGAGGCGGTATCGGCGTTGGAGTAGGATTCTCCATTGGCTTTTTTATTCTCTATTGGGCATCCCTCATCGGTGGTGAAAAACTCGCTGATCGCGGCTTGATCTCACCATGGCATGGAATGTGGGCGGCGGATATTGTTTTCGGAATCGTGGGCGGATTTCTCACTTTACGTGTTCTTAAAGAAACACCCGGATTCGGGTTCAATTGGATCACCTGGATTTTCAGACGAAAACATACAACATGAACTTTAAGAATTATTTGTGGGGCGCAACACTGGCAGGAACTATCGGGGTGATGCTCTCATCGTGCTGTGAGCCGAAGGAAACGAATTCCCTACCTCAGGTCATGAGCAATTCTTATAATGATACGATTGTCAAAGATGCTATTGATATTGAAGGTACCATTGACCCTCTCGACTCAGGATACTACGGAGTCTATTCACTCGACATAAAAAATACTGGTTCTGAAGCCGATACTTTTTATCTCAGCTATCGTCGTGTTCGCAATGGTTATGAGATTCCTCTTACTGTGCAACAGTACGTGAAAGCCGGAGAAGTCAAGACCTTTACGACTTACGGACCGTTACCTTCAAATGCTCTTGATTCGGCAAAGGTAAATCTTTACTCGTTCTTTGTAAAAACTCCGGACAGCGTTTCACTTTTTGTGCTCCAACCGACCATCAACATTCACTACGCAAAAACTCCGAATGGTGCCGAGCAATGTGGGAGTCCGGGCAAAGACTTAGCCGTTGATCCGCTCAAACTCCAACACAAGTAATATCCTAAAATCAAAAAGGCGAACACATGTCCGCCTTTTGAATAGTAATAAATGAACTTTTACATTCTGAAGTGAGCGAATGCTTTGTTCGCTTCAGCCATACGATGGGTGTCATCGCGCTTCTTCACTGTTGTGCCTTCGTTATTGCTTGCAGCAAGTAACTCCGCAGCCAAACGCTGTGCCATTGACTTCTCACCGCGTGCGCGGCTATATTGGATCAACCAACGAAGTGCAAGTGCATTTCTGCGTTCAGGGCGAACTTCCGTCGGTACCTGGTACGTAGCACCACCAACTCTGCGTGAGCGGACTTCAACAGCAGGAGCTGCGTTCGCAACTGCCTTCTTAAACATTTCTAATCCGTTCTGGCCGGATTTCTTTTCCATGATGTCAATCGCATCGTACATAATGCGCTGAGCAATGCCCTTTTTGCCGTCAAGCATTAAGGAATTAACAAACTGAGTGACGAGTGTATCACCGAATTTCGGATCGGGTGTACGTACCCGTTTTTGTGAACTATGTTTTCTCATTAGTTGAGTATCTGTCGAATGCGTTTAACAAGAGCTGAATCGGCTGCACATCATTTGATCTACAATTGCCCTTCAACCACCATCCATTCCAAAAGGAACGGACTCCAAATAAAATTATTTCGGCTTCTTTGCGCCGTATTTCGAACGCGCTTGCTTGCGGTTCTGCACACCTTGTGTATCAAGCGTACCACGAATGATATGGTAACGTACGCCAGGAAGATCTTTTACTCTTCCGCCTCTGATCATTACGATAGAGTGCTCCTGCAAATTATGTCCTTCGCCCGGAATGTATGCCGTTACTTCGTTACCTGATGTGAGCTTGACACGAGCAACCTTACGCATAGCCGAATTCGGCTTTTTTGGAGTAGTCGTATAAACACGAGTACACACACCACGACGCTGTGGCGAGTTTTTTAGCGCTGGCGACTTGCTCTTAAACGTAAGCTCTTCGCGTCCCAAACGCACCAATTGGTTAATTGTTGGCATTATTCCTGGTTTTTCCTTAAAATTTGTCCCTCAAAATCGGAAGGCATTAAACCGAGAAACAGTGCGGAAGGTTCAGGGAAAATCCGATTCTTTAAGCCATCGGAACCCCAAGGTTCCCCCCCTCATCCACTGCCGGGGGATGGTTGGGGTGAGGTTCGGTATTAGAACTCAATCCGAAAACTTCAGCCGATACAAGATGAGTTGGGATTTTTGAAAGATTAACATAACATTGAAGTAACGCTCACTTCTTCTTCTTTTTCATCCCACTCGGCGGAGCCAGTGCATACTCGGTGTCGATTTCTCCTTTGCGGAGTTTGTTGAGCTTGCCTTTCAAGAAGGAGAGTTTGAGTGGGCTGAGGTAATCAATGAAATATTTTCCGTGGAGGTGATCTACTTCATGTTGCATGACGCGGGCAAGGAGTTTGTCTGCTTCCATCTCGACTTCCTGGAATTTCTCATTCAGAAATTTTATCCCGATCGCTTCAGGACGGACAATATCCTCCCTGATCTCGGGCAAACTCAGGCAGCCTTCCTCGAAGACGGATTCGCCATGTGTGCCTGTGATAACGGGATTGATAAGCACAAGAGGAAGAACATCATCGTTATCCGTCGTTGCAGAAATATCAATCACCGTCAGTGCAAGCGACTTCCCAACCTGATTTGCTGCAAGCCCGATCCCATCAGCGTGGTTCATCGTCTTCTGCATTGCTGCTATGAGCTTTTGCAACTCGGCAGAATCTTGCGTAATCAGACTCGTCTCCTTGCGGAGCACGGGGTGATCGAATGTATATATCGGCAGAAATGACAAATCAATAACGAATAACTAAAGACGAGTTAGGTTTTTTTAGAAGCAACACAATAAGCAGTTTTTTGTGTTGAGAGTTCCGCTTGAGGAGTCCGAACTACGGAGTCCGATGTCCGAAGTCAATTGATCTCAAATTACTACATATTGCATTCAGTGCACCGGGAGTTAGAAACGCGGTTGATAGGTGCTACATTTCACCGCGCCTATTCTATTCATGCAGGTGAATTGAGAATTGAGTTCGATCAAGCGGAGTTAGTTGCCTCGCTTGTCCCAGCGCATACCACGCTCTACCTATCCGACGGCGCTTCACATGAGCCGAAGCGGAATGTGATGTCTTTCTTTGCCGAGTTGCAAGGTCTGTCACTTGAGAAAATCTCGCTCACACAAAATGATAAACTACTCACGTTTAGTTTCGGCGAGTATCAACTCAGCTTCAGATTCTACAATAGCCCGAATGTTTTGCTATTGGCGCACGGCGAACAGTTTTCTTCCTTCAAGAAGGAACCTATACGTCCTATCCGTCCCAGTAATCCCATACAAACAAAGTCAACAATCCACGACCATCTCCCTATGCTCGGCAAGTGGTTGCAAACAGAATTAGAAACGGAGCTTCAGAAAAAAAATAACTTCGATCTTCAAGGTGAATGCTCTGGCTTCGATGAAAAGCTGCGAAATTCCTCAAGCGTGTTTGTATATTCTCGGAAGGATGGATTGCTTCTTTCGCCATTTCGTCTTGACGCGGTCACCGATTCGTACAAAGAATATAAAAGCCCCAGCGAAGCGATAGAGTATGTTATTCGCAATCGCACGAAGCGATCATCACTCAAATCAAAAAAAGACGCACTCCTTGCAAAGTTGAAAGGTGCACTCACTCGCACCACAAAAGCTATCTCCGATGCAAAAAGTGGAATCGAGAATTCCGAGCGAGAAAATAAATATACTTCGATTGCCGACACAATTCAAATTCATGCGCACGAGATCGAACGGGGTGCAATTCATTTCATCGCCACCGTTGGCGAAGTAGAAATGAATGTCGTCTTAGACCCTGCACTCTCAGCTTTTGAGAATGCGAAGCGTTACTACGATAAGGCACGCCGAGCAAAAGAAAACTGGATGGAATTGCAAACGCGATTTGCTACGCTCACTCAAGAGCAAGAAACACTTTCCTCATTTCTTGTGCGGTCTCAGAGTGCAACCGATATTCAAGCACTCGACATTCTTGAAAACGAAATTTCGCGTTCAGGATTTAGTCTGCATCAAACAGCCGATGATTTAACAGATGTTGATCCGCTCTCGCGCTTTCGTAATTTTACTGTTGCTGGTGGATTCAGAGTACTTGTCGGCAAGAATGCGAAGCAGAATGATGAGCTGACGATGAAGGTCGCTAAGAAGGAAGATATTTGGCTTCACGCTCGACATGTGCCAGGTTCGCATGTAGTATTGCAAACCAAGAACGCCAAGCAAATTCCAAAAGAAGCAATCGAACAAGCTGCCGAGATCGCCGCATTTTTCAGCGATGCAAAAACTCAGAAACATGCACCTGTCGCCTACACAAGGCGCAAGTTCGTCCGCAAGCCAAAAGGTGCGCTACCAGGAGCAGTGTTAATTGAGAAAGAAGAAGTAGTTATCGTGACACCTAAAATACCTCAATGAGCTGTATCAGAAGGGTAACGCTCCAGGATACCGTATACAGCTATTTTATTAACACAGGAATAATAAATAGGTATTTTTGTAATGATGATTAATATTCACTTAGTTTATCTTGCAGGTGAAGACACACGTACTGCTTGGGTCGGCGTCGTACTCTCCATTGTGGGAATCGGATGGCATGTCCTTAGAGAATGGCGTGAACATCGTCTTACAGTTCGACTTAAAACGGTTGAGAAGTATTATCCGCAATTTATCGAAGAAGACATTTATCGCGATTATACTGATCCAGGGTGGAGAAAGCACCTTGTAATTATCATCGAAACAGGAAGTAGTAGAACGATTGTTATAGATCGTGAAATTGCATTTGAATATGGGAGAGGAAGAAAACTAGGTTTTCTTCCATTAATTGAACACATTCCTACTCTAATTTTAACAAAAGACACTCCATTGCGGCTTATAGTTGATGAGGTTGATATTGAAGGTAAGAAAAAGATTCGTTCTGTCGTCAAAATTAGCGGCAGCAGATGGAAAAAACGTTCAAATTATTTAACAGCAAAACAACTTAAAAGAACAGAAGGAATTCACATATAAAAGTTATTCGCAATACCAGTACAATGAAATCACGTCGCATTATAAGCCTAATCTCGTTCATTCTTTTTTTGGGAAGTATCCTTTATGTCCCGTTTGAAAAAATTACGAACGTTGCAACTCAAACTGGAGAATTAAGCGGTGAAAACGCAGAGGCACGATACGGAGCGATAATGACATACAAAGAATTTAAGGGTTACTCGTTAATTTTTCTAAGACCTACAAACGGGAGTACGACATCAGAGAACCACTTTATTGGCACAACTAAAATTTATCTCACTCATGATGGAGCTTGGGAAGAATCAACCTCTAACATTGATTTTTCAATGCTTGGCTTTGAATGGGCAAGCATAATTATTCTCTCGCTTACGGCATATATTTTCTTTTCTTCAACACCAGAAAATAGAGTAAGATAGCTATAATATGTTTTGTCCTGGCTTTTCTGATAAGGATAGCACAAATCAATCGCGCCAACGACGCAGAGCAAGTAACAGACGTTACACACCATACGTTTGCAATCCTATCTCCCAGTGGCTCAATGTTCCACAAAGAGAAAATCAAGCGAGAGACCAGCCATCATTAGAGGCTTTAAGCTCTCCATCGTAATAATATTCTGGCTGCATCGGTGGGAAAACATTATCCATTATCTGCTCCCACTCCTCAATAGACCAGCGCCACGATCCTTTGATTTCTAATTTTTTTATTAGGAAATCCCTGTCCTTTGGAGAGGAGAACTGAGTCTCGTCCTCCATGTTATAGACATGCTTCATCTGCCTCTTATAAAACAGTTCATCAACACTATCTCTCTTATCCTCGGCGTGGAGAGAAGTGGAGAACGTGATTAAAAAAATACCCATCAATACTTTCATACTGATGGGTAACGCAATCTTCGTGCCAAACATATTATTTGCTCACATCCACGGGAGGAGGTGCTAATGTTTCCGCCTCGCCCCGTTTCGGAATGACACCATATATTTAATGACTTGCGTTCGGACATCCTCTCAGACACCAGACTTCTTACTTCTTTGTTTATACAAAACATGTTACTCGACCTACCCGTTATTGAACCGAAACAACGCCAGCCGCGACCAGATTGGCTGAAGGTGCGCATACCTTCTGGAGAAAATTATTCGCGTCTCATCGGCATCATGCGCGAGCATGACCTTCATACCGTCTGCGAAGAAGCGCGTTGCCCGAACGTGGCTGAGTGTTGGAATTCCGGCACGGCTACGTTTATGATCTTGGGTGATACATGCACACGCTCATGCGGATTTTGTGCAGTCAAAACTGGAAGACCAACATTTCTCGATACCGAAGAGCCTACCCGAGTTGCTGATGCGGCGCGGTTGATGGACTTGAAGCATGTCGTCATCACAAGCGTGAACCGTGATGAACTTCCCGATGGCGGTGCGAGTGTCTTCGCTGAGACTATTCGTGCAACTCGCAGAGCAAATCCTAAAACACGAATCGAAGTATTGATTCCTGATTTTAAGGGTAACGATGCATCCCTCCAACTAATTTTCGATGCTCGCCCCGATATCTTGAATCACAATACTGAGACAGTGCCATCAATGTATCGGATGGTTCGCCCTCAGGCGAAGTACCAGTGGTCACTCAAAGTGTTGCGCCGTGCAAAAGAAGAGGGATTTATTTCAAAGACTGGGATCATGCTCGGTCTCGGTGAAAGCCGCGAAGAACTCGTTCGTGTAATGGCTGACCTTGTCGAGATCAAGGTTGATATTCTCACACTCGGACAATACTTGCAACCTACTCCGCATCACCTCCCTGTTGCACGGTTCTTGCATCCAGAGGAATTCAAGGAATTGCATGACATCGGAATGGATATGGGATTTCGGAATGTGGAGTCTGGTCCCTTGGTGCGCAGTTCGTACCATGCCGAGCAACATATCTAAGAGCATGTACAAGCTCTATACAATTGCACTTGGTATTCTCCGACTCTGGGCGGGAATTTATTCGCACTTTAATTCAAAGCTCCGCCGTGGTATCGAAGGCAGGAAAACATTATTCACAGAACTCGAAAAATACTATCATACCTTCCCACCAGTGGAACGGACTCTTAGTCCGTTCGATACGACTGACGGACTAAGAGTCCGTCCCACAAAAAAGCATTCAACTATTGATTCAACTCGTAAGCGTGTACTCATCCATGTTTCCTCTTTCGGTGAGTTAGAGCAAGCCAAGCCTGTGATCGCGGCATTAAAACAAAATTATCCTGCCATTCACATTCACTTAACATTTTTCTCGCCGAGTGGCTACGAAAATTCCATCAATAAATACTCCGATGTAGATTTTATTTCATACTTACCCTTTGATTTCCCGAAACAGGTCAATCAATTCCTAGACATTACAAAACCTGATCTGATTCTGTTTGCACGATATGATTTATGGCATAACTTTGTCCGAATTGCCCGTGAGCGTAAAATCCCGATGGTTCTCTTTAGCGCGACGTTTGGTGGTGTTTCTAAAAGGATGTTACCCTTCGTCCGATCGCTTTATAAAAAGGCATATTCAAATATGTCGGCTATACTTACATCGAACGAAAAAGATTACATCTCACTCAGAAGATTTCTTGATGATTCCCCAAATGTTAGAGCGGCTGGTGATACCCGGGTAGATCAAGTTCTTGCACGGAGAAAAATAACCGAGCTAGATTTAGTCCAATTATTACCGGAGGAATTATTGAGATCACTTACTTCGGAGGGTGCACAAGTTATTGTTGCGGGAAGCACGTGGGACTCTGATGAAAAAGTAATTATACTGGCTCTTATCAAATCATTACAACAACACCCAAACACCTTTCTCGTAATCGCACCACATGAACCAACAGAAACTCATGTAAATAATTTATTAGAGTCGTTTGGTTCTCAAGCTATCAGTTTATCTTCTTGTGGCCAGTACAAGGACCAACATGTTATTATCGTTGATAGCGTTGGAAAATTATTTGAGATATATCAATATGCCACCTTCGCATATATTGGCGGTGGGTTCGGTGCAGGAGTTCACAACGTCTTGGAGCCTGCGGCCTGGGGTGCGCCTTCAATCGTTGGACCGAATCACCGTCGCTCACACGAAATTAATCACTTAGTCGAAAACGGCGGAGTAAAAGAAATTCGCAACTCAGTTCAACTTTTGGACGCACTACACATGTGGTTGGATGAAAGAGAATTCTTGGATCAAGCCTCAAAAAAAGTGACGGACTATATTCAATCTTCAAAGGGTGCAACCGAGGAAATAATGAAGGTAATTGAGTACTATCTATGACCCCTCATAAATTGTTTTGTATTTTTTTATTGCATCCAAAATCCCTCGAGCATATTTCATCTGACCAGCATTACTTCCCAAAATCTTTTCTTCTTTCGGGTTCGAGATATATGCGGTCTCAACGTACACACTCGGCATCGAAGCTCCGACAAGTACAAAAAATCCAGCCTGAGAGACTCCGTGATTCTTCAGTCCAACGGTTTTCTGCAATTCGGCCTGAACCATGCCTGCTAATTTTTCGGAATACTTTACATCTTGCGAACGTGACATTGAGGTGAGAATAAAATCAATATCCGATAGACCTTCGTATCGTTTCTTATTCTTCTCATATTTTATCACAGCATTTTCTCTGGCGGCGACTTTGATTGCGGCATCGGTTTTGCCCGGACGTAAAATGTACGTTTCCATTCCTCCGGCCGTGGTGGGTTTCTTTGGCGTCGAATTACAATGAACACAGACGAAGAGCTTGCCTTTTTTTGCGTTTGCAATTTCGCCACGACGGTAGAGTTCAATAAACTTGTCGGAGTTTCGAGTATAAACCACCTTTACTCCTGGCATTTCTTCTTCAATGAGTTTTCCTAATTTCAGTACGATTGCAAGTGCGGCAGATTTTTCCATCACACCATTCACTCCGATAGCACCCGGATCCTTACCACCATGACCAGCGTCAAGGACTATTACATCAAGAACAGCATGAGCTTTTGGGGCAGCATTCACAGGAGGAGCAAATGTGTGCCCAGGGAGTGAGTAAAATGAGGTTGTACCAACAAGGCAACAGAGTGCAACGACTAAACGCAGCATTTTATCTGTAGTTGGTGAACTGGATGGGGAAATCAAAACTCTGCCCTTTGAGTGCTGCAATCGCGGCTTGCAAATCGTCCTTACTCTTGCCTGTAATCCGAACTTCCTCGCCTTGAATCTGCGCTTGAACCTTCAGCTTCAAATCCTTCACCATTTTCGTAATCACCTTTGCTTGATCGGATTCTAAACCGCTCTTGAGTTTCACTACTTGGCGAAGTGACCCACCTGTGGCTGGCTCAGCGGTTCCATACTCAAGCGCCTTGAGTGAGATACCACGTTTGATCATTTTACCATTCAAGATTTCGTGCAATGCTCGGAGCTTCATGTCATCGGCTACGTGGAGCGTGATCGTCTTCTCTTTGAGATTGAGATCTATCTCCGTATCGAAGCCTTTGAAGTCATACCGTTGCTCAACCTCTTTGCGAGCCTGATTAACTGCGTTGTCCATTTCCTGGGTGTCGAAATTGCTAACGACATCGAATGAGAATTGCTGTGCCATAAGAATTTATTTTTGCAAAATTACGAAGAAACCTCTCGTTGGAAGCCAAGATCGGAGAAACGACGTGTCGTTCCGAACGAAGTGAGGAATCCCCTTACCCTGAGGTAGCCCTTTACTCAGTATTGATGCAACCGAGATTCCTCACCCACTCCGGTTCGACACAGGGAATCGGAATGACAAAAACACGAAAAAATTTTTCTTCTCAAAACTCTGTTTACTGCCGCTCACACATATTTCCGACCTGAATGAATACTGTTTTAGACCGCCACGATACTTTCCAAGACCGTCACATCGGTCCCGATGCCGCAGAACAATCACAGATGCTTGCCCTTATCGGTGCAAGCTCACTTGATGAGCTGATCGAGCAGACGATACCATCGTCGATCCGCCTGAAACACGAACTTTCGAGTGTGAAGCCAAAGTCTGAGACGGAATTCCTTGCGGAGTTTAAGGCGATTGCATCAAAGAATAAGATATACAAATCCTATATAGGCATGGGATATTATGACTGCGTAACTCCGCCGGTAATTTTGAGAAATTTGATGGAGAATCCAGGTTGGTACACGCAGTACACACCGTATCAAGCCGAGATCGCACAAGGCAGACTCGAGTCGCTCCTGAATTTCCAGACGATGGTTATGGATTTGACTGGAATGGAAATAGCAAATGCCTCGCTTCTTGACGAAGCAACAGCAGCAGCAGAAGCGATGCATCTGATGTACGCTCACCGTAGTCAAATGATGCATGATAAAGGTGCGAGCGTACTTTTTGTATCGAGTGATGTATTTCCGCAGACAATAGATGTACTCCTGATGCGCGCTGAGCCGTTGGGAATAGAAATTCTCATCGGTGATACTTCGACGATGCAGAACAATTGGAATGACAAAATTTTTGGAGCGATACTTCAATACCCAACCGGCAACGGAGAAGTACTCGATTACACCAATTTCTGTGAAGTTGCCCACCACAACCATTGCAAAGTTGCTGTCGCTTCCGATCTACTTGCACTCGTATTATTGAAGTCACCTGGTGAGTTCGGTGCTGACATCGTTTTTGGATCAGCTCAAAGATTTGGTGTGC
This sequence comes from bacterium, assembly GCA_037143335.1. Taxonomy (GTDB): domain Bacteria; phylum Bacteroidota; class Ignavibacteria; order Palsa-1295; family Palsa-1295; genus PALSA-1296. Next base: position 237,882 of record JBAWZA010000001.1, on the reverse strand, counting down.
CACTTGGTTATGGCGGACCACATGCCGCATTCTTTGCAGCAAAGGATGTATTCAAGCGACAGATGCCCGGGAGAATTATCGGCGTATCGGTTGACTCGCACGGCAACCCAGCTTATCGCATGGCATTACAAACACGCGAGCAACACATTCGCCGTGATAAAGCAACGAGTAATATTTGCACGGCTCAAGCATTACTCGCGAACATGTCAGCAATGTACGCTGTCTATCACGGACCATCAGGCTTGAAGATTATTGCTGAACGTGTGCATGGTTTAACTTCACTACTTGCCAAGCTATTAGAGCAAATTGGCTGCGCTCCGAGATACACGCATTTCTTCGATACACTTCGTATCAATCTCACGGATGCACAATTAGTCGCACTGATGAAAACGTCGGATTTAGCAAAAATAAACTTCAGATTCTTCAGTGACGGAGTAGGAATTTCAATTGATGAGACAACAACCATCGCAGATGTCCATGCTATCGTAGAAGTTTTTGCAAAAGCAATCTCGAAAAAAACTGCTGGCGCAGCTGATGTACAATTCGGCGTTGCAATTCCAAGTGCATCAAAGCGTACGAGTTCTTATCTGAGTCACCCAGTATTTAATAGTCATCACTCAGAGACAGAAATGCTTCGGTATTTGAAGTATCTCGAAAATCGTGATCTTTCGCTCACTCATTCCATGATCGCACTTGGCTCATGTACGATGAAGCTCAATGCGACTGCGGAGATGATTCCAGTAACGTGGCCAGAGTTCGGGAAGCTCCATCCGTTTGCTCCGCTTGATCAGACGCTTGGGTATCAGAATGTATTCAAATCATTAGAAGATGCACTTTGTGAGATCACCGGCTTCGATGCTATCTCATTGCAACCAAACTCCGGCGCGCAAGGTGAGTACGCAGGTCTTCTTGTAATACGAGAGTATCATAAATCACGTGGCGAGTCGCATCGCAATGTTGTGATTATTCCTGCATCGGCTCATGGCACAAACCCGGCGAGCGCGGTGATGGCAGGAATGAAGGTCGTCGTATCGAAGACCGATCACAACGGCAACATTGATATGCAAGACCTCAAGGAAAAAGTTGAGCAACACAGCAAGGACTTGGCAGGGTTGATGGTCACCTATCCTTCGACTCACGGAGTATTCGAAGAAACTATCACTGAGGTATGCCAGATCATCCATTCGCACGGCGGGCAGGTGTATATGGATGGTGCGAATATGAATGCACAGGTCGGACTTACATCGCCGAAAAATATCGGCGCAGATGTATGCCATCTCAATCTTCATAAAACATTCTGCATCCCTCACGGCGGGGGCGGACCAGGCATGGGACCCATTGGTGTTGCATCGCACTTAGTAAAATTCTTACCGAGTCATGCTGTTGTTCCGATTGGTGGCAAAGAAAGCATTCATGCCGTATCGGCTTCACCATGGGGTAGTTCGAGCATATTGCTTATCTCATGGGCTTACATTTCAATGATGGGAAGTTCGGGACTGACCGATGCTACGAAAATGGCAATTCTAAATGCGAACTACATCAAGTCCCGCCTCGAAAAACATTTCCCTATTCTTTATCAAGGAAAACACGGCAGAGTGGCGCATGAGATGATCGTTGATATGCGACACTTCAAACACACAGCGGGGATTGAAGTCGAGGACATCGCCAAGCGTCTGATTGATTATGGCTTCCACGCTCCGACGGTATCATTTCCAGTTGCAGGCACGTTGATGATCGAACCAACAGAAAGTGAATCGCTTCATGAAATAGATAGATTCTGCGACGCACTGATTTCGATTAAAGGAGAAATTACAGAAATCGAGAATGGCACTGCTGATAAAGAAGATAACGTATTAAAGAATTCTCCACACACTGCTGGCTCGCTCATGGCAGATGAATGGAATCATAAATACTCGCGCTCCAAAGCTGGCTATCCAGCTCCGTGGACGCGCACAAATAAATTCTGGGCGCCTGTCGGCAGAGTAAATAGCGCATATGGTGATAGAAATTTGATTTGTGCTTGTCCTCCGATTGAGGATTACGCTGAGCAGATTGCGAATTAATCTTTAAGCATGACAGTCGAGATTTTTCCGAGCCACACAGCGGAGTGGGATGTTCTACTTCAGATAGTTGATCTGCCGCCGGATAAATCTATCTTTCACCGACTGCTAATCATCGGCTCATTAACGGAGTCGAAGATCACGATACCGATTTCTTCCATAGAAGAAATTCCGTCGGATGTCTATGCCACAATTCTCGCACTCGAATCCCTTGGAGTGCCGATTGAAATTGAGCGGAGCAAAATAATTCTCCAAGGTGTCGGCACAAAAGGCTTCCACGCTCCGAAACACAAAATCAATTGTGGCAACTCCGGCACAACCGCACGCTTGATGATGGGATTACTCGCAGGACAGGAATTCGATTCAATCCTCATCGGCGATGCATCGCTCTCACAGCGACCGATGAAGCGTCTTGCCGATTTAATGAATGACGGACTCGGCGCACGAATCGAAACTTCTGCAAATGGAGCAATGCCTGTCACGATTCACGGGCAAAAAATTCACGGCGGTTCAATCACTCTGCCAGTTGCATCCGCGCAAATGAAATCGGCGATATTGCTTGCTGGTTTATTTGCTGACTCGGAAGTATCTGTCGCCGAACCGTCACAAAGTAGAGACCACACCGAGCGAATGCTCAGCGCATTCGGAAAAGGATTTACATCGCAATCGCTCACAAATAAAATCGCTGAATACGAGTTTACCACACCCGAAGAATTTACCTATACTGTGCCGGGAGATTTTTCATCCGCGGCATTTCTCATTGGCGCAGGAATAATGGTGGGAAGGGACATCCGCTTGATGAACGTCGGACTCAACCCAACTCGTTCAGTGATCCTCGATATTCTCGGACTTAGCGGACTGGATCTCAAGATTTGGAATGCCGAACCCGGTCCGTGGAATGAGCCAGTTGGAAATATTGATGTCCTGTCACGAAACACATTCCCAGAGAAGTCATTCGAATTCGCAAGCGAAGCGTCTGCTCTCATCATTGACGAGATTCCAATTTTAAGCGTATTAGCTCCGTTTTGCAAAGGTGATACAATTTTTTCGAATATCAGCGAACTCCGAAAAAAAGAAAGTGATCGCATCCATGCAATAACTTCAAATCTCCTCGGATTCGGGATCTTGGTAGAAGAAAGCGCCGATGGATTTACTGTCTCTGGCGTCCCAGGCTTCAACCCTCTCGGAGATGGATTTGATCACTACGGCGATCACAGAATCGCGATGGCATTTTCGGTTATGGCTCTGCGCTCAGAAGTGCCAGTGACCATTTCCGAGGCGGAGATTGTTTCAGTCTCCTATCCGAATTTCTATCGTGATCTTGGATTAATTGCCGGAAAAGACAGCATACGAATTTCCTGAATATGTCAGCACTGAAACTCGCATTACTCGGAACAGAACTCTCGCACTCGCTCTCGAAACCCTTGCATGAGGAGCTTTTCCCAATTCTCCACAAAAAATTCGGAGCAGGAGTATCATCGTGTACCTACGAACTAATCGAAATTGCCGACGAGCTTGAGTTCGGAGAATGGATTCGCTCAGCAAACGCAAACGGGTTTACTGGCGCGAATGTGACCTATCCATACAAATCTCAAGCATTTGATCTCTCGGATTCGAAGAGCATTACCGCGACGGCAATTACATCGGCAAACACCTTACGGTTTTCTCCGAATGGGATAGAATCAGCGAGCACTGACGGATTGGGCTTATTGCTTTCGATTCGAAGAAAATATCCTACGTTCGATATGGGCAGATACCATGTCGTACTAATAGGCGCGGGAGCAGCAGCGCGAGCGGCGATATATTCACTCTGCACGATGTGGATGCCACTATCGCTCACAATCGTCAACAGAACCGTCGGTACTGCAGAAGAACTTGCTGAGTTTTGTATTTCCCAAGCACCTGGACCCACGGTAAGAGTGATGAGTACCGATGCCTTCATGCATCTACCTCCAGAAGAGAGACACAGACTGATTATTCAATGTACGCCGATGGGACAAACCAATAATCCCGGAAATTTACTTGAAGGATTTTCTTGGCATGAAACGGATTTTGCGATTGATCTTATCTATAATCCAAAGAAAACTGAATTCCTAACCGCAGCATCGCATGGTGGAGCAAAAACATCGAACGGAATCGGCATGCTTATCGAACAAGCCGCGCTTTCGCAAATTTTTTGGCTCAACGGAATCGTCCCCGACTCATCACCGCTCTCCCAAACCGAGTTCGATTCACTCGAATATCACCTCACTCAATTCTTGACTTTGTAATGCCGCAACTCCGATATCTCAGTGCCGGAGAATCACACGGCAAATCACTCACCGGAATTATCGAAGGAATGCCCGCAGGCCTCTCCCTGATAGCTTCTCGTGATATTGACCCAATCCTCATTGAACGACAACGAGGATACGGCAGATCGTATCGTCAAAAGATTGAGGATGATCGAGTTGAGATTCTCTCAGGTGTTAGATTTGGAATTACTACTGGCGCACCGATTGCGCTCAAAATAGATAATGCGGACAATAAAAATTGGGGAGATGAAATGTCTGTCATCTCGATTGAGTCCAAATCTAATCCTGTCACGATCCCCCGCCCCGGACATGCCGATCTCGCTGGTGCAATAAAATATCAGCACGATGATATACGCAACGTACTTGAACGTGCAAGTGCCAGAGAGACTGCAATGCGAGTTGCTGTCGGAGCTGTTGCCTCACGAATGCTTTCTGCATTAGGAATTTTTTCAGTTGCTTATGTAAAATCAATCGGTGCAGTCAGCGTATCAGAAAAAAATAAGCCTGAAGACTCCCATAATTTGCTGGCTGTATTATCTAAGTCAGAATTACGCATGTATGATTCCCACGCGGAGGCTGCAGCGAAATCGTTGATTGATGAAGCAAAGAAAAGTGGCGACACGCTTGGCGGAGTAGTAGAAATTTCTTTTTCAGGAATTCCAATCGGGATTGGTAGTTATGTTCAGTGGGATAGAAAACTCGACGGTTTGCTCGCCCAAGCATTGATGAGTATTCAAGCCGTAAAGTCAGTTGAAATTGGTGATGGATTGCAATTGGCTTCACGTTTTGGCGGAGAGTCGCATGACGAAATTATTGTAGAGAATGGATTTATCGCTCGCTCAACAAACCGAGCTGGCGGAATCGAGGGTGGCATGTCGAATGGAATGCCTATCGTTCTTCGCCTAGCAATGAAGCCAATCTCGACACTCATGCAACCGTTGCAATCGATTAATCTCGCTACAGGTTTACCGACAACTTCGCACATCGAGCGGAGCGACGTCTGCGCTGTGCCTTCGCTTGCAACAATCGCTGAGCAAGTCGCGGCTTTTACGATTGCATCAGCATTACTTGACACATTCGGGGGCGACACAATCACCGAATTATCTGAGCGTGTCGAAAGGCGTAGGGAACAATCACGCATAACTATAAAAAAAGTATGACGTGGCGAGGAAGACATATTTATCTCATCGGACTTCCGGGAGCAGGGAAAACTTCCATAGGCAGAGAGCTTGCTTCCCTCCTCTCGAAAAGTAATTATCAATTTGTTGATCTCGATGAAGAGATCACCCGTGCGACTGGCAAATCTATAGCTGATATTTTTTCCTCTGAAGGCGAAGAACGCTTTCGTGAAATTGAGACTGAGCAACTTCTGCTTCAATCACAAAAACATTTCGATCAGAAGCCGTGCGTGATTGCAACCGGTGGCGGGACTCCGCTCCGTGCAATCAACCGCTCTATCATGCGTGGATCAGGTATCATGGTATGGGTTGATGTCACGGTTCGGCAAGCTACAAAAAATGTGACGAGTAGCCTGCTCGCGGGTGAGACTCGGCCATTATTACGTGTATCAAGTCCTGAAGAACTTGCAAAAAAACTTCGCGACTTGCTCGAGGAGCGACGCCATTTTTACGAACAAGCCACGATGCACTTCATCACTCGCAGTCCGAGTGGTGATGAACGTGATGCTAAAGAACTTGCCGCCGAACTGTACAAAGCTCTCGAACAAATGTCTCGTTCGATCAGGTTGAGACCCCGCTTCGAAACGTTCATCGCACACTCAAGCCTCGGAGACTATCCCGTTGCAATCGGAAGCGGAATCGCCGCAAGCGAAATTGGTGCAAGCATTCGCGACCGAGACGCTAAGCGAGCAGTAATTCTCACAGATGAAAATCTTTCGAAGCTCTACGTTCATAAATTTTCACAAAAAATTGTTGCTGAGCGCAAGGGACCTATTGATATTCACCAAATCGTAATCGCGCCCGGCGAAGCATCTAAAGAAAAAGATACACTCTTTGATATTTTGGATTCGTTCGATAAACTCCAACTCTCGAGACATTCGGATATTGTCATCACGCTCGGTGGCGGAGTGATCAGTGACATCGGCGGACTCGCTGCACATATTTATAATCGTGGTATCCCTGTCATCCATGTACCAACATCACTCATCGGGCAGACCGATGCGGCGATTGGTGGTAAGACCGCGATTGATTATGCAGGAAAGAAAAATTTTCTTGGTACTTTTTATGCGCCTCAGTTAGTCCTCATTGATCCGATTTTTCTGAAGACATTACCCAAGCGTGAACTCAATGCTGGGCTTTCGGAAATCGCGAAGTACGGACTCATCGGCTCTCCGAAGTTATGGCAGACTGTTTCTAAATCGTTACGCAGGCTATTGCGTGGCATTGACTCAGGTCTCGAAATCATAATCCGAGACTCCGTTGCTGAAAAATTGCGTTATGTTAATGCTGATGAGTTCGAGCGAAAGAAAGGCATACGCGAATTACTAAATTTCGGGCACACATTTGCTCACGGATTTGAAGCTGCCACCGATTTCACTGGGTTGCTCCATGGTGAAGCTGTTGCTCTTGGGATGCGAGCAGCTTCGTGGCTTTCGATGGAAATGGGATTTCTCAGCGAGAGCGATTGGAGTGAGATCGAAGTTGTGCTCGGTAGGCTACCGATACCTGACGGATTGAATCTTGATGCCGAGAATGTTCTTGCCAAAATGCGACGAGATAAGAAATCTTCAGGCTCAGGAAATAAATTAATTCTGCTCGAATCCATTGGCTCGGCAGTCGTCAGAGAAAATGTGGACGAAAAGTTCATCAAGAAGGCAATCGAATTTGTGCTCGGAGTGATATAAATGAATATTCTCATCTTACACGGACCAAACCTGAATCTGCTTGGCGAACGCGAGCCAAACATCTACGGCATGACAACGCTGGATGAAATAAATACACACTTGCTCTCTGATGCGAAAACATTTGATTCTGTTCTAAAAATCACGCAGTCAAATCATGAGGGTGTATTGATTGACACGTTACAAAGCGAGCGCAAGTGGGCTGATGCTCTCATCATAAACCCTGCCGCATTGACGCATTACTCATATTCATTGCGAGATATGATTACTGCATTCGCCAAACCAGTGATCGAGGTGCATTTAAGCGATTTGAATTCGCGTGAGGAATTTCGGAAACATTCTGTTCTTGAAGGACTGCCGAATGTCATGCGGATCATGGGCAAAGGAGCTGATGGGTATTATGAGGCTCTCACAATTGTATGTAATAGGACATGAAAAAATATTTTTCATTTATCAAAATTGAGCACACGGCATTCTCGTTGCCGATTATTTTTTCGGGAATGGCTCTCGGTGTACTCGCTCGGCATAAAAATGCTGAAGTATTACTTGCCGATTCCGAACTATTGCGAATCGGAATCTACGTTCTCATCGCCGCAACCGGTGCGAGGACTGTAGGCTTCGCGATGAATCGTATCGTTGATCGCCATCTCGATGCGCGCAACCCTCGAACAGAAAAACGACATCTGCCTGCAGGGGCGGTCTCCCTCATTGAGGCGTATCTTGTGCTGTTGGCAGGCTTTGCAATCTATATGTTCGCGGCATGGATGCTGAATGGATTATGCTTACTGCTCTCCCCGATACCGCTCTTGGTCTTCGCCGTCTATCCATTCTTGAAACGATTCACAGCGTTGGCGCACTTTGGAGTCGGACTATCGTTGGCACTCGGACCACTCGGAGGATATTTCGCTGTGCGTCCAACATTTGATGCTTTCATGATTCCTGTTGTACTGCTCACGTGCTTCACGTGGCTTTGGGTTTCAGGATTTGATATAATTTATTCAACGAGCGATGAAGCGTTCGATAAAAAGCACGGACTTTTTTCTTTCCCCGCCAAATTTGGCAAAGTTCTCGCTCTGAAATTCTCGGCGATCATTCACGCTTTGGCGTTTGTACTTTTGTGTGGAGTCTATTGCACTGCTTTTATGGGAAGTGTCGTAGCGGCAATTCTGCTTCTGGTTTCAGGGTATCTGTTGTATCTCGAACAAAAGAAATCTGATGATATTGAAATGGCTTTTTTCAAGATCAACGCTATTCTCGGATTTATCGTCTTTGCATTTGTCTTCATCGGCGTGAGGTTTTCGCTCACTTAAATGACAACAAACCAAATACAACCACGCATCGCAATCGGCGTCACAGGCTCCAGCGGAGCTGTGTATGCGTATGATTTCATCAAGCGTTGCCCGTTTGACAAATTTCTTGTCATGAGTAAATGGGGCAAGGCTGTGATGAAGGATGAATTGAAAATGTCTGATCCCGAAAAAGAATTGTCAAAATACTGCAAAGCCTCTTTCGCCGACACCGATATGACAGCGCCACTGGCTTCAGGTACAAATCATCTTGATGCCTTTGTTATTTTACCCGCAACTACTTCAACTATTGGCAAAATCGCTTCAGGTATCGGCGATACACTCATCACTCGTACTGCCGCAGTATGTTTGAAGGAACGCTACAAGATGATTATCTGCGTCAGAGAAACTCCTCTTTCAACCATTACGCTCGAACAATGCGCCAGGCTTTCCCGTGATGGCGTAATTATTATGCCAATTTCTCCTCCGCTCTATTTTGTACCCGAAACAGTCAATGAATATGTGCAGGGCTTTACAGATAAAGTACTCCAGCATTGTGGCGTGAAGGTTGGCAAAGGTTGGCGATCTGAAGAATTGGAATAAATTTAATCATTAGTGTCAAAACGTAATACCTTTCACTCACTCCAAGATTTTCTTCGCTATCTCGAATCTGAGGGCGAGTTGCTTCGCATAACTGCTCCCGTTGACCCCTATCTTGAAGCATCCGAGATCGCCGTGCGCTCCATGCGCGAAGGTGGCAAGTCATTGCTCTTCGAGAATATCATCGGTTCGAAATTTCCGCTCGCGATGAATATTCTCTCAAGTAACAGACGTGTAGAACTTGCCGTTGGCGAAGATCCAAATGAGTTAGGCGAAAAACTCTTGCACGTTGCCGAAGAGTTGATGCCCCCGAAACCATCGAAGATTGTTCAACTGCTCAAACCACTTTCGCTTAGATTATTCGGATCAAGAGTTTCATCACATTCATCGGACAATCGCAACGTGTCGCATTTGCATTTCTCCGAACTTCCAATCTTGCAGACATGGCCTGATGATGCCGGCAAATTTATAACGCTTCCCCAAATCATCACGAACGACCCGTTGACGCATAAGCGTAACATCGGGATGTATCGGATGCAAATTTTTGATGAGCGCACATCGGGGATGCACTGGCAAATTCAAAAAGGCGGTGGCTTCCATTATTCTGTAGCAGAAAAAATGATTCAGCCGCTTGAAGTTGCAATTGCAGTTGGTACTGACCCTGCTTCCCTGCTTGCGACGATTGCTCCGTTGCCTGAAGGAATTGACGAAGCGATGTTCGCTGGATTTATTCGAGGAGCGGCAACGCGGATGAGTCGCGGGAAACATATCTCCATCGATGTTTTTTCCGAGGCAGAATTTATTCTCGAAGGAATGGTCCCTCCACATGAGCGCAGACTCGAAGGACCTTTCGGCGATCACTTCGGTCATTATTCTCACGAAGGAATGTTTCCTGTTTTTCATCTCAAAGGAATTACCCACCGACAACATCCGATCTTCGCAGCTACTGTCGTCGGCAAACCGCCGATGGAAGATAAATGGCTCGGCGATGCGACCCAACAAATATTAGGACCGCTGGCAAAACTCATGCATCCCGAAGTTCGGGATATTTGGGCTTTCTATGAAGCTGGATTTCATAATCTTCTCTCGATCTCCACAAAACAACGATATGGCAAGGAGTCAATGAAGACTGCACTATCCCTCGTTGCTGAAGGACAACTCTCGCTAACGAAATGCGCTATTGTAACAAGTGAGAAAACCCAAAGCAGAAATTTCAATGCCATCATCAGAGCCGTCGGCGATAACTTCGATCCGCATTATGATTTTATGCTCTTGCCGAATGTCCCACTTGATACGCTTGACTTCACAAGCTACACGATGAATCTTGGTTCGAAGATGATTCTTGATGCTACTCCGAAGGAGATCGCTTCGGCAAGTGGAGGCTCCTATCCGAAGCGGAGTGAAAATAATTATTTTTCTCGTACCGGAATCGCTCAGCGAAATCCGACAAATACTGATATGCGTATTATTGAGCACAGGCTGATTGAAAATACGCTCCTTGTAGTGAAGGTAACCGGAGCGTTTCGCTCGGCGATAAATACTTCAACACCGCTTAGTGCTGAAGCTATTTCCGGGTCAAAAACGATTGGCCGCGAAGTGATCGAGAAATTAGTTACTTCAGAAAATATCGAAACCCTGCCACGCGGTACAAAGATCGTCGCTGCAGTAAGCGAAGATATTAATCTTGATAGCATTCAAGAAATTATCTGGGGTATTTTCACCCGATTCGATGCAGCGCGAGATGTGATCTTCACGAAAATGGAAATGAACGGAATTTCTCCGTCATACCACGGCATCATGGGAATTGATGCCACATGGAAAAACGGTTATCCAAATCCATGTACTATGCCCGAAGAAATCGTCCGAAGAGTTACGGATAGATGGAGCGAATTCGGGTTTAGGTAATTTTTATTTGGCAAAAGTAGATAAAGTCCGATTCGTAGGGGCATATTGCATTTGCCCTTTTTGCAATGCCTCTGTGCAGTATGCGACAATTCTTTGGTTCTAGAATCAACCTAAGCGGGCACAGTCAGTGTGGCCCTTCATCAATGTGTTTTTCAAGAAAAAAAACCGAACCTCCCCCGCGGTTTTTCTGAAACTATTCATCGTAAATATACGATATATATTCTGTGAAAGCAAAGAAAACCCAGGCAAATACTGACGATATGGCGCTGAAGCTGAAGGCTCTTGCGCATCCAGCACGTCTGGAAATTCTGGAAATCCTGAAAAATAAATGCTGTATCTGTGGCGAGATCGTAGATATACTGCCCTTAGCGCAGGCTACAGTAAGCCAGCATCTGAAAGTATTAAAGGATGCAGGATTTATTATCGGCGAAACCGAGGGCACCAAGGTTTGTTATATGCTCAACCGTATTGCCATGGACCGCTTCAAGGAATCGCTTTCATCATTTTAGTATTTTTTTGTTCATATTCATCGTCTTATTACGATTAAGGTATGGAAACATCAATTCTCTATCCGCATATATCATTAAACGTAACCGACGTTTCACGCTCGGTGGCATTCTATAAAGCATTCTTCGGGACTGAGCCGTTTAAGGAGCGACCGGGGTATGCAAAATTCCAGCTCGATAATCCGAAACTCAATTTCGCATTGAATGAAAAGCCCGATCTTGCACTCTATAACGGAGCACTCAATCATTTGGGATTTCAGGTTTCTACGACAGATGATGTCTTACTTCTGCGCCTTCGTTTGAAACAAGCTGGACTTGCAACCGAGGATGAGATGCAGACAACGTGCTGTTATTCCGTCCAAGATAAGATTTGGGTTCAAGACCCTGACGGAAATAACTGGGAAGTGTTTACCGTTCTTGCTGATGCCTCAGCTTATCGGACTGCCGATACAAAGAATGGAGTGTGCTGTGCACCCGAGCTTGTTCAAGTCGCCACTATAAATTAATTCAACTAGATTATCACCATGAAAAAACGTATATTGTTCGTATGCATTCATAATAGCGCTCGGAGCCAAATGGCAGAAGAGTTAATGCGCAAGATCTGTGGACCAGATACAGAAACAGAAAGCGCTGGATTGACGCCAGGTGCATTGAATCCACTTGCCATCGAGGTTCTACTCGCAGAGGGAATCGATATTCGCGGCAAAGAGACGCGCGATGTATTTGATGTGTATAAGTCAGGTAAACTTTTTTCGCATGTCATTACCGTTTGCGACGAAGCAAGTGCGGAACGATGCCCAATCTTTCCCGGTGTAGTAAAAAAGCTTCATTGGAGCTTCCCTGATCCATCCCAATTCGAAGGTACTTGGGAAGAAAAACTCCAGCAAACACGTGATGTTCGTGAGTCGATTAAAGAAAAAATATTCGAATTCTGCGAAAGTAATTGCGAGGTAGCTGTTTAGCGTCTCTGCAAAAAAAAAACCGCACGTCTCCGTGCGGTTTTGTATATTGAGATGAGTCGTGATCCTTACTTCCCTGCTTCTTCGGTGAGCATTTGGGTGAGCAATCGGACTGCTACACCTGTGCCGCCTTTTGGAATGTAATCTGAAGCTGCTTCGGAACGGGCAGTGCCAGCAATGTCAAGATGGATCCACGGATACGTCGTGAAGCGCTTCAAGAAGAGCGCGGCTGTGATCGCACCAGCCCATCTGCCGCCAACGTTCTTAATATCAGCAACGTCAGACTTGATAAGGTCTTCGTACTCCTCGTAGATTGGAAGTTCGCATACGCGCTCGTAAACATCGTCGCCGATCTTCTTGAGCTTGTTCATCATCTTGTCATCTGTTCCCATCATGCCAGTCGTGACATGACCAAGTGCGACAACACATGCGCCCGTAAGCGTTGCAAGATCAATAACTGTTTTCGGGTTATACTTCTGCGCCCAGATTAGTGCATCTGCAAGTACAAGACGACCTTCTGCATCGGTGTTATCAATCTCAGCTGAGACTCCGTTGGTATAGGTAATAACATCGCCCGGACGAGTCGCACTGCCTGATGGCATATTCTCCGCGCTTGATACAAGCCCGACAACATTGATCGGCAATTTCAAATTTGCAACAGCTTGCATCGTCGCAATTACTGTAGCCGCGCCTGACATATCACTTTTCATATCCGCCATCCCTGCGCCAGGCTTGAGAGAGATTCCACCAGTATCAAATGTAATTCCTTTTCCGACAAGTACGATTGGTGCATCGCTTGCCTTCCTCGAGCCTTTATACTCCATAATGATGAAGCGAGCCTCCTTGACAGAGCCTTGATTGACTGCAATGATACCAACCATTTTATTTTTCTTCAACTCAGCCGGACCGAATGAAGTTACCTTGAATCCACTTTGCTTTCCTGAAGCAGCCGCCCAATTTGCAAGTGTCTCAGGAAATTTGTTATTCGATGGCTCGTTCTCCATATCGCGTGCGAAGATCGTCGCAGCGGAGATGGTCAAGGCACGATTGATTGCCTTTGTACAATTCGCAATCGAAGAACCCATGACCGTTGCCTCATCAGCGAGGAATGTTACTGATTCAAGTTCGACCTTTGGATCATTCTTCTCGCGTTTGAAAAATTTATCATACTTATACAGACCAAGCAAGATCCCTTCCGTCGCAGCAGCGGCAACTGCTTCGCCATTTTTGCCTTTGACTCCTGGAAGATACATCGTAACCGATTTCATCTTCAATGACTGTGCTTTCTTCACTCCCCGAGCAGCTGCACGGCGAACGGTTTCAAGCGTGGTCTTGTCTGCACTTCCGAGGCCGATGAGAATAACTCTGCCAACGGCTGCTTCGCCTTTGGCGGCGTAAAGCACGATCTGCTCATCTTTCTTACCAGCCATATCACCAGAGGCGATCATCTGTGATGCTTGGGTATGGAGTGCAGTGCCTTTCCCGTAATAATCGAGGGAGCCTACGAGCCACTTCTTATCTTCTGGCTGAAAGCAAATGAGAGCATCTGATTTAAATTTCTTCCAGTCGGCTTTTTGAATTGATATTTTCATCGAATTTGACAAAGGTAGTGTATCTAATAACGTGTAAAGTTTACAAAATTACGAAATTAATTGGCAGTTGTTACCGAAACAGGTTTGAAGCGGTTTGGACTAAAAGGCATTGCAGGATGAATGAATTCTGGTAATCTTTTTACTAGCCCTCTGTGTTTTACAAACTGCGTACAATTTCATTACCAGGTACGTTCGTCTCCTTAATAGATTTTTTGCAGAATTGCGATGCGATACATCCGGAACCTATACCTATGCTCAGTGATAATGTTCATCGCAACATCACTCCATGCTCACACCCCAAGTATTGATAAGACCCAATTCCAACATGCAGTTGCGAAGGAGCTTGCGAAACATCAGTTTGGTCAGTCATTATATGATCGTTGCGAGTCATACCGCCGATTGATCAATTTTATTGTTCGCAGAGATCTTGGTCTGATTCATCCCAGAGAGCAAGCACAACATGCCTCAACATTATCGCAAGACACAACTATACTTGGTGACCCTTACGATGACTCAGATGATCAAGATGAAACTTCCGTTGTCATCAATAGGGGCAATCCCTCTATCATTTGTATCGGCGCAAATGAAGCAGGTGGCGATGGTGACATGTTCACAAAAGGGATGCCCGCTATTACTTCTACAGATAAAGGGCTTTCGTGGCAAACCTTCCGTTTGCCCTTTCCACAAGGAATTCCCGGCACCCAATTTGTCGCACTCGGCGACCCAATGTTAGCGAGTGACGATAGGGGCAATATCTTTTATGCCTATTTAGCCGGTGACGGTTCGAACGAGGCTGGGAGCATCGTTGTGGCAATTTCACAAGATGGAATCGATTGGAGTAATCGGACTGCGATCAATATCAATAAAACGGTTGTCGGTGCACCTGATAAAGAGCACATGACAATTGACCTCTCACCAAAAAGTCCATACTATGGCAGAGTCTATATGGTATGGTTCGAGTTTTATGGAGACTTTACCACACCGGGCGAAGGACTGAATATTTGTTGGAGTGATGATAAGTGCAAAACATGGAGCAAACCGGTTGCGCTTGGTACGGGTGACAATTTTCAGGAAGTCAAAACGAATTCGAAAGGCGATATCTTCGTCGGATTTTCCGATTCCCAAGGGTTCGGTCAAGAAATGTTCGTCTCGACAAACGGAGGCAAGACGTTTACAAAACGTGCGATCAGGATGAAAAACCCGTTTTCACTTTACCCGCCGAACCTCACGGGTCGCCCTGCACTCAAAGGCGATTATGGCTTCAGAGCATTTCCTTATGTCGCATTTGATATTGATTTGACAAGCGATAGAATTCACTGCGTTTATCCAAATTCAGAATCGCTGACAGGCGATCCAGTATCAGTCCTCTATTACACTACTTCTGATGATAACTGCGCTTCATGGAGCATTCCGAAACCTGTTGGCGTTTCAAACCCAAAATTTAATTCCTTGGAATTCGATCGGTTCATGCCCTGGGTCAGCATTGATCAATCAACTGGCGAAGCTTGGGCAATGTATTACTCATCCGAAGAAGACCCGAATAATGCATTTACTGCTGCGTACAGAACCAAGTTGACAACTGACCTCAAAGACTTTCCTGAAAAGCTGAATGCACCATTCGACCCTCTCATCGTGGAGAATCCGACTGGGAACGATGAGCCGTTCATAGGTGACTATCTTGGTTCGGATGCATACGATAGTATTTATGTAGCGACGTGGACTGAAAACCATCCAGATGATTATGACGGAGAAATTTTTGCATACATCCGATACCCAAATCCCAATCCACCAAGTGGTGTCACACCAACTTTAGTGCACGGCTCGAAACCATGGCTTTCAGTCCCATACCCCAACCCAGTTTCTGGAAATTCGTTTGCCATCAACTACTTTGTACCAAACGAATCCCATGTAGTCCTCACCCTAACAGACATTCAAGGAAACCAACTACAGGCAATGGACCTAGGGACTGTAAATGCTGGCAGTTACCACCAAGATTTTCCCGCAAAGAATTTAAGCGCAGGTATTTATTACCTTCAACTTACGTGTGGCGGTAATACTTTGACGCAAAAAGTTATAGTAGAGTAGGGTATCATTGGTATTTCATTCCGAACATTTTGCTTCCAAAGGAGCAGATGTGAGGGATCTACAGATGTTTACTCCATTCTCTCACAATAATAATCGTCGGCGTCTTATGAGAGACATATGAACAGCGATTTATAATATCCGAGCCGAATTTTTTCTCGCCTAAGTTGTTACTACTATCCCCTCTTTTCCCCGACGGTTGTTGAACCACATTAAATTCCGTTTATGAAAAAATTATCCATAGCTTTTCTGTTCTGTTTTTTTTACTGGAGCAACTCCATTGCCCAATCATCATCGGTCTCTCACGTTATTGATGTATCCGACGCTATCCTCGATCAAGACAACGGCTCTGTGGCAATATCGCGCGCTGACAAAAATGTGATCGTGATTGGTGCAGCTTCCGATTTTGCAGATATGGCAGCTAATGGAATGCTCGCATTCTACACAGCAGATCGCGGTGCTACTTGGCAAAGCTCACGCTTACCACTTCCAGCGAGCACAGATGTATTTGCTTGGGGTGCGCCATCAGTAATTTCGGATGACAATGGTACTTTTTATTATGCATACCTCACCAACGACGGCGCCGATTCTGCCGGACATATTGCAGTTGCGAGTTCAACCAACGGTGGCAAGACTTGGGTGAATGCAGCACCTGTTTCGGTTGCAAGCACGCAGTATGGGTTTCCTGATATGCCTTCAATCTGGATTGATCGCTCTGCTACATCTACGAAGAACGGAAGAATATATTGTGCATGGGATCAATTCTATTCTGCTGATTCGTCTCAATTCAAAGGCGCATACATTGCTTGGAGTGATGACAAGTGCAAGCATTGGTCAACAGCTAAATTCTTAGGACCGTGTGATAATTATGTTGAAGTTCGCACCGGCAAAAACGGTGAAGTATTCGTCTCAAGTAGTGACTCGATAGGTCTGAGCCATCAACTTTTTATTTCTAAAGATTTCGGCACATCGTTCGGACTTCCATCCGACATTGCAGGTTTTACAAGTTACCCTACCTATGCCAACGATACGGCTTTGACGATTCTGAAAGGAATCACCGGATTTGCGGCTTTCCCATATCTGTCCGTTGACGTTGATTTAGCTTCGAATCGGATTCATGCCGTCTATGGTGACTATGAAGGCGATGCCGCTTCGCTTTATTATAGATATTCCGATAATGTCGGAGCCACATGGTCGGCGGCAATCGGCATTTCCGATACGTCAAGCTCCGATAGATTTGATCCGTGGGTTTCTGTAGATCAAAAAACGCATGAAGCGTATTTATTCTTTTATTCGTCCGAGTCTGATGCGAATAATCAATTCGTTGCGCCCTATCGTCAGCGACTCCGAGACAGCTCGAAGGAGCGAGTTAGTACGCCGTATAATCCGCTTGTCGTCGAGAGTGTTGGTGGTTCATCGCCATACATTGGTGACCATACTGCCTCTGACGCATTCGACTCTGTATATGTCGGAGTCTGGACTCAGAACCGTTCAGGGCACAACGATGGCGATGTGTACGCATATATTTCAAGTCCAAAGGGCAAGAGTGCAGTACCGGTACTTGTTCACTCCTCAACACTTTGGCTCTCGCCAGTATACCCGAATCCCACTTCGAATCACTCAACATCAATCCGATATTATCTCCCCGAAGCAACCGATGTCTCGTTCGATCTTTTTGATATATCCGGTTCAAATCTGAGTCACTTGGCGGATTCTCACCATGACGAAGGCTCATATTCTCAGCAGTTACAACTGGGAGGTATTGCTCCGGGGACATATATAATTCGCCTCTCAACAAGCGATGGGCAACTGAGCCAGAAAGTTATTGTGTATTGATAATTTGACGTTGTGGCAGTGTTTTCGGCAAAGGCTTGCCGAATGTGGTATTTTTGCATAATTAACAATACGCATAATTAGCACGACATGATATTTTCTCAACGCCTTTTTGTACTCAGCGCAATAATTTTCGTAGCTTTTCTCTCATCATGTAATAAAGAAGGCGGACCAGGTTCCAAGCCGCCTGCGGTTTTCGATAGCACCGAAAAAGCAAACCCTGTAACCGTTTCAGAAAAAGAGCATCGCATTTTCGTACGACCAAAAGTTGGTGATGTCTATCGCTACCGAATCTCCCAGCACTCTAACTCCTCAGCCATAAGTGCCGGAGCTGTAAGCGGAAGTGAATCTGCCCAATCCGAGGATAGCTATTACCTTACTCAGACAGTTCGGGCAATCAGAGCTGACTCCTCCGTTGACATGAGCTATCGCTTCGATACGATCAGTGTCAAGAGCGAAAAGGATACGGCAAAGATTAATTTATCGAGTAGCCGTCCTGCTGATCGCAAGGATCCTCGTTTCTCCACTTACGCCGCACTGCTTGGCGAGGACATTGGCGTTATCATCAGTCCTTATGGTGACATCAAGGAAATGTATGGCACCTCAAATATCATATCGTCTATCATGAAGCGCTACCCTGATTCATTACGTACCGCTGAAAATACTTCTGCAGTCAAACAGCAAATCGAAGCCACGATCGGTCAGTACATCCATGAAACGATGATGCACTTTCCGCATCACCCCCTTGCCAAAGATTCTGTGGATCGTGCCGAATTCCAACAGAATTCTCCGATCTGGGGAAATGTAATATATCCGATGGTGATATCAATCAAGCAAACACTCACTGGATTCGAGGAGCGTGGAGGCAAGGTGCAGGCAGTATTTATGACCAATACAGAATTCAAACCAATGCAATCGGTTATCGAAAACGGTCCAGTGAAAGCGACGCTTAATAATTATATTGCCTCAACGAAAGAAGAACTTCGCGTCGATGATACGAATGGCGAGTTAATTTATCGGAAGGTCAATGATGATCAATCCTTCACGTTGATACTCGATTCCAAAGATCAGCAGGGTAAGGGCTTGACCACTGAACGCAAGTCAAAAGTGACACGAATTGTCGAATTGCTCCGCTGAGGAATATGTTCGTAGAGGTGCCGTAATGACCGACGAATTAGAGCAAGACCAAATTTCGAACGAAGACAGTGGCGCACCTCGACCAGTGCGACGAATCACGTTCGACGATTACGAAATTGAACGTGCCGCACGCGCAGAGGATGCCGCCGTAAATCGTGCCGGATTTTTGAAGAATGCAATCCCACGCATCCGCTCCATGAAAGATGATTTGCTCGGAGGTAGCGGGAAAATATCCACAAAAATATTTGGCAGCAAAACTGAATCCGAACAACAGCCTGAGCACGACGAGCATTGGGAAGAACCGGCACCGCCCGTGAACCCACTTTCTGCACCATATTTTTCTGACGAAGAAAGGTCACTCATTCGAGTAAAGAAATTACCGCGCAGAGAAGAACAGAACCTTCCGCAACCAATGCCGATAGTGGAAGTGAGGGAAGTTATCACTACTCGTGAAACTGTCCGAGCCCAAGAGCAGGAGGTGATCGAAGAAGAAGTCGTCACGTATGAATCAGTCGTAACATTTACGGATACTGAAGAAGTTGAGGAAATCACTGAAATTCCAAGCTCTGACGAACTAGTCGAAGAAGAATTTATTGAAGAAGAAAATACTTTACCAAACGTAGATGAGCATTCAGATGACAGTGCCGATTCCGTTGAAGAAGAAATGAGTTACTCCACAGAATCAGCGGTCAATGATCCATCTATAAAAGTCTATTTAGATTCGCTGCGCGGATTTGGATCCACTCCGCGCAGAGCTGGCGAAGCACGCGAGCCACGAAAAGATTTTGTGCTGATGCTCTCCGAGCTTTTGGAATTACTCCGCGAGCATACCGAAGCGCAGAGCGCACTTTTCTTTTGGATGAATTCACGCAAGCAACATTTAGTGCTTGAGTGTGCTTCACTTGATGACTTCGCCTATAAATACTTGTTAGAGGAGCGTCGCTTCCCAATCGAGAATGATGCCGTCAGCAAAACGGCAGTCCGCGGTGAACCACAACTTCTCCAACGCATTGCACCTCAGGCAGAGTATGATCTTATCCCCTACTATTCTGACGTGATCGGTGTGCGGTCATTCGCCTCGATGCCAGTTTTCTTCGGTGACTCCCTCGTTGCTGTCGTCGCAGTTGATTCTCTCACCGAAGATCAATTTTCGGCTGAGACACTTCGACTACTCACTGAATACTCGCGACTCATTTCAGGACTTGTCCGAAATTATATTGAAACGTATGACCTGCTTTCATCAGCACGTACGTTAGAATCTGCTCGCAAACTTCACCAACTTTCGGCAGTTGATTTTTCACTTCATGCTCCACGCGATGCTGAACGTACGACAGAATATATTCTCCGAATGCTCTCCGAAGCCGCTGGTGAATTAGTGGATTGGGAATGGTTTGCAACGATTTCATTTGACGTTACTCAGCGCGCCTGGGGCATTCACAACTTGCAAGCAAAGGCAAGCGAAAGTTATATTGCTCCGAAAACGCGTATTGACCTTGGGGAATCTATTATCGGGAAATGCTTGCGAACCGGAAAGAGTCAGCGCATTGATGCTCTGACCCAACAAAGTGTGCGTTTCTCAATCGAAGAAGACCGTCCGAAGGCAGTGGGGCATTCGTTCTTGGTTATCCCAATTCGCACAGCACAAAAAAATTACGGTGCGCTCGCCATCGAGCACTCCGAGTCTGCACGATTTACCGATGTTGATATTGAAGCAGTTGAACATTTAACACGCAGTGCCGCATCCGCGCTCGAGATTCTCTCGCTCAGTGAAATCGTCCACGACCGCGCTCTTACCGATATTCTCACTGGCGTACTCAACAAGCGTGGCTTCGAAGAGCGTTTGAACGAGGAACTAGCTCGTGCCAAAGAATTCGACGAACCGCTCTCAGTCATTCTCTTTGAGATTGACGACATGGTACAATTCGCCGAGAGATTTAGTCAAGAAGATCTCGATACAATTATTCTTGCACTCACTGGTGTATTGCAATATCTTAAACAACCGTTCGATGTACTCGCTCGTGTCGGGCAAAATACGTTCGCTGTGTTACTAATACGTATGACCGATGAGGAAGCATACCTTTGGAGCGAGAAAGTCCGGCAAAAAATCGTGAGCGAAGTTATTGCTTTGGGAAGAAAGAGTTTTTCGATCACCACAAGTATTGGCTTAGCCGGAGCCAGAAGAAATTCTACCACAGATGATATCTTCACCTGCGCCAAGATGGCACTCGACAAAGCCAAAGAGCGTGGCGGAAACGAAGTGATTGTTTATTGATAACGCGCTGTGCACACGTCGCAGGTCCCGCAAAATTGAGCCGCTTGTTTCTCTCCGAAGTATTGAAGGATCATCCCCGCTCTACATTTCCATGTCGTTGCATATTTTTGAACTTCGCGAAGTTTCTGCGAAGCATGTTCGAATGAAGCCTGCAATTTTTCTTTTGGCAAATCAATTTCCGCATCGCCATACATCTCCCTTAATAATTTAACAGTATATACTTTTGATTGCGACCGAAGTGCCGGAGTATTTTTATGCGAAATCATCCCGTTGGTGACAAGAAGTCGAATAGATTTTTGGTAGCTTGATTTATCCAGCGAGTATGAAGAAATAAATTCATCGGCATCGAAGGAGATTGTCTCACCATCATGTGCATTTTCTAAATCGTGAAGTAGCCTGAGGAGCTGGGAGCCAGCGGCTCGTCGAAAGATATATTCTTCGCGTCTGTTGCGTGACTGCTCGAAGGTAATCGAGCTTGTCTTCGGCTGCGAAGTTCGCTCGTGATATTCTAAAACACCCGCTTCGTTCAAGAGTTCAAGCGAACGCGACATCGAAGAGACAATCCCCGAATTCACCGCTTCGATTTGATTTCTTGTAAAACTCATATCCGTAGGAAACTTCGGCGCGGATGATTCAAATGCAATTTGGCAAAGTGTGTGATAGAGATCAGCAAGTTCTTCGGCGGAGGGATAATTCCGCCCGATCAAAAACTCGTGCGTACGTTCATCACCAGTATTGAACATCATAATTGCAAGCGCATCCGATCCATCACGTCCTGCTCTGCCTGACTCCTGATAATATGCTTCAAGTGTCGAAGGAATGTCGTAGTGAATCACTGCTCGCACATCTGGCTTATCAATTCCCATTCCGAAAGCGCTCGTTGCAATAATTATTTGCAATTCATTCGTCAGGAATTGATCTTGCACTTGCAAGCGATGTGTGTTGTGCATTCCTGCATGATAACTCTCAGCTCGAAATCCGAGCTGTCGGAGTGAGAGCGAAATCCTATCTGCTCGTGATCTCGATGAAGTATAGACGATTATGCCTGATCGAATTTCATGTGCAAGTGAGAGAAGCCTGACATCTTTTTCAGACTCAGTTAATACTGCATAACGAATGTTCGGTCTTTCAAAACCTGTGATAATTTCGAGTGGATTCTTCAGTTGCAATTGCGCGCATATATCCCCACGAACATCTGGTGTAGCCGTTGCTGTCAAGGCAATAACCGGAGGTCGTTGCGAAGGGAAAAGATCATATACTTCTGGTATGCGCCGATAACTTTTTCTGAAATCATGTCCCCATTGACTAATACAATGTGCCTCATCAACAACAATAAACGAGATCGGCAACTCCGAAAGGAGTGATTTGAAAGATTGTGTCTCGAGTCGCTCGGGAGATACATATAATAATTTAATCGAACCTGTACGCACCTTATCGAGGATTCCGAGGACTTCATCATAAGCCAGAGAGGAGTTGAGCGCCGCAGCTTGAATGCCACGCGATTGCAACCGATCAACTTGATCTTTCATCAGCGAAATAAGTGGAGAGATGACTATCGCTGTCCCACTTGCGAGAACTGCTGGAAGTTGATAGCACATGGATTTTCCGCCACCAGTTGGCATAACAACGAATGTGTCGTGACCCGCTAAGACCGAACGAATTGCTTCCTCTTGCATCGGACGAAATGCGGAGAGACCGAAGAACTCTTGGAGTGGTTCAAGCAGACTGCTTCGTTTCATGGAGCAGGAGTCTCAGTTACTTATGAGAATGTTAGATAGCACTTACCTTGCCGATCACCACTGGTTCTTCGCCAACGCTTCGAAGATGTGTCTGCATTGCTTCGGCAGAAGATGCTTCTGCAATAATGACAAGACCGATGCCAAGATTAAACGCACGTCTCATACTTTCCTCGGCGACATTGCCTACGGATTTGATAAGATCAAAAATCGGAAGCCGATTCCACGAACTCCAATCAATATCAAGCGTTAGTCCCGCAGGAAGTACGCGTGACGTATTCCCTACGATTCCGCCACCGGTAATGTGGCTAAGCGCATGAATCTCTTGTGATGTCGAGAAATGATCGAAGAGAGAATAAATCGGGGCAAGGTACGAGCGATGAACCTTGAGTAATGCTTCGCCAATTGTCTTACCACCAAGTTCTGATGGTTTGGCATCAATGCCGAGAATATCAACAAGCCCCTTGCGCGCAAGCGAATATCCATTCGTATGCAAACCGTTACTACGAAGGCCAATTAGCACATCCCCTGCTCGCACATTTTCGCGAGAGACAATTTTATCACGCTCGACAATCCCGATGACAGTACCAGCAAGATCAAAATCACCTTCGGCATAAATGCCTGGCATTTCGGCAGTCTCGCCGCCGATGAGGGCGCACTTATTTTCAAGACATCCCTCAACAAATCCCTTCACTACTGCTTCGCCATGATCCACGTTAAGTTTGCCGGAGGCGAAGTAATCCAGAAAGAAAATCGGCTTCGCACCACAGACCAAAATATCATTCACGCAATGATTCACAAGATCATGACCGACTGAATCATATTTATCTGCGGCGATTGCAACCTTGATCTTTGTGCCGACTCCGTCAGTACTCGACACGAGTACTGGTTTATCCATTTCAGGAAAGCGAGCATCATAGAGTCCGCCAAACCCACCAATATCAGTGAGTACTCTGCTATCAAATGTCTTGCGAACAAGTGGCTTTATTCGGCGGACGACTTCTTCGCCCGCATCTATACTTACTCCTGCAGATTCGTAGGTTATCATTTCTTCAAATTGTTCGGATACAATGTTCATTCTAAAGGCTCTCCCGTTGCTACTAAGGTGTAATGCAGTGCGATACGCAAATCTTTTGTCGGAGCACTGCGGAGTCGGTATCTTAGCGATGCACTGAATGAGGGTTTCTTGAAGTACACTGAAAAATCTGTATTCAATGTTGTCACCTGATCGGAGCTATTACTATATCCTGCAATCACAATATCGGGCAATGAATCGGCAGCAACCCTCAGTTCAATCGTATCAAATTTTGACAGAGCAAATGCGGCATCGCTTGGTAAAAATTCTAACCTCGTCATCTCAAGCGAGCGCAGCTTTTGAAGATTCGTCCGCAACTTCCCTCCGGAAATGTAATCAATACTATCGAGTTTTATCACAAGCGGGGAGATAATATCTTGCCCAGTGGCAACCTGCGTTGTGATAGCAAAATCGCCGGACTTTACTGCATTGAATGAATAAAAATTATCAATCCCCTCTGAGGAGCTACAGCCAAGGACAAAAAATGTAAGTATCAGAAGTATCGGTGTACTCCGCCCAAAGAGTCGAAAGTTATTCATACGGACTTTAACGAGTTAATGAATAATGGTGTTCCACACTTTAACAATATATGACATACCCCGACATCATTATCGCACATCGCCATGAACGGCGCTTACTCAACGGTCACCTGTGGGCATTCAGCAATGAGCTAAAGGAAATCCGCAAGGATATTCCTGCTGGTTCACTCGTTCGCTTAGTCCGAGAGAAAGACGCGACTCCGTTCGCGCTTGCATTCTATAACCCCCACTCCCTTATTGCCGCACGAATTATCTCCCGAAATCCGGAGGACACCATCAACACCGATTTTCTGAAAGAGCGTATTATGCAATCAGCAAATCGTAGAGCAGAATTACTCAAGCGCCGAAATGCTGTTCGTCTAATTCACGGCGAAAGCGATTTTCTTCCAGGGCTTATTGTAGAAAAATACGGAGATATTCTTACATTCCAGATCACATCTGCCGGGATGGAGCTACTCAAACCTCAGATCATTGAAGTCTTGGTCGAAGTGTTTAGCCCGCGGGCAATAATCGAAAAAAATAAATCGCATCTGCGGAAGTTAGAAGGACTTGAGGAGATTGAGACAATTGTGTACGGAACAGATACTGACACAATCATCCACGATGAGAATGGCATACAATTTGCTGTATCTTTACTCAAAGGACAGAAAACTGGATTCTATCTCGACCAAATGGAAAATCACACCACATTTGCACGCTACGTGAAACAAGGAGATAACATTCTTGATCTCTTTAGTAATGTCGGGGGCTTTGCATTGAATACCGCCCGCGCCGGAGCGAACGTCACCGCTGTTGATGCCTCAGTAGAGGCATTGGCGTCTCTGAGTGCGAATGCCGAACTCAATAACGTGAATGAGAAAATCACAACGATAGAAGCTGATTGCTTCGATTTTATCAAGTCGGATAATAAAGTCTATGATGCAATCATCGTTGATCCGCCGTCATTACTCAGATCAAAGAAAGAGTTGCAGACAGCAAAAAAAGGATACTTCAACCTCAATCGTAATGCAATGAAGCTCGTAAAACCCGAAGGGATACTTCTAACAGCTTCATGCTCGCACCACTTTACACGCGAGCTTTTCCTCGAAACCATTCGGGATGCGGCAAACGGCGCAAATAGACAGGTTTCGATATTAGAGGAGCGTGGCGCAGGTATTGATCACCCGATCTTAGCAATGATGCCGGAAACCGAGTACCTCAAATTATTCGTATTAAGGGTATCGTAAAGAGTGACATGTAACTTTCACTACCCCAAGCGGGTTATTACTACTGATGAAGTCAATCGTTCTATATACTGCCTTATTCGTTGGATTGCTTTCGGGAATAGCCGCAAGTCAGACCCCTGTTGGCACAATAAAAACGAGCAAGCCCTCTGACTCGGCAATGATTTTCGTATCTCCACGTCCGTTGCTCGAAGATAATGCCTCGGCAGCGCATTTGGATAACATGTACGGCATAGCTGGGCAGATTAACGATTATGGTTTTGGTTTAGGAATTTTTTACCGACGAGTGCTTTCCGAAGATCTGAGCGCGTCTGTGAACATTGATGTCGGAACTGCAAAAGGCTCGAAGGAATTTGGATTTATTGACGTAATCAAGATTAATCGGATTAACGTCATCCCTGTGATGCTATCACTTCAGTACAGGATTCTGAATAACTCATTGGGTGATGGACTCCGACCATATCTCACCGCTGGCGCTGGTCCTACGATTATCACAACAACAGATGCTTCACAAGATTTTTTTACGGCGCTGAAAAGCCCTCAATTTTTTACGACCTTCGGCGGATTTTTAGGGTTCGGTGCTTATTTTGGGATTGACCCCAGATCCAACTTCGGCGCAAGTCTGAAATATTTTTTCATCCCCTACCACTCACCGGGTATCGAAAGCACGCAAGGAGTATTCCTCACTGATTTCAGCGGACCTGCATTAGTATTGACCTACGGATTTAATTTCTAAGTGAGAGATCTGCGCTTAGTGCTTCACCACAATCTCCTCGGAGCGGACCAGTGAGCCGTTGGATTTTATCATCAAGTGATACGTACCACTTGCCAAATTTCTGGCATCTAACGAAAGCGATTTCCCGACGGGTTGAATAAGTCCGACCACGGACGCGCCGAGCGTATTATACAATTCGATTTGCACATTCGGATACACATTAATATCAATGTTGATCGTACAGACATCATGCACGGGGTTCGGATAAACCAAGCTCTGAAATTGGGCGAATGAATTTCGCACGGATGATTCGAGTGGCGCTTCCATCTGAATCGTGTAATTCATAGCACTATGCGAATCACCAAAATGAACCTGAGTAGTCCGCGTGATCCCATCGCGTGGAATAATGGCTACTTTGAAATCAAGCATACCCGATTCATCGAGATCGAACGGCAGCTTCTTCATGGATTCAATGCGGAAATTCGCGCTGTCTTCGACAACAATAGACTCAACGCGCATGGAGGCTCCATGCGGATTGGCGATCGAATAAAATTTCTCCGCGCTTTGTGAGAAAGCCACAGAAGAAAAACACAACACTCCCAACAGACAACAACAGTTTATTTTCATCATCACATTCAACTTACGCAAGGCTCGGTGCCCTGCTGATCATGAAAGAAAAAATACACACGTCAAAAGAGTACGTAAGCAAAAACTAATGTACAAATACAAGCATTTTTTTTTCTAAATAATTCCGAATTCTGGTGGGGAGATGTGGTAAACAGAAACCCAGATTAATGGCATTTCTAAAAGAGGTATGAGACGATGCGAATAGTACAATCCAACGTGATATTCCTGAAACATTTCTTGCACGCGAACGGGTTAGAGGATGGGATTTTAACTTTCTGTCTCTAATTAACAAAAAAGAGATTTTTATGATAATTTCCTACCCCACATAAACGGTAACGCAAACAGGCATCCCCGCCATGATCCCCACAGAACTCTGCTACCTCGGCTGGCAAGACTCATTAGACAAACTCATCAGGTTAGTCGAGCCAGAGATAAAGGAGGGGTGAGGATAACCTCTACGAGGATTAGTTTTTCCTTGCACGGTTAGCTGTAATTTGTAGTACCTCTACTTTCATCTAGATAGATATTCCCTATGAGCATACTAATTACCATTCTACTTATCTTGGGGGGGATCATTGCATTGCTGTTGCTTGTGGCGGCGTTTATGTCGAAGGCGCACTACGTCAAGCGTGAAGTCATAATCAATGCGCCGCGGCAGAAGGTTTATGATTTCGTGAAGCTACTCAAGAATCAAGAGAGATTCAATAAGTGGGCGCAAGCCGATGCCGAGAGGAGTTGGATATTCAAAGGAACAGATGGAACCGTTGGATTCATTATTTCGTGGAACGGTGATAAGAGTGTGGGCGAAGGCGAGAAAGAAATCATGAAACTTGTCGGCGGCGAACGCGTCGAAACGCAAATTCGGTTTGTCCGACCATTTGTTAATACTGCCGACATCGTGATGGAAATGAAATCGCTTTCCCCCGATCAGACAAACGTATCGTGGAGCAATGCTGGCACACTGATGTATCCGCTAAACATTATGATCCCCGTTTTCCTCAAGAACTTTGCGAGGGATATGGATGAAAGTCTCGTAATGCTAAAAAATATTCTCGAAAATAACCAAGGCGCATAATACTCATGAAAAATAAATTCATACTTCTGCTCGCACTTGCGATATCATTCACGCTTGGCTTCACGTTAAAATCCATCATTGCTAATCCTGCACCTATGGACACAAGCCTGAAGCGCGTCACGAGCATCGGCGGAATATTTTTCAAATGCAAAGACCCCAAGCAAGTGCGGGAGTGGTATAATACGCATCTCGGACTAAATACGAATCCCTACGGTGCTGTGTTCGAGTGGCGACACGCTGAGGATTCCACCAAGAAAGGATTTTCGCAATGGAGTCCGTTTAATGAAAAGACAAAATACTTCGAGCCATCAACGAAGGATTTTATGATCAACTACCGCGTTGCCGATCTTCGCGCACTTGTCACCGCACTTAAGGCTGAAGGCGTCACCGTAACCGACACCATCGCAACGTATGATTATGGCAAGTTCGTGCACATCATGGATATCGAAGGCAACAAAGTAGAACTCTGGGAGCCAAATGATATTGAATATGAAAAGCTCGGAGTTCAGATGAATGCGAAGACAACGAAGTAATTCCATTTCTCTTACATGACATCAACGATAACAAACGATTCGGACACAGTAATTTTCTATCACGGCACAAAGGCTGATTTGCAGATTGGCGACCTACTAAGCGCAGGGTTCAGATCGAATTATCACCACGATGTGATAATGAATCACATTTATTTTACGACATTACCGAATGGCGCGGGTCTCGCCGCTGAATTAGCTCCTGGTAATGGGCGCGAGCGAGTCTATATCGTCGAACCAACAGGAAGCTTCGAAGATGATCCGAATGTGACTGATAAAAAATTTCCCGGCAATCCGACACGTTCGTACCGGAGCACAGCTCCACTGAAGATCGTTGGCGAAGTAACCGATTGGGTACGACTCACGCCAGAGGAGCTACAAATGTGGCGCGAAAAATTAGCGAAGCTCAAGGCGGATCCGAAAGCGGAGATAATTAATTAATCCGCTTAATGTCCAATGCCGAAATCACGGTATTGAAATCGCAGATGTTACTATTTATACCCATCAGTCAGCGTCTTGATGAATGCGATGATGTCGGCTTCTTCTTGTTGGCTGAGGTGTAAATTCCCGAGTTCTTCTTCGTTTACATTTCAGAATTACGTCCAATTTTCGGTTTTTAAACGGAAGCCAAAAAGATTGCTTATATTGGTACGTGCTCTTATGGGCACCTATGCTATAAAATCTGCCGATTATAGCACATCCAAAGGCAGCTAAGATATTGATTTATAGAAAGATAAGCAATATGCAGTCAGATCAGCATTTCGATATGATCCCTTCGCGCGAGTCACTTCCGACTCAGCAGACCAAGGTATTGGACTTCGTCGAGGAGTTCATTGATATTTCCGGTTATCCCCCATCAATAGCCGAAATCACCGAGTATCTCGGTGTGTCATCCACGTTCGGCGTTCGCAAGCATCTTGAGGCTTTGGTAAAAAAAGGTTTCTTGACCAGAGGCGGTCCCGGGCTATCGCGCTCGCTCATGGTTACGCGACCTTCGATGTTATCAGGTGGCAGTCGAAGAGCAAGTTCGGTACCAATCTTGGGTCGAGTCACTGCGGGTGCGCCAATCCTTGCAGTGGAGAATCTGGAGGGATGGCTTGCCTTCAAACCGTTGAAGGATCCGCAAAAAATGTTCGCGCTCCGAGTGCAAGGCGAGAGCATGAAGGATAAAGGCATCATGGATGGCGATTATGTAATCTGTCGTCAGCAGGATGTTGCACAAAATGGCGAGATCATCGTCGCATTGCTCGATGACTCGGCAACGGTAAAGACATTCCGTCAGCGGGGTAAACTCTTCGAACTTGAGCCAGCCAACGAAGCATTCCGACCAATCCCAATCACCGAAGATAGTGGCTTCAAGGTACTCGGAAAAGTAACAAGCATCTATCGCACGATTGACGACAGAAAACCAGGATTACTCCAACTCAGATATAATTAATTCGAATAACGATAATGCAAATAGCAACAACAACACAAACATTGCGCCCTGCAAGTGATCCGTATGCAGTTGGATTATTCATCCAACGTGAAACACCTGTTCAACGCGAGCAAGAGCTTTCATCTCGGCAGATCAATCATTATATCCGTAGAGAAAAATTTGCCGAAACAGGGTATGGCACAACCACTTTCGGACATATCGGATTTAACCGAGTGGAGCCTGAGCAAGTAACAGAGGACGTTTTATTGCAAGCGAGATTGGACTTGCTTTGCGATAAGATGAGAGCAAAATACTAAAAACTTTAAGTCAACGTGCAGGGCGAACATCATTGCCCAGCCCTGCACAATGATTAATAACATTAGTGTTTGTGTACTGTCGAGATATAATGGTACTGCGGCTCCCACCCGGTATCACTTGGGAGCATATCGAAGAAATGCCAGATAGAACAGTAATCATCTCCGGGACCAAAGAAATCTTTCGTAACATGTACGATCGTACCATCGGCTTCTTTTTTGAAAATGGAAAATCCCGGGCTTACATCACCTGATTCAGAGGCGAATCCCATATCGCGCTTGAATGAAGTGCCTTCGGTTGAAAAGAGTCTGAACATCCACCCACGTTCCATCGAGAATTTACGAGCGATCTCGTAGTTATCTGGTGTCGTCACGACAAATGCTGCACGGTTCTCGAAATGCTTCGTAAACCCATTGAAGCCATCAGCCCACAGTGTGCAATATCTGCACGAACGACCCATATTGTGAATCAAGATCATTTCGTTGTGAGATCCAAACATATCCAAGAGTGATGTTTGCTCGCCTGACATGCCTGTGAACGAATAATTCTCGACAGGTACAGCTGGAATCTTCCGCCGAATTTCTGCGGCACGCGCACGGAGCGCCATTAGCTCATCGGTTAATTCGTAAAGCTCCTGCTCAGGCGTTTTGAGTATCTCTAATTCCAACATAGTAATTTCTATAAATTAATTGCGACCTCTCACGAAGAGATCGGTTAATCACAACCACATGCTGAGAAAAAGTGTCTCAAAAAATTAATCTTCTCTCGAAAATTTAGATGTGAACTTGCAGAGCTACCTGGAATGTACGAGGCAATCCGAAGTGAGTGCCGCCAAAAACAGACTCGAATTTGTAGAGATATTTTGTATCGAGAACATTCAATACCGTAGCCGTTATCTTTGCAGGTATATTCATCGTCTTGCTGAAATCATATCCAGCAGATAAATCAAATACTGCATGTGGCGCTGAAGATTTATCCGGTGAACCTGGCATATCAGATGTAAGACTTAAAAGGTTTATCACTTCATCTGAATACCCTCTCCGTTTTAATTCTGCTTTCGATTGAGCTTCATCAAGCCCTGTCCCCGTCGAGTCAGCAAGATCGAAAGGCAGACCAGAATCAAATCTTCCACCAAGCGTAGCATAGAGACCTGACGGATGGGCATAATTTAATAATAACGTTGCGGTTAGAATTTGATTGTGCTCCGTCTGAAACGCATCTTCACCAGCAAATGGCATGTTATAATTCTCCCCCTCTTCACCGAAGATAAGACCAGCGGCAATCGGGCTTGAACCATCATCTGGCTTCAAGCCTCGTGAGTCGCATGTTGATAATGATAGTTTTCCTGAGAAATTATTCCAATCATGAAGGCGAACTTCCAGCTCCCCACCGAGTACTCGGCCTTGTTTCAGATTTACCGGGAAAATGACACCCGATACACCTAACTCTACTTTAACAATGAAATCTTCGATCAACTTTGCATAACCATTCAAATCAATATCAATATTTTCGTTCAGCTTGTATGAGACGCCGAGTTCAATTACATTTGATTTCTCGGACTTCACATTCAGCGGCACATTATTCTGCTCCGTCCCCACAAGTACTGCTGCTTCACTCGAGCTCGATACGAGGATATTTTCTACTGGTGCTTGCATGATGATTCTGTTGTACGAACCTTTGATCCACAGATCGTTGGATAATTTATATGCAGCTGCTACACGCGGAGAAATCCCCGATTCACTCTCGAGCAACTTAAACATATCAAATCGTACACCTGCATCCAAGATGAGGTTCTCGAATACCAGATGATCCTGCGCGTATGCAGACATGCGATTACCAGTCTTTGAATGCTCGGATATAAACGGATGACCACCCTGTGTAAGATCATACGGAATCAACCGATCATCTCCCCCAGCAAATGCAGGATCGCTCTTCATAGGGTTGGTAACTGCAAACGTAAAGAATTCTTGAAGTGGGTATGACTCGGCACCAAGCCCAACCCTAATGGTGTTCGATGCGTCAAACCATTTTGTAAGTGCTGAGTACTCGATCTGTCCGCCAGTGGCTTCGTCAATGCGGTGCGAACCGATGAAGAAATCTTCGTTCTCGGTTACGGCTTTAATGCTATCAGCTTTCGAAGAAATTTGCAGTAATCCGCCGCTCGTATTCATCGCCTCAACATGACGTTTGTAACCGACAATACTAAGCGCAGAATTATCAGTCAACGTAGCATTCAAACGTGCCCCGAACATATAATCCGATAAGTCCTGGCGCTGATCTTGGTCGGGATGCGATTGTTGGATGATGTCATTTACTACCTTTCCGCCATTGGCAATTCCAAAATTTGCAAGGTTGCGCGAACCGAGCAACACTAAATCCATCTTATCGCTAATCAAGAAATCTGCTTTCGCAAAATAATTGTGCGTATAACCATCCGTGTGATTCGGATCAAAGCTCTTGATGGGGTCAAGGTAGCGATCAGTCTCCGAGCTTGAATATGCGCCGAAGAGTGCAACTCTATTATCAACGTTTCCTCCAATTGCAAATGAGCGATCCAACGTTCTAAAACTTCCGATGCTTGCCGAGGCATCGGCAAAAAGCGGTGCATCAAAACCCGATCGCGTGTTCACTGCTACGATAGCCGAAGTTGCAATGCCATACTCGGCAGGCAATGCGCCTCGTTGAATCGTGGCGGACTTTATGATATTTGCATTCACAAGGCTTGAATAAATTCGCGTTGAATTTGTAGTCACAGGAATTCCGTCAATCACGTACTGCATCTGTGCATCCTCACCACGCATGTGCATTCTGCCATCTTCGTCTGGCACCGCACCGGGAGAATTCAGGATAAGAGCTTCAATTTTTTTCGTACTCCCCATCGAAGGCAGACTAGTGATTTCGGCGTTGCTGTAATAACTACTCACCGTAGGAAGCTCGGTAGCAGGAACACCCTCGACGGTCACATCTTCTGCAATTTTGCGTGGCACAACCAATTGAATGAATGACGGTACCGCAGAATTAACAATGATGTACTTCTTCGCAATCATCTCAGTGCCCGACATGTAACGTACTTCGTAACTACCAAACGGTACGTCATGAATCGTAAAGGTTTTTGTGATCTTTGTCGTGCCACTAGTATTTCCGTTTACGTTGTCGGGTTCAACTCGCACTTCTTCTACCAATGAATGTGATGAAAGTTCAATGAGTCGAATGAAGTGCTTCGGGTGCTCAGTAGCGGAAACGCTGTTGGTTTGAATTTCGGGATCAACTTCGACTACCAACGTGCCGGAAGAGTGCTGGGCATACGATGATGAAGAAAATAAGACAAACACGATAACGAGTAGAAAGCCGTATCTTTTTTTCATAGGTGGTGTGAGTTTGCGATTACGGAAAATAAGTCGCGCAAAACCAACACTCGCTCAAAATGAAAAATCTATGAATAATTGTTCATAATCAGAAGTAGCGCTTCTCCCAGAGCATCAAATTCAGCAATGACCACAGTAATTCGCCATTCTTGCGCTTACCAGAAATGTGTTCGGATTGGAGTGATCTGATAAGGGAGGGATTAAAATATTCTTTCACGATTCGGCTTGATGCAAGGTGTTCATCGAACAGAGGTTTCAAATCCTTCTTGAGCCACTCAGCCACTGGAGCGGCGAACCCTTGCTTCTTTCGATAAATATGTTCATTCGGCAGAATTCCCTCACTCGCTTTTTTCAGAATGTGCTTCGGTTCGAGATTCGGTCCAAGTTTTATTTTTTGCGGCATACGGAAAGCATACTCAACAATCCGATGATCCAAGAAGGGCACACGAGCTTCGATACTCGTTGCCATTGATACCTTGTCAACGCGCATCAGTAGCATTTGCGGCAGGCGTTGTTGAAATTCCAGATACATCATCCGTTGCTGATACTCTGCATCGGGATAGGCTCGATTCATCTCATCATGCCAACGCGCAGGGAAATCGTAAGAGGAGTGTTCAGCCTTGGAATAATTTTTATATAATTCTTTCTTATGGGTTTCAGTGAATGCCATCGCACCACCCCAAAAGAATTCTTCACCAGCAGAATAGCGGCGGATGTACTCCTTCATCAACGGGTGCGAGATGAAAGGAGAGGAAATAAGTTGTCCCAATCGCCTCATTGGTTTCGGAATGAATTGCTTCCAATATTTTTTCCGAAACTTCAAATCGCGAATCATCCACGGATAACCCAAAAATTCTTCATCCGAGCCTTCGCCAACTTGCACAACGATTGTGCCGTTATCACGTGCAAGTTTCGAGACAAAGTACAACGGTATGCACACAGGATCGCCATTGGGTTCATCTTCGTGCCACGCAAGATCGGATAATTTATCTTGGGCAGTTTTTGCATCAATCAATATTTCGTGGTGATCGGTCTTGAATTTTTCTGCGATTGTTCTGGCGTATCCGAGTTCATTGTATTTTTCGAGTTCACTAAATCCGACCGTGAATGTCTGCACCGGACGATCCATGAGTTCACTCATCAGCGCTACATTCAAACTTGAATCAATTCCGCCTGAGAGAAATACTCCGAACGGCACATCGCTCATCATCCTATCCTTGATTGAGCGGCGGAGCAAGAATCGCAAGTCTTCAATTGCCTTCGCTTCTGTCAAAGAATGGTCAACCTCACCCACATCTAACAATGACCACCATCTACGTTTATTCACATCGCCGCGCGAATTGATTCGGAGTGAGTGACCTGCTTCAAGTTTATGAATTCCCGCAAACATCGTCTCCGGAGCTGGCGGCATGAGTAGCGATAGATAATGCGGAAGCGCGTTTGCATTTAATGCTCTTCGTATTGCTGGATGCTCCAAGATGACTTTAATTTCACTCGCCCAAATAAATCTGCCATCGGGTTGTGCATAGTAAAGCGGTTTTATCCCTATGCGATCGCGAATGATAAAAATCTCCTTCGTCTCTTCGTCCCATATAGAAATCGCAAACATGCCGAGAAATTTCTTGAAGCAATCCTCGCCCCATTCTTTGTAAGCATAAAGAATTGTTTCGGTATCGGAGTGCGAGCGATAAGAATATCCCTTTGCTTCAAGCTCGTGCCTGATTTCAAGATGATTATAAATTTCACCGTTAAAAACAATGGTGTATCTTCCATCAGGTGTTGACATAGGCTGATGCCCAGCGGGAGAAAGGTCAACGATTGCAAGTCTTCGGAAGCTCAAGCCGCACTGCGAGTTACGAGAGATGTGATAACCAGCATCGTCAGGACCGCGATGAATCATCCGATCCGACATTCGGGTCAGGAGTTCAGGTGTGACCTGAGGGTTTTGAGAAAATCCGTAATCATAAACACCAGCTATTCCGCACATAGATTTTTATAACGCACTACGAACGGGATTAGTCGCGGTTACATCTAAGAATCTAGCTCGGAATGACAAATGCTAATCATGCGTTAACTAACGCAATATGTCAGAAGAACAGAAAACCAGCGCAGTTATTCGCGAAGGCGAACTTGCCAAAACATTCGGCAATAAGAAACCTCGGATTCTCTCAGGGATGAGACCGACGGGCAAACTCCACATCGGCCACTTTGCTGGTGCCCTTGAGCCGTGGGTTAAGCTTCAAAATATCGCTGAGAATTTTCACCTCGTTGCGGATTACCATGTACTCACGACAAAACTTGATACATCGGAAATTCTACAGAATACCCTCGACATGGCGATGGATTGGATTGCTTTCGGAATTGACCCCGAAAAATCGCCGATCTTCAGACAATCCAAGATCAAAGAACATGCTGAATTATTTCTGATTTTTTCGATGCTGATTTCTCAAGCCCGGCTCGAAAGAAATCCAGCTGTGAAAGAACAAGTACGCGACCTCGGTATCGGCGAAGGCATGAGTTATGGACATCTTGGCTACCCAGTGTTGCAAGCGGCAGATATTCTTCTCTATAAAGGCGAACTTGTTCCCGTCGGCGAAGACCAAGTGCCACATGTGGAAATCACCCGTGAGTTCGCGCGGGATTTCAATAATCATTATGGGACCGTCTTTCCGGTAACACGTGCGTATCTCTCCGAGACTCCACGCTTGCCCGGACTGGATGGGAAGCGCATGTCGAAGTCATTAGGTAATACGATCCTACTCAGCGATAGTGCCGATGATACGGCCAAGAAAATGAAGACTGCAGTCACCGATCCGCTCAAGGTTCGGCGCAACGATCCGGGCAGACCGGAAGTCTGCCTTGTCTATGGGTATCATCAAAAATGGAATCCTCTCGAAGTTCAAGAAATATACCCGGGCTGTACCAGTGGCTCACTCGGATGCGTGGATTGTAAGAAGCGAGTCTCGGATAAAATAAACGACTCGTTCACCGCCCCTCGTGAGAAGCGAAAAGCACTTGAAGAGAATCCTCACGCAATTCTGAGAATTATCGAAAACGGAGAAGCCCGTGCCCAGAAAATTGCAACCGCAACGATAGCAGAAGTCCGAGAAGCGATGAAGTTCGGATAAAAAATAAAGGCGGCACTGTGCCGCCTTTATTATGTCAAATGAAATTTTCTATTTTACTACATTGACACTCCGAGCTATCACATTCCCCTGTGATTCAATGCGAAGAATGTAATGTCCCGTTGCGAGTGCGTTTACACTAAAGGGGAATTCATATTTTCCCGAGGAGAGTTCTCCGTTGGCGATAGCGAGTAATTCCCTGCCGAGGTCGTCAAAGAGTGCAATTTTGATGCTTCCGAAATTCGGCAGTTCCACAATAGCTCTTGTTGAACCGAGAGCAGGATTCGGAACAACCGTGCAACTCAGCGTTGACCCTCCGCTCTGTGAAACGGATGCTGAAATACTTGTCATCTCAACAACATACCACGGAGTTTTATGAACGGACTCATCCAAAGTAATCTTAAAGGAATTTTGCCCTGAAATTTTTACTCCCGTAATCATATTCTGTGCACCGCTCAATTTATTGCCCGATGAATCAAGCGGGTATGCTACCACCACTGCCGAGTCAGAAGGTACGGTAAGCTCGAATGTGGCACTACTAAAAATCGGAGGTCCGCCACCCCATTTATTTCCGACGCTCGAATCATTATATTGCCACGATGCCAAATAATTTTGCGACCGCGGCGTTGCCGTGACGAGCAAGCGTGCAGGTGTGATATTCGAAATCATAAACGATTCCATCTCCTTGCCATTGTCGGGGCTTGGATCAATTCGTTTGATAGCATACGATCCCGCAACGACTGGCGTAGAACCTAATTTTCCTGCTATCCCTGTGTATGCAGGTGTATGAGTGATGAAAAATCCGCCAGATTGACTCCACTCAATCTCCGATGTTTCTGATACTTTTGTGATTGTATCATATTGATACGGATACTCTGCCGCAACTTTATGTGTTGGCACATCGAACTGCTGACGTACTTGAAACATCGTTGCAATATTTGGCTGCAGACCACCGTCAACTCCCATCGTACCAGTATTATTAAGCGATAGCGGTGAAGGTGAGGGCAGACTCTTCAATAAAATATCATCTGCATCATGAACAATGGTTGTTGACGGACGTAGTGCAGATGCTTTAATCTTTTGATTACGAAATACATCACTCGCTTGTGGAAGCTGAACTAAGAGCGATGGATTACCTGCCATTGACCACCAACTATTCCGCAATTCATAACCAGCAAATAAATCCTCTGCCGACGAGCCGTAACTAGTGAAGAATAGACCGTCCCAATCTTGAAGCGAAGCATAGGCAGTGAAGAATGGCATCTGTGCCGCACAATTTTGATTCAACACCAAATTCATGTATCTTCCGATATGCGGTTTACCTGCAATGCTCGAACCGCTGAGAAACCCCATCGTGCCGTTATACAAATCACTCAAAATTGAATTATTACTCATCACCCAAGTGGAGTCAGAGTAGGGTGTTGCATTATTTCGTTGGCGAGGGTAGTCGGTATTTATATGTGCTTGTGTGAAATCGCTATAACGGTTCGAGTACGCATCTTGAATTGATCCCCACCAATCTGTCGCATAAAAATTTACCAATACTTGCGATTTGATCGTATCAGCAATACACTTCTTCATCTTCAGGAAATAATCTGTTTGAAGTGAATCATAAAATAAAGCAATATCTCGCACACGCTGACGTGGCAATAAATCGGTCTCATTATATTTTAGTCTATAGATAGTAAACAGACTGCTCGTTTCACCATTGACCAGCCCTACTTCATCATGCTGCCTGAGCGTGACTCCGTCGAAGAGTACATCGCCAAGTTGATGACCGAGTCCGAAATACAGTCTGTGCAATCCACCTGCGTTTGC
Source organism: bacterium (assembly GCA_037143335.1). GTDB lineage: Bacteria > Bacteroidota > Ignavibacteria > Palsa-1295 > Palsa-1295 > PALSA-1296. The sequence goes on along the minus strand of JBAWZA010000001.1, from coordinate 198,939 downwards.
GCGAAATACAACGGTATATTTATGCCACGCAGTATCTATTGTCTGATAGTTTGCGTATGACTGAGTATAATTTTGGAATTGCTCCAGATACACCAGCACCGTACGGCTCAGCACTGGCTTTGATGCTTTGTACTTAATCTTAGCATAGTAGGATAATTCGTAGAGCGTGTCTTTCCCCAATCGTGGAGTTGCATTCAAGAGAATCACATCCGACCAGTTCGGCGCAGGGCTGAGACTACTCACTCGTGCCCACATGCAAAAATCGGAATCAATGCCAGGCGAAAGCAAACTCTTGTCACCGTTGGCTCCATTTTGGGTACCAAAAGACCAAGAAGTCGAAGCATCGTCTTCAAAACTTCCATTGTCCACAACATTAGGCGGATTTACTACAGACTTGCCTTTCCAGGCGGAAGTGATGCCAGATTCACTTCCATATTTCCGAAGCAAATATTTGGTAAACATGGTATCGAGTCTGCGTGAGCGATTAAAGCAGACTGTCTGTTTCCCCTGGTTGATCGCATTATTTTGGTCTATCCAATTAAGCAAACCAAATCTCCAGCCTGCAAGTAAACTATAACCCGGGGCGGTTACTTCGATGCCAGCAAGCGTTGGCTCGTCCGCAAGCCTTAGCCCCGTTAGAGGACTCACATGCGAAAGCAACGCCTTCGCCCATTCACGGTGAAGTTCAGAAGCACGGGCATCCGTGAAGTGCGTAAACTGCGCGCCTTGTGTACTATCTGGTTCGCCTTGTGGCACACCGTCAGCAGCGATAAACTGGTGCTGAGAGTTCAACGTCAAGAATACGTATATTCCTGCATTCCTAAATTCATAAAGAAGTGTATCGAATCGTGCAAGCTGATCGGGGATGAGGTTATAGGATGTCGTACTCTGTCCGTTTGTGTAATTCAAGAAGCTCGCTGCTGCCCACCAGATCATATCATTCGAGGTCAAGCGCACGGCATTAAATCCGAGCTTGTGCAAACGGAGTGCTAAAATATGTGCGGCTTGACTCGGCAAGAACTGCGCACTACTGCTTAATTCTGTACCGAAGAATCGGATGCGTTGCGCTTCCTTCCCACCGATGTCAAAATGTCCGGCATTCAGGCGTACTCGTGATACAATCGGTGCCTCACCAATTGGTAAAATACCATGAGCCGTCGTATCAGCAGGCGACATAACAAATGGATAGGGCGACTTTATCGGCTGAGCTACGAGCACGCTTGAGCAAAATCCGACGCACAAGATCAAGAGAGTTAAGTTGTATCTCATAATTGTCTCAATAGTGAACAATCCTAAATTTGCAGAATCACTGGTAATGACTAACCAGCATTGTCACAAAAGTATTCACTGATTTCAAGTTCAGTCCTTGGGTAACATCCATAGGAATATCTTCGTTAAATGGAGTCGCATAGATGATGAAAGCGAGATTGAGCAACTATACTTCGGCAAAACACCTATTTGCCGTTATTGTCATGCTGTTAATGAACAGCACGCATGTGCTCGCGCAGCAAAATCCGGACGCGCTACCAAACTCAGAGAATCTGCAACTCTACGGCGAAGTCGCTGGCTTCATCCCGTTTCAACAGAGCTATCGAATAAATTACCAAACCAGTCTCGCCGGATTGCCGGTACAGGTTACGTGCGGAATTGGCTTTCCGATAACGCCATCACTTTCGAGCGTACTGAAAATTCACTACGTACGCAGGACGGCTGTCTTTGTCAAAGATTTTCGCATTAAAACGTTAGAGATAGAATTTGGTGTGCGCGACTATCTTGAAAAGCAACACGATAATGACTTGAGGCTCTTTGGTGGCGCAGGATTACTTCTTGGCAAATCAAGTGCGACGGGATTTATTGATGCAACAAGTGATGGCAGTGCCGTTCGGTCTCTTGAGGTGTCGAAAGATTATTATAATTTTGGACTTGGCGTTAACTTGGGGATTGAGTATCCGCTCACGCAAAGCTCAGGGCTATACATTGGTATCAATGTTGATGTTTATTTCGCAGATCCAGTTTCAAACGGTGGGCTTGGGAATATCGGAGGCGTATCTGTCGGCGGAGGATATAGAATAAATATCTGATGAAGAATATTCAGACATACTTTTTCGTTGCAGTCATACTTGTCCTTCTCGGCATGAGTGGCTGCGCAGAATTTGGCGCCGACTCATCGCGCCATCCTGCATCAACGATGCCGAAGTTTATCCGCAACTCATTTCAGTTTTACGGATCGGGCACACTTCCTGATTCACTCGCGCCGCTTTATCCAAATCCGTATAACAGGAATGCCGGCGATTCCAACGTCACGATTTTTTTTACACTCAGCGACACAGGCACGGTAAAGATAATTATTCAAAACCCACTCGGCGACTCTGTTGCGATTTGGCGCGATTCCCTATTACTTCCAGGAAGTTATATAGGTACATGGAATCCCATCACCACCGAAGGAGTCAGGCTCCGATCAGGTCTCTACTTTGTGACCATGCGTGCGGCACCTGATGTGGCAGAGCGAAACTACATTGATTCACGAGTACTCGACATTCAATCCAATGATTAAATTCATATCGGTCTCCATATCAATAAACACGAATTCCAGAATGAATAAATTTTTCACATCTTTATTATTTCTCTCATTAGCATGTCTCGGCACATCGATCAAAGCGCAGGATAATCCGCCTCTCGTGAACGGTGTGCTTGTTGCTGAATTCCCGATGCACTTCACCAACGGGTACATGTTCGTCACTGTGCCAGTGATAGATACTGATGTCTATGGTAAAGCGATTACATTGCATCGCAGTTTTGTACTTGATCCAGCGGCGTCGAATGACGGATCGTATATCCCGGATGACTCGCTCATCAATATCAGCGGTCCTAAAAGATTCTACCTCCCTGTTTCAGAACAGCGGACACTAAGCGTCGATCTGGTGCCAACATTTTCAAAGGGAATCTATAAACGAACGGACACCTCATACTACGGAGTATTGGGTTATGCATTTACTCGGAAGTATATCACCGTAATTGATTTTGCAAACCGTAGAGTCCAATTTTTTAGTACAGATGAAGGAAAAGTTGAGTGGAATTCTACGCTTGAGAAGCAAGCGATTCATGTACCGTTTCTTGATGATGCAATTCTTGCGCATTGCAATTGTCAGTTTCCTACAATGTGGTGCGATGTAAAATCGCGTCATATAAAAGAAGGACGAGTTCATTTATCACTTGCTGAGCGACAATCAACTATTTTCAAGCAAGCGCTTGAGCCGAAGACGCAGTTATTTTTTGAAAAGAAATGGCATAAGGATTCGCTCGACGGAAAAAAACGCGAACCCGATCGTATCCGTGTTGAAACCTTTGAACTTGGAGGTAAAGATATTGCAGAAAATAACCCAGGCAGAGTCATCGCCGACCTCCCACCCATCTTCCGAAACCTGAGCATCTTCATCACCGGCACATTAGCCATGGACGTCATCCGAACCTTCGATGCACTCATCATTGACCCAACAAGGTCGGTGCTAATCTTCGCGCCGCCAAAGGGGAGGTGAGGGGGAAGTGCATTGCGAGGTTGTCTCTTACAGTGAGTTGAACGTCATTGTAAGGTGAAGCACCGAAATCTCATCCGAGTTGGTTCAGCCGTCCCTCACCCATCTCGCATCATGCGCTCGGCAATTTGTTTTCCGAGAGCACGAGATTGCTGAGCTGGTTCGAGTGTGTAACGGCTTCGGCGTTTTGGCTCAGTTTCGGGGATAGATACTGTCGTGAGGAATCGGGTTCGCTCCTTCGGGTCAACATAACTTGCGCGTGATTGCGAAAGATGTTCTTGCTTTGATTGCCACCCGTGCTCTGTGCCTTCGGCGGCAAGCATGATCAGATGATTCTCGCGGTACTTCGCATTGATCGTATCAAGGACACTCATCATCCGTTCGTGGCGCTTGAGTTCACCTTCGTTATACGAAAACGTGAGTTGCATATCACTGCCCGGCGCAAGATCAGTAAGGATGACGCCAAGTTTTTGGTACCGATACTCTGGGCGATAAATTTTTTCGAGCAGACGGTGTACATGAGCGATCAAATCAGGCGTATAGGATGTCGGCTCATCAATAGCATCGCTAAGCGAGCCAGCATATTTTGGATCGTCATTGAATCTGTTCGTTAAAATAAAAACTCCGGCAACGCCTGCAACTAATTTATGCGCTCGTAACGACTCTGCCGCCATACTCATAAAAAGTGCCGCCGCTTCTTTTAACTCCGAGAGCGATGTGACATATTTCCCGAATGAACGCGAGCGCATGATCTGCTTTGGTGGAGCAAGGTTCGGAGCCATAGCAATGCACGGAGTTCCGCGAAGCTCCCACACCATCTTTAATCCACCGATATGCAGATGTCGCAAGATCCACTGATCAGGCATTCCGATAAGCTCAAGCGCATTCTGAATATGTTCGCCTGCCAAAAATTTTGCGAACTGTCCGCCAATCCCCCACAGATCACCGACTGCGAGGTTGCGCAAAAATTCATTACGCCGTTCGACATCACCAAATATATTAAGTACGCCTCCATGCGACGGATCTTTCTTCGCAAATTCCGAAGCTACTTTTGTCAGCGTTTTTGATTCAGCAATCCCTACCGACACAGGTATTTGCACTTCGTTCTTGACTCGCTCACGAAGCGAACGCAGATACTCCGTTGGCTTTTTCCATTGCAATCCGTTCAGATCAATGAAGGCTTCGTCAACGGAATAGACCTCAACTTCGGGCGAGTAATCACGCACAATGCGCATCACCTGCTCGGAGCATTGCATGTAATAATTAAAATTCGCACTAAAGACACGCACGCCATGCTTCCGAAAAAGATCACGATACTGATACGCCGCACCAGCCATTGATACACCCAACGCCTTCACTTCATTCGAGCGCGAAATCACCACGCCATCATTATTCGAAAGCACAACAACAGGCTTGCCCTCCAGCGAGGGATCCAATCGTCGTTCGCACGACACATAAAAATTATTACAATCAATCAGGCCTATCATGGGGCAGATGTTAGTTCGTAGTCTTTAGCAGAATCGAGAGCGTGGCATAGGTGCTTATATAGTCACCTATTGAACATCTAGGCACCTATGGGGGAGTTCCGTGACAGATTTAATTGAAGAAGAAGAATGGGAGATTAAAAAATGGATTCTTGATAGGGACTTCGTACTGTCAGAATAATAACTTCACTTACTGCGACCACGTAGATAATTTTATATTTCCGATATACGAGTTCGCGATACTTTGGATCTTTTAGCTCCCGCACTTTTCTGCCTAAATATGGGAACGTCGTTAACTGCGATGAAACAGAATTATACAATGCCTGAATAAAACGTTTTGCATTCTCAGGATTATTCCCAGAGATATACTCCTTAATTTCCGCAAGACGGCGGATAGCAGGACGCGTCCAGCGGACTCTCATTGACTCAAAAGCTCGTCGAGATATTTTCTTCCCTCTACGACATCAAGTACATCACCTCGCTTATAAGATTCTTCGCCTTCGCGGATTCCTTCTTTTAAATATTCGACATAACGAGGATCGAAGACCTGGTCGCTTACTACAGGGGAATGCGTTTCTTCATAAAGAAAATGAATATACTCATCCACGTGCTGCCTTTCCTCAGGTGGCAAATGATCTATAAGTTCAAGAAGCGTCGCTGCTGGTGTCATAGATATTTAAAGGAAATACAAGTGGAAAGAGTTCGCACTCTTCTGCTAACGATCAAAGACTAACGTCTTATCCCCGATCTAATTTCCGAAACCGGACTGGGTTAAGTATCAGCTCGACGTTATTTTCTTTACTCTGAGAATGAGGATTGAAGCAGTTGTTCAATTATTTCTATTTTCGGCTTAAACTGATCAGGCTCCATTCTTATTCTATAACGACCTTCGCGCTGTACATAATCATAAACTAAACCACTCTGCTCTAAAGCTTCATTCCATTGATCAGTTTGTTCGTGGCGTATCCGAATACTGGTGAATTTCTTATGAGGTGCAAAAACTACGAAGTTATTCGGGGCATCACCAACAGCAAGTCCAATATAAAATTTGTTGTACTTCAATTCTAATTTAGGGTCAAACTTCTTCAAAATTTCAAGGGCTTCATCCGCGATTCGAACTGTGTCACGTGTACCTCTCAACTCCCAATAGCTTCGATCAGCTGGTACTGCTATTTCTTCGTCCTCTTCAACCATCCCACGTTCAAATTGGTCAATTACTTTTGTAGCGACGAGTGATATGTTTCCCGCAAAACTTATCGCTTGAAGTTGAATTGCAATGAGTGGGATTGTACCATTAAAAAGACCAATGACATTTAGAAAGCGACTCGTGATATCTTCTGCCACAATAACAGCACAATGTTCATATTGGGGATATCGTTTTCTTTCAACATCCCAATATTCTATAGTCCGAATAATGTGCGCCTCATCTGTCTTTCCCAGTTGTACTTCGACTTCATACCTTTGGTACGATTCTGGATCTTGTAGTAATAAATCAAGCCTTCCCGTACTTGGTTGGATTCGTTCTTTATCACGAAGTACAAGATCACCTAACCCTAAAATCGAAGGGTCATCTGCAATGCGGGCTTGCACCCATCTTTCATTATAATCCGAACTGGTTTTTAACCAGATTCTTTCAGGTTTAACATATTCCATTATGCAAATATACAACATAAAAAAACCGCCAACGCAGAGCGATGGCGGGTATCATAAAACACCGGACGACTCATCGGTCGCTATAATGGTACTTGCATGATTCGATCAGTATTTCTGAATCAGTAACTCTGTAAACGAGTCTATTCTTCTCATCTATCTTCCGCGACCAAGCACCGCTGAGATCAGCACGTAACGGTTCGGGTTTACCGATCCCATCATAGGGATCGCGAACCGTCGCTTTGATAAGTTCGACTATTTTTTTGTGGATTTTTTTATCTACTGTAGCCCATTCCTGAAAATCGAAGAATGCCTGGTGATCGAAGGATACTCGTCGCATTACAAGGAGTTAATATCGACTTCCACTAATCCTTCTCTTCTTCCGACCCTTGCATGAGAATCCAATATATGCGTGCGATTTTCCGGATCACTGAGGAGATAATCGGTTTCATCCATATCGTGTTTTTCATGCACAATAATCTCAATCTCTTTTCCGTTGAACATGGCTTTAAGCCGTTCAAAGAAATCCTGATCGAGTTCGCTTGCATGTACTCTGAAAGTCGTAGTCATATTTATACTACACGTAACCTGGGAAAATTGTTCGCAATAAATCATCCCCCCCCTTCGCGACGAAACTGCCCCCTCTCATGAAGGCATGCTCTCCCATCTAAACCTTCCAATAAAAACCGTTCTGTGTGACCTCACACCTTCTTTTTCTTCCCCTTCGGAATTTTGCCGATGCGTTTGTCGCTTTTTTTGATTAGTTCGCAGATTTTTTTTACTGATGACTCGAAATCATCGGCGGATTGTGGGATCATCTGCCAATTCGTTTCGCCATTGCCGAGAACTTCAATGGAGCGCATAGAGGGAAGCATTTTCTTTAGACTTTCGTGATGCTCTGCGCTTGTTGCGATCCAAACTCCGTTGTCGTGCGCATTGTCCTCCTTCTCTCGGAGCATGAGAAGAATTTTCTCTTCTGAATACAGAGCGAAGCAACCGAACATAGGTTTTATCCGTGGTGTGATCGGATAAAGATACTCAAGAATGAACTCAAATGGTAATGGCTTCTGGGTAATTGCCATAACAATGTGAGATTTTATGCAACCGTATGATAGACCGCTTGCACGTCGTCATCCTCTTCCATCTTGTCGATCATCTCGAAGACTTCGTTCGCCTGCTCTTCGTTGAGTTCTTTCGTAGTAGTCGGGATGCGTTCGATCTTTGCTTCAGTCACTGCAATGGTTTTTTCTTCTAATGCTTTTTGCATTCCAGCGAAGTCGGCGTAGGAGGTGTAGATAACGATTTCGTCCTCTTCTTTTTGAATATCCTCGGCGCCGAAATCAATAAGGTCAAGCTCAAGCTCTTCTAAATTCAGACCAGCGGCAGGAAGTTTGAAAACACCTTTGCGCTCGAACATAAAATCGAGCGAACCCGACGTGCCCATCTGTCCGCCAGCTCTGGAGAAATAGCTACGAATATTTGCAACGGTACGAGTTGGATTATCTGCAGCGCACTCAACAACAATTGCGATGCCGTGCGGACCGTAGCCTTGATAGACAATTTCCTGAATATCAGCTGCATCCTTGCTTGAAGCACGATGAATTGCTGACTCCACGCGATCTTTCGGCATGTTCACGCCCTTCGCATTTGTAATTGCTGTGCGGAGTCTGGGGTTTGATTCAGGATCAGGACCCCCAAGCTTTACTGCGACTGCAATTTCTTTTCCTAACTTCGTAAACGCTTTGGACATTTTATCCCAGCGTTTCATCTTTCGTACTTTTCTAAATTCGAATGCTCTTCCCATAGTATCCCTTATTTGTAAGCGGTCACCTAACAATAATTCGGCTATAGTAGCTCCGACTTCAGTCGGAGAGAGTCTTTCCCTGTCTGGGAGCATTTCTTATTTCGCGATGTTTCCTTCGAAGGTGGTTGTGCTGACATCTTCCTTACGATTTTACAACATATCTGTGACAATTCCCGAGCTCTCGGAATCTATTTTTGTGAAGCGTCTGTAGGGCGCATCTTTCACAATTAACAAACAATAATATGAATACTAAAACAACTCGAATTCTCATGCTGGCTTTCGTTTCGCTTCTGGCCGGCACAAGCCAGGCACAGTTTACGAAAGGAAGCTGGGAGCTATCATTAACAGGCGGGCTGAATTCTCTTTCCCTGTCAAGGAGCGGAAGTAGCTCGTCTACAAGTAGTACAGTCCTTGATGTGAATATTTCTCCGGGGTATTACTTTATCGATGGATTATCGTTCGAACCCGAGATCGGAATGTTTGCCGACCTGAGTTCGGGAAGCAATAGCAAAGCCTACTTGAAGTTTGTCGGCAACGTGAGCTATACGTTCTACTCTGCTGATAAAAGCTTTGCCCCGTATGTCAAAGCAGGAATCGGTACCTCCAATGGCATTGAGATATTTTTCTCCGGATTGCAGGGGGCTTTGCCGGAAACACTCAGCGACAGCTACTCATCGGTGACGATTCTGAATGCCGGTCTTGGAATGAAATTCCTTGTCGCCAAGAGTGCTGCCGTTCGGACGGAGCTCAACTACCGAAAACAATCCTATAGCTATACGGGCAGCAGCGGAGGCAGCTTAGATTATAGCTATGCAAATATCGGTTTCATGTTCGGCGTGTCGCTCGTCATCTTGTGATCAGATCTATTTAGGTAGATCGAACTTTGTATTGCCAGCGACTGTGGAATTCTGCATGCGCTTCTTTCTGATGGATAACTGTTCCGTCAGATCGAAGCGCATCAGATCCATATCCGCTCCTGACTTTCACGATCACAACCCGATCACCTTCAATCCTGTAATCTATCCGCCAGCTCTTGATCGCCATCATGAACTCGCCATCTTTCTCTTTGAATATTCTTCTCGATGGATGCGGAAAGGGATCATATTGCAAAACCTTTTCCGCAGTTGAGAGGAGATCGATCTGGTGATTTGTCTTCAGCCAATCGAATTGTATCGCTGCTTCATCAGTGAATTCGAGTGACCGCTCTGCTTTTGTATTCTCATCGTCTATCGTCTCATCCAGCCATCCTGCCTTTGCATCAGGAAAGGCTTCGGCGTAAGCCAGATACGGTTTTATGTCTAATATCGGGGTTTTGTCCAAGATGTCAACACCTTCAACGTAAATATTTCTGCGATCAACGTCGAGTAGTGTGACGACAGAAAGTCCAATAGGATTTGGTCTGTGCGGAGAGCGCGTTGCGAAAACTCCTCTCTTCGTCCTATCACCTCTTGGCGGAAGAACCTTCGGCTTCCAGTGCGCATTTCTATGGAATTGATAGATGAGCCAAATTTTTTCAAAACCATCGAGATCCTCAAGAGCTTGCTCAAAATTTTTTCCCTCCTCCAAAATAATTTTTCCCGTCGCTTGAATTGCCGACGAGCCAGGCTGACGCGGAGCATCGCACCGATCAATAAACGGTGTGCGAATAATGCCGATGGGGTGAAGAATTAAATCCGGAAATTCCATTTCAAATTAAACTATTGAACCTTACAAACCGCGAATTGAGATTTTTTATTGCTTCACAATGTTCTATTTCACATGAATGAACCGAAACGCTATATGCACAATGCCAAAGACTTGCTTAAGAAAGCAGGCAAAGAAGACGGGCATTACAAAGATGCAAAATATGTCCGCATGGCATGTGGGACAGCATATTGTGGTATTCTTTTAGCATTGGATGATTATTTAGAATCACGCAATAGGAAAATCATCAAGAAAAAATATCAGCGAAAAAATGTCAACGACTACGAAGCAGCGTTGTCCAAATTGAATAAGCGATTACTCCATAAATTTAACGCAGCATACCATGTGTTGCATCTTGATGGATACTACGAAGGCATCGTAGAACGAAAGGTCATTGACGCAGGCATCTCCGTTGCTGATGAAATCGTTGATGGTATTATGGCAAATACATTTTGACATAATCTATGAGTAAGCTTGAAACTCCGATGATTATCAGATACTGGGAAAACAACCGAGGTACTCTTATAGAGGAATTTCAGTTGGTCGCCCGTGATGGTGATACAGCACGTAGAAGAGCTGATGCCATTATTATCAAAAATGAAGAGCATAAACAAATCCCAAAAGGCCAGCGTAATATCAGCCTTGAAGGCAAGGATATCATTGTTGTGCAAGCAAAAGCCAGGAGGCTTGGGATGAATGTGATGGGTCAAGCAGTCTTTTCTCGCGAATTATTACTAAAATTTCACAAACCGAAATCTGTTACATCGGTGATTCTCTGTAGAGAGAAGGATCCAACTCTTGAGGCGATCATCCTCAATTATCCTGGTATCAAAGTTATTACAACGTCCGAAAATAAGTAAATGAGTTTTACAGATTCTCCAAATCCCATTTTTCAGGCACAAGAATAACCTGATCTCGGTTTTCAACCACTCAATTTGATCTATGCTCAAAAAAGTCGAACGATTCATAAATCTTTTCACGTCGCTCAAGGTACAGAAGGTAAAAACCGTGCGCGGGATTCCCGATGCTGGTTTTTATAAACCGTACTTCAGCCCGTGGCTCGGTTATGGAGAGTTCAAGCCATTCGTCGAGGCTGCGGAGAAATACACGCTCGTCACAGCGGATCGGTGCTACGTGCTTTTTCAACTGAGCAAACAGGCTCTTCACTTGGGAGGAGAATTTTGGGAGTGCGGAGTATATAAAGGTGGCACAGCGATCTTGCTCGCGAAAGTAATTGCTGAGTACGGCAACTCAAGTGGCACAAAACTTCATCTCTTTGATACGTTCGAAGGAATGCCTGACGTGAACGCCCAAAAAGATTGGCATAAGTCTGGTGACTTCAAAGATACATCCGAAGAAGCGGTGAGCGCACGTGTCGGAAATGCCAATCTTGTGGTAACGCATAAAGGTTTTATTCCTGACTCATTCAAAGGTCTGGACGCATCGAAAATATCATTCGCGCATATTGATGTTGATATTTACCAATCCATCCTCGACTCGCTAAACTTTATCTATCCCAGAATGCTCAGCGGCGGATTCATCGTCTTCGATGATTACGGCTTCCCCACCTGCCCCGGCGCAAGACAAGCGGTAGATGAATTCTTCTCCGGAAAACCCGAACAAGTCCTTGCCATGCCAAGCGGGCAGGCGGTGGTATGTAAGGTGTAATCAATACTAATACTTCACCGAACACCCGTACGGCTTCGTGGAAGTAGTCTCGACTTCTTGTCCGGCGAGAAGGGCGTCGAGGGCTTTGAGAACGTAGTTCGTGGTGGCGTGCTTCCCTCCATCGGTGGAGCGATCATCATCAATAGCTCCTTGGTAGCGAAGAATTCCTTTAGCATCGATCACAAAAAAATGCGGTGTAGTTTTTGCATCATAAAGATGTCCGACTGTGCGTTCTTCGTCCATTAAATTAAAAGTCGCTTTTGAGTGCCACGTCTTCAAGTATTCTTTGCTCTTCTCAGCGTTGAATGCTTCGGGATGATCGGGGCGCGTTGAATTAATCGTAAGCCACACAACTCCCATCGCAGAATAAAATTGTTGCATGGAGGGGATGTGGCCGTTTTCGTAATGCCCTTTCACAAACGGACATCCTTCATTGATCCATTCAAGGACGACGAGTTTACCTTTGAAGTCGGAAAGTTTTACCATTTTGCCGTTCACATCATGCAGTGAAAATCCCGGAGCGGGTTTGCCGATTTCGGGTGGAGTAGCGTTTACGATTGCAGTTGAAGTAATCACAAGGAGCAAAACAATGAGAATTTTAGACATAAGTATCAATTGATTAATAGCACACGGATGACGTGGATTGGACGGATTCTCGCGGATTCACATTCCATTCATCCCCGATCATCGCATAAATTTCAGTTCAAATAATTTCCACTTCCCCGCCATAGACCGTTGTCCATGGCTTTGCAAATTTATTTACTACTTCGTTGAGTGCTTTGATGTTCTCCACTCCGCGACCTAAAAGCCATTTCATGAGTGCATCTTTTCCTTCGGCGCCGAAGATCGGTACTCCGTCTTGCCATGTGGCACGTCCGCAAAGAACTCCGCTGAAATTCGAACCACTTTCGCCCGCTAGTTGAATCGTCTCGCGAAAGACATCGTCAGTGACACCAGCAGAAAGATAGATGAATGGTTTTGTCGCGGCATCAGAAGCCTCTTTGAATAACTTCATCGCTTCTGCTTTTGTGTAGGCTGCGTCACCACCGCCGAAAGAATTTGTCCCCGAGACTAATTTCATATTCACCGGGACTTCGACTTTCAGGACGTCAACGCCATATCTTTCTTTGGAAAATTCTTCCATGTATTTCGCAACATATTTCGGTTTGATCTTTGCAAAGTCGAGTCCTTTTTCGTCATAGTCATCGTCGTATGCAAGCGGTTCAAGAAAGAATGGCTTATCCAATGCTTTGCATTCGGCGCCGATACGCTCAATGAACGCTTGTTTACGAGCAGTTATACTTGCATCATCGAACGGATTGTAATAGAGTAAAATTTTTATTGCATCAGCCCCTGCTTCAACAAGTCTGCGTACACTCCACTCATCAAGCAAATCCGGAAGTCTGCCTTTCAAGGCTGCGTCGTAGCCTGTTTTCTCATAGGCAAGGAGTACACCGGTTCCGGGTGCGCGGTGCGGAAGCGTTGGCAAGCCGTACTCAGGATCCATGAGAATAGCAGAGGCATAAGGAGTAAGAACTTCGGTTACGCAAATCTTAAAATTGGTGAGATCTTCATTCGTGGCATCATGCCCCATCGCTTTGCCGATGGATTTTTTGAGCGAACCACGCTGATCCATCGCCGCAGCAGTAATCACACCCTTATCGTTAGCGCAGGCGCTGATACCGTTAAATTTTCCTTGAGAGATTTTTACTTTTGACATTTATTTTTAGTTCTCCGTTTTAAAGGCTTACTGCTTAATTGATAATTAAGAACTAAGCACTAAGAGCTACAATTACGCACTTACCAGTTGAACACTTCCACACACATCTTTCATTTTCGAAATCATCGCCGATAGATTACTTGCTCCAAAAATACCGCTACCGCTAACAACTGCATCCACACCAGATGCATAAACATCAGCGATGTTTTCGAGTTTAATCCCGCCATCAGCTTCGATCAAACAATTCAAATTCTGCGAATGAATCCACTGACTCAACGTCGCGGCTCGGCGATAAAGCGATGGAATAAATTCCTGTCCGCCAAATCCTGGGTTGACACTCATGAGTAAAATCAGATCAGCATCAGGTAAGATTTCTTTTACCGCGCTAAGTGATGTAGCCGGGTTCAATGTCACACCTGCTTTTTTGCCGAATGACTTGATATGCTGGACTGTACGATGCAAATGCGTACATGCTTCGACATGTACAGTGATAATATCCGCACCAGCTTTTGCAAAATCAGGAATGTAGCGATCAGGATCAGTGATCATCAAATGACAATCGAGTGGCAACTTCGTAATCTTCCGAAGTGCCGCTACGACTGGTGGTCCGATCGTGATGTTCGGCACAAAGTGCCCATCCATCACATCAATATGTAACCAGTCAGCACCAGCGGCTTCGAGCATCCGCACATCTTCTTCGAGACGCGTGAAGTTCGCACTTAGTAGCGACGGGGCGATAATAACGGGTTTACGTGTTGGCATACACTCTTAAAAACAATGATTTAGGAGAATTATCCCAGAATAAAAAACCGGCAACTGCCGGTTTCATATACTTACTGATCTCAAATTGCTTCCGAAAATTTTATTTCTTATCCACTGCCGCCATCATTTCTTGCATGAAGCCGGGAGCATTCTTGTACCCAACAACTCTATGAATTTCTTTGCCGTCGGCGTTGTAGAAAATAATGGTTGGGTAGCCACTAATCTGCGACTTTGCCGAAAGCTCCTTGCCTTCGCCACGCTCAGCATCAAGTTTAAGAGAGACGATATTATCATCAGCGAATTTTCCTAACTCGTTACTGGAGTATGTGTCACGATCAAGTCGCTTGCACCAACCGCACCAATCGGTGTAGTAATCAACCATGATAATCTTCTTTTCCTTTTTTGCTTGCTTCAATGCATCCGCAAACTTGAGGTCTTTGAAGTGAACTTCGGCATCGGTTACCGAGGAGGTTGCGAGCACAAAAAGAGCGACTGCGAGTGCAAATATTTTTTTCATAATGAATTTATTCAACGTACTGTTTAAACGAATTGCCTATAAAACGGTTTCACCCAAAGGAATGAATAAAAAATCACCACGAAAAATTTGAGTAACTTTGTATTCTAGAATTTATCATTTTTTTTAGATTAAACATGAAACGTCTCGCTAACTCATTATTTTACATAACTTTATCTGCGATTTTATTCATCAGTTGCGGTAAGAAGTCCGAAGACATGTCGGCCGTCCAACCTGGTGAAACGGTGGTCTTCCGCGATCAGGTATTCAAATTCAGCTTTAAAGCTCCGAAGTCTTGGGTAGCAGAATCGGTGCCCGGTGCAACAACAGCGTACTACTCAACGCAAGCCTCAGAGGTGCGCTTTCAGAAATTTACTGAAGGTGACTTCGGTGCAAAAATCGAAGCCGGGGTTCGTGATGGATATACCAAGGAGCAAGCTATCGAGGATTTCAAGAAAAGCTTTGAAGGCGTAACCTTCAAAGGACCAGAGCCCGCAACTTTGGATAATACTCCTGCTCTCAAGATTAGCTTCAGCACAGGCACAGGTGACGATGCTTATATGGGCTACCGAATATACAGTAATAAGGATTCTGTCGTCACATATTTCGAGGCATCAACCTTCGGACAAAAGCGCATGGATAAATACAAAGCAGTGTTTGATCTTGCTGAAAAATCTATGACTTTGGGATACGTTCTCAAATTTACTCCAGGAAAAATCGATAGCGCAACAATGGCAAAACTCAAAGAAGAGACCAAACCTTCTGAGAGCTTCACATCATTCGCAGGAAGTGGATTCACGATTTCATACCCAGACAATTTCTCTGCACAAAATACTGGCAAAGGCGTGAAGATCGAGGGTGAATGGAAAGGCGCAACAATTCTTGTAGATGTTAGTCCATCGAATAATGCTTCTCTCGATGCTTACGCATCTGCTGCCGCGAAAGCACTTGGCGGCTCACCATCTGGTGGCAGTTTGGGTGGAGAATCAGCGAAGATCATTAACTACTCAGCCGCCGGAAGCTACGGATCAAGAGCTTATATAGTAGTAAAGGGCGCAAACGCCTATCGCGTAACAATCAATTGGCCAAAAGAACTTGAAAGCTCATTCAAGCCAGCCTTCGAGAAAGCAGCGAATAGCTTCAAACTGAAATAAGAAATATCTTAACGGTTTTTTTAGAGGGACGGATTTTTATCCGTCCCTTTTTTTTGCTTCTAAATCCGAGCGAAAAAGCTAATTGGTATTTCCAGTTTTTTTGATATAAAGCCCTAAGATTCGTATATTTGCACCGTCTATAACGGGGTGCGGATGTAACAAATTTGGAATGGTGAGGTTTATGAATGTAGCCCTTGCCCCCGCCAAACCCCAGACACACTTGTCGCGGGTATTTTCGACGTTTTTTTACTTTATACTTTCTATGAAATACATCTCAACAATACTTCTGCTTGTCCTGACGAGCACTATGACTCTTGCCCAACACTCATTTGAAGGTGATGGGGGAGCTGGTAACATCTTTATCATTTCCGGTGCGGGCTTAGGTGCCGGCACAACGACATTCACGCTACCGCCAGCAGGTGGAACGCTTGTCACAACGGGGAGTGGGCTTGCATGGCTCACTGCAGGAAATACTCTTTCCGG
Organism: bacterium; assembly: GCA_037143335.1. GTDB lineage: Bacteria > Bacteroidota > Ignavibacteria > Palsa-1295 > Palsa-1295 > PALSA-1296. The sequence goes on along the minus strand of JBAWZA010000001.1, from coordinate 182,484 downwards.
TGGCTCAGCGACAACACCAACACAAGTCTTCGGTTCAACAAATGCCTATGACGTAAAGATGGTAACAGCTGGCACAGAGCAAATGAGACTGCGCAATGCTGGTGGTGTAAACATCCCTTCAACTAATGCCTCAGGAGTTGGGGCTATTTACAGAACGGATCACTTTTCCTGCATAGCTTTGGGGCGAACAGTGTTTTCTTAGGTTACTTGTCTGGAAATTTATCCCTCACCGGAATAACGAACACTGGTATCGGAGGACAAACATTAGGTAATCTTTCAAGCGGCAACAACAATACTGCACTTGGTTTTCAGTCACTTGGTGCTCTCAACACGGCTTCAGGCAATACTGCATGTGGAGCTTATGCACTGAATGTTCTTCAGTTCGGAGATTTTAACACTGTCGTTGGATTCAACGCCATGCAAGCAAGTGTTGATGGTACACGCAATACCGCTTTAGGCCAAGCTGCTCTTTACAGTAGCCACTCTGTATTTGACAATACAGGTATCGGTTATCAGGCGATGTTCTCAAATACAGACGGTACACGGAACACTGCTCTCGGCTCTTCATCATTTTTCACAAATGATAACGGTGCATTCAATCTTGCCCTGGGCTATAAGGCTTTATACCTTAATCTATCAGGTAGTAATAATACCTCTGTCGGAGCTTCATCGGGATTTCTAAATAGTACTGGCTCAAATAATACGTACGTTGGTTACAATACTGACGCATCAGCAAATAATTTGAGTAATTCAACTGCTATCGGTGCGAATGCTACCGTCACTGCAAGCAATACAGTGCAAATTGGTAATGGTGCTGTCACCTTGATCAACACAAGCGGAGATATACTTTCAGCTGGATTACGTGGATCAGGTGCAAACAAATATGCCGAGCAACACGTAGTCGCTGCCGGTGATGTAAAGGCGGGCAATACTGTCGCAGTTAATAACTCGAAGATTGCTGGCGTATCAAGTGTTGTGGTTGCAACGTTCGTCGTCCCTGGTGGTGGCGGAACTGCGACGGCTGTAAAAAGTCTAACCACGGGAATAGGCAAGGTAACATTTACACTCGACAATCCTTCCGTCAACGGAGATGTAATAAACTATATTATTGTAAACCCGTAAGACTATTGCTTTTGGTAGTTTGTTAAGGGCACGATAGCGTGCCCTTTTTTTTTTGTACTCATTCGATGAGCGATTTATAATCCTAAGGTTTTCTTGATTGGCGGTATCGGGTTTCTTTTTCAGCAATTCAAATCGTATTGCATACCTTCAGTGACTAAATGTGGGAGAGATACGTAGCTTTAGATGATTCGAGGTATTGCATTGAGGGAGGAGAGTACTTAGATTTGCATTGTAAAATTATGTTCGTATTTTATTTACAATCAAATGCTAAACCGAAAACACGTTCGCACTTTTCTAGCTCTCGTTGCAAGCCTCGCACTTATCGTAACTGCCGAAAAAGTAGTTGCACAACATTCCACGCTCTTGGATGACGGGGCAACTCACAATAGTTTGCTCAAAGGTCAGACGGTGAACCCGCTGGATATTTTCTTCTTGCCAACTGGCGGTGGGACCTTCGTCACAACTGGTAGCGGATTAGTGTGGTTTACTGCCGGAAATACACTTACTGGTGGATCACCAACGACTCCGACTGAAGTGCTCGGCTCAAATAACAACTACGATGTTGTACTCAGAAGTTTTAGCACAGAGCAACTGCGTCTCCGCGCTTCGGGTGGAATGAACATCCCGACTACTGCTGCGTCAGGCGTTGGTATAATTTTTCAGAATGGAACTCGCTTCCTTCATAGCTATGGTACAAGCAATTTGTTTGCTGGTGCTGGAGCAGGAAATGTGACACTGACGGGATCGCAGAATACAGCGTTAGGTTTTCAGAGTTCGCAGGGCTTAACCAACGCAAGCAACAACACTGCTGTAGGCTATCAATCTCAATTTGCTACAGCAGGAGGATCTGGGAATACATCAGTTGGAGCAAACTCCCTTAGCACCAACACATCTGGGAATAATAATACTGCCATCGGCTTCAATGCAGCTTCGATCTCAACTACAGCATTTGGTGTCACAGCAGTTGGATCGCAATCTTTACAGAATAATACCATTGACGGCAACACCGCTGTAGGATTTTGGTCACTTCAGACGAATACTTCGGGTGCGGCAAATACTGCCGTCGGATTTATGTCACTCCAAGGAAATCTCAGCGGTGGCTCGAATACTGCACTTGGCGCTGAAGCGTTACGAGTGAATACGTTGGGAGGCAATAACACAGCCGTCGGATCTCATGCGCTTTGGAAAAACCTCGGAGGGAATAATAATACCGGCATAGGCACAAATGCGCTTGTAAATAATACGAATGGCAACCACAACACAGCCGTAGGTGATGGAGCACTCTCAACCGTGACAACGGATGATAATACTGCGGTCGGATACGGAGCGGCGGGGAGTTCAACCATTGCTGTGAACACAACGGCAATCGGATCAAGAGCACTCGCAAATAATACGAATGGATATTACAACACCGCAGTCGGAGCGAACGCGCTTCAGTTTAATTCGATCGGTTGGCAAAATACAGCAATTGGTTCGGGCACGTTACAGTACAACACTGCCGATAATAATACTGCAGTTGGTTATCAGTCATTACAGAATAATCTTGGGGGATCCTTTAACACTGCGACTGGGGTATTCACACTGATGAATAATTCCAACGGAAGTAGTAATTCCGCTTACGGTCACTCGGCATTGATGAATAACATTGGAGGCAGTCTGAATGCAGCATTCGGCGTGAATACTATGGAAACAAACACCACTGGTACCCGCAATACTGCTATCGGTTATCAGGCGTTATTCACTAATAATTCTGACGATAATACCGCTCTCGGAGCCAACGCCTTGTTGAACAACCAGACAAACGGCTCAACCGCTGTTGGTTCTGATGCTATGACTTCGAACACCACAGGTATCGAGAACGCAGCATTCGGATACCAAGCATTGAAGGCAAATACGACTACACATTTTAATTCTGCATTCGGATTTCAAGCACTCAAAGTGAACGTAGGTACTGGGAATTCAGCATTCGGCTCTGAAGCACTCATCAAAAATACAATTGGCAGTTATAACATCGCTATCGGATTCAACGCGATGGGACAGAATATCGGCGGTTCGAATAACGTTGCTGTTGGACAAGCAGCTCTCGGAAAAAATGCAAATTCATCAGACAACACTGCTGTCGGTTTCCAAGCACTCGTCGAAAACATAGCAGGAATTAGCAATGCAGCATTGGGTCGTAGCGCGCTTTTCTTCAATAACGGTGACTATAACACTGGTACTGGTGCTGGTGCTCTTGTCAACAATTCAACTGGTAACTTTAACTCGTCTGTTGGCGCCAACACTGGACTGACAAATACAACGGGATCGAAGAATACATTCTTAGGCTATTCTGCTGATGCGGGTGCCAACAATCTCACAAACGCAACAGCGATCGGCTACAACGCCACGGTTTGTCTCAGCAATTCAATGGTATTTGGTGATATCAATGTCGTACGCTGGGGATTTGGTGTCTGCCCTGCAGCAGGCCATGCGATTGAGGTCGGTACCGGAGCTGGAAATGGTAACGGTGCATTCTTAACATCAGGTGGTGTTTGGACAAACGGTTCATCGCGTTCATTCAAGGAGAGATTCCATCCGCTTGACGGAGCCGATATTCTTTCGAAGATTCTGACACTTGATGTACTCGGTTGGTACTACAAAGGCACGAATGAATATCACATCGGACCAATCGCAGAAGATTTCTATTCTACATTCCAGACAGGTAATCAAGATGACCCGTCACAAAGTCAGCGATACGTATCCTCGATGGATCCAGCAGGCATAGCTCTTGTGGCGGTGAAAGAACTCAAGAAAGAAAATGATGAGCTTAAATCAGAGCTCGGCTTGCTTCGAAAAGAAATCGAAGAGATCAAAGCCGCACTCAAAAAATAAGCTGGTGCATCGTAATCAATTTGGTAGGGCGACTCACAAGTCGCCCTTTTTTTATTACATTATTCGAAGACGACGAACGGACTGAGAGTCCGTTCCACTACTATAGAGTCCTAACTTCCCTTGTCATTCCCGCGAAGGCAGGAATCCATTCTAATGTCATAACGAAATACCGATTGAGTGGAACGGACTCTCAGTCCGTTCATCCCTTTAAGTAAAATTGCATCTACCCACGGGATAGGTATCTTACCGGAGTCTGGATTCCCGCCTTCGCGGGAATGAGAGCAGGTTTTCTCGTATTTTTGCATCATGACAAATCTTCAAGAACGAATTCTCTCGCTACTTTCTGGTGATGTATCACGCTCCGATCAAACGCTTGCACTATTTGCAGAACTTCGTGAGGCACTCAATGATGGATCAATCCGCGCTGCTGAGCCTGATGCATCATCACCGAGTGGTTGGAAGGTGAACACATGGGTCAAGCAAGGAATCTTGCTTGGGTTCAAGATTGGGAAATTGGAAATCATCGAATCAAATTCTCGATGGTACTTCGCTGATAAAGACACATTACCTGTTCATCAGTTTTCTGCAAGTAATGTCGCCCGAGTTGTGCCCGGTGGTTCAACCATTCGCGATGGTGCGTTCGTTGCATCAGGTGTTATTGTTATGCCACCTGCCTATATCAATATCGGAGCTTACATTGGTGCCGGCACTCTCGTTGATTCTCATGCACTTGTCGGAAGTTGTGCGCAGATTGGCGAGCGAGTTCATCTATCAGCTGCTGCACAGATCGGTGGAGTTTTAGAGCCAGCAGGCGCAATGCCCGTCATCATCGAAGACGACGTGCTCGTCGGAGGCAATTGCGGAGTCTATGAAGGATGCGTAGTCAAGAAGCGCGCAGTGCTTGGGTCGGGTGTAATCTTAACTGGCTCAACTCCGATTTACGATCTTGTGAACTCAAAAATAATAAAGCGCAACTCAGAAAATGAACCACTTATCATTCCTGAAGGCGCAGTGATCGTTGCTGGTTCACGATCTGTCGGTACAAAATCCGATTTCGCTCGCGAGCAAGGCCTCTCACTCTACACGCCCATCATCATCAAATACCGCGACGACAAAACCGACGCACGGACTGCGCTGGAGGGGGCTTTGAGATAGGGTGTAATATCCCATATTATTTCAAAAATGAAAATGGCTATTCCGATGAATACTTGATGGTGCTGGCGAAAGAAAAATAATTTTGCAGTGCATCTTTTTTGCACCAACCAAAGCTGTAACAAATCTGCCTCTGTATGTGTCTTTAATTATACTATGAAACGCACATTCATCATCGGAATGATTCTGTTAGCGGCTACGGTGAGGTTGACTTTTTCCGTATCTTTGTAAACCATGTTCGAACAATCATTCAAAAATATTGATAATGTTCTCCGCCAGGATTCGGGCTGCGCGACCGAACTCGATTATATCGAGCAGACTTCCTGGATCCTATTCCTGAAATATCTTGACGATCTCGAAGAGACGAAGAAAACCGATGCTTAGCTAGCGGGAAAGAAATACTCCTATATCCTGAAGCCTGAATTCCGGTGGGACGAGTGGGCTGTGCCCAAAGGGAAGGACGGGAAGATAGATCACAAAACTGCGCTCGATGGCGATGACTTAAAAGATTTCGTCAACGATAAGCTTTTCGCCTACCTCAAGAAATTTCGCTCCGAAGCTCCCGATACGATCGAATATAAGATCGGCGAAATTTTTCATGAGCTGAAAAATAAACTCACAAGCGGTTATAGGCTTCGCGAGATACTTAACACTGTGGACGAAATGCACTTCCGGCATTACGAGGAAATCCACGAGCTATCGCATCTCTATGAATCGAAGATCAAGAACATGGGCAATGCCGGAAGAAACGGCGGCGAGTATTATACTCCGCGTCCGCTCATTAAGGCAATCGTAAAAGTTGTTGCTCCGAAGATAGGCGAGAAGATCTATGACGGAGCATGCGGCTCGGCAGGATTTTTAGTCGAGTCCTTCATGTACCTGACGGAAAATCAGGCGAAGCTTTCTTCGCGCGATATGCAGAAATTGCAGAAGGATACGTTTTACGGCAAGGAAATAAAATCGCTTGCCTATATCATCGGCGTGATGAATATGATCCTGCACGGAATCGAAGCGCCGAATATCCGCCACTTCAATACGCTTTCCGAGCCCATCAATGACATTCAGGAAAAAGACCGCTACAACGTCATCCTTGCCAATCCGCCGTTCGGAGCAGGCATCGGGCGCGAGATTCAGCAGAACTTCCCGATCAAAACAGGCGAGACGGCTTTTCTTTTCCTTCAGCATTTCATTAAAATATTAAAAGCGGGAGGCAGGGCAGGCATCGTTATTAAGAATACGTTTCTATCCAATACCGATAATGCCTCCGTCAGTCTGCGGAAGCTTTTGCTTGAATCGTGCGATCTGCATTCGATCCTCGATCTGCCGGGCGGTGCGTTTCAGGGAGCCGGAGTAAAAACCGTCGTCCTCTTTTTCGATAAAGGCACGGCAACAAAAAAGATATGGTACTATTCGCTTGATCTCGAACGTAATCTCGGCAAAACCAATCCGTTAAACGAAGCCGATCTGGAGCAGTTCGTAAAACTGCAAAAGACAAAAGCAGATTCGGAAAATTCATGGACGATTGATATTAAGGATGTGGATACAGAGACATTCGATCTTTCCGCGAAGAATCCGAATAAGGGAGAGGAAGTTGCTCTGCGAACCCCCGAAGACATTCTGGCGGCAATGAAAGCCTTAGATAAAGAAAGCGCAGACATTTTGAAGCAGATTCATGAACTAGTATGAAGAACTCCTGGCAAACAAAAAAACTCGGCGAGGTCTGCGATTTCCAAAATGGCTTTGCTTTCAAAAGCACAGAATATGAAGCATCTGGTTTTTTTGTTATGCGTATTGGAAACGTGCAAGACGGCTACATCACTCTAGCTGACCCAAAATATATTAAGAAAAGCTATAAGCCGTTTGATAGATTTATCCTCAATTCTGGTGATATTCTTATTTCTTTGACTGGAAACGTAGGTCGTGTTGGCATTCTTCAGGATGCGCATTTGCCTGCCGTGTTGAATCAGCGTGTTGCTCGAATTACATTGAAGAGCGATACAGTAATGCAAAAGGCTTTTCTTTTTTATTTTTTGAAATCTTCATACTTTATTGAAGAACTTATTAGCGCAGGACATGGGGCAGCCCAGCAAAATATAAGCACAAAGGACATTATTGATCTTGAGATACCCACTCCACCTCTCCCCGAACAGCAGCGCATCGTAAAAATCCTCGATGAGGTTTTTGCGGCGGCGGCGAAGGCAAAAGAAAACGCCGAAAAAAATCTTGCAAATGCCGGCGAGCTTTTTCAGTCCTATCTGCATAGCGTCTTCACAAATCCGGGAAAGGGATGGGAGGAGAAAACAATTGGAGAAGTTTGCAATGAGATATTTGCAGGTGGCGATGCACCCAAAAATTACACAGATGAAAAAACTGAGAAGAATCAAATACCGATTTATGCAAACGCAATAAAGAATAGAGGTTTATATGGCTATACAAATGTTGCGAGAGTAACCAAACCTTCTATAAGTATAGCTGCAAGAGGAAGTGGGACAGGCCATACAGAACTAAGAGATGAGTCATATTTCCCGATTGTCAGACTGATAGTTTTAATTGCGAACGAAGAATTGGTTACAATGGAATTTCTAAAATATAAGATAGATACTTTAGATATTATCAGAAGCGGAAGTGCAATTCCTCAATTGACTGTGCCAATGATTAGAGAATACAAAATCCCACTTCCAAAACTAAAAGAACAACAATCCATCGTCGCCAAACTCGATGCTCTTTCCACCGAGACGAAAAAGCTTGGGGTGATCTATAAACAAAAACTACTGGCGTTGGAAGAGCTGAAGAAATCGGTGCTTGCGAAGGCATTTAGGGGGGAGCTATAAATTACGAATTACGAATTAGGAATTACGAATTAGGAATTACGAATTTGGGGGCGCGGGATTATAGGTCTTCGGGTTTTAGTCCTGTTGCTTTTGCAATACGGGCAAGCATTTTTGGACCGATCTCATCACCATCATGAAATGGAAAAACTACATCAGACGAGCCGGGACGGGAAAGTACTTTATGTGAACCGGTTTGTCGTTTGACCGCCCAGCCGTTACGCAATAAAGCTGCGAGGACTCGTTTAGCTTTTGCCGAACCCCACGAACTCATGCCGTTGCAAAAACGATTTCCGTCATTTCAGATGAATGCTCATCATGCTCCATACGATCGGCAATAACGCGCAGCGCCAATGCTTTCGCATGAGCGATAGCCTCGTCAGGCGTTTTGCCATAGGCGAGAACTCCCGGAAGTTCTGTTACCTCGGCGATCCAACGCCCATCATCCTCGCGCTCGAATTCAATAGTCATTTTCATACAATAAACCAACGTTTGATAGGCATCCGTAGTTCACAATTCGTTGAATTGTCGTATCTTTGTAATATGAATGAATCCGCAGAATCACTAATTGCTTATTGTCGAGAAAACGATAGGGTTTGTCCGCAGCCACACAAATGGAATGAGCTATGGGAAATGCTTCCTGAAAGGCAACGAGTGGGCGCCGGTTATGAACCTTCTGCACCTCTGATTCTTGGCGGCTGGCATTACTCTACAAATCTTGATAAAATGGTAAGACTTGCCGATCACATTGAATGGGCAAATAATCATGGCAACCTTGATGAGATATCAAAGTTTCTTCGCGCGCTACCAGAAAATAATTGGCATCATCTGAACGAATAATATTATGAACGAATCCGAAACCAGAGCTGAACTGATCGATCCCGCGCTGAAAGCAAGCGGATGGGGTGAGGGGGATTCGCGTGTTATGCGCGAGCATCGCATTACCGATGGCAGGATCGAGCCGGGAGGTCTGCGCGGCAAACCGGAGATTGCCGATTACATACTCGTCTATAAAAATCAGAAGATCGGAGTCATTGAAGCGAAAGCAGATACGTTCGGTCCTACCGAAGGAGTTGCACAGGCAAAAGCCTACGCGAAGAAATTAGAGATTGATTATACATTCTCTACAAATGGCAATGGAATTTATGAGATCTCGATGCGCTCCGGCAAGGAAGGATTGATAGATCGCTTCCCGACTCCCGATGAATTATGGAAGAGAACTTTTGCCGATTGGAATCAGTGGAAAGAAAAGTTTGCAGAAATTCCTCTTGAAGGCACACGTGCTCCGCGCTACTATCAGGAGATTGCAATTAACAAAACGGTTAATGCGATTGCCGAAGAGAAGCAGAGATTACTACTGACTTTGGCAACAGGCACAGGCAAAACAACGATTGCATTTCAAATTGCCTGGAAGCTTTTTCAGGCGAGGTGGAATTTGAATAGAGACGGTGCACGACGTCCGCGAATCTTATTCTTAGCCGATAGGAATATCCTTGCCGATCAGGCATTCAATGAATTTGGTGCATTCACTGACGATGCGAAAGTCCGCATCAAGCCCGATGAAATCCGCAAGAAAGGCTTGCCGATGTCAGGAAGTATATTCTTCACCATATTCCAGACCTTCATGAGCGGACCGGAGAACACACCGTATTTTGGCGCATACCCTCCGGATTTTTTCGATCTTATTATTATAGACGAATGCCATCGCGGCGGCGCGAACGATGAATCGAACTGGCGCGATATCATGAATTATTTTTCTCCGGCAGTGCAGTTAGGTCTCACGGCAACTCCGAAGAGAAAAGATAATGTCGATACCTATAAATACTTCGGCGAACCGCTCTATACCTATTCGCTGAAAGCCGGAATCAACGACGGCTTCCTTACGCCCTTCAAAGTACACCGCATCCAAACCACACTTGATACATATTTTTATACGTCAGATGACGAGGTCGTTGAAGGAGAAATAGAAGAAGGCAAGGTTTACGAAGAGAAAGATTTTAATCGCACCATCGAGATCGAAGCACGCGAGAGGAAACGCGTTGAGGTCTTCATGAATGAATGCGATCAGAATGATAAGGCTCTTGTATTCGGAGCAACGCAGAAACATGCATTGCTCCTCAGAGATTTGATCAATCAAGTCAAGACAAGCCACGATCCGGGATACTGCGAGCGCGTAACTGCCGATGACGGCGCGCGAGGCGAGCAATTTCTGAGAGACTTCCAGGATAATGAAAAATCCGTACCCACAATTCTTACCACTTCGCAAAAACTCTCGACCGGTGTCGATGCAAGGAACATTCGGAATATCGTCTTGATGCGCCCTGTGAATTCTATGATCGAATTCAAACAGATCATCGGCAGAGGAACAAGGCTTTTCGAAGGCAAGGAATATTTTACGATCTTTGATTTTGTCGATGCCTACCATCACTTCGCCGATCCTGAATGGGATGGCGATCCGATAGATGAGACGACAGAACCCGGAATCCCAAAGCCGAAACCCCCTCCCATTCCGCCAGAGCCGGGGCCTGAACCCGGGCCGGAGCCAAAGAAAAAGATCAAAATCAAACTTCGCGACGGCAAAGAGCGCGAAATCCAGCACATGATGCAGACGAGTTTCTGGAGCGCAGACGGTAAGCCGATGTCCGTTCAGGAATTTATGGATTCGATGATAGGCATTATGCCCGCCTATTGCAAGACCGAAGAAGAACTTCGGAAGCTTTGGTCAGTCCCTAAAACGAGAAAAGATTTATTGGATAAACTTTCCGAGCAAGGATTTAATAAAGAGAATCTGGAAGCATTGCAGAAGATGGTCGATGCCGAAGATTGCGACTTGCTCGATGTGTTGAGTTATATTACCTTCGTCACGCCGAAAATTTCCAGAGTGGAAAGGGTTAAGCTTGTCAACGATAAGATCTTTGCCGGAGTGGATGACAATCATTCCGAATTCCTCAAGTTCGTCATTTCCAAATACTCCGAAAAAGGAGTCGAAGAATTGGATGAAGAAAAACTTCCTGTTCTATTGAATCTGAAATATCATTCCTCTGCTGATGCAGTCCGCAATCTTGGCAATGTCGAGACCATCCGCAACGTCTTTTTCGACTTCCAGAAGCATCTGTATTCCCGAGCTGCATAATTTTACTTTTGGCATTCCGGGTTCAGTAAATTATTGATACGCCCCCCCCTTACATCCATCTATTCAGAAGTTTTCGTACATTAGTAGGAGGGTTTTCTACCATTTTAGCACTTAAATAATTTGAACGGCGTTACTACATGTAGGTGAGTTTGTGGTGGGGGGAGTTATACACTTATCCCCAATTTTATCCACTTTTCAACATAGTTAGGTTTTTTACTACTTGAACAAGGTATTTTCATATTTTCTTCATCTTGAGGTGTAATTATTCACGTGTCTGAAAGTTCTTATAAACGACAGGATACACCTCTGGATAATTCGGAAAGCAGAGGTCTGGCCGCTGGATCACAGGACTACTTTGAGGAGTCCTCTTTACCCCTTATGCCGACCGAAGACTTTCCATCATCAGAGATTGATCTTGCTGAGACCACCCACGAGGAAATTCTGGAAGCAGAGTTACCTGAGGTGATCGAAGTTCCGAAGTCGCGATTTTTTGCCAACGGCCAGATGCGCAAGCGTCCGGGAGTTGCGAAATCATTCACAGACGAGTTCATTGCAAAAGGGATTGAGAACGACGAAGATTGCTTCTTTCGGTACCAAAAGGGCGAAGACAAAGCTTTTTTAATTCTCTACGAGCGCTATAAATCAAGCGTGTATGCTTACTGTGCGAAAGTACTCCTTTCGGCAGGACTTTCCGAAGAGCTGGTAGAGGATACATTCCAAGAGGTATTTCTTAGGGTTTCTCAGTATCGCAACACCTTTATTTCAGGCGAATTCCGCGCATGGATCTTTACGGTTACTCGTAATACCTGCCTCAGTTCAAAGAAACGAGGTCTTCGAAGCCATCTCTCTGCTGGGCAAACGGTTGATCCGGATGCATTCAGCGAAGATGAAGCACTCGAAGGTGCGACAAGTGTATCAAGAAATGATGACCCTCTTGAGATACTATCCCAGAAGGAGCAAACGAATTTACTCCTGGCTGCCATAGCCGAGCTTCCTGATACCTATCGCGAAGCACTGCTGATGAGCGAGTACGAAGGACTGACGTATGATGAGATCGGGAAAATAACCGGTACATCGCTATCAACGATCAGGATCCGAGTATTCCGTGCCAAGAAGCGTTTGCGCAAAGTGTTAACGCCGTTAATCGGCCAAGATTTTCCTGCGAAGCATAGCGTCGCAGAACAAGAAGAAGACAACGTATGAAAAAGCATATTATAACAGATGAGCATATTGTAGCCTATCTCGATGGCGAACTCTCGGCAACCCAAGAGTTCGAGCAAGAGCTTCGCTCCAACCCCACACTTGCAAGCGCAGTTGCCGAGTACAAAATCTTGGCTTCAGCGATGGCACGCTCTGGAGTTGATAATAGATTTATGCTCTCGAAAGAAGTTGATCGTAAGACAAAGAACATTCTGCTTGGTGCGATGGCTGATGCCCGCAAAGCAGCAGTTGTTCCGGCTCGCGCACCAATTGCATCTGAGAAGCTCGTGACGGCAGTTCGCAATGTCAAGTATCTCTGGGCAAAGCGTACAGCAATGGGTTTTGTACTCGCTGGTCTGGCGGTATCTGTCTGGTTTAATTTCAATGTGCGTAACGAGATGATCACGCAAGTGCCTGTCTCGACATCCCCAAGCGTTTCAACTCCTACGCAGTCAGTGCCAGCAGCGGTTGCTCCGACAACTACTACTTCGAATGATGTAGCATTGAATGCGACACAACATTTAACTTCGAATGTTGGCACAAGTGTTCGTCATCAAGCCGCGACACCAGTTCAGCAATCAATAACAAAAACAGATTTTGCAGTCAACACAAGCACAGTAGCCGAAGCGCCCCCACAGACGCAAACAAAGGTTGATCCAGCAGACATCATGATTTCTCATCGGTATGCTAAGCTTATCAAAGAGACTCGTGCTGTAGCCGTTACCGACCAGGACAAAGTGGCAGACCAAATGTAATCAACATTATTACGGAAGTGACGTGATTCCCGCCACAACACTACTATAGTTTGCCCAACAGATTGTTTGTGAAAAGTGAATACAGAGAAACACATACCTCGTACAAGAGCCACAGGCAGAGTCATTCTGCTCGTGGCTTTTGTTATGGTTACTGTTAGTTCGGTTTTTTCACAAACCGTCCATGATAATCCATATAGAGTTGATGTGCCGTTGCGCGCGAAGACTCCGCAAGAGTATATCAAGACCATTGACGATTTGATGCATGAGCGCCTTGAGCAAGAGCGCGCAAAATACGGCTCGAATCTCGAACCCGAATTACTCCGCCTCGAAGCAAATTACGTACGTACCGATGCACCAACAGGTGAAGTTGTTTTGCATGAAGCAAGCTTCCACCTCGTTCCCCATTACATGAATTACTCGCCGGAGGGTCGGATGCATACATCTGATTCCACCCCGCCGAATCATCAAGCCGTGATGTATTTCACAGGTTCAGCGCGCACTCCACTTGCACTCCCACTTGTAAGTCCGCTTGCTACGATTGGTGACTTGGCATCCTACTCGATCTATATCGGAATTCTGCCATTACCACGAATTCCGAATGCGAAGAGTGATTCGCTTCGGTATTATATCGTGATCGAACGCGCTGTCGAATCCAATCGTACGGATGATGAAAAGAAGTTCGAGCGATATGCAAAAGAATTTACGACGCGTCCCGGGGAGCCAATCAGATTGAGCCTCGATAACACTCCATCTGATAACCATTACATCTTCAAGATCGATGACAACGAAACGCTAAATTTCTACGAAGACTTCGCCCGTCATATCAAAGAGGATATTTTACTCAACGGCGATAAGCTCCATTTCGATCTTGGCAAGTCATCAATCTCATCTATTTCATCAAAGCTCTCCATTGGCTATACGATTGCTAAGACGTGTGCTGTGAAGCTGGATCTGCTTTCCGTCGTCGATCCAGCGCATCCGCTCACACTTATTGATTCAGTCATGCACCCAGCAGACTATCTTGCTGAGCATGATATGAAGCATAACCTCGACGGCACATATCAGTACCGCTTGCAAGCAAAAGATATTGAATCTGGGAAAATTATTTTCGAGGAGACAAAAAGCTTCGAAAAGAAATCGCCGATGATCGTTCGTAATTCATTCCCACTTGCAAGTGACACATTGGAAGTTGGCGGAAAGAAAGAGAGCGCACAAAAACTGTTGTACGCATTGAATATTGCAAAGACGGTTGCGGAAAGCAAGGTAACCACCCTGAATGCGACACTTGACAAGGAGCGCGACGAGAAGGCAGAACTGAAGCGGATAGTGGAAGCAAGTCAATCCAATGTGATTTCTGGGCTTCGTGGAAGAGTTGGACTTGGTTTTGGTAAGAGTTCTGGTGCGAGCTTGATGATAGGGATTCAATCAGCCGTGCCATCGCTAACATTAGATCTTTCGTACGGATGGCTTTATTCAGCAAGTGGGCCTTACCTTACGTATGACGCACCATCAAATTTCTCAAATTTTTTCAGTTCTCCTAAATCGCTTGGTTTACAATTAGGATGGTCGCCACTTAGTATACTCGGTGGCGTGATTCAACCCGTTGTCCGCTTAGGATTTTACGGAATCTATTCTTCCGAAAGCCCAACGTCACGAGGTGGAATTCACTCAGCTACGCTCATGGCGCCTTCGTTCGGCATTATGACCACACCAGGTGGTGTCGGGACTTCGGTTGGCGTTGATGTCACTGCCGGACCTATCTTCCCTCTCGGCGTAGGCCAGCCTTCGCAATTTGATCTTCAAGTAAAATTCTATACTAGCTTTTAAGAGCGCGAGAATTACCGCACTTCTTCCCAAGTCTTGCTCGAGGCTTTCCCCCGAAAGAGAACCGATAATCCATTACTCACCCAATCGAAATACACTTTTGCGTACCCGTATTTTCGGTAACGACGTGGTGATTCATAGACGAGTAATCTACTATCGTAGCGCACTTTCCCATATTTAGTTAGGCGATGGTAGAGATCGAAATCCTCGCCAGCGGCAAGTGATGAGTTATAGCCACCACAGGCTAGGAAGGTAGTTTTACGAATGATCTGACACTCCCCCCTGCCCATTCCCATTCCGAAAAAATTCAGGATTCGTACGTACTGATTGAAAAATGTGTGGAATAATTTATCAGAGAGGATTCTCTCATCAGGACGAATTTGTACCTTCACTGCTAATGCCACAAGCTCTCTATCTGGTGACATGAGGTGTAATATTCTTTGAATAAATTTTTCACAATTCGGCACTTCGGTATCCGCGTTCAGGAACATGATAATTTCTCCTTTCGCTAACGCTGCCCCTGCATTTCTTCCTTCGGCGATTGTTTGAAGGCGTGATGCAGTATCATGGATGACGATGCGATCCGTGAATGTTTTCGCAATCGTCACGGTGTTGTCGGTCGAACCTCCGTCGGAGACGATCAGCTCGAGCGAATATCGTTGCTGGAGATCATTTGAGATTTGCTTGAGGCATGCTGCAAGTAAGGACTCTTCGTTCTTTGTGGGAATAACAATCGAAATCTGAATTTTTTGGTCTTCCATCAAGAACACATCAATGTGCGTGTGACCCGATGGTCATGTGAAACGGGAATAGCACAAAAAATCTCGGATCAGGTGAGATCCGGTACGCTGGCGCAGGTAAATGCCAATACGATAACCCACGCCTGATGAAGTTTATGATACCGATATCTGACTCAGGAATAATCTTTTCCATATCGAAGTCAAGGCTTAGGTAATACGCTTTGTGGCGGTTATCGTACGGATTCCCTGTAGGTGAATTTGTATCAAATGTTTCTAAGCCGATGCCACCAATTCCAAATGCGAGGTTCAACCACATCGGCCAATAGTCTTTCCAGGATTCAGGGAGCATCCGATGAATATCTGCAGTAAACCAATATGATTGCCCCTCATAATCATCTATCGGGTTGTAGGTAGAATGAGAAGCGAAATAAAGTGAGTCTGCGTTCGGATAGTAGAGCCACTTGTACTGAAAATTTCTAAAAAAATCAACCCGATTTCGTAAAAGAAAAAAACTTGCACCGATAAGATCAGCCTTTGCATCCCCTGGGGAGAAGCCCCAGGATTTTCCGAATCCATCTTCAATCTCTACATAAAACTCATACATCGCACCACAGACAGCTCCGAGCAAATATGATTGTGAGCTATCAATTCCGCTCCAGGCAAAAGCCTCCTGAAAAAAATGACTCGTATAATATGCGCCAAAACCATGTCCGAACTTGTCGTAATTTTTTTCATAGTCCGGATCATCTTGTATATGAAAAGCCGTTCGATCTGAATCGGGCCACCATGATTTTTCTATAAAGTAAAGTCCAACAAACGAGCCAGCCATCAACCCCGATGCAATTCCAAATTTTGTCCAATTGATTTCTTGAACACTTGTTTGCTGAGGCGCCGGAAGAGTATGAGGGCTTCCTAAATATGATTTATGCCCTATTGCAGGTGGAAGGCTATCATGCGCTGTGGCACCAGTGGCCTCAAGGCGTATCTGCGCGAAGATCGGGACAGATAGGAGAAGAAAATAAATGACAAGACTGTGTTTCACTCAGTTTGGCAGTGCAAAGATAATTTTAGATATCATAGAGTTGAAACACGAATATCGATTGCAACGTCCCTTCCCTCCTTGGGTTCAAGCGAAATATCCCATAGGGCAAAAATTATTGACCCCTGATACACCCGCTCGAACCCTTCTTCACTCAGTGAGACGGTTTCGATGGGAGTGCGCCAAAATGTTGTTGGTATAGGAGACTCAAGTGCAATTTTGAATCCCGACCACTCATCTACAAGTGCAAATGATTTAGCTCCTCGTATTTCACCTGAGCTATTTAACTTCTTACTCCGCAATTTCGCATCAGGCGAATCGAAATATCTATCATGCGCATCGCCAGCAAGCAATCCGAATGTCCACTCGGAACCGAATCGAAGACGAAGGATATTATTCGACTCATTTTGAATATAATACTTTACCCCGACCACATTAGCATCACGTTCAATTGTGAGAGTCTTACCTAATCTCAATGTGCTTTCCGTCTTTCCATCGCGATGAATTCCAATCCGCGATTGATGAATGGTTATCCTATTCGCCGACTCAGCCAATTGTGCTGATTCATCTACATCTCCAAATTCTACTTGCTCAAGCAATCTCATATTTTTCATATCATCAATCGTGCACTTTGGATCGAAGAAGTGCTCGATGAATGATCCGTGTCTATAGGAATCGTAAATGAGATATCTCTCTAAGTCTTTTTCTTTGGTAAGAATCCGCTCGTGAATAGATGCCGCACTTGTATCCGCATCTTGTGGCTCGCCCAGCATTTTTAATTTCTCATGTGAAGGCTCGGGGATTCGGTTGATGAAATTAGAGATATTAAATGACGCAGGCTTAAAATCAATCTCACGAATAGAACACGAATCCTTAGCCTCAATAATAATTCGCAAGTTTGCATTCTCGATTGAGTAATACGACGAACCCAATTCATTCAACTGCCGAAGTGTAAGTGCGCCTGCATTCTCAAGTATCCACAACTCATTCTCGGCACAAATAAGCTTGGAGTACACTTCATGACGAAGATTCGCAAGGTAAATACCACCGAAGACGCCGTGCCAATAGGAATCGTTGCACTCTGCGGCAAGAAGATTGTCAAGAGCTTGCGTGTAAATTACCGAATGCTTCAATTCATCGGGAAGCGCATGCAGACGATTGCTTACTCCGAGAACTCGCTTATGTAAATGATCCGACTCAGGATATTTTGCGAAGAAGTTTCTCCAGAATCCTCCCCGAACAAATTGCTGATTTTTTTTCCATTCGTCTTCATCATGCGAGAGCTTTTTTGTGAATACTTCGTATCGCAATGCGGCTTCAGACTTTGGCAATGACCACTCCATCATCTCAGAATAACTTGATGTCGGAAGATAAATTGTACCAACAGGTTTTATCGTCTCAATCGCTTCGCTGAAGTGAATCGTCTTGAGCCACGCGTCATTCTCTTCTATCTTCGTGAAGAACTCTTCAAGCCATCCCTCGCCGTACACATGGTCGAATGTTTTCGGCCACACGCCAAATTTCTCGCCATCATCAGCGAAGGTGACAATTCTATTGCCCGCTTCTGAAGTTGAATCGCGAAGAACCCGAAGTGTTTCATCAACCGATGCAAATGGTATTGTATAGCGCAGTGCTTTCGAAATCGGAAATACGGCTACTCGTTTGCCTTGATCCTCAGTCATGTAATAACCTGAGAGATCATTCTCTGAAAGACCGGCGCCACGAAAATGCGTATCATCAAGAATCGTATATTTCATCTGGGCACTTGAAAGTAACGATGGCAACTGAGGCTCCCAAACGCGTTCGGCAAGCCACAAACCCTTTGGCTTGGTTTCGAAGAGATACTTGATGTACTCTGATAGTTTCTTGATTTGCAACTCTCCATCTTTCGGAGAAAAAACCGAAAGTATCGGTTCGTAATATCCACCTGAAATCATCTCCAACTGCGAACGAGAGACCAGACTGCGAAGGAGTTGAATATGCTCAGGGTGCTCTTCTGCGATCCACTGAAGTAATATGCCTGAAAAATGCGTAGAGATTCGAAGCTTGTGTTTTTCTAAGAGTCGAAAGAATGGGAGATAGGATTTTTGGTAGGCATCCTCGAAGACATAATCAAAGTTACCGATCGGTTGATGGTTGTGCGTTGCGAAACAAAAATTTACAGATTTCATACAAGTTCTACGCGAACAATTTTCTTCTCTTCCGTCGCAAATTCTGCGTAGCCATTCAACGTGAGCGGTTGCTCCTTGATTGATTTCACGAACCGCAACTTCGATGCTTCTGCAATTTCGGCATCAAGGTTTCCACCTTTGAGCGCGAGCAACACACCGCCACGCTTGAGCAAGTCCTGAGACCAGGTGAGTAGGCCAACTAGTGGAGCAACTGCACGTGTGACGACAACATCATATTTTTTTCGATGAGCGTTCTGAGAGGATAGCGACTCCCCACGTGCCGTAATAGCTAGACAATTTTGCAGACCGAGCTTCTGGACCATTTCTCCAACTGCCACGACCTTCTTTGCAATCGAATCACAAAGAACGACGCGAAGATCATCCCTAATTATTTTGAGTGGAATTCCTGGCAACCCGCCACCAGTTCCAAGATCGAACACCCAAGCATTGTTTGGAATACCAGCATGGTGAAGCAAGGGCATCGTCAAAGTGAGTGAATGCAAAATATGTTTCGAGAGAATATTCTCCTCATCTTTACGGGAGATCAAGTTCACCACCTGATTTGTTTCTCGCAATAATTCTGCATACTGTTCGATTTTTCTTAATGTCTGATCGGAGAGATCGAGTCCGTTCAACTTCACTATCTCGGCAAGTTCACTTGTCGTCATCAGAATAATCGCATTTTTCTTTTAAAGAAATCCACAGCGAAGCGGTGAGAGTCCTCTGTTGCTTCTGCGTTGTGATCCGGATTGCTTGGGTTTGCGAAGGCGTGATCTGCTTCATAATTTCTGACACTTAGCTGTTTGCCTGATTTTCTCATCGCTTCTTGGTAATCGCTCACCACTTTCGGAGTGATCCATTTATCCTTCGTTGCAAAAAATCCAAATACTGGTGCATGAAGTTCTTTCAAACGAGTTACATCAAGTTCGGGCATCCCGTAAAAAATCACACACGCATCGCATTGTTTCCCACTCCGAAGTGCAGCCTCCTGGCTCCATGAGCCACCCATACACCAGCCGATTGTACCAAAGCGAATATCTTTACCGAAATATGCTATCGCTCCATCTATAATCGCCTTCGCACGTTCTGGTTTTAAAGCTTGAATATATACCGATGCCTCCTCGCGCTTCGAGGCGACTTTACCATCATAAAGATCAATAGCGCAAACGGATACTTCCAATTCCTTGCTTAAGTTATCGGCAGTCGTTTTGATGTAGTCGTTCAGTCCCCACCACTCATGAAAAAGGAGGATTACTTTATTCGGATGCTTCTCTGATTTCACAAAGTATGCAGAGCCTTTCGCATCGGTGCCAACAGCGAATGAGATTGTTGTGCCTGCTAAACCAGTAGCTCTAAATGCAATCGGCTCGGCATGAGCGCGGATAAATTCATCTTCGACTGCAAACGAAGCGAAACTTGCTTGCTTTGGCATCATGCAACATTTGTCCTGAGCCGAGAGGGTTTGTGTGATTGCCAATAGCACTACGAAAATAAGTATCTTATTCATCTTTATCATATTCATCTGTTAGCATTATAAAATAAATCAACTACCTTTCCGCCATTCATATACTTGTGCAGAATATTCCTCTGCGAGCACATCGGCTGTTTCGCGAGAGTCTGCGTCAGTGAGAATCTCACAGTACGGTCTCTCCTTCTCAGGAATAATTAAGACCCACGCAGAACTTCCCGGTATCGGTGAAAAACGAATTCCGTCTACAAGGGTTCGTTTCATGGATTTCGTGTGATCCATCGCACGCCGCATGACTGTACCAAGTTGATCTTGTGGACAAAATGCCTGTCTGTGTGATTGCACTCGATGTGGAAGGTCCTTAGCAATTTCGCCAATCGAAAGTTCAGTGCGAGCCATCATCTCCAGCAATTTGGTCGCACTGTACATTCCATCAACAGCAAAGAAATAATCCGGAAAAATAAAGCCCCCTCTTGTGCCGCCAACAAAACTCACATCAGGATTATTCGATGCCACCATCATCGCGGCGTGAGAATTTTTTGTATAGACGACTTCCACACCATACTCCGCCGCAACTGTGTCAACTTCATTTGATGCAGAAATCGGCACAGAAATTATCTTTGCTGGTTTGCCCTCACGTTTTCTGCTCTCAAGAAAATATTTCGTAACGAGTGTCAATAAATTTTGATTGTGATGGAATGTTCCCTTCTCATCTATAACCGAAATGCGTTCGCCCCCGGCATCAAGCATGAAGCCGACATCGTAACTAAGTGACGTCACGATATTTTTCAGCTGTTCGGACGAACGCTTGAATTCTTCCTTGGCGCGAGTGAGTTTCGTTGGATCAAGATAACCATTTAATGCGACAACCTCTGCGCCGAGTGTGCCAAGGATATTCGGAAAAATGGTTGAGGTGATTCCGAAGGAATAATCAATTGCAATTCTGAATTTTGATTTGCTGATAATTTCAGTGTCAGTTGATTTCAGAAAATTTCTTCTGTATGCCTCACCTGTGCGAACTGGGAATTCGATTGAACCAACTTTATCGAATGGAGCGCGCGGAAAGTCTTCACCAAAGAAATATCTTTCAATCGTTTTGCCCTTTGAGGTAGTGAGGTCTTTGCCATCAGAATCAAAAAAGATGATATCGCTGCGTCGCTTCTCGTTCGGATTTTTTCTAATATGCACGCCTGCCGCTTGTCTGCCATTAAGCAGGTCATGCCGCGTGAGCGGAATCGGTGTTTGCTCCAGATCGCGCACCTGAACACCTGCACTCATCAGTCCGCTTGTGAGCGCGCGCGAGATCACGCGTGAACCTGGGTCGCTATCGCGCGAAATCACAACGTACTGCCCCATGCCAACCAATGCACCAAGTGAAGCGCCAACTTTTGCGGTAAATTCTGGGGTGATTTCGATATTTGATGCACCAGAAATTCTGGAATTCGTAAAGAGTGCTTTTGACCAACGATCCTCTAAAACCAAACTCGTATGCAGAATCGAACCACCCTCGATTTGCTTTTGTGGCCACAGCTTTATGTTCGCCATGAGTTCGGCGTTCTCCCCAATTTGACACCGCTCACCGATGAATACATGCTCGTGAATTTTTGCACCAGCTTCGATATTCGTGTGAGCACACACAACTGCATGATTAATGTAGGCTCGTTCGCCAATGGTTACACCTTTCCAGATCACAGCATCTTCGAGTGAAGCACCGGCACCAATGGAAACGTCGTCACCGATTACGGAATTTAGTAGTGTCGTTCCTGGTGCAATAGTTACGTTATCGCCAATCAGATTTTGCCCCTCGAATATCACTCCATCAGTCTGTGAATTTTTTCCAATCGTAGCGTGAGGTTTGTCCGTACCTGCGTTCGTGACTCCAACCTTCCCAGCCAATACATCAAGGTGAGCTTCATGATACTCAATCAGATTTCCGATGTCTCTCCAATATCCATTGGCAATATATCCGTAGAGGCCCGCTTTCTCTTCGAGCAGGAGCGGAAATAAATCTTTGCTAAAATCAAACTCGCGACGATACGGGATTCTCTCGAATGCTTCTGGCTCTAAAATATAAATTCCTGTATTGATTGTATCGCTGAAGACTTCGCCCCACGATGGTTTTTCGAGAAAGCGTTCAATCTTGCCATCCTCTTCTGTGATGACTACACCAAATTGCAAGGGGTTCTTGACATGCGTCAGTACGATTGTTGCAACTGCTTTCTTCTCTTCATGAAATGCAAGTGCGGCAGAGAGATCAAAGTCGGTGAGGATGTCGCCACTGATAATGAGTATTCTCTCTTTAATATCGTGTTGTTCGGTAGCGTTTCGCACACTTCCAGCCGTGCCGTAATCTGCTTCGGCGCGAGTGTAGTTCATCCTCACTCCAAAGTCGGAGCCATCATTAAAGAACGATGTAATTGCCTCAGGTTGAAAGTAGAGGAGTGAAGTCAGATCGTTGAAACCGTGACGCTTTAGCAATTCTACGATATGCTCCATCATTGGCTGATTCATCAGCGGGACCATAGGTTTTGGGAGATTCATCGTCAGCGGTCTCAACCTAGTTCCGAATCCGCCGGCCATTATTATTGCTTTCATACTTCAATTCATCTGTGTTATCAAGAACGAAAATACGCAGAGTTTTGGAGCAAGATAAAAATAAATCTGTTCGTTAGTACGACTCATCCTTACTTGGGAAGTCTCCGCTCCGAACATCTTCACTATAACGTTTAAATGCAGTACGAACATCCTGAGCCAAGTTCAGATATTTGCGAACGAATCGGGGATGGAATTCTTCATTCAATCCGAGCATATCGTGAAGCACAAGAACTTGTCCGTCGCATCCGCTTCCGGCACCGATACCGATTGTTGCAACCTTCAGCATTGCCGTGACCTCAGCCGCTAACGTGGCTGGTACTTTTTCAAGTACAATCGCAAACACACCGGCATCTTGAAGCGCAAGTGCATCTTGTTTGATTTTGTCAGCTTCCTCAGGCGTAGTGCCACGCGTCCGATACGTGCCAAACTGATTAATTGATTGTGGTGTAAGTCCTAAATGCCCGCAGACGGGAATTCCGTTGTCAGTCATTAGCTTCACCGTACCACAAACTCTCTCGCCACCTTCGAGCTTTACTGCGCCAGCTCCAGTTTCCTTCATCACTCTTCCAGCGTTGCGGAATCCGTCTTTCTCGCTTGTCTGGTACGACATGAAAGGAAGATCGCACACCACCATCGAATACTTGGTTGCGCCTTTGACGACAGCTTTCGTGTGATAGATCATCTCATCAAGTGTGACAGGTAGAGTCGTGTCATTTCCTTGTATCACATTCGAGAGCGAGTCGCCAACGAGGAGCATATCTATCTCGGCATCATCAAGCAAGCGTGCGAAGGTATAGTCATACGCGGTGAGCATGGTGATTTTTTCACCGCGCTGTTTTTTTTCGGCTATAGTTCTGGTTGTAACTCTCACAGTTGTTGGCGATAGAATTGCGATAACTCGGTATCAATCACCGGTTCATCGTAGTTTTGCAACAATTCATTTGACACTCTAAATTCTCAATTCTATGAATTTATGCGTTTTATTCGGTGGCACAAGTGCTGAGCGCGAGATTTCTCTGCTTTCGGGCTATGCAATGGCAAAGGCTTATGTAGCGCTCGGGCATGATGTAACCCTTCTTGACCCCGCCACAGGCAAGTCTATGAGCGTAGCAGAATACTCAACCACACCTGCGAAAGCACATGCGCCCACACCCGAAGAGCTTGGCGAGCTTTCGCAAGGGAGCGTCTTCGTGGATTGTCTTGTCTCAGATACTGTCCGAAAAGCTGATGTAGTGATCATCGGATTGCACGGAGTACCTGGCGAAGACGGACCAGTGCAAGCCGTGCTCGAATTATTGGGGAAGAAATTTACGGGTAGTGGCTCTCGATCATCTGCTGTCTCCATTGATAAAGCTTATACGAAAATTCTGATGCAAGCAGGTGGGATACCCACACCGAAATGGAATTTCATTTCGAGCACAACACCGGAGTTGCTTGAGAACGTGATGAAAGATTCACTTGCCAAGATGCCTGGCGGAATCGTTGTAAAACCAAATGATCAAGGCTCGACCGTTGGACTTACAATTTCAACTCAAGCAGATTTTGATATAGAAGCGGGGATACGACTTGCATGGAAATATTCCAAAGGCGCACTCATCGAAGAATTCATCGAAGGAAGAGAACTGACTGTGACTGTTCTCGATGGGAAGCCACTACCGATAGTCGAGATAGCCCCCGAAGGTGGATTTTATGATTACCATCATAAATACACAAAAGGCATGACGCAATACTTCGCACCAGCTGATCTGCCGGATGAACTTACAAAAAAAATTCAAGCATCTGCACTCAATGTCTATAACTGTTGTGATTGCACAGGGTATGCGCGAGTGGATTATCGTCTCAAACCCGATAATACATTCTATTGCCTCGAAATCAACACACTCCCCGGGATGACAGAAACCAGCCTTGTCCCAAAAGCTGCCAAAGCCGCAGGGATGAGCTTTGAGGACTTGTGCAAAAAAATTTTGGAAGCAGCGATGAAATAATTCCTATCCATTTCATTGCGCTACGAACCCTGCCTATAGGCGGATCCACAATAAAATATGCCGAAAAAAAATCGGTTTAGTACGCAGTAGCTCAAATTCCTATGCAGTATTTACTGGGACTGCTCTCTGCATCTTCTTATTATTGCGTTACTAACTGTATTTGCAAGCTCGTTCGCCTCTGGAATAAAGTATTCAAAGATTGTCTCAAAATCGAATTTCCCATCACTCCACTCGATTACTAAATAATAATCAGGGTGCTTTTCAGTTTTTTTGGCAGCAAAAGCAAATACCCCAAGAGCTACTAGCCTTGTTGCAGTGATTCTAGATTCGACCGTACTCCTGTCCTCGACCTTCGAGGATTTTACCTGAAGAATTGGTATTGTGGCGAGAATGTTTTCTCCGTAGTCTCCATCGGAACTAATTACCTCAATTCTATCACGCGCCACACGTATGTCAGCAAGCTGAGAAGTGTTAATGTCTGGGTGTCCTGTAAGATATTTCCCAAATCGGTAAGTAAGATGATAATCGTTTTCTACCTTTTCTTCAGGGTGATCTTTGAAATAAGCTGTCGTTTTTTCTTTCTCCAGAAGTGCTGCAGATTCTTTTTTATTATTATATATGCTCCAAGCAATAAAAACGACAGCAAGTAAAACTATCAAAATAACCATTTAAGTCTGTTTGTGTTTGATCATTAAGACACAAATATACGCATTTTTTCATATAATTCCAAATGGAAAAACTGGATCAGTACAATCAGTTTAAGAAAATCCACGAACATAGTTTTAATGTTACTTCATCCGGCTCTTCAACCATCCAACTACTGGTAAACAGAGCGATACGATAACCACACCGACGACGGCTATCTGGAGGTACTTGATGATATCGGGAAAAGTTTTTCCGAGGTAAAATCCGAGCATGGTTACTCCGCCGATCCAGAGAATACCGCCGACGATGTTGTAGATCGTGAATCGTTGCTTGCTCATGCCCACCGTTCCGCCGACGACAGGGGCAAAGGTGCGGACGATCGGCAAGAATCTTGCCAAGATCATCGTGATGCCACCATATTTTTCATAGAAATTATGTGTTTTGATCAGATATTCGCGCTTAAAGAATTGTGAGTTCGGGCGGTCGAATGATTTTTTACCCGCTTTTGCGCCAATGTAGTATCCAACAGAATTGCCGATGATCGCAGCGAGCGTGAGGAGCACGATCATCACGAATACATTCATCTCGATTTCTCCAGTAGCGGCGAGTGAGCCTGCCAAGAAAAGAAGTGTATCGCCTGGCAAAAAGAAACCAACGAGCAAGCCCGTCTCGGCAAATATGATAAGGCAGAGCACAGGTATTCCGCCGTTTGTAACCATCTGGCGCAAGCCTTCGGAGGAAAAAAGTGAATGTAAGAAATCTCCCATGAATCCGTTTCGTTAAAAGAAGGTTATACTACCGTTAATTTGGCGTTGAAGTTCACTTTTTCTCATACTCTCAGACTTTATGCAAAGAACACTTGATTCATGGCACTCGGATAACCTTGGCAAGGATATGCCCATCGTATCGTACGGATTTCAGGGACCCGCATTCCTGATGTTCCCATCAGCTGCCGCGGACTACCTTGAGTACGAGCGATTCTATCTTGTGGATTCGATTAAGCACCATATCGAATCAGGGCGCATCCGTTGCTTCTCGATTAACTCAATCAATTCCGAGAGCTGGCTCAACTCCGAGATCGAACCCCGTCAAAAAGCTATCCGTCATCAACAATACAATCAGTACATCGTAAATGAGGTGTACCCATATATCAAAAATTTGATAGACGGACAAAAGCTCTATACAACAGGTGTCTCATTCGGTGCACTCCATGCACTCAATACTCTACTGCGCCGCCCCGATCTTTTTGATGGAGCAATTGGTATGAGCGGAGTCTATGACCTCAAGGAGTACGCGAAAGGGTATTTCGATGAAGATGTGTATTTCAATTCACCGATGGATTATTTGCCGAATCTCGAAGATCAAAACATCTTGAGCCAGTTGCGCAACGACAAAAAAATATACCTTTACACAGGTAGTGGCGACTACGAAGATCCCTCAGGTAGTTGGAAGATGGCGGAGGTGCTCGGACAAAAACAGATCCCTAACTTCGTTGAATGCTGGGATGAAACCTGGAAACACGATTGGCCCACCTGGCGAGAAATGCTTCCGCAAGCAATTGAAAAGTATTTTTAAGGAGTAATTGGTGTTGAGATGTTGTAAGACCAGTTTGAGAAAAGCGTCATCGCGAGGAGTTATAGCAACTCTCTCACTGATGGTAACTTCTCAAACATTCATAGGTATCCGAATCCCGTTGCTTTTCGCCACCGATGCCGCTTTCTCGTACCCTGCATCGGCATGACGTAAAATTCCCATTGTCGGATCATAGGTTAGGCATCGTTGCAAGCGTTTTGCTGCCTCATCAGTCCCATCAGCGAGTATTACCATACCAGCGTGAATTGAATTCCCAATTCCCACTCCACCTCCGTGATGAAGCGATACCCATGTCGCTCCGCCGATGGCATTCATTGCAAAGTTCAGAACTGGCCAATCGGCAATCGCATCTGAACCATCTTTCATGGCTTCAGTTTCTCGATTCGGACTTGCGACCGAGCCGCAATCAAGATGGTCACGACCGATGACGATTGGTGCTTTCACCTTTCCATCACGCACTAACTGGTTAAAGAGTAATCCCGCTTTCGCACGGTCACCCATTCCAAGCCAACAAATGCGAGCGGGGAGTCCTTGAAAATGTATATGCTTTTGCGCAAGTGGAATCCAACGATGAAGAATTTCATCGTTCGGAAATAATTTGAGAATTTCTCTATCGGTTGTGTAAATATCTTCGGGATCGCCTGAGAGCGCAACCCATCTGAATGGTCCTTTGCCTTCGCAAAAAAGTGGACGAATATATTCGGGTACAAAACCTGGAATATCAAATGCATTACTTACTCCATTTTTCAGCGCTTCGCCACGGATATTATTTCCGTAATCAAATGCAATCGCGCCTCTGGATTTCATCTCGAGCATTGCACGAACGTGCGTTGCAATCGAATCGAGCGAATGCTTCACATATTCACTCGAAGATGTTTCGCGGAGCTTATCTGCCTCGGCTTTCGAATATCCAGCAGGATAATAACCTCGGAGTGGATCATGCGCACTCGTTTGATCGGTGACGATATCCGGAATCCAATTGCGCTTGACAAGCTCAGGCAGAATTTCCGATGCATTTCCAAGCAAAGCGACGGAGATGGCTTGCTTTTCTTTTTTCGCATCGTCTATCCAACGAATAGCTTCATCAACATCACCAGTCCACTTATCGCAATACCCTGTTGCAATTCTTTTCTCGATTCGTGACTGATCTATTTCTATACACAAGATTGCAGCTCCTGCCATTTTCCCAGCAAGTGGTTGTGCACCACCCATACCGCCAAGACCGGCGGTTAGTACAGTTCGTCCAGCAAGTGAGCCACCGAAATGTTGCTTCGCGCATTCCATGAGGGTTTCGTAGGTTCCTTGGACGATGCCTTGTGAACCGATGTATATCCAGCTTCCAGCTGTCATCTGCCCGAACATTGTCAAGCCCTTCGCTTCGAGTCTGCGGAATTCATCCCAATTTGCCCAAGCGGGTACGATCTGAGAGTTTGAAATTACAACTCGCGGTGCATCAGGATATGTTTTCATGATCCCAACTGGTTTGCCTGATTGGACAAGAAGTGTCTCGTCATTCTCGAGATCTTTGAGAGATCGTAAAATCGCATCGTAGCATTCCCAGTTGCGTGCAGCTTTACCCGATCCACCATAAACGACAAGTTCGTCGGGACGTTCGGCAACATCGGGGTCAAGATTATTTTGTATCATCCGATACGCGGCTTCTTGTAGCCAGCCTTTGCACGTGAGTTCGGTACCTGTGGGTGCGTGAATATTTTTGTGCATTCGAAAAAAAAATTATAAATCTCCGCCGATCGGTCGTAAAACAATTTCTTCAACCATCGTTCGATGTGGTTGAGCAAGAACATCAGATACAGCCTTGGCGATGTCACCCGGTTGCATCATTCGTGAACGATAGGCATCGCGCTCTTGCTCATCCCATGCTTCCGTCTCCGTTGCACCGGGCATAACAGATACAACGCGAATACCTTGGTGGCGAACTTCTTCGCGAAGCGCATTCGTAAATCCGAGCGCACCGAATTTAGACGCTCCGTATGCCACACCACCTGCAAAAGCTTTTGTGGATGCGATGGATAGCATTTGAACGATCGTACCCTTGCCTTTGCGAATCATCTCAGGCAAGACTGCCGTGGCACACATAAAATTTCCTATCAAGTTTATTCCAATAACTTCATCGAAAATCTTCGACGTGGTATCTTCGATATTTTGATACGGAGAAATCCCAGCATTGTTGATGAGAATGTCTGGTCCTTCGCCATACTCTTTCATAATACTTTTAATCGCCCACTCGACATCCTCTTCGTTTGAAACATCGCACTGCACAGCGCGGGCATCTCCACCCTCGGCTCGGATAGCCATTGCAGCATTCACAAGCTCGTTGCGATTGCGCGAACTCATGACAACACGCATACCCGATGCTGCCAGCACTCGTGCACAAGCATATCCAATGCCTTTAGAAGCACCAGTAATCCATACGATTTCGCTCCGATCTTGGTCCATTTGCATATCCATATTGAACTGCAATCAATTGCATTCGAGTAGAAAAGGTTCGGGCTATTCTTTGACTGTCTGGATTGTGAAATCACAGTCCCAGTGGAACGGATTCTCAGTCCGTTCGAATTTTCGGGACGGACTAAGAGTCCGTCCCACTGATTCATCGAATTGCACCTTACCTGTAGGCGCAGGTTATAAGCCTGCCCCTACCAATTTGATTCTCCCAAGAACAGGGATTTCCATTCTTGCTTGCTCGGTGGAGGTATTTTTGTAGTCCAACGTTAAATCAATATGATAGCAAAGAAACAATCAACCCATATCGAATCAGCTCTTTCGGAGAAAAGAGTTTTTAAGCCTTCGAAAACATTTAGTGCAGTTGCCAACATTTCCTCGCTAGAACAATATGAAAAAATGTATAAGGCAAGCATCGCCGACCCGCAGAAATTTTTCGCAAAGCAAGCCGAAGAACTACACTGGTTTAAGAAATGGAAAAAAGTAATGAGCTGGAAAGCACCCTTTGCCGAGTGGTTCGTTGGCGGAAAAATTAATGCAAGCTACAATTGCCTCGATAGACATCTTGACTCAGCACGCAGAAATAAAGCAGCGATTATTTTTGAAGGAGAGTTCGGCGATGAGCGTACACTTACCTATCAACAGCTACACCGCGAGGTATGCAAAGCCGCGAATATGTTGATTTCACTTGGAGCAACATCAGGCGACCGCATCGCAATCTATATGGGAATGACGCCCGAACTTGTAGTCGCAGTACTTGCATGTGCACGAATTGGTGCAACGCATTCAGTTATCTTCGGTGGATTCTCCGCCGAAGCAATTCGTGACCGTGTAAATGATGCTGAAGCAAAAATTATTATTACTGCCGATGGCACTTTCCGCAGAGGCTCGGTGATCGAATTAAAAAAGAATGTAGATAATGCGTTACTCGGCACCGGATGTCCGACTGTCGAAAAAGTGATCGTCCTCAAGCGGACCGGTACAGAAGTAATGATGTCAAGCGGCCGAGATCATTGGTGGCAGGAGTTGATGAGTGAAGCAAGTGCAACCAACGAATGCGTTGCACTCGATAGCGAACATCCGCTTTTTATTCTCTATACCTCAGGGACTACAGGAAAACCAAAAGGCATCGTGCACTCAACAGGAGGGTATTTACTCGGAGCATACCTGACGACAAAATATATTTTCGATATGAAGGACGAAGATATTTTTTGGTGCACAGCTGACGTAGGTTGGGTTACGGGACACAGTTATGTGATATACGGACCTCTCTCGAACGGTGCAACAATTATGATGTATGAAGGTGCGCCGAATTTTCCGGACTTCGGAAGATTTTGGGATATCATCGAACGCAGAAAAATTAGCATCTTTTACACCGCTCCGACTGCTATTCGTGCGTTTATCCGCGCAGGAGATGAATTCCCCAAACGCCACGACCTTTCCTCGCTTCGCTTACTTGGCACCGTCGGCGAGCCGATCAATCCAGAAGCGTGGATGTGGTATCAGAAAATAATTGGCGGTGGAAAATGTCCTATCACCGATACGTGGTGGCAAACAGAAACCGGTGCAATCATGATAGCATCAATTCCTGGAGCAATCGCCACAAAGCCTGGCTCAGCGACTTTACCGTTTTTTGGAATTCAGCCAGAAGTTGTGAATAAAGAAGGAGTGAAAGTAAAGGCAAACGAAGGCGGATTCCTACTCATTAAAAAACCTTGGCCCTGGATGCTCAGAGGAATATATAAAGACCCTGAGCGATTCAAGATGCAATACTTCACTGAATTCCCGAATATCTATTTCACTGGAGATGGTGCCAGACAAGATAAGGATGGCTACTTCTGGATCATGGGGCGCGTCGATGATGTCATCAATGTAAGTGGCCACCGAATTGGCACGATGGAGGTCGAAAGCGCACTTGTCTCATTCTCAAGCGTTGCTGAAGCCGCTGTAGTTGGCAGACCGGATGAGATCAAGGGTTCGGCGCTTGTTGCGTTCGTTACCTTGAAGTCTGGCTCCATTGGAAGCGAGGAAGTTAAATCGCAATTGCGTGAACATGTTGCTAAGGAAATCGGATCATTCGCGAAACCTGATGATATTCATTTTTCGGATGCATTGCCGAAGACGAGATCAGGAAAGATAATGCGCAGATTACTCCGCGAGCTTGCATCCACCGGAAATGTAAAAGGTGATACCACAACGCTTGAGGATTTTTCTGTGTTGGAAAAATTGAGACAAACGGAGGAGGAGTAATTTCAGACGAACTATGATTGAAGAACAAATCATAAAATTAAGAGATACGATACATAGGGTAATCACCTATGCGGAGGTAATCCCACCTTCACTGAGGACCCTCAAACCAGATCAAATTGCATTCTCAGTGAATGAGATCATTTACCATTTACTCGAGGTAGAAGAACTTTGGCAGCGACGCATTCACCTGATGTTGCATGAGGACGAGCCGCACTTCGAGAGAATTGATCCTGATGAACTTGCGAAGACGAACAAATACAACGAGCAAGATTTTCATCAAGGCATCGCTGACTGGAAGGCATCTCGCAATGAAACAATCGAACTTGTCGAAGCACTTAATGAGAAAGATCTTGCTCGCATAGGGATGCACTCGAAGTTTGGCGAAATAGATACATACCGGATTCTTGATATTATGGCAGACCACGACCTCCAACATCTCAGGCAAATGGAGAGAACAATATTATCCGTAAAAAAATAAGCTTAGGGATCTTTCACACATCTACACGAAGCAAAATTGGAACCGTATGTGCCACCGTACCAATTTAACACCGGTCCTGCTGTATCTAACAAATACTGTATCGGTAATCCTTGATTTTGCGCTGTTGTTAAGAAATACGCCTGGCGTCCGAACGCGTATTGGTTGTTAGGTGTACCAGTCCAAAGCCCAGCAGGAAGAGCAGAGAATCCGCTTGAGTTTGTTGCACCTGCATTTGGACTGTCCCATAGGACTGTATCTTTCATCTTCCCTCCTGCAAGCGACGGACCACCAAGAAATGTCACTAACTGATCGAACTCTCCGGGACTTGGAATGTGCCAACCCTTTGGACAAATACCTTGAACTCCGCTTGGGATTTTTGTAGTGGTATCTGAACCCGCTAAAACAGTTTTCCAATCGTATGATCTGCCATACTTAGCACACAGCGATCCATCGTCATAGGGACAATGACTTCCCGCAACATTGTAATTCAGATTCTGCGCCATCCATACTTGCTTGCCGATGCAAACTGTTTTATAAATCTGTCCATCGCGTGTGTCGAGAAGGTCATCACCACAGAGGGCGTAACTATAATCATCAGCGCCATAATGATTAAAAAATAATTTTGTATAATTTGCAGGGGCGAAGTTATCATAATACTTTGTACCATTTGGCTCCAGGTACACCTGACCAGTACTATCTCGATTCGTCACCAGACCACTGAGTAACGAGTCCTCCATCACATGTGCAAAGTCATCATAGACAGTCCGGGATAGGTCAGAGTTCGGATCGCCAAAATGATAACAATAATAGCTAATCGGGTGCTTTGCCAAAAATGCGGCTCGGATTGGATCATCTACAAAGTAGCTGTTTTTATGACCAATGAAATTCCAACCACTATAGCACATATTTCCGAAAACAACAGTCTTGCTAAGATCTGGTATCGTAGCTAGGTATCTGGAATTCAGCATGAATGTGATGAACTTGTACATGTGTTGAACCTTGGACCATTGAAAGTGGGTCGGATTCACCTTGACACTCATCTCTAAAGTGATATCGCCGGAAAGAATTTTATTGTAGCTTCCTTCGCCTGCATGGGTGTCTGCAAGACTCTTAAGCTGATCCTGAGTCAAGCCCGCAAGCCATTGAGTTGTATCGGAAGTTGTATCAACACCACCGACCATAAACCCATCAGGCTTTCCGTGAGTATCGAGGATGACAAGACCGTAGTCTCCGAATGTATTAACCACATCAAAAGAGCATTCCTCATTTTTGAGTAACGTAACATTCAGATTTAATGACGAACTGTGCAATAGGTCCAGGACTTTTTGCATCTCATTGTTATTGGCATAGAATTCATAATAGGGCGGAGAAAAAATTAAAACCTTTTTATTCTTGATTGTATTAGTTGATAACAGATGCGGTGATGGCTCCAGACTCATGTCGTTTTTTCCATTCGAATGTCCCCCACCCCGGAATAGTGTCTTTCCGTTCGCATCCGTTTCATCAAAATGAAACATTGCTTTCAAACCGGATTTTAACGTAACACGAATGTAGATGCTATCGAGGGTTTCAACTGACTGAACGTTCGCTTGCGTCTGAAGCCAGTCTGCCGTTCGCATGATTGCTTTCCAAGGATTACCATTTGTTGAATCCCCGAAGTGTAAGAATCGATTCTCCGTAATATCAAGAATTTTGAAAACTTCCGTGACAAGCGATGAAGAACCCGCTGTGTCAGTCGGGGCGGTTACCTTACATTGCGAAAAAAGAAATGCGAGTACAGCGAGCGTGAAGAGTTTGATACTTCTCATAGTTCTACAAAAATGATTTTACCCTATCGCAAATTCGATTGTAAGATTCATCAACATACAAAAATACAACTTATTTTGTGACAGACATCTAATCAAGTGCTATCGGTATAAATTATTTGATCGGTTCTTCGCGGAGGTATCTTTGCATCAATGATTTTAGCAATAATCGTAGGATTTATGTCTGGGTGGCTGATTTCCATGCCGATCGGACCGACAAATGCGGCAGCGATTTCGCGTACAATAAATCTAAACTACAAACATGGATTTGTCGTCGGACTTGGCGGAGCACTGATGGATGTGATCTATTGCGGAGGTGCTACGCAGATCAATGTATTCTTACTGAACTCCCCTATTTTCAATCTTTCATTCAAGATCCTTGGCTTCGGATTATTGCTCTATCTTGGGATTACTTCTCTCCTTTCGAAAAAAGAGACTCAACCCTTTGCTCCTTCGGCAGCCGATACAAAGCGCGAACTCAAAGGTGAAGAGCGGCTTTCAAGATTACCGTTAAAAAAGGCAAGCTATGTTGGCTCATTTTTTCTCGGAGTTCTTCTCTATGCCTCAAACATTGCTGGTGTACCAGAGTGGATATTCATCAGTTCATTCTGGAATAATCAAGGCATCTCACTCACAGGTTACTCATCAGCTCTCGGGTTTGCGATTGGGGCAGGCATCGGCACCGCTGGTTGGTTCTTCACAGTCGTTCGCTATTTTGCAAAACGCTCTACGTCGCTCAAACCTCTCACACTCAGAAGGATTAACCATTTCACTGGCGGAGCGATGTTAGCATTTGGTCTGTATTTCGGCTATCAGATAATTTGGAAAACAAATTGGAAAGAAGTTGATACGCGGTGGAATGTGCAATATCAAAAAACAATGGATTCCATCACCAATTCGAAATAACTCCTAAGAGCAACTCGTCGGAGAGTTTGTCCTCGGCATTTTTGAGTGCGGTTTGTTGTCCGGCAAGTGCTGCAGAGATGGGATAATCAGCCGTTTGCTGAAAAGTGCGAGTCCAAAATAATTTCTGTTTCTTCATATCACGATACGTGGCTTCCACTGAAATCGTAATCCGTTTGTTTGTCACTTGATCTGCCGAGACACCCGTCGGCAAATCGGAGATACTCGTAATCGTTACGTCAAGTAATGCATCGGATGAACTTCTATCGCGAACTTGCAACGAACCATCGTGCGTAAATTTCTGAACCAATTGATCTGTCAGCTTTTGCCGCAAATCCGCTTGCGCAAAGTTTGAGTTGTCGGCTGCAAGTGGGATAGCAATGCTCTTAATTCCAGCAGGAAGGCTTGCTCCGGTAAACGAGTAACAACCCGAAAAAAAGTATAGCGCAAACAGTAAAATAGAGAACAGCTTCTTATACATTATTTTTCCTCTTCAAATTCTTTTAGTTTTCTGTAGAGTGATCGTTCACTAATCCCAAGCGCCTGCGCGGCAAGCTTCCTATCACCTTCGAATCTCCTGAGTGCTTGATGAATCAATGCTTCCTCTTGCAGTTTCATATTGAGTTCGTTGAACGATAGATCGGGTAATACATTCCCTAATGGCAGGGCAAGACGTGCATCATTCTTCTGTGGAGCAAGCATTTCTTTGATTTGTCCAATCTCGAGACGGAGCTCCAACAATGCCCGATAAATCAGTGCCAACTCCGAACTCTGCTGTGGTGGAGGCGGTAATTGCGAGAGTGCAAAAGTGTGATGGGTACTAATCTCACCCTCAATTGATTTGTGCAACACGCTACGCACATCCTCACCCGTGATTATTCCGAGCGAAGCATGATGTAGTGGTGAGAATGACATGACAGAAAGTTGTTCGAGCGTATTTCGTAATTCTCTGATATTTCCACGCCACTCATTCGTTGTCAATTCCGAAATTGCTTCGGGTTCAAGATGCGGAGTATGGACGAGCGAATGTCGCTTCACCGAATCCTCCAAAATTGCATCTACCAAAAATGGAATGTCTTCTCTCCGATTCCGAAGTGGTGGAAGTCTGAGCATGACTGCACGGAGGCGGTAAAATAGATCTGCTCTGAATTTACCATCACGAACTTCATGCTCAAGGTCACGATTCGTGGCGGCAATGACGCGCGCATCCGTCGTCCGCTCGGCGCTCGAACCGACGCGAGTGAACTTGCCTGTCTCGAGCACACGTAACAACTTCACTTGCGCAGTGAGTGGCATCTCGCCGATCTCATCCAAAAATATCGTGCCCCCCTTGGCGGCTTCGAAAAATCCCTTGCGCTCCGAGGATGCACCTGTGAACGAGCCTTTTTCGTGA
This sequence comes from bacterium, assembly GCA_037143335.1. Classification (GTDB taxonomy): domain Bacteria; phylum Bacteroidota; class Ignavibacteria; order Palsa-1295; family Palsa-1295; genus PALSA-1296. Next base: position 146,071 of record JBAWZA010000001.1, on the reverse strand, counting down.
CCAAATAATTCGCTCTCAATCAGACCTTCGGGTATTGCTCCGCAGTTCACTGTAATGAACGGACCAATGCCACGCATACTCCAATCATGGATAAGACGAGCGAATACTTCCTTCCCTGTTCCGCTCTCCCCGGTTAGGAGAATGGTAATCAGCGTCGGTGCGACCGCTCGAACAACAGATAGCAACTCCCGCATTTCGTCGCTATGGGCGACAATATGGTTAGGAAGTTTCTCTGAGTGATTTGGTGTTATGCTCTGTGTTGGCATTTATTGTTTCTGATACCAATAGAACTTAGATTAGGCTGTTGTAAGTTCGGTTGACAGTTTTTACGACTCATTTTCATATACGGGCTAATGATACGATTTTCACACATTTTGGTTGCATTCGTTGGAATGATGATTCTTTCGGAGACATCACAGGGACAGCTTGCTCCGCTCGTTCGGCTAAATCAGATGAAAAGCTATGATGTTAAGTCCTATAAAGCAACGATTTGGCTTGACCGGAAACAAAATACGATTTCCGGTTGGGTCGAGATGAACGTACTTTCGATGGGCGAAATCACCGAGATTGTGCAACATGCCAAATTCATTGAGATTGACAGTGTCTTCGTTGACGATGCGCCTGCAACATTCTTGACCCCAGACTCAGACGGGATGTATAAGGTCGTCGGCTTCCCTGGCCAATACCACAATGGTTCAAACTTCACTGTCAAAACTTATTACCACGGAAAAGGGATGGTTGAGGAAGGTACAAACAAATGGGGCGGTGTGCATAACGAAGGGAACATGATGTTTGCGATGGGAGTAGGATTTAATGCTCCGTATGTATCATGCACACGACATTGGCTTCCATGTTTTGATGAACCCGATGATAAAGCTGATTCTGTGACGCTTCGTTTTTTTGCTGATACTTCTGGGATTGTCGTATCTAATGGTTTACTCACAGGATATTTAGCTGGCACAGACGGTGGCAAGACGAATTTTTATGAATGGAAAATCACGCATCCAATCGCAACCTATTTGCTGACCTTTGCTTTTGGTCCATTCCAGAAACTTAGTATCAAGAATCCACTCAACATCCCATTCGATGTCTATTCCTTTGCAAAAGATACAGCAAAAGCACGTACCTTGATGGAAAAGAGAGTTGTGAAAGCATTAGTCTATTTCGACTCGCTCTTTGGTGAATATCCTTTCGAGAAAGTCGGTTACGTCATCGCGCCCATCGGCTCGATGGAGCATCAGACAATGATCACTCTCGTCAATTCAGTTTTGGATACGAATAATACCACTGCTGTTCACGAACTTGCCCATCAATGGTGGGGAGATAAGACAACTTGTTTTGATTTTAATGAACCCTGGCTCAATGAGGGATTCGCAACGTATAGCGAAGCTCTTTTTCAGGAGCGGTTTTCAGGGGAGAAGGCGTATTGGCAAACTCAGCACTCGAATATCGCCAGCGCGTTAACAAAAGGTCAAGACACGATCTCACTATTCGGTGCACCCTACTACACTCACCCACGCAACAACTATCCGCCTGTTATTTACAATAAAGGCGCTGCGGTATTGGGAATGCTACGATATACACTTGGTGATGCAAATTTTTTTACTGGTCTCAGAGCGTACGGTAAGTACACGGCTTACTCCAATGCTACAACCGAAGATTTTCAAGGTATCGTAGAAGATACCTTGATGCGCGATTTGAGATATTTCGTTGCAGAGTGGATGTTCGGAATCGGCCACCCTGCAATCACAGTTACATGGTCAAAGCATGATTCGACTGTTCGCTTGCAGATGTTGCAAACACAGGATTCAGTGCGAATCGGATTTTTCCGTCAGCCTATCATTGTGGAGGCGCGAACGTTTGGTGGGAAATCGGAACGACACGAAGTTCTACTTGACACTCTGCGGATAAGTGAGGCATCCTTCCAAAACTCATTCATCCCAGATAGTATCGTCTTCGATCCAGATGGAGCAATTATTAAAAAATTGAACGGAGCAGTTAAACTTGGAGCTATTAGTAGTTTTGAACCTGAGAAGATACCAGAGTTGCGGTTCGTGCCGAATCCCTCGAATGCTACACACATGATCGCACAGCACGCTATGCCATCTGCGATGAGCATCTCTTCGGATACTCAAACAAGATTACTTCTCTATGACACTCAAGGAAATGAAGTCCGAAAAATCACGCCGGAATCGGAGAAAATGGATAGTGGCACACAGTTAGTCCAATATTTTTTTAGCACCGAAGGGCTTGAGAGCGGGACATATTTTGCCTTGCTTATGTTGAATGACAAGTTAATAGCCAAGGGGCAATTTGTTTTTACGAAGTAATTTTCTTTACGCACATGTCCATTAACGTAACCGTAGCGCATGATACTGAGCTTGCTGAAAAGGCCTACGCATCTGTTCGTGCTGTACCAACTGTTGAACCAAACGATCGCAATCGTTTAGGGTATCATGTTTGGCTCTATCTTCGTGGTGAACTTGGCTCGCTACAAGAAGCGGTTGATGCGGCGCGCTCGCGTTTCAACCCGAAGTCACTTCCGATAAGCGATGTCGTTGCTCATATCACCGAACAGCTTCACATCATTGATCACGGCGGAATCACAATTGATACCACAGGCAAATTAGCCTAACCTCTGCAAACGAATAAACACTACCAACTAACTTGACAAGCGAAGAACTTCTCGAATCTCTTAAAGCACTTGCATCGGAAATGGGTCTGAAGCTCCGCTTCGAGACTGGTAATTTTGAAGGCGGCTACTGTCTGCTCCGCGAAGAAAAGATGCTCGTCATCAACCGTCGCTCCACCATCACACGCAAAACGCGCACCCTCGCCATCGGTCTGCACGAATTCGGCTTAGATAACATCTTCATCGCCCCCGCCCTCCGCGAAGCAATCGAAGACGAAGTTGCCAAAGCCAGACAGGAATCCAGAGTCGGGGCATAAAAAAAGCCCATCCAGAGGACAGGCTAAAAGCTTCTCAGCGATTGAGAGATGCTTACGCAGTCACTTTTTTGATGGATCTTGCTAATTTGGATTTCTTGTTAGCGGCGAAATTCTTCTTGATGATCCCTTTTCTCGCTAAGCGATCGAGTGTAGATTGGAGCTTTTTGAGCGAATCACCAGCAGTCGGAGCGGCTGGATCAAATTCCTTGAATAGATTGCGCATAGCAATCTTTGTGCCCTTATTGGCAATGCGACGTTTCTCAGATAAGCGTACTCGGCGTTCAGCGCCCTTATGTTGCGGCATAGTGTCTTAATTAAAGTTATTTCCCCGTTTTTTTTCGGGACGCTAATAACAGCAGGCAAGGGATAAGAGTTCGGGGGAACAGGTTCTTAAAATTGACAAGCTATACCAAGCCACACTGAGCGAGGTACTCCGGGCGTGTAGATAAGCCCAACATCCCCAAATATCCTATTGAAGGCATCGGGTTCAATGGCATTGGCAGAAATATCCAAGATATTTGAGAGGTTCGCCGAAATCTCAAATGCTCCTATTTGGTATGATGTTGAGAGATTGAAAACTCCATTGACGAAATTCGTCACCAGAGATTCAGACATTGGTGTATCATTGGGTAGGATTTCAATTGGAATGCTCGCTATTCCCGAATTATAAGGGACGATTTTGTCGCTGAGGTTCGAGTTTAGAACAGTCAGAGTCAAGTATTGCTGAGTGTTCTGATAGCTCGCACTACCCGTTCGCACAATTCTATCCGAGGATTGGGAAAGTATTCTATCTCCTGCTGACTGCCCATACAACCCAGACACCGATAGAGCTAAGAATATGAGATAAAAGAATTTCATTCCCGATTAGACTTTTTGATTGGATATGATTTGTTAGAAGTTTTACTCGAGGTCACGGATTCATCCCAAAAGCTCGGAAAACTAACAGCACTGCACCGACAGCCGCTATCACACGAGATACTTCTTGCACGATTTCTTTTTCTTTGCCGTATTTTCTCACAACCCACATGAGTGGAAATACGACTGATATGACAACGATCTGACCTATCTCGATACCCACATTGAACCCTGTCAGAGGTATAAAGACGTTGCCACCTTCGATCATCCCTTTTAGTATATCGGTGAGATGCCCGGAGAATCCCGCGCCGTGAATGAGGCCAAAACTTCCGGCGACGATCCATCTGTTCTTCGTTTCTTTTCTGACCACATTCTCGATCCCGACATATACTATTGATAAGGCAATTAATGACTCCGTAATAACAGGTGGCAAAGATAAAATGCCGAGAGCCGAAAGAATCAGTGTTGTTGAGTGAGCAACGGTAAATGCAGAAATAACTTTGAAGAGCGAACGAAAATCCTTCGTAACAATAATAAGTCCGAGTAGGAAGAGAAGGTGATCGTATCCTTCAAGGATATGATAGAATCCGATCCCAAAAAATGTAGAAAATTGCTGTCCCATTACGGCTTAATTTGTATCGTAGGTTTTGAAGGCGTAAAGATGTGATTTTCTTCTTTGCCAAAAGCTTTGATAAAAAAGATGTTCATCTGATCGGAATATTCTTTGAAGAGAACACGGTGATCAATTGTTATCTGTGATGGATTGGCACAAGTATATTCAAGCTGCATCACAACTGTGGAGCCATCATCAGTTCGGCTCATGAGCTTCGGAGCGACGATTCCTTTGTTATCCCCATTCGTAGCGACTCGGAAATAATTTTTCACATACTCGAACTCTGCATCTTTGAATTGCTCGTCCGAAAAATGGTCTGCTCTTCCTTGATACCAACTCTTCACTGCTTTCGAGAAATCATCCTTGTAATAGGATACTTTAACGGACAATGTATTCCCCTTCAACTCGGCTTGTGCGTAGCTGATATGAATATCGTGTGCACTGCAAACATTCGTGACTGAGACCGTCAGTAGGAGTATAAGTATGAGTGAAATTTGTCTCATAGTAGTGATTGTCAGCTTACGTGAAAAGTTATTATTTCAATTCCGCAGTTTTGCCTGAGAGCATCTCAAGTGTATTTTTTGCTTCTTGACGAGCGATTGGGCTGAGGAAATGCTTGCCCTCGATAATCTTCGACAATTCTGCTCTTGCTTTTTCAGCATTACCGGTCTTTGAATAAATCATGCCTGCATGAAAATGCACGTTTGCACTGAGTGAATTCATGCGCAGAGCTTGTTCAATCAGTGGCAAAGCTTCGTTCGCGGAACTTTGTTTGTAGAGCGCCCAAGCATAAGTATCAAGTGCATCAATGTTATTTGGTCTTGCAGTATAGTCTTTTTTTGCAAGTGATTTCGCCTCTGATAAGTGGATATTGTGATTCAAGCAAAATACTGCGTACTCACGATCCACACTCCATCCATCAGCTCTATGTAGTTCGAAAGCATCAAGTACTTTTTTCTCGAATTGCTCCGCCTCATCCTTTTGTCCCATCGCTTGATACATATCGGCTAACTGTTCGATAAAAATATGCTCAGGTTGAACCTGCGATGCTTTGACAAGCCATACAATAGCTTGTGAGTAATTTCCTTTCGCTGACTCGATCATCGCTAGCCCGCTCATCGCGAAACTATAGTTCGGACGCTCTTCGAGAATTCCTTTGAATATGTACTCAGCCGTATCAAGCTTACCCCAATTCAAATAAATATTGCCGAGATTATACAAAGCCCATGCACGATTCTCCTGTCCGGCGGCACCAGCATCAGCGGCGAGTTTCATTGACTCGATTGCTCCGGTACGATCACCGTGAAGTTCACGAAGATATGATGCACGTGCATACGAACGCAAGTCAGGTCGAGCATTCATCATCGCATCAACTGCCTTTACTGCTTCGTCGTAATTACCAAGTTCAACGTTGGCATCGCAAAGTACGCCGTAGGCTCCGCTATTATACGGATTGCGCTCGATTGCTTTCTCGATGGTCTGCTTGGCATGAATAAAATCATGACGCGTCATCATCATGCCAGCACGCAGAACGTTTGCTTCAAAATTATTTGGGTCTTTTCCCAATACTCTGCTCAAAATCCGATCAGCGATTGGAAAATATTCGTGGTGCTTGCCGGATACACGTGCTTCTTGGATATACACTTGCGCAAGCTTCACCATTTCTTTTGTATCGGCTGGATGTTTTGCGAGTTCACTACGAAGTTGACGGACTGTTGCCTGTGCAACGACAAATTCAGTCGAAGTGGTATCCCCCGAACGGGCGGAGAGATCTGGCATTGTCGTAACTCTCTCAACTGCTGTGCAGGAGAAAAATCCAAGGCTCATCAAGCCGATGAGCGAAGCGTAAGTAATGTGTTTGAGATTCATAGCCATTGTTTTTGTCGTTTTGATGCACCTAATACACGGGCATATCCGAACTGGATGTGTCTTTTTTGTGCATTATATGTAAAAAATGGTGACCCTTTCGGGCCACCATTTAATCGAATAACTGGTTGCGATTACTTACCTCGTAACCGTTATTTTCATCTCATGCGAGCGAACTCCATCAATGAGAAGAGCGGCGAAATATGTGCCTACGCTCATGTTTTGCTCAGGCTTCCAATTTGCGGTATAGTCACCAGCCGATTGGTACCCGCTGAATGCGGTTGTGACTTCACGACCATTCATATCATAGAGCACGACTCTGACATCACCAGCATCGGTGAGATGATAGTTCATTGATGTCGAAGCGCTCACTGGATTCGGGTAATTCGATCCATTGAAGAAATTCCTCGGTGCTTTGATACCGATAGATGTTGGATGCTGAACGGCAACTGCACTGTGCGTGCGAAGTCCGTCAGCACCGCGATGAGGCAATGCCATGTAAGGCCATGCGGCGCGGAATGCTACGTCATTCTGCGATACGCCAGCATTCCATGTGAGCTTTGCTGCAAGCTGAGGTGTAACGGGTGACGCTGTTACGCCAGGAACGTAGTCATCTGTCCATAAGCCAATCGCATTCAGGACAATTCCGCCTACTGCCTGCATTTCAATACGTGTAACATCATCTTCGAGACGGCGACCGTTCGGGAATCCGTCCATGTTCGGAATATTCTCCAAGTTCGCTGTTGTGTTAAATGGCGCAACGGTTAATCCAATCGCCGCAGCCTGAATGAGTCCTTCAGAGCTGAAGTTCGGATCGTTACGTGGTGTGACAGGCACAGCCATATTCAAGCGAAGCATATCGCCAAGAGTCGGCAAGAAGTTATTGATAAATGGCTTACCATTTGCGAGCGGTCCGGTTGTCTTGCCAGTTGCAAGTTGGTACGGAGCCAAGTTCGGTGCGCCAGTATAGAATATCGGAAGAATATCAACCGAGCGAGGTGCACCTTGTTGCAATAAGATATTTCCGAAGAGTGCAGTATCAAGTGCTGTACCCTTACCTGCATTCGTTGCCTTCAACCCGTAGAGTCCGTCTTTTCCGTTGCGGAAATCAAATCCAGCTCCGAGTGAATTTTTGTCAATGCGAAGATCAAGCAACGTTCCAACTGCTGCTCCGAAATCACCATTGCCACAATAAAGTGCAAGTTCAGGATTTACAAAGTATGTAGCAAATTGTAAATCGTTGTATGGACTGGTTGCATTCCACTTGTCCTTCATTCCAATCGGAATAACTGCTTCGTTTGTGAGTGGCATTCCAAGGCGTGAAACCTGCACATAGTCAGCAGATACCATCGGCTTGCTTCCATCGCTCATCAGTGTTGTGATCTTTGGTCGTGAGGCTGAAGCCCAAACTCCGATGACGAAATCGCCATCCAAAATATTAGCTGCTTGCGAAACAGACTTGCCATCTTTTTGGAGCATACTGATTGGGATCTTCATTGCAATTGTATGGCAATTGAATCCTGCAAGTGCATCAACCTTGCCATCTTTACGGAAATTACCGAGATCAAAAATACCGGCAAGATCAACGAAGAATGGATCGTCAACTGGTCCGCAGAACATGGTCTCGCCAGTGGTTGCAGTGGTGATCGCATTATTCCAGATTGTCTCGTAAGGCATTCCTAATCCAACGGTAGCATTATCAATCGAGCGTGCGCCGATATTCGCAGGAGGCACAACGCCACCAGTCTTTATCGTAGCCCAAGTCACACCGCCATCAGTGCTTTTTTGGCACATGTATGTGGTCTTGAGGTTTTGTTTACCAAGACGGATATTGAAGAATGTCGTTGGATCTTCATTCATATTCGTGAACGTAAAACGGTAGGTGATGTCATCCCCTGTCGTTGTCGTTTTGTTCTTGATATGAATCTCATAACGAACATTCTCTCCGAAGCTGAAGTAGTTTGGTCCACCTTCAGGTAATTCGAATGGAATGTAGTTCGCAATGATCGTGATGGTGTTCGGATCATCAGGTGAACGGAATGCGTAGAGATCAGTATTATCCGCAAGCGGATCATTACTGATCAGTGGTGCTTCCCGATGGCTCGAAGCCTCAGAACGCTGAGCTGTGAAGGTTGCTGAGAACAGCATCACCCCAACAACGATAAGAGATAGTATTCTTTTGGTAGTCATAGTATGTATGTAAAAAGTGAAATCATCCGGTAGAAAAAAATTGTCCGAATGAACGAGGCTATTACACGCGAGGTGAAAGAGTGGATGTTGGAAATTTAATAATCGAGGATTAATATGCTAAAGCCGACCGCGATTGGGGAGTTAAAAGTAAACAGTCATTCCCGTGAAGGCAGGAATCCAGAGTCGGTAAAAACCAAAGTACTGATTAAGCGGAACGTACATGCATCAGCCGTGGAGGATGCGCCTGCGGATACAAATGCAATAGATTAATTCATAGTAATCTCTTCAGGAATTCGCATCTTCAGGAGGAGTTCGCAGCCGCCTTCGGTATAGACAGCTTCAGGCTCGTTGCCTTCGCGACCGGCGATGAAATCACCAGCTACAAGTTTTTCGCCATCAGCCCAGAAATCGCCTGATAAGACCAAGCACTCTTCGGTGCTCAGTCTGCGGTGCGATGGGAGTGAAGCACCAGGAGCCAGACGTGCAATAAACATCGTGCGCTCGTTTTCATCTTTGTAGAGGATCTTAAAATCTATTCCGGGGATATTCGTCTTCGCCCATTCTACTTCTGATGCTCTGAGTAAGTAGGAATCAGCATCTGCTCTGTCCTTGAATTCTCCGGTGATCTTCGACATGATCGTATTCTTGAGGCCTTTTCTTGGCGCGGGCATTCCCTTCGAAAGTTTTTCGTAGAGCGATTCCATCAGCGTTGACGATTCCTTCAACTCTGTTGCAAGCTGGGGGTCTTTGGCGACAGCGTGCTCGAATGCAACCTCTTCATCAGGGGTCATTAGTCCCATCAGATACTGCTGTACCTGTTGGTTCTCATCGCCGATATGTTCGTTTTCTGGTTTCATGTTTCGTTCAAATACCCTTAGCCTCAAGTCGAATACACGTCATTCGTAGTATTGGATGTGAATGATCTACTCCGCAAGCTCGCCTTTCATAAAACTCAATGAATTTCTTAACGAAAGTAATCCGTTGCGAATCTTCGTCTTAATTGTCCCTAACGGAATCCCCAATGCGTCTGCAATTTCGGAATGTGAATATCCTTGAAAGAACGCCATGTCAATGAGCATCACCTGGTCTTTTGGCAAGTCCTGCATTGCCGAGGAAATAATCTCCATCCGTTCCGCGCTCATCGTCTGCGACAAAAGATTATCCTCCATCAACTCTGGAGATGAAAGTACCCTGCTCTCTTCGTCCGAAATAGAGACCTGTAATTTCCTGCCTCGGCTTTTGTGCGCACGAATTAAATTGAGTGCTCGGTTATGCGCGATTCTGAGTGCCCAATTCTTCGGAGAGCCAAGCTCGGGTTTATAGGTAGATGCCTTGCGCCAGACTTGCACAAATACTTCCTGGACGATATCTTCGGCATCGTCCGAGTCGCCTAAAAGTCGCAGCACCACGCCATAGATAAGCTTTGAGTGCCTATCATAGAATTCGGAGAGCGCAGTAGATGCACCACCCGATATAGCCTGAAGTAATTCCTGATCTGTTTGCTTCATCACGTTCCTACAAAAATACGCTATTTTTGAGGATTTGTTTTCACTTACGCCGAGCCGAAATTACCGAAACCTTGAGCCGAACCAAAAGTATAGTGCATATTTGTACAAATGAAATCAGCAATTATTATCCCCTCGCGCCTCGGATCAACCCGATTGCCCCGAAAACCGCTCCAGATGATAGCCGGAATGACCCTCATCGAGCGGGTTTATCGGCAGTGCAAACTCGCTCGTGGGATAGATATGGTCGTTGTCGCAACCGATAGCGACGAGATTGCCAAGCACGTGAACAGTTTTGGTGCAGGAGCAATCATGACACCAGAAGACTGCCCGAATGGAACAGATCGTGTTGCCTATGCCGCTCGCCACCTCGCTGATGATATTGATATTATCATGAACGTACAGGGTGACGAACCACTCATCGAGCAAGAGGTGATCGAAAAAATGAGAGCGAGCTTCGAGGATGCTCAAGTACAAATAGCAACACCGGTGGCTCCGATTCTGAATTTAGAAGATGTAACGAATCCTAATATTGTCAAAGTAGTAACGGACAAATCGGATAACGTTATGTACTTCTCTCGCTCGACAATCCCGTTCGACCGCGATAATCAATCACGAATGCAGTATTGGCGCCACATCGGGCTTTACGGATTCAGAAGAAAGATCTTAGAAGAAATACGACATCTGCCCTCAACCGAACTCGAAGAAATCGAAAAGCTTGAACAATTAAAGTGGCTTTATCATGGATATAACATCAGGGCAGTACAAGTTGAGAATGCCTCGATCGAGGTAAACACACCTGCTGACGTAAGAAAAGTAGAAGAAATTTTGAGAAAAAAGAAATGACCGTCGAAGAAGCACGTAAGCAATTCCCTCATACCTGGACGGACATGATTTATCTTAATCATGCGGCAGTCGGACCTCTTCCATTTGTTGTACGGGATGCAATAGATAAACATCTTGAACGCCGCTCACTCAAAGGTATTGAGTGGATTCCATGGGCGAATCGGATGGCATTTGAAGCGAAGACACTCATTGCCGAAATTCTGCACACCGCTCCGGAGCGGATTGCATTCTTGCTTAACACTGCTGATGCGGTGAGTCTGCTTGCTTCAGGTCTCGATTGGAATGAAAGAGATAGAATCCTCGTCTATCGCTATGAATATCCAGCGAATGTCTATCCTTATATGATTCAGGAAAGGCACGGAGCAGTTGTGGATTTTATGAATCCAGCGGATTGGCGAATTACTTTGGATGTGATAAAAGAGCACGTCACTCCGCAGACTCGACTCATCAGTCTTAGCACGGTAACATCTCTTACTGGGTACAAACCCGATCTCGAAGCGATAGGAAATTTCTGCAAAGAGAAAAACATCCTTTTCGCAATAGATGCAATTCAGAGTCTTCCGCATTCTCCGATTGATGTTGAGAAATGCCACATAGATTTTCTTGCAGCAGGTGCGCATAAATGGCTGCACAGTGCTGAGGGTGTTGCGTTTGCGTACGTGAGCAAGAAGGCACAAGACCTCATTCATCAAAATTCAATGGGCGCAGCGAGCGTGAAAGACAGGTTCAACAATCTCTTCGATTTTGACATCAAGAGGTTGCACGATGATGCCTCACGTTATGAAAATGGTACGCTGAATTATCCTGGAATCGCTGGACTTCATGCTGTCTTGAAATTTCATAAGGAGTTTGGTTATGCAGAGATGAACCGCAGAATATTAGATCATAGTGCCTACTTGATCGCAAGACTCAAGACGCATGGCATCCAACCATTGACACCCGAAGCCGAGCATGAACGTTCTGGTATTGTCAGCTTTGAGATGGAAAACCCAGAGGAAGTGTTAAAGCGGTTGAAGAGTAAGAATATCATTATCGCATTGCGCGCCGGGAAGTTGAGAATCTCTCCGAATTACTACAATACGGAAGAAGAATTGCGCACGACGATGAATACCATCTTTGCATAAACGATGCTTCGCGGAAAAAAAATAATATACGGAATCACAGGCTCCATCGCGGCGATTAAAGCGCCTATCATTGCGCGCGAACTTGTCCGTGCAGGTGCTGAAGTTCATTGCACTTTGACAGAGTCTGCTAAAAAATTTACTACACCGTACAGTCTTTCCATCCTCACAGGCATTGAAGCTGTTTCCGATATTTTTCCGAAATCAGAGACAGGCACGTGGCATGTACATCTTGCACGATCAGCTTCTGCAATGCTAATTGCGCCTTGTTCAGCTACGACGATTGGAAAGTTGCGCCATGGCATTTATGATAATCCCGTTTTGCTTCTTGCCTCATCGCTAAGGCCAGATGCTCGGCTTGTGATAGCACCTGCAATGGATGAGGAAATGTGGTTGCAACCTGCGGTGCAGAGTAATATTGCGTGGCTCAAATCTCAGGGTGTAGAATTTATCGAACCTACAACTGGCGCACTTGCGAGCGGAATCATTGGCATGGGAAGAATGCCCGAGGCTCATGAAATCGTGAGGAAATTTGACGAGTTGGTTCACTCACCTCGCGTAGAACATCAACCGCCAACTCCACTCGCTCTTGAAGGGAAACATATTCTTATCACCGGTGGACCAACGTTCGAGCCAATTGATCCTGTCAGATTTATCGGAAATAGATCAAGCGGAAAAATGGCTGTGGCATTGGCGCGCGAAGCCTCCCAAGTATTCGGCGCTGATGTAACTCTTATCATGGGACCTTCATCCGTTGAAAGTCCACAAAGCATTCATCGTATCAATGTGGAAACTGCCCACGAAATGTACGAAGAAGTGCTCTCTCAACTTGGCGGACATGACATTGTCATCATGAATGCAGCGGTTAGTGATTTTCGTCCTGCTGATCCATCAAAAATTAAAATGAAAAAAACTGGCAAGAAACAACTTGCTATTGAGCTTGAGCCTACACGTGATATCTTGAAAGAAATTACAAAGCGCAAAAAGAAAAATCAACAAATTATTGGCTTCGCACTCGAAGGTGGCAAAGGTGCGGAAGAGTACGCCTTAGGCAAGCTCGAAGGAAAATCGCTTGATATGATTGTCTTGAATCGCTACGATGAATCAGGTTCAGGATTTTCAACGGATACGAATCGGATTACGATGTACGCTAAGTCCGGCTTTCGAAAAGATATTCCACTTGTATCAAAGACAGAATGCGCGCGCATTATTCTCTCACAAATAGCTGAAATGGAATAATGTCTGATCGTACGCTAACAGATATAATTTCAGACATCGAAATATGGGCGCACTCGCGGCTTGCCGAAGGTGAAGATAAGCTCTACGTTGATACCGCTTCAGCTGTAGGGACAAAGACAAAACCTACAATCGCTGTTACAGCTGCACCAGAACCAATTATGAAAAAGACCGTCTCACCAAAACTACCGACGATTCCTGTCGGAATGACAAACGAAGATTGGATGAAGGCTTCCGATCTTCCGACATTAAAGATGATGATCTCTGGTTGTACGAAATGTGCTCTGCACGAGACGCGGAAAAATTTTGTATTCGGCGTTGGCAATCCGAATGCAAAAGTGATGGTCGTTGGTGAAGGTCCCGGCGCAGATGAAGATGAAAAGGGCGAGCCATTCGTTGGCAGAGCCGGACAGTTGCTCAATAAAATGTTAGAGGCGATCAAGTTTCCGCGAGAGGAAGTATTTATCGCAAACATCATTAAGTCCCGCCCCCCAGGCAATCGCGATCCGCTACCCGCAGAGGTTGCAGCATGTATGCCATATCTCCTGAAACAGATTGAGATACTCAAACCAAAAATGATTCTCTGTGTCGGACGAGTCGCAGGAAATAATTTATTGAATTTGAATGAAGATGTCTTGGGTAAGATGCGTGGCAAGGCGTATGATTTCATGGGAGCAAAGGTCATGGTCACCTATCACCCCGCCGCACTCCTACGCAATCCAGGTTGGAAGGTCGGAGCATGGGAAGACTTGCAAAAATTCCGGAAAATGTATGATGAGATGGAGTCAGCCTGACAGCTCATTTCTCCCTGATTAATTCCAAAACAGAAACTTGATAGAGAGGTTCTGCTTTACCGGTCTTGATGAGTTCGTCAATTCTTTCTTGAATTCTTAAAATTAATTCTTCTATTTCAGCGCGATCTTTTTTTCTGAAACTCGTTACAGAAATAATTGTACCAGTCTTATCGCAATTATCTATGATGTTTATCGTTCGTTTGTATCTTGGTATCCAAGGAAATCGGTTTCGCGTATTCTCTATCCAAATTTTCTTGAAATCCGCAAACGTTACGTATATCTCCCTACTTTTCCACCAAGTTCCTCTCTGGAAAGCCCAGATAAGTCCATCGGGCAGCACGGTGAGTATTGGATTTCGGACTCTACTATAGATTGAGATGAAAAGATAAAGCAACCAAAAAATGTACTGGAAATATTTTAGTTTCTCGCTCAGCGTTACATCATAGACGAAAAAGGCAATGACGAAAACACCAAATGCAACAAGTCCCGAAATTTTCCGGTAGTACTTTTTCTCTCTAAAGTATGCTAGGTCTTTCATCTGAGATTTATCAAAATTCTAAGTAAGAAAAGAACATCCTTACAAAGTAACTTGTTCGATACCAACAACTGCTGAGCCAGTAATTTTCTTACACGAATGAATTAGGTTTTTCATTGGAGACTCAATCCGTAATAAATACTCTTTCCCTCACCAACCGTCGTGCTATCGCGCAGGCGATTAGCATTGTCGAGAATGATTCACCACAAGCCGCGGAGCTTTTGCACTCGCTTGCTCCAAAACTTGGGAATGCGTATCGCATCGGTATTACTGGTCCTCCTGGTGCAGGAAAATCCACACTCACATCCGAGATGACAAAAGCCTATCGTAAGCTCGGGAAGACGGTGGGAATTATCGCGATTGATCCGACAAGTCCATTCACTGGTGGTGCATTACTGGGTGATAGAATCCGGATGCAAGATGTCTCGATGGATAGCGGAGTCTTCGTGCGCTCAATGGCTACGCGTGGCTCGCTCGGCGGACTCTCAGCAAAAGCAAAAGATGCAGCTGATGTACTTGATGCCGCAGGCTTTGATATTGTGATCTTCGAGACTGTAGGGGTTGGTCAATCGGAACTTGACATCGCAAAAGCAGCGGATACAACAATCGTTGTGCTCGTACCAGAGTCAGGTGATGCCGTTCAGGCGATGAAATCGGGACTGATGGAGATCGCCGATTTTTTTGTCTTAAATAAAAGTGATCGCGAAGGTGCCGAGCAAGCCATTCGTGCACTGAAAACTATTCTCACCTTCCGAATCACTCATGCCGAGGATGAGTGGATACCAGACGTGATCTCGACCGTTGCAAGTAAAGGTATCGGCGTAGATGCAGTGCTTGCTGAAATTGAAAGGCACAAAGCGCAGCTTGTGCAGACGAAGTCATTAGATGCAAAGCGGATCAACCGTGAGCGCGAACGTGTGATCGAATTAGTAGAGAGTCTCCTAAGAGTAGATTTCTGGACTACTGAGAGGAAAAATAAATTGGAAGTACTTTTGGAAGATGTTGCAGCTCATAAAGAGTCAAGTTATGCTGTGGCTCAATCATTAGTAAAAGAATTTAGGGGGAAATAATTTAGCCCCCCTTACAACTCCTCTTCATCCACATCATCAGCGACCACATCTTTCTTTACCCTCTCAATTACTTTTGGGACAAGGAAATATCCATCCCCAGATTTTGGAGCATTGCTTAATGCTTGCTCAGTGGTTAGCGACTGCCCAGCAATATCGGAGCGGAAGACATTCTGTTCTGTTGCTTCATTCAAATTTTCAAGAGGAGCTACGTTCGATACATCAAGCTCCTTGAGCTGATCGATATAGCCGAGTACATTATTCATGTCCGCAGTTAACTTCTCGTACTCTTCGCCTGAGAAATCTAACTTCGCAAGTTTTGCAATATGCTCAACGTTTTCTTTTGTTACCATTTCTTTTATCGTGATTCGTCTTTTGTCGTCAATCCAAAAGCTATTAATTTATTTTGTTTCTAACGGTCTATATACTATTATCCCCGTCTGCTTGGCATTGCCTGCAAGGTAATCCGCAAGCGGTGTTGGGCTGATAATCACTTTATGCATCGCAGAGCTTGCATGCATGAAATGAATTCTTCCGTCATCGCCTTTAACCGCAATGCCTGTGTGCGAACAATCAATGCCCGCGATGCTCGTTGTGATGCCGATTAAATCGCCGCCATGAATTCCCTTCTCAATCTCTGCAACATGCTCCTTGGGAATAAAATAAAATCCTCCGCGCTCCTTCATCATTTTTTCGATCGAATCCATCTTCGCAACCATTGCCGGATCATCTTTGAGTTGCTTATAGAGATTTGGATGAGTGGTCATAAAATTAATCGGCTTCGTTTCGAGCTTCGCATATTTTTCACCGATAGACTTTGTCATCGCCTTTAAATTCCCACGCAAAGCATTGTCATAAAAATAATCGGACGTATAGTGTAATCTAGATTGAAAGCCTTTGCGGATGCCACTGCGGTAACGGTGATTCGTTAACTGGCTACCATAATCTGAATAAGTGGGCTTAGTAATTTTCTTAACGGTAGTTGCCATTGCCCACGAAGACTCAAAATAAGTTACGCAATCAAAGCCACTTAGGTTGCAAACGGTTTCGGATTCATCTAATGTCGTTTCGAGAGATTTATCAATATAGGGTTTCCCGACAAAGAGCTTGCCTATTGCAACGATACATTCATCCAGAGGTAGATTGTTAAATTTCTTTTTCTTGATTTCAAGAATTATCTTCTGATAATCATCATTGAAGGAAGACTCTTTAGCGATGCTAAATGATATTTTACGCGAATCGATAAGTGTCGAATCCGTACCAGTAAAACCCCATAAGTGGCTGGTTGCAACCGTAACGAATACGAGCACACAGCAAATAATGAATGAAATCTTACTCCACATTCTGAATCTGTTCACGAATTTTCTCCATCTCTTCTTTGGCACCGACAACGATGTGCTGTACCTGCACCTCATTGGTCTTTGACCCCATCGTATTTATTTCCCGATTCATTTCTTGTATCAGGAAATTAAGTTTACGTCCGGCAGGCTCTGGGGATTCAAGCGCTTCGAGGAAAAATTTGATGTGCGAGCGGAAACGAACGATCTCTTCGGTAATGTCTAATCGCTCAGCAAGGAGAGCAACCTCAAGATCGAGCCTCTCTTTGTTGATCACGTTAATATCTTGCGTGAGTTCGATGACACGTAGCTTGAGTTTTGCGAACTCCGCTTCTGCTGTGCCTTGAGAGAGACGCTCGACTTCTTTTACTTTTTCATCAAGATTCGCAATTCGTTTTCTCAGATCTTTTTCAAGTTCCGAACCTTCTTGCCTGCGCATCTCATGTAATGCCGCGAGCGATTTGCCAATTGCCTCTTGTGCAACAATCCACTCCGCTTGCGCAACATCGGCTTTGGAAATATCGGAGAGAAAAATATCGCTGAATCCTGTCAAATCACGCAACGTAATCTCTGCTGTCATGCCTGTGACGGTTCGCAATCTATCCAACAATTCGAAATATCCCTTCGCAAGTGGTTCATTCACTTCAAGCGGTACCGAAGCCGCAACTTCACCACGCGTAATATTAACGCTGATATTTATTTTCCCTCGCTCAAGCGATTTCCGAACAAGCTCGCGCACTTCGAATTCGCGTTCGCTCATCGTGCGAGGCAGACGAACAGAAGTCTCAAGGAATCGGGAGTTGACGCTTCGAACTTCTGCAGTAGCTGTTAAGCCCCCTTTATCGGATGGGCTTGTCGCTTCGCCCCTGCCGAAGCCTGTCATGGAAATAAGCATTATTTTTTTTATTTATTATGATTTTGCCAAACTAGAGGCGGCGGTAAACAATTTTTATATCTTCCGATCCCTCGACGGGTTCAGATGAGATCAATTTCACCTGATACGCATCCTGAAGCCGCTTCACATGCAGATCGCCGAATGCCGATCTGGCATCGCTACCTAACACTATCGGAGCAATAAAAAGCACCAACTCATCAAACAGATTTTCCCTTAGCAAGAGCGTCGCAAGGGTTGGACCAGGCTCAACAAGAATGCTTGCAATCTGTTCTTTCCCAAGTCGCTCAAAGACATCACGAAAAACAAATTGATTCTGTGTATCTTTTGCGGATACAAACAGAATACCTCGTGATGAGAGTGTTTGAATTAGCGATTTTTTTTCCTGAATTGTTCGCTCGGTAGTAACGATCAACGTCTGCTCTGTGTATTTATCCGAGTATACTTTCGCGGACTCAGGCACTCGCAAGTTCGCATCCAAAATTATTCGCTTCGGCGAGCGACCCTCCACTAATCGAACGGTGAGTTGCGGATCATCAGCAAGCACTGTCGCGCTTGTCACCAGCACTGCATCATATTCAGCTCGCATCTGGTGGACGTGCTTGCGTGATGCTTCGGATGTTATCCATTGTGATACGCCTGACTTCAGTGCAACCTTGCCATCAATACTCGAAGCAATCTTGAGGGTAATATATGGAAGGCTTTGCGCAATGTACTTGATGAAGAATTTATTCAATTCTCTTGATCTATCTTCCTCAACTCCCGAAATTACTTCAATTCCAGCGGCTTGCATCTTCGCGATTCCAGAGCCGCTAACCTCGGGATTCGGGTCAACCATCCCGACAACGCATCGCCTAATTTTTTTTGCTATCAGCAGATCAGCGCACGGCGGGGTTTTTCCGTGATGCGAGCATGGTTCGAGGTTCACATACACGGTCGCTCCAGCAACATCATGTCCATTTTTCTCAGCATCAGTGATTGCATTCACTTCCGCATGTGCTCCGGCAAATTTCTGGTGCCACCCCGAACCAATCACTTCACCCCCAGAATTCACGACCACACAACCCACCAGCGGGTTCGGGCTTACGAAGCCCCGCCCCCGCTCTGCAAGCGCAAGCGCTTGGAGCATAAAAGTATCATGTGTCGCGTTATTCATTGTGCAAAAATACGGCGTATTGCACGACTATCTTCCACAACCTTCAATTACGGAGCATAACTTCCCGAATGCTTGTTACTATGCCCCGATAATTTGAACGGCTATTTATATGAGAGCAGAAGAATCAACAGTGATCGCGCAAGAACTTATCACACCTGAATTTGACATGAATGTTTCGAAGCCTCGCGTGTCGCCGATGGCGGCCGGGATTATCGGTTCAGAAATCCTGAAAATCGCCGCCGATATTCGCGCGATGATCGCTGATGGCAATAAAATCTGCAATCTCACCGTTGGTGATTTCAACTCGTCGTACTTCCCGATTCCGGATTTTCTCAAGAATGAAATCGAGATAGCACTCATCAAAGGCGAGACAAATTATCCGCCATCTGATGGCATTCTCATTTTACGTAAAGCTGTTCAGGAATTTTACAGAACTCGTCTTGGGCTTGATTACCCGATCGAATCTTTTATTATCACAGGTGGCGCACGTCCTGTGATTTACGGTGTGTATAGTGCCGTCGTCGCACCAGGTGATACGGTTGTCTATCCTGTTCCATCATGGAATAATAATCACTATTGCAACTTGATTGGTGCTGTCGGAAAGCCCGTCATCAGTTCAGCCGAAGATGCATTCTTGCCGACGCGCAAAACATTGGAAGGCAAGCTCTCGGGCGTGAGACTTTTATCATTATGCTCACCGCTCAACCCGACTGGCACTGCATTCACGAAAGAAGCACTCGAAGGAATTTGCGATCTCGTCTTAGAAGAAAATGCGAAGCGCAGTGCCGCCGAGCGTCCGCTCTTCCTCATGTACGATCAAGTGTATTGGATGCTTACGTTTGGGCAGACGGAACATTTTAATCCAGTATCACTTCGCCCCGAGATGGCGAAATATACAATTTTTGTTGACGGCATCTCGAAGGCATTTGCTTCGACAGGCTTGCGTGTTGGTTGGGCAGTTGCACCGCCCGACATTGCGGCTTCGATGTCGAATATCTTAGGGCATGTCGGCGCATGGGCGCCAAGACCTGAGCAAGTTGCGACCGCGCATCTATTAAATAATCATAAAGCAGTAAATGAATATCACGAGAAAATGCACAATGATGTCGAGATCCGACTCAATGCACTCTTCTCTGAAATTACTGCGATGAAGGATGCTGGCTATCCCGTAGATGTGATTCCTCCGATGGGAGCAATTTATTTATCAGCACGATTTAATTTTATTGGCAAAACAACTCCGAACGGCGACACACTTCGCACCAACGAAGACATCCGCAAGTACCTTCTCCACACCGCCGATTTCGCCGTAGTCCCCTTCCAAGCATTCGATCTGCGCGAGGATAGCGGCTGGTTCCGCCTCTCGGTTGGTGCAGTATCAATGGAGGAGATCAACACCATCGTCCCCCAACTCCGCTTAGCGATGGATGGGTTGAAGTGAGGTGACTTAATACGAGATTAAATCTAGCAAAGATTGCACTAAGAGTCCAAAATAGGGACAGTTGCTTTTTCCCGAATCAAGGGAATAATTCGTTATATTTGTAATAGTTTTATCTATACACGGAGCAATACTATATCACCAGGGCGCAAGCCGTGATATTTTATTGCTCTGTTTTTTTAGTGATTAATCTTGCGTCATTTTTTTTCATTGACTTAATCGTCATGGCAACTGAAAATAAATCAGAAAATTCTATACCTTCGCGTGATGAATTTATTGGGAAATTCACGTTCGAACACCCTCGTTTTTTTGAGAAGCCATTTAAGAATGTCCAACGGATCACTGACGATGAGATGGATGTGTGCGCTGGTGTACACGCAAGATATTCCAACCACGATATTGGCTTAATTTTTGGAATTCCTGAGAGAACGGTGGAGAAGCACCGAATGACTGTTTCTCTGAAGGCAGGGTTAAAGGATGGGCAACGATTAAATGCATTCTTGAAGATTCTGTAAATAATCGGTGCGGAATTAGCGTAAATCAGAGTTGTTTGGCGTATTTCAGCGTATTTTGGCGTAACGGATTTTTTTCGTATTATTGTATATTCGCATCGTTGAAAACAGGTGTTTTCATTTTTTTAAACTATATTCATCTCGATGACAATGATACAATTAACTTCAAAACTCAAAGGAATCGCTTTAGCGGTTTCGGTATATATGGTGTGTTTTGGTTGGCTCGACAAATCGTATTCGCAGACTTATCCGACCCATACGAACTCACCTTGTTTCAGTGTTTATGTTGTATATGATACTCTTGGAACAAGTTGTGACGACGCAACAGTGTGTGGTCCGAATCCTAATGATACTCATACCTGCGACAAATGTGTAATCGTTACGATCTGTACAGACTCGTGTACTGGGGTAAACCCATACGAATTTACTATCGTCTCGCGATCAAACACGGATTGTCATTCTGTTTGTAGCTCGGGAGATTTCACTTACTCAGCAACTCCGAGTGGCTCATCATGTAGCTGGTACAACACAAGAAAAATTTGGTATAAAAATGTCAATGGGGTACCGGACAATACTTGTGCCAGCTTTCGTATATGCCGAAATACAAAGGGTACAAATGCCCCACCTGCTCACCAGACTTACGACATAACTGTTACATCGCCTGCCACACCTCAATGTAACGGGCATGTGTGTGATTTCTCAGTAACCTTCTGAGGGTAATTCTATCAGATTGACAGCTTATCCCTCATATACAAGTATCAACTTTGATACGCAAAACAGAGGGGTAAGCTGTCTTTCTTAGCAACTCGGAATTATTTCGTTGGTATTTCTGTCAATCACCTTATGATAAGCCCAATCAAACTTTCAATCAAATGCATAATATCGTCATCGATTGTATCGGGTCTTTCGGCTTATTTTTTTTTATTCATCGCTTCGATTATCACACCTGCTATCTCAATTGCTCAAACCGCCCCCAAAGTAGAATGGCAGAAAACCTACGGAGGTGCAAGCGAAGAGACATCAGGTAATATCATCCAAACAGCTGACGGTGGCTACATTTTGATAGGCGAAACTGGTTCAAATAACGGTGACGTGGTCGGCACGCATGGTGGTGGAGATGGCTGGTTAGTAAAATTAGACAGGATGGGGAATATAGAATGGCAGCGTTGCATTGGAGGAAGTGCGTCCGAATATTGCTTCCGTATCGTGCAAACATTCGACCGTGGCTTTGCAGTGGCTGGCCAAACTCTATCAAATGACGGCGATGTGCACGGGAATCATGGCGGATATGGAGATTATGATGCATGGATTGTAAAGCTGGATTCTGTAGGAAATATTCAGTGGACAAAGTGCCTTGGTGGCACAGGCAGTGAAATGGCGGAAGCAATCATCCAATCGCAAGATGGCGGACTGGTGGCAGTCGGTTTTACAAACTCACATGACGGTGATTTTCCGGATAATCATGGCGGGCAGGATGGTTGGGTAGCCAAATTTGATGTTAAGGGTAATATTCTCTGGAAGGGATGTATCGGTGGTACGTATGGTGAAGACTTGGAATCGGTTATAGAAATGAGAGACGGAGGATATGTCCTTGCTGGGATTACTTCATCTATTGATGAGGGATTTCCTAATCATGGAGGCAGCGATGCTTTGTTAGTTCGCTTAGATAGTGACGGAAGTGTCTTGTGGCATGGTTTGTACGGGGGCACAGGTGACGAAGATGCACGTTCTGTGATTCAGGCGAAAGATGGGGGATTCATTTTTGCTGGGAGTACGACATCGAAAGATGGCGATGTTAGTGGAAATCATGGTGGGAGTGTTAATCTCGGGGATGCTTGGATTGTCAAAACGGACATACTAGGCAAAATCGAATGGCAACATTGTTATGGTGGTTCGAAAGATGATCTGGCAAATTCAATTATTCAAAACCGTGATAGTGGATATACTTTTGTAGGACGATCAATCTCCAATGATGGAGATGTAGTTGGCAATCATGGTGGTGGGGATGTTTTTACAGCCAGGATTTCTGCATCGGGTACGATTCTCTGGCAAAAATGTCTTGGTGCGAATCGAATTGAGGAAGGAATTTCTATTATCCAGACAGAACTTGGAGATTATGTCATCGCAGGTACTACCAACTCCATTCAAAATGGTGATGTTACAACTCTTCATCAAGGCGGTCGAGACTCCGCTGTCCAGGATCTCTGGGTAATAGAACTCAAAGATGTTCCGAATGAAGTGGCAAATTCCTACGTCGATAATATTTTTTCGTTATGGGTTTATCCTAATCCCGCATTAGAAGAAGCAAATTTGCATTTATTCAATTCAATGGTAGTGAGGTTTGTCGAATTCTACGACCTCCTCGGCATACAGTACTTCCCAGATTACAAAGTTGCAAACAATATTCTCACCATAGACACGCACGACCTACCCACTGGCTCCTTCATCGTCCGTGTTGCCTACCAAAACACCACCCGCGATGAGATTCGGAAATTTGTGCATGTGAGGTAAGGGGTTTATCCCAACTCTAACTGAATTGCTCTCTCCTCTTTGAGTAGGAAGGTTTTTCTGTGCTCGGGGCATCTGCCGTGTTGGGCGATGGCATCTCTGTGCGCTTGGGTGCCGTAGCCTTTGTTTTGTTTGAAGTTGTATTTTGGGTGCTCTTCGTGCAGTTTTTCCATAATGCGATCACGCGTGACCTTCGCAACGATCGAGGCGGCGGCTATGCTTGGCGAGTGCGCATCACCATGAACAACTGTTCGGAAGGGATACGGCAGTTCAGTTCGGAAATAATTTCCGTCCACAAGTAACATATCTGGTCTGATCAGTGGCGATTTTGTGAGCAGATCGTTGACTGCAAATGTCATTGCCTTCATCGTTGCGCGTAAAATATTAATCTCGTCAATTTCGGATGCTTCGATTATTCCTACTCCATACCCAAGAGCGTGGTCGCAGACGAAGTTGAATAACTCTTCGCGCTCGGAGTGCGAAAGTTTTTTTGAATCATCAAGACCGAAGCAATTGCGCGGAAGTTTTCCAGTGAGCGGAAGCACAACAGCAGCAGCCACCACAGGTCCAGCAAGCGGACCTCTGCCTGCTTCGTCAATGCCAATAATGGCGGACTTGCCATCGGCAAGATAGGCTCGCTCAAGCCTCCACGATATTGACTCGTTCTTTTTCATCAACTAAAATCCTTTTGCAATTCCGAAATGTAATTTCGCACGGTCGAGTGTTTCATTCTTCGCAAGCCCGATACTTGCACTCAAGAGTCCGAGTTGTGTATCGAATTGCAAACTCACACCATAACCAAGTGGATAGAGTGTTTGTCCAGCGAGCATCGGGGTCTGCGTTCTATGGAGATAACCGTAGTCAACAAATATTCCAATGAAAGATGAATGCCCTGTGATGAGTCGCTCTTCGGCATGAACGATTGCATATTGCGAAATATGAAATTCGGATTCATAGTATCCCCGAAGTGATCGCAATCCACCTACACGAAAAAGATCGCTCTCATCAAGATTGCCATGCGAGAGCGTAACTAACTTTACTTCAATCGAAGGTACAAATACCAGTCTCTCAGAAAAATGACTCATCGGTACGAGTGCGCTGATGCGAACTGATTGTATGGAAGCCGCTCCACCAGAAATACTATCCGACGATTTCGAGCCGATACCGCCTCCGATTGAGACAAGAAAACCGTTGCGAGGTGAAGCGATATTATCACGCGAATCATAAACTCCCTCTAAGCCAATGGAATAAGTGTGACTCGAACTCACGAGATGCGCTGAGCCAGGCACGATATTGTCATAACTCCCACTCGCTCTGATCTCTACCCCATTCGATAAAAAAAATGAAGGCTCGATTCCGAAACTTGTCCGAGTATAAATGCTATCTTCATCGCGCTCGTGAAATGAGATACTTGCATTTATGGGTACATTGAAAATCCACGGCTCTTGATACGTTGCAGATATTTCTTGTGTTGAGGGAGTCTCTCTTCTATAATCCAGCGTTGCTCTACGAGCACTTCCTGCAATATTCAAAAACCCAAGTGAGATAAATCCGTTCAAGTAACCACCAACATTTCCTGATGCTGGCGGATTGTATCCGAGAATCCCGTCAATGAATGTCGTTTGAGATTCGCTCACACTGATTCGTAATCCAATCGTCGAGTCAGAAATCGCTTTTACTTCTGGTTGACTTACTTCTGAGAAAATACCCAATCGCGCCAGTCTATTTCGACTTGATTCGATTGCACGGTAATCGAAGTGTGGAAATTCATTGAGGAAAAATTCGCGGGTAAAAATAGATGAATCAGTGATTGTATTGCCCGACACACTGATATCGGTAACCCTCGGAACGACACCCTCGTGAATTCGGAGGATAATGTCTATAGAAGTTGAATCACGCGGTTGAATTTTTTCTATCTCACAAGTAGCAAGTGGATAATTCATTCTTTCGTAGGCACGGAGAATGGTATGGATTTCCATTTCAAGTTGCGATGCCACAAATGAATCGCCAACCGCGGATGAAATCATCTTTCTTAATTCAGTTGTCGGAATCACTCTTGCACCGCGAATCTCGATTGAGGCAATAGCATAACGACTCTGCGAAAATACTTGTGAAGCTAAAAGCAAGACAAGTACTGCCGAAGTAGCTACAGCGCGTAGCGATAGTATGGTGTTTCTTTGTAACAATCCCCTTCCTAACGAAGCAATTGCCGTTGAAGAATCCCATCAACTATGGTAATTCTCACCCCCACAGCTATAAATTACTAAAACTACGACACGCAACACCGCTTCTGAATGTTTATCATCGTTCATAATGAAAAAACACTCTCAACTGCCACGGTGGACTACGCGCAAAAGCGAAGTACTTGCGAAGACGCGAATCTTCAGCCTAGAAAAATCACTACGCGATGAAGAAGGCACAAATAATACAGGCGATTTCTTTATCTTAGAAGCCGCCGATTGGATCAATGTCATCGCACTTACTCCTGAGAATGAGGCTGTGCTTGTCGAACAGTTCAGACATGGCTCAGAAAATTTCGAGCTTGAAATTGTCGGCGGTTTAGTTGAACACGAAGAAGATCCCAAGGACGCTGCTATTCGCGAACTGCGGGAAGAGACGGGTTTTGTGCCGACTACCGAGAGCGAAATAAAACTCATCGGCAGAGTCCTCCCGAATCCAGCATTCTTGACGAACTCGTGCTTCACTTATCTCATTACGAATGTGAAGAAAGAGGCAGAGCAGCAGTTTGATGTTCACGAGAACATCATCGTCCGTATAGAGCCATTGGATAAAGTAGATGACCTCATCCGCACTGGACACATCACGCACTCACTTGTCGTGGCGGCGTTCATGTGGTTGAAACTCCTGCAAGGGAAATAACTACTTCCGCAAAATAAATTTCTTCGTACACTTCGCAGAATTTGTGAGCAAGCGAATGTAATAACTGCCCGCTTCCAAATTTTTGCAATCCCATTTGATGCTATGTTTTCCCTTTTCGTAATATGCATCAGTGCATGTTCCGACGAGCGTGCCAGCAAGATCAAAGGCTTGCAGTAAAATAAGTTGAGCCTTCGGTAGCACGAATGAAACTTCAATCTCACTCGAAGTCGGATTTGGGAATATATTGCCAAGCACTAATTCATCAGCATTCTCTGGCAGAACTGATAATTGGCTTAGGGGTCGTCGCCAAATGGAGTGTTTGTATGTCCCTGCAAACATGTAGTGCGGAGAGAAGAAGATGTTTTGAACTGAAAGATCTGGCAATTCAGAATCCTGTTTCTGCCAGTCGAATGTCGTGGCACTACACTGAAATATTCCGATATCTGAACCAACCCAAAGCATATTATCCCCAATAGCGGCACAATTGCCAGCACCAGGAACTTGGGATGTAGACCATTTATTCCCGAAGTCTCTTGAAATTAAAGTGCCCCCAGCACAATTGGCATTCGTTCCAAAATTGTTATAACACGAACTATAGGTACCACAAATTTTTGATAGATAGTCGAATAAGTGTGAAACTGCGTACGTCGGAGAAAAATTATTTTGCCAACTGGCACCTTCGTCTTTGGAAGTCTTAATCGTAAAGACCTGAGAAAATCCCACCAAATCTATGACTGCTGCATAATAAATTCCGTTGGAGCGGGAAATTGAGGTAACTGTCTCGGCTTTGAAAGAATGGTCAAGATATCGCCAATTGTTATTTTCTCGATCATACCGATCAATACCGTCAACAGTCCCAACGAGTAGAACCGAATCATTCAAATAAAATGTCGTAGTCTTCTGATGCTTATTCGTATCAATTAGCTTCCACGAATTCCCATGATCACCAGAGACAAATGCTCCATTCTCCGTACCAGCATATATAGAATCACCGCCAGAAGCGAGAGCATATACTCCTCCGACGGTCAAACTTGTGGTTATCCAATGCTCTCCCTCATCATCGGAGTAGAAAACACCATGATTAGTACCGATAAACATCCTGTTCGTAAGCTTTGTTGAGGATGAAACGACCAGCGTTGCGGAGTAGATATCATTACTAATCAAGGTCCAACTCTTCCCACGGTCTGACGAGCGGAATAACTGTGTTGTCATCACCACATATATATCAGACCCGATCACGGAAATCGATGTTATTGCTTCCTTCGGTAAAATTGATACGATCTGAGTCCATTGCAAACCTCGGTCTTTTGAAATATAGATTGTACCTTGTGCCGTTCCGACATAGATGCTATCGCCGTTTGTTACCAATGCCGTTGTTTGTAATCCCTGCATTGCAGTGATATGCCACTTGGTAGAATTCCGGCTACATCGAAGTACATTTCCCTTATCATCAGTTGCAAAGACATCGGTGGAGGTGCTCGAAAGATTTCTGAGATCCCAATATCCCGAATCCTGAAACCAATACTCCCACGGTCTTGTCGAAGTAAATACACCCGTACCCCAAATACTCACACGAAAGATTGAATCGTACATCACAACAGAAGTCTTTCCAAATGCTGTGATCGGTAACCGCTTCCACTGAACACCATAAGAATCCGAAGAATAAATCGCATCCGTAGCACCTGCTATCACTTGTGAACCAAGGAGATCGATTGATTGAAAATCAACATCCTGCAATCCGTTAGATAGCTCAATCCATGAGCGACCAAAATCAATGGTTTCTATTACTCGATGCGCATCTGTTGCAGCAAACAATAGTGAATCCTGCACGGCTACCTGGTTCACCGCAGAGTTGGACCAGATCACTTTCCAATGATCTCCTCGATCAGTCGAGATGAATAATCCTCCCTCGCCGTATGCGAGGACTTTGTCTTGAATTTGTTTGATACCGTATATCGGCGACGCCGAAGCAACACTCGCCTGCTCCCATTGTGCGGAAGATTTGTTGGCGATGAATACTTCTATTATTTATTAGAAGCAGTAAAAAATACTTCATTTCGGTTATCGGATGAAAAAATGCAACAGGAAGTCAGTGACTTAGGTGTCCCATAAATGAATACCACAATTCCATCGTCATGTTTAATTTTTCGGCATACTTTATCGTTATACCCTGACTTCAAAAAAATAAACAGGGAAAATCACATCGAGTGGGAAAGATAATCGCAATAGCAAATCAGAAGGGCGGAGTCGGGAAAACGACGACTGCTGTGAACCTTGCTGCCTCGCTCGCTCTTGCTGGCTTTCGGACGCTCCTGGTAGATATTGATTCGCAAGCAAATGCGACAAGCGGATTGGGAATTGACCCAAAACCACTCTCGAAGACCATTTATGAAGTTTTGGTGAATTCGATGAAGGCTCAGGATGCCATTATCGAGACGAAGGTCGAGCGCCTTTCGCTACTCCCTTCTCACATAAATCTTGTCGGAGCTGAGATCGAACTCATTGACGTGAGCGATCGTGAACGCGTAATGAAGCGCGCACTCGTGCCACTCAAATCTGTCTATGATTACATCATCATAGATTGCCCGCCGTCTCTCTCACTGCTCACACTCAACGCTCTTTCTGCGGCTGATAGCGTGCTCATCCCAGTGCAGTGCGAGTACTATGCACTCGAAGGATTAGGGCAGTTATTGAATACCATCAATATCGTCAAGAAGCATTTGAATGCAAGTCTTGACATTGAGGGCGTGCTGCTAACGATGTTTGACAGCAGGCTCAGGTTATCGAACCAAGTTGTCGGTGAAGTTCAAAGATATTTTGATAATAAAGTTTTTAAGACCGTCATATCAAGAAATGTAAGACTATCCGAAGCTCCCAGCTTCGGTCAACCAGTCGTGATCTATGACCCATGGAGCACAGGCGCTCATAATTATTTGGACCTATCGAAGGAAGTGATTGCACGGAACCCGAAAATTAAGAAAACATAAATGGACGATGTGATCTGTGAAGTCCATAACAAATGTCGGTTGATTATTCCGACGACTTAAGATTGATGTTGTGTTATGTCGAAAAGTAAATTTACGTTAGGACGAGGTCTGGGAGCATTGATACCCGGAGCGGAAACCACGGCAACGGAAGTCGCTCAAGAGGTTGCCCAGCTTGGAGGTACATTCGAGGGAACGGCATTTGTCAGCCTCGACCGCATTTCCGCAAATCCATTTCAGCCACGTAAGGATTTTACCACCGAAGCTCTGCAAGAGCTTGTCGAGTCTATCCGTGAGCATGGGATTATTCAGCCCGTTACGCTTCGCAAAATTTCTGGTGGGTCTTATCAATTAGTATCGGGTGAAAGGCGCGTCCGCGCCTCACGTGTTGTTGGCCTGCAGGAAATTCCCGCATTCGTTATTGACGTACCGAGTGATCGGAAGATGCTCGAACTCGCTATCGTCGAGAATGTTCAGCGCGAAGACTTAAATCCTATCGAAGAAGCAGAATCCTATCAACGACTCATTCAAGAGTGCGGATTGCGTCAAGATGAAGTCGCTGATCGTATTGCTAAAGACCGTACCACAGTATCAAATTTCTTGAGACTCCTGAAATTGCCTGACGAAATTCAGGAATCGCTCCGCAAGGGCGAGCTTGGCATGGGGCATGCGAAAGCGATTATGGGAATTCCAGACGCAGCGCATCAAATTGTGGTTTGGCGCTCTGCTGTTCGTGAAGGGTCATCCGTCCGCAAGTTAGAAGAACTCGCCAGGAAAGCCGCCTCGGATACGCATGTTACAAACGGTACTGCTCCGCGTAAGAAATCGGGCAGACCGATGAAGCCCGTTACTGAGGCGGATGAAGTGAATGAGGAATTAATTCCGCTCGAAAATAGTCTGAAGCAAAAACTTGCAACGCAAGTACACATTCGCCAAAAACAACATGAGAGAGGCGAGATCGCAATCGAATTTTACTCAAGTGATGATCTCGAACGCATTACTGAGATGCTACTGAATATACAAGAAGTACTTTAATGGAAATAATTTTATCCCCAAACGCACCCGCTCCTATTGGACCTTATTCGCAAGCCATCCTCGAAGGCAACTTGCTATTCTGCTCTGGGCAGATTGCACTTGACCCGAAAACGGGAGTAATGCTGGCAGGCTCCATCGAAGAGGAGGCGCATCAAGTACTCACGAACGTTGAGGCACTTCTCACCGCAGGTGGTGCGAATTTCTCATCCATCATCAAGACAACAATCTTCCTGACGGATATGAATGACTTCGCGAAGGTAAATGAAATTTATGGTGCTCGCCTCGGAGATGCAAAGCCTGCTCGTAGCACCGTCGCAGTAAGTGCATTGCCAAAGGGCGGAAGAATTGAAATCGAATGTATAGCACGAGTCCTCTGATCCATGATTCGCATCCTTTTTATTTTGCTCTTCAGCTTCTTTGTTGCAAACTCATCTGTTGCACAATTCCGAGATTCGTCTAAGAAAAAAAACGCTGACACTTCCCATTTTCAGATGCAACGCTCTCCGACGGTTGCATTGGTGCTCAGCGGAATCGTACCCGGTGCTGGACAAATTTATACAGGCGGTTGGTATAAGGCTCCTTTTCTTTTAGGTGCAATCGTCGGCTGCTTCTATGCTGCTTCAGTGCAGAACGGCAGATACCAAGCCGATGTAGATTCCGTGAAAAATCAAACTGCCCGCGGTGATACCTTTCGCGCCTCTCTTTACACTAACCAACGTGAGTTTTATCATGACGACCGGGACAAATGGTATATCTATGCCGGACTTTTTTATATGGCGAACCTGATTGATGCGTATATTTCGGCTCACTTATTTGACTTTGATGTTTCCGAACCACAAGGCGCATACATTTCACCACCTGCGAATCACCATGAGCCGTGGCGGCTTGCTGTGCAGTTTAGTTTTTAGTCTCCTAGTTTGCACCTCGTGCTCAGCCCCTCGTACTCAAATCTCAAAGGTCGTGCGAGATACCCTTCTTGGCTCACTTCATGTCCAGAAATCATTCGGACATTTTGCTGATGCACGTAGCATAAGTATTAACGCATTCGGCGAAGTGTATGTCGTTGATAGAAATGCGCCTGGTGTATTTCAGTTCGATGATACGGGAAAACTAATTACCTCGGTGGTCGGATTCGGAAATGCGCATAACGAATTCGACTCACCAATTGATATTGATGCATCTCTCACAAATTCCATTGCGGTTAGCGACAAGAATAATCATCGCATCGAAATTTACTCGCGTAATCTCACATGGCAGACGACCATCAACGGTCATAACGGCGATTCAAAAATAAAGTTTGGATATCCTTCAGGTGTATCTGTGAGTGCATCAGGAAATTATTCTATCATTGACGGAGAAAATAAACGTGCGCTTCGGATAAGCCCAGCTTCAGGGAGTCAGGAATGGATAAGCAACTCCGGATTGACTTCTGATCTAAGCATGAACCCCTCCGCTATCGCAACCACTACGGATGAAAGCATAATACTTGCCGATGCCGCTTCGAAGAGAATTATTTTGCTCAGTAGTGCCCTCTTCCCCATTCATGACGTTCAGTGCGATCATGCAGAGACCATCAGGCTTTGCCTATCAGGGCAGATTCTTTATGTCGTTGATCCTGAGTTGAGCTTTATCCGAGCCTACAATGCCACCGACCTCTCGAATCAAGGCAGAATACTTTTACCAGAGGAAGTGAAGCCAGTAGTTGCATTGTGCGTATATAAAAAAGATTTTTACGTGCTCACGAAAGAAAAAGTGTTTGTATGTACGAAGGATTTTTAGATGAGAAACTCACATCAGGCAAACGAGTGACTCGCAAAGACGCGATAGCGCTCATCGCTGAGGGCGAAGGATTGAAAGTTGAATTTAAGAGACATTTTTCCTCCCCTGAGAAAATTGCAAAAGAGATGATCGCTTTCGCAAATACGAGAGGCGGGACGATTCTTTTTGGGGTTGACGATGATGGAAGCGTGTATGGTTTGGATAGCGAGAAATCGGAAATTAGTGAGATCGAACACGTAAGTCAATTCCTTTGCGAACCTCCGATTGATATTCGGTGCGATATTATTCCGTTCGGCGGTCATACAG
The DNA here is from genome assembly GCA_037143335.1 of bacterium. Taxonomy (GTDB): domain Bacteria; phylum Bacteroidota; class Ignavibacteria; order Palsa-1295; family Palsa-1295; genus PALSA-1296. Next base: position 113,670 of record JBAWZA010000001.1, on the reverse strand, counting down.
ATATCATCGCCGTAACTGTCGAGCAAAGTTCGCATAAGCCTCACACACTTGTTGAGTATGATTCATCTGGAAGAAGGGTGACGAATGGGACGCGCATCGGATTTGTCAGAGTCAAAGATAAATCCATGCAAGCCTCGAAAGAAGTGATGAACGTCATGCGCGCAAATCAACCCGACGCACCGCCATTACGAATTGCAATTGGATTCAACGAGCGCACACTCTTCGAGTATCTCGAAGAGTACGGGAAAATAACGGTTCAAGAATTCGCCGACCTCGTCAACATCTCGCGCCGCCGCGCATCAAAAATTCTTGTTGACCTCGTCCGCGCCGGGACCATCTTACTTCACAATACCGAGACGCCAGAGTATTTTACGTTGGGGGAGTGAAGGTAATTGGAATTATCTTTGAAACGGTGATGTCCTATTATTTTCGTGTCTCTATTAATATGCCCCAAAAACCCAAGAAAAGTAATAAGTCAGTAAAATCTGGTGTGCACGTTCAAAATTTCGGACTGTTTTGGTCAACCGAATACGTCGATTGGAACGGGAAAAAACTTCTCGGGATACGGAGAATCCATCAGTATAAAGCAAGAAAGACACCCAACGCTGATAGTTTGCCAAACTTCTGGGGCCAAAAAGGGATCTATGTCCTATACAAAAATTATTCGCCTATCTATGTAGGCCAGATAGGGATAAAGTCCAACACAGATAAAAAGCCGAAGGAAGCTTTGAAGGATCCTACTGCACGCGTTTTAGGAGATAGACTTAAGGAACACCATATTGATGATTTGGCGAACAAATGGGATAAATTCTCGTGGTTTGGTTTTTGCAAAGTGGGTAAAACAAAAGAATTGGGAAAGACGATAGGCCGAGGCTCAAGTGGGATTTCTTTTACATCTGAAGTACATCTGCTTGAAGCACTTCTTATAAGTATGTTCGGTGGTAGTGTACAGAATAAGCAAGACGGTGGATGGAAGAAGATTGGTGTCGAGCGGTATGACCAATATCAAGACGCAGATATTTTGAAGCAAAATGATAACATGTTTAAGTTCACTGAGGAAAAATTAGATAAGCACATTCATGAAATTGCATCCTTAAAGGATAAGGTCGAGGGAGTCGAAAAGCTAGTTCAAAGTAGTATTGAACTATTTAAGAAAACTTTTCCCTACGGTTATGAAAAAGGTACACGCCCCAGAATTGAAAGAGAGATGAAAAAGAAGTTTGATTCCCTCGAAAAGAATATCCTTTCAATCGAGAAAAAAGTCGGGAAGCTCGCTAAAGTTAAATAAGCTGCACGGTTAGATACAACGGTGAAATCTCTTTTCAGTAATTTGCAGTATAGATAAACAATGTTCACCAGAGATAACTTTCATCACATCATTCAACCTATTCTGATCTGTTAAGTGGAACATTAATCGTTTCATAATCAAACTTCTCCCCACATCCAGCCCCACCAACCACTTCAACTCCCGCACTTCTCTTGGGGTTAGGACCCTGGTCTCGCCGCGTTTCATGCCTCGGTGGGAGGAAACATTACAACTGGACTTTTGTTAGGAATTGTATGCAAGGAAATACGCAAAATATAACTCTTCGAGTTGATGCTTCGGCAGCATTAGCATACCAGTCCGCGTCGAAGGAGGAGAAAATGAAACTCGGAACGTTCTTTTCTATTCTCATGAAAGAACGCAGTCGGGAAAAGGATACTCCCTCGTTACTAGAGGTAATGGATCGGATGAGCGATTATGCAGAGAAGCAAGGATTGACGGACGAAATTCTGAAGGAAATTCTTGCCGAAGATGCCTGAACGTATAGTTGTCGATACGAATGTTATTGTAAGCGCCACGCTCAAGAAACATTCAACTCCCCGAAAAGTTATTAATCATATTTACTCCCACTCTATTCTTTTGATTTCTCCGGAGACAGTGAAAGAAATTGAGGAAGTACTTCTTCGTCCAAAGTTAGACAAATATGTACATGTCCAGGATCGTATCTATTTTTTTCGTCGTCTAATCGTAATGGCTGTTGAAATCGAAACAACTTCTCGGATTACCGATTGTCCCGATGCGAAGGATAACAAATTTCTCGAACTTGCCATTGATGGTAGAGCAACCCTTATCATCAGCGGCGATGGTGATCTTTTAGATATGAATCCCTATCGTGGTATAAATATTATCAGTCCTTCGGAGTTTATTGAAGCTCATTCCGAGTGATTTTAGTATCATAAAATCTAATAATCAAACTTCTCCCCTACATCAAGCCCGACCATCTTTTTTAACTCTCGCACTTCTCTTGGGGTTAGAACTCTGGACTCGCCGCGCTTCATGCCTCGGTGGGTGATACCGGCGAACATGGTGCGATCAAGTTTGCGAACGTCATAGCCTGTGGTTTCGAAAATTCTGCGGACTTCGCGGTACTTGCCTTCACGAAGCGTGAGCATGACATCTTTGGCGTCACGCTCGGCGTAAGCAAGGTGGACTGCTGGAGAGATCTCGCCATCGCCAAGATCAATTCCGCCAACAGCAATTTTTTGCGCGTCATCTTTTTTCAGCGGTTTATCGAGCGTGACGTGATACTCTCTCCTGATCTCGTAACTTGGATGCGTGAGGCGTTGCGTGAGGTCGCCATCGTTGGTGAGGAGCAAGACTCCGGTAGTATTTCTATCGAGCCTGCCGACGGGATAGACTCGCTCGTGAGTATCCACATAATTCATGACCGTATTTCTATCGATCTCATCTTTGACAGTCGTGATCGTATCCTTCGGTTTATTCAAGAGCAGATAAATAAACTTCGTCTTCATCGAGATGGTCATACCATCAACGGTGACAAGATCGGTATTTGGATTCACTTGGACACCAAGCTCGCGAATTACTTTGCCATTGACTGTTACTTTTCCGCGAGTAATGAGTTCATCTGCCTTTCTTCGGGCAGCAATTCCTGCCGACGCAATGAAGCGATTCAATCGAACGGTATCTTTTACCGGCTTCGCCGCGGTGATGACTTTATTTTTTAGCGAAGGTTTTACAACTCCACCGCTAGATGTTTTTCTGATTGGTCGCGGTTTTGCATCAAAGCTTTTGCCAGTTGTAGGTGCAAGCGTTATCCGCTTCCGAGGAGTTGTGCTATCGCTTGTTCGCGGTGAAAATGGACGCGAAGGGCGTGATGATGGTGGACGAGATGAAAACGGCCTCGATGACGATGGTCTCGACGAGCCTGGTCTTGATGAAGAACCCCTTGCTGGAAAAGGTCGTGCTGATGACGAGCGAGGCGAATCTGATCTTGGTCGCCCGCCAAAAGCTGGTCTTGCGCGAAAACTTGGCGCACTTGAATCATCTCGGCGTGGTCTGCCTACGGGACGGCGAAACGGTTCGGAGCTTTGTGGCAAGTCGATTTTCTTTCGCGGACCTGCCGAAGCATCCCTCGGACGTGAATCTGAGCTACGTCTGATCGGACGATCATTCGAACGAGAAAAAGTTTTACGCGGAGCCGTTCCGGTAGTCGGCGATAAGGTCAGCTTCTTCTTCGGTAAGCCCTTCGGATTGCTCTTCCTTGGCGACGGCGATGACTTCGTCAATGGTAACTGAATCTTCTTGGCCATTTTGATCTACAAATTCGTTTGCTGCTTCTTCGAGTGTTGTTGCTTTTACCGATTCTTCTTTCAAGAGTTCTTCTATCTCGCGAGGTTTCGGCAAATCGCGCATAGAACCTAAACCAAAATGACGCAGGAAGTCCTGTGTCGTGCCATAAAGGAGCGGTCTCCCGACGCTCTCTGATCTGCCAGTGATGGTAATAAGATTTTTTTCGAGGAGCGATTTAATCACTTCATCGCAATTGACGCCTCTGATATTTTCAATATCCGACTTTGAAACAGGCTGTTTATATGCAACGATCGAAAGTGTCTCAAGCGATGCGCCGGAGAGTCTTCTGCGCGAACGGTCTTTATATAATCGCGAGACATAGAGCGCAACATCAGACTTTGTTGCAAATTGATAACCGCCTGCTATTTCGATGATATGAAAAACTCTGCCCGTTTCTTCGTACCGAGCATTGAGCAACCTGATTGCATCTTTGATGATGGATGGCTCAAGCGGATTTGCTTTCTTGCGCTTCGGTGCTTCGGTTGCAGTCGGTTCAAGCTCTGCTCCGAGTGCTGCATCAGGGGTGGCTTCAGCGCCAACTTCTGTTTTGACGATCTGTTCATCCAAGATCAGCGAGCGAATTTCTTGCGCAGAAAGAGGCTCGTCGGTAGCAAAGACGATTGCTTCGACGATATGAACAAGTGACTCTGGATCGGTGTAATCTAAACGCATTCTAAAATTCTACATAAGTGGAACGGACTAGGAGTCTTCGCCACTGATTCTTAGGGTTTGAACAAAATTATCTCATCAAATGCTTCATGCTGTCTCAGGGCGACAAGCTGATTCCTGACAAGATCGAGCAATGCAACAAACGTGACAACAATCCTCAACCTCACAGGCGTAGATAACTCATCCACTGAGCCTGCATCAATGAAATCACTAAACAACTCGATAAAATTCATCTCGCCCTTGATCGAGAGCGTATCCAATATCATCTCCGATTGCTCCTCAACAGAGACAGGAATAAGCTCTACATCATGCGATCGCTTGATCAGCGGTGCGCGCTCCATCGCTTTACGGAAGGCGGTGAGCAAGTGAAAGAGTGTGACATTCCCTACAACATTTTCTTCTTCGTCATCTGAGTGAACAGTTCTGTCATCCGATTTGAAGTACTCACGGAAATAAAGCTTACGCGCCTCTTCGCTGAGTACTGAAAGCTCCTGACTCATCTCCTTGAACCTTCGATACTCAATGAGCCTACGTACAAGATCGGCGCGAGGATCGTCTTCTTCAATTCCCTCTTCTGTTCGCTCCTCACGTGGCAGAAGCATCTTTGCCTTGATCTGACAAAGTTCTGCGGCAACGACGATGAAATCTCCAGCGACTTCGAGATCGAGTGCCTGCATCAACCGCAGGTATTCGAGGAATTCCTTGGTGATGTTATGCACGGGAATGTCGTGCACATCAAGCTCATCGCGCTTGATGAAAAACAGGAGTAAGTCCATCGGTCCCTCAAAGAGGGGCAGACGAATCTTATATGATGGCGAGTTCAATACTTCCATTAATGCAAAAATACGACGGTTATCCGTTTGATATTGCATAGAACAAAAACTCCGAAGTTATGTTATATGAATTATGCGAATTTGGTTAGCGATTCTTATAGCTTTTTTTCTTGGCACAACCACGCTTGCCTCCGCTCAGGCATGGAAAATCGCGACCCCGCACCAAGTCCTTCCTGTGCCAGTTGATGGCACAATACTCCCCTTTCCTCTTGTGAATCTTATCAGTGGTATGAAGTACCGTCTGCATGCGAGTGGTGTCGCCAGTGTATCAAATACCGGAGATCAAGCGGATGCCGCCTATTATATCAAATTTGGTTTGGGAATCGCCCCTAATATTGTCCCGGTTTCTCTGAGAGTCCGCAACAGTGTCGCAAGTGAAGACTGGTTTTACAATTTCTGGACGGCTTCGGCTTTTCAACTTGCCTACCAGCCGGGGCATGTATATGATGCTACCGTTCCGAGCAACGGAACACCGCTATCATTCCGGTTTCAAGATACTCAGCTCGGCGATAATACTGGCGACATACTTATCGACGTAGCGCGTGAGACACCCGGCTTGGCGATCGAGAACGATACCATTTACTTTGGAAACGTACGCGTCGGAATTCCGTTAACTCGGCTTGACTCAATAGAGAGCTACGGGCTTGAAGGCTTCAAAGTACGATCTGTCGCAATGACTGGGACTTCTGCTGCGAATTTTTCAGTAGCAAGCGAACGTGTCGTCCCATTTACTCTTCTCGAAACAACCAACGAGTTCAGGTTCACCTACTCACCATCCAAAAACGGAGCTGATAGCGCGCAGTTTCATATTTTTTCTTCCAATGGGTTTGGTGCTGATCAAGAGAGAATTATCTACCTCTATGGAAATGGGATTGGGACAAATGTAACATTTACTCCAGATACATTGGATTTCGGCTCACTCCGAGTGGGAAATGTCAAGACACTCCCCGATACTATTTTAAATCGTGGCGGAGCTTCACTCAACATCATAAGCATCACCCCAGAGACACCGGGTTCTGCATTTACTGTTACGGGTGCACCATTCACTGCATTCCCAGCAAAAAATTCGGAGGTTCAAGTGAGCTTCTTGCCAACTGCTACGACAGCATACTTCGAGAAATTCGATGTGCAAGTTGATGACGGCTCTGTACTCCACTTTTATGCAAGAGGTTATGGAGGAGTCCCAGCCGTCCAATTGGAAAAAGCAGAATTAGATTTCGGTCAAGTGATACTCGGTCAATCACGAACACTTACAGATGGGTTTGCCAATATCGGTTCGGCACCGCTAAATATAAATGCAACAAACAATACGAATCCAACCGACTATGCAATCAACTCCAATTTTCTTCCGTCGTATGAACCAGGTCATGGAATCGGAATTTCGGTAACGTTCTCTCCGAAAGTTCATGTCCCGAACTGTGGCAATCACCCGGGGCAACTCATTCTTTCATACGATGACGGTACGAGCACCACGATTACATTTAAAGGTTGTGACCACAAGCCACTGGATGTGAAGTTAGAAATATCTCAACTCTATTCCGTACCTGCTGGCGAAGATATCGAAGTCTCACAAAATTTAGTTACTCTCGAAGATCCGCTTGATAGCGCACTTTCTCCCGTTGCATCAATGACTGAGCGAATCACCTACGATCCGACACTCTTCGACTTTATTGGCGCAAAGAAGGGTCAGATCATTAATACTCCCGCATGGAATATGTCGGCGGTACCAACATCGGGAGCGATTGACTTCACGATAAATTCTACCACTGCGCATTTTGCTGGAGGCGGACCGTTACTGACGCTGAGGTTTCATGCACATGGTGATGACAAGGTCGGGCAATCAACTAATCTCATCCAATCGCTGATCAATTTTGTGAATCCGCTCGAACCGCTTGCAGTTACTACTCCTGGAAAAATTACAATCTCCGATTTTTGCTCACCAGTTAATCTCCAATCAGGGACACTCGTCAGTAGTATAGAACAGAATAATCCAAATCCATTTAATCCGACAACGCAGATCACCTACTTCGTAGGAAATACCACAAGCGAAAATGCAACTCCCGTTACAATCAAACTCTATGACCAACTTGGACGATTCATTAAGGTATTGGTAGATGAGATGAGAACTCCGGGCATCTATCATTATACATGTGATGGATCGGCGCTTTCAAGCGGAGCGTATAATTACATTTTCAAAGCTGGAGAAATTATCGAACGCCGCACGATGATGCTCGTGAAATAGATTGTTCGCAGCCCCTGTTATTCAATCACGAAACCACCAGTCCCAATTATTCTTGCCTGTGCGTCAGTGAGTATGTAGTGATACACAGCAGGTTGTAGGTTCTTGGGAATAAAAATAATCTTCGAGTTAGTCACGCTTACCTTCTCGATTTGACATTGCCGACCCAAAATATCATAGACACAAAGGCCAACAGTATATCCATCCTCAACGCCACTCAGCGTAATCGTAGCTCTCTCATGTAATGGATTCGGAAAAATTACTGCCGGCGTTCCATCCACAGCCTGACGTAAACCTTTCGTAAATATCGAAAATGCACCAGGAATTAGTGTCACTTTATCTTCGCGGTTTGTACTATCCGTTGGATGAATATATTCTTTGGTAGGCGTAAGTGAAAAACCATTGGCGTTTCCTGGATCAACACCGTGGTTGTTATAGAATATTGAAGTTGATTTCAGGTGATAATCGAAATGAGGAGCATCTACGAAATGCAATACGCTGGTATCAGCCGAATTGGTATTTCCTGCGGTGTAGGCAATTCCACCAGAGACGCTTCCCTTCCCAGCGAAAATATTATTGATGATCTGCGCAGCTGTATCATTCGAGGACACATTCCGAACAAACGTGGCGCCATTTGCACGAGTAGAGATCATCGTATTATTTACCACAAATAACTGCTTCGACGGATTTGATAACCCCTCCGAGCCATAATCAACGAGCACACTATTTTGCGCATACGGTCCTTTCATCATAGTATTGCCAAGAATGATGGAGAACCCGCCGTTGGGAAGATTAATGAGATAACTTGACGAACCAGTGTCTTCATCCATGATACGATTGTACATGATGAAATTATTCATCGCACGGGATTTAACACAATGTCCGATCTTTGCATGATGCGAGTAACAAAATCGCATCGTGAACGACCGGACATTTCCGATATACATATTGTGCGAGAACCCATCACCAAATCCGTTGCGTGCAAATTCGCAAGCTTCGAAGAGAATATCACTATTCGGATCTGCGTTAGTGAGAACGCCATCATCATTATCGTGAAAATAGCAATGACGAAGTTCGAGCGTTACGCCTTCTTGACGAATGCCAGCTCCATTTTGGTCTTTTACAGTGCACCCAGAGAATTCGATATTCTCTATATAGGTATTATTTCCTGTGATGACCCAGATCGCCTTGCCTCCGGCATTTTTTCCGTTTGCCTCGAGGTGTGCATATCCAGCTACACCGCGAATCACCAAATTATTTGCATGCCACGTGCCGACATCACCGCTATAGAGTCCAGCGTCTATTTCGACTGTGTCACCGTCTGTGACCAAGTTCATCAGCTGACTCGGCATGGTATATGCCTTCCCAGCGCCGACGTGATACACTTTGGCATTGGATTCTTCGGCGCATAAAAACACCAGTGCCGACATGGTTAGAAGCGTAATTCTGGTCATAGGACTATAGAAAAAACTTTTGAGGGAGTATAGTTACAGAAATATTTAAATCCAAGTCGGGGTTTCCTTCGTAGATTTGCATAGATTAAGTAGAGTCCGTGCCCACGACGTCTGCTTCTTTGCCATTGTTTTCGAACGTTTTGATGTTAGCATTCCCATGAATATGCGTAAAATCTCACTAACCCCACTCATTCGGGCGTTTCTCTTTCTGTTCCTTTTGCAGACAGCGATAACCCGCGACGCCCAATCCCAGAGCACTTCGGGCAGAGTATCGTTCGGTTTTGATGCTGGAGGAAACAAGATATTTGGTAGCTTCCGCGATAACCAGTTTTGGTTCTCGGGTGATTTATTCCTCAGGTGGAATATCCTCGACGAATTTTCTTTGCACCTCGCCTATAACGGCGGGCAGATGAGAATGAAGCTCAACGATGATAACATCTCTACCTATCGTGGTTACTTCGGTCTCGGGAGTCCGGGTTCGGGTGAGTATCCTGATCCTACAACAGGGTCGCCTACAGGTATTCATCGTGATGAACTCAACCGAATCCGTCACGGCGGATTTGAAGTCATGGGTAGTTACAACTTTTTTCCACTTCAAACATTTGTGCCTTCTATCTACGGAGGCGTAGAATACCTCAATTTTTCACCTCGCAATCTCTACCAAGATCGCGACCTACCGTATGTATCAGCTGTCGGATACTCACGCAACGTGTTTGGTTTTGTGCTCGGACTTGGGTATGAGCTTTACGTGAGCGATAATGTCGTATTCAATGGCAAGGGATTATTTCATCTGACAGGCACCGCATACCTTGATGATTTCGATACGCTTGCTTACCATGCCTCTGTAAAAAATTTACAAGGTGGCGATGATAAACTTAATACCGACGCTATCCGCAAAGGAGCTTCGAATGATAATTTCCTCACATTCGGAATTGGATTTAGTTACTACATATACGGCGATCAAGATGTTGATAAAGACGGACTCAACGACAAAGCAGAGCGCGAAATTTATCACACTGATCCTTCAAATCCTGATACCGATGGCGACGGACTCACCGATGGTGAGGAAGTAAAAAAATATCACACCAATCCACTCAAGGCTGATTCTGATGGTGATGGAATTAGCGACTACGACGAAATTAATAAATATCACACCGACCCAAATAACGCTGACACCGATGGTGACGGATTATCTGATGGACAGGAAATAAATGTCTATCATACTGATCCGCATAACGCCGACTCAGATGGTGATGGATTAAAAGATGGTGAAGAGGTCACGAAATATTCTACAGACCCATCAAAGCCTGATACCGATGGCGACGGACTTACCGATGGTGAAGAAGTGCAGAAGTACAGCACAAGCCCAACAAAGACAGACTCTGATGGCGACGGACTCTCGGACGGCGATGAAGTGAAGCGTTATAACACCGACCCATCGAAGCCAGATACCGATGGTGATGGACTCTCGGACGGACAGGAAATTAATCAATACCACACCGACCCACTCAAAGCTGATTCGGATAATGACGGCTTGAGCGACGGTGATGAAGTTAAGTTCTTGACTGACCCACTCAAGCCCGATACCGATGGCGATGGAATTGGTGATGGCGAGGAAGTGAATAAATATCACAGCGATCCGCTCAAGGTTGATACCGATGGTGATGGATTAGGTGATCAAGCTGAGATTCAACAGTATCACACCGATCCGCTGAAAGTTGACTCCGATGGAGATGGACTTACGGATGGCGATGAAGTCAATACGTATCACACCGACCCAATGAAAGCTGACTCCGATGGTGACGGACTCTCCGACGGAGATGAAGTGAAAATCACGCATACCGATCCGATCAAAGCTGACTCTGATGGCGACGGGCTGAGTGATGGTGATGAAGTGAAAACATATCATACCAATCCACTTAAAACGGATACTGACGATGACGGACTTTCGGATTTCGACGAGATCAACAAAACAAAAACAAATCCTCTCGTTGGTGATACCGATGGCGATGGCTTCAAAGATGGAGTTGATAAATGTCCGCTCATCGCAGGTGTCGCGCCAGATGGTTGCCCACCAAAGCCACCAGTGAATACCGTGACGAATTTCCCAGGCATTCTCTTTATCGTGAATACGGATAATTTCGATATGTCGCAACCTGGTGTGCTTGAATCACTCAACAAGATCAAGGCATTGGTTGAGCAATGTGATAACCTCACCGTCGAGATCGAAGGACATGCTTCGAGCGAAGGTGAAGCAAAGCGCAATCAAGAGCTATCGGATATGCGAGCTGCTGCAGTGAAGAAATGGCTGGTTGATCAAGGCGTGAAGCCAGCGCACATCGCCAAGACCATTGGCTATGGCTCATCACGACCTGTGATACCAGAACCAAAGGCAGGAAAGAAAGTAACGGCGAAAATGCTCGAAGACGCACGCAGACAAAACAGAAGAATTGCCGTCAGAGTCGTCGAGACCTGTAAATAATCTGACCTGGATTGATTAGATTCGTAAGGGCACGCCGCGCGTGCCCTTTTTTTTTAGCCCCCCTACCTCAGCTGCACAAATTTCCGAATTTCATCGCGAGTGGTTGGCGGATGCTTCTGGTGGAATTCTACCCTTGCTTGATCTTTTGCATCTCCATCATGATGGCATCAACTTCTTCAATCGTATTATAGAAATGCGGAGCAACTCTGATTCCAAATGGAGGACGGAAGTCGGTGGTGAATCTTCGGCGGATGAGTTCGTCGTTGATCTCCTTGGTGCTCATGTTGCCATTGTTAATTCCGTTGGGATCAACAGTGACATGTCCGCCACGACGGTGTGCTTCACGTGGAGTGTTGGCTTTGAAACCAAATTCATCACACCGATCAAAAATTCGTTGCGTCATCAGCAGCGATTTTTCGCGGATGGCTTCGATGCCTATCTCGCCCATCATCTTCAAGGCAGGGATTGCCGTATAGAGGCATGGGACTTGGATGCTGGATGTAAGAAACCGGTGCATGCCACCAGCGAAGTTAACATCAGGCATGATGAAATCGAATGGCTCTTTATCGCCAAGCCATCCTCTGATCGCTGGTCGGAATTTCTCTTGCAGATCAGGTCTGACGTACATGAATGCCGCGCCGGGTCCGCCGCAAAGCCACTTTAATACTCCGGATGCCAAAATATCAACGTCGAGTTCTTTGACATTAATTGGTACAACACCTGCTGCTTGGTATGAATCAACCATGACAAGTGCTCCGACGGAGTGAGCCTTCTTGATAATGGAAGCAATGTCTTGCAATGCACCGCTTCGGAAATAGACATGACTGATCGGCACGATCAATGTTTCTTCATTAATCGCATCAATGATTTTTTCAGCATCAACATGAATGCCATCATCACTCTTTATCAGTTCAATTCGAGCACCATACTGTTGCCAACCATGCCAGAGGTAGCTGATGGTCGGAAAGTGAAGTTCGGTAAAAACCACCTTGTTTCGTTTTCCACTGAAGTCAAGACACGATGCGATCAATGCAGAGCCGATGGTAAGGTTATGAATCAGCGTAACATCTTTTGCTTCAGCGCCGATAATCTTGCCGAACATTCCACTGACGGTATCGACAAGTGGAAACCACGAATGCCAAGCCTCGACGCCTTCGGTTTGCCACTCAGAAGTATAGTGCAGAAGCTGGTCACTTGCCTCGCGCGGCATTGCACCGAGCGAATTGGAGATCATGTAGCACGCCGTATCAAGTATAGGAAATTGTTGGCGATAATTTTTAGCGAGAATGTCCATCGGAAAAGTAGTTCAAGGTAAATTATACAGAGGAGAGAACACGTTGAGGTAATTAATAATTTATTACGGTGCAAACAGACTCTGTTGTTGAACTGGTGATTCAAAGTTCAACAGCCATTGCTTCCGATGCAATCCTCCCGCATAGCCTGTAAGCGAGCCATCTTCGCCGATGACTCGGTGGCAGTGGATGATTATCGCAATTGGATTTTTTCCATTTGCAGCACCGACAGCACGGGTAAGATTCTTATCTCCAAGCTGAAGAGCGATGTCGAGATAGGAGCGAGTTTCGGAGAATGGAATAGATTGCAATGCATTCCAAACTTGCTTTTGGAATTCAGTCCCTTCAGGAGATAACAGCAATGAGAATTCATTTCGTTTGCCGGAAAAATATTCTTCAAGCTGGTTCATCGCCTCGGCAATGAGAGGCGACGAAATTAAATCATTAGGAGAATGTTCTACGAATGCAACTGATGTGATTCCAAAATCTGTCCCATCAATCGCGATTAATCCGAGTGGCGATTCGCAAATTCCTGAATATTGGAGTATCGCCATGAATCAAGGTTCTGAAATTTTTTCGAGATACTTATGGATGAGGATTTGATAATCCTTGGAGAACCCTCCATCCTTGCTTCGCAACAGTTCATCACGCAGTGCACGGCGAGTAGCATCGGAGCGAAGATCAAGATCACGAGGAGCATCGTGTCGAATATTTTCTCCAGGTTTGGATTGCCGACTTTGATCTTTATCGCGTTCATTGACAGCACGTTGAGCTTCTAAGAGTCGTGACAAGATTCTCTCTTGCCGCTGGATGGTTTCGGGATTGATACCCTTCTCGCGCATATCACTCACGACTTCTTGCATTTCATCAGCAATCTTTTTTAATTCTTCTTGCGCAGATTTATTTCCTGCTTTCGATTGCTGTTGTTCTTTGAGTAAATCTTCCATTGATTTCTGCACGCCTTGTTGCTCGGCAGCCATTTTTCCGAGTTGGGCTTGCTGACGCATCGCTTCTTGCTGGGCGCCGCCTTTGCCGTTCATCATGCCTTGCATCTGATCGTTCAAAGCTTGTTGCTGCGCCGTTAGTTTTTCGATTTGACTCAAGAATTGCTGCATCGCCGACGGAGGTCCATCACCCATCTGATCTCCTGGAGTTGAGCCACCAGGATTCTCGGCAGGTCCATCACCTGGCTGACCCTTGGCGCCTTTGCCTGCTTTCGCCATTGAGGCAAGTGCGGCTTGGGCTGCTTCCGAAGTTTTATTCAATGCTGCCATCGCTTGCTGCGAATGCTGAATCGCAGAACTTTGATCACGTTCAGTCATTGCATCTAATGCTTCTTGCATATTCGCAAATGCCTCGCCAATAGTCTTTCCCATTTCGGCAGTAAACTCAGGTGACCGTTGTGCCGCTTGCATCATTTCAGATGCAGCATTCCCAAGTTCTTCTTTTCTATCGGCTTGTTCATCTGCAAAATTTCTAAAAACATTTGAAAGCGGCGGTGCGGAAATTGTTTTATTTTTTATATCTTCTTCTGCTTTTGATAGACGATTCATTTCGTCGCGGAGCTTTTTCATATCCGCCATCGTCTTTTGTTTTTCGTTTTGCGCTAATTTCTTTTTTAATTGTGATAACTTATTCCGAGCTTTCTTTGCTTTTTCGGCAGCATCTTGGGAGCGTTGCGAGGCTTTCTCGTTGTCGCCTTTTTCCATTGCCTTCTCGGCATCATCCATCGCTTGCCCCATCGAGGGATCATTCAGCGCTTCTTGGGCTTCCTGCATTTCTTCGGGAGCCTGCATTGACTCCGGAAGTTTTTTCATGTCTTTTGCAACGTCTTTTGCCTCTTGCTTCATCCGATCGAGTTCATTTTGAGCATCTTTGGCTCTGCGTTCATCGGCAGATTTCTCTTCAGGTGATTGCTTCGCATTTTTCTTTGACAATTCATTTTGTTTTTCAGCAGCTTTTTCTTGTTCTTTGGCAAGTCTATCGGAGCGTTTCATTAGCTCATCAACCTTTTGCTCCATCTTGATTTTCTTCAAGATATTTGCAGTTCGTTCAAGTGACTTCTTGAATTGTTCTTCATTAAACTGAAATTTCTTTAATGCGTCTTGCATTTGTTTCGGATCGACATTTTTCATCGCATCTTCAAGCTTCTTCATCGCCAGATCAAGCTCAGGAGATTTTATCTCTTGAAAGAGTTTCTGAAGCTCTTGATATTTTTGCATTGTTTCTGGCGATATAGCCTGCTGTTCTTGAAGCTGTTTTGTCATCTGCTCAAGATCCTTTTTTACATCGGCGACTCGGTTATTGAGTTCTTCTTGTCGCTTCAGAATTTGTTCAGCATCTTTTTTTACGGTAAACTCTTGTTGTTTTTTTGCAAGGTCAGTTGTTTTGGCAGGACGCATCTCTTCGATGGCGGCATCAATTTTTTTCTTTAGCTCTTCTGCATCTTGTTTGATATCTTTCAAATTTTCAACTGCTTGATTCGACTGTTCGTCGGCACGCTTAAAGATTTCTTCAACCGATGGGTAGCGTACGCTATACTCGGAAGTTCGACTTTTCTTTGGACCGGAGATGATGTCGTTATCTGCAACTTCTAGTACGTAGCCAACTTCATCTTGCGGGGCAAGTTCGAGTTTTACCAGATTCCAAATATAGGGAACATCCAAATCTTGTGCAAGGTAGTTTGAGAGCGGGATGTCAAGCCACTTATACTCCTTTTGTTCTGGGATATATTTCGATGATCGAATTCGATATCCAAGTTTGACTGATGAAAAACCATAATCATCATGTACCTTCATAACCATAGACAACCGTTGGTTACTCGGCAGTTCGGCATGTTCACCTGGCTCGATCAATAGAATTGACGGGGCTTCATCAGAAGTAAGTGCAACAGAATATTCGATCGGATGTTCGCTTACGATTGAATCCTGATCTAACAATTCCACATGATATGTTCCTGACTCATGGAAGTTCAGTGAAGCCGATGCGCTCATGCCATTTACTGATAATGGATAGGCTTGCGTTTTTTTCGTTGCGGGTGAAGTGGTAGAAGTGTCGGAACTCGCTTTATCAACTCGTTGCGTGAAAATAATTTGTGCTGAACGTAAAGGTTTCGAGCTTTGAATGGTAAAATCAGATTTCGTGCCATAGAGGGCATTGATGTCACCAAAATTATCAGCCAACTTATTCGACTTGCCATGAGTATAAGTTGGCGGCTCTAACGTGAGCGAAAGAACTTTTATCGTTGGGTGGTCAAGAACCGAAACTGTAAAATGCTCGGACTCAATGCCTTCCGCTTCGAGATAATACTCCGTCTGGTGAAGTGGATGGAATTCGTACACGAATCTTCGTTGATGTTTTGAACTATCACTTGTTGCATGAAGCTCAATCTTATCGAAATCATTTCCCCCAGATTCTTTGACACGAAGAAAAATTGAACTGAGTTGTTCGCCACTCAAAGTGGTAACGACCTTTATTGCCGTGCTTCTGAGAATACTTGCGTTGCCTGGTACAACATTAAATGTGAACGGTGCTGGCTTTTGATAAAATGTACGGAAGTGAATGAGTCGCTCCGTTGCACCAAACATTTCGGACTTGGCACCAACGAACGAGCCAACGAAGACTGCGCTAATGATCAGAAAAAAAATGAACGACTTCCGTTCCTCCGAACGATTCAGGATTTCGTTGAAATCAAGTCCTCGCACTTCGGAATACGTCCGAGTGAAAGCAGCTCCGGTAAATGAAGTCGAACCAAATGATGGCGTAATCTCGGTGGCAAGATTTTTTGAGAGCTGATAGACGTTCAAGAGTTTATCTTGAACTTGATTGAAATGAGTCCCAATCTGTTTGAGCAATGCTTCATGCGAAGGCGTTGGTTGCAATCCAACATATTCCAGAATCGGAGCAAGTGCAAAAAAGAGGAATGAGGCAGTGGCGACCCCAAATGCTGAAAAGAAAAGTATCGTCCGAGCCAGTACGGAGAAATGGAAAATCGCCTCAACCGAGAGTGCAAGAAAAATCGCTATCACTACGAACGAACCGCCCATATACAGCCCGTTCCGGAGACGCAATGATTGGCGTTTCTTTCGGAGGTTCGTAAGGCGATCAACGAGTTCTTGATAGAGTACTTGCGGCATGTTAAAAGTTAAGGTAACTACGGCTTCGGAAGCGGAGTTGTTTCAATTATTGTAACCGAACGCTCTGAATACGTGTTCCTTTGCCCTGATTTTGAACCTCGATTCGGATGCATCGGATTCAGAACTCAAGCGTGATTCAATTACTCATAAGATTGTACCACGTTGTTGTTTTTTTCGTATATTACTCTTCTAACAACCAGCACCACATTGGAGGAACAGATCCCAAAACCACAAACACAGCAAGCCCGCGAGAATACCGTACTTGTCATCGCATACTACTTTCCACCTATGGGACTGTCTGGTGTGCAGCGAACCCTCAAATTTGTCAAGTATCTACCACTGTTCGGATGGAAACCTATTGTACTTACTACGCCTGAGGATAACCCATACTATGCTTTTGACGAGACATTGCTCGACGAATTGAAGGATGAGATCGAATTAGGGAAAGTCATCATTTACCGCACCGATGCTGACCCATCATTGAAACTTGCTGGGCGAAAAGGGTCTCTCTTAAAACTTCCGAATCGCACTTGGCAAAAAATTCGTTCAAAAATTGTTCAGGTTTTCCGCCAACCCGATTCACGAATCGGATGGAAAGATATTGCACTTCGTAAGGCCGAAGAGATTTTTGCAACGCATCAAATTGATGCGATCTTTAGCACCGCACCACCATACACTGATTTCTTGATTGCACGCGACTTAAAGGATAAGTATCAAGTGCCGTATCTCATGGATTATCGCGACCCGTGGGTTGATTATGCTCAAATGAATTTCTACCCAACACCGTGGCATAAAAAGCGTGCTCGGAATATGGAGTACGAAGCACTTCGAGCAAGCGATGCGATCAGCGTTGCTAATCGGAAGATGAAGGAAATTCTCTTGGGTAATTACCTCTTTCTCGATTGGAACGATGTTGCAATATTACCGCAAGGATTTGATCCCGAAGATATCGAGAAAGCAAAATTGGTTGCGCCAGAATTTGCTCAACCAGATGTCTTCAAAATTACCTATGCTGGAGTTTTTGCATTATTAGGAACTCCGAAACCGTTTTTGCAGGGAGTGAAAGCTGCGATGGCAGAAAACCCAGAACTTGCAAGTTCGATCGAGCTACATTTTATTGGTGTGCTGCAAAGGGAATATCAAAAATTGATCAAGAAAATGAAACTTGAATCAAATGTCATCGAACATGGGTATAAGCCACATATCGAGACGCTTGCTCATTTACTATCAAGCGATGTTCTTTGGATGACAACACCGGACGACCTTGCGGCGCCAGGAAAGCTTTATGAATACTTCGGCACCGGCAAACCAATTCTCGGGTTGATTCCGAAAGGGACATACGTCGAGCGCACGATGAATGAATATGGCAATGCCAAATTTGCCGAGCCAAAAGATATTGGTGCTATCAAAAATGCGATACTTGAATATTACGCTCTCTGGAAAGAATGGAAATTATCGGCAAAGACAAATCCGGAGTTCTCGAAAAAATTTAATCGCCAACTCATCGCAAAAGATTTGGCTTTGCAATTAACATTCATCTCTGGAAGTTTGGATGGTGAAATAAAAAAATTAAGGAGAAAAACTTGAAGCAGTTGATACAATTATTCTCTCGCAATAATGACCGTTCTGCCGTTTGGCTACTTGGTGTATCTCGTTGGCTGGTGATGTTTATCGTGGTATCGGTACCAATGACACTTCTTGCGCAAAAGGAACCGAATTTATTTGCCGATAAATTTCCCTTTGCCAAGTTAGTTGAGAAGCCACTCTTCGAGTTTGACGTCGCCCGTCCGATAAAACATTTTGATGCCCTACCCGATGGCTCCAATTGGTTTGCAGTTGATGAATTTGGGTTGCTACAAACAATCATCATCAATGGCGTCCAGTATGAGAAAAGATTCAATGAAATTCCACCTCCGACAGCAAAGTTCTCGCCGAACGGAAAATATATGATTTGGATGGGGCTTGAACGGAGTTACGATGAAAAAGGATTTAATACTACTCAAACCACAACTTACCGCGTAGCAAGCGGTACAACAAAACCGGATTCTGTTGCCAAGTTTCAGAGCGATAATAACATGCTCACCTATTCAGCTTCCGGGAATCATTGGGCAGGACTCTACCCTGCATCGAAATCTGATCAACTCGGTTTACGTGATGTCGTACTTGTAGATGGATTAATCGTTGCGAAGGATAATCCTCGACCATGGGCTTTCGCTTTTGATCGTGATGAAAAAAATTGGGCATACCGTTCGACTGATGGCCCTGATGAAAATCTTGTAACCACTTTTTCTACTCAGAGAATGTATCGTCGGAAGGTCACAAACCCGATGCTCCCCTCACCTGACCCGATTGTGTATCATTTCACGCCGACGATACGAGTACATCCATTTATGCTTGATAGTCGTGATTATGATTTTGATTTTCCTCATCAAGCAATTATGTTCAAGACATCATACCTGCTGGAAAAGCAAGATACCTCACATGTCTATGTCATCTTCAACAGTAAACGCCAGCAAAATTTTCGATGGATCAACTCGATTCAGATTGATACAACGGGCGAACATATCTATTATTTCGCTTGTGATACTCTAGGGCAGGGAAATCGCGCAGTGCAAAATGAACGGCATGGAGTTCTTGTCAAAGATGGAGAGATCATCGGAGGTCCATTCTATGAGACAGGTCGCGTGTACTTAAGTCCCTCTGGTAAAAATCTTGCTTGGACCGCATCAGAAAAAGGAATAGTCTCGCTCTACCTTAATGGCAAAGTAATCGGCAAGGTCGGCCAATATACAGATGTATCGTGGTCGCCGGATGAAACGCACTTTGCATATGTATCGAGTGACGAAACGAATAAATTATTTATTGTTTCCGGACAGAAGCGCTCACCAAGCTATGATCGCATCGGACAAATTGGCTGGTCATCCGATCATAAATCGGTTGAGTTCTGTGCGATTAAATATAATAAACTGCTCCATTTGAAACAGGCATTTTGAGAAATTGCATCTTACAGTCCCTTATATTTTTTTTCGTAGTACTCAGTACTCAGAAAGCTCTTAGCCTAAAACATCCTGCAAGTAATTCTCACTACATCCCTGCACGGCCTGTGTTCTCTGGGCTTCACATCGGGATGAGTACTGATTCGGCAGAGATGATCTTCAAGAAAATTGCCCTACGTAGAACTCCGCTCAAGATAGACTCCATACAACTTGTCGAATCCGACAGTGTTCGTATCTTCGGTGAACCCGCATATATTCAGATTCAATTGCTTCATTCCAAAATCAGAACTATCGTAATAAACTTTCATCCGCTCTCTGGTGACCACTACCTTAATACACGTAACACGCTTAATGCCTATCTGGAAAAATCTTTTGGGCGAGGCGTCATTACTCAGGACATGAGTGTAATATTCAGAAGATGGGAAAATGAAGATGGCACAATGGAAGTTTCGTATTCGGATAAATATACGAGGGTATTCGTGCGGCTCGGCAAACGATAATCAACCCTTTGAGATATACTCGAATGGAATGTTCTCCCAATCCATAGCTATTCCAGATTTCATCTTACGGTAATGCTCCTTTATTTCGGAGAGCGTGAATGTAAAATGTTGTGCATCATTCGTGAAAATAAATTTTGGATCATCACTATGCTCACATCGCAAAAGCCAGAGCGAATTGTGGTCCATGTATTCACAGAACGAGGCTACTACACTCTGATCATCTTTGGTGACAGGGTAATCAGCTTTGGCGGCTATTATAGATAAGAGTTGTTCATTCATTGCATTTTATAACACCGAAGGCAACGCAATTGGTTAATTTAATGTATATCATTCATGGCACTTTCATACAAACTACTCTTCGTCATCATTGCGATAACAACGTCGTTACCACAAGTTTGCCCTGCACAGTGCTCCGATGCTAGAGTCTGTTCACTTCACGGCAATGAGAATGGCATATTCCGACGTAGCGGAGTCTGTGCAGAATATCTCAATGGTTACAGTGGTCATGACTACGACATTCGTTACGAATCATTGAAATTGGGTGGATACTATTGGACGAGCCGCGAGTTTAACATCAATTGTGTTCTACCCCTGAACCGCCAACGAAGCGGCAACGTCGCTATTCAAGGAATCGGTGACGTGCTCATCGCAGCAGATTATCTCATCAATGATCATCCAGGTGACTTGACGTTTTCCGGAGACAATAGTCTTATCCAGGGAAGATTCGAAGCGACATCCTTGCAACTCGGAGTGAAACTTGCCACCGGATCTACAAACGTTTTGCATTTACCACTTCGTTATCAAAGCGGTTTGGGTACGAATGATATATTATTGGGAATACTTTACGCCGCAGCAAATCCTCAGAAATATGACTATGATCTATTCCAAGGCGGATTCTCGTTACAAATTCCATTAGGCAAGGTTGCGCAGGATTCATTCAGCTTACAACGTAGTATTGATCTGCTTGGCAGAATAGATTATAACTATCCAATTCTCCAAAAATTCGGACTCAAGGCAGGAGCATTAGTGATAGCGCACCTAACAAAAGCAACTCGGAGCGAGACATTTATTTATACAACGGAAACTTCACCCGATCCTATCTCTACGGAAGTTACCTCCACGATCAACGAGAATACTTTCCAGTGCAACATCACTGCAGGAGCAACCTATACATATCAAGGCGACATTTCATTGGAAACGGGTTTTATTCTACCGCTCCTCAAAAGAAAATATAACTACGACGGCTTAAAGCGAGAATACACCCTATTTGTAAGCGCTAATTATCACTTCAACTAATATAAGCTTACGCAACAAGTGCGCAACTTGACCCTACCCAATCAAGCCCTTTATTATAATCCACTCCGACCATAGAGCCTCGTGTTAACCTAACTAATGTATGCAATGCCCTTGGCGCAGGCTCCCCTTCGCTCCAAACGAGCATCACTCGCAACTCGCCACGTACTCCATGACCATCAGGCGTTGTAATAATATCGGCATACTGTACTTTTTCTTGCAACAACCACTTATCTCTATTCTCTATTGGAATTTCTTCGATGCTATCATGTGTCGGATTCATATTCACGCCGTGACCAGCAAATGAATAGAGTGGCTTGAGAACATATTTCAAAAGGTTAAGTGATTTGTAATCTACTTCGGAAACATAATATGAATTTGGTACTGCATCATTCAAGCCCGTTAGATGTGGTAACAATACCTTTGATATCTTAAAATACCAATTCGGATGACCAGCCCACTCTACATCATACTCTTTTGTAATATCAAATCTCAACTCGATATTCTTCCTCAGCAACTCATCAGCAATAGCACGATTGTAGATTCGCTTAATTCTCACTAATTGCTCTCGGTGATCGTGATGAAATAATTCATCGCCTTGCGAGAGTACTGATTCAATATCAACGATATGCAAACCGAGTTGCTTTTGCGCTAAGAGAAAATCGCACTTCGTCTTCTGATTCATCGGATCAATTTCTAAGAGCACGACTTCATGGGGATCGCAATTACCGAGAATCGCTTGCTTCAAAATAGAATGGTACTTCTCAAGTCCGAGTGAAGGGTCAATAATCCCGTTCAATTGTTTCGGCAGATCATAAACATCCCGCATAGATTCGCTGAATGCAGCTTGATAATGATAGAGCGAAGGAAACCCTTGTAACTCGATCAATTTGAATTCTGGATTCTCTCGTGAACCAGTGATCGCAAAATCAACAGCCGCAAAAAGCGGATGAGAAGTTTCTGAAGCAACGTTAAATGCTTTTGGTATCGCTTGCTTGCCGATTGATTGCAACTCAGGAGAAGTTGCACGAACGAGGATTTCTTCAGCAAGCGAACCGGCCTGCTTCGCCAACTCACGACTCAAAAATAACGGAGTCTCTGCGATACGAAAATCAATCGGCGTACCGCACCGATGCTCCAGATCAGCAACTTGCTTCTGGTAATTCTCTTCCGAGAACTTCGCATTAAACTCTGTCCGTAATTCTGGAATCATCGCTTAGTTATAGCCTTTGCTCTATTCAAAATGAACACCCAGTTTCCTGCATAAGCGTCTGTAACTCCTTATCAATCAATGAAATCGTTGTGCACACACAACAACCTTTCTACCCCTCAGTTTCCTCGTTTCCCAATTCTGCATTCAGCATTACAAATAGAGTGGTGCCTATCATTGTAAAAGCAATATACGAAAAAAAAAAGACGGGGAAGAAAATACACTAATCGACTAACTTAAACAAACTAAATTTTCGAAGATGTGAGTTTAGATGTTCTCCGTAATCCCGCTTAATGACTTTGCGAAGGTCTGTGCGCATATTTTCTACTGTATGCTTTGCTAACTTCAAAATATCACACATCTGACCTGATTTGAGATCATAAAGGAGCAAAGCACAAACCTTAAGCGTATTCGAATGAACCGAAGGATACTTGATTGCCATGTTTGCGAAGAAGTAAGGAAATTCTTTAATTAGCTCTTGCCGGAAATTGAGCCAATTTTCTGGGTTGCTGAGGTCACCAAATTGCATAAATGTTGAGACTGCAAAAACGATAGAGGAGAAATCCAAATAAAGAGTAACGTTTTTATAAAAAAGAAAATGATAATTTGGTTCCAACCACCAAATAGGTGTTTTCTCGGCATATAATTGGCATTTAAAAGGCATTTTCAAGGCTTTAAAAAGGAGTCCTCTCTTCGTATTTTTGTGTAAAGAAATTCATGCTATTGCATGAGACAATTTTTTTACAAAACAAACTCTACAACAATGAACATACAAACACAAGGTTGGCAGGATTTACAAGTCGCACAGCCAATAGACCCGAAGTCAATTATTTTAAGCGTAGCACTCAATAGCACCACGGGAACATGGCAAAGAAGCACGAACGCGCTTCAGACTACATGGGCTGGTACAAATGCACTGGCATTCACTGGTAATAATACCAGCGTTGCATCATACGATCTAACCGACGGTGCAACGGTTGTGGATGCAGCCCAGTGGACAATTGCACATCAGATGGTGAATGCCTCTTCCAACATTCCACCAAGCATGAACAAGGTTGTGTTCGTTCGCGCTGGTGAGATATGGGATAATAAACTCGAAATCAATTTCGGAGCTTCGAGCTATAATAATGTCCAACTCACATTCCGTGATAACCTCGGCACATCTGGGCAGTTCGTAAACGGCGCAACAGGCGGAGTACCTGTGTATAATTTCGGAAATGGAATTACGGGAAATCAGATACTGCACTTGACGCTTCTGCGACCTGGCGTTTATAACATGGTATTCCTGATGGTTCTCTCAAGCAATTGGAGTACTTATGATTTCCAATTGATCGTATTGCCATAATTCCGTTACCATCTTCCCCTTCCACAACAGTGGAAGGGTGAGCCGATTATTTATTCATAAATTTATTCCAGCGCAAACATGTCTTCAATCGAATCCCAAATCATCAGTAGTGGCACGATCATCTCGCCATCACAATCATTCGCACCTTCGTACGGAATGATGAATAACACACCGAGCATGTTTCAGCGGTCGCTACAATCAACGATGAATCCTGGAATAGATTTATTCGGAGGAGTCTCACAACCCTTCACGCAATTTGTGAATGGTGTGCCACAATCCCCGATGCAACCGACAGCCACACCAGCAATCACGGAGCATCCGTGCCAAGGTAAGGGCGGTGATGATTGTAAGTGTGGGGGGAGTTGCCAAGGTCCTATGCAGAATGACAATCCCCAATTTTTAAGCAGAGTTGGGAACTTGGAAAATGTAATATTATCCACTTCCCAGGAGGGTAGAAATAAGTTAATTGGTAGCAAGACGGACGACCAATTGTTGACAAAATTTGATTTTAACCGTGACATTCTGCACCGTTCTCCAGGTAGCTTCTCAAAAATGAAAGTAACGGACGAACTAGGCTTGAGAGAACTTGTTGAAGCAAAGGTGAGCGAAACAAACGTAATCAATCTTACTCTTAATTCTAATAGAAGGTTGAAGGACAGCATTAGCCTTACATTCTCGCCACTCGGATCAGATAAATGGCGGATCAGTAATGGCAAAAGAACTGCCGATGTAATGATTCCCCCAATACTGCCCCTCGAATTACTAAATACATTGGCCTGGTCAGCGTACCTTGTCGATGGGTGGACTATCGAAAAGATTAAGAATGCGGTAGACACGAAAGTTAACGGGACAAATAGAGGTACGCGTTCTGCAAAACATACTCTCATTTTCGATAAACAAATTTCTCCGCAAGAACCAACATCAACTCGATATACTAATGATCCCCAAGGAGTGATTGGCAAATCTATGGTAAACACTCACATGGACTCTACTGCTTTTTATGTGGGGAGTACTCTAAATATGCCTTTCCAAAGAGCCCAAGGATTTACTCCAGGAAGGTCCATGTGCATTAATCACGATATGGTTTGCACTAATGAACCATTCTTAAAAACCATGGGGATAGTATTTGATAATGGCTCAACAATAGAAAGGAATGTTGTTTGTTATGGCGCACTAAATATTGACGTATTAGATTGTTGCAAACAACACGACATAGGGTTTTGGTGTGCAAAGAGCATACTAGAAGCATCATTGGCAAATTTTTCGGTTATCGGTTGTATTACTAATAAGGTAAATGCTGCAGAGACAATGGCTTATTCTGGTGGCAATTTGCTTTGTAAAATTGCAAATTTTTTCAAATCTGTTTGGGATACTATTAAAGGTGTAGTGTCAGAGTTAGTGGAAACGTTGGCAACACTTATTGGAGAACTCCTGTATGTGGTTTCAGTAGGCATTGATGAACTAATATACGCTTTATCACTTTTTAGTATCAAAATTCCAGGGAGTTGGTTTGATTTGCTGAACCAGACTTTTTCTGGCGTAGCAGACTCTCTTGCAAATTTCGATGGAAGAAATTCGGATAGCTGTTTATGTGGGGGTAGAGTCCCGACTACAATTTGCAGTTCCCAAGGTACTGGTACCAAAGACGAATGTCGCGACATCTGCATTGAGATGGGGTATAGAGAGGAAGGCTGCTATCCCTGTAGTTGGAAATGCACCTATGACGCAAAGGGGAACCCTACGGGACGGGTGTTTGATCGGAGTCCGAACGTCGGCATGCCTTGTTGTCCTGGAACAGAATCATCATACCTAATCCCAGATTATCTAGGCAATAGAGGATGTTCTCATGCCAATGATCTTCGTTTTGAACCATGCCCGTCGTGCCAAACATGTGATTGGAACTGTGTACAAGCTAGTCCTTCGAGTTTTGGAACTTGGAAGCGAGATGCGCCTAAAGCAGATGGGGCACCAAATTGTTGCTATTCGGCACCTTCAGGCAATATAGACGAACCCTGTTGTCAACCAGACTGCAAATGGAGTTGTTATTATAACAGCGATAACGGAAGTTACGGGTATTCTAATGATGCTAATTTAGGAATCCCTTGTTGTAATGCACCTGATATTTCTTGTGGATAGCTATATAATCTCTTTTTGCTCGAAAAAATGTTTAATCTCATTGCTATTATATTTATCACTCTCACATTTTTCGAGAGTGTATCTTTCTCACAGCAGGCTAATCGTAAGAATGATACTTGCGATTGTAAGCCATCCCTTTCATTAGAGATTGGAGCAACCTCAATCGTTTGGGGGATACCTACTTACGCATTATGGAGAGGAGTGCTACTAAAAAATCCAAAAGACAGTTTATCCGTAGGTTCAAATGGTTTGTTGATAGGCCCATCGTTGTTTCTTCTGATGTTCAGTCTGGGTCCAATTGCAGAATGGAATTCAGGTTGTGAAGGATCATGGTGGAACACGCTCTGGATTGGTCTCGGAACTTCTGCAACTGCAACTCTAATCTACGGACTGATAACAAATTCACTCAGTCGTCCTGGTGATGTGAATAGCTATAAATATAATATTGTTGACTACTTGGCGCTTGGTGTGATTCCATCAGTTTGCTCAACTCTTCTCTACAATATGTATTTACATCCCAAAGAAAAAAATAATCAAAGCATGTATCTACTCCCTTCCTTCGGCGGAAAGAGCACTGCATCGCTGAATTTTATGATGCAATTCTAAAACGACATTTTTGACCCCACCCCTACCTCGACTCCAACAATTTATTAACTACGGTCATGATTACCCCTACACCTTCTCAATCTTAATCTGTTCTAAGCGGTGGCGGATTTTTCTTTTGATGATGAATTTCATCCCGCCAGAAATGATCTCGTCGCCGACGTTGGGGATTTTGCCTGCCGCCATTTGTACAAACCCTGAGATTGTTTGGTAGTCATCACTTTCTTCAATAGCCGGAAAGCGGTTTTCATAACGGCTATTAAAATCGAAAACGCTCATCGAAGGATCAACATAGAGCGCTTCGCCAACTTCAATCGCATCGCGTTCATCCGAGACAACATCCGACTCATCGCGAATCTCGCCGACAAGTTCTTCGAGAATATCTTCGAGCGTGATAATCCCCTCTACGCCACCATGTTCGCTTACGATGACGCCAATGTGTGTGCGCGACCTGCGGAATTCGAGCAGAAGTGTCGAGATGGGTTGTGTCTCACTCACGAACTTCACTGGTCGTGTGGCACGCTCAAGTAATTTGTAAAATTCTTCCCCGCCATTCTGGCTTGGTGCTGTGTAGCGCTCAAGTTGGGAAAAATGCGGAAGCAAATCTTTGACATAAAGTATACCACTCACCTGATCGAGCGAACTCCGGAAAAGTGGCAACCGCGAGAAGCCATCGTTCTGAATAATTTGCATGATCTCGCGCGGATCGGTATCAAGATCAATACCAATCACATCGGAGCGGTGCACCATCACTTCTTGCGCTGTCGTCTCAGTAAATTCAAATACCGATTCGAGGAGTTCAGATTCATTCTCGGTCACAACACCTCGTTTGGCTGACTCTAAGAGTACACTCTTTAACTCCTCGGCTGTGTGCCCAGTGTCTCGGTGAGCGAATGATTTCCCAAAAAGAGCGGTGATTTTCTTGACAATCCAATTCAGGATTTGAATGAGCGGATTAAATGCGCGGACAAAAAGATGCAACGGTTTTACAACGATAAGTGCAACGCGCTGATCGTTATTGATGGCGAACATCTTTGGGAGCAATTCGCCAATGACGATATGCGTGACCGTAATAAAAATAAATCCGGCAACGATACTTACGGTATGAAATGCGCCAGTGGATAGATTAAATACCTGTAAGACAGGCGCTAAGATAGCTGCCGTAGCAGGTTCGCCAACCCAGCCGAGCGCAAGGCTCGCCAGCGTGATACCCACCTGAGTTGCAGCGAGATACTGGTTGAGATGCTCGGAGACAAACTTCAGAAGTTTGGCACGCTCGTGCCCTGATTCGATAAGTTGTATGATCTGCGTCCCCCGAACCTTAACAATGGCAAACTCGGCGGCAACAAAAAAACCATTGAGCAGAATAAAAAACAGAACGAGAAATACGTGAAAAATTACATCCATTTAATAAAGAATACACTACAAAGATATGAAGAAAATGAGGCTGTTGCCCGAAGAACTCAAACGAAGCCCTGTCGCTGTTGTCCGCAAAGTGCAACCAGCAGATTCCAGAAACAATTTTGGGTATAAACCGTTATAGAAACATACTCAATTTCGCCACACTATGAAACAATTCGTCAGGTTTACCCCACTCTTCCCCATTACTGCGTTCGTTCTGATTTCTTGCCAGGATAAAACAACAATGCCGGGCAGAGGTTTTGAGGGGAAAATTGTCCAGGAAATCACCATTGATGCAAGTGCTATGGCGAACCATCACGGTGATGACTCAGCTTCAGCAAAGCCTGCTCCATCGGTCTCGCTACCGAACATCTTGACCACTCTGACAATGCAGATTAAGGGTGAGAAAATTGCTTATGATATGTCGCTCATGGGTGGGTTCCTGAACTTCCGCGCAATCATTGATGCCAATGAACGCACGATGACGACGCTGATGAATAAACATGCTTACGTCATGAATTTTAAGTCTCTTGACTCCATCGAACATAAGATTGATGATTCGATTAACCACCACCCGGAAGTAATGGACTCTCTCGAAAAATTTATTCCAAAACCAACAGGAATGAAAAAGACGATCTTGGGGCTTGAGTGCGAGGAGTATATTGGCACGA
This sequence comes from bacterium, assembly GCA_037143335.1. Lineage (GTDB taxonomy): Bacteria > Bacteroidota > Ignavibacteria > Palsa-1295 > Palsa-1295 > PALSA-1296. The sequence continues at coordinate 84,776 of JBAWZA010000001.1, read as the reverse complement.
TGATGGGAATGACGGCTGATTTATGGGTGACCGAAGACACGCGATTGAAGTTCTATAACGTCATGCAAGATGCACTTCTTGGTAAGCATCGCACAGGAACAGGTGGATTAGAGCAAATTCTCTCCCTCTATAAATCTATCTCCGGAAATGGAAAGATGCCCGTACTTACTACTCTGACCAAGGACGGCAAGACCGTTATGAAGAGCGAGCTGAAATCTATGTCATCCGAAAAAATTAGCGACGAGACATTTCAGATTCCTAAGGATTTCGAAGTCGTGAAGAAGTAAATTATTTTGTAGATTATTACTTCGACGGCAATTTCATCTTAATCTGAATCTTGCCTTCGGGTCGGACAACCGTGAAGGTAACGATGTCGCCAACTTTACGATCATTAATGATACTATTAAAATCCTCGAGTGAGCGGACATGCTCTCCGTCAATTGCGACAATCACATCGCCAACTTGCAATCCGCTGAGTAAGGCAGGGCTATTTCGGTAAAGATTCGTAACGACAAATCCGTCCTCCGCTTGAACGGAAAGATATTGCTTGATGTCATCGTCAACTGTCTGACCGTAGAGTCCGATACTTCCAAAGTTGCGATTAACTCGTTTACCCGAACGGAAGCCTTCGACAATTGTCTTCACCTTATTGATCGGGATTGCAAAACCAAGCCCGATTGACCCAGCGCCTTCACCCGATTGTGCGGTTGATCTGATAACAGCATTAATACCGATGACTTCACCGTTTGCATTCAGTAAAGGACCACCAGAATTACCGCTCGATATCGCCGCATCCGTCTGTATCATGCCACGGTAATTTTTTCCGCCCGGCTGTAAGCCAAGATTCACTCCTATATTTGAGATGACACCGACGGTAACAGTTGGTTTATCGTTATATTTGAAAAGCCCGAACGGATTACCCATAGCGATAGCCCACTCCCCAATTGATAAGTCTTCCGAATTTCCGAAAACCAAATAGGGCAGGCTCTCCTTAGCATCAATCTTCAGTAACGTTACATCAGCGGTCGGATCGGTGGCGATAATTTTTGCGTCATATTCCTTTCCGCCCGTTGTTGTGATAATAATTTTAGAAGCATTGCCTGCGACATGATCATTAGTGAGGATATAACCATCTGGTGAAATAATAAATCCGGATCCTAGACCTTCCACTTTGTATTTCTGTGTCATGCGACCACGATTCATATTTCCAAAAAATCGCTGGAAGAAAGGATCATTCATACCTTGGAATGGGTCATAGACTTGTTGCTCACGGATTTCGGTTACGTTAATTCCGACCACAGCCGGGCTTGCCGTTGCAACGGCGCGAGTGATTGCATTTTTTCGCGTTGAAGAAATTTTATCATTAACTGAATCGCGATCAACGACAGGCGAATTCATTGCGGTATGAATTTGCAGATCGGCAAGATCATTATTTTTTTCAGTACATGAAGTGACTGGGGCAAGCAATGCCATCACGGCAAACAATTGTGAAAATAGTACCATGCGGTTTCGGTTGTTGGAGAGAGTGCTATTGAAAAACATACCTTACTTTCGGCTTGCGCTCATCACAAACTGGATTGCCAGTAAACCCGGAAAGAGTCGGAGCAACCAATGTGGTAGCGCATAACCAGCTACATCAAAACTGTTGAGCACATATCCGGAGTTCTTGAGCAAATCTACCGCGCTTTTGTGCGTAAAAAAACGCAAATGAGTCTTATCAAGAATACCTGAATCGGTATAGACAAATCGGCCGAACAATAATCCAAACCTGATTCGCCAATGAGCGACGTTAGGAATACTAACGATAACAAGCCCTTCAGGTTTCAATAACTTTCGTGCCTCATCAAGAATACGTTCAGGATGCTGTGTGTGTTCCAATACATCGCCAAAAAGAATCACATCAAAATTTCGGTACCCTTCTTGAAGCAATTCCTCAACCCAATACTCCGATTCCACATTGACATGTAAGGCGGCCTGCAACCTTGTCCGCGCAACAGCTAATGCTTCAACATCCGTATCAATGCCAATCACCATCGCCTGTTTCTGCAATCGTAGTGCTTCACCCATGATGCCCGTATGACATCCGACATCAAGCAGATGTGCATTTTGGCCGATCAAGTCCATCTCGATGCGGTGCGCATTCGATGAATGTTCAAGGTTCAGATTAAAATCGTAATGATGTTTGTCAGCCATTTTTTATTTTCAAGTGTGAAGTGAACGGTTGAATGTGCCGAGAAAGAATTATGAGAAAAATAAGTATCCATGCAATATGTAGATCACCAACGACTTCGATAATTCCTTCTCTCCCGAATCCGAAATCGGATAATTTCAAAAGCTCAACAACCAGACAACAAACGGTGGCAACGACAGACTGTATATGAACTTGCTTCTGAAAAATACCTGTAATGAAATATCCTGCAAACCAAATTGCCATAAAGATTGGATTGAACATAAGTGAAATCGCAGCCGCCGTTGCAAGTCCTCTTCCTCCGTGAAATTTCAAAAATATCGGATAGCAATGACCCAGCATGATTGCGACTGCGGCAATCCCAACTGCATCGGAATATCCTATTCTTGACAAAATCACAAGCAGGATGATTGCCTTGTGCATATCTAAAACCAAGATTACGAAACCGAGCCGTTTATTCCCCGTAGTTTCGTAGGCATTCCGCGCGCCGATATTTCTAGACCCCGAAGAGCGCAGATCAATACCCGCTCTTTTCTTTGTTATCAAATAGGCGACAGGAATCGAGCCTATCAAATAACACGCTATCAGAATCAACGCTAATTCCATGTTGCTTAAAGAACATAAAATCCAAATAAATGTCACTTGAAATAGAGTCCTATCTACAGCTTGCCATCCGTCTTGCACGCGAAGCTGGCAACTATGCGCTTGCTGAACAAAAGAAGGGCTTGCAGATCACTTCGAAGTCGAACCAATTTGATCTTGTCACGAATGTTGATAAGGCAAACGAGGAATATATTCAATCGGAAATCGCAAAGATTTTTCCGACCCACGAATATCTCGGCGAAGAAGGCGCTGCGACCACAACTAATTCAGGCGTGCGTTGGATCGTTGACCCGATCGATGGCACGCTGAACTTTGCTCACGGATTGCCGATTTGGTGTGTATCTATCGGAGTAGAGGTTGATGGCACAATCGAATGTGGCGCAATTTACGATTCGACGCGTGATGAGATGTTCTCTGCTTCACGTGGAGGCGGCGCACATCTCAATGGCAAGCAAATATCCGTTTCAAAAATGAGTGATCCATCACGCGCTATGCTGGTCACGGGCTTTGCATACAATATCGCAGACAACGAGGACAAGGCAATCGAGCGGTTCGCGGCTTTTTTGAAGCGAGGGTTAATTGTCCGAAGACTCGGCTCTGCCGCACTTGATCTATGTTACGTTGCATCAGGTAGATTTGATGGATTCTTCGAAGCGGGGTTATCTCCTTGGGATTCGGCGGCGGGAAGTTTACTTGTCCGAGAAGCCGGTGGTGTCGTAACGCACTACGATGGATTGGATTATTCAGTCTATCGAAAAGGAATCATCGCCACGAACGGTTTGCAACACGAACTAATCTCCGAAGTTCTACACTCCGTAAAATAAAAAAGGCGCACAACATTTTGCGCGCCTCATGCAAAAAAAATCTCCGCGTTATTTTGCTAATGGTTGATAGAGTGCGAATCCACCATCTTGGGCATCAGCTAAAATAGCAAATCGTCCCATATTCGGAATGTCCTGTGGCTCGACATATACTTTACCACCGAGTGCTTTCGCCTTCTCAACGGACTCGTTAACGTTTTCCACCATGACGTATCCAAGCCAATGTGGAGGTACTTCGCCCCACTCTGCTTGAATCTTCATCATGCCGCCGATCGAAACTCCACCACTCTTCCACTCAGTGTAATTGGCATCACCACCAATTTCCCAGCCGAAGAGTTTGGTATAGAATTCCTTCGAGGCATCAGGATCGTTCGTGTTTAGTTCGAACCAGCAAAAAGTACCGACTTCTCCGTAGAGTTGGGCACCAAAGTGCTTCTTGGGTTCCCATGGACAAAACATCGCACCAGTTGGGTCTTTGATGATAGACATCCGACCGACGTCCATCACATCAAATGGTGCCATCATTGCTGTTCCACCCAAGCTTTGAGCCTTTGCGGTAGCATCATCGGTGCTGGCTACGGCAATGTAGTGATTCCAATGAGTTGGGATGCCACGCTCGCGTTGTTGAGCATCCATTCCATATAACGCTCCGACGGATTTACCATCTTTAAAGAGTGTGGTGTAGAATTGATCCGGTCCCACCGGTGAATCCTCTGAAGTCCAGCCAAAGAGTTATGTATAAAACTCACGAGCTGATTCCTTATCTGTAGTTACGAGCTCCAACCAGCAGAAATTGCCGGGAGCATAAGATGTCATTGTTGGCATAGTTGTTGTGTAATTGTTGTGTTTGTGTTAGATTAGGTGCCTATAAGTTGAGGTATAAATATAAGCAGGATTTAGATAGGGTCAAAAATTTCGGGAAATTATCGTTATTGCTTTGGCATCTTGATTTTTACTGTCAAGTCCTTGGGATTCTGCGTTGCGCCGGTGTACTCAAGTTCAAGCACCGTCGAGCCTGCTGTTGCCCTAATGGAACTCGGGAGCACAAAATCTTTTTTCTCAAAAATACCTTCGTAGTTAATCATGAAATCGGGTTTGATAAGCGTTCGCTGATCGAACTCAATTGCCCTGTTCCATTTCTCATACTCACTCAAAAATAATTTTGGTTTTTCTGAAGCACTCAATGGTAACCGACCCGTAAGTGTAATCGCCTCGGTGAAATGAGTGAGCGGATGACGAATGAAAAGTGTATGACGCAAGTCAGAGCTTGAAGTCAACACGATCGAATCACCTGTCCCGAACTCTGCTTTGCTTGGTGCTAATCCGTAAATCACATCATTCAGTGCTTCGAGCGATAAGCCATTCATTCCTGTTAGTCCTTGCAATGACTTTGCATCCGGTTTGCCATGATAGTTTTCGCCTTCGATTGCATTATAAAAATGAAACTGATCCGGCGCACCTAAGAATTTAACTCCCGTGATTCCAAAGGGACCACTCACAATCATGCTGAGAGAATCCATACGCGATGCGTCCCAGGCACTTGTAAGTCGCTTTGATTTGATTTCAAAATGTCCGCCTTGTGAGGAAGACCCATCTTTGAGTGTGATGCTCCCCTCGCCAATGAGGCTACAAGAATGGGAGGATTGATCGTTGATGCAACGCAAGAGTGCGTCAATGGCATCGTGATCCGAACTCGCTATCACCTCGGCTTGAGTTTTTTTCTGCTCAGATGAGTGGCTGCTTGTGCAACTGGCAAGTAACAAGCTTACGAGGAGTATAAATAGGCTTTGTTTCACAGAATTCAGTACGGCGTAATGCGAGCAACGTTTCAGATTGACTCCGGCAATAGCTGTTATTCGCCGCTCATGAAAAATACTTGATCCTGATTTGCAATCACGATCTGATTATTGCAAAATGCTGGCGAAGCAATCGGAATGAATCCAAGATCGAGATGCGAATACTCTGTCCCAGTTTGCAAGTCAAGTGCATACAGATTTCCATCCAAACAAGCGGCATAGACAACATCACCGACGATAATTGGGAAGCCTGATATTGGTTTCGGAAAATTTTTCTCCCACTTCCCACCTTCTCCGACTCGTGAGTCATAAGCAACGAGACCGCTAGTAGTTCTTACAACCATTATATTACTTCCGCAGGCAAGTTCGCAGGCATCCATCTTAAGAAAACTACGAGTATCTGCAACGGAATGTCCAGTAGTCAAATCAATTTCATACACCGATCCTCGAAGTGCAACTGCATAAATATCTGGTCCATTGATAAGAGGAGTCCCACCTGCCCAATTTTGGGACCAAATCTCATATCCAGACTTGAATCCATCTTTCGTATCAATCGCATAAAGTCTGCCTCTATCATTACCGACAAAGAGCATATCCTTGTCATAGGCTGGTGACGATGGATTCGAGATAGCGGTAAATCTCCACTTGAACGAACCATTATCGGCACGAAGTGCATAGACATGTCCGCTTGCCGAAGAGGCATAGACATTATTATTCTTTATCAAAGGAGTTGTCACCACTGGTCCCTTCGTTTCGAATTTCCAAAACAATGAACCATCGGTGCGCGAAAAAGCGGCGACAAGATTATTCTTAAAACCGACAACTATTGTATCATTAGATATTGCAGGCGCACCCGTAATCGCACCAGCACCTTCAAGTTTGGAAAGAGGTTTCAACTCCGTTGGCGTTGCCAAGTACACGATCCCGCTATCCGTGCCGATATACACTTTGCCGTCATAGGCTACAGGCATCGTCGTGGAAAAGAGCTGCCCAGGGGCTTTGAGAGCAATTATTTTCGCAGAAAATTTTTTGATCGGCGTACCGGCAAACAATCTATTCCGATGCAGAATCGAAAGTTGTCCTTCACTCGTTGACGCATCTTGGGCATAAGACAGTCCCGAGAGTAACGATACAGCTATGAAAGCAAAGATAGAAATTTTCATACAAAAAGCATCGAACGTAATAATGCAAATCTACGATGAAGGCAGATTTTCCTAAATGAAATTGTAGTTAACAAGAAATCAACGAATAACTACGAAGCTTGCTCTAATTTGCTTGTCCCCGATAGTGCCGAGAATAAAATATTCTCCAGCGGACAATGTTGAATTTGGGTCCACGTTGATCCGTTGAACTCCTACACCAAATGTTCCATGATTGATAAGTTTATGCACTTTTCTTCCTAAAATATCATAGACATCCAAATTGATTGTGCTCGGTTCAGAGAGAGATATTTTCGCCGTTGAAGAATTCGTGTTAATGTCATAAGACACTATAAGGTTATTCTCATTAGCTGAGACATTCGCGACCTGCCCAGTAATATCCGGCGATAAATTAAGCAGAGTATAATCTGCTTTCCAAACACCGTAATTGGATGTCCCTGCGTATAAGTGTTTGTAATCAGAGCTTATCGATTGAAAAATCGAGTCCTTAACATTTACGGTAATTTTCCGCCAAATCATATTATGTTTTGGTAGGTAAAACAAACCTGCTTGCGTAAGGGCAAAAACCGCATTAGTATCTGAGTATAGACTATAAATTTGCTGATTCAATGGAATGACTTTCCAAGATTTCAAATCTTCCGCAAACCGAATAAATCCGTAATTCTTCATCCCATATAGCTGGTCTCCTGTGGACACAAGGTTCTCTGTTCCAACCCCGCTAAATTCTAGCCAAGATCTGCCGAGATCGATACTGACCCACAAATTCTTCCCATCGCTTGCGATTAAATTGTTTGAACTTACACAAACAGAGTTAATATCAATTGCCTTGAATGCTGAGCGCAACCAAGAGATTCCGTCGTCGGTGGATTCGAAAACACCATCATTTGACGATGCAAAAATCTTGTTCCCTAATGTGCAAAAATTGTAAACGGTTCTGTAAGGATAAAATACAGTCGCCCAAGTTCTCCCCTTGTCAACCGAACGTATCACACTACTTGAAGTATCAACTCGCGGACTGATACTTGCGAGAATGCAATTCGAACCGGAGAAAAAAGTATGGATAGGCTGATTCGTGTTGGACGGAGCGACTGAGTCTGCCTGGAGCCAACTAGCTCCTTCGTCACTACTGGAATAGATTGAACTTCGAACCGTACCAGCATACGTGAATTCGTCTTTTCTTAAAACGGCGGTTACGAAACTATTTGAGATGCCTTGATTTGAGACCACCCAATGATTGCCAGAGTCGGTAGACCTGCACATAACTTTTGATTGAAGTACATACTCAGTACGACTTACACTCGATAGAACTGTAGTACCCCACGAAGCCAACGTATTAGATATATTCCCAAATGGTAATGGAGCCTGGGTCATCACCCATGTAACGCCACTATCTATTGACCGCCAGATCACACCAAAATCAATACTTCCATAGAGGATGTTGGCTGAGCCACACATGTTTCTGATGCTACCAAACGTGTTAATTTCGGTCCAGTTATTTCCATGATCCGTTGTAAACCAACTATAACGATCCGAAAATGATGCGAAAAGTTTTGCCTGATTACAGAAAAGCATAGCAGCAGGTGTAAAAGATTGGCGATTTCCGTTCGCCACCTTCCAATTCTTCCCATAATCTCTAGAAAGAAAGATACCGTACCTATCACAGCTCGCATAAACAGTTGAATCTTGTGTCGAGATTACTGTCACAGCGCTGTTTGGCGGCAAGTAATCGGAAGCAGTATGCCAGTTCTGTCCGCTATCTCTTGAAGCATAAATTGGGTTGATTAAGCTTGACGTTAGCAAGTAAAGTGACGATCCCCCTCGTAAGATAGAAAGACTACTCTGATCTGCTGGTAATACTCCTACATCGGATTTTGTCCAGGTAGCACCAAAGTTCGTTGATTTATACAGCCCCTCTGCACAGCACAAAAAAATATTAATCCCATCCGCAAGCATACAATTAGTTTTACCACTAGGCGACAGTTGCAAATCCAACAACTTCCAAGATACGCCATCATCATCTGACCGATAAAGCCCACCGGAGGAAGCCACACAAAATACATAGGGTGAAATCCTGGTAATAAATGTTATCTCTCCATCCGCTGGCCCATTGAGTGTTGACCACTGTGCTTGAGCTTTTGCTTCGGACAGAATAAAGAAGGCGAAGATCAGAAGAATTGTATGTTTCATATCAGTAGAGTATATCGATACTGGGTATTCAAGTTGTTCAAAACACGCTCAAGTTTGGAATAATTTAACAGAAAATACGGAAACAGCAATACACCTTTTTCGTAGTACAAGAAAAAAAATATGGCAACAGAAAAAGCAACATTCGGGGCTGGATGTTTTTGGCAAGTCGAGGAGATTTATAGGACAATTCCGGGAGTAATCTCCGCAACCTCAGGGTACGAAGGCGGAGCGAAGGATAATCCTACCTATCAAGATGTCTGCACTGACCGGACAGGTCATGCAGAAGTCGTCGAAGTGGAATTCGATCCAGCCGTTGTGAAATTCGAGACTCTTCTCAATATTTTTTGGGACAATCATAATCCGACAACATTAAATCGGCAAGGCCCTGATGTCGGCACGCAATACCGGTCGGCAGTATTTTTTCATACACCTGAGCAAGAACAAATTGCCTTAGCTTCGAAATTAGCACTCAATGCGAGTGGTAAATTTATGAAGCCGATCGTCACAGAGATAACGCCAGCCTCTACTTTCTGGAAGGCGGAGGAATATCATCAGCAGTATCTCTTCAAACGAGGGATTACGCATTGTCATGTATAATTTTTTTTGTCTCACCACATCACTCACACAATACTATGCCGACTTTAGATGAACTTCGTTTCCCTATCGGAAAGTTTACAAAACCGACGACAGTAACAGCTGAAAAATTTAAAACTTTCGTGAATGAGATTGCACAACTTCCTGCTGATCTCCGAGCGAGTGTAAGCGGGCTTTCGGAGTCGCAACTTGATTCACCATATCGTGACGGGGGCTGGACTGTTCGCCAAGTGGTGCACCATCTATTTGATAGCCATGCAAATAGTTTTATTCGTTTGAAACTTGCACTGACCGAAGACACGCCAATCATTAAGCCCTACGATGAATCGTTGTGGGCGGAACATATTGATTCAAAATCTGCTCCGGTTGAAACTTCTTTGAACATGATTGATGGCTTACATGCTCGGTGGGCGCAGCTACTTCGGAGCCTAAGTCCGGAAGAGATTCAACGACAATTTTCGCATCCTGAATCTGGACTTTGGCGCATTGACCAACAAGCTGCAATGTATGCTTGGCATGGCAAGCATCATCGAACACATATTACTTCGCTGAGAAACCGAATGGGTTGGTAGGTCTGACGTTAGTGATAGTGAACGAGACTCTGAGTAATCGTCGTAGTGGGTGTTGTGAGACGGCAGATATAGCTACCATTGGCTAACCCTTCTCCTCGAAGAGTTGCGCTATACTCCCCAGCGCTCACTACTCCATCAAAAATAGTGCGTACTTCTCTGCCAAAGAGATCGTAGAGCTTAATAGTCATCTTGCTTCTATTTGAGACATTCAGTCTCAGTGTTGCAATTTTATCAAACGGATTTGGATAGATTGGGTCTACAGATATACCTGTTAATGTTAAAGAAGGAGATACTTTATCAGTGCTCTCTCGTGTAAATTGATAGGCACCATTGGGTATGAATTTCGTGACACGATAATTATACTGACCTGCTGGCATAGCGATTTCAAGTGCCGTATTTCCATCCGGCGTTACTTCACTAAGTGCTGAGGCTGAATCGGCAAGCCCCCATCCGATTAATGTATTGCCACTGGGTAATCTTTGGACACTACCCATAGCCGAAGCATAGAAATCTGGACTATGTCTATACTCCCAAACCTTTGTGATCGTGTGGTTGACTTCATCAATTACATACTCCAAAGCGCGTGAATAACTCTTTAAAGGAGAAGGACGGTAATTCCCATTATCAAACATGGTCATATTACCATTGGGCAACATTCGTACGTCATGCGGGTACGAGAATGGAATTGCATCGTTGAGCGTGGTGAACTGATTGTGTTTACCACCGAGTCTCCAGATAAACTCGCCTGTCTCAGCATTAATTTTACTTATCTCATCGAGGTTACGCGAACACAAAATCAGATTGTGGTCTGAATCTTCATCTATCGAATTGCAATGAGCGTAGTCTATACTTTGCGAAAGAGGCGACTCATGCGTTGCGTCGAGGATATTAAAGTGATCTTGCGTCCGCCATTCAAAAATTAAGACTTTGTTCCGGTCAAACTCTTGTATCACATTGTATGTAACAAGTGCATTGCTCGAACCTTGCACGTGAGAGAGGTCAACGGTATCAACGTAGGCTGCGAGGAGGACGTAATTTCCGTTCGAAAGAAATCGCAACTCATGTCCGTCGGTCACATATCCGTTCACCGCTCCAAAGCTATCTACTTTTGCATATGAGGAATCCAATCCGAAATATTTTTTTAGCTTAAAATCAAAATATGTATAGAGTCCATTTGGTTGCGGTGTAAAATCTTGTGCCCACCGAGGGTACAGAGTCTTCTGAAATTTCACATCCGTCGTATTATCCATCTTTATAAGATACGGGATGAACGGACTTTGTGTATAGGTAAAATTTGTGAGATAAATATACCCAGGTGATGGGTTTTCCGACTTCACTACTGTGAGTGGCGGAAAACTTGGGGGTAGGTTATGTTCGGGTGCAGTGCCACCACCTTGATCTGCTCCCAACGAGCTTGGTAATAATTTCGACTTTGAAATTTGGAAGTCGAATGTGTACGCTTCCGTCATCTGCCCAAACCATGTTAGCATAGGGTGGACACTCACTGTCACGTATTCGCCTGGAGAAAATGTTTTGTCGGGCATAAAATTTAGAGTCCGTGCATCGTAGGCAAGCATCACCTTCGTTGTGTGCACTCCACTTATGTTGCCACTGATTGTGATAGAACCACTCTTTACAGTAGCACCCCAAATCATAGTAGAGTAACGAATGCCAATTGTTGTCTTAGCAGAAACACCGATGCTCCCTTTCAACGGGTATGTGTAGATAACCTTATTCTGCGCATGCAGAGTTGCAGTTGCGAGCGTAAGTGCAATAAAGGAAAGAATTGTGATTCGAATATTATTCATCTCTACAGAAGTCTACTTTATTACAGAAATCATTCGAGCAAAGCTACCATCGTTTGTAACAAGCCTGCACAGATACATACCGCTTGTTAACGTTTCACCAGCAAGGGGAACAGAATAATCGCCTCGTTCAAGGATACCTTGATAGAGAAGTCGGACTCTGCGCCCAAGTGCATTTACGATCTCAAGTGTAACCGGAGACTCTCTCTCCAAGGTAAACGGAACCACTGTTGTTAAGGCAAACGGGTTCGGATAATTTGCACCTATGTATGTCCGAGAGTTCGTCGTGCCAGCTACCGCACCAAATCGGAAATGAGGGTCTATAGATTTCTGAATCCGATAGATGTAATGACCGCTTGGTAGGTGAATCTCAAGTGCAGTGCTTCCTGAAGGTGTGACCTCCGTTGCCGTAAGTGAATCACTCAAGCCCCAACCTACAAGAGTGTTGCCACTCGGCAATCTTTCCGCACTGCCCATCGCTGATGTATAGACATCTGGTGTATGCCGATACTCCCACACTTTCGTTGCCGTCTTCGCGATTTCATTAAGAGCATACTCCACTACGCGTGAGTATGGCTTTCTCCCCTTTCGATAATTTCCATTGTCGAATATCGTGATGTTGCCATTAGGAAGTCTTCGCACATCATGTTGGTGTGAAATGGGGACGGTATCATTAGTGAATGTGAATTGATTATTCTTCCCACCCAACCGCCAAACGATTGTACCTGTTCTTGCATCAATTTTGGTGACCTCATCCATATTTCTTGAGGAGAAAAGAAGTGCCGTATCGCCCTCGAAGTCAATGGAGTTTGCATGGACACAATCAATCGTGCCACCCGAGAGCGTCTCATGTGTCGCATCGGTTATTGCAAAATGACCAGAGTCGATTGACTTCCATTCAAAAAGAAGATTGTGGGATTTATCAAATACTTGTATGATTGGAACAAGAACCAATGCATTGCTATCTCCGTCGGAGACAATTGTTCGCATATTTACGTGACGCCTTTCAATTGCGATGACAGCGTACCTTCCATCGGGTCGAACGGTCAGTTCGCGATAATCTGTCTCGTATCCGTGCACAGCCGAAAAGCTATCAACTTTCACATAGTGAGAATCCAATCCGTAAAACTTGGAAGTAAAATTATCGAAGTACGTATAGAGTCCGTTTGGTTGGAGTCGGAAATCGTAGGCGCCGAATGGCTCGGTGCTTTGCTTAAAGACTGCATTACCACTCTTATCCAATGCTATAAGAAACCTTCCGTACTGATTGCCGAGATAGGTGAAATTCGAGAGAAATAGAGTACCCTCGGATGGATTGTGAGAGGAGAGTACCGTGATGGGGGGAAATTCGATCGGTATCGAATCCACTGGGTGTAGTGCCGAAAGCCCATTCCACTCACTCCCTTGCCCATGTACTGTGCCGACCAAGCAAATAATGGAGAGGGTAAAGGCGATTGCTAATGTGTATCTGCGCATTAATCTTTTATTATTAACATCTTCTTGGAGAAAGTGTGGACTCCCGAAGTCATTGTATAGAGGTAAACTCCTGTTGGTAACAAATGCGTATCTATTTTCACCTCATAACTTCCCTGCTGAACGTCACCAGAAAACAACTCCTTGACTTCACGACCTAATTCATCGGAGAGTGAGATTCGGATAGTGCTTGTCTCACCTATTTCGAAACCAATCGATGTCTGAGATGAAGCAGGGTTCGGCCTGTTCTGATGAAGCACGACAGATGCTTCTGATTTTTGGATAACTGGAGCGATGGAGAGTTCGTCCTTCGTGTATTTGAATGCACGATAACTATAGGCTCCATATTTCCCATCCATCATTCTCATCTCGAGTGCAGTTGAGCCATCGGGTCGTACCTCGGTGAGCATCACTGAATCGCATTGCCCCCAGCCGATTAACGTATTGCCTGAGCTTAGCCGTTGCATTGATCCCATAGATTCGGCATGAAGATCGGGAGAGTGTCTGAACTCCCACACCTTCGTAGCAATTCTTTTCACCTCGTCAACTTCATACTCAAGTGCGCGAGAGTATGGCTTGGCACCGATGTGGTATGAACCGTTATCAAAAATTGTAATGTGACCATTAGCCAACCTACGTGCACAGTGCTGGTGAGAAATTGGGACGGTGTCATTCAGATAAGTGAACTGATTATTTTTTCCGCCTAATCGCCAAATAATCTCACCTGTCTTCCTGTTGATCTTTGTAATCTCATCCATATTTCTTGATGAAAGAATGACGGCAGTATCTCCCTCATATTCCAGTGAGTTGCCGTGGGAATTGTCAATGACTGGATCGCAGAGATATTCTTTCGTTGCATCGGTGAGTTTAAAGTGATCGCGGGTATTCCACTCCCAAACCAGATTTTTATCCGAATCAAATTCTTGAATGACATACGTCAGCAAGATTGCATTGCTATCGCCGCAATCAATTTCCTTACGCATATCATATTTTTCGCCATTGACAGCAAGCAAGGCGTAGCCACCATTTCTTAACGCCCGCAATTCGTGTCCATCGGTATGGTAACCGTGCGCCGCTCCTATGCTATCAATTGGCACGAAAAATCGGGTATCGGTAATATAAAACTTTATCTGCTCTTCATCGAAATACGAACATGTGCCGTTCCGTTGAGGCTTGAAATCCATGACCCAAGTGGTATCCGTCCGTTTCCGAAAAATTGTATTGCCAGTATTATCAACAACCATCATAAAGGTGTTACCTCTGTTGTTCGGCGTCTTGTAGGAAGATAGATAGAACTGCCCGGCAGAAGGGTTATCACTCTTGAGCACAGTGATTATCGGCGGGTCATGCGAAATGGAATCAAAGCCAGATAGAGGGAATGTGTTTTGTGCTTCGGGCGTCGCAGTTACGTTAAGCTCATTCAAATACTCCTTCGGTATCTCCGCTTGGATAGAAACGTGAAACGATAAGGAATAAGCTTTCTCCAACCCTACATTGCCATCTGAGAATGGATCAAGGACTACATCAACATTTTCGGATTCGGCGAATGGAGTGTTCGGATGAAAAATAAGCGTCTGCCTGTCACGGGTCAGGACTAACCTCCCGAGATGTTCGCCGCTCATAGAACCTGTGGCGTGGACTCTTGACTCGCCTAATATTGCGGAATCAACTTTGAGACTAAAATGAAAACCGATACTCGTTTTGGGTGAAGCACTAATCGCACCTGATGCGGGGTAGGTGAATGTGACTGTGTTTTTCGAGGTTGATGCGTAAGCCTTCGGACTTGGTTGCAAAGAACTAACACTCACCACGAAAAGGCAGAGCACTAGATTCAACACAGAATATATTGTTCGGTGGAATTTCACGTACGTATCAAAACTTCAACATCATCGCTTGATGATACAGACACATATCAACTGTGTTTTGTTACAGTAAATACGGCGAGTGCCTCCATTTTTATTTCTTCACAATCATCCGCTGAACCAGTGCCTCTCTGGAATCGGTAAGCGTCACGAAATATTCGCCGGAAGCAAATTTGCTGACATCAATTGTCAGAGGAACTGCCGGTTGTAAGTTATCGGCAGTAAATACATCGCTCCCCCACACATCTGTAATTCGCAGGTGAACATTATTATGTGATGATGGGTCAATGATAATCGTCGTGTAGTATGAAGATGGATTTGGATAAATTGCAAAATGAAATTTATCTTGCGACTCAGCAACACCGTTTGGGATATAAGTCGTTACCGTTTCACTGACCGAATTATGTCCACCATTGGGTCCGATGTTACCAGCAGGAATGGTGCCATAATACGTCAAACCAAGTGTATATGGATACACCGCCGTGCCTGTCTCATCCAATGTGACAAAGTACGCATACGTACCGGCTGGATACTCAGGAGTAATGCAGTTTCTTCCGTTATGCTCATCGAGATCGCCGAGGTCCTTAATGTATTCAAAATCTTCGATGTAATATCCGAGTGCTTTTGTGGCTATAGAGGGTCCGTATTTCGTGCTTGTAAGCACTGTGCCATCAGCGAGTGTCGTGCGATCAGTGATATTGCGCATCCGATAGCTACTTCTCATCCGAGTGATTCCACCTGTGCCATCAGTTTTTGCGAAACCGTACGCCCCATAAATCGGGAATCCGTCAAATGAGTAACCAATAATCGGTGAATGCTTGGAGCTATCTTTAGAGTCATAGAGACAGCGGGGATTGAGGTGATGATGATACTCGCCATTCGGTGCGGGATGTCCAAGGCAATTATCAAAACTAGAGCCTTCAACAACTATTGCATTCTGGTGCCATACATCAGCATTTTGGTATGACATGGCATCTTTGGCATTAAATACGCTTACACCATTCGACCATACTCCAATGTGGCCAAGA
Organism: bacterium; assembly: GCA_037143335.1. GTDB lineage: Bacteria > Bacteroidota > Ignavibacteria > Palsa-1295 > Palsa-1295 > PALSA-1296. The sequence continues at coordinate 68,687 of JBAWZA010000001.1, read as the reverse complement.
GGAGTTGCAACTAACACTCCAGTATTCGCCTGAGGGTGACGTGTTATTTTATAAACGAAATTCTGGGCTCTCGGAGTATTCGGATTACCAGGCCACGGACCAATATTATACCCCGGAACGCATGAGGCACTGACATACACGTTATCAGCGGAGTATTGCACTTGCTGGATGTTCGTGAGTAGCCCACCGTATCCTGTCTTGCCTGTTGTGTTAAGAATCCAGGATGTCACGTCAGGCCCAAGTTGCGCCTGACAAGTTGATGCAAATGCGAGTACGAGAAATCCGATAATTTTTAGTTTCATACAACATTCATGTTAGACAATCTTACAAATCTACGAAAAAAATGACCGGACTCTTCGTCCGGTCACCTCTTTTTTGGTATTTCTTCTTTCGTGCTATTTGGGAGAACCGTTTGCGAACAATTTTTTTTTACGGTAGCCACATGGGTGAATTATTATGCTGATCATCATCAACATGGATATCAAGTGGTCCGAGTGCAAGCTCTGATTCGACAACAGTATTCATTGAATTCTCACGACGTGACCGCAAGAAATAATATCCCGCAGGCATTGCTGTGCCTGTCCTTCCGCCAACGGATACATCACCGCGCATAAAAATCATACCAATCTTTTCGAGTCCTCCCAAGATATGAGTGTTTTTCCAATCTTGGTTCATACCCAGCGTCAGCGTATCTCCGTCATGCCGTGAATTATTATCCAAGAGAAGTATATGCCCGGCGGCAATGGCATTTGTGGTGTCACCATTCATGAGTACAAACTTCGGTAAAGAATCATGAAGACGAATTGTATAATCATCATACTCCTTACCCATTACCATTGTACGATTTATTAATCCACCGCCATACAGAAAAAATGCTCTTGGAGATGAATTTGGAATTTCCCATCCTATCACCACACTCGCTCCGGCCGGCAGCGGTTGGTTACCACCTCCACCACCACCGTCTTTTAAGAAGATATTTCCTTGAATCGGGGGACCCGACGGTGTTCCAACAAACCAGTACTCCGATTCATACGGTGGGATAACCGCATCAAAGGAGGCTTCGCGACAGGAGCTAAGTGCTCCGGCTGCAATGCAAAATATGATAAGATAACGGTTCTTCACTAATTCGTTTATTAGAAATGAAAACTTAATCCTGCTATTGCTGCCAATTTGTTGCCGATAAGATTTGAGCCATTACTCTGAATCGGCAACATCGTCCACTCGCCATCAACTAAAAATGAAAGTCGCGCAGTGAGTGGCATCGTGAATCCAATTGATCCCTTAAAGATTGGTCCGGCGTTGCTTATTCCTGCCAACGCTCTTACCTCTGGACGAATGCCAAACGGCAATTCAAATTCACGGAGTGTTCGTGTCCAAGATGCGCCACCCCAGTAAATGGATTTGAAGTCTTGATATGTGCCGTTGCCACTGGAGAGATATAGTGGGAATTTCTCGTTTCCACCTTCAGCCCCAATCGTATTTGAGCCATCGAAATCCCACTTGAGAGCCACTTGAGCATCTTGCCAAAATGGCACGTTTGCATCAGTACGACCTTGATATAATTTCGAGAGAGCGATACCACTCACACGAACTGAAAACTTCTCGAAGGTCGTCATTTCCATTCCCTCGAATTGTGAAATCGATCTAAGTCTCGAAGACTCGCGATCAATAACATGCGTCTCAGGTAACTTCGGAGTCGCTGAAGCAATCAGCATAACTGTGCTCTCTTCACCTTTCGGACGATCTGATGGATTGAACGGCTTCACGTTATTTGCATCAAGATTCGCCTGATCGAGCGTAGGCTGATTGTTATTTTGTTTGAGGGTAGCAATATCTCGAATGGATTGTTTCGTGCCTTTTGCTATTGGCGTATTCGCGTTCAGATGTTCGCGCTGAACAGTATTTGTTCGTGCTTTAAGAGTTTTAGATCCAGTAGCTACTGCCTTCTCCGTTAGGTTTGCCTGTGGAATATTCAGTGGGGTAAGCTCGTCAGCTTTCGCAAATGTCGGAGCAGTTCTGCTCGATGGTTGAGTAACTGCAACTTGACGTTCGATCGGTGCTGGTTGCTTTTCAGTATTATTTGAAGTGAGCTTGATGATACCAACAGTGGAAAGAATACCGACTGATGTTCCAATAATCATCGTGAGAACGCCTTTCGATAGGAGACCCGTGGCAACCGGGGCAACGCTCGAAGCGGCAGATGATACGGCATTTACGACAACAGGCGCATTCGCGGCAGCGGCACTGACGGCAACAAGAATTCCAGCGCGCTCAGCGATCTGAGATTCCAGATAGCTTGGTGGCTGCAAGTTCATGATGTCGGATGCGAATGCTTTTTTCAATTCCATAGCAGAAGAGAATTCTTCCTGAAGCTCAGGAGAATCCTTTAGTGCATTGAAAAGTGTATTGCGCTCAACCTCTGTCGCCTCTCCATCAATGAAGAGGTGTATGAGATCTGAGTACGCGTTATCTGATGTTGCCATATCAGTAGTATTAATAAAAATCTAAGTTATTGCTGTCCCTGAAAATACGGTGCCACAATTTTCCGCATTTTTTCTTTCGCCCTGACAATCCAGTTTCGGACCGTCGTCATGGGTACTCCCATGACATCAGCGATCTCGATATACGATAGACCACCATACACTTGTAATACGAGTGCTTCACGTTGATCCTTCGGAAGTAACTCTAACGACATCTGTAAAATTTTCGAGGTTTCTTCAGCCTCCATCGGAGCTTCGTTGAAGATTGAGTGATAATCTTCGATCGGAACGGTGATCTGTTTTTTGCTTCCCGTGCGAAGCGATAAATTACGGGCGATACGAAGCAGATACGCAGGAACGTTCTCAATTACTGTCTCCTTATCAATAACACCCAGAAACTTGATGAATGTCTCTTGCAGGATGTCTTCTGCCTCGACTGATTCATTGAGTATTCGTCGTGCGTACTGATAAATACGCGAGGCGTACCTGCGGTAAAGCTCCGAGAACGCTAGTTCTCGGCTTTCCCCGCCTTGCCGCAGAGCCTCACATAACTCGTTATCGTTTAATCCGGTCATTCTTCGGAAAGTAAGAAATGCAGAAAATCAAATCTATTTAATAGCCTTCTAATAGTATTGACACCGTAATTTCGGGTTTGTTTCAAGAGAAATTTGAGAAAATAGGCTTATTTCGCGGATTGGAATAGGCTTTATAGGTCTTATGAGACCCATTCCCAACCCCCACTACCTCACCACTACCTTACCCGCAACCATGCCATCGCGGCTCTCCAGCCGATAAAAATACGTCCCAGCGGGCAAACCGCTAGCATCCACCGACGCATGGTGGAAACCTTCCGGAAGACTCTCGTTGACAACAACCGCTGCGGCTTCCCCCATGAGATTGAACAGCGACAACTTCACGTTTCCCAAATTGTTTACCTCGAAGGTAAAGGTTAACTTGTCAGAAGTTGGATTTGGGAAAACGTTCATCTGAAGCGGAGACCTATCGCTTCTCTTGACACCCTTTACAACGCGATAGACTTCACCAAGAATATCAAGTGCGTAATCATTTGCCACAGGATCATTCGGCGCAGAGTCCGAATTGAGATAGAGTGCTATACTCACCGAATCCTTCGCATTAGTCCACTCGAAGGATTTGAATCCTGCCAAACTTCCGCCATGTCCGAAGAGAATCCGATTCGAATAATACGGTGCAATCGCTGTCCCAAGTCCGTATGCCGAGCCATCCGGCCAAGCGTGTACCTTCGTCATCTGGGTAAACGCAGACTTTGAAAGAAGCTGACCGGTGTAGAGAGTGTTCGACCACCTTGCCAAATCGGTTGGCACTGAAACGATATTCCCAACTCCCCAAGAACCTGAGAATAGTCCGGTCTTCTCAATTCCAAAAAAATCATAATCGGGCTTTGAGCTGTCACCATAGGTCCAGTTATGAGCAAATGGAAGTGGAATTGAATCGTCACCTCCGAAATAGGTTCTACTCAAGTGGAGCTTATCAATAAAGTGCCGATGAATTTGTTTTCCCAGAGCTTCCCCCCCAGCGCGCTCAGCAATCATCGCGGCGAGTAAGAAGTTCGTGTTTGAATATCGGTAACTCGTCCCTTTCTTGAAATTCGGTTTGCCGACATGATTCATTAAGATCGAATCCGGTGGCCAAAGTTTTGTGGGATTAAGAAAAAATTGTTCATACACGATTGCGTTCGGATCGTCGTTGAGATAGTCATAAATTCCGCTTGCATGAGACAGCAGTTGTTCAATCGTAATCGAGCCATCCACATTCGGATACGGCTTCGGTAGCCACTTGCCTATGGAGTCACTGATTAGTAGCTTGCCACTATCTTGCAACAACATGATCAGTGCAGCCACAAATGTTTTCGTATTGCTTGCAACTTCGAAAGCAAGTCCGGTATCCATCGGCGTACTCAGATCGTCCGTGCCAATTGCACCGCTCCACTGCGGACGCCCGGGTATGATCACGCTCACGGCGATACCATGTTTCCCAAAGGTTCTTGTCTTAGCATAGGTAGTATTCATTGCGCCAATGATACGGCTACCGAGCGTGGTATCATAAAGTGGCGTGAGAACTCTGCCTTCAAAAAAATTTGCAGGAATTTCGTAATGCATTTCAGCCGATGCCGAAAGTGGCGCTGACCTCACAAAAGACGAAAGTTGTTGTGCGGCACTCATTCGCGGCAAAAGCATAAGTGCGACGGCGACAAAAAGTAATTTTTTCATTGCGTAGTAGTAGTAAATAGGCTGATAATTCGTGTATAATACAGAAAAGCATAGGAAATCATTTCCGTTGGGGGTTGCGACGTTTTTGCCAAGTTATTGTTTATTAGGCTCGCCAAAAAAAAGATATTGTGTCACGATTTCATACGCTAAAAGTCAAGCAAATTACTCGCGAAACTGCCGCTGCTGTATCGGTCGGATTCGACGTACCCGCTGATCTAAAAGCAGAGTACCACTACAAAGCGGGGCAATATCTTACCCTCCGTTTCATCATGGATGGCGAAGAAATTCGCCGGTCCTACTCCATCTGTTCAAGCCCATACGAAGCGGACAAACTTGAAGTCGCCGTAAAAAAAGTCAAAGGCGGAAAAGTATCGAATTTCATTAACGATAAATTACAGGTTGGTGATAGCGTTGATGTGATGATTCCAATGGGAAGTTTTTCTCCGCATATTGACCCGACTCACAAAAAAAATTACGTACTCTTTGCTGGTGGGTCAGGCATCACCCCGATGCTGTCAATCGTCAAGGCTATTTTGGAAAAAGAACCTAAAAGCACGATTGTACTTCTCTACGGAAATAATGATGAAAAATCAATTATTTTTAAAGATGAAATTGAATCACTCGCACTAAATCACCATGAGAAGTTCAGGGCGATTCAGATTCTCGCAACTCCCCCCGCTACTTATCCCCTATTACATACTGGGATGATGACCGTCGAAAAAGATCTTGCGCTCATCGAGAATTATGTCGGACTCAATCTAGATAACGAATTCTTCATCTGCGGACCCGGCCCGATGATGAATAATGCGATGGCTGTTCTAAAGCAATTGAAAATCGATGATACAAGAATTCACATCGAATATTTTTCTACTCCAACCACCTCCACCGCTCCCGAAAAAACTCTGTCTGTTGCAATCGTAAAAAATGCGAATGTTACCATCATCATGGATGGCGATGAATATCCTACTCGTCTCCTTGAGAACGAAACAATTCTCGAAGCCGCGAAACGCATCGGACTGGATGCGCCGTATTCTTGTCAGAATGGTTCGTGCTCTACATGCCGCGCCAAGCTGGTCGAAGGCAAAGTCCACATGAAGGTGAACTTCGCTCTCACTCCAAAAGATGTAGCCGCACATTTTATCCTCACCTGCCAGAGCCTCCCCCTAACTGAATCTGTGACAGTCAGTTATGATGAAGCCGTGTAGATTTGCGTACGAATAAGTCCGATAGGACCTAGAAGACTTCTGTGACAAACGCGAAATAAAATCCACGAATATCTTGTTATAGATTTTCTATGAACGAACAACTTCATCTCGAGCACTTCGAGAAACTCATAAATGCCGAGAAAAAGATCGAGCCCCGCGATTGGATGCCTGAGGATTACCGCAAGCATCTCATCCGTCAGATATCACAGCACGGCCACTCCGAAATCATCGGTATGCAGCCCGAAGGTAACTGGATCACCCGCGCACCAAGCCTGAGAGCCAAACTTATCTTGCTTGCGAAAGTACAAGATGAAGGCGGGCACGGACTCTATCTCTATAGTGCTGCCGAGACACTCGGAATCTCTCGTGAAGAGCTGATTGACCAACTCGAAACGGGCAAAGCAAAGTACTCAACAATTTTTAACTACCCAGCAATCACTTGGGCTGATATGGGTGCAATCGGTTGGCTTGTGGATGGAGCAGCGATCGTGAATCAAATCTCCTTGCAACGCACTTCCTACGGTCCCTACTCACGAGCGATGATTCGCATCTGCAAAGAAGAAAGTTTTCATCAACGACAGGGATTCGAGATCATGACGCACATGGCGCGTGGCACGAAGGAGCAGCATGAGATGGCACAGGATGCGCTCAACCGTTGGTGGTGGCCTTCAATCATGATGTTCGGGCCGCATGATGCGAACTCCACTCATACAGGCAAGGCAGTCCGCTGGAAAATCAAACGTGACTCCAACGATGAACTTCGCCAAAGCTTCATTGATAAGACGGCAAAACAGGCGGATATTATCGGACTCACCATTCCTGACCCAAACCTCAAATGGAATGAAGCGCGTGGACATTACGACTTTGGTGAAATTGATTGGGCAGAGTTTGACCGCGTCGTTAGCGGTAACGGTCCGTGCAATAAACAACGAATCGCTCACCACAAACGCGCTCACGCCGAAGGTGCATGGGTGCGCGAAGCAGCAACAGCGTATGCAATGAAACGCATGAAAAAAGCAGCGTGAGTAATTATGAATTTCGAATTAAGAATTACAAATTAGGATATTTGATATGTCACAAGATTCGCAATGGCCACTCTGGGAAGTATTTGTACAGGCTAATCCCGGTATCCCACACAAACATGCCGGTAGCGTTCATGCCGCCGACAAAGAAATGGCGTTGACGAATGCGCGCGATGTCTATACGCGTCGCAAAGAAGGCACAAGTATTTGGGTCGTACCATCGGAGTACATCGTTGCGAGTAATCCCGAAGATGCTGACATGTTATTCGATCCAGCAAATGATAAGATCTATCGACACCCAACGTTTTATGTTATGCCCGAAGGAGCTGAAGCGATCTAATGACAAAACAGGAAGCTCTTTTTATTTATCTACTTCGTCAGGCGGATAATGCTCTGATCTTGGGACATCGCTTGAGCGAGTGGTCGAGCAATGCTCCGATCTTAGAAGAGGATTTAGCTCTGACAAATATCGCACTCGATCATCTCGGTCGTGCGCAAGCTCTCTACAAATACGCGGCTGAGGTTGAAGGCACAGGCAGAACCGAGGATGATCTTGTCTATAAGCGCGCAGAGCGTCAGTACAGGAATATCTTATTAGTCGAATTGCCGAATGGTGATTTCGCGATGACGATTGCACGGCAATTTTTTATTTCGACGTTTGAACTCATGTTCTTGGAAGAACTTGCAAAAAGCAAAGACGAAATTCTTTCTGGTCTCGGAGCCAAGTGTATCAAAGAAGTAAAATACCATTGGCGTCATTCGTATGATTGGCTCCTCAGGCTCGGTGATGGCACAGACGAAAGCCACGCCAGAATGCAGACTGCGGTGAACGAACTATGGATGTACACTGGCGAAATGTTTGAGCAAGATGAAGTGGAGAAAGACCTTATTCAAGCAAACATCGCTTGCGATACTTCAGCATTGAAGGAAAAATGGATTGCAAAAGTGACTAACGCACTCACTGAAGCTACGCTCACGACACCTCCAATCGGTTATAATCAAACAGGCGGACGAAACGGAGTTCATTCGGAAAATCTCGGCTTCATCCTCGCAGAACTGCAATATCTTCCCAGAGCATATCCCGATGCTACATGGTGATGATCACAAGTGAAGAAGTATATTCTCTGCTCTCCGTTATTCCCGATCCAGAAATTCCTGTGATTACCATTGATGAATTGGGAATACTTCGGAATGTGAAGCTGCTCGATTCGAGTTACCAAATAACCATCACGCCGACGTACTCCGGTTGTCCCGCGATGCAGATGATCGAGAATCAGATAAAAGAAATTCTCAGTTCAAAAGGCATTGAGAATTTCAACATTAAAACTTCATACTCTCCGGCATGGACAACTGATTGGCTCTCAGCTGAAGCAAAAGAAAAATTACGAAAGTACGGCATCTCGCCACCGCACACAACAGCCGAGTTTGTGAGTTTTATTCAATGCCCGAATTGTAATTCCTTCAATACCGAAGTCATCTCCGAGTTCGGATCAACATCCTGCAAAGCACTCTATAGGTGCAACGACTGCAAAGAGGCATTCGACTATTTTAAGAGCATCTAACTGCCTACCGAATTATTGTAAAGCCTTTAGTACCTGTGAAATGCTTGTTCTGAACTTGCAGCAGATAATACCCTTCCGAAAGGCCTGATATATTCAACTTGAGCGGAGTAGTGTCAAACGCTTCTACCGAAGACTTCACGGTATTCCCTGCTGCATCGAAAATGATAATTCGTGTGAGTTCGGAAGTGCTCGAAGGCATATCTACATTAACAAAATCTGTTGCGATACTTGGGTAAACCCTGAAGAACAGATCGTTCGAATTATTTACTTCTGAGGCCGAGGCTTTTTTTAAGATTACCGCTGTGGTAGAAAGCGAAGGCACAATAACGCTGAAAGAATTTGAAGCGACATTTACACTGTTTGATTTGAGTGCATTGTCCGTGTGAGATTTGAATGTCTCGGTTGAAGGTAGGGACGACAATTGCAGCGTCGGATAACTTCCATCGCTTACTGCTAATCCGTTAAGAGCTACTTTCACATTGCGCGATGCACTCGTATCGCGGTTGACGATAATAACGGTCATGGAATCCGCAGCTTGATTTATCGTCGTATATGCTGAAACGGTGTTCTCAAGCGAAGAAGTACTCGAAACGCTATAGCTTTTTCCGTAGCGACTAAAGAGATGCATTGTTTCCCACATCCCATTGTACCAATTCCATGGAGTGAAATATTCTACTCCACTATTAGCAAAAATACCGAGGTGCGATGCATAGATAACAGAACTCAGATTTGGGTCGGAAGGTCCAGGACTCCATTCGCTGATTCCAAGTGTGATGCCATGGCTCTGTCCGAAATACTGTGTTAACCAGTTATTAATACGTTTAAAAATATATTCTTTTGTCTGTGAAGGATCCCATCCCCCGTTAATTGTTTTCAGTCCATTCGCTCCTGGGTAATCGTAGGTTTCGTCGTAATACATCCGGTGTAGTTGCAAAGCGGCATTATCCGAAGGAAAATATGGATAATTATGAAGGTCCACTACATCAAGCACTCTCGTGCCCGACGTCTTTTCTTCATCAGCGCAACGTTTAATAAAATATTCGAGCCAGGAATAATACTTTCCGTCAACAGTAATATTCTCGCTTCCCCATTTAAACCATTGCCATTCGCTTGTAGTAACAGGACCACAAATTTTGATACCCGGGAACAACGCACGTGCCTTTTTAGCAAGTGTAATAAACCGATCCATAAATTCAGCGGCTGAGATGAGTGTAGGCATCACATCATCGTGCGTACCATTCCAGACATCAGGCTCATTATCCATGTTCCAATAAATGAATTGATTCTTGTTGAGTCCAAGTCCTTTGGCTCCGAACCAATGGTTCAGAATCTCAACAGAAGAATCGGCAGGCCAATCCTGAGTATAAAGACTAATGTCTCCTGCTTTAAGAGGCTTCGCAGCCGAAGCGGATGTATCGGGAATTCCACCTCCTGCTAAATTCCAGTTTACACCTTTCCAATACTGTGAATGATTGAAGTTCCAATCATCAAAATTATTACTGGTGTTCGAAGCCACCTTCCCCAACAACTGGAACGCCCACATCGCTCTCAATCCCGGAAAATCTGACTGGATGTTTTGTGAAATCAAATCCCAATCTTCTGCATATACGTTGTTGTACCAATCCGGGTGAGACGATATTTTTTTTCGCCAATTGTATTTCGAGGCATTATTCCCACCATTCATCCGAGCAAGCTGTAAACCTGCATCCTTATAAAATTGCGCCGGCTGATCGAATGTTTGATTTCGTCCATAGATGTATGGCGATACCGCATGTTTGTCCTGGGTCGCGTTAACTGTTATCGTTACCTGTTGTGACCATGCTCCATGTGTGACACAACAACCAATTAACATTACCATCCAATAACTTCTTGTCAAACGCTTCATATTTATGCAGTAAGATTAAAACTCAATACAGAACGGCATATTGCGCTCTTATAGTTTTTTCATGGTGTAGTCAACTCCGATATTAAACCAGACTAACTATTTTTTGGTAGTGACAACCTCGTTCATCGGACAACAATCATCTCTTTCGATATTGAGATTCCTTCCGATTCAAGTCGGTAGAAATATGTGCCACTCGGCAGATCACGAGTATCTATGACGACACTTTGAATACCAGTGCCGCCCTTCCCTTCATAGACAGTCCTTACCAAACGACCCTGGATATCTGAAAGATAAATTGTCGCCTGAGACCCACTTGATCTGAAGGAAAGTGTCGTTGATGCGTTGCACGGGTTCGGATAATTTTGCAGAAGTTGTATAGAGGTGGTTGGCTGTGATGTAATCACACCAGCTTGTTGCTGAATGATTGGTATCGTCGCATATTTTTTGAGAAGTGTCGTGGCAATTTCGGTATCTGAAGTCCCAAACCATTCTTTCAAAACGGAGGCATAAATTTGGCGGAAGTCATACTGCATTGCAAGGTTATCATCCGGAGTTGCAGTCGCTGGTAGAACCGGATTATCACCGTGCATTCCTGCAATTACCTTGGTACCAAATAAGAAAAGTGGGGCGGCAGAACCATGGTCGGTACCACCTGAATCGTTTGATTTTATTCTGCGACCAAATTCACTGAAGGTCATTCCAAGAACTCGATCTTCGAGTGAGTGAAGTTGAAGTTCATCCTGAAACGCCGCCATAGCATCCGATAAATTTGCGAGCAATGGGTCTTGGTCGCGACGTTGATCGGTATGTGAATCAAAACCTCCCAAATTTACTAAATAAATTTTCGTCTGAAGTCCGCCTGAGATAAGGCTTGCCACGATTCGTAATTGATCGGCAAGTACATTTGGCGTCGTCGGCCACTTTGCTGAAAGTGTCTTCCCTTTCGCAGCAGCACTTTTCACCGGCGTGCCAAATTTTTCTAATTGCTGACCAACTGCTCGGATGTACTTGAGTTCATCCCCGGCACGGGTGTTAGCCGTTGGTGATGTAGTGTTGTTAATAACGGTATTGAATGCGGTTGGGTCGCTAAACGTCATCCCCATGTTTCCGTTCGGGCCTTCAAGACCAAGCGTGACAGCAGCGCCGATCTGAATTGCTATCGGATCAGGAGTGTTTGCGTTCGGATAACCAGTTGGAAATCCGGGATACTCTTGATCGAGATATCTACCGATCCAACCTGTTGTCAGCACCTGATTGTAATTAGCTCCTGAGAGCCATATATCCATTGAACGGAAATGCGAGTAGTTCGCTTCGGGATAACTTACGTTCTGGACAATCGCAATTTTGCCATCTTTGTATAAGTTCTGCATACCCACCATGTTCGGGTGAAATGCATTGGTATCAGTAATTTTCAGAGTATCTTTTTCGGCAAGAACGATATTCGGTCTGGCTGCCACTAACTTGGAGTATTGGTCAAGTGGCACAACGGTCTGAAGTCCATCATTTCCACCGATGAGTTGAACGAGTACCAAAATACGATCAGATGCTGAACTCATCGGCAGCATGTTGTGCAACATCGGACTATCAGCGAATGCCTTAATCGAAAATCCGCCAACAAGAAATGGTAGCAATGTTGCTGGCGCCGCTTTCAAAAAATCTCTGCGTTTCATGAGTATCTCCTGTGATTCTTCTGAAAAATGTTTTCCGTGCATTACATGAGCTGATACTCGGCAAGCTCGAGCATGTACTTAATCAAAGTTACCAGTTTCGTTTTTACCGCTGCCTTCTTTGTGGGGTTAAGAGGATCAGCCAAAAATGTTGTCCACTCGCTCGTCCATTCATAATCTGGTAAACCCGATAGTAGCTGTTCATGAAGCGATGTCATCTGATCATCAGCAAGTGGATTGGGATACAAAAGTTTTGCTAAGTCAGCAATTATTTTTTTCGGATCCGTCGGATCTGATAATTGCTTGATGAGCTGAGTCGGATCGAACGAGGTCTTTTCGTAATCCTGAACAACCAGCTGAAATTTATCTGTTGCAATATCATCCAAAAAAGTTACCCTCGCACCAAGCGTACCCGAATTCAACCACAGTTCGTGATATTGCGGTGCTTCGTAGTACTCGGGCCAACCTGCTACGTTCGGTGGTTCGAGCAGAGACATTTGCATGTGACCAGCGGTTTCGCGAAGCGAGATAAAACCATAGTATTGAGTGGTGATCTTATCCGGCGAAGGCATCGCAATCCCCAGTGTCCGCACAGACCCAATCACCAAATCAATTGGCGTCTTAATCATACAACCACGATATGCTGCATCATAAAAGAGCGAACTCTTCAATAGTTGTGAAAGGACTGGCTTGATCTCAAAATTATTAAAGATAAGTGTCTGCGCCATCACGCCAATCACATTTTGTTCGATTGCATCATCAATTTTGTAATCCACGAACCAGCTGAATAACTTTCTGCATACGTACCGCGCAGTCTCATTTTGATTGAAAATCATCGTGATCAGATCATCAAGCTCTCGTTCAGCTCCGGTTTGATCTGTTGATCCTTTGATAACGGTATTCGCGTATCTCACAGAAAATTGCTTGTCGCCAGGATCATGCTGGCTGGCGTTAAATACTGCCGTGATTGTATCACGATCATCTTTCCAGCCTGTGAGAACATGGGCCGCCGCTTTGACATCAGCTTCAGTGTAGGTTGTGTAATCGCCAGCTGAGACCTCGCTCCCTTTGCCGATTGTAAATAATTCTTGAAGTTCACGCGCAAAGTTTTCGTTCGGTGCTGTGGCGACGTTCTTGTTTCCACTCAAGTACCGGAGCATCGCTGGATCGAGCGTGACGGATTTCACTAATGTCTTAAAATTACCAAGTGCATTGCTACGAATCAGTCCGTTATGAATGTACATATAACGGGCATCGCTCACTGCCGTAATACCGCACGAAAAATGATTGTGCCAAAACAGCGTCATCTTTTCGCGGATCGAAATATTTTGAGTCAAGAGTAACTGGACATACCAACCGACCAATGATTGAGAGCGGTTGAAATCATTTACGGAATTATAATCAAGATTCACCCATGTCTGTCCATCAACCACACCGCCGATTTCTATGTGGTACCAAACCAATGGTGCATCCGGAGGAGCTGGTTGATCTGCTAAGAGTAGATCAACAGCATCGGACATAGACTTCGCTTGGATCTTTGCAATATCAGCGACCGTCGCACCGAACATCGTACGACGCAGCAAATGTGCCACTTGGGTGTAGCCCCATTCACCCGTATAAGGGTTGAGGTTCAAGGATGTAGGAGTTTCTCTATTTGCCATTAGTCAATTCATCATGAAATTCATTCCAATCACATAACCAACAGGTATAGAAACAAAACGATTCGGTTGATGTGAAGTTACATCAATCTGAAAAATTTCTCGCATCGAATTCCAACTTTTACCAGACGATCGCGTACCAAAAAATGGCACAGCGGGTATCGTCTGCTCTGAATCATCATCGAAAATCGAACATAAAAAAAACCCCTTCGAATTGAAGGGGTTTTAAAAGAGTTGATACTCTCGTCGAAATACTTCTCTTTAGGATAGGTTATTTCGCCAGTACCATTTTACGAGACTTGACGTAGTTTCCTGCCTCAAGCTTGTAAACGTATGTACCAGACGGAATACCTGTCGCAAGAAAATCGACATCGTACTTACCGGCCTCGAAATACTCGCCGTCGATCAGACGCTTAACCTCTTCACCGAGCAAGTTCATGACCTTGAGGGTCACGCGTACACGCTCAGGAACGGAGAAGCGAATAACCGTTGACGGGTTAAACGGGTTCGGGAAGTTCTGCTCAAGATCATATCCGGCGTTATAGCCCGGCGCTGGAGTAACACCACTGACTGCTGACAACGTGTGCCAGAATCCCTGATCTACTACAAATACCGAGTTAGACGTTGGTCCAATTACTGCCTGACCGACTGTCCCATTCATAGAATAGGTGCCGTTCGACATTGGTCCGCCGCCCGAGCCGATTACGCTTGAGGCAATCGAATACTGCGCAAAAGCCGATGCGGCTGAAAGCGCGATACACGATGCTGCAATTAGTAATCCTCGAATCTTCATTGTTTGTTTTTCCCTTCGATTATGTGTTTCGTCGAGAGAGAGTTCACACAAATATACAACATTTCCACTCGAATCGTTTCAAATCCGGAAATTTCGTCCCAACTAGCCCAAAATGGCTTACCCAGATAATTTTGCGACTCTCCGCCTAAGTCGTTGTTTTATATGATTTTAAAAGGCGATTAGTCCCACTCCCTAGAGTTTCTCCCCCTCACAACGCTCAAATGGAAACATGGATAATCTGCTATTTCTTTGCCGTTACCCACTACCTCCTGTCCTGTACTTGGTGTAGTAGCTACATTTTGTATGAAATTAGGTATCAGATCCGGATTAATCGAAGCAGGATGTGTGGTAGAATTTTGATGTCGGAATTCGTCCACACCGATAATATGAATTGAAGATTTTCCTTTCGTTATTTCCCATGCCATTGGTGCGTTAATACTATAGAGTGACCACCCAAAACCCCTGGTATGAAATTCCGGTTGATAAAAAAAGCCCCATGATTGAAGATTCCAGCCAGCAGCTTGTATGTCAGTGATTGGTGTCATTGGCTTCAATCCTCTATCGTTTGGCACTGTCATCAAAAATCCCGGATTGCTCAGGAAATACGGTCTAACAAGCCCAGCAATATTTTCTAAGTCATTGACAACTGAATCAATGCACACATAATTTTCAAATCTCATTTGATAGACATGACTCGAGGAATCGGCTGGGTCTGTAAGGTCTGGTGAGCCCTTCCTCAGCCAAAGGGTACCAAATTTTGATTCCAAAACAGAAAATGATGTTCGAAGTGAAGTGTATGAAGTGTCGATTGAAGTCCACCTTACTTCTAGTACTGTATCATAGGGTGCTGATGGGAGTGATATTGCATAGGGATCAAAACGTACATTAAACCATTTCTTTCCATACAATTCACCATGCGTCAAGGAGCCACTGCATGTATCTACCTTGACAGAGTCAGGATTATGACAAATCCCATAATGGGTGCTGTCATAATAATCGTGAAGATAGCAAAGCTGCACACAGCTATCCGGCACGCTCGCAAAAGAGCTTATAGATGTAAGACACGAAAGAAAAAAAAATGCAAGAATGTTTTGGAACTGTTTCATAGCATACTCCTATTTTAACGAGCACTCATTTAATGATGTTTATTTTTTTTACGTTCTGATCGCAGTTAACATAATAATTACCATTTGCTAAATGTGTAATCGAAACTTGTAATTCTGTGGCATTTGGAGTGCAAGTCAATACTTTCTGACCAGACTGAGAATAAAGTATTATCTCCTTCATAGCTAATCCATCCCTTCTTCGTAGTGTGAAAGAATTACTCGCAGGGTTTGGGTATATTAGTAAAAAGTTATTGAAATGAGTATCCACTTGGGTAGGAATGGAGAGTAATATTCCCGGATTGCTCAGGAAATACGGTCTAACAAGCCCAGCAATATTTTCTAAGTCATTGACAACTGAATCAATGCACACATAATTTTCAAATCTCATTTGATAGACATGACTCGAGGAATCGGCTGGGTCTGTAAGGTCTGGTGAGCCCTTCCTCAGCCAAAGGGTACCAAATTTTGATTCCAAAACAGAAAATGATGTTCGAAGTGAAGTGTATGAAGTGTCGATTGAAGTCCACCTTACTTCTAGTACTGTATCATAGGGTGCTGATGGGAGTGATATTGCATAGGGATCAAAACGTACATTAAACCATTTCTTTCCATACAATTCACCATGCGTCAAGGAGCCACTGCATGTATCTACCTTGACAGAGTCAGGATTATGACAAATCCCATAATGGGTGCTGTCATATTGATCGTCGATACACCAAGATGTCAAACACTCCACCGTGGCTACCTGCGCCCTTACCTCACTACTCCTAGCCAGCACCAGCAAGCCCACCAGCACGATTTTCCCAAAGAATTTCATAGAAGCCTCCGCAATTGTTGTGAATGCCATATATATAAAGACACTTGAGATGGCGAAAAGTTACAATTTATTTTCGGAATTCTGCATTTTTCTTAAGTGTAACCAAACTATAACAGGATGATTGCTGTGATTTTACACTGCCTGAGGCAATGAATCATTCCCCCTACTTCTTTGCCAAGAATTTCGCCCTGCCTTTTTTTGCATCTTCCGTACCACGTGCGAGTGCATTCAGGCTGGCGGCATATTCGAGCGCTGATTCCATACTCATACCAGCTGTCGAGGCAAGCAAGCGTTTGGTCATTGCAATTGATGAAGGAGAATTTCTGGCTACGGTCAATGCATAATTTTTCACCGTCTCTTCAAGTTGTGGACACGATACTACGGAGTTGATCATACCGAGTGAGTATGCTTCTTCCGAACTAAATTTTCTTCCAGATAATAATAACTCTCTGGCATGTTGCTCACCAATTTTTCTTGTCAAGAAAACAGAAACTAAAGCAGGAATAAAACCAAGACCTACTTCCGTATATCCAAATTCCGAATCATCAGAAGCGAAGACCATATCGCAAACACTTGCCAATCCTGCTCCGCCGCCAAGTGCGGCTCCATGAACTTGGGCGATCACGATTTTCGGATATGTATAAATTTTCCAGAGTAAGTCACGAAGCTTACGAGAATCAGCAAGATTTTCTTCCGCGCTAAATGATTCGAGTTTTTGCAAATACTCTAAGTCCGCACCTGCACAGAAAATCCCTTCACCACCAGTAAGAATCACCACGCGTACATCCTCGTCACTCAAAACGGAATCCATTGCTCCAACAATATCATCCATCATCTCTGGCGAAAGCGCATTCCGCTTCTCTGGCCGATTCATGGTGATCTTCAGGAGCGGATGCTCCAGATGTAATTTAATCGTGTTATAGGTATTCATGTCCGTTTGAAAATTTCACGTTGATAGAAATATGAAACAAGGTCTGAACCTGAACAGTGCGTGGGGTCGCTTGCGCTACTGATGCTCTGCGAGAAAATCGCCAACGACGTAGTGCGAGCCAGTGAGTAATACTATGTCGTTCGGCTGTGATATTGCAATCGCTTCGTCCACTCCGTGTGATGGATTAGTTGATACAACAAACGGTAATCCAATAGACTCCGCTACTGCTGCAATCTCCTCCGCATGTGCCGCCCGCTTATTATCTGCCTCAACGACGATGAGCATCGAAGCAAAGGCGGAAATTTCTTCAAGAATTTTTGGAATATCTTTATCTTTTGCGAAGCCCGCAATCACCATAGGTTTTTTGTTGAGCTGATTAAAGTACTCCTTTAATTTCCGAAACGCATCGGGGTTGTGCGCCACATCAAGGAGCAAAGTCAATCCTTTTGCTAAAGCAGGTTGATACTGGCATTCCTCCAATCTCCCACGGAATCCCGTTAGTTCTGTTGTGCGCGCAATTCCACTTTCGTTTAATTCTTTCTTCAGAGGAAACTTCATCATGCTCAGGGTCGCGAGCACAGTCCGGAGATTTTCTTCTTGGTGATCTCCAAAAAATGGTGCTTTGACTCGAACAGCTTCGATTGCGAAATTTTGTGCAAAGATTATCGGAGCATCTACGTCCGAAGCCCTCTTCGAGAAAACGTGTCTGAGATCATTGTGCACGTTTACAATCGCACGAGCATGTGGTTTCATAATCCCAGCTTTTTCTGCGGCAATTTTTTCGAGCGTATCACCAAGTTGCGCTGTATGCTCGAGGCTGATAGATGTTACCACTGTTGCAAGCGGATTCTCCAATACATTTGTGGCATCAAGTCTGCCACCAAGACCGGTTTCAATCACCGCAACCTCGACACCAGCTTCAGCAAAGTAGGAAAGTGCAAGTGCGGTTGATACTTCAAAAAATGTTGCCCCAATCCGTTCGACATCACCCCAATATTTTTCGGCAAACTTCTGAATATAATCTTCTGGTATCAATTCAGAACCTATGCGGATGCGCTCGCGATAATCTACCAGATGTGGTGAAGTATAAAGACCAGTACGAAATCCATTGCTTATGAACGCTGCGGCAAGCATGGCAGACACACTGCCCTTGCCGTTACTGCCAGCAACGTGAATTGATTGAAATTTGCGATGCGGATTACCGATAATGTCAAGCAACTCTTGGATATTCGATAATCCGAGTTTCATCCCAGTGAACTCCAATGCGAGAAGTTCGCGTAGGGCTTGGTGATATGCCGACTCAGGCTGAGACAAGGTTTGATGCTTCTTGGACTAACGAGCGTGCGGCATTGAGTGAGTGATCGGTAACTACAGAACCGGAAATAAGCGATGCAATTGCTGACTCATGTTCCGAGTCAGACAACTTCCGAAGTACGGAAGTTGTCGAATCACCGTTCGATGATTTCTCAACAACAAAATGGGTGTCTGCGAAAGCCGCGATCTGACCTAAATGTGTAATTGCAATAATCTGATGATTTGCCGTGAGTGACTTCATCGCTTTGCCTACACGCTGAGCGATTCTTCCTGAAATACCAGCATCAATTTCATCAAAGATCATCAGTGGAATAGTATCACCATCAGCCAGAACGGTTTTGAGCGCGAGCATGATGCGCGATACTTCGCCACCTGAAGCAACCTTGACAAGAGGCTTTGGGTCTTCGCCTTTATTACTCGACAACAAGAATGCGACCCTGTCAACTCCGGTGGTCGAGAGTTGCTGCGACTCGAAATCAATTACGAATTGCGCATTCTCAATACCGAGCGTCTGTAATTCCTCGACAATTTTTTTCTCAAAACTTTTTGCATACCGTTTTCTTGCCGAACTCAACTTCAATGCTAACTGCTCGGTCTTCGTCTGTTGTTTGGCAAGTGTTGAACCTACTTCGTCGATCTTCTCCTCAATACTTGAGGTGTCGCCTAATTGTTCTTCGAGTTCGGCATATGTTGCAATGACATGCTCAAGCGTAGGACCGTATTTCTTTTTCAACCGAGTGAGTGCGACTTGTCGCTGGCGCAACACCGCAAGACGTTCGGGTTGGGATTCAACGCCATCGTGATAAGCTGAAAGTGTATGACTTAGCTCGCTAATAATTGCGATCGCTGAGAGTAATTCTTTTTCTTGTTCGATGAAGGTAGCATCAATTTTCTTAAGTCGCTCGAATGCTAACTTCGCTTTCCCGAGTTGCGAATGAACTGAGTCTTCTGATTCGTATAGATCATCATAGAGTTCGCCGGTTAGACTTCCTAATTCTTCGGAATGCTCAAGAATCAAAAGCTCTCGTTCGTTTTCCTGATCTTCATTTTCTTTTGGGTCAACCGACTTTAATTCTTGAAATTTAAATTCAAGGAATTCTCTCTCCCGCGCTAACTGCGCTCGGTTCTCAACTAATTGCTCCAGCGATGATCTCAGTTTTGTAAACTCAGCGAATTCGGATTGATACGCATTTCGTTCAGGAATAAGTTTTGCGTACTCATCCAAAAAATTGATATGCAATTCCTGATGTAAGAGTGATTGATGCTCATGCTGTCCGTGCAAATCAATGAGTGCTTCACCTATTTGCTTAAGCAAAGTAAGCTGAACTGGGCTGTCATTAATGAATGCGCGACTTGAGCCTTTCTGATTTAACTCGCGACGAATAATGATTGTATCATCCTCCGATTCGATGTTATTCGTTTTCAGAAAACTGCGTACGGAGTCCGAAGGGATGCGGTCAAACTCTGCTTCGACAATTGATTTGGACTGGCCGTGTCGGATGAAGTCGGTTGATGCTCGTTCGCCGATCAAGAGGCTTATTGCATCAAGGAGAATTGACTTGCCAGCTCCGGTTTCGCCTGTAATAATAGAGAGTCCGCGGTCGAAGTTGACCGTGATCTCCTCAATGAGTGCGTAATTCTTGATATATAGTCTTCGGAGCATGTCATATCATAACGCTCCGAAACACAAATTAGGTCGTCTTTCTACGAACGTCCTTCGAACCTAATGAACGGAGATAGTTCAACTTTGCACGGCGAACCTTGCCGGCTTTCACAAAATCTATCTTTGCGATACGAGGAGAATTGGTCGGAAAAATACGCTCAACACCAACGCCGTTGGAGATTTTGCGAACAGTAAAAGTCGAATTTATTCCTGCACCTTTACGGGACATCACAATCCCTTCAAAATGCTGAATACGCTCCTTATCGCCTTCAACAACGCGAACCGATACATTCACTGTATCACCTGCACGGAAGGTCGGGACGTCCGACTTGAGCTGAGAGCTAACTATTGATCGTATGACTTGTTCCATCGCTATTCCTCTGATTTTTCCCGCTTAAATGGGAGCGAGTAAACGCCGAATGCGTCTTAGAAGTTCAATTATTGGGAATATTCTCAAAGCCGGATTCAGTAGGACGGACTCTTAGTCCGTCCGAAAAAGTCTATGGGGAAGACGAACGGACTAAGAGTCCGTTCCACTAATGGAGGTACGCTCCAATTTCAAAACAAGCATAGTGACTGGCAAGGGATGCACCTACTTCATCACCACCATTCTCGAATAGATTGTCTGGCCTTCGGATTCGAGAGCGCAGAGATAGACTCCGCTTGGGATTCGGCTGGCGTCCCACGTGAAACTATGAGAGCCTTGATCATAAATGCCACGTGCGATTTGAGTTACTTCTTCGCCCAATGCGTTGAACACATGCAGATTGAGTTGACGACTCTGTTGCAAAAATATCTGAATCGTCGTTTGATTTACGATTGGATTCGGATATGCCTGTATTTCCATCGCAACCTCACCACTGCTTGAGCGAACCCCTGAGAATCCGCCGTCTTGTGTCCAAAGGATAATACCACTATCGCCGCAAATAAAAGCATGGAATGGATCGGATACTGTGACACTATGAAGATTTTGCGTGGTAGGTGACTTCTCGCGTACCCAATTAAAACCTCCGTCATTTGTGTAAAGAATCACTCCGTTATCTCCTGCAATATATCCATTGAGCGAATCACGAGAAAACTTCACTGCATTCAAATTTTCCGTCACAAAACTTGGGATGGAATCCCATGTGATACCATAATCGCGGGAGTGCAAGATCGTCCCCTTATCGCCGACGATAATCCACGCTTTGGTATCACAGCCGTTTTGGTTCTGTCCATTATCAAATGGTGAAATTCCAGGCTTGTCGCTCGTCGTCTTAATCCAGCCATCTCCTTCATCTCGGGAGATAAAGATATTTGAAAGTCCGGTCTCAGTACTACGGTTCCAGGGCTCGCCGACAGCAAGAGCAGTGCCCCCGAACAACGAGAGTCCATGAAAGTGTGTCATCGAAGAGCCGGGTTGGAGTTGTGGCATACGTTGCTCCCAGGTGATTCCTGAGTCAAGAGAATATACAACCTCTTCCGCATCACCTGCAGCCGCGCAAAGACCTGACAACGTATCGTAGTCGATAGAATGGAGCTGGTGCAGTGCCCAAACTGTCCAGCACTCACCATACGCCCAACTTCTATAGCCCATCCAATTAACTCCACGATCGGTTGTGCGAAATATAGAATCAGTCGGACCAACAGCGATGTACGTTTTTGGACCGATACACGTAACGGCATTTAAGTCGTGTCCATAAATACTTTGCTGACGAATCCAAGGTCGCCCTTGGTTACTCGTTGAGGTAACGACTCCGTCCACACCAACTGCTACAGCATTAATTCCGTCGCGTGAAGATATACCCCTAAGATTACTCGTCGTCCCGCTTTTTTGGATCACCCATCCTGATTGAGCGAAGCCCTGTGAAGCCATAACGAGAAGTAAAATTATTGTAAGATACTTATACATATAATTTGTCATAAATACGATTTGAAGTTTTCCTACTCGTTGGTGGTGATGCGAATGATGACACCGCCGTAGCCGACGGCAGTACCTGCTTGCTTTGTACCAAATGAGACACCATACAATCCGTTTTGTATGTCGGGAAATTGTTGTACCCAGTTCTTCCCTCCATCGTTCGTATGATAAACTCTAGATCCCGTTAACGGACCGCGATAATATCCTCCTACGGTAGTACCGTGAAGATCGTCCTCAAATGCTACGGAGTTGAGTAGTGGCCATTGAGTATAATCGCTGGGGGGCGGGAATTCATGATTCACCCAGTTCTCTCCACCGTCGTAAGACATCAGAATTCCCGCTGGCGGGTAAGGTGGTGCTGGGGGTACACTCCCCAATACATCACATGGATAATATGGCACGCATACAACATTCGCTGAAGGTGCAGCAACAGCGGTGCATGACATGTAATATGTGACTAAATCCGGAGCGATCCATGTTGCACCGCCATCTTTGGTGCGATAGACTCCGTGATCGGATGTGATGTAGCCATGCAAGTCATCATAGAATGCAACGCCTGTGAAAGATCTTTTCTTAGTAAATGGACGAGTAGTCCATGTCGTGCCACCATTTGTGGTTGAGATCACAATTCCGGAATCACCAACAGCGAAACCAACCAGGGGACTTGGGAAATTTACTGCGCGCAATAATTTTGTTGTCCCTGAACTTCTCGGTGTCCAAGATACCCCGCCATCATTTGTCCTCACGATCGCACCGTGATCGCCAACTGCGAATGCTTCCAGAGTAGATTTAAACATGATAGCCGAAAGATCTTCTGTCGTGCCGCTATTCACTCGGTCCCAATGCTCACCGCCGTTAGTTGTGCGGAGGATAGTACCGTAGTGTCCGACTGCAATGCCCAATGAAGTATCTCCCTTAAAGAATGCAACTCCGCCCAGCCTATCGGTGAGTGGTCGTGAGGGTACGAATGTCCATGACGCACCGCCATCAACTGTCCGCAGAATAACTCCCCCTTCTCCAACGGCGAAGGCATTGTATCTATCATAATAAGAAATTGATAGAAGCGTATCAGTAATGCCAAGATTCATTCGAGTCCAGGACGTACCTCCGTTCTGGGTATTAATGACTGTACCATAATCACCGACGGCTGAAAATGTACTTGCACCTTTTCCATCAATCGAGCGAAGCTCAGCAGTTAGTGGAGGTACCAGTGTTTGACGGGTCCACATGGCCCCGCCATCCATTGTTCGAAATATTCCACCGAGATCGCCAACGAGTTCGGCAGTATAGTTATCAAAGAATACCTGCCCGATAATGTCATTGCCGATCACTGTGGTGTCGCTCGTCAGAGGAATTTTCTGCCAGTTTCTTCCTTGGTCAGTAGATTTATAGAGTGCGCCGTGTTTACCCGCAATAGTGATAAATCCTAAGTTTAGCTTGCGGATGTTTGTGAATTGTTCGGGTATTTCGAATGACACCGGCAACCATGATGAACCTCCATCGGTTGAGCGGATAATATTCCCTTGAAAACTTACTGCCAATGCGGTTCTCTTATCGACGATGACAATGCCAGTGTAGTGTGTCTGAATATTTGTGTTGATTGCTTCCCAGTTATCGCCTCCATCAACGGTTCTGAAGATCAATCCGCTATCAGCGCCAATGAGTCCGAAATTATCATCAAGGAAATTCATGCAATAAAAGGTGATGTAAAGTCCAGCGATGCGATTTTTCACATCCCAGGTCGTGCCTCCGTCATTTGTCCGGATGACCGTTGCTTGCTCGCCACAGCTAAAGACATGGTTGAGCGAGAGCATCTGCACTCCGTGTAATGTAAAAGGTTGGAACGATGGATTCTGCACACGCCACGTGTTAATTTGCGCCGTGCCAGAATTAAATATGATTAATCCTACAAATAAAAAGAGTATTCGTTTCATAGTGAATGATGCAACGTTTTTGCACTCAATTATAAACTCTCGGAGAGGCAGTTTTGTCACACAAAATTGTTTTTTTTAGTAGGACGCGTGCACCCACCAGTGGCCTAATTCCCAAATCTGGGATTGACCACATTGTTATAAATCGAGCCGAAGGTATAGGTCAAGCCGAGCGAGGTGTAGAAAGCATAATTGGTTTTAAGTTGATGAAGCTGTAATAACACTTCATCATTCGATAAACCGGTCTTTGGCAAAAAAATCTGATCGTGGATAGCGGCATAATTTCCGTAGATGCGAAGTGAGAGTCCCTCAAATAATCGAAGCTGCATGTTCGTGAATACATTGAACTCCGTCTGCGAAAGATCATGCAAGTATTGCGACCCTGCAACCGTTAGTTCTGCTGTACCCCAAGACTGCTGCAGTACTAAGCTCGCTGAAAGTACTTGAGACCCGACTAACTCGGAGACTTTATCATAGATGGTTGTATCGAAATAATTATACTTATTTGCGCCGAGCTTGTAGAGAATTCTTAATTGCCGTGCTGTGGACTCGGAGTACGGAAAAATATCATACTCAAGTCCCCACGAACCTTCGGCAAGGAATTTCCGATTCCTATATGTATTCGAACCAAGCGTAACAGATGGACCGGTTGACCAATGATCGGTGAGGCTCCGCACAACCAGCCCTTCAAATGAAGATGACCGTGAAAGACTCTTGATCCCCAGATCATCAAATTTATTTTCGGTATAACTTAAATAAGAATTCGTGCGAATTTTCCAATCGGGTGTTGTACGATTGGCACTGATTCCTGCGTAGTAATTGTAATAGCCGTGTTGTTGCTCAAGATTGATATTGCTGTTGATATCTAATGCAAAAATCCAACTATCCCACGAATCAACGGTTGGCGAAACAGCGGAATCGGCGACCTTACAACTCACCGTAAGTTCTGATGCTTGCGAAGTATGCGATACATAGCGAGTAAGTCCGAGTGTGAGAACGCGCACTGTTCCAGAACGGAACTCATCTTGGGTAGCCTCTACTTTATTGAGTAGCTGTAGCGTATCATTAACTCCCGAAAACTGATGCAATCCAAGAAATATAAACGAGTAACGCGCTCCCCCATTCCCCGCTGACTCACGCACGACAAAACAATGAACATCCGCCTGAGCAGGATCGCGAACGTAGTCAACGAATGAAATCTCTTTGCGGATAAAATCAAAATCACAATTCTCGCACGCCAGGTAGAATTTGAGTTTGCTTGATGTGTCAGATGTCTGAGAAAAACTTAACGACGTAAATGTAAGAAGAGAAACCAACAGAAGGAACGATGATACTTTCATGATGAATAGGAAATGAAATGAACGAAGACTATTCGCAGAATATAATGTTTTGTTTCAGGTTTACACACTGTAAATACCGCTTCGCCTTAGACCAAAGGAACTATTGTGGTTCCTAAAAACACTGGGAACTACAGTTTTAGTGTCTCGGTTGCTTTGCTAGTTTCCAAATATAAATAATGCTTGTCTTATGAATCTGGGTCTAATTATTAGTTTGTATTGCACCTTGCACCTTGCACTTTGCACTTTGCAGGAGCAGACCATGTGCTCTGAAACCTGGGTGAAATCTTTCCCCAAGCACTGTGAAAGCGTTACGATTCTTGACAAGAGAGCCAATCTGATTCTTGTCTCAAGCCGAAACAATGTTTACTCAACAACCAACGGAGGGACGACTTGGGAGAAATTATTTGAGATACCCATAAATTATTTAATCAACGATATTCTGGTAACGAAGGATAGTACCATACTTTGCGGCTATGCGAATTATAAGAACCACGGTCTTTATCGTTTTGACTTCAAAGAAAAATGTCTAACTAAAGTCTTAGATGATGCTGCTGAAAGTCACCCTTTGATAATTACTGAAAATGACTCCGTCTTCTATGCGATTGGCTATCATGCTGCGATATATGTTAGTGTGAATTATGGAAAGGACTGGCAATTATTATCTAAATGTACTATACCTGTTCCAAATGCTAGATCCCAATACCACGTTTGTTCAAGTATTTCCCAAGTATTCACTAACTTCCGTCGAATAATAATGGGTTTTGTAAACCCAGGGAGAGTGGTGGTTACCGATGACACAGGAAGGACTTGGAAAGTAGCATATGATTCGATAAAAATTCAAGGTGCCGATATTCCACAGTTCGCCAAAGGAAATCGAGAAGGCGAACTCTATTGTTGCGCTAATACCGATATATCATACAACTTTTCATACTCTGTGCTACATTCCCTCGATTATGGAAAGAGTTGGAAGGTAATAAAGTCGCCTTCAAGTTTATGGTCCATTATCGTAGATAAGAAAATAAAGGAGCACTGTCTTGTTGGTACTTTCTTAAGCTATCAACACCCGATTGAATTAACACCAGTGTATGAATCATTTGATGCTGGACAAAATTGGACACAAGTAGGAAAGCTACCCACGAGTACGGTTTGGAATCTCGCGCTTACGATAGACGGCAAAAAACTTTTTGCTGCGACAAGTGAGGGGCTTTATAAATATCAGTATAGTATGAAATGAAAAAGTATATAGTTACAATCATATTTCTCGGCTTATTCACATACGAGTCTTATGCCCAGGCAAATGGGACTTGGGTAGTTGCAAGTACAATCCCTTCATCGGAGTTAGTAATTGTCGATTCGTCCACACTCCTTGCATATTTTGACCCCGTTTTATTACGGAGCGATGATGGAGGATACACATGGAGCAAGCATCAGTTTATTGCACCCCCCAACTTTTCGCTCAACAAAGTTACAGCATCGACGAGAACAAATTACTATTCGTACGACAACAACAGTATTTTCCAGACACAAGATGGTGGAGATTCATGGAGCCTTGCGCACGTTTTCAATGATACCATTGATAATACAAGTTTCGCGTTTAAGATGCTCAGTGAGAAAGATGGATTTGTTCTCTTTAAGGATCTATCGAGTAATAAGCGTCATTTGCTTGTTACAAATGACGGGTGCCATTCATTTACAAGTATTATGGAGGATAGCATGTTTAAATCTATTAGTGGTAAAGATTCTAACTTCGCCGCATTCGATATGACTTGGATTGATCCCCTCAATGGTGCAGTCTTTATACCAACCATCCACACACCCCATAATAAAATACTTATCACCCATGATGGTGGTGCGAATTGGAAAATAATCACAATGAAAACGCCCACAGGTGATAGCATCATCAAGTTGGAGCAACCGGTTTACTATGGTGGTGGCGCCTTTCTTTCTACCTATAGTTTTCTTTCAAACGGCGACCACCCTTTTTTTTACTACTCAACGGATCGTGGTGATAATTGGGAATTTACGGATTCATCCGACCTTACGACGAACATATTGACACTCGGTCAATCAGGTCCAACCACATTTTGGGGGTCTGCTAGGCAGTCTAAGTCTGAATTATTTTCAGCACCAAGGAATGTAATGCTACATACCAATGATCTTGGTAAGCATTGGACAGTCGATAGAGTCGCAATCAAGGATTACGATGTTTCATTCATATCGTTTTCTGATTCAAACCACGGTTTTGCCCAATCGTATAAGATCGGCAAAAATTCCGATAGTGTTTATTTATTAAAATTTATCAAAACTAACTCCATCGTTAACGTTGCAGGGACTTCTGACCAAAATGACTTAATAAAGATCTACCCAAATCCATGTCAGGAAAGAATTCAGATTTCTAACTTGTATAACGTGGCCAGTTTAGTTGTAACCAACATGCTTGGGCAACGGGTGTTTGTGTCAACAAAAAAGATGAATGACCCTTACGAGATAAATACTTCTAAGTTCGAAGCTGGTAGATATAATGTCGATTGTTTTACAGATGACGGGACGAAAGTTCAGAAATCGTTCGTAAAATTAACGCCATGATGGTGCGTTCCGAAAAAAATACATCCATCATGGCATTTTTATTCACAATGTGAACTATACTATAAAAACAATGCAAAAGATCAAACAATTCATATTCCTTGTTTTAGTGCTCATCAGCTCGATTTGCGCAAACAATTCGTTTGCACAGCCGAGCTTAAAATGGATAACGGATTATACAGCACCAGGTGACGGATTAGACTCTGGTCTATTTCGTTGCATTACACATGCCGTTCCGACCGATTACGCATGTACCATTTGCGACCCTCACTCGTTTACGTATCCCTATAAATATTGGATACATTTAAGGAATAACGTAGGGCAGGATATGTTAGGTGAAGAAATTTATAAGATTGAAATCACCTTTAAGTCAGGTGGTGGCAATTATTACTCTTTCTGTCGCCCCTGCAAGAACTGGGGACAATTTCATGCTGGTGGCTACCCTCAAGGGTGGCTAATGTCGCTGGATGGAAATCCAGTTGACACACCGAGTTACTGTGCTCATCTTGGTGGGGGAATTGCTGACCATGTAATGACATTTACCCCACCAGCAGATAGTCTTAAGATTCAAACTGGGAATCACTGGATGCTGACATTTTACACCAACAATAATTGGTGGATGAAAGTCTATTTCAAAAAGCCAGACGGAAGCGGTTTGCGTGATTTAACAATTCAAGGAGATTCTGATGCCATCGATGACGCATGCGAGGACTGGTAAAACATCAGTTCTGCTTTCGAAGTGACTAAATCTGGGGTTTTCAGATGAACCCCAGATATCTTTTAGGAATTCGGGAAAAAATATGAGATGAAAATAGGCGTAACGATTCTAATTCTTTTCTTTGGTATATCATCGAAAGCTCAATCACTCACTGGCGAATGGAGTCCGAGGCTTGTATCAGCTGACACAGTTGACGAAATCTATACCTTACACTTTGTTGATTCCTTGATAGGTTATCTTGCTATCTATAGGAGTGACAATCCTTCCATACCCGTAATTGGCGGGTCACGACTATACCGCACCTTAGATGGCGGGGCGAATTGGTCAGTCATTACTTTTAATGGGTTGACTGATGAAGCAATATCCAACCTTAAATTTTATCGGATATCTACACCGACTCGAAATTCGATCTATTTGAAGAGTGTATTCACTAAATCCTATATAGTTTGGAGTTTGGATAATGGCTTACATTGGAATTCAGCACTCTCGAATTTGGACGATGCAAGTTATTTTTCAATGCTAACTGAGAAAGACGGCATTGCTATAAGTAATCCGAGTTCTTATCCAGAATTACTCAAAACACATGACGGTTGCTCTACATTCATAGAATTGCAAGACTCGTTGTTTTCCAGTAGTTTAGTGGCAAACACTGCCATGAGTTTCGTAATAGGTCCACAGTGTGCGGGATGGAGCGACTCAGTAAATTGGACTTTTATTGTCTTTGATAAGAACATACGAGTAGGAAATGGATTAACCTCTCTGGTTACAGATAATGGTGGATTGGCTTGGAAAAAATATCACACAGACTTTCCGAGATTTCCCAATGATTCTATTTATGGGAACATACAGTACCAAATAGGGTCACCAAACCTGTGGATGATGCCATGGAAAGATAAACTGAACGGTGAGCCGGACATTACTTCTCTGTCTTATTATAGACAACACAAGAATTTTAAACTCTCTTACGCATTCTCAACTGATTACGGTAAAAGTTGGGATTATGACACTTCTTTCTTTGGCAAGCTCGGGTCGTTTTATGCTCTATCGCCAGGGAATGTGTGGACAACAATAATTGAACCGAATTCTGTTAACCCACCGATTCATGCTTATACTATAGCGCATACCACAAATTTCGGGACCTCTTGGGAAGTTGATTCAACTTCCCTCCTCTCAGGCGAACTTGGCAAATTTGATGCACGCTGTATCTTTTTCTCTGACTCTGATCACGGCTGGATCGCAGCACTTCATAATAACCATCCTTACGTACTCAAATACAATCACTTTAGAAACAGCGTTCGTCTCAATCATGGAAAGACTGGTAGGGATAAATTTCCAACTTACCCGCTACCCGCGTCAAACAGCATCTCAATTTCTATACCAGGCTACGCTACGGCAACGGGTGTGCAGATTTTTGACATCCTCGGGCGTGAATTCATCGCACCATATCAAATCATTGATAAACAAATTAAGATTGATACTCACGGATTACCAGATGGAATCTGGCTTGCAGTTCTAATGCTGAACTACGGAATGAATAGCAATTGTTTTGTAGTTAAACATTGACGTGAATATGTCTGCAATTCTCATCATTGATATGTGCAATGATTTTTTTATGGACGGGAGGCTCAAAGAGCTTCGCGAATCATTGTGCATTGGAATTAATGAGCTGTCTGCTTGGGGTAGGAAGAATCGCGTACCGATCATCTGGGTCAGGCAGGAGTTCAAAGCTGATCTATCCGATGCATTCCTTTCCATGCGTAAGAAGAATATCAGCAAGACGATCGAAGGGACTATAGGTGCTGAGATATTACCTGAGTTGCACCGTGAACCAAACGACTTCGAAGTCATAAAAAAGAGATACAGCTCATTTTTCCAAACCGATCTCGATAAGATATTAGAGGAAAACAAGATCGAACAGTTAATCCTCTGCGGCACCAACACACATGCTTGCGTGCGAACAACGGCCGTTGATGCGTTTCAGCGCGACTACGAAATCATCATCGCATCCGATTGCGCTAACTCCTACGATGAAGAGCATCACAATGTCAGCCTCAAGTACCTCAGTAAAGACATTGCAAGAGTGATGGGTAATGCAGAGATAATGGGACACTGTAGTGCAACCAAAATTACTATGGTGTGTTTCTAAGTAGATGAAGAAATTCATACTCTTACTTTTGCTTTTCATCTCCGCTTCGGCGCTTGCTCAGCCTGCGAAGATTCTCGTCTGCGCGCCGGGAAATCTCGCCGCAGCAAAATTCACCGATTCTGTTCTCGCAACATTTTATGCTGATCCGATCGATGTGTCGGATACAATTACAGATGGGATAAATAAATATGAGGCGGTATTTCTTTGTATTACGAACTATCAGATTAGTACAACAGAGGGGATTACTCTAAAAAAATTCTTACACTCAAATAACAAACTCTATATTGAGTACAGTTTTGGTACTTTTTACAAATTCGTCTACGATAATTTCGATTCAACTAGGTTCTGGGGAAATCTAGGAATCAAATACGTGGGTTTTGAATCTATTGAAGCAACCATCGAATATGTTGATGGAATCCAAGGAACATTCACCCAAGGACTTCACACCCTCAATCACAGCTACTCCCCGGGATCAACTGACGTGAAGTCTGTATTGTCCTTATTTGGGGTTCAAACTCATGTGCTAACTACGCAAAATCAATTGCATTTAGCTTATAGCTACTCAACTGATTCATTCAAAGTTGTTATGCACTGGCGTACAATACCCGATTATTACTCAGAATTCCTCCATCGCGTCCTCTGCAATTACTTCGGACTTTGTGCGCCGGTGAGTGTGAAGCAGACAGCGGAGAAGCCGTCCGAGATTTCCCTTTTCCCGAATCCTGCAAGAGATGTGTTGCATATTTGGTCATCACAGAATTTGTTTGGATTTCGGACAGCTGAATTAGTCACTGAAACGGGTTCCCTCATTTCAACATATTCACTGGATGAGAATCGGAGTCAAATTGATTTAGACCTAGGTACGAAGAGACTCACGAGAGGAAATTACTTCTTACGATTGAATAACGGATCGGATAGTTTCTTAAAACCAGTGTATTTGTTGGGGAGGTAGAAAACAAATGTTCCTACCACCATGCATTGCGTGCATCACTATATTCTCAGAGTTATTTTTAGCGACCAATAGTAGGTACTTCAAGTCCTTTACAGATTTTCTTCGCCAACAAGTCAGGTACTTCACGATGCCTCGGGATCGCTTCCATTTTTCCGTTCTGAAGATTTATCCAAAGGGAGTGAGAACCGCCCTCTCTTTTGAGAATACAACCATGGATGCGTAAATGCTTAAGTAAGGCTTCGCGCTTCATCCGACACTTACAACTTCCCTTGTAGCACTCTCTGGCAAACCACGAAGTGCATCCTCAAGTCTATCTAACAAAATCAATTCGATTGCTTCTGAAAGACTCCGATTCGCCTCATCCTTTGTTTTACCCAGGCCATTAGCACCTGGAATCTCTGGTGAATAAGCTATAAACCAATCTCCGTCTGGCTCTATGATTGCTGTAAATTCGTTATGCATACTAAAATCAACAAAAAAGTATGAAAATAATTGTCACGCCGCCCTCTTGACTGCCTCCCACTCGCGCTCATCGAAGATGAGTTTGCGCGCAAGCTCTCTGCCTTTTTCATCTATTTTGTGCAGAGGCATGATCTTGCCTGAGTGAACGATAGCCATGTCGAGTCCGGCTTCGATGGCATAATGCAAAAACACGGAATTCAAGACGTGGCGCGAATGTGGATTGAGACCGAACGACACATTCGATACGCCAAGAATCGTTTGACATTTCGGGTGCTTTTGTTTGATCATCCGAATTGCTTCGATTGTTTCGATTGCCGATGCCCGGAATTCTTCATCACCGGATCCGAGTGTGAATGTGAGTGTATCGAATATTAAATCTTCCTCACGCATTCCGTATTTATTTACGGAAATATCAATGATGCGTTCAGCAATTTCGAATTTTGACTCGCGCGATTTCGCCATTCCTTTTTCGTCGATCGTCAGCGCGATCACCGCGGCTCCGTAGCGCTTGCAGAGCGGAAGAATATGCGCCATGCGTTCTTCACCGTCCTCCATGTTGATGGAGTTGACAATAGCCCGACCAGCATACAACTTCAGTGCTTCTTCAATCACAGGATATTCTGTGGAATCAATGACGAGTGGAAGCGTGACTTGTGTGTTAAACAGTTTCATCACCTCGCGCATATCGCGGACTTCATCGCGCCCGACATACGCTACACAGAGATCAAGCATGTGCGCACCTTCTTTTACTTGCTCGCGTGCCATGCCAACTGCGGCTTCGTAATTTTCTTCCAATATCAGATCGCGGAATTTTTTTGAGCCATTCGTATTGCAACGCTCACCGACGATCACTGGCGCAGGTTCTTGGGCAAGTGGTGAGGCAGAATAAATTGAAGCAGCCGCTGGTGTCCAGCTTACCTGACGTTCCTTTGATGTGATGGTTTCTGCAAGCGAGCTGAGCTTGCGGATATGTTCCTTCGTTGTGCCGCAACATCCGCCGATGACTGATACTCCAAGATCACTCACGAAATGCTTCATCCATTTTTGCATTTCATCGGGAGTGAGATGATAATGCGCTACACCGCCGATATTTTCCGGCAATCCCGCATTCGGCATACAGAAAATTGGCTTTGTAGAATTTTGCGTGAGATAGCGGACATTCTCTTCCATTTCCTTCGGACCGGTCGCACAATTCATTCCCACAAGACTTACGAAATCAAACGGCTCCAACGCCGTGAGTGCCGCACCGACCTCTGTACCCATAAGCATTGTGCCCATCGTCTCGATCGTAACAGAAGCAATAACGGGAATTTGTTTCTTCCGATCGGCGAAAAGATCTTGACAAGCGGCAAGTGCAGATTTCATCTGCAAAATATCTTGACATGTCTCGATGCAAAATAAATCTACTCCGCCATCGAGAAGACCTGCCATCTGATCATAAAAACTCAGGCGCATCTCATCAAAGCTAATATGCAAGAGCGATGGAAGTTTCGTTGTCGGACCAATTGAACCTGCTACGAATCGGGGTTTATCTTTAGTAGAATAATCTGCCGCAACTTTTTTTGCAAGAATCGCTGCTTCCTTCGAGAGATCGTAAGCAAGGGAGGCAATATCATACTCAACCAATACAATTGATGCCGAACCGAAGGTATCCGTCTCGATTACATCTGCGCCTGCCTCGAGATAATCGGAATGAACGAGTGCTACTGCATCAGGTTTGGAGCGGACGAGATATTCATTACATCCAGCAAGATGCTCACCACCGAAATCTTCGGATGTGAGATGCTGTCCCTGCAAATGTGTGCCCGTAGCTCCATCAAAAACGAGCGGACGATGTTTTAGTGCTTCGAGAAAATTCATTGAATTCCTAGCTCTCTCCGTATTTTTCTGACAAGATAATCGTTTATTTCATTGTGGCGAGGAACAGGCGCCCTTCTGCCGTTTTCTTGATTCTGATAGATATCATGGTTGCCACCTCGACGCAGATGGAAGCACTTTTTAGCTTCAAGCTCCTTAACAAGCTCTCTGTGCTTCATACCTCAAGCAGTATCTCTTTCGTCTGGTGACGAATAATCGGCGATTCACTTCCTTCATGCATCAACGAATAGACTTCCTGAATATTTCTTTCCAACTCTTCAAGCGACTCGGCTTGGCTGAAAACATTCGAGAGTTCTTTCAACTCACCAATAAACCAACCATTTTCCGTCCAATATTCCAATGTAAATGTCTTCTTCATACTACTTATAAACGCTCATTCGGAATTCTTGTTCCAAGCAAAAGTTGGATGTAGCTATTGCCACATGCCTAACGGCACGCAATATCAAAAAACATCGCTATCGGATTCAGAAGAAAATGAACCTCAAAACTGAGCAAGATCTCGGAGGGGAGCCGGGAAAACTCTGAGAATGAGTCTGCGAAATTAATTGGCTGATGGCGCACCGATATTAGCTACTGGGTAATCCAAGCCCAGCTCTTTATAGAGATCTGCGAGGCTTCTTGAATTGTAATCTTTTCTGGAAATTTGTTTACCAGTTCTGGAGAGGCGGTTGAGTTCTTTGATCTTATCTTCCTGGACTTTTTCGAAACTATCGGTGAGGGCGTATTGTAATTTGTCTTTTAGTGATTCTCTCATGGGCAAATTGGGCTATCGTATATATAATGAACAGACTCTAAAAAAATAAGAACAAGCCAACAAGTCTGTTGGTTTCAGATGTCACTTGATTTGACCAAAAATGCCAAACCGAAACAACATAGGGCATGAACATGTTATATTTGTAGTTCAAACTTTGAGTAATAAAGGAGATTTTAAGAGTGTCACACGATAATTCAGGAAAATCGAGTCTTGCGCGCCACCAAGAAGAGATGAAGATCGGCGGTTTCTCTCGTTGGATGTTTGGGAATGCCGGCGGTACACGATTGCCGGAGTATGCCCCGACTACAAGCCATAGCCATCATGACGATCAACACGTCAGCGAGGCTTATGCTGCTTTTTTCAAGGAAAGTCCAGAGCAGACCGATTCTGAGTATCAGAAGATTCGGCGTGATCGCACCATCAATGCCGACATCAAAGATATTCCTATCCCAACTGGTTACGCACCAGTTACCTTCATTGAGGATGATATTGTCGTCGTCGCTCCTATCGGCAAAAACCTCCGCGAGATCGCGATGGAAAATAACATCCCGCTCTACGGTGATGTCATGCAACTGCTCAACTGCCGAGGGTTAGGCCTTTGCACTTCGTGCCGAGTTTCAGCTGATCCGAACGAAGGACTCACACCTCCATCGGGAATGGAGAAAGTCCATCTCATTCGCGATAATCCGAAATTCCGTCTTGCTTGTCAGTGCGAAATCACGGGACCTGTCAATATCAGCACGAAGCCAGCGAGAGATTACGGCAAGGTGATGAATAATTTTGTTCGTAACGTCGGCTTGCTCGGATTTTTCTCGGTTATCATGCTCTTAGTATTGATGGTAATCGGATTCGATGTCGTAGGTAAGTGGTTTTAATACCCATTTTTTTTTGATGAAAAAGGCGGTTCTTACCGCCTTTTTAACTTTAAAAGCGTGATTTCTGTTTAATTGGTCACTGAAAAAAAGCGGATGAGGTCTCGTAGTTCAGATGGATAGAACATCAGTTTCCTAAACTGAGTGTCACAGGTTCGAGTCCTGTCGAGACCACAATTGTAGCAGTTATGGCAAAAAGAATTTCCCATCTTGGCATTGCAGTCAAAGACCTTGCTGTCTCAGAAGCACTGTTCTCAAAACTCCTCGGTGATACGAATGTTCACCATGAAGTGGTCGAAGATCAAGGGGTGAGCATTGCCTCATTCAAGATCGGAGAAAGTATTATCGAGTTGACTGCCTCAACGAGGGATGACTCCAGCATTGCAAAATTCATCGCCAAGCGTGGTGAGGGCATTCATCACATTGCACTTGAAGTTGATGATGTTGCTTCAGAGTTAAAAAGACTCTCTGCTGAAGGAATGCAACTCATTGATGAATCTCCAAAAGAGGGCGCACATGACATGTTAATAGCTTTCCTCCACCCGAAGTCCACGAACGGAGTCCTCGTAGAGCTATGCCAAAAGAAATAGCATGACCGATACCTTTCCGCTTCCCATATATGATGGAGATGAGTATCCTCCGCAGTTCGACGACGAGGCGGAGCAAGATGAAGACGCCCTCGCCATTGCCGCCGAAGGCGAACAGATTCGTTTATCAGTTACCATTGATGACCTGACACTTGAAGAGCGCTTAGACTCACTTCCGAAAAGTCCTGGTGTATATCAGTATAAGAATGCAGCTGGCAAGGTGATTTACGTCGGCAAGGCAAAGAATCTGAAAAATCGTGTTCGCTCCTATTTCCAGAATTATGCACGCGGAGTTGGCGATGCCAAGTTTCGCGCATTGGTCGAAAAAATTGCTGACGTGGAGTTGCTTTTGACTGATAGCGATGTCGAGGCATTGATTCTCGAGAATACACTCATAAAAAAATTGAAGCCTCGGTACAACGTCATGCTCAAGGATGACAAAACATATCCGTGGGTGTGTATTACCAACGAACCGTATCCGAGAGTTTTCATCACACGACGCAAACGGCACGACGGCTCCAAGTATTTCGGTCCATATACGGAAGGACTCTATCTTAGATACTTGATGCGCACATTACGTGAGATATTCCCTATACGTACATGTACATTCGATATTGATGATGATTTCATCCAAAGAAAAAAAGTACGTGTCTGTCTGGAGTATCATATCAAACGTTGCGAAGGTCCTTGCGAAGGATTGGTAACCCAAGAGCATTATGGCGCAATGATTAAGAAGGTGCGTCAAATTCTTACTGGCAGGACCAAAGATGTCGAGCGCGAGATCAAAGAAGAAATGATGAAGCACTCCGTTGCGATGGAGTTTGAAAAAGCCGCTGAACGTCGCGATCAACTTGCAATTCTTTCTGAATATGTCAACAAACAAAAAGTCGTCACCGACGAACTTATTGACAGAGATATTTTTGCAATCGCCGCCGAAGAAGATGATGCTTGCGGCATTATCTTCAAAGTACGTGATGGCAAGGTAACCGGCAAACAGCAATTCTTCTTTGCGAATGTCGAAGGCAAGGAACAGCATGAGATTTTAGAAGCGCTTTTAGAAAGATACTATTCTGTTACCGACTACATACCCGAAGAGATATTTCTCCCTATTGAATTGCCCGAGCCAGATACAATCGAATCATGGCTGGAGCGCAGAGTCCGCGAACTCTCGAACGACGATGATGCTTCTGCGATGAAACCCCCAAAACTGATTGTCCCAAAAATTGGCGAGAAGGTAAAACTGATTTCGATGGTCGAATCGAATGCGCGGTTCTTACTTGGTGAAATAAAAATCCAAAAGCTCAAGAAAGATGATTTTGTCCCGCATGTTTTGAAGGCATTGCAACGCGATTTGCATTTGAAGAAGACTCCGAGACATATTGAGTGCTTTGATAATTCGCACTTCCAAGGATCGGAAACCGTCAGCTCGATGGTATACTTCGAGAATGCAAAGCCAAAAAAATCAGAATATCGAAAGTACAAAAATAAAACTGTCGAAGGCATTGACGACTTTGCTTCGATGCGTGAAGTAGTCTATCGCCGATATGCAAAATTGATTGAAGATAATTCAGAACTACCGGATTTGATTGTCATTGATGGAGGGAAGGGACAGTTGTCGAGTGCGTACGAAGTACTCAAAGAATTAAAGATAGACTACGTACCGATCATCGGTCTTGCAAAGAGATTAGAGGAGGTATTTGTCGTAGGGAGTTCTGATTCGCTCTTGTTGCCGAAGTCATCGAGCAGTTTACGATTGCTCCAGCAAATTCGCGACGAAGCGCATCGCTTCGCAATAACATTCCATCGCTCGTTGCGTGATAAGCGTACGCTCCAAACAGAACTCACGAGCATCCCAGGAATTGGCAAAAAGAAGGCGATGAAATTGTTGGAGGAATGCGGATCCGTCGAAGGAGTCAGGCATACTTCCGAACCCGAATTGGTTCGACTTGTCGGATTAACTGCCATGAAAAAAATTGTAGAGTATTTCAAAGAACAAGAAGCAATTGCTGCAAGAGAAACTATCACTGCCGAGTGAGGGTATCATCCTCGGAATCGAAAGTTCGTGCGATGAAACAAGCGCAGCAATTCTGCGCGGCTCGGAATTAGCTTCAGTAATAATTTCCTCACAACTTTTTCATAACCGTTTCGGCGGCGTCGTACCAGAGCTTGCATCACGCGCGCATGTTCGCACAATCGTCCCTATCGTTGAGGCCGCATTTGAGAAAGCATCATGCAAGCCTTCAGATATTACTGCAATTGCGGTTACCTACGCACCTGGACTGATGGGTGCATTACTTGTCGGATTAAATTTTGCAAAAGGTTTGAGTCTTGCACTACAAGTGCCACTCATCGGAGTTCATCACATCGAAGGACATATCTTTAGCGCATTGTTGGAAGATGACAAACCATCACTTCCCTTCCTTGCTTTAGTCGTTTCGGGTGGACATACAATGCTTGTGGTCGTGCGTGACATTGGGGACTATTCAGTGATTGGCAACACCTTAGATGACGCAGCCGGCGAAGCATTCGATAAAGTTGGGAAGATGATGGGGATGTCATACCCAGCGGGACCTGAAATTGATAATCTTGCCCAATCTGGCAACGCAAACTTTGTTCGGTTTCCGCGCTCAATGATCAATGAGGATCATTTTAATTTTAGTTTTAGTGGAATAAAAACTTCCGTTCTCTATTATCTTCGGGATCATCCTGGATTTGCAGAACAACAGAAACCTGACATAGCCGCATCATTTCAAATCGCTGTTGTTGATGTGCTTGTGACAAAGACAATCCGCGCGGCAATCAAGTATGGAATCCGTGATATTGTCTGTGTTGGCGGCGTGAGCGCTAATTCTGCTTTACGCTCTGTGTTTGCGACTGATTGCGCGAAACATCATTTGCATTTCTTTTCTCCACGACCAATGCTTTCAACTGATAACGCCGCTATGATTGCAATGCTCGGCGCGTTGAAATTAGAACGCGGACAGCAAAGTACTTTTTCTCTTCAAGCAAAACCACGCGTATCACTCTGATGCAACAATCAAGTCTTATCGGTCATGTGATAGAAGTGTACTCCGAATTTGCGAACAACTCCATTGTTCCGGCGGATATTGTCATGCGTCGTTTTTTCGTAAATAGAAAATATCTTGGAGCTGGTGATCGGCGAAACATCTCAAGTGCATATTACGGCACTATTAAAAATTTTCTGAGGCTCGAAGCAATCGCTAAGGATGGATTCCAATCAGATGAACATCGCGCCGAGCTTGTCGTTGCGGCATATTTTATTCGGTTCGAGCATGTCACTGCTGACGCGATGCAATCACTTCTCCGGACACTTCCGATAGAAAGGGCATACGACTATCCACTCAGCGTCTTTATGACAATGGCGGATGAAAATCGCGAAACGAACAGATTGCAATCGCTCGGTAAAATCGAACGCCTGTCCGTTCTTTACTCTGCGCCTATCTGGTTTGTTGAAGAATTAATCCAAGCTCATAGTGAGAATATTGAATCCGTGCTTCAATCACTGAACGAAGAAGCCCCGACTGTGTTGCGGTGTAATACGTTGCTTCAATCACGCGATGAGCTTCGAGCAGAATTAACTGCACAAGGTATCGTGACAGCATTATCAACGATTTCAGATTCAGCTCTTATTTTAGAAAAACGAATAAATGTTGCTGAAGTTGCCGCCTTCAAGCGTGGCGAGTTTGAAATTCAAGATGAAGCAAGTCAGCTTGTTGCGCCGACAGCAGATATTCATTCGAAGAAAATAAAGGTGCTCGATGCCTGCGCAGGTGCAGGCGGCAAGACATTGCATCTTGCAGCGCTCATGAATAATCAAGGCGAGATATTTGCTACAGACGTTGACGGCAGAAAACTTGAGGAGTTGCGCAAACGCGTTGTCCGTAGCAAAGCGCAAAATGTGAGGATCATTCCGCCAGAAAAATATGAAGAAAACATCGGAGCTAAACTTGGCTGGTTTGATCTCATCCTCCTTGACGTGCCGTGCAGCGGGACGGGGACTATCAGGCGCAACCCAAGTATCAAATGGAATCTCACACAAGAATCGCTCAATGAATTAATCGAAAAGCAACGGGCAATCTTGGAAAAAAATATTGCATACCTCAAAGCAGGTGGGACGCTTGTCTATGCAACGTGCTCCATTCTTCCGAGCGAAGGCGAAGACCAACTTCAATGGTTCATTGACGCTCACCCGGAATTCACCGTTGAGGCAACGAGACGGACAAGTACGGAATCGGATAGATGCGATGGATTTTTTGCGGCACGACTGCGGAAGCACTAAGCAATTCGTCGCGACATCATCTGCTTCCAATGATCCATCAGTTCGCGATGCTCAACTTCGGTATAGCTCAAAAGAGCTTTGGGTAAATGCTCTGCCCATTGTTGTTCGAGCGTTTCAAGATCTTTTCCGAAAAATATCTTGAATGTCTCACTCGAAATTTCATCATCATACTTCGAGAATTCTACAACTCTGTCATCGCTGGCAGTATCGCCAAGGTAGAGGAGAAATGCACCAGCGAGCACGCGCCTTTCTATCTCCGTAGCAAACCGTAATGAATGCCACGAGTATGCAAGATTCGGCAATACAGCCTGATCTTTCAAATACTGTCCCACGATGTCGGCATCAACTCCATAAAACGGATAAATATGTCGGTGCTTGTGCTGAATACGCTCACTTAAGAACGTTGCAAATGCATCTTCGAGTAGTGCCCATCCGCGTGTGATGCCGTAATGTTTGATGTATCGGGGGTAGCGCATCGCATGCGTGAGCATGGCAACAATTTCTGTATCGAGAGACTCGTGCGAATTCCGAATAAGATAGAGCGCACCTTCGCCTGCACTGAAATGTGTTGAAGTCTTTCGTCCCAAGAGTGAGGGCGAACGAAGATCGCTTATGTAAATTGGGAAGCGTTCGGAGAAACCTTCATGAGTCAAAGCAAAAATACTTTGGTAAGCTGATTCAAGCAAACCTGAAAATGCTTCGATCTCGACTGCGTGCAAACATATCTTGTCATACGAAATATCGAAGTGTTGGGTCTCATGGCGAATCCATTGCACTCGAGCACGAAGTTCTGAATCCGAAATTTTTACCAACGGTCGCGATGTTATCGCTGTCCGCTGAGGAGCTGTTGGCTCAATAAACGGATTATTTTTTTCATCTTCAAGTGAGAGAGCAGGTCGGCTCGTGATGAATTGGTTCTTATCAATGATCGAATTCTCAACCATAACATGTTCCTCCGTATGCTATAAAAGGCGAGGGAAATCCTCCCGTGTGACAGCTAAATATACGAAATAATTCTGTGAAATCCAAATTTAAAATACATTTTAACGTACATGCCCGCAAACCCTTATAAACATTGGACAAAACGGTGGGGAGAAATGGAGAAAATTATGTAGAGCAATGCAGCCAACCTCAGAAGAAGCAAAGTTCAGGCTTGGAATTCAAACGCATTTTTGTGCCACGATTCCCTTGCAGGCAACTCCCATTTGCCGTTACGAAATTCCTGTAAAGTGGTAAGTGTATTGTCAAAAACAATCGCATCCGAAGAAATATTTTTACTGACCACACCGAATTCAAATCTGTTTATACTCTTTATCAAATCACCATCTCTGTATTGCACTCGTGGAGTTCCGAAAAATTCGATCCCATAGGTTTCGCCTATCATCCGAACTCTACGAAACATTTCATCAGTTGAGCAACCAGTTGGGAATGTTCTCTCATCAGCTGCAACAAAGAGGAATTGATCGTACATCATCTGAGCACTTCCGGTAACAGGCATATCGTGCGCAGTCCAAGACTGACAAAATGATTGCATTTCTGCAACAAGCATTTGTGATTGCGCTTCGGAGATCTTCTTGTCGCCAGCAAAAATCCATAAGCGTGAGGAATCGGGGAGATTGTCAAATTGTGTGTAACTCATATTTCTGAAACACGACCCATCGGTTGGCTGTTCCTATGCTCGCGTTACAACCATTTTCATACGATGACAGAAATTTCTTTATACCTACACGAATTATCAACGAATTTCCTCGCAGTGCATACTCACAAAGAAGATGCATTCTGGGAAGCCAAGATGGGTCTCGGTGCTGACCCCGCAATTAGTCAGCAGAAATGTTCTGATGCAGAAATTGCTGTGTCAAAATTTATTCAGGATAACGGAAAGTTGAAGCGACTTCGTGAATTACAGAGCAACAACACTGCCAGTGCAGATGAACGTATCGCGCTCAACGGCTGGACCAAGTTTTTTGAAGCAAACGTAATCGAGAGTGCCGATGCGCAGGAGTTGGCGCAGAGGATCATCCAGATGGAGGGCGATCTATTAGTAAAGCGCGGAGGCATGGGACTTGGCTACATCCATCCGGAAACAGGAGTGCACATCAACGCAAGCACGAATGAGTTGAGTAACATGCTCATTTCCGAAAGTGATGAATCATTCCGCGAGGCTGCCTATAATGGCTTATTGAGCATCGGACCATTCGTCCTCACTAACGGATTTATTGAGATTATCAAGGCGCGTAACGAACTTGGGAGAAGTTGTGGCTACGAAGATTATTACGATTACAAAGTTCAAAAAGCGGAGGGTATTTCTAAGCGCAAATTATTTGAGTTGCTTGACGACCTCGAAGTCCGCACACGAGAGGCAAACACGAAAGCTGTGAATGATTTTATCGCAGAGAAATCTGAAGCGGCGCGCAAGCCGTGGAATTTTAGATTCTATCAAAGCGGTGACCTTGCAAAAGAAACTGACCCCTATCATCCATTCTCACTTTCGCTTGAGAGGTGGGCACGTTCTTTCAGCGCGATGAATATCACCTATCGTCATGCATCACTCACACTTGATCTTGTTGATCGGAGTGGTAAGTATGAAAATGGATTTATGCATGGACCGATGCCGTCATTTTATGATAAAGGCAAATGGAATCCGGCAAGAATAAATTTCACAGCAAATGCCATTCCGAATAAAGTAGGTTCGGGAGTTGTCGCACTGAATACTCTTTTTCATGAAGGTGGCCATGCAGCGCATTTCTCGAACATATTGATGAATGCACCGTGTTTCGGTCAGGAATTCGCCCCGACATCTGTTGCCTACGCCGAAACACAATCAATGTTTTGCGATTCAGTGATAAGCGATGCGGATTGGTTGCGTACCTATGCATTAAACGATAAAGGTGAACCGATGCCTTTCGATTTAATCGAGAAAGGAATTACCGAAGCACAGCCGTTCGTTGCGATGATGATTCGCTCGATGCTCGGAGTGTGTTATACCGAGAAAGCACTCTATGAGATGACCGATGCTGAGCTTACACCCGAAAATATTCAGCGCGTCATTTTAGAAATTGAAAAACGAATGTACTCTCTGCCTTCAG
Source organism: bacterium (assembly GCA_037143335.1). Taxonomy (GTDB): domain Bacteria; phylum Bacteroidota; class Ignavibacteria; order Palsa-1295; family Palsa-1295; genus PALSA-1296. The sequence continues at coordinate 24,826 of JBAWZA010000001.1, read as the reverse complement.
CGCCGAGACCTATACTCGCAGTGCCACATCTCCTTGCAGGTGAGTCGAGTGCCTACTATCATGGCTACGTGCTTGCGGAGATGGCTGTACAACAAACAAGAAATTATTTCCTAAATAAATACGGCTTCATCACCGACAACCCGCAGATTGGTCCAGAGTTAGAAAATGGCTATTGGAAATTCGGCAATTCCGAAAATTTCTTCGACCTTGTCGAACGCCTAACTGGCAAGCCACTAACAGGCGATGCCTTGATAAATCATGCTAATCAAAATATTGCAGATGCTATTGCGGAGGCAAAGCAATTAGCAAACCGCGTAGAAAAATCTCCGCAAAGTAATCTGCCACATCTCGAGGCAGAGATAAGGGTTATTCATGGGAATGAAAAGATAACAGAGTTCTCAAATGGAAACTTCTCAAAAGCGAATCAGGAATTTCAGAATTGGGTAGTAAAACATTATCCGAAGGAAGTCGTTTAATTGAGCAATCTTCAGCGACTATTTTTTCTGATATTTCCAATTTTTTGATTTACCGGCAGTCATCATCTCAATTCCTTGAGAAAGTCGCTTATTTCTCGTCGCTTCAGTCTTTGCTTCTTCAAACCAGACGATGTATTCATTGCGGTGTGAAGGAGGAAATTTCGTGAATACTTCCTGTGCTTTCTTATTTTTCTTTAGGATCTCCGCCAAATATTTAGGCACTGGCATTTCTTTGGCAGGTTTCTTCACACGTCCAGGAATTTTCAGGCCCTTCTCATTAAGCAACATTGCTTCCTTGATATAGCTGAGGATTTTTTTATCGCTCGGCATATCTCTAATGCTAAGTAATTTTCCAGAATGCCCCATAGCAGTTTCACTTTTTGCAATCTCCAAAAGTTTTGCATCCTTGAACAGTGGGGCTTTCCAGAATCCAAAAACTGCATGAGCTTTGAATGCGGCCATTGAACACATCATTTCTCCGAGGTAATCGAAATGTGGCATTCCCCACTTAATCTTTTCCTCGACATCAGGGCAAGCCTTATGCACTAAACCACGGAAGTGTATGAGAATTGGTTGCGCGAATGGCTGTGAGTTCGCGATATAGGCGTCAATTTTTGGTTCGTGGCTTGGCATCGTCCCGATTCATCACTATTTAGATTACAATCCAAAAAAAGAAGTCTCGTAGTCATAAGTAAACTACGAGACTTCTTCAACATATCAATAAACAAATATACTACCTATTCGATTTCTCGATCTGTACCTCTACTCTGCGGTTGAGCATTCTTCCTTCTGGCAACTCATTGATGAATTTCGGATCGCGCTTACCGTGACCTGCGGAATTTGTATTCGCGGGTAAACGTGTTGCTGAACGCAATGCCTCAACTGTCTTCCGTGCGCGCTCTTCGCTCAAGGCTTGGTTATAATCATCAGCACCGGTGTTATCGCAAAAGCCACTCACAGTTAATCCATTTGCTTCGAGTGTTACGCTCTCGCCGATTAAGTTAATCATCTTCTGCGCACGCTCATTCACTTCTGATTTATCAAAATCGAAACTGAGCATTGCATATTTTTCAAGGTTGGCACGCTCCACTGTTTTCTTTACAATGCGCGTCATGCAATCGGCGACTGTTTTATTTCCGCTTGCATCGGTTAACTCAATCTGACAATGAATCGGTTGATCGCCATATTTTTGTGCATCCGGAATCACTACCGAATATACCTTCGGCGGTGCGCCGCTGCCGCTTTCAGGTGTGCCGATCGGTGTCCCGTTCTCATCCATCGAAATCTTCCAACCAGTTATTGATACCTTCTCAGAATTTTTCAGAGCCACTTCGAACCTGACACGTGTCTCGCCAACTGACTCCGATTTCTTGTTTTCGATTTTTACAGGATCATTAATTTTTGGATCATCAGATGTTATCTCGACTCTGCGATTCTCTTCCATGCCTGCTTTGGTTACAGGGTTGGTTGGAAGTTCAGGCAAGTTGCGTTGGTCAACGGTGATTCTTCTGCCTTCAACTCCCCAGACATTTACTAAGTAATCACGAACGGCCATCGCCCGTGCTTTCGATAGCTCAATGTTATTTCTTTCTTTTGCAGAATTGGAGTTACAGCCAACGACGCGGATTTTCATCCCCGGATTTGCTTTCATCCGTGATCCCCAAATATCAAGCGCGGCATGATTGACTTCCATCTCATCTTTGCCAGCAAGTTGCATCTCAGAGAAACCCGTTCTACCCTTACGAGAGTAACGGTCAGGAATTTCGGAGCTATTATTATCGAAGAAAATATACGGAAGCATCTGCATTGAAGAGCGGGTGCGAGATGATTGTTCCGGAATAATCGGATCATTCGTCACTTCGCCATTTGGCAAAATTCCTTTCGCACTAATTGTTGCACTCACTTGCTCGACTGGCGCAGGTGGTGGAGGCGGTTCAGAACCAATATCAAATTTTACCGAAAGTGCAACCCGCAACGTTGAGACTTTCAGGCTTCCGTTATCAGGTCCGAAATTCGTGAGTGGTAAACTATAAAATGCTTCAGGAGTTAGCCAAACACTATGCTTTTGATTAATTGGAATATCATATCCCAATCCTGCTCCGATAGATGCCATCACACTTCCCGATCCAGGAAGATCTTTGCTTGATGAGCTTGCATTGCTCGATGTACCATGATCCCACGTTTTCTTAATCGCAGTTCCTATCGAAGGACCGGCCATGATATGGAATCCACTGATGACATATTTTGCAAGAATATCAATCCCGATGGTCTGAACGTTATACGCAAAATTAGCAATCTTCGTAGCAGTTCCACTAGCCTTACCGTCGGAGAATGAACCGCTGAAATCGTTGTAATGAATTCGCGGCACTAACATCCATTGTTCCGAAAGTGGAATCTCTAAGAGCGCATAAAAAGCCGGCGCTGCGCCAAATCCTGAAGAGTATGTATTTGAATCAATGAGGTAATCGCCGGAAGCAAAGTTCATGTTCAATCCAGCCCCCAAGCCCAACGTCAGACGATGCGGCCACGAGACTTCCGATTCCGCAGTCGGCTGAGCGCTCGAGGTATGAATCTCCGCGAATAATACGCCGAAAAAAGCAAGTGTCCCAAGTAGGAGTGAAAGAACGTTTCGATGTTGTCTTTTCATATCAAAATTAAGTTGTGAGGAAAAACGAATACACTCACTACGTGGCGAAGAAAATTCTGTAACGCGGGAATGCCAATTCGTAAATGAATAAGAATTCATATCCCGAGTTGCAGCTTTTCCTATTTGTGAGCCATATAGGAGATATAGGATGGAAATGAAGATTTAGACAAGATAATTCCACAATTCTCCACAATTTGACATTTTATTTGACTTCCCGCGAATCAACAAAAAAGGGTAGCCTCACTGAGGTTACCCTTTTAGAAAAACTTCCCTCCAAATCCTACAATCCCTTGATATCGTTATAGACCATGAAAGCCATGAGGAGAAGGAGAACCGTCACTCCAACTTTTTGAAATCCCAACTTAAATTTTTGCGATAATTCTCTTCCGCGGACAGCTTCAATCAAAATAATTATCAAGTGGCCACCATCAAGTGCTGGTATAGGGAGGATATTCAAGAATGCCAGCGATAGCGATAACAATGCCATAAATCCGAAGAACGCACTTGCTCCGCCTTCGGCGGCACGTCCAGCAAATTGAGCAATCTTGATCGGACCCCCAAGATTCTTGGATACATCAACTTTTCCACTGAAAAGCAATCCAAGACCTTTGGCATACAATCTGATCTGATTGCCCAATTCCCCTATACCAAGCGGAATGGATTCGAAGAGTGAGTAATAAATCTTTTTTACCTTACCAGCAAACGGAGCCGGACCTGGGCTTACGCCAATCTTGCCGTTGGCATCGGGTGTGACATTCGAGCACATCTCTACTCCGCCACGCATCCACGTGAGCAAAATTTGTTCATTCGGATGAGCACTCACATTATCAATAAGCGATGTCTCACTTTCGATGGGCACCTCGTTCACCTTCGTGATAATATCGCCAGCTTTCAAATGAATACGATCAGCAGGCGTAGAAGCCACAACTGCAAGTAGTTTTGTACCACCTGCGCCTGCCGGAACAAGCCCGAAACGTTTGATCGGGTCCTCTGTACCCAAATCAGTCCGTTTGTACTGAATATCCACGCTTTGACCATTTCGTATCAAGGTCATCGTGAAAGGATGATCTATCTGCTCGATGATTGCTTCTTCTTGCAACTCTTGCCAATTTGTAATCGGCTTGCCATTGATAGTGACAATTCGATCACCTGCTTGAACACCCAACTTTGCTGAGACTGATGTTTTGCCGACATAACCTACGGTCGTCGTCTCCCACAATTCTTTACCCTCAGAAAATTTAATGCCTATAAAAATTGCTCCCGCAAGAACGAGGTTCATAATGACGCCAGCGGATATCACGATAGACTTTTTCCACCAACTCTTCGAGCGGAATTCCCACGGTTGTGCTTCGGGGGCAAGCTCCTCTGTTTGGGTCTCGTCAATCATACCAGCAATCTTGGCATAGCCACCAATCGGGAGCAGTGAAAGGCGATAATCGGTATTGGCGCCGAGTTGGTTTTCGATTTCCTCAGGAAGAGGTCCTTGCGTGAAACCGTTTAACTTATTCCAACCAAAGAGCCTTCTCCCCATTCCAATGGAATAAATTGGCACGTGCATACCAAAAATCCTGGCAGCAATGAAGTGACCAAATTCATGCACGGAGACCAGTGCGAAAATGGTAATGATAAAGTAAAAAAGTGTCGTGAGTATTGGCATATTTTTTTTAGATATAGCTTAATTCATTTACCGAGCAAGGAGTTCAATAAATAATTAGCTATTGCTCCATTTCCTTCATTCTAGCGATTTCTGAGGCAAACAGTTTCGTCGTCAGCCGTGCCCATTTGTCAGCCTCAAAGATTCTTTCTAACGTCAGTGGCGTACCAGGTGGATACTGAATGTCGTTAATATCCGACCGCAAGGCATAATCACTCATTGTATAAGAAATGATTTCAGAAATCTCTGTGAAGAGTATTTGACCATCCAAGAAAGCCGCGACTGCAATCTCGTTGGCGGCGTTCAAGACTGCCGGATAGACCGAGCCTTTCGACATCGCTTCACGTGCAAGTCCGATACACGGGAATTTCAGATCGTCAGGCGCTTCGAAGCGAAGCTCGCTATGTTTGAGTAGATCGAGCTTATCGTACAGATGTGCAAACCGCTCGGGATAGCTGAGTGCGTACTGAATTGCAAGCCTCATATCTGGTGCGCCAAGCTGCGCCTTCATCGAGCCATCGCAAAACTCCACGAGTGAGTGAATAATGGATTGTGGGTGAATAACGACTTCTATTTGCTCGGGTGTCACATCAAAGAGCCATCGCGCTTCGATAATCTCCAAGCCCTTGTTCATCATCGTTGCCGAATCAATCGTAATTTTTCTCCCCATCACCCAATTCGGATGATTGAGTGCTTCGGCTAATGTGATTTTTTCAAAGGTGTCATGCGGTCGGGTTCTGAACGGTCCGCCACTAGCAGTCAGAATTATTTTCGAGATACTCGAATGGCTCTCTCCTGTCAGGCATTGCAAAATTGCTGAGTGCTCAGAATCAATTGGGATAATTTCCGCCCCCGATCGCTTCGCTTCCATCGTCATCAATTCACCTGCGACAACAAGCGTTTCTTTATTGGCAATAGCTACACGTTTGCCGGCACGTATCGCTTCGTAGGTAGGTCGTAAGCCTGCGAAACCGACCATCGCAGCTACTACAATGTCGCTTTCCCGAGCAATTTCAGAAAGTGCATCTTCTCCAGTTTCAATCAGTGAGCCGAATGCCTTCGTAAGAATAATCGCAGATTCAGGGTCAGATACAACCACGCGCTTGGGTTGAAATTCCGCGATTTGTGTGCGCAATTCTTCCACAGAACGGTTGGCGCTGATAGCATGTACGACAAATCTCTCCGAATTTCTTCGGATCACATCCATCGTATTTTTTCCGATACTCCCGGTCGAACCGAGAATAGTTATGGATTTCCGTTTGTTGAGGTTCAACTGATGCGACAAATTCAATTATTCCACGTTAATCGCGTACGGCTATTTTAACACGAAAGCAACTGAAACAATTATCAAACATTTGTCAACCCCGTCGTTTCGGACGGGATTTTGTGAGGGGATGCTGTGCGTTCGGTGTTGCAACGATTATCATTCTGTTGCATACTCTCACTCTTGCGCAAAGCAAGAGTGACTCCACAATTCGGAAAGACTCGACGATTCTCAACGAAGTTGTATCGGCACCTAAAGTCCCAAGGGATTCCATCTATCGCCGTGCGCTTGCAGTATTCGATGCTTCTTCGATACAAGTTTCATCGGAAGCAATCCGAGCTTATTCTTCACCAATGACATTTTCATCCCTGCTTGAGCAATTCGGTGCAGGGTTTTCGCTCATGCAAAGTGATCTTGGGTATGGGCGCGAATCATTTAACTTTACCAACCGCACGAGTGAGCCGATTGCTTCCTCTTTTTTGGATGGTGTTCTACCGCTCAATGACCCACTCACTGGGAATACAACATTAAATTTATTCCCACTTGAAATTGCAAGCAACACGAGCATCGAGCATGGCGGAATGCTCACAAGTTTAGATCATGGCTCAAGCGATGCAATCAATTTTTCGTTGGAGCGATTCAGAGCACCGATTCCGTACTCACGATTTCATTACTCCTACCCTCTTTCCGGTTCAGGAGACTTATCGAATTTCGAGGGACTCTTCAGTGTAAATCCATCGGAGCCACTCAATCTTGTATTTTCAGTCTATCACCGAAACTCCGGAAGCGCATTGCGCGCCACCGACTATACCTTCAATCCTCTCGGGACTCAGTGGTGGGTAAGAGCGCAGAGCACTTACGATACAAAAACAATTCACGCAACACTCTTTACCCTCTATACCTCAGCATTCAGTGGCACCAATGGTGGTATCAAAACTTCGGACTCGGCGACGGATATTTTCGATCCGCAATTGGCAACTGTCAGCCACCCTTTCGCATTCGATCATAAAACAAGATTTGACGTGCTCGGGCAAATTGGGTTATCGTTATTTTCAGAAAAAGATCCGACAGTTATTAGTGCGTACTCTACGCTTTCGGCACGCAGAATGCTTGGAGTTGATTCTACATTCCCAATTTATTATCAGCCCCTCGCCGAAGCCCAGCGTTACGGAGTTTCGTTATCGCAACCTGCGGCATTAGAAATCGGACCATTTATTACTCGCGCGACAATTCGTGGTGATTTTCAATCGGTATCCCGGCAAAGTTCAGGATTCTTCTTGCCGAATATCTCTGAGCAAAGATTTTCTGCATTGGGTAGTGACTCGCTTTCACTGACTACTTCTATCAACTTAAGTGCAAGCGGATTTTTTCGAGCTACCTTCTCGAAGCTCACGGTAGCGGGATCATCAACGCCCGATTTAGTATTTACTAATTTCGGATTGCAAGCCTCTGTAAAATTGACGGAAGCATTGAAGCTCACCGCGCAGGCAAATTACTCTCGTGACAGAGCGAGCTTATCGCCAAGTCCTCTTGCAACATACGAGATTAAGAACCTTGCGGCATTTCTCTCAATGAATATCCCTTTCGGCAGACGAGAAAAATTTTCGCTCTCGCTTGGTTACCTCGACAGACATGAGCCTGAAGGAATAGTTGTAGACCCCGGTGCAAACGATAGTTATTTTTTTACGAAGTTCTCTTCGTTGGATTTACATTCAGGAAGTATTTCAGCGAATATGGATTTATGGTTTTCATATTTCCGCTATCAACTCTACACTACGTACTTTCCTTCTACATCACCAATCTCAACTTATACAACAAACCCCGCACTCCGATCAGACCTCACAAAGCGAATAATATCCTCGACTGGATTATTTTGGGAGAATGAAGTATCCGAAGGCAACTTGCGAATCAGTGCAGGCATACGATTACGATATGCTAATTCCACTTCGCCAACATTAAGTTATGATCCGTTTTCGGACTCTTATTTTTACCGAGGACTTGAACGCAGTGGCAACCTTCCCTTGATTGATTCAAGACTGCATAATCCGACGTACTTATTTGATGTATTGGTTTCGACAACCGTTGATCAGCGCGCCACACTCAACATCTCATTCCTGAATATCCTCAGCGCACCTTACTACAACGTGGCAATCTACCCACGCAGTGGCTTCCAAGTTCGCCTAGATGTAACGTGGGCATTTTTGGATTAACGCAGCTTTAGACTCCGTAGGAACGACCCTGGGTGTTGGGAAGTAGAGGTTAAAGCGGGGACGCTTGAGCTATTAACGGACTGAGAGTCCGTCCCATTAAAGACTTTTCACCAAAGACGAACAACTCGCCAATACTTACTCATGTATAACTCTGACAGATCTTATGCCGCCTGCATATTCCATCCGCAAGTAATATATGCCTGGTCGGAGATCGGTGGTGTTGATTTGCATTTCGCCTGAGCGTATCTCGCCCTTGAATACATCTCGGATTTTTTCGCCTAAGACATCGTAGAGTGAGAGCAGTGCTTGCGTTTGACTTGGCACCGAAATTGTCGCTACGATATTTGACTTCGACGGATTTGGTTTTATTGTCATGCCAATTTTCTCGCCACGCATAAACGAACGGAGCGTCGGATCTCCGCAGGAGTTATCGTAATTGAATTGTGTACCCGTAGCTTGTGGTATCGCTGTGCAATACATAAAATTATTATCCGAACTGTTGAGAAGTATGTCGTGCATCAAGACATCGGAAGTAAGGTCTTTCGTCAGATATACTTTGAATGCAAGTACTCCAAGTGTGCTATCTGATGCTGGAATAAATTTTTGCGAGGCAAGACGAAAATGCGAGTCAACCGATTGCGACACTGTACTTGCCTCAGGGACAAATTCGAGCATGTCCATATCATATTGCAGTCCGAACTCAAGCGTCCGCACATCACTCAATTCATTTGCAATTCCTTTCACTCGCAATTTCCAAACTCCCGATGCAGTCATCTTCGCTGAATCAGAACTCAACCATAAATGGACTGGGTAGGCATAGATGTAGCTTCTTGAAAGCAATAGTGGCTTGAGCATTGTATCAGCATCCGAAACCAGTTGGAGTGTAGCAATATTTGTAGGAGGCAAGCCGATAGTATCAGTAATCGAGTGAATATGAATGCTTCTACTCTCGCCAGGAGGTATGGTGATTGGGAATGTATTATCACTCCCAAAACCTCGACCCACAAATTGTGCCTCCGTTATCTGAATCGGGTCACAGCTCGTGTTGGTGAGCATGATGCTCGTATCACGTGTATCACAAATTCGAAACGCACCGAAATCAAGACTACCGGATAACGATTCCAAAAGAATTTTCCGAGCGGGAATCGCGTCGCCACTGACAGGTATTTGTGCAACGACACTATCATGAAGTAAAAGAGAAATAACTGCCGTTCGCTTGCCCTTTAATTCCGGAGCAAATCGCACCGTGATGATCAATGAATCTCCGGACGCAATTTCAGAAGTGTGTTGAGTCGAACCGATGAGCTGGAAATCATTATCACCAGAAATGGTGACCGCACTCAGAGGAAGTGAATCGCACCCTGAGCTATACAACGCGAAACGTGCAGTAGTCGAATCGCACAGATGGGTTGGCGTAAAATCAAGAATCGGAGCAGAGATTGAATAATCATATCTGCCATGCGAGGCAAAGCCTTGCACAATAAAAGAAGTATCAAAATCAATCGTGTAGCCTTGCATATACATCGAAACTTCGATTTGTACATCTTTAGATGAAAAGCCTCGCTCAACGGGAATGAATCGGATTGGCAACAGTGCCGAATCTCCGGAGCGGATGATAACAGGCAAGCGAATTGGTAATAGTCGGAACGGAGAGTCAAGCTTGAATTTGTTAAATGTCATCTCGCGACAACTATAATTCTTTATCCTCAATATGCCATCGACACTATCACAAAGAGGAGCCGAGAAGAGATTGCTCCGAGGCAAGAGTAGCCGTCCGTCAGGCAGAACTGTGCTTCGCACTTCGATTGTGTCATTACCAAGATCAGACTCGATAATTATTTTCCCCGATTTCGCTCCTGAAGTTAGCGGCAGGAAATCCAGAGTCAGGATATGTGATGGCGTGTTGCCAGTCAATGCAACAGGACCACTGGATTTAAAGCCAAATTCAAATTTAGACGCGGAATCCGTTTCAAAAGAAATTTTTGTGATACGGAGTGGAATGCACCCGGGGTTCGAAATGAGTATTGTCTCTTTGCCACCGGCGTCGCAGAGTTCTTTTGTTGGGAAAATTATAGAATCATTCTTTTCAACAACTAACTTTGATGAATCCGGTAGTGCGTTCGCATAAAATGGAATAGTGTCGTTGCCGATACTTGTGAGCAGGATTATTTTTCCGCCTTTTATTCCAACACTCTTCGGATCATATTTTAGAATAAGTGTATCGGGCAGTGACTTACTCGATAGATCGTATGGGAATTTGGACTTGAGCGAAAAATCGTTTGTTGAAGCGGAATCAAGATCGAGTTTTATTTCACTCACATGAAGAATCTCGCAACTACTATTCGAGAGAATGAGTGTATCACTTGCACCTGAGAGACAAATCGCTCGAGTACCGAAATCATGCGGATTTTTCTGTGCAATTTTTAAGCGAGGTGGGACAGCGGTCACTATCACAGTGATTGGTACGACGATATCCGAACTCGTCCAATCGGAGCTATAGACTGTCAGCCTCAGCTGAAGATGATAAGTACCGGGTGTACTCGGTTTGAAAATGACGTGGGGATTCGCAGGATGATTTGTATAAATACCGGCATCAACTTTATAGTTTACACTATAGAGACTTTGCGGTACAAGATTAACGCTAACTTTATGCAGTCTGATGAAATCGCATCCGCTGAACTCAACCAATAATCCAAGATCAAGCGAGTCGCAATTACGCATGGTCACTTCGTCAGGAAAATTCGGAGTCACTCGCGTATCAGATAGCACGGGTCTCCTTAAAGATTGATCAGTATATTTCCATAGTCCCGGCATTGTGTAGCCCATCGCATAACAGACAGCACCCCGCGAGCATACCCCGCACAGTGGCATATCATCGTTGGTCATTGGTCCTCCAACGCTCACCCATGTCGCTCCCAAATCCGTTGAGCGAATGACACCAACTGGATAACCCGGGACTGTGGCCATCGCTTGTGCGAATACCACACATCCATCACCGCCAATGCCATCAGAGAGATAACGAGTATTCGCCTGTCCTAGTAGCATCTGCCACGAGAGTCCACCATCGGTTGAACGCTGGATTGCATCTCTGCCATCCCCGCCAGCGCGGAAGTAGGTAGATGTAAATGGAACGGAGTAACCGTAATCCGCTTCAACACCGATTTGTCCTTTTTGCCAGCTCTTGCCGCCATCAGTAGTATAGCCAGTCCGAAAATCCCAGACTGCAATTCCATCATCTAAATTTCCAACAACCGTCACTCCGCCAGTTCCGGCAATGGCGGAAATATTCGTCCAACTGTTTGCATGATCGGTACTAAATCTACCACTTGCATCATAAAATATTCCGGCTTTAATATAGAGTGCTCCATTAGCTGCAGGTGAGACAAGTGTGTGCCAGGTCTTCCCGCTATCTAAGCTCTCGTATCTCCCGTTAATATAAATCTCTGCAGGTGTGTAAAAATAGATCACGAACCGAGTGAAGGATATAGTTGGAAGTCCCACACTTGGCTGCCATGTCGTGCCACCGTCGGTTGTGCGAAACCAATTCGCATTACGTGTTTGGATTATTCCAAATTGTTCGTTGAGAAAACCAGCGGCAAGAATTGGTCCATAACCCTGAGGTCCTTGAATCTGTGTCCAGCCTGCTTGTGCAGAAACTTCGGAGGTTTGAAAAAAGCTCAGCAACAAAACCCCCGAAATTATTCGAGATAAAAAACGCCAATTGAGGCGAGCAATATTTTTGGAAATTCCCCGCATGACAGACACAACGTTCTCCATCGTGCGTCTAAGAGAGTAGACGCACGTGTTTCATAGTCTGGAAAAGAACAGAAACCAGAGAGTGAAAAGTGCAGCCTATTTTAATCGGCTTAGGATACTGGGGAATGGCACACGGATTGAGTGGATTTTCACGGATTAGGATTCGGAACCAACCAATCTCAATGCTCTATCGCATTTTCAAAAAAGAACTAGTACTACTCACACTACCAGACTGAATATGGAGATAATATATCCCTGACTCCAATGTGTGGGTAGCAATTTGTATAAGCTGAGCACCTTTTACAAATTCTCGTTCCTCGGAATACACCTTCACACCTAAGGCATTGAATATCTCTACCCTATTTTTTTCGGAAAATGAATTATTGACTGCATCAATAAGTACATTATCACGCACAGGATTTGTACGCACAAAAAACTGATCTTTCGCGCCACTGAGTAATTTTCGAATCAACGGATCGCCACAAATAGTTTGAGCAGTGAAGGTTACACCATTACCCAAAACTGAAGGGTATGCTACGCAACTTGTGAATTGTGGATCAAGTGAATTAAGCACAACATTACTCATCCCAACCACCGTGGATGTATCCTTCGCAACATACACTTGAAATTGAAGATATGCGAGAGAACTGTCGCTACCAATCGTGATCGGGGAATTCCCAATCGAGAACGAGTTGGCACTGGTGTTAATCGCAGTGCTTTGCGCAGGCATAAACTCCAGCATATCTGAATTATATGAGAGATGAAAATCAAGCGTGTTAATCCCGCTGAACTCAGAGGGATTTCCCTTGAGCTTCACATACCATACACTCGGTGCGGATTTAGGAATCTGGTCAGCATCAAGCCATAAATGAATCGGGCGTGAATAAAGATACGAACGGGTGATTGTAATTGGGGGCACAGGATTATCGGCGTTCGAGAGAATTTCTAATGACGCGGTATTTACCTGCGCTCCGCCTATGGTATCGAGCACTGTTTCAATTGTTATAGTGCCATCACCACCAGGCGGAATAATTATCGGGAAGCTATCAAGCACACCAAATCCTAATCCCGAAATACCTGAGACTTGCCAACGCACACCAGAGATGATGATCGTATCGCAACTTTGATTGTGAAGTCGGACACTTGTATCGTTTGTCTGACACGTATATGTCGCGCCGAAATCGAGCAGAGCTGGATTATTATTGCTAAGCGTTCGAACCGCTCGAGATACAGTGGCTCCGAGATAGATATTTTCTTTGAGGCTATCGCTTTTGGTGATCGTTATCATTGCCGATTTATTCCCTTTGACGACAGGATCAATTCTGACATCCATCACAACCGAATCGCCGACAGCGACTACTCGCTTGCCGTTTTCACTCAACGAAAAATCAGCATCACCACTCAGCGAAATACTTGCGAGCGAAAGTGTGTCGCAACCAGTGCTATAAAGAACGATATGTTGCTCTTCTGGGCTATCACATACATGGAGTGGGTTGAACTGAATTTGATTTGTAGTTAGTGAGTACGCCGACGGTCCATGCGTGCCCATCCCTGATATCCTAATTGTGGTATCAAATTGTTCAGCACCATTCGGCATGAAGAAACTCAACGAAGCATGTATCGCTCCGACGCTCTCTCCACGATTTGCCGGCGTAAACCTCAGCGGAATATCTACCGTACCTCCAGAGATGATATACACTGGGAATCGCGTCGGCAACAACTCGAAGCCGCTTGGGAGAGTAAGAGAATCGAGCGTCATAAATCTGCAACTTGAATTTGTCAAGTGCATGAATCCGTCCGATGATCCGCAGAGCGGCGATATGATCGTATCGCACCTTGTGACGATACTCTTCGGAGGCGCCATCACATTTGCATAAATACGAATCGTATCGTTGCCGATGCTCGTAAAGATAATGAGTCTTCCAGACTTAATCCCCGGAGATTGCGGTACCATTTTTACAGTAATCTTTCCGGTGCCGATGCCCTCTTTCAAGTTGAGCACTGGTGGATTCATGGAGGCAGAGAAATCGTATTGCGCAGACGAATCCATTATGAGTTTGATTCGCGTGACCTTGAGCGAATGACAGCTTAAGTTTGAGATATGAATATCTTGCGAGCTTGTTGCATTACAAAATGATAACGCTCCGAAATTGAGTGTATCAGCTTTGTCAATCGTAAGCACTGCCGGATTCGATTTAACGACTAATACAAACGAGAGCGTTGTATCCGAGCCTGACCAATCCGATGCCGAAACTCCGATATGAATTCTCAGAGGGTAGATACCAGCTTGATTCGGTAAGAGTGTGATGAATGCGGAGTCGGGATGATCGGTACGGATAATATTCCCGGCTTTGTAACTTAGCCGATAATTATTTTGTGGCAGGCTATCAACGCGCATATCATGCCATCTAATAAAATCACATGCCGAGTATGATAAGCCTAATCTGATTTTCATCGAATCGCACTCATTCAAATATAGTGTATCAGCGAATGATGTCGTGATGGTTGCCTCCCAGAGCACTGGTCTGAGGAGTGACGAATCAATATATTTATACAACGGCTCGCCGAAATGATGGCTCATTGCCATACAAACTGCGCCACGACTCATCACACCAGTAATCGGATAGTCATCCCGTGCGACTGGACCTGTGATATACTGCCAACTACCACCTTGATCCGTCGAGCGGATAAGTCCATACGCATAACGAAATGTCGTGTCCATCGTCTGCGCATAAATTACGCATCCATTGCCAGCGAGTCCGTCAGAAAGATATTGCCACTGAATTGGTCCTAAGATTGTATCCCACGTTGCACCACTTGTGTAGCTGCGTTCGATTGCGTCGGTTCCATCTCCACCTGCTCTGAAAAATGTGTGCGTAAAGGGAATCGCATATCCAAAATCTGATTCCACTCCTGCGGCTCCGTAATGCCATGATCTTCCGAGATCGGTTGTAAAGAGTGTGACTGGATTACCGAACGCACTTCCACCCCAAATCGCTATGTCATTCTCTAAATTTCCTGTGACAGCTTCGCCACTCTTAAAATTCGTATCAATTATTTGCCACGTACGAGTATGATTAAAACTCACTCTGCCCGAAGCATCAAAAAATATTCCATTCTTAATATAGAGTTGTTCTTCAGTGGGATTTGGGAGTGCCTTCCATGTCATACCGCTATCAACACTCTCCAATTCGCCATTGAAAAAGATATTGCTCGGAGTGTAAAAATAAAATTGGTACTTCCCGATACCCGAACCAAGACCCGTATGAATCCACGTTTTGCCACTATCGGTTGTGCGGAATGTACCGTCGGAGGTTGATGCAAATCCGTAACGCTCATTTAAAAAAGCCGCACCATTCAGGGGTTTTCCGTTAATTGAGTTTACAAATGGAGACCAACTCCCCTGCCCAAAGAGCGGAGTTGATAGGAATAGTACCGTGGCAAAAATGTAAATACGACACATCACAGCTCCTTACGACAAGTTCAATGTGATTTTCGTTCGGTGGGGAGAAGGGGAGAAATGCTCACACTATGTCATCCCAAACAGAGTGAGGAATCGGTAGGCATGAATACGCATATCAAGCATAAACGGCTGCCTTCCGCAATTCTCCTTCTCTTCGGACGATCTGCTCCATCTGATTCAAGAACCATGGGTCAATTTTGGTGATCTCGAAGATTTGATCACGACTCATCCCGAGCTTCATTGCATAGCGGATGCTGAAAATCATATCGGTTCTGCGCTGACCAAGTCGCTCGCGAATAACTTCCATCGTCCGAATTTTCTCGACATCAGACATGTCGTCAATTTCGAATTCATCTTTTCCATCCGAGCCAAGTCCAGATCGTGATTGCTCAAGCGAACGAATAGCTTTTTGGAACGCCTCTTTGAACGTTCTCCCAAATGCCATTACTTCGCCAACGGATTTCATCTGCACACCAAGTTGTGAACTGGTTGCTTCGATACCTTTGAATTTTTCAAAATCCCAGCGCGGAATTTTCACGACGCAATAATCTATCGTCGGCTCGAAGCATGAAGGCGTTTGCTTGGTGATGTCGTTCGGAATTTCATCAAGCGTAAAACCGACTGCTAGCTTCGCCGCAATCTTTGCGATTGGGAATCCAGTTGCTTTGGAAGCAAGCGCCGATGAGCGAGAAACGCGTGGATTCATTTCGATCACAAGCATTCTACCATCGGCAGGATTTACTGCAAATTGAATGTTCGATCCACCTGTATCAACTCCAATCGCGCGGATAACCTTGATTGCGGCATCACGCATGATTTGGTATTCTTTATCCGAGAGTGTTTGTGCTGGCGCAACAGTAATTGAGTCGCCGGTATGCACACCCATCGGATCAAAATTTTCGATTGAGCAAATGATAACGACATTATCGGCAGTATCGCGCATTACCTCAAGTTCGTACTCTTTCCATCCGATCACTGATTCCTCAACGAGTACTTGAGTGACAGGTGAAGCATCCAATCCCTTCTGAACAATCTCGCGGAATTCTTCGAGATTCCATGCTATACCTCCACCAGTACCGCCGAGTGTAAAGCTTGGGCGGATGATAGCGGGAAAGCCAACCAGATCGATCAGCTCCATTGCTTGATCGGTTGTTTTGACGAATCCACCGCGTGCCATTTCAAGCCCAATCATGTTCATTGTTGCCAAAAATTCTTCTCGGTCTTCAGCACGTTTGATGGCATCGGGTCTGGCACCGATAAGCTCGACTCCGTATTTTTCTAAGATACCAAGTTCATTCAGTTTCATCGCAGCATTTAGTGCAGTCTGCCCACCCATCGTCGGCAAGATAGCATCGGGTCTTTCTTTTGCGATGATTGCTTCTATATAATCTGGGGTGATCGGCTCGATATAGGTTGCATCCGCCATCTCAGGATCGGTCATGATTGTAGCTGGATTCGAATTGATGAGAATCACCCGATAACCCTCCTGACGCAAGACCTTACAGGCTTGTGCACCAGAGTAATCGAATTCGCAACCCTGCCCAATTACAATAGGACCTGAGCCGATAATTAAGATGGATTTTATGTCGGTACGCTTTGGCATAATGCAAATTTACGAAAAATAGCACGCGGATGACGCAGATGCCATGGATTTTCGAAGAGGCGATCGGCGAACATCCGCATAAATCGGTCACATCGCCGCAATTACGTCACTCGGCAATCAGCTAACCTCAGTTCAGAGATTTCACAGCTTAATTTTCACTCCTGCATTGATCGCTCGGCCTTCGACTGGTCCCCAAACGAAGTTTGGATTGAAGGTACTCTTACCCGGAGTGCCGAGGTAGAGGGGCATGGTTTTTGTTTGTCGGGAGTCCAATGCGTTTTCGACGTTGAGAAAGATGGAGAGCGAATTCGTGATCCACACCTCTGCAGAAGCACCGATCGTAAATACCGATGGAGATTCCTTTGCAAATGAATTTGCCGGAAGCAATTGCGCCGACTCATAACTGAAATCACTTACTAAGCGCAACACCGAAGGTGATTGCCAGAGGATCGAGGCGTTGATAAAATGCTGCGGAGTGAATTCCTTCGTGGATGATACGCCGTTGAAAATTTGTCGGACGAAAGCATAAGTATACCCAAAGAAAAGATCAAGTCCGTTTCCATGCGCTTGGGCGATAAGCTCCATTCCTTTCGAGCTGAGGTCTCCAATTGTTTGCCACCGCACAACCTCCGAATCATTTCCAGCCGAAGTGAACACATTGATGCCTTGCTGGTTGTGTATGGTTGTTTGAAAAAGATTGATGTCTGTCGAGCCATTCCACTCACCAATCAAGAACTGATACTTCCCCTCCAACGAAAAACTCTCTGACCGTTCTTTTTCTGTCGATGTAATTGGTGGAACGCCACGAAACCCGTGTGATTCCGCATCTTCATCGAAAATATTCGGTGCGCGCCAACCCGTGCCACCAGAGAGCCTAAGTGTAAAATCCTTGGAGGGCCGAATCATCAGCGATGCGCGCGGTGAAATGACAGTCCCAAAAAAATTATGCAGATCAGCACGAATTGATGCAAGCGCCGTCACGATTGAACTAAATTGATACTCGCCTTGTCCAAAAATGCCGAGATCGCTATAAGTGAAACTTCTATCAAATTGACGAATGCTATCTTCAACGAATTTTTCGGATGAATAGGAAAGCCCGCCGAGTAACCGCAACGGCAGAAAATCTCCACTCCATTGAATATCATTGTAGACTATTGTTTCGGTGCCATCAAATGGAGTTTGTTGCAAATACGAATTGCGTTGAGTATGAATCAGCGCAGAATTCAACACCGCAGAATTATTCTGATCAAACTTCTGAGAAAAGCTACCGAGCAGGTCGATTCGTTCTGTTGTCGTTGCATTCGAAAAAATATCTTTTGATCCGTATTCATAATTAACTGGTGCGGCCATAAATCCACCGAAACGTTTCTCATGCGAATATGCAGGCGCTATCACAAGTTCGGATGAAGGAGAGAATGAGTATGTGATTTTCGGATTAATGGCAATTCTCTCTTGCATCGGTAGATCGGCAAATCCATCCTTATCAATATCTCGTCGTTGTTGATTATTGTAGGTGGTATGAATCGTAATTCCAAGTTCATCAAATTTTTGGGAATAATATCCTGCAAGATCGGTACCGCCAAGATTCGTTACGTTTACAATCGCTTGCGCACTCGGAACATCTGTCGTAGGAATTTTTGTGAGGAAATTAATAATGCCTCCGATTGCATCGGCACCATGAATACCAGCCGCGGAGCCTTTGATAATTTCAAGTTGACGTAAGTTTAGCGGTGGCAATTGCAAGATCGAGAAATTCATATTCAATCCACCAAATGCTGGAATGCCATCAACAAGCAATTGCGTATATCTTCCGTCAAGTCCGTGAATCCGTAGCGTCGCAGCGCCAGTTGCGGCAGAAGTTGTTTGCGATACAATACCCGGAAGCTCGGAGAGCACTGCCTTTGCTGAACTGAGTCCCATGGTGATAGACTCTTGCAAATCATCTGCAGGAATGACTTCGACCCTGATCGGAACATCCGCGATATTACGAGCTGTACGAGTTGCAGAGATCACGACTTCACCATCTTGAAAATGTTCTTGTCGTAAATGAATATCGAGTGTAATTTCCTTTGCATCGCCAGCGGGCACTTCGAGCTCTTTCTTGAACGCTTCGAATCCCACATAGTTTATCGTTACGGAATATTCACCCTTTGAAAGTGTAGTCTGGAATTCTCCTTTTTTATTAGATTTTACAGCAGCAACAACCTTCTCGGAGGATGTGAACTTTACGAGCGCACCAATGACGGGATCGCCATCCTCATCAATGACTTTGCCACTTATGGGCACTTGAGAAAATGTAGGAGCACTGCTTAGGCAAAGAAGAATGAAGCCAATCCATATCTGCTTCATAAAAGACGGAGATGATAAGTCCAACAATCTTTTATTTCGAAATGCTGGTGGAATATAATGTTTTGCCTTTCGCATCGATCACATCAACACTCATCGTTCCCTTTTTAATCGAAACTGCCATAAAGCCGGGAGTTGAAACGCTGAACTTTGTCGTCTCCGATTTACCTGCTGGACGAACTTCCGATCCAGCACCAGATACAAAGTAATTCACCTTTCCATCTTTAGCAAATTGATGTTGAAGATCATGCTCGTGTCCTGCGAAATACGCATCAACATTATTTTTTTCGAAAACAGGTTTGAGTCGGGCGATGAGTTCGGGTTGATTCCCATGCTCCGAGCCACTCGAATACACTGGATGATGCCCTACAACAATTTTCCATGTTTCTTTCGAAGCACTCAGTACACTATCAAGCCATGCTAACTGCACATCAGCATGTTGCGTAGCAAGGTCGGCGTAGTTCTCCGCCTTCTTCATGTAATCATCAATGAAGGGGTTGGTATCCATGAAGACAAATCTCACCGAAGTATTCTTATCAATCTTCTTAACATTGGTGTAATACCTTGCTGGCATCACCCATCTTCTGCTTTTTTTCGAGTAATCAATTTCTGCTTGCGGACTGCCTTTATAGTCGTGATTTCCTAGCACAGGATACCAATCAATTTGCAGAGAATTATTTTTATAGACATTCTCGAACGAACTCATCCATTGCGGATCGTCAACAGATGCAACTCCACAGCAATAAAAGTTATCACCGGTTGCGATGACGCACTTGCCTCCGAATGTCATGTTGAATTTGCCCATCTGATCGGCAACGGCTTGCTGTTCAAACCCTCCGTTGCGTCCCCAATCGCCCATGACAAGAAATTTGAATGACTTGTCGTCTTCAGGTGTGGCAACAGTTTTTTTCTGAGAGAATAATGCTGTGCTCGTTAATAGGACAACGAGCACAGCAAGTGATCTGAAAATATGCTTCATGAGTCTCGGTGAATTTATTTACGTTTGTACTTCCACAAACCCGAAATAGTTGGTGCATTATACTCACTTGTGGTATAATATGCATCAGCACTCAACGTCCAACAAATGGATTCACCTTGCGTTTCCAACGTATATGGCTCAAGCATAGGTGCGCGAAGCAGTGCACCAAGTACACTCTCGCCTGCTGCGCGTTTCCAATAATAGATCGTGGACGTATTCTTCAAAAGAATCTCGCTTCCATCAGGTGAAATATCACCGGCCGTTAGTTTCACAAACGGCAACTGCCCGATCTTCTTCATCGTGAAGAGTGTATCAGGCTGTGGGTAACGTGCAACGTAGATATTCGCAACCGAACCTTTCGAAGCAATATAGATATCTTTCGTAGCAGGGTCGATCATCAAGGACTCTGCATTGTGCGAACCGTCTGCGTACTTGAATGTGATCGCCTTCTCGACTGGTACGCTTGCAATGTATGTTGCATTGCTAAATGTCACATCAGGCTCAGGAATCCTGTAGATCGTTGATGTTCCATTTGCATTATTGTTATCACCAATCTCACCGATGTAGAGATAGGACTTACTCGCATCCGGACCTGGTCCGCAGGCGAGATCTTCCCAGTCTCGATTCGTAGAATTTGTGATGGTAAAAATAGCGCGAACGTGGGCGTTGCTATCAATCAAAAAAACATCGTTCGGATTGCCTGAATCGTTTTCCGTCCAGAAAAATCCCGGGTATTTACGGCTTGCACATAAGCCCGAAGCCTCAACTAATGTATCCTTACTCATATCTCCTCGGCGATCGCCAGGATAAAAATTTACATCATTCGTAAATGGTGGAGTGTAGCTCGCCACAGCTGTTGTGTCATCGCCGTTAGGTACAATGTTTTTTGTTGTGTCAACGGGAGTAACTATCGTATCACTTTTTTTTGAACAACTTGAAGTCCATATTGCTACGACTGCAAGGATAATTGGTAAAAAATGTTTTAACTTCATTGGGTCAAATGAATATCAGGAAAAAATGTACCGGATGTCCGCCAGAGCGGACATCCGGTTGAAAATTATTCTAACAAAAAGTTGGATTAGTGAACGTTACCCGTTCCATCGAGCTGGTAAGCTCCGATGTCTTTGCCTAATCCTACCCTCGTTGCACCGAGATCGCCACCTTCAGGGACGATACCTGTCATAGGGATGGTAACGCCGTCAGCTGCTGCATCAGCAGGCACTGTCGTAACACCTTTGCCAGCGGCAGGTGAAGTGGGCTTCAAGTTGAAGTTCGATGAACCTTGCTCATTCATTCCATGTGGCTGATTGCCAATTGGAGTTACGTATTGCAATGGTGCTGAATTAAAGTCAAACTGATTCACATCGTAGCCTACGAACTGAGGGTCGTTCGCCTTCGTAGCACCAGCAATGTCATGTGGTTTTGCTTTTTGGATTCCGTCGCCTGGAATGTAGAATTTCAAACGGATAGAATCATCCTGAGCGTAATAATACTGGTAATCATAGAATACATGATTACTATCAGCAGCCGGTGCGCTTACCAAACGGAAACCTGTACGGCAATTAACGATCAAGTTATTATACTCTGTCCCACGAGCACCTTCTTCGATGTTTGTTGAACCAGCGCGACCTGTTTCTTGTCTGCGCCATCCGCAATTGATCATCGTATTGTTGTAGATGTTCACATTTGTTTGAACTGTTGCTCCGCCTTTGTTCGAAAGCTTTGGTCCATTCGTTGCACATCCAATGAAAGTGTTATAAGCAATATCACCAACTGTTCCGCTCTTGATATTCAAGCCGTCACCACCTTGTGTACCGCCCCACTCCCATGTATTACGCATAACGCTGATCTTTCCACCGCTAATACGGATCGGATCATCTACTGCACCACGGAACCATGAATCCTCAAGGATTACGTGGCTCGCAGGGGTTTGGAACCAAATGATATAACGGTGTCCTTGAGAGCCTGCGATAGGCTCGCCAACTTCGCCTGGACCTCCGCAATACTCAACGTGTGTCCATTTCATAATGAGATCACCGCTATTAGCAGCGCATTGAATCCCCCCCCATAACCCTTCGCCATTCACGAAGTGATCATAAGTCTTTTGAGCATCTGGAACAGTGATCCAATTTGGCGCATCTTTCGTACCTAAGCTGATAAATGTACCCGTAATAGAAAGCTGTGGTCCTGGCGTTGCCAAATTAGCCGGACGGAGACAGATCAGCTTTACGCCGCTCTGCATAAGCAATGTATCACCAGCGTTTACGATGATATCTTTTGTGAAATAGTACGTATGTCCAGCCAGTAGCGTACCTTTCACAGGCGTAGCCGGTAAGGTATCGGTTGTGATACCAGCGCCAACTTGCTTCTGTGGGTGTGATACGTTTACTGTTGTACCTGAATCTTTACACGATGCGAGCATTGCTGCTGTGCCGACCATGCAAAAAAGAACTAAGCGATTGAGTGTTTTCATATAAAGGAAGTGAATATGTAGTTAAGAAAAAAATTACATTCTAAATTTTAAGCCAATGATATAGGTCCTATCGTATGTCTCACGACGCACGAGGAAATTCGAACCTGCAGTTTGATTTAATATCGGTGCAATGCCTTGGGTATAGCTCTGTCGAATTTCTTCTTCGCGAGGCGAGTTCAGAAGGTTGTTGATCTTCAGATAGAGTGCGAGGTTGCCGATGAGTTTTTGCTCGCCCGATAGATCAACTTGGATAATCGGCCGTTGCCAAACATCATTATCCTTGTAAGGAGATACACCTACAATGTTTGCACCTGTATAGACAAGACCAAGCTGGCAGTCCGTACCAGTCTCGAAATTCTTATAGAGTAGCGAGAGATTTGCAATATGCGCCGACTGTCCTTGTAACGGACGAGTTTGCGATTCAACACGATACGTAAGTCCGATCTTCGGATCAGTCGAACGGTAGTTCACACGTTTATCCGTTGTTATGTTGGAGCTTGTGAACGTGTAATTGGCATGAATACCAAATTCAGAAAAATATTTCCGTAGGTCAACTTCAAATCCATAATTGGTTGCATCTCCCCAATTCCGTGGTTCGTAAAACGTTTTTGTCAGAACTTCCACAACCGAATACTCAATCGGATCATGGAGATTCTTATAGAATGCACCGACCAATATCTGATCTAATCCACCAGGGAAATATTCCCAGCGCAGATCGATGTTGGTTGCTTGCGTTCGGTTAAGAGTATCATTCGTCGTTTCGGTATAATCTTCCCCAGGCACACCAAGATTCGGAATCACTTCAAAAAATCCAGGACGACTGATCGAGCGGAAGAAAGAGAGCCGCCAATTCTGATTATCTGTTGGCATATACTTCAGACTTACTGATGGAAGGATATCCATGTAGGTGATAGTCCCCGACTTACCATCAAATACTTCGGGTGCTTGAGAATTCCAACCGAAATCGGTATTCTCTACACGCACTCCACCAATTGCTTGGATTTGTCCGACCTGAAACTTTGCTTGCAAAAATCCTGCAGTGATATTTTCATGAGCGTCATAGTTGAGCGGATCATCCGGCGAGCCTTGCGGGTTAAAGACGGTAAATGTATCAAGTGTGATATCGCCGTTATAATTCTGGACTCTGAATTTATTATTCGGACGCAAATCGTATTTGTCATACGTTGCATGACGCTCTTTATTCCGATACATTCCGCCGTAGGTGAATTCGGTCTTTGTATCCAAAATATTTTCCGTCGTTTTCAAATTCAGATACACACTTTTATCCTGATCGGTGGATGTTATCCACGTACGCGGGCTTCCACCGTTGACAAGGTATTGCTGAGGATGATAGACGCCAGCCGAATCGAGATCAACACCACCATAGAGATCAAGCTCGGCGCGGTCTGGGCGATCAAGAGCCGCACGTGAGTAAACTAACTTCCAATCCGCTTCGAGATCTTTTCCGAAAATTTGGTGGATGCCACTCAGCGTTACATTCGAAATCGCCTGATCCTCATTCGTAACTCTGCGTGCCCATGGGATACGAATAGTTTTCGGCCAACTCAATCCTAAAATTGAATCATACTCGTCGCGAACTTCTAAGGAATTAAGATCGGCATACATTCCAAAAAGCTGAAACGTGTTCGTTTCATTTGCGCGGTAGTCGAGATTTGCCATCACACCCGAACGAGTTTGAAGCGTACTATAGATACGGTTATCAAGATCGGTAATCTCCGGAAGACTCGTCTGCTGAGATGCAGTCGTCGGATAGAAAAGTGAATTTGATCCGCGGTATGTGTGCTGATATGTACCGCTTACAATCAGACCGAGCGATTGATCTTCAAAAAATCTATCGCCAAGTGTTGCGGAAAGATATGCATTCGGTGAGGCACTAATAGCTTTCGGATTAAAATTCGCTAACGGAAAATCAGCAACTGTAACGGCACTGGGAT